>WGNK01000017.1 GCA_016124535.1 Azospirillum sp.
GCGCCGGAATGCACGTGGCCGATGGTCCAATCGGTATAGTGCGACAGCGCGTTGACGGCCTTGATGGACATCACCGGGCCTTCGAAGGTGGACATGCCGTAGAAGCCGACGGCGGTGACCGAGAAGCGCAGCGCCGCATTGGTGCGCAGCTTGTCCCACGCGCCCGACAGCGTCATCACGCCGTTGATCATGCCGCCCCAGGACGGCATCCACAGCATGATGGAGAACACCATGCCGAGCGTCTGCGCCCAGTCGGGCAGCGCCGTGTAGTGGAGATGGTGGGGACCGGCCCAGATATAGAGGAAGATCAGAGACCAGAAATGCACGATCGACAGCCGGTAGGAATAGACCGGCCGGCCCGCCCGCTTCGGCACGAAGTAGTACATGATGCCGAGGAAGCCGGCGGTCAGGAAGAAGCCGACCGCGTTGTGGCCGTACCACCACTGGATCATCGCGCTCTGCACGCCCGACGGCGCCGAATAGCTCTTGGTGCCGAACCAGGAGACCGGCAGGCTGATGTTGTTGCCCAGGTGCAGGACCGCGACCGTCAGGATGAACGCCAGGTAGAACCAGTTGGCGACATAAATATGCGGCTCTTTGCGGCGCACGATCGTGCCGATGAAGATCACCGCGTAGCTGACCCAGACCACGGTCAGCCAGAGATCGGTGTACCATTCCGGCTCGGCGTATTCCTTGCCCTGGGTGACGCCGGTGACATAGCCGACCGCAGCCATCACGATAAAGATCTGATAGCCCCAGAACACGAATCCTGCCAGGCCCCGGCCACCGAACAGGCTGGCGCGACACGTTCGCTGCACCACGTAAAGTGAGGTCGCGAACAGCGCATTGCCGCCGAACGCGAAGATCACCGCCGAGGTGTGCACCGGACGCAGCCGGCCGAAACTGAGGAACGACAAGCCGAAATTCAGTGCTGGAAAGGCCAGTTCCAGGGCGATCCACACGCCGACCAAAAGGCCGACCAACGCCCAGAACATGGTCGCCAGCGTAAAGTACCGGACGACCTCCTCGTTGTAGGATAGGGACGCGCCGGAGGCGTCGTCCGCCGGGCGTGGGCCCGAGGTCGCTGTCGCTGCGGTCATTCAAGTCTCTCCCGTTTGCCCAAGGACGGTACCAACCGCCCGGCCCAACGGTGTCTCAGCCGTCGCACCGGGCCGCGTGACAAAGAGAAACGCCGCACTCCCGTCTTCGGCGAGAGAGGCTGGCGCACACCATAGTTCCGCCCTATGTCGCCACTATGCGTGGGGTTATGCCGCGGCACATTGATCTGAATCAAGGTGCCGGCTCCCCCGCGATGCCAAGGTCGGCACAGCGACGCGGTCGGATATTCTGCCAATGGATGCCCTTCTTTCGGTGAAATTGCTCGACCATCGGCAGATCGATCAAGCCTTTCCGGTCATCCAAAGCATCCTCCCCGAACTTAGCATCGAGCGCTGGCGGGCCTTCACCGCCGAGCAGATGGCCGTCGCCGCCGAAGCGACCGCCGGGGTCGTCGCGCAGGATCCGGGATGCCCGCCGAGCGGGATCATGACCGTCCAGACCCGGCGCGGCTATATTTATGGCCTGTTTTCCTTCGCCGTGCATCAACACCTGCGCCACGGCAGAGTCCTTGCGGTGGAAAATTTCGTCGTACTCGACCTGATCGACCGGTCGCCCGCGGCGGCGGCGCTGATGCAGGCGATGGACCGCCTGGCGCACGCCAACCGCTGTGCGGCAATCCACACCGACTTGCCGGGACGTTTCGAACGGCTGCCCGACTATTGCAATGCCGTGCTGGGCTATTTTACCCAAGACGGCCACGCGGTCGAGACGCTGCATCTGGTCAAGCTGCTCGACCGTGCCAACGACAACCCGGTCGGGGGCCCGCTTGCTGAAGACCTTCTTGCCGAAGACCTTCTCGCGGAGGACGCTCTTGCCGGGGGCACTGCCGTGCGTCCTTGAGGGCGACTGACCAAGCGGCCCGGCGTGGCGCGCCGGCCGGTCGGGCGACGCCGGCATGGCGGCCCGGCTTGACCGGGGCCGCTCGCAGGCTAGCTGAAGTCGGGTAGCAACGGACCGGTCCGAAGCGGTCGCGCAGTTCAGGGGGAGCGGTTGAGTTCGTCGCACCGGCCAACCATCCGCACGTCTCTCCAGACGATCGACAGCAGCGTAAACGCGCTGTGGGCGTTTGGGCGCAACACCGTGGTCGGCTGGCGGCACGAGGCCAACCGCATCCAGGTCCTGGCCGCGCCGACGCCGACGGTGATCGCCGCCTTCGAGGCATTTCCCCGGGTCTTTCGCGGTCGGCGGCGGCTCGGCAAAGGGACGTTCGAACAACTCAGCCGCCATCTCGGGATCGAGCCGGCCGAGTTCTGCGTGCCGGCGATGATCGGCACCGGCAGCTGGGAGATCGATCCCGATACCGTCGACAACCTGATCCGGCGCTACACGATCAGCTATACTCAGCACCGCGCGGTCATGCTGTTCGATATCGTCGGCTTCTCGCGGGTCAGCCCGCTGGAACAGCTGGCCCAGCTCAACTCGCTGGAGCTGGCGATCAATTTTGCGACAAAGCGCCTGGCAGATGTCGGCATCAGGACCGATTTCGCGCGCTCCACCACCGGTGACGGCTTTTATGTCTGGAACCGGGCCAAGGGCTGGCGCCACGACGCCAATACCCTGGCGGCGTTCATCCTGATCGTGGCACAGAACGCGATCGACCGCCGCAGCGGTCTGGGAAGAGGGGTGCCGGCGTTGCGCTCGGCGTTTTCGATCGGCTCGCATTTTTCCTACCATCAGGTCGAGGGTCTGACGCCGCGGGGCTATGAGTACATCGTCGGCGATGTCACGATCGCGCTGGCGCGCATCCTCCAGGTCGCAGTCGGCGGGCAAATCCTGTTCGGTAATTTCGTCAGGCCGCCCGATACCCCGGGCCAGAGCCGGCCGCTGGACCCGATCCTGTTTCTGGCCGCCGCCGAAGCCAGGATCCAAAAATTGGGCCGCTCCGACGTCGGCAATGCCCGGATCGGTGACATCCGGGTAAGCTTTACCGGTTCGCAGTGCGACGGCGGCGCCTATGACGTGTCGATCTACCGGATCATCGACAAGCACGGCGTCGAGCATTCGGCGTTCAACCTCAAGATCACCATCGAGCGGCCGGCGGCGCCGGCGATCCAACTGGGCAAGCTCGACGGCGAACTGGCCGATTTCGCCGCCGAGGCGGCGCGCTACCGTCTCGATCTGCCGGGCCGGTGAATCCTCGGCGGCCGCCGGCATTGGGGCGGCCGGTCCCGGTCGACCCTCCGCCCCGCGGCGCAGTTGTTCTTGCCGATCGGGATTTTTCTTGAAGCCAGAACTTGGTTTGGGCACAGTGCACGACACTTTCCGGCGCGGTGATTGCAGCCGATGCTCACTTTCGATATTGCCGAGTTGCTCGGCCTCGGTCTGATGGCGGTCAGCCTGGCCGGCGCGGGATATCTGATTCTCGCCGGCTGGGCGGTGCGTCGCTTTGCCCGCCTGCCCAATCCGGCACCGCGGCTGCGCCCGGCGGTGACCATCCTGAAGCCGGTGTGCGGCGACGATCCCGGCCTCTACGACAATTTGCGTTCGTTCTGTCTCCAGGCCTATCCGAACGTCCAGGTGGTGTTCGGCGCCCATGGCCCCGACGATCCGGCGGTGCCGGTGGTGCGCCGGCTGATCGCCGAACGGTCCGCCGCCGACCCGGCCGGGGCCGACCTGACGCTGGTGATCGAGCCCAGGTTGCACGGCAGCAACTACAAGATCAGCAACCTGATCAACATGATGCCGGCGGCCCGGCACGGCCTGATCGTGCTGGCCGACAGCGACATGCGGGTCGGGACCGGCTATCTCGACGCCGTCGTGGCGCCGCTTGGCGATCCCGCGGTCGGGCTGGTCACCTGCCTCTACCGCGGCCGGCCGGCGGCGGGCGTCTGGTCCAAACTGGCGGCGATGTTCGTCAACCATGGCTTCCTGCCTTCGGTTCTGGTCGGACGCATCGTCGGCGCCCGCGAGGGCTGTTTCGGGGCAACCATCGCGCTGCGGCGCGAGACGCTCGAGCGCATCGGCGGGTTCGAGTCGCTGCGCGACCAGCTCGCCGACGATTATGCGCTGGGGGCGGCGGTCCGTCGCCTCGGGCTGGCGGCGGTGATGTCGACCGAGGTCGTGGACAACGTGATGCGCGAGCCGGGGCTGCGCTCGCTGATCGATCACGAGCTGCGCTGGGCGCGGACCCTGCGCTCGATCGAGCCGGCCGGGTTTGCCGCCTCGATCGTGACCTTTCCGTTACTTCCGGCGCTGCTCGGGGTGGTGCTGACCGGCGCCGGCCTGTCCAGCATGATCACGCTGGCATTCGTGCTCGCCTGCCGCTATGGCTTCATGGCGACGGTCGATCAGGCGTTGGAACTGGAGTCGGTTCCGCTCTGGCTGCCCCCCGTGAGGGACCTGTTATCGGTCGGCGTGCTGATTGCGAGTTTTTGGATCTCGAATGTGACGTGGCGGCACCAGCGCTTCCGGGTCGAAGCGGACGGCCGCCTGACTACCGACGGAGTTGTCCGCCCATGATGAAGACCCTGTTCCTGCAGCCGCCGTCGTTCGACGGTTTCGACGGTGGTGCCGGATCGCGCTATCAGGCGCGGCGGGAGATCCGCTCGTTCTGGTTTCCGACTTGGCTCGCCCAGCCGGCAGCCCTGGTGCCAGGCAGCCGCCTGATCGACGCGCCGCCCGCCGGGACCACGTTCGACGAGGTCCTGGCGCTGGCCAAGGATTACGAACTGGTGGTGATGCACACCTCCACGCCGTCCTTCGCCTCGGACGTCAAGGTGGCGCAAGCCTTGAAGGCGGAAAACCCCGCGCTCAAGATCGGTTTCGTCGGCGCCAAGGTCGCGGTGGATCCGGGCGGCAGTCTGGAAGCCGCGCCGGTACTCGACTTCGTTGCGCGCAACGAGTTCGACTTCACGATCAAGGAGGTTGCCGAAGGCCGCGACTTCGCCACGATCGACGGGCTGAGCTTCCGCAGCGCCGAGGGCACCGTGGTCCATAACCGCGAGCGGGCAACCCTCGAGAACATGGACGAACTGCCGTTTGTCACCGAGGTCTACAAGCGCGATCTCCATATCGAAGACTATTTCATCGGCTATCTCAAGCATCCCTATATCTCGATCTATACCGGCCGCGGCTGCAAGTCGCGCTGCACCTTCTGCCTCTGGCCGCAAACCGTCGGCGGTCATCGCTACCGCACCCGCAGCCCGGCCCACGTCGCCGCCGAGATCGCCTATGCCCAGAAGGCGTTCCCCCAGGTCAAGGAATTCTTCTTCGACGACGATACCTTCACCGACGACCTGCCGCGCGCCGAGGCGATAGCCAAGGAGTTGGGCAAGCTCGGCGTCACCTGGTCCTGCAACGCCAAGGCCAATGTGCCGCGCAAGACGCTGGAGGTCCTGAAGGCCAACGGCTTGCGCCTGCTCCTGGTCGGCTATGAATCGGGCAACCAGCAAATCCTGCACAATATCAAGAAGGGCATGCTGATCGACGTGGCGCGGCGCTTCACCAAGGACTGCCACGAACTCGGGATCGCCATCCACGGCACCTTCATCCTCGGATTGCCGGGCGAGAGCCGCGAGACCATCGAGGAAACCATCCGCTTCGCCACCGAGATCAACCCCCACACCATCCAGGTGTCGCTGGCGGCCCCCTATCCCGGTACCTTCCTCTACAAGCAGGCGGTCGAGAACGGCTGGCTCGATACCGACCACGCCGAGCTGATCGACGAGCGCGGCGTCCAGATCGCGCCGCTGCACTATCCCCACCTGGCCCACACCGAAATCTTCGCCTCGGTCGAGACCTTCTATAAGCGTTTCTACTTTCGCCCCGGCAAGATCGCCGCGATCGTCCGCGAAATGGTGATGAGTGCCGACATGATGAAACGTCGCCTGCGCGAGGGCGTCGAGTTTTTCCAGTTCCTTCGTGAGCGCAAGAAGGCGGCGTGATTGCGGCTCCGGCAAGCAGGGGGGCAGCCCCCCTGCGAGCCCGCCATCGGCGGTCGGAGTCCGGCGGTCCGGCCGGCCTGATGCCATGGCATATCCCAGCCGCAGAGTCGGATGCTCCACCGCATGGTGGCCGGTTCGGACTCGCTGCCAATGCGATCAAGCCCCTGAAGGCCCTCGGGTTTCTCTCGCCCGGTAAACACGGTTGCGCCGTGGGGGTGATCCGAATATAACCGATTGCGTACAAAGCGTTGGGTGGGCTGTTGCAGCCGAGCCTGCGGGGTGCATCGCGAATCGGCCGGAGCCGGCGGCGACGGCATCGAACGGGGCTGCCCTATGATACCAGGGAGGATGAGGGTGCGCAGCGCTTGGATTCTGACCATCGGCCTGATCGTCGGCCTGATTTCTCTACCGGGCTTCGCCCAATCGCCGGACCCGACTCCCGACCAGGAGCCAGTCGGACGCGACCACATCGTGATCCTGACCTCGACGTTGGAACGGGCCTTCACCAACGCGGTCGCCGAGCGGGTCACGAAAAAGACCAGCATCCCGATCGACGTGAGGACCGTGCTGGCCAATCCGGCGATCAAGGATTTTTGCCAGGGAATCGGCTTGGAGTATGCCGATATCGTGGCGGTGCCGCGGCGGATAACCCGCTATGAGTTGAAGAAGTGCATTGAAAACCACGTCCTCGATCTGGTCGAGCTGAAAGTTGGCTTCGACGCACTCGTGATCGCGACCAAAAAGGGTGATCCGGTTTTCAACATCACGCCGCGCCAGGTCTATTACGGATTGGCGGCAGAAATTCCGCACCATCTGAATTTCGTGCCCAATCCGGCGAACAACTGGAAAGACGTCGATTCCAAGCTGCCTGACCTCGAGATCAGGGTTATCGGCCCGGCCACCGGCACGGTGATCCTCAACTTCATGAAGGATATCTTCATGGAGGGCGGCTGCCGCGGTCTCTCGGTCTTCAAGATCTACTACAACGCCGCCGATCGGGTGCGGCAGTGCACGACCATGCGGGCCGATGGCCGGTTCATGGAGATCAAAGCGCCGATTGCGATCAACTTCCTGGAGCCGATGCGCAAATCGCCCCGCGGCACGCTCGCGGTCATCCCCTTTACGGTATGGCTGAAACACCAGAACGAATTCGACGTTTTGCCGGTTTCGGGCATGCTGCCCAGCAACCAATCGATCAACGACGACGACTATGACGCCGTTTACCCGGTTCGCTTCTACGTCAAGCGGGCCAATATGGCCAAACAGCTCGGCGGCAACGGGTCGGTCCCGGGGCTCTATGCCTTCATCCAGGAAATCACCAGCGAAGAGGCCATGGGGCCGAACGGCTATCTGGAACAACTGGGCTTGGTCACCGCCGATCCGACAGACCGCGAGGAAAACCGGAAGGCGGCCCTCAGGCTCGACCGTTTCAGCCGCAACTGACCGGCGGTTCCGGGACACTTACCAAACTGGATCAACCGCCAGTCGATCAAGGGGTCATCGCCATGCCGAGCCACCTCAAGACATCCGCGGCAGCCGTTTCCGTGGCCGCTCTTCTCCTCGCCAGCCCCAGCGGCTTTGCTCAGACCAAGGCGGTTGCCGGCGCGACCCCGGACGATGGCGTTGCTCAGGCGGTCGGCCAGACAGTCAGCGGTCTGCTGAACGAGACCGCATCGGTCCTGACCTTCGGCTGGTGGGACAGTCCCGCCGGTGCCCCCGCCGCACGCGCCCCCGGCGACGTCGATGCGCAGATGCTGCTGCCGGGGATCACGCCGCCGACCACCGACCAGGCGGAGGCCCTGGCGCAGCTGGTGGCCGCCGGCAGCGGGCCGGTTATCACCATGGATATTCCGAACTACACCGATCCCAACACCGCGGTCGGAGCGCCCGGCAAGCCGGGGCTGTTCGGCCGGGCGGTCGACTCGGTCGGCTATTTCTTCTCCTATCTTTGGAGCGGCATCACCTCGACCCTGACGCCACCGTCTCCGGCCAGCTTTGCCGGTGCGTTCGAAACCAAAGACCCCTATTCGTTCTGGTATCTGTTGAGCGAGACCGGTTATAAGTTGAAGGAGATCGAATCCGATGTCGGTCTGATCCCCGATGTCGCGTTCAAATTCAAATACGTGCGCGAGCTGTCCAGTGCTGATATCGCTTATCTGGAACGCAAGCTCGAACGCCACGCCCGTAAATACTCCGACATGCTGTCGGTGGTTCAACGCTCGATCATCTATACCCTGCTTGAGATCAACGACAGCGACACTTATTTCGTGGAAGACTTCAAGATCAAGCTGTTGCCCTTGCCCAAGGCTCAGTTTTCGCTGAGCCCGTGGGAGAGCGGCCTGCCCGAGGAGTTTGACGTGCTGCTGCGCGCGATTCAGGGCAAGGAAGTCCATTACCGACGCATGGGCCAGGAGGATCTGGTCGGCGCGAAGTGAGCCGCCGAAGTCGTTTGATGCCAAGGGGGTTCGGCTGGTATAACGCCGCGGATGGACTGAAAATCCTCCACGAGCCACGGAGCCGGCCCCGATGAGCAGCTTTGATGATCGCGAAAAAGCGTTTGAGAACAAGTACAAACACGACCAGGACTTGCTTTTCCGCATCCATAGCCGGCGCGCCAAATTAATCGGCCTGTGGGCCGCCCAGCAGCTCGGGCTGACCGCTGGCGATGCCGATGCCTATGCGAAAATGATTGTCCAGGTTGATATGGACGAGCCGGGGTATCAGGACATCGTCCGCCGCCTGCGGCAGGATTTCGCGGCCAAGGGCCTCGAAATCAGCGACCATCGTATTGAAAAAGAATTGGAATCCTTGCTCGAGATCGCCCGCAAGCAGGTTGCGACCGACTGATCGGACCGCGGCGGCCACGAGGTTCCGGCACAGAAAGCCCGAGGGGGTGGCCGCCCCCTGGGCCCGGTGCCGCCAAGCTCGCCACCGTCGGCTTATTCGGTCTGGGCAGGCTCGGCAGTTGAGCTCAGAAAATGCCTCGATTATCGGCATCGGCCGCAGTACAAGGGGGCACCTTGAGCCGGCCCCCTGCTGTCGGCCGTTCCGGAGCCCCCCATGAGCGAGACCGAGTTCTATCGCACCAAGCGTCTGCCACCTTACGTCTTCGCTGCGGTCAACGCGATGAAGGCCAGGGCGCGCGCTGCCGGCGAGGACATCATCGATCTCGGCATGGGCAATCCCGATCTGCCGACGCCGCAGCACATCGTCGACAAGCTGAGCGAGGCGGTGCAGGACCCCAAGACCCACCGCTACTCGGAATCCCGCGGCATTGCCGGGCTGAGAAAGGCGGTCTGTGCCTATTATCTGCGGCGCTTCGGGGTGAAGCTCGACCCCGAGACCGAGGCAATCGTCACCCTTGGCTCCAAGGAAGGGCTGGCCAATCTGGCCCAGGCGATTTCGGCACCCGGCGACATCGTGCTGGTGCCCAATCCCAGCTACCCGATCCACCCGTTCGGCTTCATCCTCGCCGGGGCCGCGATCCGTCACATGCCGGTCGGGCAGTTTACCCTGTTTGAGGAGATTCAGCGGGCGGTCAAACACAGCACGCCCAAGCCGCTTGCGGTGGTGCTCAACTACCCGTCCAACCCGACGGCGCAGGTGGTCGACCTCGACTTCTACCGGCCGATCGTCCAGTTCTGCGTCGAGCATGGCATCTACATCCTGTCCGACCTGGCCTATTCCGAAATCTATTTCGATTGCCCGCCGCCGCCCTCGATCCTGCAGATTCCCGAGGCGCGCGAGATTGCGGTCGAATTCACCTCGATGAGCAAGACCTATTCGATGCCGGGCTGGCGGGTCGGCTTCGCCACCGGTAATCGCAAGCTGATCGCGGCGCTGGCGCGGGTTAAGAGCTATCTCGACTACGGCGCCTTCACGCCGGTGCAGGTGGCCGCCGCCGCCGCGCTCAACGGCCCTCAGGATTGCGTTGCCGAGGCCCGCGCGATCTACCGCGCTCGCCGCGACGTGTTGATCGAGGGACTGGCCTCGGCCGGCTGGGAGGTGCCCTCACCACCCGCCAGCATGTTTGCCTGGGCGCCGATCCCGCCGCGCTTCGCCCATCTGGGGTCGCTGGAATTCAGCAAGTTATTGATTCGGGAGGCAAAGGTCGCGGTATCACCGGGGCTCGGCTTCGGCGAATACGGCGAGGGCCATGTCCGGCTGGCGCTGGTTGAGAATCAGCAGCGCATCCGCCAAGCCTGCCGCAACATCCGGCAGTTCTTCGCCGGCAATCTGGCCGCCGCGGCCGCGGGCGAGGATCCGGAATCCCGGCGCGCCGCCCTGGTCGCCGCTCGCGTCAAGGCCCTTTGAGTCGAGGCCCCTCGGACATGGACCCTCTTAGAATTGCCATCGCCGGCCTCGGTACGGTCGGTGCCGCAACGGTCAGGCTGCTGCACGATAACGCCGCGCTGATCCAGGCGCGCTGCGGTCGCCGGCTCGACATCGTGGCGGTCAGTGCCCGCGACCCGCGGAAGGACCGCGGAGTCGACCTTTCGGGGATCGCGTGGTTTGAGGATGCCGCGGCGATGGCCGCCGCCCCCGACATCGATGTTGTCGTCGAATTGATTGGCGGTTCGGCCGGCACCGCCCGCGAGGTCTGTCAGACCGCTCTGGCGCATGGCCGCCATGTCGTGACCGCCAATAAGGCGTTGCTCGCCCATCACGGCACCGAGTTGGTGCGCTTGGCCGAGCAGCGCGGCCTGACCATCGGTTTCGAGGCCGCGGTGGCCGGCGGCATTCCGGTGATCAAGGGGCTGCGCGAAGGACTTGCCGGCAACCGCATCGCCGAGGTCCACGGCATCCTCAACGGCACCTGCAACTACATCCTGAGCGAGATGCGCCAGACCGGGCGGTCCTTCGCCGACGTTCTGGCCGATGCCCAGCGCCTGGGCTATGCCGAGGCGGATCCCGGATTCGACATCGACGGCATCGACGCCGCCCACAAGCTGGCGATCCTGACATCGGTGGCGTTCGGCGTCGCGATCGATTTCGAGTCGGTGCATGTCGAAGGCATCCGCCACATCTCGGCCGACGACATCAAATATGCCGGCGGCCTGAAATACCGGATCAAGCTGATGGGCATCGCCCGGCGTGGCGAAGACGGGGTCGAGCAGCGGGTCCATCCCTGCATGATCCCCGAAGGCGCCAGCATGGCCGCGGTCGAAGGCGTGTTCAACGCCGTGGTCGCCCAGGGCGATTTTGTCGACAAGGTCGCGATGATCGGGCGCGGCGCCGGTGCCGGACCGACCGCCTCGGCGGTTTCCGCCGACCTCGTCGATATCGCGCGCAACCGCCAGACGCCGGCCTTCACGGTGACCGCCGACCGTCTGACCCAATCGGCCCCGGTGCCGATCGAGCGGCGCTTCGGGGCCTATTATTTGCGCCTGATGGTCGATGACCGGGTCGGCGTGCTGCGTGGGATCGCCGGCGCGCTCGCCGATGCCGGGGTCTCGATCGCGACCTTTTTCCAGGATCACCGCGCACCGGGCGAACCGGTGCCGGTGGTCATGACCACCCATGAAACCTTCGAGGCCGCGATGCTCCGCGGCCTGGACGCGATCCGATCACAGGATTTCGTCCACGATCACTGCATGATCCGGATCGAACAGTTCTGACCGGACGTGCCTTTTGGAGATTTCCCAACGCCGTCCATCGCGGGACGGGCTGGGAAAGCTTGTGGACCATAGCGTTCTGTGCGTGCTCCGGGCCGGGCCGGTTCGACCCCGCTCCGGCGAATCCCGCTCAGGACAGGCAGGAATTGGGAGAGAACCATGCCGAGCCCCCGCGTCGATCACATGTCGATGGACCGCAACCTTGCCTTGGAGGTCGTCCGCGTCACCGAGGCGGCCGCGCTCTCGGCGTCCCTGCAAATGGGCCGCGGCGACGAGAAGCAGGCCGACCAGGCCGCCGTCGATGCCATGCGCAAGGCGCTCAACAGCCTCGCCATTCAGGGTACCGTGGTGATCGGTGAGGGCGAACGCGACGAGGCGCCGATGCTCTATATCGGCGAGAAGGTCGGCGCCGGCGGCGGTCCGAAGATCGACATCGCGCTGGATCCCCTGGAGGGCACCACCATCACTGCCAAGGGCGGCCCGAATGCGCTGGCGGTGATCGCGATGGCCGATGAGGGCGGCTTCCTCAACGCGCCCGACGTTTATATGGAGAAGATCGCGGTCGGCAACGGTCTGCCGGTTGGCGTGGTGGATATCGATGCCTCGCCCAAGGAGAATCTGCGGAACCTGGCCAAGGCCAGGGGCGCCGACGTCTCCGAACTGGTCGCCTGCATCCTCGACCGCCCGCGCCACACCGAGCTGATCGCCCGGGTCCGCGAAGCCGGGGCCCGCATCATGCTGATCACCGACGGCGATGTCAGCGGTGTGATTGCGACCTCCCAGCCGGAGAGCGGCGTCGACATCTATCTGGGCTCCGGCGGCGCACCGGAGGGCGTGCTCGCCGCCGCCGCTCTGCAGTGCATCGGCGGCCAGATGCAGGGCCGGCTGTTGTTCCGCAACGACGACGAGAAGGCCCGCGCCAAGCGGATCGGGATCAAGGACCTCGATCACAAATATGCCCTGGAGGAGATGGCCCACGGCAACGTCATGTTCGCCGCTACCGGCGTCACCACCGGCAATCTGCTGCGCGGAGTGCGCCGGTTTCCGGGCGGGGCGGTCACCCATTCGGTGATTATGCGCTCCAAGAGCGGCACCGTCCGCTACATCGAAGCGCACCACAATTTCGGCCGCAAGATCGGCTTTGGCCCGCTTGACCGATGATGGCAGCGGCTTTGCGTCCAGAAACCGCAAGAAACCGGAGGAAATCGGACCCGCTCACGCAGCCGTGAAGTCTTCCGAACGCTTGTTCGGCGAGCCGATATAACGGTTTAGCGGTGGGATTTGATTGCTGTGCATGGCTCGCATTCGAATCGGCCATTGAATTGCGTCGGGGACATCGCAAGATCTGTTGAGAGAAGCGGTCGCCTATGCCTCGGGTGGCCGCCCGCGGATGGTTTCCCCTGCTGTCCTCGGGTTCCCCCACGGAGCTTCGGACGCCCGGTCTCCCCCAGACCGGGCGTCTCTGTTTTGGCCCCTGGGGCTTTTGACAGCTGGCTCCTGCAGTTGCAGGTCCAACTGGTCACCCTGGACCTGCAGCTTGGCCGAGCGCGCGCCAAACTGGTGGCACCGCAACGCCGCCAGCGGCTGCGGATAAGCTGCGACCCGACGGTTGGGCAACGCGATGGCGCGGGCCTGCCCGGACGGCTGATCGCTCAGGCCGGGCAGCAGCGCCGCTCCAGGCGCGCGGCGTCCCGACCGCAGTGGTTTCGATGCCAAGCCGCGAGCTGTTCGAGGCCGAGGGCGAAGCCGGGTGGCCGAACTCGGGCGCGCCTTCGGCATGGATGCGGTGTTCACCGACCGCAACGGGGCGCCCACGGTCCGCCATGGCTACTGCCGCTTCGACGACGTAATCGGGACCACCGACGTGCTCTCGCTCCATTGTCCGCTGACGGCGGAGACGCAGGGCTTGAGTGGCTTGCCGGAGTTTCACCGCATCGAGCAGCGGCCGCAACGTCGAATTCCTGCTGGCGCTGGCGATCGCACTCGCCGGCGAGTCCGGCATCCTTGCCCTCGCCGGCGATACTGACGGCGTCGACGGTGCCGAGGAGATCGCCGGCGAGGCAATCGGGCCGGATATCCTGGGCCGCGCCCGGGCACTCGGCATCAGCCCTGAGGAACGCCGTGCCGACAACGACGGCCATGGCTTCTTCGAAGCCGACGGTGCCCAGCTGGTCACCGGCCCGGCGCTGACCAACGTCAATGATTTCCGCGCCATCCTGATTGCCCCGCCCTGACCGGTTTCAGGATTGGGCGAAACTTCTGCTAGGCTCCCCCCTTGGGAGCCGAGAGGTTGAGACCATGACGCCGAAGCAAGGACCGTTTGCCGATCAGACCGGGGGGGACGCGGCCGCCCGGCCGGAGCACCGCCGCCGGCCGGGCCTGCCGCTCGGCAGGCATGTCATCGCCCTGGCGGTGATCCTGGTCCTGGCCACCGCGGTACCGACGGCCTATGGCCTGTGGCTGGTCTGGGAGCGGATCGATTTCTCCGGCCGCTCCGGGATATGGCTGAGAACGGGGCCTGCCGATCAGCAAAACACCGAAGTGCGGGGTAACGCCGATGCCGCGGTCGCAGCCCTGGCGGCGGCGCTGGGCGGCGGCGCCCCGCCCAGGGTGGCGCGCCTGCGCCGCGTGCCCGACCCAGCGACCGGACGTCTGGCGAGCCAGGATTTCTGCATCGCCGCCGCCGTGACCGCCCCTGAGGGGCCCGCCGCCGGGGGGACCGCCCAGCCACTCCGCTATCTGGTGGTCGGCCCGGAGCGCCGGGTGAGCTCCGAACGCGCCGATCCCGCCGCGGTGGCGTCGGCCTGCGATCGGGCTCTCGCCGCGCCCGGGGCCGGGGTCGCCGGCTACCCCTGACGCCGGAGACCGGCTACCCCTGACGCCGGAGACCGGCTACCCCTGACGCCGGAGACCGGCTACCCCTGACGCCGGAGACCGGCTGCGGCCGCGGGCGATCGCCCCCCTCGGCACTCGGCCGCAGCGCGTTCGATTTCCCGATCCGTTTCGGTATCGACGATCGCTTGACCATCGTCAAGGCGGTGGGCGGCGACCCGGTTGCATGGTCGCGCCGATGATCGATGCTGCACGGCGTCATCGGTCCCGGACGGCACAAGAGCCGCGAGCGCAACCCTTTCCGGAGAGCAGGGATGGAGGAACGGTTAACCAGGAACGCCGCCCGCAACATCTTCTACGGCAGCACGGCGGTGTGTCTGACGATATTTGTCGCTTTGGTCGCACAGAGCCACTGGTACATGGTCAATTCATCGACCGCCAAGTCGCCGCTGACCGAATCAGTCGCCGAAGGCAAGCGCATCTGGACGGAAAGGGCCTGCGCCAACTGCCACACCATTCTCGGCGAAGGCTCCTACTTTGCACCCGAGCTGGGCAACGTCTGGCTGCGCTATGGCGGTGACACGGATGCCCAGGCCGCGCGGGACGGCCTTAAAGGGTGGTTTCAGGCCCAGCCGTCGGGGGTCGAGGGCCGGCGCCAGATGCCGCAATTCCACCTCTCCGACCAGGAAATGGACGAGGTCATCGATTTCCTGAAATGGACCAGCGAAATCAATACCCAGTCCTGGCCACCGAACCTCGCCGGCTGACTTCAGGGAGCCATCGAACCATGAAATACCAATCCCAAAGTGTCGCCCTCTATTACTTCTATGGCGCCCTGGTGCTGTTCCTGGTTCAGGTCTCGGCCGGGCTGCTGGCCGGAACCGTCTATATCCTGCCCAACCTGCTGTCGGAGACGGTGCCGTTCAGCATCATCAAGATGGTTCACACCAATGCCCTGATCGTCTGGCTGCTGATGGGCTTCATGGGCAGCACCTTCTACCTGCTGCCCGAGGAAGCCGAACGCGAACTCTACAGCGCGAAACTGGCGCTGGGGCAGTTCTGGCTGTTCATGATCGGCGCCCTGGCGGCGGTGGTCGGCTATCTGTTCGGCATTCACGACGGCGACAAGTTCCTGGAACAACCAGTGCCGATCAAGCTGGCGATCGTCGTGGTCTGCCTGATGTTCCTGTTTAACTGCACCATGACCATGATCAAGGGGCGACGCACCGCGATCGCCAATATCCTGATGCTTGGCCTGTGGTTCGCGGTGTTGCTGTTCCTGTTCGCCTTCGTCACCCCGTCGAATATCGCGATCGACAAGCTCTACCGCTGGTGGGTGGTGCATCTGTGGGTTGAGGCGACCTGGGAACTGATCCTGGCGGCGATCCTGGCCTTCCTGATGATCAAGATGACCGGGGTCGACCGCGAAGTGATCGACAAGTGGCTCTATATCGTGATCAGCCTGACCTTGATCTCCGGGCTGATCGGCACCGGTCACCACTATTTCTGGATCGGCGCCCCGGCCTATTGGCAGTGGCTGGGCAGCATATTTTCCGCTTTGGAGATCGTGCCGCCGTTCGCGCTGGTGATCTTCTGCTTCAGCATGGTCTGGCGCGGTCGCCGCGACCATCCGAACCAGGCGGCGCTGTTGTGGGCGCTCGGCTGTTCGGTGCTGACCTTCTTCGGCGCCGGGGTCTGGGGCTTTCTCCACACCTTGTCGCCGATCAACTACTACACCCATGGCACCCAGATCACGGTGTCCCACGGCCATCTGGCGTTCTACGGCGCCTATGTCATGGTCAATATCGCAATGTTCACCTATGCCTTGCCCTATCTCCTGGGGCGCCACCCGTTCAACCAGCGGATCAACATGTGGGGCTTCTGGGTGACATCCAGTGCGGTGGTGTTCATGACCGTCACCCTGACCTTCGCCGGCGTGGTCCAGGTGCAGCTCCAGCGGGTGATGGGCCAGAGCTATATGGAGGTGCAGGACCAGCTGGTGCTGTTCTACCAGATGCGGCTGGGCGCCGGTATTTTCGTCGTCCTGGGCACGATCCTGATCCTCTACTCGCTGATGGCTGTTCCGAAGCGCGCGGCGGTTCAGCCGGCGTGATCGGGCCGGCGTGATCGGGCAAGGCTGCTGGCCGGAGCCGTTGCGGCTCCGGCCAGCGGCCGATCAGGACTTCGAACCGGTTTGATTGAGGACCCCAATGTCTGGGCCGCCGTTCTATCTGCCCGCGGGCAACGAGTGCGCGCTGTTCGAGCACGCCTGGCGCCATCGCCTGCCGCTCCTGCTGAAAGGCCCGACCGGCTGTGGCAAGACCCGGTTTGTCGCCCACATGGCGGCGCGGCTGGGCCGGCCGCTGGTCACGGTATCGTGTCATGACGACCTGACCGCCGCCGACCTCACCGGCCGCTTCCTGCTTCAGGGCGGCGAGACGGTGTGGGTCGACGGTCCGCTGACCCGCGCGGTGCGCGCGGGCGGCATCTGCTATCTCGACGAGGTGGTCGAGGCGCGCAAGGACGTGACCGTGGTGCTCCACCCGCTCACCGACGACCGCCGCATCCTGCCGCTGGAGCGCACCGGCGAGACCCTGGCCGCCCCGCCGGAGTTCATGCTGGTGGTGTCCTATAATCCCGGCTACCAGTCTCTGGTGAAATCGTTGAAACCCAGTACCCGCCAACGTTTTCTGGCGTTGTCGTTCGATTTTCCCGCGCCCGAGCCGGAGATTTCGGTGGTGGCGCGCGAGAGCGGTCTGCCGCCCGAGCGGGTCCGGCCGTTGGTGCTGCTCGCCGGCCGCCTGCGGGCGCTGGCCGGCCAGGACCTGGAGGAGGGGGCTTCGACCCGCCTGCTGGTCTATGCCGCGACCCTGATTGCCGACGGCGTCTCGCTGACGGATGCGATCCGGGCGGCGCTGATCGAGCCCCTGACCGACGATATCGAGGTCAAGCGTGGCCTGACCGAGGTGGTCCAGGCGGTGTTGGGCTGAGATGTGGGCGTGGCTGGAACCGGAGGAATGGATCGGCCGGCAGTGGCACCGCTGGGCCAGCCGCAGCGCCAGCTATCCCCGCCATCCCGAGTCCGCGGTCCGCCTGGAGCTGATCCGCCATAGCCTGACGGTGTTTTTTCGCGGTTTGGGCGGCGACCCCGGTCTCCAGGTCGCCGAGACCCCGAGCGGCCGATCGGGCCACCGGCTCAGCCTGCGCCAGCGCCTCGGCTTCGACGACGAGGACATCGCCGCCGCACGGCTCGATCAGGCCTTCCTCCATCTCCCTGAAAGCCTTGATTTTCTTCCCTCCGCCGCGCTCAACCGGCGGCACTATTTCTGGCTGGCGGCCTATTTTGTCGTCGCCGCGGAGCGCTCAGCGATCGCCGAACCCGACCCGCTGCGCCGCGATCTCACCCTGCTGCGCCGCGCCCGTCAGGTCACCGCGACGGTCAAGGAACGCTTTCCCGGCCTCGCCCGCGACCATGACGCGCTGGGCGGCGCATTCCGTGCCTTGCGTCCGGCGCGCAGCTTGCCGCCGGTCGAGGCCGAGGTCGAAGCCGCAGTGACGGCGTTGCTCGGCGGCCCGCACCCCGACCCCGCCCGGAACCGCTGCTGGCGCTTCGTCAGCGCCGCGGACTGCCCGGACCCGTCGATCCCGCCCGCGCCACCCGGCTACCGGCCGTTTCTGCCGGCGCCGATGTGGGGCGAGGTCGTCGATCGCGGCGCCGAGGCACGCGGCGCGCGGGACGATCAAGCGGCACGAGGGCAGTCGGCGGAGGGCGACCGCCGTCGGCGCCGCGCGCGCCGGCAGACCGCCGGCCGCTCGGAAGACCGCAATGCCCTGACCTTCACCCCGACCAGCACGCTGTTCACTCTGGCCGACATGATCGATGTCGCCCGGCCGATCGAGGACGAAGACGAGGACGCCGCGCGCCAGGCGCTCGACGCGGTCGACGAGATCGCGCTCAGCCGACATAGCCGGACGGCGGCGACCCGGCTCAGGATCGAGCTGGACCTGGCGCCAGAGCTTGCCACCAGCGGCCCGGTGCGGGGGCCGCTGCTCTATCCCGAGTGGGATTGGCGCCAGGGCACCTACCGCAAGGATTACTGCGCGGTGTTTCCCGGCATCGCCGCCGAGGAGGGCGAGGCCGGGACTCCCGATGCCGAGGCCCGCCGGCGTATCCGCACTGTCCAGCGCCAGTTCGAGGCCCTGCGGCCCGGACTCCAGCACCTGACCCGCCAGGTCGACGGCCACGAGCTTGACCTGGAAGCCTTGGTGCGGTCGCGCTGCGACCTTGTCGCCAGTGGCCAGGGCTCGGATCGGGTCTATGCTGCGGTGCGCCGGGTGGCCCGCGATCTCTCGGTCGGCCTGCTGGTCGATGTTTCGCTGTCAACCGACAGCTGGGTCCAGGACCGCCGGGTGATCGATGTCGAGAAGCAGGCGCTGCTGGTGTTCGCCCATGGCCTCAACGCCTGCGGCGACGACCATGCGATTTTCACCTTCACCTCGAAGACCCGTGCCGAGGTGCGGGTCGACGCGGTCAAGGATTTCGGCGAGCCGTTCAGCGCACGGGTCGAACGGCGGATTTCGGCGCTGCGGCCGGGTCACTTCACCCGGATCGGGGCGGCCGTCCGCCACCTTGCCGCGCGGCTGGCCCTGCGGCCGCACCGCCATCGCCTGCTGCTGCTGCTGACCGACGGCAAGCCGAACGACGACGATCATTACGACGGCCGCTACGGCGTGGAAGACAGCCGCAAGGCAATCCAGGAGGCCAGGCGTTCAGGGATTGCGGTATTCGGCGTCACAATCGACCGCCAGGCCCGCGGCTATTTTCCCGTGCTGTTCGGCCAGGGCGCCTATGCCATCATCGACCGCATCGAGCGCTTGCCGACCGCCTTGCCCAGGCTCTACCGCCAACTGGTCCGCTGACTCCCCGGTCCGCTGAGCAAGGCCGAGCGGTCGGGGGCCGGGGCGGCCGGTCATGCCGGCGCGGTCGCCTCCAGTTTTTGATAGGCGACGGCGAGCCGTTCGCTGTCGTCGGCGTCCAGAAACATGCCAAGCCGCGAGATGATGCCCATCTCCTCCTTCTGGATATGGAACATCGCGGTGTCGATCAACTCTGTCGCGGTGCTGCGGAAGGTGCTCCAGGCGGCAGCCGACATGTCCTCCCGTCCGGCGGTCCCGGCCAGCCGCCCGAGGCTGGCGGCCAGCTGCCGCAGTGTCTCGTGTTCGCCGGCGAGCATGGCCGTGATCTGACCGAAGCCGCAGTCGTCGAGTCTTGGAAACAGATGCTCCTCCTCGAACCGGAAATGCCGGCCGGTCTCGCGCTCGAACATCGCCAGCAGGCTGTCGATCAGGGTGCGGTCGGCCGGTGCGGAGCGGTCGAGCGGGCGTTTGGCACCGCTGCCCGCCAGACGGGATTCCAGGGCGTTGAGGGTGGCCAGAGTCTGGAGATGCTCCTCATGCAGCAAGCGGTCGATCATCGCGGGCGTCCTCGGGTTGGGCGGGTCGCCGCGGCCGGCCGGGCGGCGGCGAGGTGGGTGCGGGTTCTGGCGCGGACCGACAGTGCATAGACGATGAAAGCGACTGCCGCGGCGCTACCGGCCGCGCCGCCCAGCCGGATCGCCAGGGGCTCGGCGGTGACCAGGCCGCCGGTGACCAGCGCCAGGGCTGCCAGATGGCACCAGCGGTGGACCGCGAGCGGCGCCTCGGCCACCAGCTTGCCCGGCGCCAGCGGCGGGGCCCCTCGTCGGGCGGCATGCATCGAGGCCAGGAACGGCAGGATGCGCTGCAGCACACCGAGCAACAGGGTGAGCTGCCAGCCGAACAGCAGCAGAAAGCCGAACAGCACCGGCATCGTGTCCGGGGCGACGCCCAAGGCCAGCAGCAGGGCCGCCGCCAGGGCGGCCGGACAGATCAGCCAGGACGCCCGGATCAGGACGAACTCGCCACCCAGCCGCCGCCGCATCCGGCCCTTCACGGTCAGGGTCACCTGGGCGACATGGCACAGCGCTGCGCCCAAGCCGGCGGCCGCACCGGCCACGAGCAGGCCCTGACGCTCGCTCAGCGCCCCCGAGACAGCCAGCAGCAGCGCGGTTACGGCCAGCACCAATGCCGCGGCCGCCAGCCGGGGCGCGGCCGGCTCGGCGACCGCGAACATCGGCACCAGGACCTGGCTGAGGCCGAGGACCAGCAGAGCCATAAAGCCGAACCCGGCCAGGATCAAATGGGCCAAGGCGACGCCCTGGTGGTCATTCAGCCAGTCGTAGTCGAGATCAAGCGCCAGGGCGACCCCGAGCGCGGCCGCGCCGATGATCGCGCCTACCGCGGCGCCGAGATGCCAGCACAGCAACCGGTTGTCTCCGGCGCGAAAGATCATCCAGGCCAAAGTCGCGGCATGGAGTGCCACCGCGCCCGCCAGCAACGCCCCACCACCGATCATTGCGGCGGGTTCGGCGAGGGCAAAGCCGGCGATCAGACCGGCGGCACCGGCGACCAGGAGGCCAAAGGCAAGGTTGCACACCAGGGCCGGCGGCGTCGGCAGGGCGAAGATCACCGGCAGCATCTGAAACGAGGCGCCCATCGCGGTCGCCAGCAGCATCCCCAGAGTCAAGAGGTGGAGGGCTGCCAGCACCGGCCCGGCACCGCCGCGAAACCCCGGCAATGCCTCTGCCTCGGCCAGAATCCACACCCAGACGCCGATCTGGGCGATCAGTGCGAGCCCGAAGAAACGCAGCGGAATCTGCTCGGGCAATAGCCGTTGCACGGCGCCCGCCAGCTTCAGCGCGGAGCCGGTCCTGGCGACCGGCGGTGCCGGGGCGGGTTGGTGCGGCGCGACCGGCGGTGCGGCGGTGCGTGCCACCCGGATGGTCCAGAGCCCGGCGCCGATCCGCTGGCCGTGGGTCGAAAAGCCGCGCCCGTGCAGAACCTCGCGCAGCGGCGCCGGGTTGAACGGTGCCGCAATCACCAGCCCGCCGCGCTCGGGCATGCGCGCCGCCAGGGCCAGGACTTCGGCCACGGGCTCGTGCCCTTCGGCCAGGATCGACCGCACGTCGAGGGTCGCAGCGGTCGCGGCATCGAAACTGGCCAGCCAGTGCGGAGCGGGTTCCGTGGCCGCGGCATCCGGCAGCGGTCCGCCATGACACGGCGGTGGGGTCGGCGTCGCGGCTCCGGCGTCAGGCGTCGCTCCGATGTCGTCGCCGCCCGTCATCGGCGGTTCTCCAGGCTCGTTGATCACTGGGTTCGAACCACAGCATCGCGGGAAAGTTCTGGGCGATCCTTGACGTTGATCAAGGGGGCGGTCCGGCAGGATCGGCGGTCCCGGCGGCCCCGTCGCAATATCGCGACAGTGCGCCGACATCAGCGATCGAGATTTCGGCTCCGCGCACCGCGACGCCGACCCGGCGCAGGCGGGCGATCGCCCGCGACAGGCTCTCCGGGGTGACGCCGACATGGGCGGCGAGTTCGGTCTTCGACATCGGCAGATGCATCGACGCCGGGCCCTTCGAAACCACGGTCAAAGCCAGCAGCGCGGCGGCCAGCCGCTGGCTCGGTGAGCGCACCTTGAATTCCGCGACCCGGCCGATCAGGCGGCGCTGCCAGCGCACCAGGGAATCCATCATCAGGCGGGCCAGCCGCGGCTCCGCGGCGATCCTGGCCCGCATCGGTGCGGCGGGAATCTGCAGCAGCCTGGTATGCGCGACAACATCGGCATTCACCGGCATCCGGCCGGTGCCGAACATCGCGGCCTCGGCGAAACTCAGGCCGGGCTCGACGAATTCGATCACGCTCTCGCGTCCCTGGGCGGTAACGATGAACAGTCGGACCCGCCCGGCGAGCACGACATAAAACCGGTCGGCCTGGTCGCCCTGGGAAAACAGCAGGGTCGGACCGGCGCAGTCGATCGGCCGGCCGAGCGCGATCAAAGAGGCCAGGTCTTCGGCGTCGAGGGCGAAGAACAGCGGCGATTGCCGGACCAACAGCCGTTCGGCCGGGGTCAGGCCGGCGGTTCCATCCACAATCAACCTCCGTTCCTAGGATGGCCGGTCCGGAAACCGCGCAATCGCGGCAATCGCCTGGGAAACTCCGGCCAGCCTGTCGAAATCGTCGCCGGTCAGCGCCGCGGCCCGATCATCCCGCCGCTCCGGTGGCGCATTTGCGGCCGAACCCGGAGGCGGGAAGCGGCTCGGCGGCGGGCGGAATTTCGAGAATCTCCGGATCTGTCGCGACGTAGCGGCGCAAACGGCTTAAATCCGCGATCACGACGGTGTTGCGGTCCGGGCTTGAGACCTGCAGGCCGTGCAGGTGGCGAAATGCCCGAGACAGACTTTCGGGAGTCATCCCCAGCATACCGGCAATCACCCGACGCTCGCATTGCAGGTGGACCAGGCCACCCTGCCGGTCCGGCTCGGCCTGGCTGAGCAGGAACGCCGCCAGCCGCTGGGCCGCCGACATCAGCTTCAACTGGGCGATCTGGCCGACCAGAAGGCGCAGGCGACCCGAGAGATAGGCCAGCATGCGCTGGCGCAGCGTGGCACACTCGCCGATCGCGGCCAGAAGCGGCGCCAGCGGGATGATCGCGATCCGCGCCGCGGTGATTGCTTGGGCGGCACTGGGGTAGCGCCCGGTGTCGAACAACCCGCCCTCGCCGAACAGCCGGCCCGGACCGAGGATTTCGATCAGGCACCGCCGACCGCCGTCGACGCCGAGCAGCAGCCCGACCTGGCCCGCGAGCACAACGAACACACCCTCCGCCACAGCGTCCTGGTCATAAAGCAGGGTTCCCGCTGGCACGCCGGCAACCCGGCATTGCGCCAGCAGCGGCGGCAGATAGGCGCACTGCACCGATGCCAGCAAACCGATCTTCCCGATCAGAGCCTTCTCCGTCTCGTCAAGCGGCGCCCTGCCAACGAACGCCATGGCAACCTCCTTGGGGGTAAAATCGATCAGAGTGGTTGGACTTTTTCGGAGCCGGGGTCGATTGTCGATCCCCGACATTCGACCCCGACAGACGACACCTTGCCCCTGGGGAAGTCAATAACGCGAGAGGCCGGATCCGGAGGGGGCGGCCTGCGATTGGGTGGCCCGGCCTCAGCCCGGACGGCCATCGACCCGTGGGCCGCTCAGGATTGGCCAGTGGACGAGAGTGAACAGGAGGAAACCCAGACTCCACAGCGCACCGGAGCCGACCAGCGCCGCGCCATAGACCTTGGGCAGCACGATCGGTCCGAATACCCGGATCGCCGCCGCGGCATTGACCAGACCATAGGCGGCGACCGTCCAGCGATCGACCGCCAGCGGCCGGCCGGTATGACCGCGCGCCACCCTGGTCATCATCCCCAGGGTCAGAACGCCGATCGCCCCTGCGGTGAGCGCGTGCAAAGCCGCCGAAGGCGGGATCACGGCGCCCAGCGGCGCCAGCCCGGCCAGCGCCAGGCCGACCACCAGCCAGGCATAGCCGGCATGGAGGATCCAGACGATCGGCTGGTCGAGCGTGTGCCGGCTCTGCCAACCGGCGAGCCGCAGACCGTGCAGCGCCGCGGCGAGCAGCGACCCCACGACCACTGCCGTACTGTCCTCGGCGAATGCCGTCGCGAGCCCGGCCGCGAGCAAGGCAGGGGTCGCGGCCCACTCAAGCCAGGGGCGAACAACCGGCGGCGCGGTCACGCCGCGCGCTTTCAACGCATTGCCGGTAAACAGCGGAATCACCCGCCCGGCCATCACCGAAATCATCATTGCGATGGCGAACACCGCGAGTGTCACCGCCGGACGGGCGTAGCCCTGGAGCCACCCCAAGCCCTCCAGATGGATCACCAGATTGGCAAGGAACATCGCACCGAGCAGGACGATAAAGGCGTAATTTCTGCGCCGGGCGGTCTCGATCAGGAGCAGGGCGAGCCGGACCGCCAGACAGGGCAGGAACGACAGGTCCACCGCAGCAATCACCGCCGGCGGCAGGCCGAGATCGAGGCTCACGGCCAGACGGCCGGCCAGCCACAAGCCGGCGAGCCCGGCCAGTACCGGGCCGTGGAGCCGGTCTGTCCCGGTCCAGTTCGGCACCGCGGTCAACAGGAAGCCGGCGATTACCGCGACCGCGTAGCCGAACACCATCTCGTGGCCGTGCCACAGTACCGCCGAACTCCAGCCCGGCGCCGGCACCACGCCCCACAGCACGCCCAGCCAGACCGGCACGGCCAGCGCCGCCTGGGCTCCGGCGAGCAGGAAGAAGCAGCGGAAACCATAGGAAAAGACCTGAGCGGAACGCAACGAAGTACCTCTCGCGGCGGCGGCTCGCCCCGGATGGTTCGGCGCGATAGCGGGCGGGGCGACACGGGTCCGGCACGCTCTATCACCGGCCGGCCCGGATCGCACTTGACGCGCGATAAGTGACGGCAACGGCAGCGCGCAACCCTGGGACCCGAACCATCCTTGGCTTACCCGGGATCAAGGACAACGCCAAGGCCGCGGCGGCACGGTCGCAGCCCGTCTGGGGACCGAATACCGGGGACCTTATGTCGATGATCCTAATCCAAGGGAGCCTGATATCGTGACAGCAAAACTCTTCATCTCGGGGGCCATTGCGGTCGGCCTGCTCGCGACCGCGCTTGCCGGACCGGCCCAAGCCGCAGACGCCGAATTGGGCCAGAAGCAATTCAAGAAATTCTGCGCGAGCTGCCACACCGTCGAGATCGGCAAGCACCGCGTCGGCCCAAGCCTTCATGGTATCGTCGGACGCCAGGCCGGAAGCGCCGAAGGCTACTCGTATTCCAGCGCCAACAGGGACTCCGGCGTGGTCTGGGACGAGAAGACGCTGGATCTCTATCTGACCAACCCCAGAGCGATGATTCCCGGCACCAAAATGATCTTCTTCGGGGTCAAGGCACAGGCAGATCGCGACAACCTGATCGCCTATCTTAAGACGGTCTCCGGCAACTGATCGTCCGTCACCCGGCGCCAGGGCACCGAATCTGAATCTGAGCCCGGAATTGGCGCCGCAACCGCGGGCGCCGGCCGGTCCGGAACAGCCGGCGCGGCGGTTACTCCAGCCGCTCGCGCACCAGCGACAACTCGGCCAGAAGCGATTCCGCCACTGCCTGGGCGGCCACCATCACCGGCTCGGCGGCGGTGCGACCGGCGAGCGCCTCAAAGCTGTCGTAGAGCCGTTCCAGCATCTGCAAGGCATCGGCAAGCGGTGCCCCGGTCGCCGGACCGGCGAGCAACTGCTCAAGCGGCGGCAAATCGGCCGGCGCCACGGCGGTGCCGCCGGCCCGCACCGCCTGCTGGCCGGCCTGGTCGGCCAATCGGCCAGCGATCTGCTGCAGTACCGCCGCGCCGTCCGGGTCGCAGCCGTCCGGGTCACAGCCGTCCGCCGCCAGACGCCGTGCCAGCCCGGCCACCCGCGCCGAGACCTGACTTAGCCCGGCGGCGGCCAGCGCAGCCAGCGCCGTCGGGTCGTCGAGTTGCGGCAGCCCGGCCAGCGGCCGGGCGGCATGCTCGGCGCGGTAGGCCTGGCGCCGCTCGATCCGGAGCAGTGCGGCGTGCTCCAGTTCCTGACGCGCCAGGCTCTCGGCATGGTGGCGGACCGGCCCGGCGGCCGGCGCCATCATCATCAGGTAGGTGTAGAAAGCAAAGGCGCGCTCCTCCAGCCGCACCGCGATCGACAGCGCCCGGTAGGGGCTGAGCCGGTCCGATGCCGCCTCGTCGGCCGTCGGCACCGCCACCCGTTGCCAGATCTCGGCCGCCGCCGCGGCGGTTGCGGTCGCGGGACGGCCGGTCACCGACCGGCTCCACCGGTCGACCTCGCCGACGTGGTCGCGTTCCATCGCGGCCAATCGGCGGAATACCGCGGCAACCGACGCGGCACCCCGGCGATCCATGGTCGCAGCCAGGGTCTGGTAGAGCCGAACCGCCTGCTCCTCCATTGCCGCGGCGACCGCCATCAACTGGTCGAGATTGCCCACCGGCTCGCCCGGCTCCTGGTTCAACGGCACCATCATCCCTCCCTCCGGATTGGCAGACTTGGGCCGCCTTGCCGGCGGTTGGTCCCCGCTGGCGGCAGCCGGCGCGATCGTGCGCCCTGCGGCGCCGGCACCGACTTGATCTTGGTCAAGCCAGAATGTCGCAGCCACCACTTAACAATCGTCAAGGCCACTGCGATCCCGGTCGACGATTTTCACCGTCATGGGCCATTCGCCAGCGATCCGCAGAACGATGCTTGCTCCTCGCCTGAGAGGAACCGGGCACGGAGACGTTCTGTATTGGATAGCTGATCAAGTCTCTTTTGATTGGATAACCCGCCACGCGCGGAGAATTCAAAATTCGTTTTATTGGCGAGCTAATTTTTAGGTGATTTCTATTGGAACTCCTGCCGGTCGCTGACCGCCTCCTGACCCCGAAACCGCCGCCAGGCCGCTCGACCGCCGACTGGACACGCACGCGATGACAGGTAAATCCTTCCTACCCGGATTGGTGCTGGCGAGCCTGGTCTGGCTTGCGGTGGCGGCCAGCGTCGGAACCGCGGAGGCCGCCCGGCTCGCCGAGTTTCTGCCCAAGCTGCAACCGGCCGAGATCATTCCGGGCGCCGACCGTTTCGGCCCGGTCGAGGGGACGCCGCCCGCTGCCGCCATCTACCGGGGCGACCGGTTGGTCGGCTACGCCCTGCTCAATGGCGATGTGGTCGCGGCGACCGGCTATTCGGGCAAGCCGATCGAGATCGTGGTCGGCATCGATGCCGCGGGGGTGATCCGCGGCGCCAAGCTGGTCGAGCACCATGAGCCGATCGTGCTGGTCGGTATTCCCGAGGCCAAGGTCCGCGCGTTCATCGCCGGCTATATCGGCATCAACGCGCTCGACAGCTTTGCCAGGGTACTGGCCAAGCCGCCGGTCGATCTGATCAGCGGTGCCACCGTCAGCACCATCGTGATCGGCGAAAGCATGGTCCGGGCTGCGCTCAAAGTGGCGCGATCCCGCGGCCTGGGCGGCGCTGGCGCTTCTCCGTCCGCCGCCCCGACGGTCGTTCGCCGGATCGACCCCAACCGCATGGAGCCGGAGGACTGGACCAGCCTGCTCGGCAGCGGTGCTGTCCGCCACCGCCTGGTCACCGTGGCCGAGGTCAACCGGGCCTTCGCCGCGAGCGGCAACCTTGCCGCCGCCGAACGGCCGGAACCGGGGCCTGACGACGATGCCTTCATCGACCTTTACCTGGCCGAGGTCAGCGTCCCGGCGATCGGGGCGAGCCTGCTCGGTCCCGCCGAATACGCCAATCTGACCGCCCGCCTGAAGCCGGGCCAGAGTGCCATCGTCGTTGCCGGCCATGGCCGCTACTCGTTCCGCGGCTCGGGCTTCGTGCGCGGCGGCATCTTCGATCGCATCCAGCTGATCCAGGACGAGGACAGCCTGCTGTTCCGCGACCATGACTACAAGCGTCTGGGGGACTTCGCCGCCGACGGCGCACCCGCATTCGGCGAGATCGGCCTGTTCGTGGTGCCGGCCCGCGCCAATTTCGATCCGGTGGCGCCGTGGCGGCTGCAATTGCTGGTGCAGCGGCCGATCGGCGCCCTGCAGAAGGCCTTCGTCACCTTCGACGCCGACTATCGGCTGCCCGACCGTTACCAGATCGTCGAGGCCCCGGCCGCTGCGATCCAGGCCGCGCCGGCCGCTTCCGCCGCTGCGCTGTCCTCGCCGGCACCCGGCCTGGTCGCGGAACCGGGCGAGGCGCCGCTGTGGCATCGGCTGTGGCACAGCCGCCGGGTCGATCTCGGCATTCTGGCGGCGGCCCTGGGCGGACTCACCCTGGTGTTCTTCTTTCAGAACCTGCTGGTGGTCCGGCCCCGGCTGCACCGCTGGTTGCGCCTGGGCTTTCTCGCCTTCACCCTGGTCTGGCTCGGCTGGACGGTCGGTGCCCAGCTCTCGGTGGTCAATGTCCTGGCGGTGCTCAATAGTCTGGGCAGCGGTTTTTCCTGGGACACCTTCCTGCTCGATCCGCTGATCTTCGTGCTGTGGTTTGCCGTGGCGGCGGCGCTGGTGCTGTGGGGCCGCGGCGCCTTCTGCGGCTGGCTGTGCCCGTTCGGCGCCCTTCAGGAGCTGCTCAACCAGGCAGCCCGCGCGCTCAAGATACCCCAGCTGACCTTGCCGTGGGGCGTCCACGAACGCCTGACCGCGATCAAGTATCTGGTCTTCCTGGTCCTGCTGGCGCTGTCGCTGCACTCTCTGGGGCTCGCCGAGCAGGGCGCCGAGGTCGAGCCGTTCAAGACCGCGATCGTCCTGCATTTTCAGCGCGCCTGGCCGTTCGTCGCCTTCGTCGCCGTGCTGCTCGGCGCCGGCCTGTTCATCGAGCGGTTCTATTGCCGCTACCTGTGTCCGCTCGGCGCCGCCCTGGCGATCCCGGCGCGGCTGCGGGTGTTCGACTGGCTGCGCCGGCACAAGGAATGCGGCAGCCCGTGTCAGCGTTGCGCCCGCGAATGTCCGGTCGGGGCGATCTATCCCGAAGGCCATATCAATCCGACAGAATGTATCCAGTGTCTCAACTGTCAAGTTACTTACTGGCACGAGCACAACTGTCCGGCAATGATCCAGCGCCGCCTGAAGCGGGAGCGGCGCGAGACCATGGCGTCGCCGGAATTCCGCACCGCCGCCGCACGGCCGGGGCCAACCGCAGCGGGTCCAGCGACCGCAGGCCCAACTTATGCGGGTTCAACCACCAAGGAGTCAAGGACATGAGTGACGACAGCAGCGACAAACCCGGCCTGAGCCGGCGCCGGGTGCTCGGTGGCACCGCGACCGCCGCGGCGCTGACCGGATTGACCGGGGCCGGGCTGGGCGCCGGCGGCGCCCTGCTCGGCGGGACGGCAAGCAGGGCCCAGGCCGCGACCGCCATCAACAAGGCGGAGGTGAAGCCGGGTGACCTCGACGAGTATTATGCCTTTCACAGCGGCGGCCAGTCGGGCGAGGTCCGGGTGATCGGCGTGCCCTCGATGCGTGAGATCATCCGGATTCCGGTGTTCAACCGCTGCAGCGCCACTGGCTGGGGCCAGACCAATGAGTCCAAGCGCATCCTCACCGAGGGTCTGCTGCCCGAGACCCGCGCCTATGTCGCCAAGCACGGCATGTTCCACAACGGCGACGCCCACCATCCGCACATGTCGTTCACCGACGGCGCCTATGACGGCCGTTACATCTTCATCAACGACAAGGCCAATGCCCGGATCGCCCGCATCCGCTGCGACGTGATGCGCGCCGACAAGATCATCGAAATTCCCAACGCCCGCGATGTCCACGGCCTGCGCCTGCAGAAATACCCGCGGACCGGCTATGTCTTCTTCTGCACCGAGCATCTGGTGCCGATGCCGGTCAACGACGGAACGATTCTCGACGAACCCAAGAAATACCACTGTGTCTACAACGCCGTCGACGGCGACACCATGAAGATGGCCTGGCAGGTCCTGGTCGACGGCAATCTCGACAATACCGACGCCGACTATCAGGGCAAGTATGCCTTTGCCAGCAGCTACAACTCGGAGGGCGGTGTCACACTGGCCGAGATGACCGCGGCCGAGCAGGATTGGGGTGTCGTTTTCAACATCAAGCGGATCGAGGAAGCGGTCAAGAAGGGCGACTGCCAGATCTGGAATGGGGTTCCGGTGGTCGATGGCCGCCACGGCTCGCCTTACACCCGCTATATCCCGGTGCCCAACAACCCCCATGGCTGTAACACGGCGCCCGACGGCATCCATGTCGTGTTCAACGGCAAGCTGTCGCCGACCACCACGGTGATCGATGTCCGCCTGCTCGACGACCTGTTCGACGACAAGCTGAAGCCGCGCGACGTCGTGGTCGCCGAACCCCAGCTCGGCCTCGGGCCCCTCCATACCGCCTTCGACGGTCAGGGCAATGCCTTCACCACTCTGTTCCTCGACAGCCAGATCGTGAAATGGAACATCGACCTGGCGCGGCGGCTCTATAAGGGCGAGAAGGTCGACCCGATCCTGCAGAAGATCGATGTCCAGTACCAGCCCGGCCACAACCATGCCTCGATGAGCGAATCCAAGGAGGCCGATGGAAAATGGCTGATTTCACTCAATAAATTCTCGAAGGATCGCTTCCTCAATGTCGGCCCGCTGAAGCCCGAGAACGACCAGCTGATCGACATTTCCGGCGAGCAGATGGCGGTGGTCCACGACGGCCCCAGCTTTGCCGAGCCTCACGACACCGAGATCATCCACCGCTCCAAGGTCAATCCCAAGAACGCCTTCCCGCGCAATGATCCGATGTGGGAGGATGCCCGCCGTTCGGCCGAAAAGGACGGCGTCAACCTGGAAGAAGCCGCCAAGGTGGTGCGCGACGGCAATAAGGTGCGGGTCTATATGACGGCGATGGCCCCGACCTTCAGTCTCGATCAGTTCACCGTCAAGCAGGGCGACGAAGTCACCGTCGTTATCACCAACATGGATGATGTCGACGATTTGAGCCACGGCTTCATCCTGCAGAACCACGGCATCTGCTTCGAGATTGCGCCCCAGGCGACGGCCTCGGTGACCTTCGTCGCCGACCGGCCCGGCGTCCATTGGTATTACTGCACCTGGTTCTGCCATGCCCTGCATATGGAAATGGCCGGCCGCATGCTGGTCGAACCCCGGGGGGTGTGAACCGGGCGATGGCAAATTTGATTCCGTGAGTACGCGATGAGGACCCTCCGGCCGCAAGAGCCCGACTCCGGCCCGGCGAAATCGCCGGGCGGAGGTTTGTTGCCCGTCCTGGGATCAGCCGTTCTCGCCGTGATCGCGTTGCCCGCCGCCGGGGCCAGCCTGTCGGTGCTTCCGGGTGAATTGGCCTCGGCGATCGCCGCGGCCGTCCCCGGCGACGAGTTGGTCCTGGCGGCGGGCCGCCATCCCGGCCCGGTGGTGCTCGACAAGCGGTTGACCCTGACCGGCCGGCCGGGCGCCGTGATCGACGGCGGCGGCCGGGGTCAGGTGGTGCGCATTCTCGGGCCCGACATTACCCTGCGCGGCCTGACCATCCGCGGTTCGGGCCAGAGTCTGCCCGACCGCGATGCCGGGGTATTCGTCGGTCGCGACGGCAGCCGCGCCCGGATCGAACACAACCTGCTGGTCGACACCCTGATCGGGGTCGACCTGTGGGGCGCTGCCGATGCGGTGGTCGCCGGCAACCGGATCGCTGGCCGCACGACCGGCCGGGTCAGCGAGCGCGGCAACGGCGTCCAGCTGTGGAACAGTCCGGGCTCGCGGGTCGTCGGCAACGACATCAGCGGCGGCCGCGACGGCATCTTCACCAATGTCAGCCGCGATAATCGGTTCGAAGCCAACCGCATTCGCGGCGTCCGCTATGCCGTCCACTACATGTATACCCAGGACAGCGCGGTGGTCGGCAACCTGTCCTATGACAACGAAATCGGCTACGCGATCATGTATTCCGACCGGGTGACCGTGACCGCCAACTTGTCGGACGGCGACCGGGCCCATGGCTTGCTGCTCAACTACGCCAACAGCTCGACGATCGAAAACAACATTGTGCGCCATGGCGGTGAGAAATGCGTCTTTATTTATAATGCCAACAAGAATGTCTTGAGCCGAAATCGCTTCGAGGGCTGCGGCATCGGCATCCACTTTACCGCCGGCTCGGAACGCAACCGCATGTTCGGCAACGCCTTCGTCAATAATCGCCGCCAGGTGATGTATGTCGGCGCCCGCTTTCTCGACTGGTCGGCGGACGGCCGCGGCAACTACTGGAGCGACAATCCGGCCTTCGATCTCAACGGCGACGGCATCGCCGACACCGCCTATCGGCCCAACGACCTGGTCGATCAGGTGGTGTGGACCTGGCCGGCGGCGAAATTGCTGCTCAACAGTCCGGGCGTCCAGGTGATCCGCTGGGCACAGGCGGCGTTTCCCGCGCTTCATCCCGGCGGCGTCATCGACAGCCGGCCGCTGATGACGCCGCCGGCGATCCCGGAACCTCAGTTTCAGCCCCCGGAGACCCCACCATGGCCGAGCCCACCGTCACGCTGAGCGGCGTCGCCAAGCACTATGGCCGTCTCGCCGCGGTGACCGGGGTCGATCTGGCCCTGGCATCCGGCGAATGCGTCGCCCTGGTCGGCCACAACGGCGCCGGCAAGAGCACTCTGATCAAGCTGATGCTGGGGCTGATCCGGCCCAGCGCCGGGCAGATCCGGGTGCTCGGCCATGACCCCGCCGGCGGCTCGGCGGTGCGCGGTCGCGCCGGGGTCAGCTTCCTGCCCGAGAACGTCGCGTTCCCGGCGGCGATGACCGGTGCCGAGATGCTGTGCTTTTACGCCCGGCTCAAGGGCGAGGCGGTGGCCGCGGTCCCTGGCCTGCTCGACCGGGTCGGGCTCGGCGAGGCCGGTCGGCGCCGGGTCGGCACCTATTCCAAGGGCATGCGCCAGCGCCTGGGACTGGCCCAGGCGCTACTCGGAACGCCGCGGGTCCTGCTGCTTGACGAGCCGACCAGCGGGCTCGATCCGGCGTCGCGGCGCCAGTTCTACGATCTGATCCGGGGCCTGCGCGACGATGGCGCCACCGTGCTGCTGTCGTCCCACGCGCTCACCGAACTGGAGGAGCGCGCCGACCGGGTCGCGGTGATGAACCGGGGCCGGCTGGTTGCCGCCGGGGCCATGGCCGAGCTGCGCGGCCTGGTCGACCTGCCGGTGCGCATCCTGTTGCGCCTGCCGGACAATGCTTCACCCGTGGTGCCGGCGGTGCTCGACGGGGTCGGCGACTGCCGCCGGGTCAATGGTCATATCGTCGAGATCACCTGCCGCCACCACGACAAGCTGGCGGTGCTGCGCCGGGTGGTCGATCTGCCGGTGGCGGTGGACGACATCGAGATCATGTTGCCCAGCCTGGACGAACTCTACGCCACACTGATGGCACGGGAGACCGCTCGATGACCAAGCTCCTGACCCTGGCCGTTCAGGAGGTGCGCACCGGCCTGCGCAACCGCTGGGTGGTCGCGACCACCCTGCTGATGACCGCACTGGCGCTGACCCTGGCCTTCCTGGGCAGTGCGCCCACCGGGACGGTCGGAGTCGGCGGCTTGACCGTGACCGTGGTCAGCCTGTCCAGCCTGACCATCTTTCTGCTGCCGCTGATCGCGCTGCTGCTGGCCTATGACGCGGTGGTCGGCGAGGTCGAGCGCGGCACCCTGATCCTGCTGCTCAGCTACCCGGTCGGCCGCGGCCAGGTGGTGTTCGGCAAGTTCCTCGGCCAGACCGCGATCCTGGCCTTCGCCACGGCGCTGGGCTATGGCGCCGCCGGGCTCGCACTGGCCGCGGCCGGGACCGAAGCCAGCCCAGCGGCCTGGCACGCCTTCGCAGCCATGATCGGCTCCAGCGTGGTGCTGGGGGCTGCCTTCACCGCGATCGGTCTGCTGATCAGCGTCGCCGCGCGCGACCGCGGCACCGCCGCGGGTTTGGCGGTCGGGGCCTGGCTTGGCCTGGTGCTGCTTTACGACATGGGGCTGCTGGGCGCGCTGGTGGCGGATCAGGGCCGCTTCCTGTCGGCCGGGGTGGTCAATCTGCTGCTGTTGGCCAACCCGACCGACAGCTATCGCCTGCTCAATCTGAGCGGCTTCGCCGAGGTCGGCCGCTATGCCGGCATGGCCGGGCTCGCCGCCGAGGTCCATCTCGGGCCGGCGGTGCTGGCGGCGGCACTCGGTGCCTGGGTCGCGCTGCCGCTCGCCGCCGCGGCTTTTCTGTTCCACCGGAGACAGTTCTGATGCCCCGCGTTCTATTGGTTCTGCTTGTGGTCGTGCTCTCCGCCTGCGACGGCGGTCCCCAGGCCGCGGCGCCGCCGCCCCAGGAGCCGGGCGAGACCGCGGTCGGCCACTATTGCGGCATGCAGGTGACCGAGCATCCCGGCCCCAAGGGCCAGATCTTCCGGCGCTCCGATCCCGCTCACCCGTTCTGGTTCACCTCGGTGCGAGATGCCATCGCCTTCACCTTGCTGCCCGAGGAACCGAAGGACATTTCAGTGATTTACGTCAACGATATGGGCCGGGCGCGCAACTGGCAGCACCCGGAGCCGGGGACCTGGATCGAAGCCCACGCCGCCTGGTTCGTGATCGGCAGCGCGCGACGCGGCGGCATGGGGGCACCGGAAGTGGTGCCCTTCGGCAGCCCCGAAGCGGCCGAGGCGTTCGTCGGCGCCGAGGGCGGCCGGGTGGTCCGCTTCGCCGCGGTGCCGCCTGACTATGTCCTTGGCTCCGCCAGTGGAGAGGAACCCCGATGACTTCGCTCAATCGCCGTCGCTTCCTGGGGATTTCGGCCGCGGCCGGCGGCCTTGCCCTGCTGCCGTTGCCGCCAGGCTCAGCCGCTCCGGCAGCGGGCGGGGGTGAGTGCGCGCTGGCGTGGCGCGGAAGCGCGCTCGGTGCCGGCGCCACGATCCGGCTCCATCACCCCGACCCCGCCGAGGCGCATCGGCTGATCGCCGCCTGCGTCGCTGAAATCGCCCGGCTGGAGGCCGTGTTCAGCTTGTTCCGCCCGGATTCGGCGTTGAGCCGGCTCAACCGCGCCGGCGCCCTCGACGCCCCGCCCCAGGATCTGGTCCGCCTGCTGTCCGAGAGCGCCGGCTACAGTGCCGCCACCTGCGGCGCCTTCGATCCCACTGTGCAGCCGCTGTGGCGACTCTATGCCGAGCATTTTGCCCAGCCCGATGCCGATCCCGACGGGCCGGACGCGGCTGTGCTCGCGGCGACGCGGAGCCTGGTCGATTGGCGCCGGGTCCGGGTCGAAGCCGGCCGGATCGCCTTCGCCTGCCCCGGCATGGCGGTCACCCTCAACGGCATCGCCCAGGGATACATCACCGACCGGGTGATCGATCTTTTGCGTGGACGCGGCGTCGAGCGGGTGCTGGCCGATCTCGGTGAAATCCGCAGCCTGGGACGGCACCCCGACGGCAGCCCGTGGCGGGTCGGCCTGGAGGACCCGCGGCGGCCCGGACACGCGAGCCGCGAGATCGATCTGGAAAACCGCGCGGTAGCGACTTCGGGCGGCTACGGCACCGGCTTCGCCCCGGACAGCCGCTTCAACCACCTGTTCGACCCGGCAACCGGCCATTGCGCCGACCGCTGGCGTGCGGTCAGCGTGGTCGCTGCCACCGCGACCACCGCCGATGCCCTGTCCACCGCCCTCGCCGTCACCCCGGCGGCGGCGATCCCGCCGGTCCTGGCCCGCTTCGACGCGACCGCCTTCGTCACCGCAACTGCGGATGGCGCTCGTCCGATGGTGGTTGGGGCTCGGGGGTGACCGGCGCCGGGGCACGGTGCAGCAGCCACGGCTTCTGCCCGGTGTGCCGACCGTGCCGCGAAAACCTTGCGACAGCCCAGCTGCCCACATCTCCGACGCGGGCACCCGGTAACGATCTGCCAGCCGCGTATCCGGGCTCGGCGTGGGGCCGCAGAGGCGGTAGGCCTCCCCACGTCACCGGGATCGGCGGCGTGGAGAGGCCGGCTTACCATCAGGCCAGATCGAAGCGATCCGCGTTCATCACCTTCGCCCATGCGGCGACGAAATCCTGGACGAACTTCTCCTGGCTGTCGTCTTGGGCATAGACCTCAGCATAGGCGCGGAGGATCGAGTTTGACCCGAAAACAAGGTCGATACGGGTCGCCGTCCACTTGACCTGATCGGTTTTGCGGTCACGGATTTCATAGAGATTCTTACCGGCGGGCTTCCAGGCATAGGCCATATCGGTCAGGTTGACGAAAAAGTCGGTGGTCAGAGCGCCTTCGCGATCGGTGAAGACGCCATGCCTGGTGCCGCCATGGTTGGTGCCCAGCACCCGCAGGCCGCCGACCAGAACCGTCATCTCGTTGGCGGTCAGGCCCATCAGCTGCGTGCGGTCGAGCATCAGCTCTTCTGCGCTGACGAGATAGTCCTTCTTGAGCCAGTTGCGATAGCCATCATGGATCGGCTCCAGCACCTCGAAGGACGCGACATCGGTCATGCCGTCGGTTGCATCTCCGCGGCCCGGCGCGAAGGGCACCGTGACGTCGAAGCCGGCCGCCTTCGCCGCCTGCTCGACGCCGACATTGCCGGCAAGGACGATGACGTCGGCGACGCTGGCACCGCTGGCCGCGGCGATGCCCTCCAGCACGGCCAGCACCTTCGCCAGACGCGCGGGCTCATTGCCCTCCCAGTCCTTTTGCGGCGCCAGGCGGATCCGCGCACCATTGGCGCCGCCCCGCATGTCCGACCCGCGGAAGGTCCGCGCGCTGTCCCAGGCGGTGGCGACCATCTCGCCGACCGAAAGACCGCTGGCGGCGATGCGGGCCTTGACCGCCGCGACATCATAATCCGTGCGACCGGCGGGCACCGGATCCTGCCAGATCAGGTCTTCATTCGGCACATCCGGACCGATATAGCGCACCTTCGGACCCATGTCGCGGTGGGTCAGCTTGAACCAGGCCCGGGCGAAAGTTTGCGAAAAATATTCCGGGTCCTTGTAGAAGCGCTCAGAAATCTCCCGATAGACCGGGTCCATTTTCATGGCCATGTCGGCATCGGTCATGATCGGGTTGTAGCGGATCGACGGGTCCTCGACATCGACCGGCTTGTCTTCTTCCTTGATATTGATCGGTTCCCACTGGTTGGCGCCGGCCGGGCTCTTCTTCAGTTCCCAGTCATAATTGAGCAGGAGAGAGAAATAACCATTGTCCCACTTGGTCGGGTGGGTGGTCCATGCCCCTTCGATGCCGCTGGTGACGGTGTGACGGCCCTTGCCCGTGGCGGTCGGGTTGCGCCAGCCAAAGCCCTGTTCCTCGACATCGGCGCCTTCGGGCGCGGGGCCCAGCAGGCTGGCATCGCCATTGCCATGCGCCTTGCCGACGGTATGGCCGCCGGCGGTCAGCGCCACGGTCTCTTCGTCGTTCATCGCCATACGGGCAAAGGTCACGCGCACGTCCTGCGCCGTCCGCAGCGGATCCGGCTTGCCGCCAACGCCTTCGGGGTTGACGTAGATCAGGCCCATCTGAACCGCGGCCAGCGGGTTTTCCAGCGACTCGCGGCTTTCGCCCTCATAACGGCTGGCGCCCAGCCATTCCTTTTCGGAACCCCAGTAGGTGTCCTTTTCGGGATGCCAGATATCCGCCCGACCGAAGCCGAAGCCAAAGGTCTTGAGCCCCATCGATTCATAGGCAATGGTCCCGGCCAGGACGATCAGATCCGCCCAGCTGATCTTGTTGCCGTATTTCTTCTTGATCGGCCACAGCAGGCGCCGTGCTTTATCGAGGCTGACATTGTCGGGCCACGAATTCAGCGGCGCGAAACGCTGGTTACCGGTACCGCCGCCGCCGCGGCCGTCGGCGATCCGATAAGAGCCCGCCGCGTGCCAGGACATGCGGATCATCAGCCCGCCGTAGTGACCCCAATCCGCCGGCCACCATTCCTGGCTGTCGGTCATCAGGGCGAGCATATCTTTCTTGAGCGCTGCGAAGTCGAGCTTCTTGACTTCATCCTGATAGTTGAAGCCCGCCCCCATCGGGTTGGTCTTGGTATCATGCTGATGAAGAATATCCAGGTTCAAGGCCTGCGGCCACCATTCCATCTTCGACGTGCCGGCAGAGGTGTTCCCACCGTGCATCACCGGGCACTTGCCAGCGGTAGCACCATCATGAGTGTCCATATTCCTCTCCACTCCTCTATACTTTGGTTGAACTGCCCTACCGTCGGTGCGGGGCTTGTCCGCCGTGTTGAGCCGCCGGGCGGGGACCTATTGGCTTGGCGGAAACCGATATATGGGGCGCGGACGCGCCTGGCGCCCGGCCCGGTGCGGCCGCTGCGGCGTCCATTTTCGATTCTCACTGCCTGGGTTCCGCCTCCGCTCCAACAAGCCGGACAAGACGATCACTTTCGTGTCGCGATTCCCCATGTGGTCGGGGAAAAATATTTAGAACGATTCTAATCGTGTGTCAATCGGTCATGGCGTGACTCTGGAAGGTAGTGTTCGGGCCTGGCGAAGAAAGCCCGCGCCGTGCCCCGCGCAGAGCCCCAAAGCGGGATTTCCGCGCCTCCGGCCGGCCCGTCCGAAGCCGGCGCCGGACGGGCACTTTCGTCCCGGTCATAGCGATCAAGCGGCAAGTGCCGGCGCAGCCGGTCGACCAGATCCGGGTTGGCGATGAAATTCCGGCCGAACGCGACCAGGTCGGCATGTCCCGCCGCAAGGATCGCTTCGGCCGACGCGCCGGTGAACCCGCCGGCGGCGATCAGGGTGCCGCCGAACTTCGGACGCAGCGCTTTGGCGCCGACTTCCTCGCCGCCGACCTGACCGGAAAGCTGCGGATCTGTGCGGCGGTCACCTTCGCGCGCCTCCATCTGGTGCCCCGCATCCCGGCCTTCCTGGCCCAGCATCCCGATCTGGAGATGGAGGTGGTGCTGGACGACCGGACGATCGATCTGGTCCAGGAAGGCATAGATGTCGCCCTGCGCATGGGGCGCCTGGCGGACTCGACACTGACGGCGCGGCGGATCGCCAGCGGCCGAAGCGCCGTGCTCGGCACCGGCGCCTATTTCGCGCGCCACGGTGTTCCGGCGGTGCCGGGCGATCTGGTCGCTCATCGGGCGGTGATCTGTTCCCAGCAGGGCGGCGTCTGGACCTTCCGCCGCGACGGCGCGGAGCTGGCGGTCACCGTTCGGGGACGCCTGCGCGTCACCGCCGCGGAGGGGGTGCGGGCGGCGGTCCTGGCCGACGCCGGCATCACCATCGCATCGGAATGGATGTTCGCGCCGAAACTGGCGGATGGCACGGTCGCGGCGGTGCTGACCGATCGGGAGCTGCCCAGCGTCGATCTCTGGGCGATCTTCCCCGCGGGCCGCACCGCGACGACCAAGGCGCGGACCTTCGTCAGCTTCGTCGAGGCGGTGATGACCGCGCGTGCCGCCGCACAGCCGGGGTCAGCCGGTTAGGCCGAACCCCGCGCCCGCGGGTCACGCCGCCATCGAGCACCGGATCGAGACCGGCGGCCAGGCCGCGGTAGCGGGGATTCCGTCAGACGAATTTCCGGAACATTTTGGTCTGATCGAAGAGCTCTTCGAGGGTCTTCATGCGGTCGCGGGTTTCGTCCCAGATCAGGGTTTCGACGGCGGCGAGCAGTGCTTCGACGATGAACAGGGTCACCACCGACGAATCCCAGGCCGACGGCGCTTCGATCCGGGAATGGAAGCTGTGCGCCGCGTGCTTGGCCGCTGGCGATCCCCATTGGTCGGTGAACAGGATAAGCGTGACGCCGCGCGACGCCGCGATCTCGGCAAGCCGCAGGCTGTCGCGCTCGTAGCGCCGGATGTCGAACAGGACCAATACGTCGCCTTTTTCCATGTTCAGCAAGTAATGCGGCCACATATTGGCGTTGGTCGCCACCAGCGTGATGCCGGGCCGGATGACCTGCATGTGGGTGAACATGTAGTCGGCGAGCGCTCGCGTGATCCGGCCGCCGACGATATGAACCGCATGGTTGCGGTCGGCCAGCAACTCCGCCACCGCGTTGAAGGATTGCGGATCAATCAGGCGCAGGGTCTGGCGCATGTTTTCCATCGCCGCATCGGCGAAGCGGTTGAGGATGTGGGTATCGGGAGCATTTTCCGCCCAGGTGTTATGCTTTGTGATCGGATTGGATACGGTCTCTTCCAGTTCCGCGCGCAACGCGAGCTGAAGATCCGGAAAGCCCTTGAACCCGAGCTTTTTCGCCATGCGCACAACGGTCGGGGTGGAGACGTTCGACTGTTCGGCAATCGCCGTGATGCTGCCCAGGCCTGAGACCGGGTAGTTCTCCAGCATGGCATTGGCCAACTGGGTCTCGGCGCGCGTCAGAGACTCGAAGCGGCTGCGGATTCGCTCCGCAACCGTCAGATTGCGCGTCTGGCTCATGGGGTTCCGTCTCGCTCCTGGCTTACCCGCGGGTCCTTCCGAAGGCGGCGATGCCCGAATTTCCGGCACGATGAAATATGTTTGATCATTGCACGCCGAACTGAAAAGATAATTTCAGAATCGCGTTGACGACCCCGACCGTTTTGAAATTTTATCTTCGCATCAGGGGCGTGAGGAAAGCGACCATGGCTGCTGCCAGCGGCTCCAGTCAGACCCGCCAGGATTTCGTCGAGGTGGTCAACCCGACGGGCCGAGGGCGGTTCGTCCTGGTCTGCGAGCACGCCTCCAACGCCATTCCGGCATCCTTCCGTGGTCTGGGACTCGATCCCGACTTGCTGGGCAGCCATATCGCCTGGGACCTCGGCGCGCGCGACCTGGCGCTGGCGATGTCCGCGCTGCTGGACGCGCCGTTGATCGCGCCCTGCATTTCCCGGCTGGTCTATGACTGCAATCGGACGGCTGAGGCGCCGGGCGCGGTCCCCGAAACCAGCGAAGTCTACGAGATCCCCGGCAACCAGGGTCTGTCGGACGCGCAGCGTGCCGCGCGCCGCTTGCGCTACTACCAGCCGTTCCACGACGCCATCGCCGCCGTGCTCGACGCGCGCGCGGTCGCCGGCACGGCGACGGCACTGGTCACCGTGCATTCCTTCACGCCGGTGTTCCGGGGCGTCCGGCGGATGGTGGAACTCGGCGTCCTCTATGACGCCGATGCGCGCCTAGCCGATGCCTTGGTCCCGGTGATCGCCGCCGACGGAACCTTCGACGCCCGTCGCAACCAACCCTACGCATCGGTCGACGGCGTCACCTTCACGCTGGTCGAGCACGCATTACCCCGCGGCCTGGCCAATGTCATGTTGGAGGTCCGCAACGATCTGATCGCGGATCCGGCGGCGAGCGAGAGGGTCGCCCGCAAACTGTCGGGGGCTCTCGTGGAGGCCTATGACCGCCTGGGCCGGGCGGGCGCGGAGGAGGGGCATGCCTAAAGTCATCATCGCCTACGTCCACACGGTCGATACCGTCAACCGCGTGGTCGGGCGGGCGGCCATGTATCTGGTTTTTGTCATGCTGGGCGTCCTGCTGTATTCGTCGTTCTCAAAGGTCTTCACGCTGCCGGCGCTGTGGACACTGGAAATGGCACAATTCCTGATGGCCGCCTATTACATCCTGGGCGGGCCGTACTCCATGCAACTGGGCGATCATGTCCGGATGGACCTGCTTTACAGCCGGTGGTCGCCGCGCAGGATGGCGTTCGCCGATTCGCTCACGTCGTTTTGCCTGGTCGCCTATCTGGTCGTGCTGCTCTACGGCGGTATTTCAAGCACGAGCTATGCCCTGGAATACAACGAGACCAGCTACTCGTCCTGGTCGCCCTACATGGCGCCGATCAAGATCATCATGACCATCGGCATCTTCCTGATGCTGTTGCAGGCGATCGCCTATTTCTTCAAGGATCTGGCCCGCGCGCGCGGAATCACGCTCGACGGCCGCCCCTTGGCCGACAATGAAGAGCCGGCAGAAGTGCCGACGGAGGTCGGCCTATGAGCTATGAGTTGATCGCGCTGCTGATGCTGTCGTCGATGATGATCATGCTGCTCACCGGGCAGCGGATTTTCGGCGCCATCGGGTTCGTCGCGACCGTCGCCGCGCTGTTCCTGTGGGGCACCGGCGGCTCCGAAATGCCGTTCAACGCGGCGATGAAGCTGTTGAAATGGTATCCGCTGCTGACCCTGCCGATGTTTATCTACATGGGCTACATGATGTCGGAATCGCGGATCGCCGACGACCTCTACAAGATGTTCCACGTCTGGATGGGGCCGTTACCGGGCGGGCTCGCCATCGGCACCATCGGCCTGATGGTGATCATCTCGGCGATGAACGGGCTCAGCGTCGCCGGCATGGCGATCGGTGCCACCATTGCGCTGCCCGAATTGTTGCGGCGCAACTACGACAAGATCATGGTGACCGGGGTTATCCAGGCCGGAAGCTCGCTCGGAATTCTGGTACCGCCCAGCGTGGTGCTGGTGCTCTATGGCATGATCGCGCGCCAGCCGGTCGGCCAGCTTTGGCTTGCCGGCGTGTTCCCCGGATTGATGATGGCGGGACTGTTCGTCCTCTACATTGTCATCCGCTGTTATCTTCAGCCGGAGCTGGGCCCGGTGCTGCCGGAAGAAGAGCGTCGCGTCGGCTGGGGCGAGAAGTTCCGTCTGCTGAGTGCCGGCATCCTGCCGCTGGTGATTTTCCTGTCGATGACCGGGCTGTTCCTCGCCGGGTTCACCAGCCTGGTCGAGAGCTCGGCGGTCGGTGCGGTCGCCGCGACAATCGCGGCGGCGATCAAAGGACGCCTCTCGCGCGACGTCATGGAGAACACGCTGCGCAAAACGCTGGGTGTCAGCTGCATGTTCATGTGGATCATCCTGGCTGCCCTTTGCTTCGGCGCGGTGTTCGACGGGCTGGGCGCGGTCAAGTCGATCCAGGGTCTTTTCATCGACCAGCTCGGGCTCAGCCGGTGGGAAATCCTGATCATGATGCAGATTACCTACCTCGTGATGGGCATGTTCCTCGACGATACCGCGATGCTGGTCATCGTGGCACCGCTCTATGTCCCGTTGGTCGGCCGCCTGGGTTTCGACCTGGTCTGGTATGGCGTGCTCTACACCATCACCTGCCAGATCGCCTATATGACGCCGCCGTTCGGCTATAACCTGTTCCTGATGCGGGCCATGGCGCCGCCGGAAATAACGCTGCCCGACATCTACCGATCGATCGTCCCGTTCGTCGGGGTCATGATCCTCGCTCTGGCGCTGGTCATCGTGTTTCCCGAGATCGCGATGTGGCTGCCCCATCACGTCTACGGCAGATGACCGCGTGGCCACCGGAAACAGTCAAGGGGAATAAGAGTATTGGGGAGATGACCACCCGCGAATGCAAAGGCAAGAAAGCACGTTTGACAACGGCGGCGACCCTAACGATCGTCCGCGACGCCCGCCGAAATTGCGAGTTCACTCACTTTTTTGGTTCGAACAACACCAAGAGGAGGAAAAGGCAAATGACCAACAGACGTGACTTTGTAAAAAGGGCTGGTTTGGCGACCGTTGGCGCGGTCGGTGCGGCGACGCTGGCAGCGCCCTACGTGAAGGCGGCGAATGCGCCGATCAAGTGGCGCCTGCAGACCTACGCCGGTCCGGCGCTGGCCGAGCACGTGATCAAGCCGTCGATCGATCAGTTCAACAAGGTCGCCAATGGCGAAATGGTGATCGAGCTTTACACCGCCGACCAGTTGGTGCCAACCGGCGAGCTGTTCCGCGCCATGCAGAACGGCACCATCGACGCGGTGCAGAGCGACGACGACTCGATCGCGGCGCCGGTGGACGTGTCGGTGTTCGGCGGTTACTTCCCGTTCGCCACCCGCTATTCGCTGGACGTCCCGGCATTGTTCCACAAGTGGGGCCTGAACGAAATCTGGCAGGAGGCTTATGGCGAGGTCAAAGGCGTCAAGTGGCTGAGTGCAGGGTCGTGGGATCCCTGCAACTTCAACACCCGCAAGCCGATCCGCAGCCTGGCCGACCTGAAGGGGCTGCGGGTCTTCACCTTCCCGACCGCAGGCAAATTTCTGGCCCGGTTCGGCGTCGTCCCGGTCACCTTGCCCTACGAGGATGCCCAGGTCGCGGTGCAGACCGGCGAGCTGGACGGTATTGCCTGGTCGGGCATCACCGAAGACTACACCGTCGGTTGGGCGGATGTCACCAAGTACTTCCTGACCAACAATATCTCCGGTGCTTGGATCGGGTCGTACTTCGCCAATGAAGAGCGGTGGAATGCGCTGCCCGAGCATCTGAAGGCCTTGTTCAACCTGTGCATGGACAGTTCTCACTACTATCGTCAGCATTGGTATTGGTCCGGCGAGGCTAACCTGCGCGTCAACGGCAAGAAGATGGAGCTGACCACCATTCCCGATGAGGAATGGGCGACCGTGGAGGCCGAAGCGCACAAGTTCTGGGATGAAATCGCCGCCACCAGCCCGCGTGCCAAGAAGGTCATCGATATCTTCAAGGCATACAACGCGACCATGGTTGCGGCCGGCCCGCCGTACCGGTACGGCAAGGCCTGACCGAGGCCTTCCCCGGATCGCCGCCGATGGGCTTCGGCCCCTTGGGCGCAGGTTTGGGGGAAGCGGGCGGACACGCTAGCCCCCCGGGAGCAACGCCTCCCGGGGGCTGTGTCGTTGGGGGATGGTGCCGGCGGGGGTGCGCCCAGCCGACGTCCGGAAAAGAATGGATTGAAGGCGGGATGCGATGGCAGGCAAGTTGACACTCGAGGAGCTGCGGCAGGCGGTTCAGGCCGGCGAGATCGACACCGTGATCGCGGCCCAGGTCGACATGCAGGGCCGGTTGATGGGCAAGCGCTTTCAGGCGCAGTATTTCGTGGACCACGCCTGGAAAGAGACCCACAGCTGCAACTACCTGTTGACCGTCGATATGGAGATGACCCCGGTCGAGGGCTACCAGGCGGCGAGCTGGGCCAGTGGCTATGGCGATTACGCCATGGTGCCCGATCTCTCGACGCTGCGCCGGGTGCCCTGGCTGGACGGGACCGCGCTGGTGCTGTGCGATGTCATGGACCACCACAAACACCACGATGTCGCCCATTCGCCGCGGGCGCTGCTGAAGCGCCAGGTCGCCCGCCTCAAGGCGATGGGCTTGACCGCAATGATGGCGACCGAGCTGGAATTCTACCTGTTCCAGGAAAGCTACCAGGCGGCCCGCGAAAAGGGCTTTCGCGACCTGACGCCGATCAGCGGCTACAATGAGGACTACCACATCTTCCAGACCACCAAGGAAGAAGAGGTGATGCGCGCGATCCGCAACGGCCTGCAAGCCGCCGACGTGCCGGTGGAAAATTCCAAGGGCGAGGCCGACGCCGGTCAGGAAGAGATCAATGTCCGCTACACCGATGCGCTGACCATGGCCGACCGCCATTCGATCGTGAAGAATGCGTGCAAGGAAATCGCCTGGCTGAAGGGCCGCACCGTCAGCTTCATGGCGAAATGGAACTACGCCTACGCCGGCAGCTCGTCGCACATCCACCAGTCGCTGTGGACGCAGGATGGCCAGCCGGTCTTCTTCGATGCGGCGGCCGAGCACGGCATGTCGGAAACCATGCGCCACTACCTGGCGGGGCTGCTCGCCCATTCCAGCGAGATCACCTGTTTCCTGGCGCCCTCGATCAACTCCTACAAGCGTTTCATGGCCGGCACCTTCGCGCCGACCAAGGCGGTGTGGTCGATGGACAACCGGACCGCCGGCTATCGCATTTGTGGTGCCGACACCGCTTCGGTGCGCGTCGAATGCCGGATCGGCGGCGCCGACCTCAATCCATACCTGGCGCTCGCGGCGCAGATCGCCGCCGGCCTGGCCGGCATCGAGAACAAGCTGGCTCTCGAACCCGCCTTCGTCGGCGACGCCTACCACGGCAGCAACGTACGCGAAATTCCGACCACCTTGCGCGCCGCCGCCGCGGCTCTGGACGGGTCGGCGATGCTGCGGGCGGCTTTTGGCGAAGAGGTCGTCGACCACTACGTCCATGCCGCCAACTGGGAGCAGTTCGAATACGACCGCCGCGTCACCGACTGGGAGGTGAAACGCGGCTTCGAACGGGCATAACGCATCCTGACCAACGGGCCCTCGCCATGACGACGCTGCAATGCATCTCCCCGATCGACGGTTCGGTCTTCGCTGAACGTCCGCTACTCACTCCGGACGCCGCGCGCGCGGCGATCGAGCGCGCCCGCGCCGCCCAACCCGCCTGGGCGGCGCTGCCGCTCGCCGAGCGCATCCGGCTGGTTCGCGCCGGGGCAGCCCGGCTGGGCGCCATGAACGACGAGATCGTGCCGGAACTGGCCTGGATGATGGGCCGCCCGGTGCGCTACGGCGGCGAGTTCCGCGGCGTCAACGAGCGCGTCAGCTATATGGCCGGGATCGCCGCGGACTCACTGCAGCCGCTGGTGGTCGAGGATAGCCCGGCCTTCGAACGGCGCATCCTGCGCGAGCCCCACGGTGTCGTGGCAGTGATCGCGCCGTGGAACTATCCCTATCTCACCGCGATCAACACGGTGGCGCCGGCCCTGATCGCCGGCAACGCGGTGGTGCTCAAGCACGCGACCCAGACGCTGCTGGTCGGCGAGCGCATGGTGCGCGCCTTCGTCGAGGCCGGGGTGCCGGCGGCGGTGTTCCAGAACCTGTTCCTCGACCACGGCACCACGGAAGCGCTGATCGCCGAGGGCCGGTTCGATTTCATCAATTTCACCGGCTCAGTCGGCGGCGGACGCGCGGTGGAGCGCGCGGCTGCCGGCACCTTTACGCCCCTGGGCCTGGAACTGGGCGGCAAGGATCCGGGCTATGTGATGGAGGATACCAACCTGGACGCGGCGGTCGATGTCCTGATCGACGGTGCGATGTACAACTCGGGCCAGTGCTGCTGCGGCATCGAACGGATCTATGTAATCGAACCCCTGTTCGACGCTTTCGTCACCAAGGCGGTGGCCGTGGTGTCGGGCTATAAATTGGGCAATCCGTTGGAGCCGGACACCACCCTCGGACCGATGGCCAACAAGCGCTTCGCCGACGAGGCGCGCGCCCAGGTCGCCGAGGCGGTCGCGGCCGGCGCCAGGGCTCTGGTCGACAAGGGCCTGTTTCCGGCCGACGATGGGCAGGGCAGCTATCTGGCGCCGCAAATTCTGGTCGATGTCGACCACGGCATGCGGGTGATGCGCGACGAGACCTTCGCGCCGGTGGTCGGCATCATGCCGGTCAAGGACGACGAGCAGGCGATCCGCCTGATGAACGACAGCGCGTTCGGCCTGACCGCGTCGTTATGGACCAACGACCCGGCACGCGCCGCCGCGATCGGCGCGCGCCTGGACACCGGCACCGTATTCATGAACCGTGCCGACTACTTGGATCCGGCGCTGTGCTGGACCGGCCGCAAGGCGACCGGCCGCGGCGGCGCGCTCTCGGTTATCGGGTTCCACAATCTGACCCGCCCGAAATCCTACCATCTGAAGAAAGCGTGACCCGCGATGACCCTCGTCGCCAATTGGAGCTATCCGACCGCGATTCGCTTCGGGGCCGGCCGGCTCAAGGAGCTTCCCGACGCCTGCACCGCCGCCGGCATCGCCCGGCCGCTGCTGGTGACCGATCGCGGCCTTCGAGAGATGACCATCACCCTGGACGCCTTGGCAATCCTGGACGCCGCCGGGTTGGGCAGTGCCTTGTTCGCCGAGGTCGATCCCAATCCGACCGAGGCCAACCTGGCGGCCGGGATCACCGCGTTCCAGACCGGCGGCCACGATGGGGTGGTGGCGTTCGGTGGCGGGTCGGCCCTGGATCTGGCCAAGCTGATCGCATTTCAGGCCGGCCAGACCCGGCCGGTCTGGGACTTCGAGGATATCGGGGATTGGTGGACGCGGGCCGATGCGGCGGCGATCCGACCGGTGATCGCGGTGCCGACCACCGCTGGTACCGGCTCGGAGGTCGGACGCGCCGGCGTGCTGACCAACGCCCAAAGCCACACCAAGAAGATTATCTTCCACCCCAAGATGCTGCCCACCGTCGTGATCTGTGATCCGGCACTTACCGTAGGTCTGCCGAAGGTGATCACGGTCGGCACCGGCATGGATGCCTTTATCCATTGTCTGGAGGCCTATTGTTCACCCTTCTACCATCCGATGAGCCAGGGCATTGCGCTGGAGGGCATGCGTCTGGTCAAAGAAAATCTGCCTCGCGTTTTTGCCGATCCCGGTGATCTCGATGCCCGCGGCCACATGATGTCGGCCGCGGCGATGGGCGCGGTCGCGTTCCAGAAAGGTCTGGGTGCGATCCACGCGCTCTCCCATCCGGTCGGCGCCGTCTATAATACTCACCACGGCATGACCAATGCCGTGGTCATGCCGCCGGTGCTGCAGTTCAACCGCGCGGCCATCGCCGGTCGGATCGGCGCCGTCGCGGCCTATCTCGGCATCGGCGGTGGGTTCGACGGCTTCTTCGATTTCGTAATGCGGCTGCGCTCCGACCTGGGCGTGCCGGAAAAGCTGGGCGGACTCGGGGTCGGCACCAGCCGCATCAACGAGTTGGCGGCCATGGCGGTCGAAGATCCCTGTGCCGGGGGCAATCCGGTCACGCTGACGCTGGCCGCCGCACAATCCCTATACGCAGAGGCGATTTAGCCCCGGACGTCCGGGGCTGATCTGCCGGGCAGCCCGGCGGACCGCGGCCGCCGGGGGAGGGACGCCGCCGCCTTCGACACCCGCGGCACCACCCCCGGCAACCGGAACTCCCGCCGATCGCGCCGGAATTCAGGTTTCGTCCGGACGTCGCTCAGAGCCCGACGTCACTCTGGGCTTGATGACCGGGCTGATCCCTGCACCGTCATTTTCCCAGTACGTCCCGGGCGTGCTGGACATAAGCTTTGCCGTCGAAGCCGAGCTGGGCCGCGCGGTCATAAAAGGCCTGGTAGGCGGCTTTGGCGTATTCGGGTGCGGCTACGCGATCGACCTCGCTCTGCGGCGCCGTCCAAAGTTCGACGCCTTTGGCTTTCATGTCGCTCACGGCCTTGTTCACGTGGGAATAGAAGTCGTAGAGCGCCTCCTGCTGGAGCGCGTTCATTTCTTTGCGGATCGCCGTACGCAGGGTCTCGGGGATCGAGTCCCAGACATCTTTATTGATGATGATGACCCAGCCGGTGATCGGCCCGATCTTCCAGTTTTGAACATATTTCGCCAAGCGCCAGTATTCCTGGCCGTTGCCGTAGCAGACCGAGGTGAAAACCCCATCGATCACCCCGCGCTCCAGCGCCGGCGGCACCTCGGACAGCGGCAGCGGCGCGGGCTTGGCACCGATCGCCTCCATCAGCGCCGCGGTCTGCGGATTATGCACCCTCAGCTTCTTGCCCTTGAAGTCTTCAAGCGTGCGGATCGGCATCTTGGAGAACAGCGCCTGGCTGCACCAGGCCCCTTCCGCCAGCACGACCGCGTTCCAGTTCTCCTTCCACAGGCGCTCGACATCGCCGCACCAGAATGATTGGCACAGATAGGTGTAATCGGCCATGTTGTCGACCAGGCCCGGCAGGTTGAACAGCCCCATGCGCGGGTCCTCGCCTGCCAGATAGGTGTGCAGCGCCCCGGACATCGGAACGCGGCCGTCACGCACCGCTGCAGTGATCTGGGTCCCCCCGACCAGGGAATCGTTAAGCGTCACCTGGACCTTGCCGCCGGTCGCCGCGGCTATCCGCTTCGGCACCTGTTGCATCATCTCGGTATAGAGCGAATTCGGCGCCGGCAGGACGCCCATCGTGAGGTCGAAATCCTGCGCAACGCCGGGTGACGACAGGCCGAGGAGCACGCTGAACGCCACCGCCGGCACCGCCATGCGACGGATGGCCCGCGGCACCGCCGATGGCAATGGGGTCCCGCGCCGGTCGCGTCGGGTGAGGTCGGCTGTATCCCAAGTCATGACTTGTCCTCCCTGGAGCTTATTTTCGGATCGGCGTTGGCCCGCCGGGGCAGCGCCCCATCCGACAGGTCAATCATACAATCAGACAAATTGATTGCAACCCTTGTGACCGGATGTTAGCCTCCCGCCGCGTTACCGATCGTCCGGAGCCGCAGGTGTCACGGCGGCGGCTCCGCGCCTTATGCTTCAGAGGCGGCTCCGCGCTGTATGCTTCAGAAGAGACCTTGAATGCCGAACCTAGATGAAGCCGGCCAGGCGGGTGCTGCGCCTGCCGATGAAACCTCCGGCCTCGTCCGCTTCGTCGATCTGGTCAGCGATGCCAGTGGCCTGTTGGGCGCGCTCGGGCTGATCTCGATGACACTGGTCGTCTGTTTCGAAGTGTTTTCAAGGTATGTGCTGAACGAACCGACCTACTGGGGCACCGATATCGCCACCTATATTCTGGTCGGGATGACCTTCATGGGTCTGGCGCAGGCTCATAAGGCTGGCGACCACATCCAGGTCGAACTGGTGCTGGCGAATCTGAGTGAACCCTGGCGGCGGCGCTTCGAAATCTTCGCGGACTGGCTGGGCCTGGTCTTTGTCGTGTTTACCGGATGGCAAATGGCCATCTTCAACCTGCAGGAATACTACAACGACACGCGCGACTGGGGTCTCCTGGCGACGCCGCAATGGATTCCGCAAGTCCCGGTCTCGATTGGCTATGCCGCCTTCGCCCTGGCGATCCTCGGCAACATCCTGAGGGTGAGTCGGCCCCACCGGAGCTTTGCCATCCTCGGTCCGCTCCTTCTCGTCGGTTTGGTGACGGTGCTGGTATGGCTCGGAACCAGCCCGGTGCGAATCGCCGGCTGGCGGCTCGATGTCGGCTCGCTGGCCGTCGTCGCCGTGCTGCTCGCCGGCGTATTCCTGGTCAGCGGCGTTCGGATGTTACTCGCAGTCGCGGCGACCGTGCTCGGGCTCGGCCTGGTCTACTGGATGGCCAAGGGCGCCGCGCTGGCGATCATCAGCCTGCTGCTGGTCGCGACGCTGATGGGGCTCCTGGTTGTCGGCGTCCGGGTCGCCCTGACCCTCGGCATCGTCGGACTCCTGGGACTCCTGTTCCTCCTGCCGACCCCGCTGCTTTCGGTGCTGGCCGAGCGTTCCTGGAACAGCGTCAACACCTTCACCCTCTCTGCGGTTCCGATGTATGTGCTGATGGGCGCGCTGCTGATCCGCAGCGGCGTGACGCGCGAGATGTTCGACGCGCTGACCCGCTGGTTCGGCCGCACGCCGGGCGGGCTCGCCTATGCGGCCGTCGGCGCCTCTGCCGTCTTCGCCGCGGTCTCGGGCTCGAGCCTGGCGACCGCCGCGACCATGGGCAAGGTCGCCTGCCCGGAAATGATCGAGCGTGGCTACAGCCGGCGGCTGACCTTCGGCATTGTCGCCGCCGGGGCGACCCTCGGCATCCTGATCCCGCCGAGCATCGCCATGATCATCTACGGCACCACGGTCGGCGTCTCGGTCTCGCAGCTTTTCGTCGCGGGGATCATCCCCGGACTCCTGCTCAGCCTCGCCTTCATGGCCGGCGTCGCCGTGTGGTCGGTGCTGCGGCCGGAAGCGACACCGCCCGGCCAACGGATCGCCTTGCGCGAGAAGCTGATCGGCTCGCTGTCGGTCCTGCCCTTCGCCGTGGTCATCCTGGCGGTACTCGGCACGCTTTATCTCGGCGTTGCCACGCCCAGCGAAGCCGGCGGCCTCGGGGCCGCCGCGTCCTTCGTCATCTGCTTTCTGCGCCGCATGCTTTCGGTCAGAGCCATGACCAGGATTGCCCTGGAGACGGTGCGGGTCACCTCGTTTCTGCTGTTGATCGTCGTCGGTGCCGCGATCATGAGCTGGGCCTTCGACTTCCTGCGCATCCCGCGCACGCTGGTGAAGACCGTCGAGGCCGCCCAGATCGCGCCCTGGCTGACGGTTCTGGTGATCGGCCTGGTTTACATCGTGCTCGGCATGTTCATCGAATCGATCTCGATGATGTTGATGACGCTGCCGGTCACCTATCCGCTGATCGTCTCCTTGGGTCTCGACCCGGTGTGGTTCGGTATCGCTCTGGTGATCATGATCGAGGTCGGGCTGGTGACCCCGCCGGTCGGCATCGTCCTGTTCATCCTGCGCGGCGTCAGCGGCACGGTGCCATTACGCGAAATCGTCTATGGCGTTCTGCCCTTCGTCGGCATCCTTCTGGGCTTCGAGGTGCTGCTCTACGTCTATCCGGAAATTGCCACCTGGCTGCCGAAACAGATGGAATGAGCGCTACCCGGCGCGGCAGTTCCGAACCAGATACTCAATCGCTACCGAACCCCGCTGGAGCTTCAAATGACTCTGCCAAGTCTCGGGATGATCGGCGTCGGACGCATGGGGCTGCCGATGTCGCGCCGGCTGATGAAGGCCGGCTATGCGCTCACCGTTCTCGATGCCGACCAGCAAAGGGTCGAGAGCCTTCTGCGGGCCGGAGCAAGCTCGGCGGCCTCGCCCGCCGAACTGGCGGATCGGTCGGACGTGGTCCTGCTCTCGCTGCCGACACCGGATGTCGTCGAGGCGGTGGCCTTCGGCGAGGCGGGTCTCGGGCGCTGCACCGTCGCGCCTGCCGGCAAGATTGTGATCGACTTGTCGACGACCGGGCCGGCGGGGGCGCGCGCGCTTGATGGCGGCCTGTCGGCGCACGGCTTGACCGTGGTCGATTGTCCGGTAAGCGGCGGCGTCGGCGGCGCCGAGAACGGCACGCTCGCTCTGATGGCCGCTTGCGATCCCGCGGTCTTCGACCGGGTGAAGCCAATCCTGGAGACGCTGGGCCGGCCCTTCCTGGTCGGGCCGACACCGGGAATGGGTCAGATGACCAAGCTCCTGAACAACCTGCTTTCGGTGACCGCCCTGGCTGCCACCTCCGAAGCGCTGGTGCTCGGAACCAAGGCGGGGCTCGATCCGGAAGTGCTGGTCGAGGTCTTCAACGTCAGCACCGGCCAGAGTAACGCCAGCGCCACCAAAATCCCCAAATTCGTGCTGACCCGGCGGTTTGATTTCGGCTTTTCCCTGGCGCTGTCGACCAAGGATCTGCGCCTGTGCCTTCAACAGGCCGAGGAGCTGGGGGTGCCGATGGTGGTCGGCGCCGCGGTGCGCGAATTGTTGAAGATCGCAAAGGCCAAGCTCGGTGGCGACGCCGATCTGACCCGGATCATTCAGCCGATCGAGGACTGGGCCGGGGTGACGGTTGAAGCCGGCCGCGGCCGGCGGGACTGAGGCGGCGGCCCTGCATCAGGCGGCGAGCCAGCCGCCGTCGATCGGCATCACCGTCCCGGTGATGTCGGCGGCGGCGGGGCTGCACAGAAAGACCGCCAGGGCGCCGACGTTTTCCATGGCGATGAAGCGGCCGACGGGGCTGCGCGCCTCGGCGTAGCGTTGCGCAACTTCCGCCACCGGTCCGCCCTGCTCGCGGGCGATGCCCTCGATCCGCGTCATGATGGCGCTGGTCGATACCGAGCCCGGACAAATCGCGTTGCAGGTGACCCCGCTGCGCGCAGTCTCGATCGCAACCGCACGGGTCAGGCCGATCAGCGCGGTCTTGGTCGTGACATAGTCGATGCGGTTCGCCACGCCGCGCCAGCCATAGTAAGAGGACAGGTTGAGGATTCGTCCCCAGCCCCGCTCCTTCATCCCCGGAAGGGCTAGTCGTATGGTGTGGAACGCAGCCGTGAGATTGACCGCAAGGGATTCGTTCCAATCCACCGGGTTCAACGCCTCAATCGGCGCGAAGTGCCGGACCACGGCATTGTTGATCACGATGTCGATCGCGCCGAAGCGCCGGGCCGCGCCCGCGATCATCGCGCAGATCTCCTCTTCGCGCCGCAGGTCGGCGGGATCGAAGACCGCTTCGACGCCGTGCTTTTCGGCCAGGACCGTCGCCGCACGCTGCCCCTCCCCAGGCGCGCACTGGCCGTTGAGGACGAGATTCGCCCCCACCGCGGCGAGCGCCTCCGCCAGCGCATAGCCGAGCCCACCGCCAACCGAACCGGTGACCAGCGCGCAGCGGTCTTTCAACATTCCCTTCATCCCCACGCCCCCGCATCAGAACAGCATTTTTGTTCACGCCGGGCCGGCTGCAAGCCGGATGACCTGGCTCGCATCCTCGGCCTCCTCCAGTCGCCAGAGCGCATCCGCGAGCCGGCGGACCTCGCCCCGGAACCCGCTGAACCGCGCGCCCTCGAACAGCTTTGCCTCGAGCTGGGCGTCGCTCAGCGGTTGCTTTCGGGAGCCCAGAGCAGCCGGAATGGTGACAGCGAGCTCCCGGCCGTCGCGGGTCCGGGCGGTCAGAGCAATCGACGCAATGTCGCGGCTCGGGTCGTCCTGGAACCGCACCCTCGGCCGCCCCGCGGCAAGCGTCTCGGCGACCGCCTGGTCGGAGAATTCCTCAAGCCCGGCGCGCCCACGCAGCAGTACGATGGCAATCGCGTGCTGGGCGCTGACCTGGCCCTCTCGTCCGGTCGCGATGTCCGGCCGATCGGTGCGCTGGCGCAGCAACGGATGGCCGGAAATCTCGATGCTGGCCACCTCCGCCAGGGACAGCCGGTCCCGCTCGCGGAGCTGGAGACAGGCATCGATCACCGGATTGACCACCACCCCGACCGGATAGGGCTTGTAAGTGTTCTCGCCGATCTCCCACAGCGCGCCCAGCCGCCCCGTCAGCGCTTCAACCCGCACCCCGTCGGAATGGAGGCGGAGCAGGCCGTGCTGCCCGCAGAGCGGCGCCTGTGGTCCGGTCAGTCCGTTCTTGGCCAGCAGCGCCGAGAGCAGGCCGTTGCGCGCAGCGCCACCGACACTGAGGCTCTTGGCCATGGTCCCCAGCGCCTCGACCAGGCCGGAGGATTGGACGGCGGCGGCGCTGAAAGCGTGCAGCATCTGGTGCGGCGACAGTCGGATCAACGATCCGACCGCCGCCGCTGCGCCGAACACGCCGCAGGTCGAGGTGATGTGCCATCCCCGTGCGTAGTGGGACGGTGAGATCGCGTTGCCGATCCGGCATTCAACCTCGCCGCCGGCCACGAACGCCCGCAGGACCGCGGCTCCGGGCGCCCGCGCCGCTTCGGCATGGGCAAACAGGCTGGCAAAGACCGTCGCTGCGGGATGGATGATGGTCGCCTCGTGGGTATCGTCGAAGTCGAAGATGTTGGCGCTCATCGCGTTGACGAAAGCGGCGAGGGCCGCGTCGCCGCGCTGGCTTCGGCCGACCACGCTCGCATTGGCCGGCCCGGAAAATGGCGACAAGGTGGTCAGCGCCACTTCGATCGCCGGCTGGCGGCAACCGCCTAGCGCCGTCGCGAAGATATTCACCAGCGAGCGTTTGGCCTGGTGCAGGACCGGTTGCGGGATGTCCTCGATCCGCAGTCCTGCGACAAAAGCCGCGAGTTCCGCCTCCGGTAGCGATGACGAATTCGCCATCCCGCTTTCCCCGCCAGTTCGGTGACCGAAGGGCCGTCGGCCAGCCTGTAATCCTGCTGTCTTTCAATCGAGGTGGCGGCTGCGGCGGTCTCGGCATCGGCCCTCCGCTCCGGGCCCTGCCCGAGCGAACGACCGGCGCCGGACCCGGATCAAAGCTGCCCGGCCTCCTGAAGCACTTTGCGGGCGATCCGGAAGCATTCGACACCGCAGGGAACCCCGGCGTAGATCGCAATGACGTGGATGATTGCCCGAATCTGCTCCTTGGTCACGCCGTTGGTGAGCGCGCCGCCGCAATGGGTCTCCCATTCGTGCCAGCGTCCCAGCGCACCCAGCATGGCAAGATTCATCATGCTTCGGGTCTTTGGATCGATCGCTTCGTCGCCCCAGCCGAACCCCCAACACCAGGCGGTCATCACCTCCTGGAAGGGCAGGCTGAAGTCATCGGCTGCGGCGAGGTTCCTCTCGACATACTCGGCGCCAAGCGTGGCTTTGCGTTTGGCCAACCCCTTCTCGAACAGTTTCTCGTCCATCGCGCTCTTTACCTCTCTGAAGACCGGGCTGGCGTCTGTCGCCGCCGCGTGGTTCCCGCAACTGCGGTCCGTCACTCACTGCCCTTTTAATCATACAATCATACAAACATCTGGCAACTCGAAAGCGGCGCCAAACCGGCAGCAGCGGCGCGGAGCTGCAGGTCGCTGGCTGCAACCCGCCCGCGCGGATCCCTTGGCGCAGCGATAGCGGCAGTCCGGAGTTTGGCCGGCCACCAGACGGCCGGCCACCAGTTGCGGAGCTTAAGGCTTCGGCCAAACCGGCTTGGCGACCGCCAGATCGGTCGGGAAGATCGTCACCGGCACGCCGTCGCGCCATTGGATGATGGTCAGGCTGGCACCGATCCGTCGCCCCTTGTCGTCGAAGCGGATGGTGCCGCCCGGATAGTATTGGCTCGGCCCGCCGTCGAGGGTTCGCAGCGCTTCGGCGAGCTTCTGGCGGTCCCGGCTGCATGACTTTTCGAGGGCCGTCTTGAAGAGCCACATGTCGCCGTAGGTCGAGATCGCGTTTTGGGTCATCCACGGTTCGCCATAGCGGTCCTTCAGCCGCTTGATCAAAGCCTCCTGTCCCTTGACCCCCCAATTGGCGACCGCGGACATGACGCCTTCGACCAGCCTGGCGTCCATGACGTTCAGGACCTCGGGCTCGGCGATCGCGATGCCGAACGAGATGGTCGGGACGCTGACGCGAAATTCCCGCAATTTCTGCAGGATGAGGTTGGCGTCGGAGATTACGGTCGGCAGGAAGAGCAGCAAATCCGGCCGGCTGGTGCGGACCCGCTGGACCAGCGAGGAGGCGTCGGCCAGCGGCGGCGTGAAGGTCTCTTCCATCACGATCTCAAGGCCGAGCCGCTGGAGCAGGCCGTCCTTCATCCGTTTCACCGACGACAGCGACGCGGCGGTATTGTCGGTGATGATCGCAACCGTCTTGGGCCGCCGGCCGGTTTCGGATTCGGCAAGGTCCATGATGATCGGCAGGGCGATCGACGCCTGGGCCCCCGCCGTTGCGGAGGTCTGAAACACGGTCTTGAAGCCGCGTTCGGTGATCAGATCGGAGTAGGACAAGGTCAGTAACGGCAGGTTTGCCCGCTCCGTCACTTCCGTCACCGCCAAGGTGAAGGAACTCAGGTAGGAGCCTGTCCCGCCGACCAACTCGGGATACTCCGCTACCATGCGTTGTGCGGCATTGGTCGCCTTCTCGACCGAATCGCCGCTGTCGATCGTGACAAGCTTGAGCGGCGCGCCGCCGAGGCACTTGATCCCGCCGGCGGCGTTGACGTCCTCGATACCCAGTTCGGCGCCCATCTTCATTACCTGGCCGGGCCGGGCATAGATTCCTGAGAGCGGTGCAATCAATCCAATCTGCAACGGCCCGATCTGTCCCGGACCGGTCGTGGTCTGCGCTGAGGCGGGTGCCGCGCCAGTTGCAGCCACCACCGAAGCGGCGAGGGCCGCGAAAGTTAGGGTTCTGAGCCGCGTCATTTCGTTTCCTCCCTTGGTGTTGTTCTTGGCGACTACATGCCGAGATACGCCTGTCGGATGCGATCGTCGGCTTGCAGGGTCTCCCTGGTGCCGTCGAGGACCACCCGGCCGGTCTCGAGCACATAGGCGTGGTCCGCGAACTGCAGTGCTTCCGCGACGCGCTGCTCGACCAGCAGAATGGTCAGGCCGGTGTCCTTTCTGATCTCCATCAGCTTCTCGAACACGAAATCGGCCATCGCCGGCGCCAGCCCCATCGAGGGTTCGTCAAGCATCAGCAGCTTGGGCTGCGAGGCGAGACCGCGCCCGATCGCCAGCATCTGCTGCTCGCCGCCCGACAAGGTGCCGGCCAATTGGTCGGCACGTTGGCGCAGCACCGGGAACCAGGCGAAGATTCTCTGGATGTTGACCTGCCACGCCGCCCGGCCCATGCGGGTGAATGCCCCCATTTCAAGGTTTTCGAGCACGGTGAGCGAGGCGAAGACCTGCCGGCCCTCGGGCACGTGGGCGATGCCCCGATGCGCTCGTTCGGCGGGCCTGACCGTGAGCAGGTCCTCGCCGTCGAAGCGGATCGACCCCGCCATCGGGGTCAGGATGCCCGACAATGTCTTGAAAAGCGTCGTCTTGCCGGCACCGTTCGGGCCGACGATCGAGACGAACTGGCCGGCGCCGACCGTGATCGACACGTCCTGCAGGACCGCGACCTCGGAATAGCCAGACCTCAGGCCTTCGACATCAAGCATGGGCGGCCCATTTCGCTCCCAGATAGGCTTCGATGACGCGCGGATCCTTGACGATCGCTTCGGGCAGCCCCTCGGTCAGGAGCTGGCCGTGGTCGAGCACGATAAAGCGGTCGACGAGTTGCACCATCGCCTGCATTGTATGCTCGATGATCAGGATTGTGAGGCCGGTGGCGGCGAGGGTGCGGATCACCGCGACCACCTCCTTGGCTTCCTCGCTGCCGAGGCCGGCCAGGGTTTCGTCGAGGAGAAGGATCTCCGGCCGGCCGGCGATCGCGCGGGCAAGCTCCAGCAGCCGCAGTTGCTTGGTGGTGAGCGCCGAGGCCGGCCGATCGGAAATCGCCGAGAGGCCGACCTGGGCCACCGCCTCCCGCGCGATCGCCCGGGCTTCCTCTTCGCTCGCCGCCCTGACATAGGCGCCGACCTTCACGTTGTTGGCAACGCTCCACCGCTTGAACGGCCGCATCACCTGGAAGGTGCGGCCGATGCCGGCGCGACAGGCGAAATGCGGCCGGCAGCCTGCAAGATCGCTGCCGTGCAGCAGAACCTGGCCTTGATCGGGCTTTTGAAAGCCGTTGAGCAGGTTGAAGAGCGTGGTCTTGCCGGCACCGTTCGGGCCGATGATGCCCAGGATCTCACCCTTGCGGACCTGAAAGCTGACGTTCCGGACCGCCCTCAGGCCACCGAAACGCTTGGACACGCCGCGCACGTCGAGCATGATCCGGTCGCTGATCCGGCTTGCCGGCGAGGCGCCTCCGGCGGGCTCGACGGATGCGGCCCGGCTCACTCCCCCGGCTCCCGAAGGCACCGTCCCGGCGGCGGGAACGCGGCGCCGCCGGATCAGGTCCACGCCTTTCCAGAACACGCCCTCCGGTGCGGCGATGATCAGGATGATGATCGCGAGGCCGTAGATGACGCCCTGAATGCCCGGAAGATAGGAGCCGATCACCGCATGCAGCGTCTCGGCGATCGGGATCAGGACGGTGGCACCGATGATCGGCCCCCAGACCGTGCCGACCCCGCCGAACATCGCCACGGTCAAGGCCTGGGCCGAGACCAGCATGCCGAAGACCGAACTCGGCGTAATCACCAGGATGACGACGGCGTAGAACGAGCCGACGGCGCCGGCGATCGCGCCGCTGACCGCGATCGCCTTCAGCTTCCAGCGCAGGGTGTCGACCCCGGCGGCTTCTGCCGCCGCCTCGTTCTGCTTGATCGCCACCAGCGACATCCCGAAGCGCGTGCGCTCGATCCAGCGGGTGATCACAACGATGACGGTCAGCAGAAGCAGGGCGAGGACGGAGTAGACCCGCCGATCCTCGAACTGCAGGAACAGAGCGGGATGGTCGAGCACCCGCGGGATCGTGATCTCGGGCTTGCCGAGCCACTGGAACACGTAGGACATCGCCAGCGGGTAGGCGAGCATCGACAATGCGAAGTAATGCCCGCGCAGGCGGAAGGTCGGCAGGCCGATCAGGACCCCGGCCAGCGCCCCGATCAGTGCGGAAACCGGCAGCATGATCCAGGGTGACCAGCCCAAATGAATCTGCGCCAGTACCGTGGCGAAGGCGCCGAGACCGAAGAACGAGGCGTGGCCGAACGAGATCAGCCCGGTGTAGCCGCTCAGCATGTTCCAGGACAGGCCAAAGCTCGCCCAAACCAGCACCAGTGTAATGATCAGCTGATAATAGGAGTTCTCCACCAGCATCGCGACCACCAGGTAGCCGGCGGCGAAGGTGAAGTATGGCAGGAGGGAGCGGAGAAACGCCATCAGGTGCGCTCCGTGACCCGGCCGAAGAAACCCTGGGGCCGCCAGATGACGATCAGCAGGAAGAACACGAAGATCGTGGCGTTCTGCAGCTGGGTCGGCAGAACCAGAATGGACAGCTGCTGCACCAGGCCGATCGTCATACCGCCCCAGAAGGCGCCGATCACGCTGCCGATGCCGCCGAGCACCACCCCGGCATACATCACGATCACGTAGTCGAGCCCGACAAAGGGGTGGAACGGATGGTTGGTCGCGAGCAGCCCGCCCGCCACTGCCGTGATCGCGGAGCCGAGCGCGAAGGCGATCCGGTGCGCGTGATCGACGTCGATGCCGACGTAAACCGACGCCTCGGGGTTGTCGGCCGCCGCGCGCAGCGACTTGCCCAGCCGCGTCCGCTTGATGCAGAGCCACAGCCCGGCGATGATGACCACGGAGACGATCGCCGCAACCACTTTGGCCTGGTTGAGAAAGACCGCGACTGCATCCCCCCACATCGGTCCGAGCATCCAGGCCTGACCGGTCAGCGGCGTGCGCAACGACACCAATTGCGCGCCGAACAGGATCATCGCGCCGTTCTGGAGGACGAGGGCAATGCCGAGCGTCAGGACGAGCTGGGCGTAGTGCCCCTCGGCCTCCATCGCGATCGTGCGCATGCCGGTGACCTGCCGGATCAGGAACTTGTGGACGGCGTAGCCGAAGGCGAAGAGCAGCGGTCCGGCAATCGCCACCGCGACATAGGGGCCGGGCACCGCGCCGAACACGGTCTGCAGGCCGAGGGCGGTGAAGGCGAAATAGGCGGCGTACATGCCCAGCATCATGAAGTCGCCCTGGGCGAAATTGATCACGCGCATGATGCCGAAGATCATGGCCAGGCCGACACACATCAGCCCGTAGATCGCCCCGACCAGCACGCCCGCGGCCAGTGCCTGCAAAATGCTCTCTATGATAATCTGCGTGCCGGTCATGCGCGCTCACGTTGCGATCGTCGAGGGGCTCCGACCTGCGTTCCCGATGGTGCGGAGCCGAAGGAGTGGCGGCGGTGGCCCGCACGGCCTGCGGGCCTCGAAGGTTCTCAGGGACCGGTGACGGTCATGCCGGCGTCGATCTTCAGCGTCACGCCGGTGATGCTGCGGGCCTCGCCCGAGGACAGAAAGACCGCCGCGTCGGCGATCTCCTCGGCGGTGGGCAGGCGCTTCAGAACCGATTTCCCGGTGCGGCTCTGCCATCCGGCCGCGTCGATCACCGAATTGGCGCCGGGGGTCGGCACCGAGCCGGGGGCCAGCGCATTGACGCGGATGCCGTAAGGTCCGAGTTCGGCCGCCTGCTGACGGGTCAGGGCATCGATCGCACCCTTGATCGAGGTGTAGACCGCGGCCTTGGGGATCGCCATCGTGACCGCGATCGAGGAGAGGTTGATGATACTGCCGCCGCCGCGCGCGATCAGGTGCGGCGTGGCCGCCTGCAGGCACCAGAAAACACCCTTCAAGCCGACATCGATCATGTCGGAAGCGATGTCTTCCGGGAACTCGGCCAGCACCCCGTAGTGAAAACGGACGGCGTTGTTGACCAGGATGTCGAGCCCGCCGCCTGCCCGGACATGGGCGTCGATCGCTTGCCGAACCGCCTGCCGATCGGCCACGTTGCAGGCGTAGCCATGGAGCGTGGCCATGCCGGATGCGGCGATCGTCTCCAGCAGCAGCGGCTCGTTGATGTCGGCCATGCCGACGACCGCACCTTCCCGCGCCATGGCAAGCCCGATCGCACGACCGATGCCGCCGGCTGCGCCGGTTACGAACGCAACCTTTCCGTCAAGGCGAGCCATTTTCCCTCCCGATCTCACGCGTCTTGGCGACGACTCTTGGGCGCGGCTCGGGCCCACTGACCTGGCCGCTCTCCTATGACGATAATACAATCATAATGGACGTCATGCAATCAGACAATCGACGCCGGGACATCGGGCCGGCAGGTCGCGCAACACCCTGTTGGGTCCCTGGGGCCGGGCAGGGTTACGGCACGCCGCTGGGTCCGAAGCGGCCCGAAGCCGGATCTGTCGGCAGGTGCCGGCCGGTTGCCGGCGGCATGACCCGGCCCGGGGCTAGGCCTTCGGGTCGGCGTCCAATCGCACCACGATGCCCTCAAGCTCGGCGCGCGGCGCCGGATAGCGGTCGAGGACCAGCGGATCGTGGCCCGGAATCACGTTGGATCGCTCGCTCGCCAGCGCCCTCAAGCGGTCATAGCCCTCGAGGGTGTCGGCCAGGCTGTGCAGAACCGGGAAGGCGCGACCCTGTTCCATGTTGGCGTAGAAATGGCTGGCATCCGAGGCAATGACCAGCCAGCCGCGGCGGGTCCACACCCGCACGACCTGCAGCCCCTTGCTATGACCGCCGATGAGGTGGACGCTGATGCCGGGTGCGATCTCGACGCTGCCGTCGTGAAAGCGGACGCGACCGGCGAACAGCTTGCGCACCATCGCCACAACGTCGGCTTCTTCGTAAGGCAGCTTCAAGGCACCGTGGCACATGCAGCGACCGGTGCAGTAGGCGATCTCGGTGTCTTGCAAATGGTACTTCGCATTCGGGAACATTTCATAGTTGCCGCAGTGGTCGAAATGCATGTGGGAGATGATCACGTCCTCGACCGTCTGCGGGTCTACGCCGATGGTCTTCAGTCCGTCTGCCGGCGAACGCAGAAATTGCCGCTTGCGTTTCAGCCCCATCGCCTCGTCGTAACCGGTGTCGACGACGAAGGTGCGGCCGTTGCCCCTGATTGCCCAGACGAAATAGTCGAGCGGCGTCGCCAGGTCATGGCTGTCGCTGCCCAGCAGAGTGTGGGCCGCGGTGGCGGCCGGGTTGTGGCCATAGCGCACAGCGTAGACTTCATAGGGGTTCAGATATGGGTCCAGGGTCATGCCGTTCCTCGAGTCCTGGTTGATCCGGCGGACACGGCACAGCGGCGGCGGTCCGGCCGGCCGGGGTATCGGTTTCCCGGAATCGCTCGGGGCGGCGGCAGGCGCCGTGCCCCGAACTCGCGGTTCAGCTGCCGGCGTACTGCTCGTCGGTAACCGGCTCGAGCCACTCGACCACCACGCCGTCGATGCCTTCCTGCATGGAGATGTGGGTCATCGTCGTGGTCGGACCGCCGCCGTGCCAGTGCTTCTCGCCGGGCGGAATCCAGATGACGTCGCCGGCACGGATTTCCTGGATCGGCCCGCCCCAGCCCTGGATGCGGCCGGTGCCGTAGGTCACGTAGAGGGTCTGCCCCATCGGGTGGGTGTGCCAGTGGGTCCGCGCTCCGGGCTCGAAGGTGACCACGTTGGATTTCAGCAGCGCCGGCGCCGGCGCCTCGATGATTGGATCCTGCCAGACCGTGCCGGTGAAGGCGCTCGCCGGCGCCCTGCGCGACGGGACGGAACCGCTGCGTTTGATCTCCATGGTTTCCTCCTCTCGGTCGGCCGCTTCCGCCCGGCACCTGCTGCGCCGTGCGGGCGCGCGGCTATTGTGATGTGATTGTTCGTCGCTCCGCCGCAATCCTCCCGCGACTGAGCCGCAGGTCGAGCGCGACTAAACCGCGGTGGGGGCACCGTGAAGTTCCAGCCCCGCCGCCTTCTCCATCAGTGTCACCACCCTGGTAAAGTCGGATTCGGGACCGAGCGCATCGACCGCGCGCCGCCAGATCTCGAGGACAACCTGGCAGGCCTCCAGCGACAGCCCCATCGATCGCGCTTCCGCCATGAACAAATCCACGTCCTTGTGCATGAGGCCGGTGGAGAAGCCATAGTCGAAGCTGCGCGGCAGGATCGATTGCGGAAATTTCTGCATCGTCGCGGTGTTGCGGCCGCTGCCGACATTGATCACGTCGATCATGACACCGGGCTGAATGCCGGCCTTGGCCCCCATGACCACGGCCTCTGCGCTCAGCACCATGGCCGCGGCCGAGAGCATATTGTTGACCAGCTTCATCGTCTGTGCCAGTCCGGGTTTTTCGCCGATATAGAACGGCTTGCCGATCACCCGCAGCGTCGGCAGAAGCTCCTCGTAGTCGGCGCCGGGGCCGGAGAACATCACGGCGAGCGTGCCCGCCCTGGCACCGCCAACGCCGCCGCTGACCGGACAGTCGATCCAGCGTATCCCGAGTCCCGCCACCGTCTCATCGAGGCGTGCCGCCATGTGCGGCCCGGTTGTCGACAGATCGACGATTCGCTTCACCCGCTGGCCGGGGGCGAGGCCGGTCTCGCCGAGTACCGCGGCCTGCACAATCGCCGGGGTCGGCAGCGACAGCAGGATGGTCCCGACCTGCGCCGCGACGTCTGCGACCGACGCCGCTCGCGCCGCCCCGCGCGCGACAAGGGGGTGCATCGCGCGCTCTCGCGTGTCGTAAACGACGAGCGAATGCCCCGCATCCATCAGACGTCCGGCGATCGGCAGACCCATATTGCCGATTCCGACGAATCCAAATGTCTCGCTCACGCTTCCCTCCCGATCAGGCGAAGTCCGTCGGCCATGCCCCCGATGGTGTTGGTCTTTTCGTGGTCGCTGACCGGCGGGCGAACCGTCCCCCGCACGACCGGCCCCGCGACCGGCTTGTTCATTGGTGGCATCATAGGCATGTTATGATCGTAATACAATCATCTCGATTGCCCGCAGCCGGTGTCCCCCGCCGCCGCCGGGCGGGCGGCGGCACGGCGCCATCCGCGGCCGAGACGATGTTCAGCCGTTGCGCTTCGGCTCGTGGGTGTCGATCGAGAAGGTGTGCATGGCGGCGGCGGCGGCGCGGCGCACATGGTCCACCGCGATCCCTTTGGCCTTCACCGGATCCCGCTGGTCGAGAGCCGTGAGCAGCGCCTGCAGTTCACTCAGGCTCTGCGGCCACCGGTTCGGCACCTGGAGCGACAGCGCACGCAGCAGCATGGTGCGTGTGTTCAGCATATAGAGTGCCTTGCCCAGAGCCTCGTTGCCGGTGCCGGCTATCAGGCAGCCATAGAACTTGTTCTTCAAGGCCAAGCGCTTGGCCGCATCCTCCGACTGCTTTAACTCGTCAAAGGCCGCATGCAGGGCCTGCAGATCGGCCTCGCTTCCATGCTCGGCGAACAGCTGTGCGGCCAGCCCTTCGAGCACTTCGCGCACCTGGTAGATGCCGATTGCCTGGGCCGCGCTGATCCGCGCCACCACCGGCCCTTTGTGGGCGATCACCTCGATCAGCCCTTCCGATTCCAGCTGGCGCAAGGCTTCGCGGACCAGCGTCCGGCTGACCCCGGTCATTTCGCACAGGTCCCGCTCGGGCATGCGCTCACCCGGCCTGAAGCGGCCCACGGCAATCGCCTGACGGATGCTCTCGGTCACGCCATGACGCAAGGTTGCCGCCGGGCGGGGAACCAGAAACTCCTGATCGCTCGATTTCGCTTCGCTCATGCGTGACACAGGTCTCTCGTCGATCGGGGCGGTCGTGACACCGGCCCATCCCCGACCGATGCCGGGGCTGCGCGCATTATTGTAGTACGATAGCAACCGCCAAAGCACCGATTATTGGTGCAGATGCCGTAATGGGCCTGGGTCCAGGGGATAGGCTGGACGGGCGGCTGTCCCTCAGAGTGATGGTGACAACGACGGGGTCCGGGAACCCGGCCCCAAGCATCCACGGGGGACAGCCATGGACTTATTATGCCGGCATTGACGTGTTCTCTTTCTTGAAGGAGTTGGGCTTCGGCTTCGGCATTCGCTGCCGTGGCAACCTGTCGAACGCTGGACCATCGCGCCCAGCTTCAGGGATATTGAGGATTTGGTCTTTGGCATGGGGCTTGGAGCCACCCGCATCGGCGAACCCACCCGGCTTGGACCGCCTGCTCAAGTCCAACACCGCAAAGACCCGACCCCATTCCCTGTTCGGCCAAGGATGCATGCTCTTCCAACTCATCCCGACCTTGCCCGAGATAAGGCTCCAGCCCCTGATGACACGCTTCGCCGAAGTCATCTCCGAGGCCAAATCGTTCAAGGGCCGATACTCGGTGGCAGAAAAATCAGGAAATCGCTGAGGGATTTATCCCCTGACCTCTTTGATGGCGAAGACTTCACGGTCAGTCGCCCGCTTGTCCGAGCCACAGCGCCTTGTCCCCGATTGCTGTACGTCAGGTCGCAGTTTTGATTCCGCTTCTTTCAGGCTCCCCTCCCAGGGAGTCGGACCTTGCTCTTCACTAATTCTTCGTCCGATCAAGCGGGATTGAGGACTTCAACCTCCAAGCGGCCAGACATGCTCAGCACACAACCCGGTTAACCTGAGTTTGGAGCCCTGGGTCGCGTGCCGTCGGGCTTGACCGATCCGGTTCCAGGCCCGAGATTGTGCGGCACCAACCGATCCCGAGGTGACGACGTGGCACGACTGGTGCTGGCGCTGGCTCTGCTGTTCGCGACCCCGGCGCCGAGCCATGCCGGCGCTGATCTGGCGCGTGACCTGGGCCAGGCTTGCGTCTTTGGTGCGACGCTGTTCGGCACTGCTGCGGTCCTGACCGGTTCAGCGAGCCTCGCGGCGGGGGTCGGCGCTACCACTTTGTTGCCGGCCGGCGTTGCCTCCGCGGCGGTTGGCTGCGGTCTGATCGTGATCTCCGAACTGGCCGGACGCTTGTTCGGCCAGCTTTACGACGGCCTGACCTGGCGGCGGCTACCTCGCTCGCTGCCGGTCACCCCTGGCTTCGCACCGCGCCACCAGGACCGCGCCTGACCGCCGGCGCCGGTCCCCCGATGAGCTTTCGCGACAGTCTGATCGCCCTGGCCGTGGTTGCCTTGTGGGGCTGCAACTTCGCGGTGGCCAAATTCGGGCTGACCGAATTTCCGCCGTTGTTTCTGATGGTGCTGCGCTTCAGCCTGGTCGCGCTGTTGCTGGTGCCGTTCGTGGCGGTCCCGGTCGGCCGGCTGCGCCAGGTCTTTCTGCTGTCGGTCAGCTTGGGCGGGCTGCATTTCCCGCTGATTTTTTCCGGCCTGGCCGATCTCGACGCCGCCACCGCCTCGATTGCGGTGCAGCTCGAGGTCCCGTTTGCCTCGCTGCTGGCGGCCCTGGTGTTCAAGGACATGCTTGGGTGGCGGCGATCGGCTGGCATGCTGGTGGCCTTCGCCGGGATCGCGATCATCGCCGGCGAACCGCGCCTGGCCGGCCGGCTCGGGCCGCTCGCCCTGGTCGTCGCAGCCAGCTTCGCCTTCGCGGTCGCCAGCATCCAGATCAAGGCCTTGGGACCAATCAATGGCTTCGCTCTCAACGGCTGGATAGCGCTGTTTGCCGTACCGCAATTGCTGGTCGGATCGCTGCTGCTCGAAAGCGGGCAGCTGGCGGCGCTGGCCGCGGCCGACTGGCGTGGCTGGGGGGCTGTGCTCTACATGGCTTTGATTTCGACGATTGTCGCCTATGGCGCCTGGTATTTTCTGGTCGGACGCTATCCGGTCAACCAGACTATGCCCTGGCTGCTGACCACGCCGGTCTTCGGGGTGCTGGCCGGTGTCGTGATCCTGGGCGAAGCCGTGACGCCGCCGCTTTTGCTCGGCGGTGCCTTGACCGTTGCCGGCGTCGCCGTCATCGTGATCCGCCGGCCACGGACGATCGTTCCGCCGGCAGCCAATCCGGGCTGAGCCCCGGCGGCTGCCGGGGCTCAGCCTGATCGAGGAGGACTGCGATGCGAAAACTGTTGATCGTTCTGGCGGTGATTTCGGCCACGGCCACGCCCAACCTGGCCCAGGCCAGCCTGGCCCGCGACGCTGGGATTTCCTGCGCCTATAGCGGCGCACTGCTGGCGGCAGCGACCTATTTCGGTCTGCTGGCGCCGCTCGGCGGTGCGGTGGTGACCTGGCCGGCGGGATCGATCATTGCCCAGAATGCCCTGGTCGGCTGCGCCATCGGCACCGCCGGCACCACGGCCGCGCACGCCTTTTCCTGGATCTACGACACGCTGTTCTGGTAAATCGCAAAGGGCGTTTACGGCAGGAAAAGACGGCCAGGGCGGAAAACCGCCCTGGCTGCTTAGCTCACGGAATCATCCACGGGAAGACATAGGCCTGCAACGTCGTCACCACACCGATGATGCAGACGAACAGGATGCTGTGCTTCAGCGTGAAGCGGAACAGATTGGCTTCATGCCCGACCAGCCCCACCGCCGCGCAGGCGACCGCGATCGACTGAGGCGAGATCATCTTGGCGGTGACGCCACCGGTGGTATTGGCAGCGACCATCAGGACATTGCTGATACCGACCTGATTGGCGGTGGTCGCCTGCAGTGCGCCGAACAGGGCATTCGACGAGGTGTCCGACCCGGTCAGGAACACGCCGAGCCACCCCAGCACCGGCGAGAAGAACGAGAACGCCTTGCCAGTGCCGGCCAGCAGCAGCGCCAGGGTGGTTGACAACCCGGAGGCATTGGCGATGAAGGCGAAGGCGAGCACGGTACCGATCGTGTAGATCGGCCATTTAAGTTCGTTCAGGGTGCTGCCGAACACGGCAATGCCGTCGGCCACTTTGACCCGCAGGAACAAGATCGTCAGGATCGCGGCAATCAGGATCGCGGTGCCGGTCGCCGAGACCAGGTTCAGGGTATAGACCGCGGGAAGCGCCTTGGACGCTGCGACAATCGGCGGGACCTTGGCCACCAGATTGTGCAGGTTGGGGATTTCCCACACGATATTGGTGAAGGCGAGCGCCGCCCCCTTGGCGAACAGAGCCTTAAACGGCTTCAGGCTCCAGATGATCACCATGATGGTGAGCAGCAGGAACGGCGACCATGCTGTGAATATCTGGCCCAGCGTGTAGTCGTGGGTGTGTTTTTCTTCGCTACTCTCTTCCTTGAACCGGAAGATGTTTTTTGGCTTCCAGAATTTCAGGAAGACGGTAATGCAGATCAGGCTGATCAACGCCGAGGTGATGTCGGGCAACTCGGGGCCGATGTAGTTCGAGGTAAAGAATACTCCGATCGAGAAGCTGACGCCGCAGACCAGGATCGCCGGCCAGGTTTCCTTGATGCCTTTCATGCCGTCCATGACAAAGACGATCCAGAACGGCACAAAGACGCCGAGCAGTGGCAACTGGCGGCCGGCCATGGCACCAATCTTGAAAGGGTCGAGGCCGGAGACCTGCCCGGCGACAATGATCGGAATGCCGACCGCGCCGAACGCGACCGGGGCGGTGTTGGCGATCAGGCACAAGCCGGCGGCGTAGAGCGGATTGAAGCCCAGGCCCACAAGCAACGCCGCGGTGATCGCCACCGGCGCGCCGAACCCGGCCGCTCCCTCCAGAAACGCACCGAACGAAAAACCGATCATCAGCATCTGCAGCCGTTGATCGGCGGTGATCGACACCACCGAGGCGCGGATGATCTCGAACTGCCCGGTCTTGACCGACAGCTTGTAGAGGAACACCGCGGCCACAATGATCCAGGCGATCGGCCATAGCCCGAAGACGAAGCCCTGGACCACCGCCATCACGGCCGAGATCGTCGGCATCTGGTAGAACAAGACCGCAACTGCCAAAGCCGCCAGAACCGTGACGGTACCGGCGATATAGCCCTTGACCCGCAACACGGCGAGCGAGACGAAGAAGATCACGATGGGAATCGCGGCAATCGCCGATGAAAGCCAAAGATTTCCCGCCGGATCATAAACTTGTGACCAAATCATGGGCATTTTCCCCGTGTAAGGTTCTGCCCGCCGCGAGGGCGGGCGAGCCGATGCTTCCCCCCAAAAAGCACGGCCTTGGGAACTAACCGAAGACGCAGCCGATCCGGCACCGATGCGGCCGACGCTCGGGATGATAAACAAAGTTGCTGACGGTCTCCATTTCGGGAGCCCGCGCCACTTTACTTCCATTCGTTTGTCGACAGATCCTTAGAAGCACTCTTTTTCTTGTTTATTTGCCGTTTATTTTGGCATTTATTTAGCAGCAACAATCAGCCCAACTGAGGCTTTACCAATACTGGGTATGTTAGAGCCTTCAAGCCGTGCGAGGCAATGGCGTTATCTTTAGGTGCCGAATTAACTGTTCGGTGTGGCGATCCGGCACTAGGCACTCGGGCGGGTGCTGGCCCGGAACACCGCACCGGCGGCATCGGCGGCGGAGAAGTCGCAAGCTTCGAGCGTGGCGGTGGAAAAATCAGCGCCGTTGAGTTTGGCGCCGGCCAGTTCGACCGCGGTCAGCCGGGCGCCGTGAAATTTGGCCCCCGACAGGTCGGCCTTGGAAAGATCAGTCGAAACCACCCGGCCCGTGCGCTGGCCGCCGGCGGAAATCAGCTCGATGGCGGTCAGGACCGCCCCGCTCAGATCGGCGCTGCACAGCGTCGCCCCGGCCAGGCAGGCGCCGCTCAGGTTTGCCTTGGCAAGGACGGTGCCGTCGAGGCCGGCGCCGGCAAAATCGGCAAAGGCCAGTGAGCATCCCGCGAATCTGGCGCCGGTCAGGTCGGTGCCGCGGAAACTGGCGCCGCTCAGATCGGCGCCAGTGAAATCGATCCCCGGCAGGCTTTTCTGATCAAACACCGCCCGCGTGCCCTGGCCGCCGCCGGAGGTCAGCCATGCCTGATGGGCAACCACCACCTCTTCCAACCGGAAATCGGTGTCGGATGACGGCTCCGGCATGACCGCGCCGGCAAGATTGCAGCCGGTCAGGTTGGTCGAGGATAGATTGACGTTGCGCAGCGAGGCCTCGCGCAGGTCGGCGCCGGTGAAATCGGCACGATCGAGTTTGGCACCGTCGAGAACCGCCTTGGCCAGCTTGGCGCCGCGCAGCTTGGCGCCCGACAGAATCGCCTTCGACAGATTGACCGACGACAGATCCGAGCGGTCGAACCCGGTCTGCATCAGAAAGGCATTGGAGAAGTCGGCCCGGGTGAGATTGGCCGATTCGACCCGCGCGCCCATCATATTGGCGCTGGAAAAGCTGACTGGCACCAGTTGGTGGGTCTGGCCCTGGGCGCCGAAGCGCATCACCTTGCCCGGCTGGAGATTGGCCTCGTCGAGATTGGCGTCGATCAGCTTGGCACGCTGGAAATTGGCGCCGCGCAAGTCCGATCGGCGCAGACAGGCGCCGACCAGATTGGCCTCCTCAAAATTCGCGCCGAACAGATCGGCCCGCTCGAAATTGCTCCGCATCAGTTCGGAACGGGCAAAATTGCATGCCACCAATCCGGCAAAGGCAAAGCTCAACCGATTGAGCTTCTGTCCCGAGAGATCGGCCGCTTTGATCGACAGGCGCTTTCCGCCCTGGAGGTTCTTGACAAAGCGCTGGTGCGCCAGAATGTCTTCAGCGAGGGCTTTGGTGATCGCCATGGTTTGCCGAGCGGTTGGGTCTGAACGGGCGGGTCCGGTTGGATGATACGATTTGTAGGTGCGGTTGGATCGATCTGGTATGCGACACCAATAAGTGCTCACTGAGTATAAAATATCCCGCCTCTGTGCCACACCTGATGATCATACAGTTGCATGGACCGCCAAACAAGATGTAAAAACGTTTCTAATTCGCTGGATGTCTCGGCCGGTGAACGATCGTCAATGTTTCCCTTGACAGGCTTGGTCGCCAGAATTCCGATGTGACCTATGAATCAATTGTCCGGTCGAGCATCGATCCATTCCATCCTGGGCAGTGGCGTCCTCAATATTTTTGAGTCGTTGAGAATTGGTATCCAAACCTTTGACGTGGGTCCAGACAGTCAGCTCATATTACGCAGTGCCAATGCCTCGGCCGACAGAATTCTCGGCGTCGATCATCGTGATCTGATCGGTCGGCCGATCGAATTGGTCTTACCGGGGTTGGCCGGATCCCCCTTGCTCAAAGAGCTGCTCAGTGTCGTTGAATACGGCACCAACCTGATTACTGAGAGCATTCCTTATCAGACTGAAGGAGTCCAATGCTCCTTCGAGGTGCATGCGTTCAAATTCGCCGAGACTGGCTTGATCGTTGCTTTGGTCGAGACCACAGAACACGACCGGCGCGACCTCACCCTGCGGCGCCTGTCGGAGGCGGTCGAACAGAGCCCGGTCATCACCATGATCACCGATCCTCATGGTGAAATCGTCTATGCCAATCGCCGCTTCAGCGAGATCACCGGCTATGGAGTTGGCACCCTGGGCGGCGGTGATTCCAGCGAGGTCGGCTGGCAGGAGCTGTTTCCCGAATTCGTCAACCAGGCCACCGTCGATAGCATCGCCGATATCTTTGCCGCCGAGGACCGCGAGCGCTTCCGTGAGCGCGGCTGGTCACACGTCGTTCGAACCGGGCTGCTTGAGAGCCTTGATCTCGCGCTGATCACACATGATGGTCGGTCGATGCCGATCCAACTGGCCGGATCGGTACTCTATGATGCCCAGGGCGGGCTGCAAAACCTGGTTTTTGTCGCCTCCGATCGCCAGGCCCAGGAAACCTTGCGAAAATTCTCGCTGGTCGTGGAACAGAGCCCGATCTCGGTGATGATCACCGATCTCAATGGCCGGATCGAATTCGTCAATCGCAAGTTCAGTGAGGTAACCGGGTTCAGCTCCGATGAAGCGATCGGACAGAACCCGAGCATGGTGGCCTCCGGACACACGCCAACCGCCGTCTATGCGGATCTCTGGCAGACCATCTCGGCGGGCGGCGAATGGAGCGGCGAGCTGCTAAATCGCAAGAAAAACGGCGACCTGCTGTGGGAATACGTCCTGATCTGCCCGATCAAAGCCGAGGACGGCCACACCACCCATTATCTCGGGATCAAAGAAGACATCACGATCCGCAAGCTCTACGAAGAAAAACTGTTGCATCAGGCCAATTTCGACGCGCTGACCAGCCTGCCCAACCGGGTGCTTGCCTTCGACCGGCTCAATCAGGCCCTGATCCGGGCCCAGCGGTCCAAGCGCTCGGTCGGCGTGCTGTTTGTCGATATCGACCATTTCAAGCAGGTCAATGACACCCTGGGCCACGGGATCGGCGACGAACTGCTGTGCCAGGCCGGCCGCCGGCTGCAGAATTCGCTGCGCGCATCGGATACCGTCGCCCGTTTCGGCGGCGACGAATTTTTGATTGTTCTCAATGAGCTACCCGACCCGATCGATGCGGAATCGGTGGCCCAGAAAATTCTCGCCGCGTTCGCCGACCCGTTCTGCCTCAACCGGGAGGAGGTGTTTGCGTCGGTCAGCATCGGCATCGCGATCGCGCCGTTCGATGGTTCCGATGCCCAGGTGCTGATGCGCAATGCCGATGCCGCGATGTACCAGGCCAAATCGGACGGACGGGCCGCTTTCCGGTTTTTCACCACCGAACAGAACGAGCGAGCCCATCGCCGGCTGATGATCGACAGCCACCTCCGGCGCGCGCTTGAGCACGACGAATTGTCCCTGGCCTACCAGCCCCAGATGCGGATCGCCGACCGTGCGCTGATCGGCGCCGAGGTCCTGCTGCGCTGGAACTGTGCGAAACTGGGTTCGGTCCCCCCCGACCAGTTCATTCCGATCGCCGAGGAAACCGGGCTGATCGAACCGATCGGCGACTGGATCATCGAGGAGTCTTTGCGCCAATACGCGATCTGGCTGAACGCCGGGGTCGATCTGCCAAGCCTGGCAATCAACGTCTCGGCCCGGCAGTTCCGCGACCGTCGTCTGGCCCAGAGAGTCGCCGATGCGCTCGCCCGCTACGGCATACCGCCGCGCCGGATTGAAGTCGAAATCACCGAGCGTCTGCTGATCGACGACAAGCCGGCGACCCGCACCCTGCTGATGAATTTCGCCGAAATGGGCATGCGCCTGTGCCTCGACGATTTCGGCACCGGCTACTCTTCGCTAAGCTATCTCCGGCGTTTTCCGGTTTCGACCCTGAAGATCGACCGCAGCTTCGTCGCCGACATGACGACCAACCGCGAAACCGCGGCGGTCACCGAGGGCCTGATCGCCCTTGCCCATCGCCTGGGCATCACGGTAATCGCCGAAGGCGTTGAGACCATCGAGCAACTGCGCCTGCTCGAGCTGCAGCAGTGCAATCAGGCGCAAGGCTTCCTGCTCGGCCAGCCGGTTGCGGCCGCGCACTTCCCGACCGATCCCGCATCGTGGTCGCTGGTCACCAGCCAACTGGCCTGGTCGGACCGGTTGGCGGCGGATCACAAAGCGTCCGAACCCTGCGACCGGGAGCCTGGTCCCTAGCCGAGGCGGGGGTTACTCGGCCGCCAGCTTGGCCGATTCGATCTCCGCGGCCTTGCGCTCCACCAGGGCAACCAGATGGTCGACGATGTCCTTGTCCTTGAGCCGATGGTCGGGCTGGCCGGCGATATAGACCTGATGGGTGCCGTTGCCGCCACCGGTGAAGCCGATGTCGGTCTCCCGCGCTTCGCCCGGACCGTTGACCACACAGCCGATCACCGACACCGTCATTGGCGTGGTGATGTGGGCCAGCCGTTCCTCCAGCACCGAAACGGTGTTGATCACATTGAATTGCTGGCGGGCGCAGGACGGGCAGGAGATCACGGTGACGCCGCGCCGACGCAGGCCCAGCGTCTTCAGCATATCGAAGGCGACCCGGATTTCCTCGACCGGATCCGCCGACAGCGAAACCCTGATGGTGTCGCCGATTCCCGCCCACAACAACATGCCCAGCCCGATCGACGACTTGACGGTGCCGGCGCGCAAGCCCCCCGCCTCGGTGATGCCGATGTGGAGCGGGTAGTCGCAGGCCTCGGCCAGCGCCTGGTAAGCGGCCACCGCCAGGAACACGTCAGACGCCTTGACGCTGATCTTGAAGTCGAAAAAGTCGTTGTCTTCGAGGATCCGGGCATGGTCGAGCGCCGATTCGACCATCGCCTCGGGGCAGGGCTCGCCGTATTTTTCCAGCAGATCCTGCTCCAGCGAGCCGGCATTGACCCCGATCCGCATCGAACAGCCGTGATCCTTGGCCGCCTTGATCACCTCGCGCACCCGCTCGGCCGAGCCGATATTGCCGGGGTTGATCCGAAGGCAGGCTGCACCGCTCTCGGCGGCCTCGATCGCGCGCTTGTAGTGGAAGTGGATGTCGGCGACGATCGGCACACCGACCTGGGGCACGATCTGCTTCAGCGCCAGCGCTGACTCCTGGTCGGGGCACGACACCCGCACGATGTCGGCGCCGGCTTCCTCCATCGCCCGGATCTGGGCGACGGTGGCCGCCACATCGTGGGTCAGGGTATTGGTCATCGACTGCACCGCGATCGGTGAGTCGCCGCCGACCGGCACCCGTCCGACATGGATGAGACGGCTCTTGCGGCGGTCGATGTCACGATAGGGGCGAACGCTCATGGGACCTGGCCTTCGGGCGGGTTCGATGCCACTGATATAGCGCGTCCGACGCCGATTCTGAAGCGGTCAGTTGCCGGCGCGTTGCAGGCGTGCCGGGTCAAGGGCGATATCGCGCACCACCTGGCCGACCGCCCCCAGTGGTGCCACGCCGACGCCATCGACCGTGACCGTGAGGCCGCCGGCATTGCCGGTGCGCAAACGGACGCCCGGCCGATCGGGCACCCGATAGGCATCGCCCGGCCGCAACACCCGGGTGAACAACAGATCGCCGTTGCCGTCGCGCAGCTGGACCCAGCTGTCCTGGGTCGCCAACAGCTGTATCCGCGACTCCCGGTTCTGGGTGCCGAACATCCGGGTCACCGCCTTGGCTTCCGGTAGCGGCGGCGGCACCGGGATCGCTGGCGCAGCCGCAGCGGTTTCAGCGGCAGGACGGCTGGCGCCGGCCTCGTCGGCAGGCCCGCTGACCAGCGGCACTTCGTCGGCGGATTCCGAACCATGATCGCCGCCGCCCAGAGCCGGCCCGCCCAGAGCCGGCCCGGCTGGCGCCATCGCGGTTGGCGCGGCAGTTGGAGCCGGGGTCGGAACTTGCGTCGGCGCCGGTGGCGTGGCGACACCGAGCCGAAGCCGATTTTCGCCGCGCGTGACGCTGGCGGGGGATGCTGCCGCGGTCCCGGCCGGGGCTGCTGCCGAACCAGTCGGGGAGGCCACGGCGGGCGGGCTGGCCGGACCAGCCGGGGCTACCCCGGGCGGCGGTGCGGGCGGCGCTGCTGCCGGGGCGGTCGCCCCGGCGGCCGGTCGTGGCGAGGCGGCCGGCGGTTTGGCAGCCGGGGATGGCGCCGCCGGTTCGCCCGGCGTCGAAGTCGAGCCGAACGGCAACACCTCGAGCAGCGAGACCAGGCGTTGGGGCAGCGCCGGGATCAGATCGACGACGCTGCGATCGATCGCGCTCAGATAGTACCAGCCGCCATAGGCGACCCCGGCGAACACCACCGCGATCAGCAGCACCGTCCCGCCAGGAACCCGGCCTTCCGGTACCGGGGTCGGCATGTAGAGATACTGGCGCCCGACCTTGCCGGCGATCTCGTCCTTGTAGCGGCGGACCACGATGTCGCCGTCGAGCCCGAGAAAGTCCGAATAGGTGCGCAGGAAACCAACCGCATAGGCCGGGCCCGGCAGTTCGGAAAAGCGGCCGTCCTCGATCGCCAGCATATAGACGTGGCGAATCTTCAAGGTGGTGGCGACGTCGCGCAGTTCCATTCCCTGGCTCTTGCGGGTCGCCTTCAGCAATGCGCTGACGCTCGCCCCCGCCGCCGATGGTTCCGCGGGGCGGGCGGCGGCCGGTTCGGGCTGTGCTCCGCCCTTGGCAAGCACTCTGAACAATTTGCGTTTGAGGTCGACCATAGGCCAGCCGCTCCGTTGCGCGACACCGTCCGGCAGCGATGCTCCGACCTGGATGGGCGAAGGCGATGAAGACCCTGGGCGGCATGTCGACCGTGCCGCCGCCGGAGGTTTTGCCGATTGCCCCGGGCAGTCCGTTCAAGGCGCCGTTGTAACAACTTGGCACCGCTGGGGCAATCGATCAGATCACCACGCCATGATCTCGTGCAAACGCCCGCAAGCGATTGCGCAAGCTGCGATCGCCGCGGCGGTAAAGACTGTCGAGGTAATGAGACACCGCCCCGACATCCAGGCTGCGCAACATGGTCTTGACCGGGCCGACCGAGGGCGCCGACATCGACAGCGCGCGCAGGCCGATGCCGATCAGGGCCATGGCATCGAGCGGCCGGCCGGCGATCTCGCCGCACAGGCTCAAGGGAACCTCCGCAGCACGGCACTGGTCAACCAGCTGGCGCAGGGCCGACAGCAGGGCCGGCGACAACGAGTCGTAGCGATTGCCAAGGCGCGGATTGCCGCGGTCATAGGCGAACAAAAATTGCGACAGGTCGTTGGAGCCGATCGACAGAAAATCCACCCGCGGCAGCAGCGCCGGCAACTGCCACAGCAGCGCCGGCACCTCAAGCATGACCCCGACTTGCAGCGCCGCCGGTGCCGGGTGGCCATCGCGCGCCAGCCGGGCCAGCTCCATATCGAGGATGCGGCGGGCGTCGTCGTATTCGGCGACTTCGGCGACCATCGGGAACATCAGATGCAGCGGCCGCCCGGCCGCCGCCCGCAACAGGGCGCGCAACTGCTGGCGCAGCATCGCCGGCCGGTCCAGTCCGATCCGGATGGCACGCCAGCCCATCGCCGGATTCTCTTCAGGCTCGGTAAAGAAATAGGGCAGCCGCTTGTCGCCGCCGACATCCAGGGTGCGAAACACCACCCGCCTGCCCGCGGCCTGCTCGATCACCTTGGCGTAGAGCGCGGTCTGGGTCGGCACATCGGGATAGGTCGACTGGACCATGAACGGAATCTCGGTGCGGTAGAGCCCGATACCATCGGCACCGCTGTCGGCCAGATGGGCGAGATCGAGCAGCAAGCCGCAATTGATCTGGATCGACACGGCGACGCCGTCCCGGCTGATCGACGGCAGGTCGCGGCCCTCGGCGTAGAGCCGCTCCCAGTTCTCGGCCCGGCGCAGGCTGTCGGCGAAATCCGACTGGATATCCTCGCCGGGGCGGACGAAGACCTGGCCATGATTGCCGTCGATCACCAGGGGATCGAGATGCTCGATCCGGCTCAAGGCGCCGGTGCACTGGCCGACCACCGGGATGTTGAGGGCGCGGGCCACGATCGCGACATGGCTGGTGGTGGTGCCCTCCTCCAGGACGACGCCACGCAAGCGGGTGCGGTCGTAGTCAAGCAGCTCGGCCGGTCCCAGCGAGCGGGCGACCAGGATGCAGTCGTCGGGCAGCGGCACGCCATCGCTGGCCGAAGTCTTGCCAGCCAGGTGCTGCAGCAGCCGGTAGGCGAGATCGTCGAAATCGAGCAGGCGTTCGCGCAGATACGGATCCGAGATCTGGTTCATCCGCGCGCGGGTGTCGTTCTGGACGCGCGACACCGCGGCATCGGCGGTCAGGCCGCTGTGGATCGCCTCGCCGATACGGCCAAGCCAGCCGCGGTCTTCGGCGATCATCCGGTAGGTCTCCAGGATGTCGCGCGGCTCGTCGGAATGCGCCGCCATCGACCGCGCCACCAGGGCATCGATCGAACGATGCATCCGGGTCAGCGCTTCATGCAGCCGCTCCATTTCGCGTTCGGGGTCGTCGGCGACCACCTGGGTGATGGTCAGCTGATGGCGATGCATCACCGCCAACCCCATCGCCATGCCCCGGTGCAACCCAACCCCGGAGAGCCGCGACGGCAACAGCGCTTCGGCGCTGAGCGATGGCTTTTCCTGGGCGCCGAGCAGGTCGCCGGCGGCGATCAGGTCCGCGATGACCATGGCGACGGTTTCGAGAATCTCGCCTTCGTCGTCGCCGTATTGCCGTTCCTCGCGGTGCTGGATCGCCAGCACGCCACGGACCCGGCCGCCGCGCAGAATCGGAACACCGAGCATGGAGTGGAACGGCTCCTCGCCGGTCTCCGGGCGATAGGCGAAGCGCGGGTGGCTGGGGGCGTCGGCCAGCGCGATCGCCTTGGCATGGGCGGCGATGTCGCCGATGATGCCCTCGCCGACCCGGAGCCGGGTTTTGTGCACCGCCATCGGATTGAGACCGACAGTGGCAAACAGCTCCAGAACCTCGCCCGCGCGCAGCACGTAGCACGAGCAGACATCGGCCCCCATCTCGGTAGCGATCAGGCGAACGATGCGGCCGAGACGTTGCTCGCCGGTCCCGGACCCGGCCATGACATCGCGCAGATGGGCGAGAATCCGTCTATGACCGCCGGCGAGGAACGCCGCAGGCGTCCGCCCCGGTGTCTCGACCATTTAGTCCGCCACCTCGATTGTGGCGACCTCGGCCAGCCGGGGCACGGCGCCGGCGGCGGTATCGCCCGCCGCCGTGGTGCTGACCGGATCGCGCCAGCGCCGGGTCAGTGCCCGCTGCGCCTGTTCGACCAGTTCGTCCAGAATTTCGGCGGTCGGCTGCTCGCGGGTCACCATGCCGACGCTCTGACCGGCCATCAGCGAGCCGTTTTCCACATCGCCATCGATCACGGCGCGGCGCAGCGCGCCGGCCCAGTAATGCTCGATTTCGAGCTGGGCCTCCTTCTGGGACAGTTCGCCGCGATTGAAACGGTCGATCACCTGGCGCTGGGTGTCGAGGAACCGACGCGTCGCATCATTGGCGATCGCCCGCACCGGGATCACCGGAAATCGCGGGTCGAGCTGGGCTGAGGGTACGGCGTCGCGCGCCGCGGCGCGGATGAAGGCCTGCTTGAACCGCGGATGGGCAATCGACTCGGTGGCGCACACGAAGCGGGTGCCGATCTGCACGCCGGCCGCGCCCATTTCCAGACAGGACAGAATCGCCTCGCCGCGGCCGATGCCGCCGGCGACGAACACCGGCACCTCGCGGATCGCCGGCAGGATTTCCTGAGCCAGCACCGAGGTCGCGACCGGCCCGATATGGCCGCCCGCCTCCATGCCCTCGATGATCAGGGCATCGGCGCCCATCCGCACCAGCTTCTTGGCCAATACCAGGGCCGGCGCGAAGCAGATCACCCTGGCGCCATGGTCCTTGACCCGCTTGACCGCCGCCGAGCGTGGCAGGCCGCCGGCCAGCACGACATGGCCGACCCGCTGCTCGGCGCACACGTCGATCAGGGCGTCGAGCTCAGGATGCATGCCGATCAGGTTGACCCCGAACGGCCGACGGGTCAGCTCATAAGTGGCGGCGATTTCGCGGGCCAGCAGGTCGGGGCTCATCGAGCCGCAGGCGATCACGCCGAAGCCGCCACCGTTGGAAATCGCCGCCACCAGATTGCGGTCGGAGACCCAGGTCATGGCGCCGCCCATGATCGCCAGCCGGCTGCCCAGGAATTGCCGTCCCCGCCGCCACAACCGGTCGAGCCGGGCGGTTGCCGCCGCGCTGGTCATGATCCGGCCCCTTTCGCGTTCACGCCCGATCCAGCCCGTAGGCGGTATGGAGCGCACGCAAGGCCAGTTCGGCGTATTCCTCGGCGATCAGCACGCTGACTTTGATCTCCGAGGTCGAGATCACCAGGATATTGATGCCCTTGTCGGCCAGAGCCCTGAACATCCGCTGGGCGACGCCGGCATGGCTGCGCATGCCGACCCCGATCACCGAGACCTTGACCACGTCGCCGTCGGCGACCAGGCGCTGGTAGCGCAGATCGTGTTCCGCCGCTTCGATGACATGGCGGGCGCGGTCGAGGTCGGCCTTGCCGACGGTGAAAGTGAGGTCGGTGGTCTTGCCGTCGTCCGAGACGTTCTGCACGATCATATCGACATTGATCGCAGCCTCGGCGAGTGGTCCGAAGATGCTGGCGGCGATGCCCGGCCGGTCCGGCACCCGCACCAGCGTGATCTTGGCCTCGTCACGGCTATAGGCGATACCGCTGACAATTTCCTGTTCCACGATTTCGTCCTCGTCTACCACCAAAGTTCCGGGCAGGTCGCTGCCCGGCCGTTCGTCGAAGCTGGACAGCACCTGGACCCGGACGCGATGGTTCATCGCCATTTCTACCGAGCGCGTCTGCAGCACCTTGGCCCCTTGCGAGGCAAGCTCCAGCATCTCCTCATAGGTAATGCGTTCGAGCTTGCGTGCCTTGGCGACGATGCGCGGGTCGGTGGTGTAGACCCCGTCGACATCGGTATAGATGTCGCAGCGTTCGGCATCGAGCGCCGCTGCCAAAGCCACCGCCGAAGTGTCCGAGCCGCCGCGCCCGAGCGTCGTGATCCGGTGGTCGCCCTCGGCGATGCCCTGGAAGCCGGCGACCACCGCGACCTCGCCCTGATCCATCCGCCGTTCGATTTCCGCGGTCTCGATGCCCAGAATGCGCGCCTTGCCGTGGGTGCCGTCGGTGCGCACCGGCAATTGCCAGCCGAGCCACGAGCGCGCAGGGATCCCGATCTTCTGCAGCGCCAGGGCCAGCAGGCCACTGGTGATCTGCTCGCCGGCAGCGACCACCACATCATATTCGCGGGCGTCGTGGATCGGGCTGATCTCGGTGCAATGCTTGACCAGACCATTGGTCTGGCCGGCCATCGCCGAGACCACGACCGCCACCTGATGGCCGGCCCTGACCTCGGCCGCCACCTTGTTGGCGACGTTGCGAATGCGGTCGACGTCGGCAACCGAGGTCCCGCCGAATTTCTGAACGATACGCGCCATGCCCGCTGATCCCGGCCGAAGCTCCCCCGGCCCTGTCCAATAAAAAGGGTCCTGGCACCACCGGCTACGGTCGGCCCAAGGTGGCGTATGCATACTCTTTCGCCGCTGCGGAAAGCAAGCCACGCGGGGGCTTCCCGCCGCGACCGGTTGGCACCGCGGGCGGCAGCCCGTGCCGGGCTTCGGCGAAGCGGTCGCCAGCGGCCGGCCGCGCGCGGTATACTCGATCACGGCAAGCCCCGACACGGATTGCCAGGCACCAAACCCACGGACCGGAGGGCAGGAGACGATGGCGCAGCCGGCGATGGCACCGCTGGAGCAGTTGGTAGGGCTGCGAACCCTTGAAGTCGGCAGTCTGCTGTTTCCGGAGGTCGAGAGTCTCGATTTTGCCGGGCCCTGCGAGGTGTTCCCGGTCGCCGCCCGGGTTGCGGCTGCCCGACCGGGTGGTCGGCCGCGTGCTCGGTAATCCTCTGGCCCGTGCCATGGCGCGCCAGATGCAATATGTCTGGGAAATGACCGGGAACCGCAGCGCGACGCGGCACAGGCTTGACGGCGCCGCCCTGGTCGCTTCCAATAGCCAAAACAGCATCAAAGAGCGAGGGAGCGACCGGCATGCCCCACCTGGACCGCGACAGTTTCATCGAATTGCTCGACCGCCTGGGCAGCCCCGAGGACGAGGACGTGCTGGAGGCCGCCCGGCAGATCGACCACCGGGTCAAGACCGCCGGCGTCTCGTGGGATGACCTCCTGGTGCCGCCACCCCAGGCCGCCCATCTCGACATCGACGGCGACGACGACGAATTCGAGGATGAGCAACCCGGCCCGTTCAGCGAAGACGCGCCGCCCGCGGTGGTCAGCGCCGCCGATGCCGAGGCAGATCTGGCGCTGATCGAGCGGCTGCTCGGGGAGTTTGGTCTGGCCGCAGAGACCCGACGGGAGTTGGAGGACTTCAAGGCCGACCTCGCGGCCGGTGAGTTCACCGCCGCCGACCACAAATATCTGCGCAGCCTGAGCAGCCGCCTGCAATCCCGGCGCTGAGCCCGAATCGCTGCGGGGCGCCAGGCCTTGCAGGCAAAGCAGGCAAAGGGGATTCCCAAGCGGCTGAGGATGAGATTCAGCACCGGTCTTTGCCGAGACCGGTGCCCTGGGGGGCGACCGGACCGGCAATGGCCCGGTGATTTCGCCCCGATCGAACCGAACCCGGCCAATCGAATGCGATTTTCGGCACGACAAAGACCCAAATCGCACCGCAGGCAGGTTCAGCCACCTCAAGCAGTTCCGACGCGTCGCCTCCGGATAGGACGAAACCCCGTCTTGCTTGCTCGCCTTCCTCAACATCGCAGCCGCAAAACTCACGGCTGCCGGGCACCAGACCCCCGGTTACGCGAAATCGAGCATGATTTTTTTGAGCCGGGCGGCGGTGTCTGCCCAGGTCAGGGCAGTCAGTTGCTTGGCCGCGCGCTCGGCTCGTGCCCGTGCCGTGGCCCGGTCGGCCCAGACTTCTTCAAGACGCTCGACCGCCTCATCGACGCTGCTGACGCCCCAGCCGGCGACATCGCCGACCGGGGCGCCGGGGCCGGTCAGGGCGCGCTGCTCTTCCAGCACGCCGCAGTTGTCGTCCTCGATCAGGTCGAGATGGCCGGTATTGCGCGACAGGATCACCGGCACGCCGCAGGCCATGCACTCCATCGCCACCAGATTGGTGCCGCCCTCGCAGCGGTTGGGAAACAGCGCCACGTCGATCTCGCGCAGGATCGGCGGCATCAGCCCATTGGCGACCTTGCCGAGATCGATCACCCGATCGGTCGGCACCCCGGCGTCGGCGACCCAGGCCTTGAGATCGGCGGAGCCGTCGCTGCGCAGGGGCACCGGCGGGGTCAGCCGCGAGTGGTTCATGGTGCGGACCAGATCCGGCCACGGGTTCTGCCAGGCGACCGCCAGATAGGCCTCCGGGTGGCGGGCGGCGAAGATCTTGAACGCCGCCAGCACGATATCCTGGCCCTTGCGCAACTCCAGCTTGCCGCCGGAAAAGATCAGGAAGCGGTCGCCGCCCAGTCCGGCGCGCGGTGCCGGATGGAATAGCGTCGGATCGATGCCCTGGATCACCGTGCAGACCCGGCTCAGGCCATGGGCGCGCAGGATGCGTTCGTTCCAGGTCGAGCCGCAGATGATCAGGTCGTAGCCGGCCGCCCGGTCGAGGGCGGCCTGGTCCATCGTGGTCTGCTCGAAAAAAACCACGCCGAGGCTTGGCTTGCCCGACAGGCCGGTATCGTGGGCGGCGCGCGCACCTTCCTGCAACTGGTTGCCCAGGGCGGACAGCACCGTGGTGTTGGTGCGCACCGGTCCGCCGGCGAAATGTTTCAGGTTGTCCTGGAACTTGGTCGAGGCCGAGAAGAACGGTTCCAGGACATGGGCACGCAGGGCATCGATCGAGAGCATGTCGGCACGGCTTTGGCAGCCGCACACCGGCATGATGTCAGGATCCGACACCCAGTTGAGCGCCAGGTTGAGCCCGAATACTCCCCAGCCGTAGAAACTGGAAACCCCCCAGTTGATGATTATCGTCCGTCGAGTCGCCATCGATACGCCCCCTGCCGGCCAATCGGCGGTCACGGCTGCGCGGCGGTCGCGGCGCCAGCCCGAAGCAGCGATAGCATTTTTCCGCACCGGGATGAATCGCTGCCATCGAGCGGGCTTGCGGAGGTAGCATTGTGGCAGACTCCGGACTCTCTGGCGGGTTCCCGATGCCGATAACGATCCGTGCGCCGATACTGCTGGCGACCGCGCTGCTGCTGACCGCCTCGCTCGCCGCCCGGGCCGAGCCCCCGGCGTTTGCGGTGCCGATCGACTGCACCATCGGCAGCGATTGCTTCGTCCAGAACTATGTCGACGACGACCCGGGGCCACAGGCGCGGGACTTCACCTGCGGCTTCCTGACCTATGACGAACACCGCGGCACCGATTTCCGGCTGCCCGACCTGGCGGCGATGCGCCGCGGCGTCGCGGTCCTGGCCGCTGCCGCCGGAACCGTGGTGCGGCTGCGCGACGGCGTCGCGGACATCAGTATCCGCGACGACGCAGCAAAGGCGGTCGCGGGCCGCGAGGCCGGCAACGCCGTTGTCATCGACCATGGCGACGGCTGGGAGAGCCAATACAGCCATCTGCGCCGCGGCAGTATCTCGGTCACGCCGGGACAGCGGGTCGAGCCGGGCCAGCCGCTCGGGCTGGTTGGACTGTCGGGCAACACCGAGTTCCCCCATGTCCATTTCGAGGTCCGCCACGACGGCGCATTCTTAGACCCCTATCTCGGCCCGGAACCGCCGACGCACTGTGGCGGCCCGCGCCAGGGCCTGTGGACCAAAGCTGCCGCGGCGACGCTCGCCTACCGCCCGAGCGGGCTGATCGCCGCCGGGTTCGCGGCCGGGTCGGCCGAGCGGGGCCAGGCGGAAGACGGTGCCTACCACGACACCGTGCTTGAGGCCGGCACCCGAAAGCTGGTGTTCTGGGCCGAACTCTTCGGGGTGCACGCCGGCGACCGCTTGGTCATCGAGATCATGGCACCCGGCGGTCGCTCGGTGCGGCGGAGCCTGGGCGCGGTGCCCAAGACCTCGGCCATCATCTTTCTCGCCGACGGGATGGACCGACCGTTGCGGGGCTGGGCGATCGGCGCCTGGCAGGGGCGAATAGTGCTGCGTCGCGGCGACGAAACCCTGGTCGACAGCCGGCGGACCATTCTCCAGAAAGCCCCAGGCTGACGCCGGCCGCCGTTTCGGCCGGGCCGTGCCGCGGGCCGGCCTACTTCAGCGTGGGCGTCGTTGTCGTCTCCGGGGCGCCGGTCGCGACCACCGCGGCAGCCGCGGTCATCGGTTCCGGCCCGCCGCCCAGCGCCTTGACCAGGCTGACCGCAGCGTTGAATCGGCTGAAACGGGTCTGGAGCACGGTGGCCTCGGCCTGGTGCAGGGTTCGTGTGGTATCGAGATAGGTCAGGTAGTCGATCACCCGCGCGTTATAGGATTCGCGGCTGATCTTGTTGGACTGCCGCGCGGTTGCCAGGCTGCGCTGCTGAGCCTTCTCGAGTTCGGCGGTATATTTGACGGTCGCCAGGGCATCTTCGACTTCGATCAGGGCCTGCAGCGCGGTCTGGCTGTAACTCTGGGCGATCTCCTCGTAACGGGCCTTGTTGAAGGCCAGTTCGGCTTCATTGCGGCCGTTGTCGAACACCGTCTGCATGATACTGCCGAGGATGGTATAATAGAGTGCCGCCGGCGACAGCAGCCCTGACAGATGTTGACTGCCGAACCCGGTGTCGGCGGTCAGGCTGAACGACGGCAGGAATTTGGCCCGCGCGACGCCGATATTGGCATTGGCCGCCCGCAGGCTCGCCTCCGCCTTGCCGATGTCGGGCCGGCGCGTGATCAACTCGGAGGGCAGACCCGGCGACACCTTGGGGATGGTCAGGTCACCGAGGGTGGTGCCGGTCAGGGCGAGCGTCCCCGGCGCCACGCCGACCAGCAGCGCCAGGCGGTCGTGGGCATGCTCCTTCTGCAGGTTCAGGCTGGGCAGCAGGGCTTCGGACGCGGCGACGGTGTTGCGCTGCTGATTGACCTCGACCAGGGTCGCCTCGTGAATCGCCGCCAGCTGCTCGACCGTCGACAGCACGGCACGGTCGGTTGCGATATTGGCCTGTGCCAACCGGATCAGGTCCTGCGCCAGCAGGTACTGCAGGTAGGTGGTCGCGACATCGGTGACCAGGCCGAGCGCCACGGTGCGGCGATCGTATTCGCTGCCTTCGGCCTGGGCCAACGCCGCTTCGACAGAGGCCGCGTTCTTGCCCCAGAAATCGACCTCATAGGCGGCGCGCAAGCCGAATTGCCGGGTGCGCTCCGATTTGACCGGCACGTGCAGCCGCTGTGGGCCGCCGATCCCGGCATCGGGCGCGGTCAAGGTATCCGATGCCATGGCGACCAGGCTCGGCAGCAGCGTCGCGCCGGCGGCCTCCGCCTGGGCTTTGGCCTGAATCACCCGGCTCACCGCTGCCTTGAGGGTGCGGTTGTTGGCAAGGGCCTGCTCGACCAGCCGGCCGAGCTCGGTCGAGCCGAACCCGCGCCACCAGGTCGAGGATGGCGGCGGCAATTCCGAACCGTTTGCGGCACCGGTGGTGCCCAGTCGATAAGCATCGGGCAGCGAGGGGTCCGGCGCCTGGTAGTCAGGAGTCAGTGAGCATGCCGAGAGCCCGGTTACAACCAGAGCGAACACGGTGGCGGTCCAATGCGGCCCGGGGCGGCGGCGGTCGATCATGTCATCCTAATACGGCATCCGGCGGTCCACCGGAAGGGCAGGCATCACCCGCACCGGAATCCTAAGCCGCAGGGTTAAATTTTTCCTAAAATTGCCGATGCGTAACCCCATAAACGTTTTTCTTGGCTTGTTCTTGTCAAGGCTTTTGGGCGGTTTTTTACTTCAGGCGAGTTTAATGTGTTATATCAGAGAATTATCGCGAAGTTTTGCTTTTCCGATCAAAGTGCGGCAGCTCCGGGCGGGCTGACGCTGCATAAGTGCAGTATAACTACTTTGTTTATGTCAACGCCCGCGATGCGGCACTTGCGACGCGGCTTCGCACCTTGCTCACGCAAGTCGCCGGGGCCGCAGCCCAAAATACCGTTGCTATCTCAAATTTTATGCGTTATCGTTGAAAGATGTCGACGGTCCAGGGAATGGCTGTGCTGTCGACGGCTGCGCCAGAAAGGCAGGCCATCAAGGTACCGTACGCGGGCCATAGGCCCTGCGAAAATTTGACTAAGACGCTTGATAGAATACAAGCTGAAAGGGTCACACAATGCCGATCACCCTCGGAAATAGCCCGAACTCCATCACCATTGGTGGGTTCGATACGCTGATCAGTGGCTCGGCGGCCGACTATATTACGGTCGCGGATGCGGTCACCGGCGTCGAAGTCGATCTGGGGGGCGGCAAGGACAACCTGGTGCTGTCCAGCGCCGGGGATAATAGCCTGACCGTGATCAACGTCGAAACGTTGACCGGCGGCGCCTCGACCGACGTGGTCACGCTCGGTGACACCGACAACACCATCACGATCAGCGGCATTGAGGCGCTGACCGGCGGCACCGGCACCGACATCGTAACTCTGGGCAAGGCAGGCAACACCGTCACGGTGAGCGCCGTCGAAAGCCTGATCGGTGGCGCCTCGGTCGATGTGGTGACTTTGGCAACCGGCGTTACCGGGGCGATCGTCGATCTCGGCGGCGGCGCCGACAAGCTGATTCTGGCCGACGGCGACGACAACTCGCTGACGATATCCGGTGTCGAGACCCTGGTCGGCGGTGCCGCCGTCGATGTCGTCACGCTGGGCAACGCCAGCAATACCATTACCGTTAGCGACATCGACACCCTGACCGGCGGCGCTTCGAGCGACCTGGTCACCCTCGGCGGTGCGGTTACCGGCATGGTGGTCGACCTTGCCGGCGGCAAAGACAAGCTGACGCTGTCCGGCGCCGGCGACAACGAGTTGACGGTCAGCAACACCGAGACGGTGGTCGGCGGGGCTTCGGCCGATGTCGTGGTGTTCGGGGCCGCGATCAGCGGCGCAGCGGTCGATCTGGGCGGCGGCGCCGACAAGCTGACCCTTTCGGGCGCCGGCGACAACGTCGCGACGGTCAGCAATGTCGAGACGCTGTCGGGCGGGGCTTCCGCCGATACCATCACGCTCGGCACCGCCGGCACCATCACGATCGATGGTGTCGAGACCCTGACCGGCAGCACCGGCGGCGACGTGGTCACGCTGGGCGATGCCGTGGCCGGCATGAAGGTCGATCTCGGCAAGGGTACCGACCAGCTGACTCTCTCCGACGCCGGCGACAACACGCTGACCGTCTCCAATGTCGAGACGATCATCGGCGGCGCCTCGGTCGATGTCGTGACTTTGGGCGACACCGCCAATACCGTGGCGGTGACCGGTATCGAAACCCTGACCGGCGGCAAATCGACCGATATCGTCAGTGTGACCGACGCGGTCACCGGCGCCGTGATCGATCTGGGCTCGGGTGCCGACAAGCTGACGCTGTCCAGCGCCGGCGACAACGAACTCACCGTCAGCAATGTCGAGACTCTGGTTGGCGGCGCTTCGGCCGATCTGGTGACGCTGGGCAGCGCGGCGAACAAGGTGGCGGTCGACCTTGGTGCGGGCATCGATGAACTGACGCTGTCCAGCGCCGGTAACAACACGCTGACCGTCAGCAATGTCGAGACCCTGACCGGCGGCGCCTCGACCGATAGCGTCACTCTGGGCAGCGCCGGCACCATCACGATTGACGCGGTCGAAAGCCTGACCGGCAGCAGCGGCGCCGACGTGGTGACGCTGGCCGATGCGGTGACCGGCATGCAGATCAATCTCGGTCTCGGGACCGATCAATTGACCCTGTCGGGCAATGGCGACAATTCGCTGACCGTCAGCGGCGTCGAGACCCTGACCGGCGGCGCTTCCGTCGATGTGGTGACGCTGGGCGCCGGCGGCGGCACCATCGCGGTCACCGATGTTGAGACCCTGCTCGGCGGCAGCACCGTGGATAAGGTGTCCTTGACCACGGCCGCCACCGGCATGACCGTCGATCTCGGCGGCGGCGCCGACGCGCTGGCGCTGTCCAACAGCGACAATACCGTCACGGTCGCCCAGGTCGAGACTCTGACCGGCGGCACCGGCACCGACGAGGTCACCCTCGGCGATGCCGGCAATACCATGACGATCAGCGGTGTCGAGACGCTGACCGGCGGTACCGGCACCGATGCGGTGACCCTGGGCAATGCGGGCAACACCATTACGGTCACCGCGGTCGAGACCCTGACCGGCGGTACGTCTGCCGATGCCGTCACCTTGGGCGACGCCGTCACCGGCGCTAAAATTGACCTCGCGGCGGGCAACGACACCCTGACTCTGTCCGACGCCGGCGACAACACGCTGACCGTCTCCAATGTCGAGACCCTGATCGGCGGCGATTCGATCGATACCGTGACCCTGGGCAACGTCGCCAATTCGGTGACCGTGACCGGCGTCGAAACCCTGACCGGCGGCAGCCTCGCCGACACCGTGGTTCTGGGCGACGCCGTCACCGGCGCCCAGATCGATCTGGCCGGCGGCAAAGACAGCCTGACCCTGTCGGGGACCGGCGATAACGATCTGACCGTCAGCAACGTCGAGAGCCTGGTCGGCGGGGCCTCCGCCGATGTCGTGGTGTTGGGGACAGCAGTCACCGGCGCCAGCGTCGATCTTGGCGCCGGCACCGATCAGCTGACGCTGTCGGGCGGCGGCAACAACGCGCTGACCGTCACCAACGTCGAAACCCTGACCGGCGGTGCCTCGACCGACGTGGTCACCCTGGGTTCGGCCAGCACGATCACCGTCGATGCGGTCGAGACTCTGACCGGCAGTTCGGCGGCGGACGAGGTCACCTTGGCCGATGCCGTCACCGGCATGTCGGTGGATCTCGGCAAGGGCGCCGATATCCTGACCCTGTCGAGCGGCGGTGATAACACCCTGACCGTGACCGGCGTCGAAACCCTGGTCGGCGGCGATTCCGCCGATGCCGTGACGCTGGGCAACGCCGCCGGCACCGTGACGGTGACCGGGGTCGAGAGCCTGACCGGCGGTACTCTGAACGACACGGTAATCCTCGGCGATGCGGTCACCGGCGGCGAAATCGACCTTGCCGGTGGCAAGGACAGTCTGACGCTCTCCAGCGCCGGCGACAACGAGCTGACGGTCAGCAACGTCGAGTCGATCCTCGGCGGCGCTTCGGCCGATGTCGTGACCCTGGGTGCGGCAGCGAGCAAAATTTCAGTCGATCTGGGGGCGGGCACCGACGAACTGACCCTGTCGAGCGCCGGCAACAACGATCTGACCGTGATCAACGTCGAAACTCTGACCGGCGGCGCCTCGACCGACGTGATCACGCTGGGCGGCGCCAGCACGATCACCGTCGGCGCGGTCGAAACCGTGGTCGGCAGCAGCGGCGCTGACCTGGTCACCCTCGCCGATGCGGTCACCGGGATGGTGATCGATCTCGGCTCGGGCAGCGATGTCCTGACCCTGGCCGGCGGCGCCGACAACGCGCTGACCGTGAAGAACGTCGAAACCGTGGTCGGCGGCGACTCGATCGACGTGGTCACGCTCGGCACCAGCGGCACGATTAATCTGACCGAGGTCGAGACCCTGCTCGGCGGCGGGTCGGCCGATACCGTGACCCTGGCCAGTGCGGCGACCGGCCTGACCGTGGACCTCGGCGCCGGCAGCGACAAGCTGACGCTGTCCGACAGCGACAACACCGTAACCGTCAGCCAGGTCGAAACCCTGATCGGCGGCACCGGCACTGACGAGGTCAGCCTCGGCGACGCCGGCAATACCATCCTGGTCAGCGCGGTCGAAACCCTGACCGGCGGTACCGGCACCGACGTGGTCACCCTTGGCAAGTCGGACAACACCATCACGGTCAGCGGCATCGAGACCCTGACCGGCGGCGCCTCCGCCGACACCGTGACGCTGGGCGACGCGGTCACCGGGATCAAGATCGACCTCGCCGTCGGCAATGACACCCTGACCTTGTCCGACGCCGGCGACAACACGCTGACCGTCAGCAATGTCGAGACCCTGATCGGCGGCGACTCATTCGACGCCGTGACGCTGGGCAACGTCGTCAACTCGGTCACCGTGACCGGGATCGAAAGCCTGACCGGCGGCACCAACGCCGATACCGTCATCCTGGGCGACGCCGTCACCGGCGCCGAAATCGATCTCGCCGCCGGCAAGGACAGCCTGACCCTGTCGAGCGTCGGCGACAACGAGCTGACCGTCAGCAACGTCGAGACCCTGATCGGCGGCGCCTCCGGCGATCTGGTGACCTTGGGGGCGGCGGCAACCGGTGTCTCGGTCAATCTCGGTGCGGGCACCGATCAGCTGACGCTGTCGGACGCCGGCAACAACGTGTTGACCGTCAGTAATGTCGAGACTCTGATCGGCGGCGCCTCGGCCGATGCGGTCACCCTGGGCAACGCCAGCACCATCAGCGTCGACCTGGTCGAGACCCTGACCGGCAGTTCCGGCGCCGACGAGGTCACGCTGGCCAATGGCGTGACCGGCATGGTGGTCGATCTCGGCAAGGGCACCGATACCCTCAACCTGTCGGGGAACGGCGACAACGATCTGACCGTGTCCGGCGTCGAAAACCTGGTCGGCGGCGCTTCGGTCGATGTCGTGACCCTGGGCAACGTCGCGGGTACCGTGACGGTGACCGCGGTCGAAAGCCTGATCGGCGGCAGCCAGGCCGACACTGTCATCCTGGCCGACGCGGTCACCGGCGCGGCCATCGATCTCGGGGCCGGCAAGGACAGCCTGACCCTGTCAAGCCTCGGCGACAACGAGCTGACCGTCAGCAATGTCGAGACCCTGATCGGCGGCGATTCCGCCGATGTCGTGGCCCTCGGGGCGGCGGCGACCGGGGTCACGGTCGATCTCGGCTCGGGCACCGACCAGTTGACCCTGTCGGGTGCCGGCAACAACGCGCTGACCATCACCAATATCGAGACCGTGATCGGCGGCGCCTCGGTCGACACCGTCACGCTGGGCAGTGCCAGCACGCTGTCGGTGGATTTGGTTGAAACCCTGATCGGCAGCACCGGCGCCGACGAGGTCACGCTGGCCAATGGCGTGACCGGCATGGTGGTCGATCTCGGCAAGGGCACCGACACTTTGACCCTGTCGGACAACGGCGACAACGCGCTGACCGTCACCGGCGTCGAAACCCTGGTCGGCGGCGCCTCCACCGATGTCGTCACGCTGGGCAATACCGCCGGGACGGTGACCGTGAGTGCGGTCGAAAGCCTGACCGGCGGCAGCCAGGCCGACACCGTCATCCTGGGTGACGCGGTCACCGGGGCCGAGATTGATCTTGCTGCCGGCACCGACTCGTTGACGCTGTCCAGTGCCGGCGACAACGAACTGACCGTGAGCAACGTCGAGACTCTGATCGGCGGCGCTTCGGCCGATGTGGTGACCCTGGGCAGTGCGGCGAGCAAGAATTCGGTCGATCTCGGCGCAGGCATCGACCAGCTGACGCTGTCCGGCGCCGGCAACAACACCCTGACCGTGAGCAATGTCGAGACCCTGGTCGGCGGTGCCTCCACCGATCTGGTGACCTTGGGCGCCGCCGGTACCGTGGCGGTGGACCTGGTCGAGAGCCTGATCGGCAGCACTGGCGCCGACGTGGTCACCCTGAGCGATGCCGTCACCGGCATGGTGGTCAATCTCGGTTCGGGCTCCGACAGCCTGACCCTTTCGGACAACGGCGACAACGCGCTGACCATCAGCAATGTTGAGACCCTGGTCGGCGGCGCCTCAACCGATGTGGTCACGCTCGGTGCCAGCGGCACCATCGCGGTGACCGAGGTCGAGACCCTGCTCGGCGGCAGCTCCGCCGATACCATCACCCTCTCCACCGCCGCGACCGGCCTGGTGGTTGATCTCGCCGGGGGCGCCGATAAACTGGTGCTGTCCGACGCCGACAACACCGTGACCGTGAACAACATTGAGAGCGTAGTCGGCGGCACCGGTGCCGACGAGCTGACGCTCGGGGACGGCGGCAACTCGGTAACCATCTCGGCGATCGAGACCGTGACCGGCGGCACCGGCACCGATGTCGTCACCCTGGGCAGCGCGACCAGCGCTCTGGACATCAGCGAAGTCGAGACCCTGATCGGCAGTGCCTCGGCGGATACCATCACCCTGACCAATGCCGTCACCGGCATGGTGATCAACCTCGCGGGCGGCAACGACTCGCTGACCCTGTCGGACGCAGGCGACAACACGCTGACCGTCAGCAACATCGAAACCCTGGTCGGTGGCGCCTCCACCGATGTCGTGACGCTGGGCAACTTCGCCAGCACGATCACGGTCAGCGCGGTCGAATCGCTGATCGGCGGCAGTGCCAGCGACAGCGTGGTCCTGGGCGACGCCGTCACCGGCGGCGAGATCGACCTGGGCGCCGGCAAGGACGCGCTGACGCTGTCGAGCGCCGGCGACAACGAACTGACTGTGAGTAATGTCGAGTCGATCGTCGGCGGCGATTCGGCCGATCTGGTGACGCTGGGTGCCGCGGTGACCGGCATTACGATCAACCTCGGTGCGGGCACCGACGAGCTCACTCTGTCGGATGCCGGCGACAACGCGCTGACCGTGAGCAATGTCGAGACCCTGACCGGCGGCGCCTCGGTCGATGTCGTCACGCTGGGCGGTGCCAGCACGATCACCGTCGATGCGGTCGAGACTCTGGTCGGCAGCACCGCGGCCGACGAGGTCACTTTGGCCGATGCCGTGACCGGCATGGTGGTCGACCTCGGCAAGGGCAGCGATACCCTGACCCTGTCGAGTGCCGGCGACAACGACGTGACCGTGTCCGGCGTCGAAACCCTGGTCGGCGGTGATTCCGCCGATGCCGTCACCTTGGGCAATGTCGCCGGCACCGTCACGGTGACCGGGGTCGAGAGCCTGACCGGCGGCAGCCAGAGCGATGTCGTCATCCTCGGCGACGCCGTCACCGGCGCCGAGATCGACCTTGCCGCCGGCAAGGACAGCCTGACGCTGTCCAGCGCCGGGGACAACGAGCTGACCATCAGCAACGTTGAATCGATCGTCGGCGGCGACTCTGCCGACCTGGTGACTTTGGGAACCGCGGCAAGCGGCGTGACGGTCGATCTGGGGGCCGGCACCGACGAGCTGACGCTCTCGGGCGGTGGCAACAACCTGCTTACCGTCAGCCATGTCGAGACCCTGACCGGCGGTGCCTCGGTCGATACCGTGACGCTGGGCAGTGCCGGAACGATCACCGTGGATGCGGTGGAGACCCTGACCGGCAGTGCCGGCGTCGATGATGTCACCCTGGCCGATGCCGTAACCGGCATGGTGGTCAATCTCGGGCTCGGCAGCGATATCCTGACCCTGTCCGACAACGGCGACAACGCGGTCACCGTGAGCGGTGTCGAATCGGTGGTCGGTGGTGCTTCGACCGACGTGGTGACGCTGGGCGCCAGCGGCACCATCGACGTGACCGATGTCGAAACTCTGCTCGGCAGCAATGCCGCCGACAGCGTGACGCTCGGCAGTGCCGCCACCGGCATTACGGTCGACCTCGGTTCGGGCACCGACAAGCTGACGCTGTCCGACAGCGACAACACCGTGACGGTCAGCCATATCGAATCCCTGATCGGCGGCACCGGCACCGACGAGGTCACGCTCGGCGACGGCGGCAACTCGATGGTGGTGGTTGCGGTGGAAAGCATCACCGGCGGTACCGGCACCGACACCATCGTTCTGACCAACATCGCCAATACCGTGACGCTGAGCGGCGTCGAAACCCTGACCGGCGGCTCATCGGCCGATACCATCACACTCGGCGATGCCACCACCGGAATGTTGGTCAATCTCGGCCTCGGCAACGACCAGTTGACGCTGTCCGACGCCGGCGACAACGCGCTGACGATCAGCGGCGTCGAGACCCTGATCGGCGGCGCCTCCGCCGATGCGATCACCTTGGCCAATACCGGCAATACCGTGACGGTGACCGGGATCGAGACTCTGCTCGGCGGCAGCGGCTCCGATATCGTGACCCTGAGCGATGCCGTCACCGGCATGACGATCGATCTCGGCGCCGGCAAGGACAAGCTGACGCTGTCGGCGGCCGGCGACAACGAACTGACCATCACCAATGTCGAAACCCTGATCGGCAGTGCCTCGGCCGACCTGGTCACCCTCGGCAATGCGGTCACCGGCGTGATCGTCGATCTCGGGGCCGGCAGCGACCAGCTGACGCTGTCGAGCACCGGCAACAACACGCTGACGGTCAGCAATATCGAAACGCTGATCGGCGGGGCCTCGACAGATCTGGTGGTGCTGGGCAACGCCAACACCGTGACGGTCGATCTGGTCGAGACTCTGACCGGCAATGCCTCGCCCAACGTGGTGACCCTGGCTCATGCCGTCACCGGCATGACGGTCAATCTCGCGGTCGGCAACGACAGCCTGATCCTGGCCGACGACGGCGACAACAGCGTGACCATCTCCGGCGTCGAGACCGTGACCGGCGGCGATTCGACCGATGTCGTGACCCTGGCCGGCAGCGCCACGGTCAACGTCACCGATGTCGAGACCCTGCTGGGCAGCAGCAAGGCCGATCTGGTCAGTCTGACCGCGGCGGCGACCGGCCTTACCGTCAATCTCGGCGCGGGTGCGGATAAGCTGCTGCTGTCCAACAGCGACAACACCATCACCATCGGCAACGTCGAGACCGTGATCGGCGGCACCGGAGCGGATCAGGTGACCCTGGTCGATGCCGGCAACACCGTGACCGTGACCGGGGTGGAAACCCTGATCGGCGGCACCGGCACCGATCTGGTTACCCTCGGCTCGGCGGTCAATACCGTCACCGTCACCGGCATCGAGACCCTGCTCGGCGGCGCCAAGAACGATACCATCACGCTGGGTGAGGCCGTCACCGGCGTGACGGTCAATCTCTCGGCGGGCACCGACACGCTGATCCTCTCCGATGCCGGCGACAACACGCTGACCGTCGGTGCGGTGGAAATCCTTCAGGGCGGCGATTCGACCGACGTGGTCACGCTGGCCAACGTCGCCAACGTCATGACCGTCAGCGATGTCGAGACCCTGATCGGCGGCACCATGGCCGACAAGGTCACGCTCGACACCGCGGTAACCGCGATGGTCATCGATCTCGGCGGCAACAAGGATATCCTGTCCTTGTCCGGCGCCGGCGACAACACGCTGACGATTGCCAACGTCGAAACCCTGTTCGGCGGCGCCAGCACCGACCTGGTCGTCCTCGGCGACAGCGGCAATACCGTGACCGTGACCGGGATCGAGACTCTGACCGGTGGTACCGGCAGTGACATCGTCACCCTGGCAACCGCGGTGACCGGGATGGAGATCGACCTCGGTGCGGGGACCGACACCCTGACGCTGGGCAAGGGACCCAATACCCTGACCGTGGCCGGGGTGGAATCCCTGATCGGTGGCGCTTCGGCCGACGTGGTGACTTTGGGCGATGCGGTCACCGGCATGTCGGTCAATCTCGGGGCTGGCAGCGACAAGCTGATGCTGTCCGATGCCGGAGACAATTCGCTCACGGTGTCGGGGGTTGAAACCCTGATCGGTGGTGACTCGATTGACTCGGTGACGCTGGCGGCGGGCGGCAATTCGATCACGCTGAGCGGCATCGAGACGTTGACCGGCGGCTCGGGCAACGATCTGGTGACCTTCAACACCCAGGTTACCGGGATCTCGATCGACCTGGCCGGGGGGAATGACAAGCTCACCCTGGGCAGCTTCGCCAACAACCTGACCGCCAGCAATGTCGAGACCATCATCGGTGGTGTCAGTTCCGATGACGTGACCCTGGGCGCCGCGATGACCTCCGGTCTGGTCGATCTCGGCTTCGGCAGCGACAGCCTGACGCTCGGCAACTTCACCAATGCCCTGACGATCAAGAACGTTGAGACGATCATCGGCGGTTCGGGCAATGACACCATCACCCTGGGTTCCGGGCTCCATGGCTCGATCGACCTGGGCGGCGGCGTCAACAAGCTGACCCTGGCGACCGCGGCCTCCAACGACATCACGGTGTCCAACGTCGCCACCGTGATCGGCGGTAATGCCGGGGATTCGATCCATGTCGGATCGGCCACCGCGACCACCATCGTCGCCGGCTCCGGCAATGACTTCATCGAAGGCGGCGACGGTGCCGACCGCATCACCACCGGCGCCGGCTCTGATCTGATCCAGTACTCGGCGATCGCGCAATCGACCGGGGCGGGGACCGGCGACACCATCACCGACTTCAGCACCGCCAGCGACACCGTCTACTTCAACGGCCTGCTGACCGGCAGCGCCCATTTCAACACCAATGGCGCGTTCAGCGGCGGCGGCGACTCTTCGGCCTACTTCGACAATTCGTCCAAGGTGCTGCACGTCGATACCACCGGCGACGGCGGCGAGGATATGCAGGTCACTCTGACCGGCGTCAGTGGGACCTCGCTGTCGGAAGCCAACTTCGTGTGGACTTCCTGAGCGAAGCGCAAAACCGGGCGGGTGCCCCAAGCGGCACCCGCCCGGTGTTTTATGGCCGGGCCGGTTTGACCTTGGGGCCTGGTCTGCTATTCTCTTTTTCTCGGAAAAAAACGGCGGCTGGCTGATCTCGTGGCGGCACCCAAACCAGACAGCGACGTGCTGCGCGCCGTCCTGATCAGTTGCGCGGGCTATTTCGCCAGTGCCGGTCTGTTCAGCATGGTCATCAACCTGCTCTACCTGGCGCCGACCGTCTTCATGATCCAGGTGTCGGATCGGGTCCTGACCAGCGGCAGCAAGGAGACCCTGGTTCTCCTGATGCTCGCCTATGTCATCGCGGTGATGACCCTGGGGGCGCTCGATACCGTGCGCTCCCTGGTGCTGATCCGGGCCGGGCTCAGGATCGACCGGCTGCTGTCGGCACGCCTGATGGCGCTGCTGTTCGAACGGGCCAACCAGTTCAAGAATTTGGCGCAAAAGCGCGACGAACCGATCCGAACCCTAGACCGGCTGCGCCAGTTCGTGACCGGCAGCGGTATCCATGCCTTATTCGACCTGCCATGGCTGCCGATTTACCTCTTCGTGATGTATCTGGTCCACCCGTCGCTCGCAATTGTTGCCGTCTGCTTCATGGCGCTGCAGCTGCTGATCACGGTATTGGCGGACAAGATAACCCATAGCCGCATGGTTCAGGCCGGCATGGCGGGCATGCGCAGCTACAGCCTGGCCGATTCCTCGCTGCGCAATGCCGAGGTGGTGATCGGCATGGGCATGACCAATGCCATCCTGGCGCCGTGGCACGCGCTGCGCCGGACCATGTTGATGCACCAGGCGGTGGCGAGCAACCGCAATGCCGTGCTCGCCAGTATCGGCAAGTTTTTGCGCCTGGTCGTCCAGTCGCTGATGATGGCGGTCGGCGCCTTCCTGGCGATCGACCACGTCGTCACCCCCGGCGGCATGTTCGCGGCGATGCTGCTGATCGGGCGGGCGACCCAGCCGCTCGACCAGTTGATCGGCATCTGGAAGAACATGATCGATGCGCTGGAGGCGTATCGCAGCCTCAACCAGCTGCTGTCGGAAAAGCCGCCGCGGGAGACCGCCACGGTGCTGCCCGAGCCGACCGGGATCGTCATCGTCGAACGCCTGCTTTATGTCCCGCCGCAAAGCAGCAGACCGGTGATCGCCGGCCTCAGTTTCACCCTGGAGCCGGGGACCAGCCTGGCGGTGATCGGGCCGACCGCATCGGGCAAATCCAGTCTGGCCCGCTTGCTGGTCGGTGTCTATGCCCCGACCCAGGGAGCGGTCCGGCTCGACGGAGCCGATGTCTTCACCTGGGATCGTCGCGACTTTGGCCGCTTCGTCGGCTACCTGCCCCAGGATGTCGAGCTGTTCGCCGGAACCGTTGCGCAGAACATCAGCCGCTTCGCCGAAGAGGAAGGCGACGGTTCCGAGATCATCGAGGCCGCCCGCAAGGCAGGCGCCCACGACATGATCCTGAAACTGCCCAAGGGCTACGATACCCCGATCGGCGACCAGGGCGCCATCCTCTCCGCCGGCCAGCGCCAGCAGATCGGGCTGGCCCGCGCGGTCTATGGCCGTCCCCGGATGATCGTGCTCGACGAGCCCAATTCCAACCTCGACAGCGACGGCGAGATCGCGCTCGCCGGCTGCCTGCAGGCGCTCAAGGCGGCAAAGACCACGGTGATCCTGATCTCGCACCGGCCGGGCGTGCTGAACCATGTCGACCGAATTCTCTATATCGATGGCGGCCAACCCCGCGCCCTGATGACCCGCGATGAGTTTTTCGCAAAATTGAACAAGACCAAGACCGCGGTGGCCGTGTCATGAAGACGCTGGACGTGTCATGAAGACGCTGGACGCGGTGAAGGATCGGCTGCAGCGCGCCCGCCTGACCTTGCCCGGCCAAGCGCCGGCGGGCACCGAACTGGTCGCAGCCGAGCCCGGACCGGCCGCCGTGACGCCGCCGGCCACGGCGAAGGGTATCGCGCTGGGACGGATCACGCCGGTCAAGGTACCGGCCACCGAGGCGCTGCCGGGCATGCCGCAAGGGCTCCCGCTGGGGCGGATCGCCCCGGTGCCGGCACCGGTCGACCCGACCGAAGGCGGCGTCAGCGAGAATGCCGGCGGGGTCATTCTGATCGGCATCGTGATCCTGGTGCTGTTCTTTGGCGTGCTGGGCGGCTGGGCGGCCCTGGCGCCGCTGGAAGGCGCCACCATGGCCAACGGGCTGATCAAGATCGAGGGCAGCCGCAAGGTGGTTCAGCACGCCGACGGCGGCGTCGTCACCGATATCCGGGTCCGCGAAGGCGACCGGGTCGAAGCCGGGCAGGTTCTGATGGTGCTGGACGACACCGTTCCCCGCACCAACGTAACCCTGCTCTCCCAGCAATACGATGCCCTGCTGGCCCAGGAGGCGCGGCTGACCGCCGAGAGCCGCCGCGCCGACACGATCGAGTTTCCGCCCGAGCTGCAAAAGCGCGCCGAGGACACCACGGTGGCCGAGGCGATGAGTGGCCAGGCCGAGCTGCTGCGCGCGCGCGCCGACATGCTGGGCAGCCAGACCGAGCTGCTGCGCAAGAAGATTCTCGAATTGGAGGAGCAGATCAACGGCTCCGAGGCCCAGGTCAGGGCGCGCGCCGCCCAGCGCCGCTCGATCGAGACCGAACTGGCCAGCTTGCGTCCGCTCTACGAGCGCGGCATCGTTGCCCGTACCCGGTTGCTGGAATTGGAACGCAATCGCGAACGGCTGACCGGCGAGGAGCACGAACTGGCCGCCAACTCCGCCCGTGCCCGCCAGACCATCGAACAGGCCAAGCAGCAGATGCTGCAGATCCAGTTCGAACGGTCCAGCCAGATCGCGACCGAGATGCGCGACACCCAGAACCGGCTGGCCGATACCCTGCAGCGCCTGGAAGCCGGCCGCGAGGTGCTGCGCCATACCGAGATCAAGGCGCCGGTCGAGGGCTATGTTCTGGGGCTCACCGTATTCACCAAAGGCGCGGTGATCGCCAAGGGCGAAAAGGTCATGGAGATCGTGCCCAATCGCCGCCAGCTGATGGTCGAAGCCTCGATCCGCACCGAGGACATCACCTATGTCCGTCCGGGTATGGTCGCGGAGATTCGCCTGACCGGGCTGAAGCAGCGCACCGCCCCGGTGCTGGACGGCAAGGTCACCCATGTTTCGGCCGACCGCCTGACCGATCCGCGGTCGGGGGCGGCTTATTTCCTGATCAACGTCTCGATCGACGAAGATGATCTGGCCCGCAATACCCAGCTCGAACTCTATCCCGGCATGCCGGCCCTGGTCATGATCCCGACCGGCAAGCGCACAGCTTTGGACTACCTGATGCGTCCGCTGCTCGACTCGCTGTCGGTCGCCTTCCGGGAGAAATGAGCGCCCGCGGCGGACCGGCCGAAGTTCCAGGCCAGGCGCCGGTTTTTGCTGGCTCTGGGTAACCGACGCGCTACTCTCCGGTCACAACGCCCCTGACCCACAGGGCGGCATCCGGGGAGAGCATCGGACCATGAGCGATACCATCAATGCCATCGTCGCCGAAAATATCGGCGGCAAGACCAAGGGCGCGCTGAAGCAATTGAAGGTCGGCGACCTGCCCGACCATGACGTGCTGGTCGAGGTCGCCTATTCGACGCTGAACTACAAGGACGGCCTGGCGGTCTCGGGCAAGGGCAAGATCGCGCGCAAGCTGCCGATGGTCTGCGGCATCGACCTTGCCGGCACCGTGATCGAATCGCGCTCACGCGATTGGCAACCCGGCGACCGGGTGGTGGTCAACGGTTGGGGCCTATCGGAAACCGAATGGGGCGGTTTCGCCCAAAAGCAGCGGGTCAAGCCGGAATGGCTGATCCGCCTGCCCGACGCCTTCAGCCTCGATCAGGCGATGGCGATCGGCACCGCCGGCTATACCGCGATGCTGGCGGTGCTGGCGCTGGAACATATGGGGGTCGTCCCCGGCACCAAGGAGATCCTGGTCACCGGGGCGGCCGGCGGCGTCGGCTCGGTCGCGGTCGCGGTGCTGTCCGGGCTTGGTCACCAGGTCGTCGCGGCGACCGGCCGCCCCGACACCCACGGGTTCCTGTCCGGGCTCGGCGCCGGCGGCTTCATCGACCGCGCGACACTGTTGGAAAAGGGTGCCCCGTTGCAGTCGGAGCGCTGGGCCGGTGCGGTCGATTCGGTCGGCGGCATCACGCTCGCCAACGTCATCGCCCAGACCGTGAGCAATGGCGCCGTCGCCGCCTGCGGCCTGGCCGGCGGCATGGGCCTGCCGGGTTCGGTGTTCCCGTTCATCCTGCGCGGCGTCTCGCTGCTTGGGATCAACTCGGTCTACGAGCCGCGCGCCAAGCGCGAACTGGCCTGGGCGCGGCTGGCCACGGACCTGCCCAAGGAGAAACTGGCCGCAATCACCGCCGGGATCGAACCGATGTCGAAGCTGCCCGAACTGGCCGAACAGATCGTCGCCGGCCAGATCCGGGGCAGGGTGGTGATCGACGTGAACAAATAGGGCGAGACAATCGCCGATCCTGCGCTGCCGGATCACGCAATGCCGAGTTGGACCAGGATCGGCAGGGTCCGCTCGGCGAAGCGTGCCTGGCGCACGGCCAGTTCGGCAAGATTTTCTTCGGCCGACATCAGGGTCTTGCCGTCCTTGACCAGGCGTTGGTTCTGGCCGCCCAGAATCTCCCAGGCGAAAAGCGCGGGGTCGCTACGGCCCTGCTTCGCCGCGAGCAGGAACAGCTGGTGAATGCGCTCCACCGTCAGCCCGCTGCCGGTCACCGGTGACGCCAGCACCTGGATGTCGCTGGAGCCGCGCGCCCGGTTCAGGATCGCCAGGTTGAACGCCTCGGTGCTGCGCCGCCGGGCCGCTTCGCCCTCGATCGCCAGGCAGGGTGTCGCCGAGCCCATGCCGACCAGGATATTGAGCGCCTGCCATAGCGGCCCGTGGCCGACCCCTTTGGGCGCGGTGACCGCGAGCAATTCGGCAAAACTGCGGGCGCCATCGGCCATCGCCGCGATCACCGGATCGTAGATCGCCGCCTGTAGCGGTGCGGTGCCGAGCAACCCGGTGACCGAACGCGGGACCGCGTCGCCCGGCACCACCAGGGCAAAGCGCATCTCACTGATCGCCTCCGCCTGCTCGGTCGAAGTCAGCGGCAGCGGCCCCTTGACGAACAGGTCCCGGCGGAACTGCTGATTGGTCACGAAATCGCGGATGGTCTCGGCCTGCAGCGGATCACCGATCTCCGCCAGCACCTTGCGCTGATCGGCGGTCAGGTTGATGTCATTGACGTGATCGAGCAGATGGGCCGACGCTGCCCAGCTCAGTTTCGCGGTCTCCAACTCGCCGGCGACCTGATCGAAGTAGAGCGGATTCCAATCCTGGTTGAAAAATTCATGGGCCAGGTAGTTGCGCGACATGCCGCGCATCCGCTCGAAGCGGTCCTTGACCCCCGGATTGATCGTGAGAAAGCGGGCGTTGACCGCGATCAGCCGGTCGATGAACGCGATCGCGCCGTCGATCCGCTTGGCGATCGGTTCGCGCGACCCGGCGGCGTGGCGCACCATCAGCTCGCGCAACGGCAACACCGGCGCCCAGCCCGGCAACGTATTGTAGCTCAGATACAGGACGCCGCCGACCTTGAGCTTGCGGCGCAGGAAGGCGGTGATCTTGGCCCGGTTCTCCGGGCTGATCCAGCTCCAGGTGCCATGCAGGCCGATACAGTCGAAATCGGGCAGCCGGCGCTCCAGGAACTCCTCGAAGCTGTCGTCGAAAAACTGGACATTGGTGTTCTTGGCCGCAGCCGCCAGGGTGCGGGCACCGGCGGCATGGGCCGGATTGAAGTCGATCGCGTAGAACTTGCCCTGGGGATTGGCCGCGGCCAGCAGATTGGTGCTGACGCCCTGGCCGCAGGCGAGCTCGCAATAGGTGAAGGGCTGGTCCGGCGGCTTGGCGCGGATCAGCTTGTTGACCAGCGCCAAGGTTTGAAGTGCCGGAGAAAGTTCGCGATAAAAACCATGAGTATAGGCGATATCGACGACGTAGCCGGAACTCCAGTTGGACATGGCAGCCCCTGGTCAAGGCCCATCCGGGCGGGTCGCGGCGTGGCAGGCCTCGGAGTGATAGAGTACGCGCCTGGCTTGCGCAAGCGCCACCGCCGGCCGTCGCGAGGATCGCGCTTGGCGGGCCGGCCTGCTAAGCTGACCGCGGATCGGCCCGGAGCTGCCGCAATGTTTCCAACCTTTTTCCATGCCTTGCGTCAAGCGCGGGTGCCGGTTTCGTTGACCGAATATCTGGTGCTGCTGGAGGCGATGGCCCAGGGTGTCGTCGCCTACGACGTCGACGCCTTCTACTATCTCAGCCGCGCCTGCCTGGTGAAGGACGAGCGCCACCTCGACCGTTTCGACCGGGTGTTCGCCGAGGTGTTCAAGGGAGTGGAGAGCCCCGCCCTACCGGCGGATGGCGAAATCCGGGCCGAGCTGCCGCCGGAATGGCTGCGCAAACTGGCCGAGCGGCTGTTGACCGAGGAGGAAAAGGCGCAGATCCAGGCGCTGGGCGGCTGGGACGAATTGATGAAGACCTTGGCCCAGCGCCTGGCCGAGCAGAAGGGCCGGCACCAGGGCGGCAGCAAATGGATCGGCACCGCCGGCACCTCGCCGTTCGGCGCCTATGGCTACAATCCCGAGGGGGTGCGGATCGGACAGGCCCAATCCCGCCACCGCCGCGCGGTCAAGGTATGGGACCGGCGCGATTTCCGCAATCTCGACGGCGATGTCGAACTGGGCACCCGCAACATCAAGGTGGCGCTGCGCCGGTTGCGCAAATTCGCCAGGCAGGGGGCGGCGGAAGAGCTCGACTTGCCGGGCACGATCAGCCAGACCGCGCGCAATGCCGGCTGGCTCGACCTCAAGCTGGTGCCGGAGCGGCACAACGCGGTCAAGGTCCTGCTGTTCCTCGATGTCGGCGGCTCGATGGACGACCATGTCCGGCTGTGCCAGGAGCTGTTCTCCGCGGCACGGACCGAGTTCAAGCATCTGGAGTATTTCTACTTCCACAATTGCGTCTACGAGAGCGTATGGCGCGATAACCGCCGGCGCGAGCAGCGAATACCGACCGCAGAGGTGCTCAATACCTACGCCGCCGACTACCGCCTGGTCCTGGTCGGCGACGCCGCGATGAGTCCCTACGAGATCGTCCACCCCGGCGGCAGCGTCGAACACTGGAACCCGGAACCGGGCCAGGTCTGGCTGCAACGCCTGTTGCTGGCCTACCCGCGCGCGGTCTGGCTCAACCCGGCGGAAGCATCGTGGTGGTCCCGCGTCGAGTCGACCCGCATCCTGCAGCGCCTGATGGAAGGGCGGATGTTTCCTCTGACCCTGGAGGGGCTGGAAGGGGCGATGCGCGTGCTGTCGCGGTGACCCGGACTGGCGGCCCACCCCGATCCGGTCCCCACCCGCCGGCTGGGCTGTTTCTCAAGGGATCAGCACGCCGTCGCGAAACGCCAACAGGGCGCCCGGAGGCATGGTGGTCCAGGTTTCGTCGCGGGTCAGCGGTTGGGTCGCGATCACGGTGACGATGTCGTCAGGGGTGGTCTCGGCGGCAAAATCCACCGAGACATCGTCATCGACCAGGGTCGCCGGACCGAACGGCGCCTGCCGGGTCAGCCAGGTCAGCCTGGTCGTGCAAAAGGCATAAAGCAGACGGCCGTCGCTCAAGAGCATATTGAAGGTGCCGAGTTGGGCCAGATCCGCCGCGAGTTCGGCGATCTGGCGGCGCACGGCGACCAGACTGCCCGGCGGCTTGGCGTGGCGGGCGCGCAACTGATCGAGCATCCAGCAGAACGCGTGCTCGCTGTCGGTGCCGCCGATCGGACGGTAGTGGGTGAGCGGTCGGCGTTTGATGCCCTTGAGCTTGCCGTTATGGGCGAAGGTCCAGGGCCGGCCCCACAACTCCCGGCCAAACGGGTGGGTATTCTCCAGGCAGACCTGGCCATGGGTCGCCTTGCGGATATGGCAGACCACGATCTGGCTCTTGATCGAATAGCCGCGCAGGACCTGGGCCAGATCCGATTCGGCGCAAGCCCGCGGCTCGTGAAAGGTCCGGCAGCCGCGGCCTTCGTAAAACGCCACCCCCCAGCCATCGCGGTGTGGGCCGGTGGCACCGCCGCGCCGGATCAGCCCGGTGAAGCTGAAACAGATGTCGGTCGGGACATTGGCGCTCATGCCCAGCAATTCGCACATGGCTTATCCGAAGGCCCAGGTGACGACGAAGCCCAAGGACAGCAGAATGCTGGTGGTCAGCGCCAGTCCCGCGGCGCCGATCACGGTCCCGACGATCACCGCGATGCCGTCCTCCTCGATCAGCCCCAGCGAGATCACGGCGATGCCCATCGCCGGCAGGAAATTGGTCAAGGGCAGCGGGATCGCGATCGAGATCGCCAGCAGCACGATATACCAGCCGATCACCCGCTCCGCGACCGCACCGGCCAGCATCACCAGACGCGGCCGGCAGACCCGTTCGAGCAGGCGCAACACCGCACCGGCACGGGTGACCACCTGGATCATCTGCTGGCGGTTCAGCCGTCGCCGGGAAATCGCGCCGGGCAACCAGGGATGAGGGCTCCGCGCCACCAACTGAAAGCCGAAGAAAATCAGCGGCAAGCCGAAAATCGAGGCCAGGCCCGGCGGCACCGGCAGGCAATTGGGCAACGCGAACAGCAGCAGCACAACACCGAAAGCGCGGTCTTCCAGCGCGCCGATCAGATCGCTGACGCTGACTTCCTCATGGGCCGAGCCGTTGAGCAGGGCCAGCAGCAGTTCGGAGGCGCGCTTACGGGACGGATGGGCGGCGGGGGCCGCGGCAGTTTGAACCTGATCGATAGCCAAGGGACCTCTTAGTCATGGGGGACGGTGCGAGAGGGAGGAGGTTCGGCAGCCGGCGATATTCCTGACCGCCGGCTGCGACCGATTGTAGCGGACCGCCACCGGGAAAACAGCGCCTTGCGGTATCTCGCCATCGCTGCGGCCGATCGACTGCGATCCAGCCGCCTGCAGCGTCATGCCGCAGGGCCGTGAGCAGAAAACTGTCGACACTGTGGCTGACGCTTCGGTGCATCCACCTCGTCAGGTTGACAGGTATCCGGTGGCGATCGCCCGTGATAGGCGCCACGCGGTTATGGCTGCCGGACCGCCTTCGCGCCCGGCGACCGGAAGGAGATCTGCTATGAACGTCGAAAGTTACCTTCAGTCCCATGGTCGCCCGATGCTGATCGTGTCGCCCGACATTCCGTTGTCGGAAATGGCGCGGCGGTTCGGCATCAAGGTCGGCGGCCGGAAGCACACCGTCGCGATGGTGTGCGAGGCCAATCATCGCATGGTCGGCATCCTGTCGCTGGGTGACGTCGTCCATGCCCTGTTCGTCCACCGCGAGAAGGCGGCGGACCTGCCGGTCCGCGATATCATGACCACCACGGTGCTGACCGCGGGGCTCGGCGACGAAATCATGGGCGTGCTGCGCCAGATGACCGAGCAGGATGTGATGCATGTGCCGGTGCTCAAGGACGGCGCCCTGGTCGGCCTGGTCGCCCGCCGCGACGCGCTCGAATACCTGGTCGACGAGGAAGCCATGGAGTTGAACCAGTTGCGCTCCTATGTGTTCCGCTCCGGCGGGCGCTACTGACGGCCGCAGACCGGGTCAGGACAGCCTGGCATAGGCCGCTTGGACGGCGAGCGTGCGGTCGGTCATGACAGCGCTCGCCCTATCCAACCAGTCGTTCGGCTGTTCCTTCATAAACCTGTCCAGAACCTCGCCCGTGACGCCGCCGCAGCGGTTGTCGCCGCCATCGGAGCGGCCAAGATGGAAATCGGCGGTTTCCCAACCCATCGCCTGAATCAGGCAGCGGCGGTCGTCGTTACTGTCGAGATCGCCCAGCCGGAGCTTGGTGCGGTCGGGACTGGCGGCGCGAACCAGCCAACGGCCGGCGAATTTCAGCGATGGGTCGATCCGGTATGGCCTTGATGGCAGAAGGTCCTGCCAATCGCGGCCCGGTTCCGAGTTCAACGGGAAGGCCGGCGGTGTCCGCTGTTTGACCTCCGCGGCAAACCGGCCGCTGTCGGTTTCCGCCGTCACCACGAAGCGGCGACGGCCCAGGCTGCCAAGTCCGCCGTCGCGGCTGGCGAAGCGCAGATTGGCCGCGTCCCTGGGCAGGGCTTCGACCAACAGAGCACGCGCCCGCCCGGGCATCGCGTCGCCGCACTCCGGCAGGAATGGAAATTTTTGCCAGAATTTTTCCGCAGCCTTCGGCTTGACACGGTCGTTCAGCCAAGACTCAGTGATTGGACTTAGGCACTCATCAAGCCGGGCTCGATAACCCTCGATAATATATTGACAGATTTCCTCGGCCGATATCTCAATTTTGCTGTCTTTTTCCTCGGATTTATTCCTATTTTCTGATTTTTTATTATCGCTTGATGACTCGGCTTCCGAGACCATGACGCGGATGCTGGTCGCCAGCCGGATCAGATCGTTGGTGAACGGCAGGACCCAGGCGTCATCGAAATCATTGATGCCCCAGGCCCAGTTGCCATTTTCGTCGTGCCAGGTCCCGAAATTATCGGCATGGAGATCGCCGACCGCGAGGAGTTTCGGCGCCGTCCAGAGAGTCGGGAGCGCGGTCGCGCAGTCCTCCAGCCACCAGTAGAAACTTGCCCGCAGAAATGCAGAAGCGCTTCTCTTCATCAGAACATGCTTGAGTGCCAGCGCTGGCTCGCGCACCGGGACCTGGTCGCGCAGCCAGGCCTCATAGCGTCGGGTGGCTTTGAGGAAGCGGTCGATCATGCCTGGTCCCTGCCGCCAACTCCTTTGGCCGCCACAGCGGCGACCGCATCGCGGAGCGCTGCGGCGATCCGCAGGGCGGGCGTTTCGCCCTCGCCGATTTCGGCCAGGCGATCAGCGGTGATCGCCCGGCCGAAGCGAACCCGCACCGGGTGCCGCCGCGGCCAGGAGCGGTCGCGCGGCCAGGCCTCGAAGGCGCCGGCGATATGAGCCGGGATCACCGGTACCGTCTTGCCGTCGAGCAGATGGCCGATGCCGGGCAGGAAACGCTGCAGGCTGCCGTCGGGCGAGCGCCAGCCTTCCGGGAACCAGATCAGGGCGCTGCCTCGCGCCAGCACCGCCGAAGCCATCGCCAGCGTCCGCGACGGGCTGCGCTCATCGACCGGGAACACCCGCAGCGCCCGGCACAGCGGCCGCAGCAGCGGATTGCCGAACACCCGCTCGGCGTCACCGCTCCACTGCAGCCGTTGCAGCCAGCGTTTGGGCAGGGCCGCCGCCAGCACCAGCGGGTCCAGGTCGCTGACATGGTTTGCCACCACCATGAAGGGGCCGGCGGGCGGTTCCGGCGGCAGGGCGTCATCGACCTGCAGGCTGAAATATCCCGCCATCAGCAACCGGTCCAGACCGTAGAGCCCACGCCCCAGCGCCACTGCCAGAGGCCCCGGCGGGCGCAGCCAACGCTCCTCGTCCGGTGACAGCGTCACCAGCGCAGGTGGCCCCGAAGGCGTTGCCGCCGACAGCGCGGCATCGATCAGCGCGCGAACCGTGGCGGCTGCGGCCAGTTCCGACTCGGGCAGACGGATGCCGAGCCGGCTCTCCAGCTCCATCGCCAGCGTCAGCGCTTCCAGCGAATCGATGCCAAGATCGAGCTGCGGGCTGGCATCCAGGCTGAGCCCGCGCTCGGCATAGCGCCCATGCAACAACTGCCACAGTGCTTGCGCCCGCGGTTCGGCGAGCAGTGCCCGGTCGGTGTCGGACATCGGCGCCGGCTCGCTGCGGCCGAGCCCGGCGCGGGCGCGCTCGTAGAGCTCGGGCAGGCGAAAACGCTGGATCTTGCCGATCCGGGTGCGCGGCAAAAGCTCGCGCGCGATCGCGAACCCGGCCAGGCGCTGGTAGGGCGGCAGGCGCTGGGCACTGCCCGCCAGGCTGACCCTGAGCGCATCGCCGAGATTGGTCAGGCCGGCCGCACGGATCATCGTCGGGTCGGGCAATACCAGGGCGACCAAGGCGCCATTCTTCTCCAGTACCGCCAGCTCGCGGATATAGGGGGTGTCGCCGTAGACCAGTTCGAGGTCCTCGGGGAACACGTTCTTGCCGCCGCCGAGCACGATCATCTCTTTGAGCCGGCCGGTGACATAGAGATAGCCGTCGGCGTCGACGTGACCCAGATCGCCGGTACGAAACCAGCCGTCTTCGCTGAACGCCGCCTGGTTGGCCTCGGGATTGTCGCGGTAGCCGGTGAAGACATTGGCACCGGACAGCTGAATCTCGCCGGTGCCGTCCGGACGAGGCTCGGCGATGCGCAGCCGGCCCTCGCCGAGCGGCCGACCCTCGCTGCCCAGGCGGTGGGCGCGCGGCAGGTTGCCGGTAAAGATCGAGGCGGTCTCGGCCAGGCCATAGCCGCTCTGCACGGTCCAGCCCAGCGCGGTCAGCCGTTCGGCGGTGGCGAGATCCAGCTTGGCGCCACCGGAGGCGAGCAGGTCGAGCGCGGGGCCGATCCGTGCCCGCACCGGCGCAAACAGCGGCTTGCCCAATCTGATCCCGAACCGCCGCCAAGCCGCCAGCGACAGCGCCAGCAGGGCATCGAGCACCGCCCCGGCCAACCGGCCCTGGGCGCGGATCTTGCCCTCCAGCCCGGCGACCAGGGCGGCATAGAGCCGGGGCACGCCGACCATGATGGTGGCCCGCGCCAGGGTCGCGGCGCGGATGATCTCCGGCCCGGCGACCGCCTCGGGGAATACCACCGCACCGCCGGCGCCCAGCGGCGTCAGCATACCGACCAATTGCGGGTAGACGTGATGGAGCGGCAGCGGCAGCAGCAGCCGGTCCTCCGGTCGAACCTGGCGCTCGTGCCAGATCGCGCCGAGATTGGCCCACAGATTGGCGTGGGTCAGGGTGAAGCTCTTGGGCTTGCCGGTGGTGCCCGAGGTATGGACCATCACCGTCGGTGCCGCCGCGTCCACCGCCGGGAGCGGTCCCGGTGCGTCGGCCAGCAGGCCGGTCCAGGGCCGGGCGTCCTCCGCCTCGCCGCCATCGAGCGCGAAAATCTCCAGGGCGGCGCCGTCGGGCAGCGCCCGCAATGCCGCAATATGCTCGGCAGTGGTAAAAATCCGGCGACAGCCGGCACTGGCAACGGTCACGCCGACCTCGGCGGCGCTGGCAAGGTCGTCGATCGCGATCATCAGGGCACCCGCGGCACCGAGTGCCAACCGCACCACCACCCAGGCGGGACCGTTGGGGGCATAGAGGCCGATCGGCTCGCCGGTTTCCGCTCCGGCGGCAACCAGGCCGCTGGCCAGGCGCAGAGCGAGATCGGCGACCTTGGCATGGGACCAGATGTCGAGGCTGTCGCCATGCACCGCAATCACTGCCGGTGCGTCGCCGCGCAGCGCCATGTCGGTGACCAGGGTGTGGATCGTCCAGGCGGCGCTCATCGTCCGACCGCCCGCCAGCCAATGTCGCGCCGGCAGAAACCGTCCGGCCAGCGCAAGACATCGACCGCTCGATAGGCGGCGGCCTGGGCCGCGGCGACGTTCGCCCCGGTCGCGGTGACGCCGAGCACCCTTCCGCCATTGGCCAGCCAGCGGCCATCGGCATCGCGGGCGGTGGCGGCATGGAACACCGTCACCGCCTCGTCCCGGCCGGCCTGGTCGAGCCCCTCGATGACGCTCCCCTTGCCATAGTCTCCGGGATAGCCCTTGGCCGCCATCACCACGCAGAGCGCGGTCTCGGGATACCAGCGCAGCTGAAAATTCTTCAGTTCGCCGTCGCATGCCGCCAGCAGCGCCGGCACCAGGTCCGACATCAGGCGGCGCAGCAGCACCTGGCATTCCGGATCGCCGAACCGGACATTATACTCCAGCAGCAAGGGACGCGGACCGTCCGGGCCGGCGACGATCATCAGCCCGGCGAACAACACGCCCGTGAACGGCCGGCCCTCGGCCGCCATCGCGCGCACGGTCGGCGTCACGATCTCGGCGATCACCCGTGCCTCCAGCGCCGGCGTCAGCACCGGAGCCGGCGAATAGGCGCCCATGCCGCCGGTATTGGGGCCGGTATCGCCATCATAGGCAGCCTTATGATCTTGGGCCGAGGCCAGGGGCAGGGCATGGTCGCCATCGACCAGGGCGAAGAAACTGACTTCCTCGCCGTCCAGAAACTCCTCGACCACAACTTCCCGACCGGCGCTGCCGAAACGTCCGGCGAGCATCGCCTCATCGATCGCGGCCAGCGCCTCCTCGACCGAGCGGGCGACGGTGACACCCTTGCCGGCGGCCAGGCCATCGGCCTTGACCACGATCGGCACGCCCTGGGCGCGGACATGGGCCTTGGCCGCTTCGGCATCGCTGAAGCGCCGATAACCGGCGCCGGGGATGCCGTAGCGGGCGCACAGGTCCTTCATGAAGCCCTTGGAGCCCTCCAGTGCCGCCGCCGCGGCCGATGGCCCGAACGCCTTGATCCCGGCTGCCGCCAGGCGGTCGACCAGCCCCATCACCAGCGGCACTTCCGGCCCGACCACCACCAGATCGACCCCATGGCCGACCGCGAAGTCGACCAGCCGGTCGAGATCGTCGGCGGCGATCGCCACACAGTCCGCCTGTTCGGCGATGCCGGCGTTGCCGGGCGCACACCACAGGCGCGAGCACAAGGGCGAGGCCGCGATCGCCCAGCACAAGGCATGTTCGCGCCCGCCCGAACCGACCACCAGGATGTTCATCATCGGCTCCTTGGCAAAGACGCAGCCCCGATCACACACCCCGATGCCTTGTGGTCAGGAGGGCTCCGGCAGGCAGCGAATCAAAGTCAGCAGATTATGGCCGTCGCGGCGTTCATAGCGCATCCGGTCCATGAACTGGCGCATCATCAAGATGCCCCGACCACCGATCTGGGCCAGTTCGATGGTCTGCTCGGGCGGCCGCAAGGTCACCGCCAGCGGATCGAACGGCTGCCCGTCGTCTTCGACGGTGGCGATCACCGCGCCATCGGCGATGGCCAGCCGAACCTCGATCTGGTGGGGGTGGTGGTCGAGATAGGCATAGGCGATCACATTGGCGACCGCCTCGTAGAGGCAAGTCTTGATCTCGAACAGGCGATCGTGGGCAAGGCCGCGGCGACGCCCGAACTGCTCCACCCAGTCATTCAGCCGGGGCAGGTCGGCGTCGTCATTTCGAAGCGCAAGCTTGGTTTCGTCGAGCATCCGGCGCGTCATGCGACTATCGGCGGCCGATCATCCGGCAAATTCCGATGACCTGGGTCACGGCGAACCCTCCTCTCAATCGACGGCAGGGGTCTTGACCGCCGCCAGCGCCGCGTCGAACTGGTCGTAGACCGGAATCACCTTGTCGATGCCGGATACCCGGAGGACCTGGGCGACCTGGGGCGGCGGGCCCGACAGCACCAGCTTATGTCCCTTGGCGGCCACCGCCTTGGCATTGACCACCAGCGCGCGAATTCCTTGAGAGGACAGGAATTTCACCTGGGAGAGATCGATAATCAGCTGCTGTTTGACGCGGACCGCCGCGGACAGATCCCGCTCGATCGCCTGTGCGCCGGAAACGTCCAGCGAGCCGACCAGATTGACCCTGGAAATGCCTTCTTCGACCAATGCGATGTCGATGTTCAACTGAACCTCCCTGTCTGCCGGTCCCGGCGCAATTCATAGCGCGAATAGAGTCATACTGCGCCTGGCCCTGCAACACCGTTCTGCGTCCGCCGGCGGTCGACAGCGGCAAAACACCGCAGATTCTGCCCCCGCCGCTTCGTCCAATGCCTGCCTTCAGCGGGGCGGGCGGTTCACCCGGTCGAGCGAGCGTTCCAGCCGGGCCAGGTTATCGGCGGCACCGCCGCGTCCCGCCAGAGTGTCATGCACCGCGGCCGAAAACGCACGTGAGACTTCCAGGTACCGCACGCCGGCCGGCTTGGACGGGCGCACCACCAGGCTCGACAGCGCCAGCGAGAATTGTTCGAACCACGGATTGGCCTTGAGCACCTCGCGGTCCTGGAACAGCGCGGGCAGCGTCGGTCCGAAGCTGCCGCCGACCGCGCGCCGTTTCTGTTCCGCGGCACTGGTCAGGAAGCGCACCAGGTCGGCGGCCACCGCCCGATGCCGCGAATATTTCGAAACGGCGAGGGCGGCACCGCCGAGCGTGCCGGCGTGACGGCCCTGGGGCTTGCCCTTGGGCAGAGCGGCGATGCCGATCTTGCCACGGACCGGGCTGTCGGGTGCATTGGCCAGTGCCCAGGCATAGGGCCAGTTGCGCATGAACACCGCTTCGCCGGACTGGAAGGCCCGGCGGGCCTGCTCCTCGTCGTAGTCGAGCACCGCCGGCGGACTGATCGTCCCGATCCAGGACGCTGCCCTGTCGATCGCTTCGGCCGCCCTGGGATTGCCGATGGTGACCCGGCCATCGGCATCGAGAATCGTGCCGCCGCCGGTTCCGTCAAGCCATTCCAACGCGTTGCAGGTCAGCGCCTCCGACGCCCGACCCTGCCAGGCGAAGCCCCACAGACGGTCGTTGCCGGCGGCGCGTTCGGCTTCCTCGATCGCCAGGGCGGTATCGGCCAACTCGCTCCACAGCATCGGGACCGCGCGGCCGTACCGCTCCAACAGGTCCTTGCGGTAATAGAGCAGGCCAACCTCGGCGAACCACGGCATCGCATAAAGCCGCCCCTTGACCGAGCCATTGGCGACCAGCGCCGGAAAATGCTGGGCCAGGCTCGCCTGGTCGATGGCGTCGGCCAGATCGACCAGGTTGTCGCCGAGGATCGCCGGCCACACCACGTCGATTTGAAAGACATCGATTTCGGGCGTGTGATTGGCCAGAATCTGCTGGTAATAGGCCAAGCGTTCGCCCGCATCGGCCGGCGCCGGAACCACGCGGACGGCGTTGCCGGTCCGGACCGCCCAGCGCTCGGCGCCCGATTTGCAATATTGCTGCTCGGCGCCGAGCGAGCCGCAGGAAATGGTCACCAACGTGACGGCCGTGGCCCGCGGACCACCAGCCACCATCGCCAGACCGAAAACCGCCGCGGCTGCGCCGATCGCCTTGTTCATGATGAATTGCCAGCCGTCACCGACGCAGGTGCCCGGCCCTGCGAAGCAGCCGTCACGCTAGGCAGAGCCCGCCACTTTGGCAAGCCGTTTTGCCGCAGGGCCGAATCGCCGCCTGTGCGATCAGGCCGGCCCCCTCGGCTTGCCGTAGCGCTGGTCGAGCAAGCCGTAGACCGCCCGCAGCCCCATCGCCTCGCCGCCCTCCGGGCGTCCCGACCGCCCCTTGGTGTTCCAGCCCATCAGGTCGAGATGGGCCCAAGGCACCCCTTTGGAGACGAAGGTCTCCAGGAACAGCGCCGCGACGATCGCGCCACCGAAGGCACCGCTGCCGACATTGCCGAGATCCGCGACCTTGCTGTCGAGCTGCCTGCGGTAGGGGTGCCACAACGGCAGCCGCCACAGCGGATCGGCTGCTGCTTCCGCCGCGGCCAGAAGATCGCCGGCCAGGGTATCGTCATTGCAGAACAGGGCCGGCAACTCGGTACCCAGCGCGACCCGCGCCGCGCCGGTCAGGGTGGCAAAATCGATGATCAGGTCGGGCTGCTCGCGATCGGCCTCGGCGAGCGCGTCGCACAGGATCAGCCGGCCTTCGGCATCGGTGTTGCCGATCTCGACCGTCAGCCCCTTGCGCGAGCGCACCACGTCGAGCGGCTTGAAGGCATCGCCCGAGACCACATTCTCGACCGCCGGAATCAGCACCCGCAGCCGGATCGGCAGCCCCGCCATCATCACCATGCGGGCGACGCCCAGGGCATGGGCGGCCCCGCCCATGTCCTTTTTCATCAGCAGCATATTCGACGAGGGCTTGAGATCGAGGCCGCCGCTGTCGAAACACACGCCCTTGCCGACCAGCGTCACCTTCGGATCCGACTTGCGGCCCCAGACCAGGTCGATCAGTCGCGGCGCCCGCGGACTGGCCCGCCCGACCGCGTGGATCAGCGGATAGTTCTGTTCGAGCAGTTCGGCGCCGACCGAGATCTTCAGCTTGGCCTCGAACTCCTCGGCGAGTGCGCGGGCGGCGTCGGCCAATTCGGCCGGTCCCAGATCGCCGGCCGGCGTATTGATCAGGTCGCGGACCAGGGTGGTTGCCGCGGCGGCGCGATCGACATCGGCGCGGTCGGCACCCTTGGGCCAGACCAGTGCCGCGAAAACCTTGTCCGCCTTCTTGTAGCGGGTGAAGGCATAGCTGCCGAGCGCCCAGCCCAGCGCCGCCCGGGTCGCCGCCAGAGGCGGCAGCTCCTGGTCGATCCGATAGCTGCCCGGCGGCAAGCGGTCGGGCAGCCCGGCATAGGTCCAGACGTCCTCGGTGTCCGAGACGCCGATCAGCACCCGGCCAAGGCGCCCGCTTTCCCCCGGCACCAGCGCGATCGTCCCCGGCTCGGCGGCAAAGGCGATGCCGGCGACCCAGGCGGCGACGGTGGCGGGCTGGCCGGCCAGCCAGGCATCGAGCCCGTCCCTGGTCAGCGGCGTGATCGGGGTGGTATCGGCGCCGGGTTTGGCGCGCAAAGTCGTCAGCACGGGGCGGGAATCCGTCGGCGGGGCGTTTCGGGCGAGGTCTCGACACCATGCCGCCACGCTCCCCGGCTGAAAAGAGATATTTCGGACTTTCCCGGAAAGCGCCCAAGTCCTATCGTCCGTTTCGGCAAACGCCCGCCTGCCTGGTCTTGCACCGGTGCCACTGTTTGACGAGGTCCTCGATGTCCGAGCTGACGCTGATCATCGGCAACAAGAACTATTCGTCCTGGTCGATGCGGCCATGGCTGGCGCTCAAGCACGCCGGGGCGGTTTTCAAAGAAGTCCTGATTCCGCTTTATCAGCCGGGCGCCAAGACGCAGATCCTCGAATATTCGTCTTCGGGCAAGGTCCCGGTGCTGCATCACGGCAGCGTTGTGGTCTGGGAATCCCTGGCGATTTGCGAATATGTCGCCGAGCTGTTCCCCGCGGCGGGGTTGTGGCCGGGTGATCCGGCGGCCCGCGCCCACGCCCGTTCGATCGCCGGCGAAATGCACGCCGGCTTCGCCGAGCTGCGGCGCAACATGCCGATGGATCTGCGCCAGCGCAAACCCGGCGAGGGTCGAACCGCCGCGGTCGACGGCGACATCGCCCGGATTGCTGCGATCTGGCAGGATACCCGCGCCCGATTCGGCGCCGGCGGGCCGTTCCTGTTCGGCAGCTTTACCAATGCCGATGCGATGTTCGCGCCGGTCTGTACGCGCTTCGCCACCTATGAGGTCGCCTTGGCTCCGGTGTGCCGGGCCTATGTCGACGCCGTCCTCGATCTCGAAATGGTCCGCGCGTGGTACGCTGCGGGCACCGCCGAACCCTGGTACCTCCCCTGACCGGAGCCGTTCATGTCTGCTCGCACGGTTGCCATCGGCCCTCTGACCGTCGCCAATCACCTGCCCTTTGTGCTGATCGCCGGCCCGTGCCAGCTGGAAAGCCGGGACCATGCCCTGGAGATGGCGGCGGCGCTGTCGGAGCTTTGCCAACGGCTCGGGCTCGGCCTGATCTACAAGACCTCGTTCGATAAGGCCAACCGGACCTCCCTGACCGCCGCGCGCGGCCTCGGCCTCGATCGCAGCCTGCCGATCCTGAGCGAAATCCGCGAGCGTTTCGGCTGCCCGGTGCTGACCGACGTCCATCTGCCGGAACACTGCGCGCCGGTTGCCGAAGCGGTCGATGTCCTGCAGATTCCGGCCTTCCTGTGCCGGCAGACCGATCTGCTGCTGGCGGCGGGCGTCACCGGTCGGGCGATCAACGTCAAGAAGGGGCAGTTCCTGGCACCGTGGGACATGAAGAATGTTGCGGCCAAGATCGCCAGCACCGGCAATGACAGGATCCTGCTGTGCGAGCGTGGCACCAGCTTCGGCTACAATACCCTGGTCTCGGACATGCGGTCGCTGCCGATCCTGGCGGAGACCGGCTGGCCGGTGGTGTTCGACGCCACCCATTCGGTGCAGCAGCCGGGCGGGCTCGGCGGCTCGTCCGGCGGGCAGCGGGAATTCGTGCCGGTGCTGGCGCGGGCGGCGGTGGCGCTGGGCGTCGCCGCGGTCTTTGTCGAAACCCATCAGGACCCCGATTGCGCGCCCAGCGACGGTCCCAACATGGTGCCGCTGCGAGCGATGCCGGCCCTGCTCGAAACCCTGATCGGCTTCGACCGGCTGGCCAAGGCGCAGCCGCTCGCCCTGGCGCAATAGGCTGGCCATGAGGCCGGGCCCGGTGCTGGTCGGGGTGATGCTGCTGGCGTTGGGGCTGCCGCTGGCTGGCGGGACGGCTCGGGCGGCGGAGCCGGCGCCGGCACAGGAACGCCCGCGTTTCCGGATGCTGCTGCCGCTGCAGCCGAACGCGCCGTCGCGGCTGCCGGCACCCAGCGCCGATCTCGCGTCGCCGACCGGCCTGACCGCCTATGGCGAGGACTGCGCCGCCGCCGAGCGTGGCAAGGTCGAGGCCGCCTATCGCCTGGGCCGGCGCTTTCTGTTCGGCTTCGGCGTCCCGCGCGACAAGAACATGGGCCTGGCCTGGATGCGGGCGGCGGCATCACGGGGGCACCGCGACGCCGCCCGCCTGGTTGCCCTGATCCCACCGCAATGGGGCCTGATCCGGCCGTGGTGCCGGTCGAGCGGCGGGCCGGTCCGCGGCATCCAGGCGCCGCCAGCTGAGATCGCCGCCCTGGTCGATCGCATCGCTCCGCAACACGGTATCGACCCGGCCCTGGTCCGCGCGGTGATCCAGGTCGAGTCGGCCTATCATACCGACGCGCTGTCGCCCAAGGCGGCGGCCGGGCTGATGCAGTTGATCCCGGCCACTGCGGCGCGGTTCGGCGTTCGCGATGTCTACGACCCCGCGGAAAACATCCGCGGCGGCGTCAAGTATCTGCGATGGCTGCTGGCCTATTTCCGCGGCAATGTCAGCCTGGCTTTGGCCGGATACAATGCCGGCGAGCGGGCGGTCGACCGCTACGGCGGCGTGCCGCCCTATCCCGAGACCACCAATTATGTCCGGCTGATCGAACGGCTCTATGGCCAGGCCAATCATCGCTTCGACCCCGCCGCGGCGTCGCCTTCGACCCGTTTCTTCGGACCGGCGGCAACCGCCGGCCGACCCTGACCGTCGGCGCCAGGCCGGGTGCGCGCGCCAACTTCCTATTGATTTGTCGGCGAAACCGGGTCATATCTGGCGGAGAGTGCTGTTCGAGCCTCTGGTATTTTGGCTGCGTGAACGAATTTCGCGATTTTCGCCTGTCGTCTTGCCTCGATACCTCGTTCCAATCAGCTTGACCGTCCGACTCACGCGGGACGGACGAGGCTAATGCGGGTCATCGCCCCGTCCTGCCATCCGGTGATGGCGGCGAAGTTGACCTAGCGGACTAATCTCGAGGCATCGTCTTTTTGTCGAATTTTTCTGAATTGGGCCTCACCCGGCCCATGGTGTCGCTGCTTGCCGAACGCGGCTACACGGTTCCGACCCCGATCCAGGCGCAAGCCATTCCCGAAATTCTGGCCGGACGTGATCTGCTTGGGCTCGCCGCGACCGGCACCGGCAAGACCGCCGCTTTCGTGTTGCCGATCCTGCACCGTCTGCATCTCGCCCGCAGCCAGGGCGAAGCGACCCCCGGCCCGGCCCTGGTGCTCAGTCCGACCCGCGAATTGGCTGCCCAGACCGCGGCGACCTTCCGCCTGTTCGGCCGCCTCAACAACCCCCGCGCCGCCCTGGTGGTCGGCGGCGTCGCCTGGCGCCCCCAGGTCGACGCGCTGGCACGCAAGCCCGACATCATCGTGGCGACCCCCGGCCGTTTGATCGATCATGTTGAGCAGGGCACCGCCAAACTAGGCGCCGTGTCGCTGCTGGTGGTCGATGAGATCGACCACATGCTGGAGGTCGGTTTTCTGCCGGCCGTGATGCGCATCGTCGGCCTGCTGCCGACCGACCGCCAGAGCCTGTTCTTTTCGGCGACCATGCCGTCGAAGATCGAGGCGCTGTCGCGCAAGATGCAGCGCAATCCCAAGACCGTCTCGGTATCGCAGCCGGCGACTCCGGTGGCGCGCATCGACCAGAGCGTCGTTCTGGTCGAACCCGGCGCCAAGCTTGGCCTGCTCAAGGCGATCCTGGACGAGGGCAAGCACGGGCGCAGCCTGGTGTTCACCCGGACCAAGCGGGGGGCGGACAAGGTCGCGGGCCACCTGCTGCAGACCGGGCTGGAGGCCGTCGCGATCCATGGCGACCGCAGCCAGAAGCAGCGCAACCAGGCACTGTCGGAATTCCGCGAGGGGCGCACCGCGATCCTGGTCGCAACCGATGTCGCCGCCCGCGGCGTCCATGTCGACGGTATCGATCTGGTGGTCAATTTCGACATGCCGGACGTGCCCGAGACCTATGTCCACCGCATCGGCCGGACCGCGCGTGCCGGTGCCGCCGGGGTCGCAATTTCGTTTTGCGGCCGCGCCGAACGCTCCAATCTCGGCGCGATCGAGGCCCTGATCCGCCACAAGCTGCCGACCTCGGGTTCGCACGCGATGGCGGCTTCGGCAGCGCCGGCGTCGGCCGAAACCAGATCTGCCGCCGCCCAGTATCGGCGGCGGCAACCGCCGCGCCACCGGCCGGAGGAGGGCGCCGACCCGGGGCTCTCCCGCCTGCCGATGTTCCGGCCCACCGCGCGCAAGCGCAATTCCACCGCACCAAAGGAGTGACGACAATGGCAACCGGAACCGTGAAATGGTTCAATTCCCAAAAGGGTTACGGCTTCATCCAGCCCGACGCCGGTGGACCCGATGTGTTCCTGCACATCAGCGCCGTCGAGCGTGCCGGCATCGGCAACCCGGCCGAAGGCCAGAAGCTGCGCTATGAGGTCCAGCGCGACCCGAAGAACGGCAAGACCTCGGCCGCCAACCTCCAGGTGGTGTGACCGATCGGCCGAAGACCGGTCGCGCTACGTCACGGTGATGTCGGGGCGCCTCTGCGGTCGCCCCGAAATCACCGTCGGCGCCGCCAAGACCGGAGCGCTGCGGCTGTCGTCTGCAACGGCGTCGGATTGGGCTTGCTCCCGTCCGGCGCCGTTTCACGTTTCCGGCCGGCCGAGGATTATTGCGGGTTCTGCTGAAGTGCGTTGGGATCGGTATTGGGGACTTCGATAACGATGCAGGCAGTCGAATCGGCGCGCAGGAACAAATAGATCATGCGGCGATCGGCTTGCCCCCGCGGGTCGACCAGGTTGCGGCCGTGGCCGAAGGCAACGCCGAGTACACCGTCCTTAAAAAAGGCGCGATAGCGCATCGGCACGCGTTCGTTGAACTCGTGTGCCGCGCAAGCGGCGCCAAGCGCTTTGTTGATGGCCCCGCCCTGACGCCAGGGCGTATTGGGCGAATTGATCACCACCTGGGGCGGCATCGGCTGGCCGACCATTGGTTCCAGCGGTGGCCCGGCCCTGGCCGTCGGCGCGGCGGCCAGTCCAGCGGCCAGAAAAAGCCTGGCTGCGAGGCCGGCGCCCGCCTTTCGCTTCAAGGACATCCTGCCCTCTCTCGAAGATTTCCCCTCCCGGCACGGCAGCGTCCCGGGAGGGCGTCCTCAGGGTGTCCGGTTACTCAGTGAGCGCGGTCGTTTCGCCGGTGGTCTTGTTCCACTTGATGGTGATCTTGGAAATCTGGCACAGGTCGAAGCCGTTCCAAATCGCCTCTTCACCATCGTCATAGACGACTTTCATGTCCCATTTGCATGCCTTGCTGCCCGAAAAGGTCATGTTGATCGAAGCACCGTTGTCAAGGATGCTCTGGCCCATGACATCTTCTTCCCAATCACTGGTATTGGCAGCGGAGATGTAGACTTTTTCAATCGGGTAGCCGGTCTTGTTGACCAGGGTGAAGTCTTGCTTGCCCTGGGCATGGGCGACGCTGCCGATAGCGGCGACGAACAGCGCCGCGGCGATCATCTTCAGAACGGTATTCATGGCGAAACTCCGATTGGCTGGGCGGACACATGGTTGAGCCCCCCGAGTGGGAAGCCGTTAAATTCGAAGTGACGTGACTGGTTCGATCGTGCCAAGGCTGCAGCACGCCGAAACGGCCGAGCGGTGACAGAACTCTGCCTGCCTGTCAATTCTAGCTTCGGTTATGTCGGCGCCAAGGGGGGGCTGCTCAGACCGTCGGAAGTTCGTGAAACCCGGCGGTGGCGGGGGGCTCGTCCGGGGTTACCGAGATCCCGTCGACCCGCGCCGCCGGCGGCCCGTGGCGGCAATCGGCAAGCATGACATCGACCGCCGCCGCCGGGCCGGAAAACAAGGCCTCGACCGAACCGTCGTCGCGATTGCGCACCCATCCGGCCAACCCAAGTGCGTTGGCGCGCTCGACCGTCCAGCGGCGGTACCACACCCCTTGTACCCGGCCGAGGATGCGAGCGCGAACGGTCTTGGGCTGTGGTCCGGCCGCCATGGTCGGAAGCTCAGTCGAATTCGAGAATGATCTGGTCGACCGCCAGGCTGGCGCCGCGCTCGACGTGGATCTTGCCGATCTTGCCGTCCTGTTCGGCACGCAGGATGTTTTCCATCTTCATTGCCTCGACCGCGCACAGCTCCTGGCCGGCCTTGACCTCCTGTCCGGTTTCGACCGCCAACCCGACCAACAGGCCCGGCATCGGCGACAACAGGAACTTTGACATGTCGGGAACCTGGCGGACCGGCATCAGGTCGGCGAGTTCGGCCGAGCGCGGCGTCATCACCTGCAGCTTGAGGTCGGCGCCGGCGTGGTAGAGCCGGTAGCCGTCGGCCAGGACATCGATCTGAACCCCCATCATCCGGCCATCGACGGTGCCGGTCCACAGGGTATCGCGGATGGTCCAGGCGGTCGCCAGGGCATAGACCTGGCCGCCAACCCGGACTTCGATCGCGCCAGCGTTGTCCCCGACGAAGACCGGGGTATTGATGCCGCCGAATCGGACCATCCAGAAATTCTGCGGGCGCGGCTGGTAACCCGGCATCTGGCCGCTGATCGTGCGGTTGCGCTCGGCGATGCGGTTGTGGACGAAGGCGACCACCGCTTTCAGGCGGTCGAGGGTATCCTCGTCGGGCATCACTCCCTGGAACCCTTCGGGGAACTCTTCGGCGATGAAATTGGTGGTCAGGTTGCCGTCGAGAAACCGCTGCTTGTTCATCACCGCGGCGAGGAAACTGATGTTGTGGCCAACACCGCGGATCTGGAAGGCGTCCAGCGCGTGGCGCATATGATCGATCGCAGTGGCCCGGTCGGGGCCGCGCGAGCACAGTTTGGCGATCATCGGATCGTAATACATCGAGATCTCGCCGCCCTCGTAGACGCCGGTGTCGACGCGGGTGTGCTGATCCTCGATCGGCGGGCGATAGCGGGTGATCCGGCCGATCGACGGCAGGAAATTGCGCAACGGGTCTTCGGCATAGATGCGGGCCTCGACCGCCCAGCCGCGCAACTGCACGTCGTCCTGGGTGAACGGCAGCTTTTCCCCGGCGGCAACCTTGATCATCAGCTCGACCAGATCAAGGCCGGTAACCAGCTCGGTCACCGGGTGTTCGACCTGCAGCCGGGTGTTCATCTCCAGGAAATAGAAACGGCGGTTGGCATCGACGATGAATTCGACCGTGCCGGCGGATTTATAGCCAACCGCCTTGGCCAGCGCCACCGCCTGCTCGCCCATCGCCTTGCGGGTCTTGGCGTCGATGAACGGCGACGGCGCCTCCTCGATCACTTTCTGGTGGCGGCGCTGGATCGAACACTCGCGCTCGCCCAGATAGACGCAATTGCCGTGGCCGTCGGCCATCACCTGGATTTCGATATGGCGCGGCTGTTCGATGAATTTCTCGATGAACACCCGGTCGTCGGCGAAACTGGAGCGTGCCTCGTTGGTCGCGGAACGAAAGCCGTCGCGCACCTGGCTGTCGTTGTACGCCACCCGCATGCCCTTGCCGCCGCCGCCGGCAGAGGCCTTGATCATCACCGGATAGCCGACCTCGCGGGCGATCTTCACCGCCTCCTCGTCGTCGGCGATCACGCCCAGATAGCCCGGTACCGTCGACACCCCGGCGGCCGCGGCCAGTTTTTTTGATTCGATCTTGTCGCCCATTGCCGCCATGGCATGGGGATCCGGGCCGATGAACACCACGCCGGCGGCTTTCAGGGCCTCGCAGAAGGCGCCCCGCTCCGACAGGAAACCATAGCCGGGATGGACTGCCTCGGCACCGGTGCGCTGGCACGCCTCGACAATCTTATCGGCCAGCAGATAGCTCTGTCCTGAGGGCGGTGGCCCGATCAGCACCCGCTCGTCGGCGATCTCGACGTGGAGGGCCGTCGCGTCGGCCTCCGAATAGACCGCAACCGACTTGATGTCCATGCGCCGCGCCGTCTTGATAATCCGGCAGGCAATTTCCCCGCGATTGGCGATCAGGATTTTCGAGAACATGGTGGATGCCGCTTCCTTCAACTGGCCGTCGCTCGAAGCCCAGCCGCCTGAGCTCGACCGATGGCGGATTTGCGCCGCAGACGCCGCAATTGTCAACCTTCCGTCCGGCTCCCTGCGGCAAAGCGCGCAGTCCCGCACCGGCCGGCGGCGATCGCTCTGGACGGCGCCCACCCTGCCCCCGATGATGGCGCGCCGGCGACCACCGGCGGTGGTAAGCCGTGTCGATACGGCCCGGTACGGTTCTCGGGGTGTCGGGTGGAACGGACAATGAGCACAGCGATGGTCGACCCCTCGCCCGCACCCGGCCACGACGCCGGGCGCGGCCGGCGAAGCGGCCGGTTTGCCGTGGCGGCCCTGCTGGCTGGGGCCGCCGGCATCGCCTTTGCCCCGATCCTGGTCCGGCTGAGCGAACTGGCCCCCAGCGCCACGGCGTTCTGGCGGCTGGCCTTTTCGGTTCCGGTGCTGATCACCTGGATGCTCCTGGAGCGTCGCGGCACCGACGCGCCGCGGCGCCCAAACTGCCGCGCCGATTATCTTCGCCTGATCGGGGCCGGACTGTTCTTCGCCGCCGACCTGGCGAGCTGGCACTGGTCGCTGACCATGACCTCGGTCGCCAACGGCACATTGCTGCCCAATTTTGCGCCAATTTTCGTCACTCTGTTCGGCTGGCTGTGGTTCGGACAAACCTTTACCCCGATCTTCCTGGCCGGGCTCGGGATCGCGATGTCCGGCGCCCTGGTGCTGATGAGCGGCAGCATCCAGCTCAGTCTCGAACATTTTGTAGGCGACCTGATCGGCCTGGGCACCGCGGTATTCTATGCCGGTTACCTGCTGGCGGTCGGGCGGCTGCGTGCCGAGTTCTCGACCGCTACGATCATGGCCTGGAGCGGCGTGGTGACCGGGGTCGCCCTGCTGCCAATCGCCCTGCTCTCCGGCGAGACCTTGGTTGCCGGATCGGCCGCCGGCTGGGCGGTGCTGGTGGTGCTGGCGCTGGTCAGCCATTGCGGCGGGCAGAGCCTGATCGCCTATGCGCTGGCCCACCTGCCCGCGGCGTTCGGCTCGGTCGGACTGCTGCTGCAGCCGGCGCTGGCAGCCTTGCTCGCCTGGGCGCTGCTGGCCGAACCCCTGGGACCGACCCAGGGCCTGGGGGCCGCGATCGTCCTGCTCGGCATCTTTCTGGCACGCCGCGGCAGCTGATCGCCCGATTTTCGGGGCAGGCGGGAAGACTGCGCAATCGCCGTCGAAAAGCGAGACAACTGGGTTGCCACGGTGCGCGCGCGGTGCTAAATCCACTCTCCTCATCGATCGCCGTCCCGACCGGCGAATTCGAAGGTAAGGGCGCGTAGCTCAGCGGGAGAGCACTACGTTGACATCGTAGGGGTCACAGGTTCAATCCCTGTCGCGCCCACCATTCTTTTCAAAGACTTATCGCAAAACCTCAACGGGTTTTAGTTTTTCCCGCCACTGGTTCTGCCACTGGTGGCGTTCGTCGCGATCGGTCTAACGCCTGCTTCGCTCCCACCAGATGCTCCGGAGAGTGGTGAGCGTAACGCTCTGTCGTGGTCGACATACTGTGACCGAGCCATCCGGCAATGTCCCAAAGCGGCACGCCGGCCATGGCGAGCCAGGTGCCGCAAGTGTGTCGAAGGGTGTGGGGTGTTACGTCGTCGAATCCGGCCCGGGCACAGGCACTGGCGAATGAGCGTTTCACACTGCCGAGTCTTTTCCCATTTTCTGTAATGACGTACGGACCGACGGCACGGCGCTGTGCTCGCCTTAGAGCCGCCGCTAAGTGTCGTGGTAGCGGCATTCGAGCCCGACCTTTCGATGTCCTTCGACGGCCAGGTGGGTTGAGGTCAATGGTATTCCGAACAAAATCAATCTGAGGCCAGGTGATGTCCAGGATCGCAGAAACCCTGGCACCTGTATAAAGAGCAATCCTTATGAAGAGTGGTAGATGGTTCCGGGCTTGATCATCTCTCCGACTTTCTCTCAGTAATCGAGCCGCCTCGGAGCGTGTGAGCCATCGGTCTTTTGGCGGCGGAGCGGCAGGAAGAACAACAGCGGGCGCTCTCGTCAATCGTCCTTCCCGAAACGCATGGTTCACTGCCGCGGCCAAAACCGAAAGCTCGCGCGCCGCGGTGCTGGAAGCAACACCTTGGGACTGTCGATCACGAACGTATCGGGCGCACGTTGCCTGTGTGATCGCGTCAACCTTCGACTCACCCCACCAGGAACCGAGCCGCTTTGCGTTGTAACGAGCCGTCTCCGGGCTTGCGCCGGGGAGATACGCGGCGTGTTCGGTGAGGTATGTAATCAGTGCTTCGGCGATACCGAATTGAGAGGGATCACGGGGGCCAATGAGCGTTCCGGCGGAGGGCTCTGTGAGGACGAAAGCCGCAAGTTCTTGAGTGGCTTCTTCGTGAGTTCGGCCAACGCAGCGGCGCTCGCGGACGCAGCCAGCCTGGTCTCGCCAGCGGATGATCCAGCCGCTGCCTTTGGCGACGAGGCGCGCTCCTTTGGCTTTGGACATCTGACTACCTCGAGAAATTTCAGCAGATCATCCATCGTATAGTACCAGCGTCCCGCAATAAAACGCCCGTTGGCATTTCCCTTTTCACGTTCGGTGCGGAGGGCACGCGCCGTTATGCCGAGTTGGGCTGCGGCGGCGGGCTCGGTCATCAGCATGGGCTGAGACGTCATTTCCGGTTTCTCCCCATCACGCTGATGGCCGGGCGAATTTCGAGGCCCATTGCCCTGGAGATCGATGCGGGTTCGTTATCCACCGCTACCCTCCCCCGATGAGTCGGAGGCCGGCGGCGACGGCGAGGTGGGGACGAAATTCGCGGCCGTCTAGGGCGGCGCTGCCGCGCTGCAGGTGGTCCGGCTGCCAGTGGCGGTACTTTTCGGTGGTGCGCTCCGAGCTGTGGCCGAGCCAGGCGGCGATCTCGCCCAGGGGCACGCCGTGGGCGGCCATGATCGTGGCCGCCGTGTGGCGCAGCACGTGGGGGGTGAGCTTTTCGGGACCGGCGACCTGGAACCCGGCACGTTCGGCCAGCGTGCGGAAGCCGGCACGCACCGACTTGACCGGCTTGCCACGGAAATTGACCACGGGCAGATGCAGCGTGCCGACGGTCTCGGCCGCGGCGCGGGCGGCTTTCAGGATGGGCAGCAGGCGTTCGGGGATCGGCACGGTCGCCCGACCCTTGGCGGTCTGGCCGCGGCCCACCGGGTTCAGGACGATCATCGGCTGCCGGCGGTCCAGCATCACCCGGTCCCAGGTCAGCTCCAGGATCGCGGAATGGCGGCCGGCGGTGAAGGCAGCCAGCCAGGTGAACAGGCGGATGTGGGGGGCGGCGGTCTCGGCCGCCGCCAGCAGCCGGTCGCGCTGGTCTTCCGAGAGCGCGAAATCGCGGCCGTCGCGTTTGGGCTGGCGGGGAAAGCCGGGCAGCCGGGTCAGCTTGCCGGCCTTGTGAACCGCGCGGACCGCGGCCTTCAGCACCGCGAGTTCGCGGTCGACGGTGGCGGGCGAGACCGGCGTGCGGGCGTCGGCGCCGGTTTCGCGGCGGTCGCGGTAGTCGGCAACGGTCTCCTCAGTGATGTCGGCGATGGTCAGTCCTTGCCAGAATTCAACCAGGCGCTCGACCGCGTGGCAGGCGGTGGCCTTGGCCCTGATCCGCCGGCCGCGGGCGGCGGCATAGCGTTCCAGCGCCTCGGTGATCAGGAGGTCTTCGGGGGTGTAGCGGCGCCTGGAATCCCAAACAGGTCGGGCTGGTTCTGGGGTCGGCTCCGGGGTTTGCGGCCGGAAGCCGCCGGTGCGGGCGTCGAACCGCCCGAGCCAGTCCTCAGCGTCTGCCAGGCCGAGACAGCCCGTGCTGCGCTCGCGGGTGCGTCCGCCGTCGGTCCAGCGCACGTACCAGCGCCGGCGGGGCTCACACCACACGAGTTTGGGCGGGCTGGCGGGCCGGGCCATGGCTCAGGCGCCTCCTTCGCCCGCGGCGCACCCTGTACCTCGATCGCGGCCAGCCAGGCCGCGATCTGGTGTTCCGAGAGCCGCGGGCCGTCGGGCAGCGGGTAGTGCCTGAGGGCGCCATCGGCAACCGCCGCCTCGAGCACGGCCGGTGTCACCCCTAGCGCCGCCGCGGCTTCGGCTGCGGTGTAGAGCTTGGGCAGCACCATCGGCAGCGATCACGGCGGCGGCGGTCATGCCGGCGGCTCCGCCCTGAGCCCGTGGATCAGCGTCTCGAGCGCCTCCTCCAGGGTCTCCTGCTGGGGTTCTGGCAGTGCTTCGACGAGTCCGGTCAGGCGCCGGCGTGGATCATGGGTGAGCAGCGCGTGGCCACTGGCGGTGACGGTCACCGGTTCGCCCGGCCGGCCCCGGACCACCAGCCCCTTGGCGGCCAGCGTCCGGACCGAGCGGGAGACGGGGCCTAAGCTCATGCCCTGGTGGCGGGCGAGCCGGGCCGAGGTGCGCTCCCGCTCCGGTGCCTCGGCGAAGAAGCGCAGTGCCGTCCACTGCCCCGGATAGAGCCCGCGGGCGTAGCCGGTACTGTGGAACAGGCGGGAAAGCTGCTCGACCAGGGCCGGGATGGAGCGCGACGGTTCAGGCTGCATCGACCCCCCACCTTTCCACGTCGTGCCGGGTGCCGCCGAGGAAAGCGGCCAGATCGCCGAACTGCGCCGGTCCGCCGGCGATCGCACCCAGGCTCCGGCCGGCCTGGTCGCGCAGATGAATCTCGGCGGGCGGTTCCAGCGAAAGGCGCCACCAGGGGCGGTCGGCACTGGCGGTGGTCATGTCTCACCCCGCCACCAGGCTGGCGACGAACAGCCCCACCACCAGGATCAGCGTACACACAACCATGCCGGCGACCAAGATGCCGGGGCCGATGGGTTTGGGGATGTACCGGGGGTCAGGCTTGGCCGGGTTCGCCATCGCCTCAGCCCTCCCCGGCAGCATCGTCAACGGCCTCGGGTGCCCTGGTAAGGCGGTCGACCTCTTCGGCCAAAGCATGGAGAGCGTCGGCCATCCCATAACCGCGATAGATTGCCCGAGGAGGGTCGCCCGCGGTCCAGATTTCGATCCGGCCCTTCCCAAAAATCCCCATGCGGTACCCGGGCAGCACCCGCTGGTTGGCCCAAGCGAGGGCACCCTGGGGATCGAGCACCAGGAACGCGTCCTCGACCGGAGACGCCGCCGGTTCGGTCGCCGGCAGGTCGGTGAAGCCGAAAGGATCGGCCATGGCGTCACACCTCCTGCCACACGGCGATGCGCCGGCTGTGGTCGAAGACTTCGGTGACGGTGACCGACACCACGCGTGCCCGGCGCACCACCCGAATCCGGCGCAGCAGGATCATGGGCTGGTCTCCCCCAACGGCGGCGCGGATTCTTGCGCGAGCGTCGTCTCGAGTTGAGTCCAGAGAGCGGCTACTGCCAGAGCCTCGGTCGCGACGGTGGCGAAGGCCTCGTCATCGCCTCGTTCGTCGTGCAGCGAGATGCCATCGGGGCCGATCACCACCCAATAGCGGCCTTCGCCGGCGTGGTTGGCTTCCGCGACCGCATCGACCAGGCCCAGACGGCCGCCGGACAGCGCCAGGTCGAGACAGCGCCGAAGCCTGGCCGCCAGGTCGCCTTCGGCAGCCTCGAACGCTTCTCCGAGGCGGCCGACCACCACCCGCACCGCGGCTTCGGATTCGAGGTCGCGCACCGCCCGCCAGGCCTCCCCGACCTTGTCGGCCAAGGTCCACGAACCGGTGCCGCGCTGTTTCAACGCCAAGCCGGCCAGGCTCTGGAGTTCCGCCGTCAGTGCCTGCTGCCAGCTTAGAGTCGCGGCGGCGGCGAGGTCGGAGTTGGCGGCGCCCCCGGCGCCCGGTTCCTGAGAGCTCACGGCTGCCCCCTTTCGAAAAAGCCCCGGCCGGGGCGACTTCGGAATAAACCCCAGCCAGGGCGGGAGTTCGCAAACCAAGCCTGTCCGCCGCCGTCCCGGGCTGGGCCATGGGTCAGATGACAGGTGGGAGGAATTCACCCCAACCCGGTCCCCAGGGACGGCGGACACGGATATCAATACATTCCGTCCATGCACAAATCAACACAATTTGTGCGGGACGGTTGATTCCGCGATTGTTTGTGAGCCGGCTATCGCCCTCGCGGAACGCTGCAAGAACAGCGTGCGCCGCCTTTGCCGGCTATCCCTTTGAGAATAGGCGGGTCTCTATCCCAGGTCCGAACGATTGGAGATAGTCGCCTGGGCGCACTTCTGCCTTGGTCGGGCACCCAGCAGCTGCTTTTCCGCTACGGCAGCGCCTTCTTCCGATCGTCGCCTGATTGCTTTGCGACGCTCCGCAGCGAAGGCGGTGGAGGGGCCGAAGCCAATATGAAGTCGATCAGCTTTTCGCGTTGGTCTTGATTCATTCTTCGGATCGCCAAGACCAAGTTCGCTTCGGATGGCTCTAGATCCAGACGAGCAGTTCCGCCGCCGTTTTCCAGCCAGTCGGCGCTGACGCCGAAATGGTTTGCAATGATTGCAATGGTCTTTTCGGACGCGGGCCTGTTCCCATTCAATGCCGATTGGATCGTCGATTCCGGCGTGCCGAGGGCAAGAGCCAGTTGCCGGCCCGACGGTATGCCGTCCCGGTCCATCAAAAATCGAATACGCTCAGCAATCGTCTGCCTCCCAATCATGCGGACCATCATATCCGCACGCGATGTGCGGATGGTCTTGACCGTTGTCTGCACATTATGTACATACCGTCCATGACCTTCCGTGAGATCACCAAGCTTTGGCCGTCGGTAGCCGCACTTGCCGAAGACCTCGGAGTCACCACCCATGCGGTGATGCAGTTCCGGCAGCGGAACAATGTTGATGCCCGACATTGGCCGGCTCTGATCGACGCGGCCAAGGAGCGGAGCATCAGCCTGAACGCCGACGACCTGGTCGCTGCAGTGCGCCAGCGCGAGGGCGGCCTGCCGAACCTCGCCAAGGTCGATGACCTTGCGGCGGAGCAGGCGGGCGAGAGGGAGGTCGGGAGTCGGCATGGCAGCAACATACCGACGCGTGCAGCTTCGTGCCAAGCAAGAAAGCGATCAAAAGGTGAACAAAATGCCGCAGCCGGTGCGCCGGGACGGCGTCGGCGGGGGAATCGAAGTGATGCCATGACGGCTCCGGCAACCAGGGCGGGAGAATGAAGATGGCGCCGGGCGCCGATTTATCCAGCGGCCGGGCTCGCCCTGACCATGGCGCCCATCCATGTGCGAGGAGTCCCTGAAACACCATGGGCGATGTCAGCGCGATCACCGCCGAGTCGATGGCCCACCGGGTTCGGCAGGGCCTGCAACTGTTTGCCGTAGGAATCACGCCGGCCGCCCTGGCCGAGGCGACCGGGATCGAGCGGCGTACAGTCGATGCGCATCGGCTCGGCGAATCCTGTCGCTGCGTTTCCCGGCTGCTGCGTTGCGCGATGGTGCTGCCGGCGGGATTTCTGGGGCATGTGGTAGCGCCGGCCGGCTTCGCGGTGTGGCGCACCGATTTGGCCGCTGCGATCAGCGCGCCCCAGACACTTGCAGAAATGTCAGGCCGGCTGCACTTGCTGGCGACGGCGCTGGCCGACGGCGTGCTCGACCACCGCGAGCGTGCCCAGCTCGCCCCGGAAATGCGCCAGCTCGGCTCGCTGCTTGCCAGTTTCGCCGACCAGCTCGAGGGCGGGCGGACATGAGCGGCGGGTTGCCCTACAGGCCTGCCACCTTGCGCAGGGCCTCGTTGATCCGCGACTGCCAGCCGGGGCCTTCGGCTTTGAAATGGGCCAGCACGTCGGGATCGAGGCGGAGGTTGACCGCCTGCTTGCGCTTCGCCGCCGGCGGCCGGCCGCGCTTCGCCCCCTTGAACCACGCGTCGTCCAGTTCGACGGTGTCGGGATCGGCGGCGATCCCGGCATTGATCGCGGCGTCTTCTTCGGCCGAGATGGTGTCCAGCGACGCCAGTGCGCGTCGGCGGGCGTTCGCGTCAGATGTTTTCAGCATAGCGCCTGATCTCCCGTCGATTGGCCTTGTGCAGGCTGATGATCCGGTACCCGTCCTGTCGTGGCGTCCAGACCAGGACATGCAATCTCGGCCCGATGAAGCCGATCGAGACGAAGCGGGGCTCGCCGTACCTCTGGCGTTCGTCAGCTCTGGTCAGGGCCGTATTCCATTCGAAGGCCCCGGCGGCGGCGAAATCGACGCCGTGCTTGGCGAGGTTCGCCGCGCGTTTGGCTTCGTCCCAGCTCAGTTCGCCCATTTATGTATCCACAATAAATCAAAACGTCAAAGGGGCCGGCGCAACGGTAGCGTCAGGCCTGACATCGGTCAAAGTCGCCCGACCCTTGAACCGGCCGGCGCCGCAGGGACCGCGCCATGAACGCCGCCGCCGCCGGGACGATTGCCGCCGGCGACGGCTTTTCGACCATGCGGGCCCGCTGGCGCATGGCATTTCTGCTCCACCCGGACTTGCGCGACCGCGAACAGCGGGTGGCCGCCCTGATGCTGGAGATGACCAGCCGCACCCTGTGGCAACAACAGGGCCAGGTCCTGACCTGGGTTTCGGTCCCGGCACTGACGCGGGCACTTCGCCAGTGCGACCGCACCATCCAGCGGGCGCGGGCGATGCTGGTAAAGCTGGGCGTACTCCGGCTGGCACGGGCGGGCGGGCATGGCCGCCGCGACAGCAGCGCCTTTTCATTCGATCCCGCCTGGCTGGAACATGCCGAGGAGCGGCTGCGCGACGAGGGGGCCTTCGCGGCTCTGGGCATGATCCAGTGGCCGCCGGGGTCGGTTGCGACCGACAGCGATGACACTTTGAACCAGCCCTGGGGTGACACCCCTGTCGCCAACCACCAGCCTAAGGGCGACAGCTCTGTCGCCCTCGGCCATGACGGTGCAGCTGTCGCCCTTGGTGACGCCCTCAAGGATGACAGAACTGTCACCCTTAACCAGCCATGGGGTGACAGGGGCGTCGCCAGCCACGAGCCTAAGGGTGACACCGTGACCGGGCATGCGGCTAAGGGTGACAGTTCTGTCACCCTAAAGGCGCCGGAGGCCGCCAGAGCTGTCACCCTAAAGCCTCAAAATGAGGATAGTTCTGTGGAAAAGCTGTTGATAGCTGCGCCAGTCGACGGGTTTAGGGTGACAAATCGCGTCGCTAAGGGTGACAAATCCGGCCCGTTTAGGGTGACAGATCTGTCACCCGAACCTTTTGAAGAACAGGATTCTAACCCTCGCGCGCGTACGCGAGGCCGCCGCAAACCGGCGAACCCACCGCCCAAGCCGGGCCAGGGCAACTTGATGCTGCCGATCCGGGGTGGTCGAGACCGTGCCGACAATGCCCTCGACCAGGCGGTCAGGGCTTCCAGGACCCGCTCCGACGCAGGGCGAGACCAACGGGCGGTGGAGCTATGCGAACGGGCAGCCGAGTTGCTCGGCGACCGGGGCCGGGCCAATCTCGCGGTCAGCTGCATGGACGCGGGGCTGAAATCGGCAATCCTCGCCGGTCAACCGGTTGCCGACGACAGGCTGACCGAGGTTTTGAGAGACGGCCTCGCCAGCCTCGAAGCCTCCCACACCGAACATGCAGGCACCGGCCCGCCCGCGATCCCGATCACCGACCTGGTCGCCGCCTTGCGCCTGGTCCTGCCCGAACTCCTCGGCCCCCTGATCGCCGCCGTCGGCGCGTTGTTGCCCGAACCGCTGAAGCCGCTGGTCGCCGAAGCGCTCAAGCACCTGCCGACGGCGGCATGATTTCGCCGGCTGTCTTTCGTGTCAGAAAGGTTCCTATTTGAGACGCGAAGTGTCGCGTATCATTATTTGCCCCATGGGCTTTATTTGTGTAATTTATAAAATTATGGTCGGATATTATCTTTGTTGGATTTGGAATCACTTAAATCAGTGGATATTTTGTCTTCAGTATGAAGCGTTTCATTCATTGCAGCAGACTCTTTATTATTCAATGCCTGGGCCGTTGTTGTTTGTGCCTCTAGAGCCGCCTCGTCATCAATTGCCACTGAAACAGCGCCAGTTGACGAGCCAACTATAACTACAACCCAAATGAACATAACTAGAGAAAATATTGTACTCACGATTTCCCAGTTACCACCAACAAATATAGGCTCACGTCGATTTCCTATATTGATCAATGAAAACACGTAGATCAACACATCAGACAACGATGGATTTCCCTTCGGGGTTATCAGGCCATAAACAGATAATGAATAACAAAAAATCGAAAAATATACGATAAATGACAGTATTTTTATTACAAAAAAATCAACAAACATGGCAAATTTAACAGATTTTTGATCTGATATGCTAAATTTCATCCCAACTCGCTCCATTTTTTCTACGACACTTTTCTCATAATCTGTCCGCGGTTTAATTAAGCTCGTACCAACTACATCTCGAGTAATTTCATGCATAGTTATCTTCCTGAATATTTTCGCAAGACCCAATACTGAAATATATATTACTATGAAGCATTCTGATTTTGCATGAATGGGCGCATACACCCATTCGTAACTGTATAATCCTATAGCAATACCCCCTGCAGAAAACAACCAGGAAGCAAATTTTGCCATAACCATGATTTCGCCAATACCTGTTATCTTAGCAATGACAAGAAAAGGTCGCCAGAGTATAATTGATGTGACTGCTTCATAAAAAAAACACACCGATTTGTTCTGATAGATAACGATACCCTTCAAGAAAAACTAGAAGAGACAACAGCTGCAATAATCCCGAAAAATGCTGTGTCATGCGTCGTATCCTTTTTCAACTGCGCAATAAATATTGCCATATATGAATATGGGTTAAAATACCATTTCCGAAAGCGTTTGGGAAAGCGCTCTGCTCCATCTTGTCCCGGCTACGAGTCCGCTGGAGAGTCCTCAAATCGGCCCTTTTTGATCCCCACCGGTCGAGTTCGCAATTTCAATGACTTAGCTGTCGCAAAATCTAGTCGCAGAAGGGTGCGGCGGTGGGTGTGGCCGGGCCTGGAGAAGTGGGCGATGCCGGCGGGGAGGACGGGTGAGAGGGGCGGCAGCGGACCGGACTAGAGGAAAGGCCGGGGCCGGCAGGGCGACTCGGGATCAGTGGTGTCGGGCGGTGGCGGAGTTTGTGCGAGCGCAAAGAGGCGGCTGCGGTGGGCGCCGGCCGCCCCATGGCCGGCGGCGGCGCTATGACCCGGCCCCGGAGAGGCGGTCGCGGTCGCGCCGCATCATGGCCAGCCACTGCCCGGACCGGCTGGTCGGCCAGCGGGCAGCAAAGGGTTCGATCAGGGCGATCGCCTCCTCAATGGCCGCGAGCGCGCCTGCGGCATCGCCGGTGTCGCTAAGGCGGATTGAGAGATTGTTGACGCTCTGTGCCAGGTCGGGCCGCCAGCGGTCGGGGGCGGCCGCGGCGAGATGGCGAAAGGCGTCCAAGGCCTCCCGGAAGGCTGCCAGCGCCCCCTCGGCATCGCCGGTATCGCCGAGGCGGTTCGACAGGTTGTTGAGGCTCGCTGCCAGGTCGGGCCGCCAACGGTCGGGGTCGGCCGCGGCGAGACCGCGGAAGGTGTCCACCGCCTCCCGGATGGCGGCCAGCGCCGCTGGGGCATCGCCGGTTTCGCTGAGGTGATTGGACAGGTTGCCCAGCCATGCCGGCGGTCGGGCGGGACGCCGGGACCTGACAATAGGCCCGCGTTCCTATATCCTGCTGGGCCAGGTCGTGACTCACGGGGGCGGGAATGGCCAAACACGCACTGCTGAAGTCGGGGGCGGAGGTCGCGTACTGGGACGCCGACACGGTGCGGGCGGCCCTGGCCGAGGCCGGGCGGACCTTGCGCGCCTGGCGCTGTCGCGGCTGCTGGCCGGCCGAATACCGCTCGACGGCGCCGGAGCCGGTGCGGCTGTGGTGGGAGGCCTATGGCCAGGAACCGCCGGAGCTGAGGCTGCCGGTGCCGTCGCCGGCGGCGATCGGGCGGTTCGACCGGGTCTTGGGCTGGATCGCCGGGGCGGCGGATGTCGCCACCCGCCGGGTGCTGTGGGAGATCGTCCACGGCGTCAGCCTGCGCCGGGCGGCGCGCGCACAGGGCTGCTCCCACGAGGCGGTCCGCCGCCGGCGTGCCCGGGCGGTCGCCGAGCTGACGGCGTCGCTCAATCGGCTGTGAGGATTTTTTTCTTACTTGAGGTTGACAGTCGGGCCGGCTTTTGCCAGTATTTTTGCTACGCTCGGGGTGATTGGGTTCACCGCCGGGCGTTTTCGATTCTGGGCCTGAACCATGGAGGCTGCCATGGGTTTGTTCGGCGGACCCCAAAAACCCGAGCCACCCGTACCGCCCGAACCGTTGGTCGCGGTTGCCTCGACCGAAGACCTCGACCGGGCGATCGGGCTGATCGGCGAGGCGCAAGGGTTGATCGCGGCCGAAACCGCGACGGTGCGCCAGCAGGTGGCAAAACTTGAAGCGGACCTGGCGGCCAAACTCAAGCCGCAGCAGGACGAGATTTCCCGTTTGGCCGGGCTGATCAAGACCTACGCCGTCGGCCACCGCGGACCCTTGTTCGGCAAGGCCAAGTCGAAGGCCTCAAGCCAGGGCGAGATCGGCTTCCGGACGCTGGCCGACCGGCTGGTCATCGCCGATCCCGCCGCCGTGCTGGCCCGGGTCAAGGCCCTGGGTTTGAGTGCCTTCTTCCAGATGACCGAGGCGCTCGACCTCTCGGCGATGAAGAAGGACAAGGCGAAAGCCCGCGCCATCGACGGCGTTACTTTTGCCGCCCAAGGAGAAAAGTTCTGGATCAAGCCGGTCGCGACCGGCACCGAGGTCTCGGCCTGATCTTGCCGGAGCGATAGAGACCGAAGCGGGCTCGACGCAGGCACTCCGGTGATCGCGCCGGGGTCTTGCGCAGCATCCTATCCTGATGGTAGGAATATAGACGCAACCCCGCCGCTGAGGAGAGCCGTGATGGACGTCGCGCGCGCCGGCGCCGAGCTGCGGCAGGCGATGTGGCGCTTCGACCAGGCCGACGGCGCCGGTGACAGCACCGTGCTTTGCGCCGAAGACGCCCGCATCGCGGTGCTTGAAGCGGCGATCGAGGGCACGGTCGCGGCCGATCTCGACGACTTGAAGGCCCAGGCCGATTACCTGGTCGTGGTCGCCGGCCGCAGCGGCGGCATCCTGTCGGTCGATTTCGCCCACCGCTTGCGCGCCGGCATCGAGCGCTGCCGCTTTGCCGCCACCTCTACGTCCGTTCTTTCCGCCTGAACCATCTCCTCCGCGCGCGTCCCCCGGGGCGCGTCCCCCGGGGTATGGGGGTCGAAAGTCCCGCCGGCACCGGAGATTGAGCGGGTGTTGTTGGGTGCGCGGAATTCCGCGAATTTCGAAGTGGGGGGGGGCAATGGCCGGATCGAGGCGTTCCGGCGCTGGCGACCTCTACCGCGACCCGCGCTATCGCGCCTGGAAAACCGCGGTTTTTCGCCGCGATGGCTGGCGCTGCCAGGTCTGCGGCCGCGACGTCGGCGGTCGCAAACAAGGTGTTGCGCACCACGTCAAACCGGTCAAGGCCGGCGGTGCCGCGTTCGATCCGGCGAACGGCATCACGCTGTGCAACCGGCACCACGAACAGGCGCACCGCGAGCGCCGCCACGGCGGCGGTGGTGTGAACATCGCTCGCTTCTTCGGCTGCGACGCGCGCGGCGTGCCGCACCAGGCACCGGGCGACGCCGACGGTTGGAAAGGACGGCGGTTCGGCTGATCAGGCCGCCTCTTCGGAAGACGGTGGCAGTGCCGGCGCGGTGACCAGCCGGAGGCCGAGCGCCTTGACCACCTTGAGCACGGTGGCGAGCTCCGGGTTGCCCTCGGCCGACAGCGCCTTGTAGAGGCTGGTGCGGCCGAGGCCGGTCTCACGGGCGATCTCGGTCATGCCCTGGGCGCGGGCGATGTCTCCGAGTGCCGCGGCGATCACGGCGGGGTCGCCGTCTTCGAGGGCGGCGTCGAGATAGCCGGCGCACTGCTCGGGCGTCTTGAGGTAGACCGTGGGGTCCCAAGGGATCGTCTCGGTGCGTGCCATCGGCTCCTCCGTTACAGGTTTTCCGCCAGCGCAATGGCGGCCCGGATGTCGCGGTCCTGGGTTCGTTTGTCGCCGCCGGCCAGCAGGATCACCAAGCTCCGGCCGCGCCGGGTAAAATAGACCCGGTAGCCGGGGCCGTAATCGATCCGGAGTTCGCCGACGCCGGCGCCGACCGACTTGGCATCCCCGGGATTGCCGAGCGAAAGGCGCCGGATGCGGACCAGAATGCGCTCTTGCGCCCGGGAATCGGCCAGGCCGTCGAGCCATCCGGCAAACTCCGGCGTCTGGCGGACTTCGATCATTGGGTCATTGTATCCTATAAGATACGGGACATCCAGGAGAAGGTGAAGGGTCCTGGACCTCCGAGCTCACACCGGGATCAACAGCGTCTGGGCTTCGGTTCGGCGTAGCGCGGTTTCGATGCGGCGCAGGGCTTTCGCGGCCGCGGCCAGCAGGTCGGCGAGCGTGCCGGCGCGGGTCGGATCGACCTTGCGTACCGCGGCGATCTCGTTGTCCTTGATGCCGTCGCGCAAGACCGCGGCCAGCCGCGCGACCCGGACCTCGAAGCTGTTGGCCGCACGGCGTTCGGCCGGGGTCGGCTGCGGCAGGTCCGCAAACATCGCGCTCTGCCGTTCGGCCTCGGCCAGCGCAGCCGCGACCGTGCGCAGCTCCGCATAGGTCTTGCATCGCCCGGCCGTGATCGCCCGGAACGGTTGAACTGTGCCGATGGGCAAACGGTGGATGGTGTCGGCGGGCATCGCTCTGACTCCGCGAGGTCGAATGGTTCATGCGGGGAGGCGCAGGCCACGGGCGGGCTCCCCCCGCCCGGACGGTGCAATTCCGTGACCCGCTCCAGTTCTTCAGGAACCCCGGCGCAGCTCGGGCGGCATCAGGGGATGATGCCAGCCATGGCCGGCCTGCTCGTGGCCGAGCTCGGGCACGGACAAGGCCAGCGTGTCGGCGAGCCAGGCCGAGACCATGGCGCGGTGGCACCAGCCGGGCTTGCCGATCTGCTCGTAGCAGACGATCACCGGCTCGGCGCCGGCGGCCAGAGCCGCCAGCTCGGCAACCACCCGGGTCGGATCGAGGCGGTCGAGCACCTCGGCCCAATAGCGCTGCCGGTACTCCTCGACCCCGACGGTGTTGAACCAGGCCCCGGGCGCCAGCGTCTTGAACAGTCGATACCCGGCGGGCTGGCGCCGCGGCACGCCGCGGGAGATGCCGATGCGCAGGTACTCGGCGGTCAGCGGGGTGAACCAGGATGCGGTCTTCATCGGTCTTGTCCTTCTCTGGTCAATTGAACCGTCAATCACTCAGCCGGATGGTCTCGCCCCAAGGCGCCGTTTGCGGGCTGGTCGAGACCCACAGCACCGGATAAGCGGGCTCGGTTTCGGGAAACGGGCCGTAGAGGTCGCTCAGGTAGACGAGGCAGGAAGGAGCGATGCCGTGCCGCTCCAGCCAGGCGAAGGGTGGGCGGAAGTCGGTACCGCCGCCGCCGATCGCCTCCAGCCTGAGCGGGAAAGCGTCGATCTCGATCTCGTCGGCCCGCTGCACCTCGGCATCGCAGTAAATGACGTGAACACGCTCGGGTGCGCTATCTTCGACGATGCCGTTGATCTCGGCGGCGAAGGCGGCGAGTTCGTCCTCGCTGATCGAGCCGCTGGTGTCGACCACGACCGCGATCTCGCCGAGGCCGTCGGGGACCAGACTGGGCAGGTATAGGCCCGAGGCGACGAAGCGGCGGTTGGGCGGGGTCCAGCGATAGTCGCTCCTGGACGCTGCCTGGACGAACCGGCGCAACAGATCGCGCCAATCCAGTTTCGGCTTTTTCAGCTCTTCGACCAGCCGGGCGAGTGCCGCGGGCAGCCTGCCCTGGGCCTTGGCCGCTTGGGCGGCCTGGAAAGTGGCCACCTTCCATTCCTGCTCGGCCGCCGAAAGATCGGCTGGAGAGGCTGTGCCACCGTCTTCGTCGGTGGCGTCGAGAACCGCCCCACAGCCACCCGGATCGGCCAGGCCGTCCCGACCCGATCCGGCACCGCCTTCACGGGCCAAGGCGGCATAGATCGCTTCCGCACTCATGTCGGCGAAGCGGGGTTCGACCAGGGCGCCTTCGGGCAGCGCCAGCCCGGCCGAAAGGACCACCGGGTTGATGGCCAGATCGGCGGCCCGGTTCCACAAGCCGGGATCGCGCTCGCCGCGCCGGGCATGGTGGGCGCAAGCCAGATGCAGGGTCTCATGGGCCAGCACGCCGACCAGCTGGTCGAACGGCAGCGCCTCGACGAAGGCGGGGTCATAGAAGAGAGACCGGCCGTCGGTGGCCATGGTCCGGCAATCGAGGTCTTCGACCACACCCAGACGCAGCGCCAGGGAGGCGAAGAAGGGCTGGCTCAACACCAGGGCGGCCCTGGCTTTGGTGATCCGCTCCATGTCAGGTGGCCCCCCGGGGCTCTGGACCGACATAGCCGGCCAATTCGGCAAGAATGTCTTCGGCTTCTTTCAGCGTACCGGTGCGCAGGGCGGCGTCCTCGCGTAGCGCCCGTGGCTGGGCCTGGCACAGGGTCTCCGACAGCCGCTCGGTCATGGCGGCCAGCTCCGGATCGCCGGTCACGTTGAGCCGCGGCAGGAGTGCCACGAGCTCGCGCAAGTTCTCGACCATGCTGTCGCGGAAAATGCCGGCGGTGACCTTGCCGTTGAGCGGATCGATGGTGTAGGTGGAAAGCCGCTCCTGGATTCTGGCCACTTGCTCGTAAATGCGGGACCACAGATCGCGCACGGCCCGGTCGACGCTGTCCTTGACCTGGGCCTCGATGCCGGCACGGATGGCTTCGGTTTCCTCGGCACCCAGACTGACCCGGAAGTCACCGGCATCGGGCAGCGGGGCTACGTCGACCTCGAAGGCGAAGCGCCGGGCGAGCCGGCCGGGCTTGGGGTAGTCGTCCGGGTTCCACAAGCCGTTGAGCCGTTCGCGGGCCAGCGCCAGGTCGTCCTCATAGCCGGCGACGAATTCGGTCACGGCCTGGCGGTATTCCTCGCGCAAGGGCCGGATCAGGCCGGTGTAGGCGATAAAATTGGCGCTGGGCAGCAGCCGCGCGCCCCAGTCGCCCCAGGGCAACGTGTTTTCGTAATGGAGCTGGCGGGCGCGGCTGGTGATGGTCTTGAGGCGATCGAGCCGCGGCGACAGCATCAGGACCTTGTTGTAGGCACCGGCGTCGGCCGAGGTGTTGTGGCGGGCAGCGACCTCTTCGCTGACCCGTTTGTCGTGGCGTTTGGCACTCCAGGCCCGGATCGACAAAGTCACCAGCATGGCGCGCTCGGTCAGGTCCTTGGCGGGCTGGGTTTTTGAAGGAGCGGTCATCGTCCTGTCCTCCCGGGTTCAGATCAGCACGTCGGCATGGGCCGCCGACCAGCCGATGAAGGCGCGGCTTTGCTGGAGGCCGGGCTCACGCGCGATCGCGTCGCGGACCAGCAGGACCGAGAACTCGGCCGGCAGCCGGTCGGCGAAAGTGACGACCCGGTCGATGTTGGTGTCGCTGGCCTTGCGGGCGAGCGCGCCGGCCAGCGCATAGAGGGTGGCGGGATCGGTCGGCACCGGAGACCCCGACGGGTTCATCAGCACCGCGTCGGGGCTGGGCATCCGGCGAAAGACGCGCAGGAAGCCGATCAGCTCGCAGGCAGCAGCCTCGCCGACGGTGCCGGTCAGGAGGTCGAGCTCGATGCCGTTATGGGGGCCGACCGCCAGCAGGTCGGAGACGAACTGCCACGAGCGCGGGGTCGGGAATGCCTTCTGCTGGGGATCGAAGGCGTGCAAGAGAGCCGGACGAAAGCGCAGGAAGGCGATGATCTCGGTGCGCACGCCGGCAGCAAGGGCCCAGCGGCACCAGTCGTCGAGATCGACCTCGACCGGCAGATGGACGAAGCGGTTGGCCAGCGCCGACGGCATGCGGTGGGTCACCGCCCGGTCGGTCTCGCGGTTGCCGGCCGCAACCAGGTCCCAGCCCTCGGGCAAGACATAGTCGCCAAGTTTGCGGTCGAGGATCAGCTGGTAGAAGGCGGCCTGGACCGCCTGGGGAGCGGCGTTGAGCTCGTCGGCGAACAGCAGGCCGGCCCCGTCGCGGGGCAAGAAGTCGGGCACGGCCCAATGGGCACGGCCATCGCCATTGACATGGGGCAGCCCGCGCAAATCGACCGGGTCGAGCAGGATCGCGCGGACATCGCGCAGCTCGCGGCCGAGATCGCCCGCGACCTGGGCCACGGTCTGGGATTTGCCGACGCCCGGCGGTCCCCACAGGAACGGCACCTTTCGGGCGGCGATGCAGGCAGAGATGGCCTTTTTGATGGCGCTGGGTTTCATGGGGATCAGCTCCGAGAAATTGGTTTTTACTTGGAATTACTTTAGCACAGTTGGTCTTTACTGTCACAATAAAGCGCAATTTATTCATGCGCCGTCTTTAATATTGACATGCGTTACGGCGGTTAATTTGTTCAATCGCCAAGTTTGTTTGGCCTCGATTTTGTTTTTTTGTCTACGCACTTCAGGGATGTTGCCAACAATGTTCACCGGGGCGGTGCCCAAGCCGGCGCTGGAGCAGATCACGCGCGTCGTCGACTTCTCCGCCTGGAACAAAGTCTTCGTCGGCTGCTCGGGGTCTTTTCGGTTCGAGCGCGCGGTCCGGCAGCGTCATCCTGGTGTGGAATTGGTTTCCAACGACGTGTCGCTGTTGACTTGCGCGATCGGGGCGCTGGCGACCGGATGGGTGTTCCCGATCGCGTTCACCGGCCGGCTGGCCTTCGTCGAGGACCATGTCGCCGACTTCGCCGACCGGGTTGCCGCCGTGACCGTGGCGCTCGAGATGGCCAAGTACAAAGGTGCGAATGCCTGGGCCGAGAGTCACTTTTCTTTCTATCGGGAGGGGTTTGCCGGTCATCTCGCCCGGGCGCGGGCGTCGGTGTTGGGTTTCGTTGCCGGGCTGCCGCTCACGGGCTTTCACGCCGGCGATTTCCGCGACCAGGTCGGCCGGGCGGCAGCCGAAGGCGGCGGGGTGGCGGCGTTTCCGCCGACCTACAAGGGCGGCTACGAGCGGCTCTACCGGTTCCTGGAAGAAAACTCCGAGTGGCCGGCGCCGGCCTACGAGGTCTGGGACCCCAAGCAGCTGGGCGCATGGGTCTCCGAGCTGGCGGCCGCTCGGGTTCCCTACTGCGTCGTCGCCGATCATCAGCTCGAAGGCTTGACCCCGGTCGCGGTCTACCGGGGTACGGCCAACAAGCCGGTCTATTCTTATGCCGACCGGGGTGCGTCCTCGGTGCGGGCGCAGGGGCACAAGCTGGAGCCCTTTGCCTACCGCCCGGTCGACCCGGCAAGCCTGAAGCCGGAGTCAAAGGTCGAGCTCATCCGCGCCACAGCGGCGCAGATGAATTTCTTGAAGGACAAATACCTGGCCAAGGGCATCAACCACGTCTCGGGGCTGGCCAATTATCTGGTCCTGGTCGACGGCGCTTTGGCCGGCGGCTTCATCTATGCCCGGGAGAAGTTCGGCGGTTCGGACGGGATTTATCTCTTGTCCGACTTCGCCATCGTTCGCGACGGCCGCCTCTCCAAGCTGGTGGCGATGCAGGCCACGGGTGCCGTGCCGATCCGGGACTTGGAGCTGAAAATGGTCCAGCGGATCACGCGCATCTTCACCACGGCCTTTACAAACAAACCGGTGTCGATGAAGTACCGCGGCATCTTCGACCTGGTGGCCCGAAAGGAAGGGATGCTCAACTATGCCGGTACCGTCCGCAGAGTCGACCCCCAGGCGATCTACACCGAATGGTTCCGACGGTTCCATAAGGGTAGAGACCTGGCCAAGCGATCGCGGCCGTGCTAAGTTACATGTAACCGGAGGGTGGCCATGGCAACGGGATCATCAGCCAGATCGTCGCGGATCAAGGTCGGCGCACATCGCGCCCGGCTGCGCGCCCAGGGGCTGCGGCCGATTCAGCTCTGGGTACCCGACGTGCGGGCTCCGGCCTTTCGGGACGAGGCCCATCGCCAGTCCGAGCTGGCGGCCGCGAGTGCCCGGGCTACCGACGATCAGGGCTTCATCGACGCCGCATCCGAACTGAGTTTCGGCGAACCGGCTCCGTGAGGCGCGGCGAGATCTGGACGGCCGCCGGGGGCCAGGACTATGCCGGCAAGCCACGGCCGGTGGTGATCGTCCAGGACGACAGCTTCGACGCCACGGCGTCGGTTACCATTTGCGCCTTCACCACCGATCCGACCGAGGCGCCGCTGTTCCGGCTGGTGGTCGAGCCGACCGACGAAAACGGGTTGCAGGCGCCCTCAAGGTTGATGGTGGACAAGATCACCACAGTCCCGAAGGCCAAGCTCGGCCGGAGGGTCGGCCGGCTCGGCGACGAGGACCTGGTGCGGCTCAACCGTGCTGTCCTGGTGTTCCTCGGCTTGGCCGCATCGCCGCGCATGACCCGACAGGGATGAAGCAATGCCGACGCCATCTGGATCCACCAGTTCCATTGCGACCCGGGTGGTCAAGGTCAGGCTCGCCGAGCTCAAGCTGCTCGACCGGAACGCGCGCTTCATGGCGCCGGCGATGTTCCAGCGCCTGGTCGACAACCTGCGCCGTGATGGCTGCCTGACCAGCCTGCCCACGGTCTATCGCCAGGCGCCGGACGGGCCGCTGTCGGTGCTGTCCGGCAACCACCGGGTCCAGGCAGGCATCAAGGCCGGGATCGAACACACGGACGTGCTGGAGATCACCTCGCCGTTGACCGAACAGCAGCTGGTGGCGATCCAGCTCTCGCACAATGCCATCACCGGCAAGGACGATCCGAGCATCCTGAAGGAGTTGTGGGGACTGCTCGATTTCGACCTCAAGGAGTACAGCGGCCTGACCGATGATCTGTTCAAGGTCGAGGAACTGGACGTCTCGGTGCTGAAGGTCGAGCAGCCGCTCTACCACGAACTGACGATCTCGTTCCTGCCGGCCGACAAGGCCGCGTTCGACGGGTACCTCTCAGCCCTGACCAAGGCGGCCAAGTCCAAGAAAACCCAACCCGAACGCCACGTCGCCGACGCCGCCAACTTCGACGCCTTCTTCGACACCCTGATCGCGGTCAAGGAAAAATACGCCGTCCACAACAGCGCCATCGCGCTCAAGCTGATGGCCGAGCTGGCAACCGACAAGCTGGCGGACCCTTAAATCGCCGGGGGGTCCAGGGGGCCCACGGCCCCATGGGCTTTTTTTGTGTTTTTTGAAGGGTTTGGTTTCCATGCCTCGCGGTCGCAAGCCGATGCCGACGGCAAGGGCCGAGGTCCTCAACTTCCCGGGCAAGCGCCGGCGCAACGCGCGGGAGCCGAAGCCGGCGGCGGTGGCGGCGCTGCCGGAGCCGCCCTCGCATTTGTCGGATGAGGCCAAGGCGGAGTGGGGACGGCGCGGGCCGGAGCTGGTGCGCCAGGGGATATTGACGGCACTGGATACGGCGACCTTTGCCGCCTATTGCCAGGCCTGGGGCCGCTGGGTCCAGGCCGACGAGGCGCTCAACCGGATCGCGCGCAGCGACGAGCTGACCCGAGGGCTGGTGATGAAGACGACCAATGGCAACGTCATCCACAGCCCGTTTCTCGGCATCGCCAACAAGGCGATGGCCGATGCGGTCCGCTATGCGGCAGAGCTGGGCATGACGCCGAGTTCGCGCACCCGGCTGGCGGCGGCCCCGGCGGACGACGCCGGCGACGACGGGTATGGGTTCTGACCGGCGGGGCCGGTCGTCCACGTCGCGGACACCTGCCAGACCGCCGGCCGATCCGGTCACCGCCTGGGCGCGGGCGGTGGTGCGCGGCAAGATCGTCGCCGGCCCCCATGTCCGCAACGCCTGCCGGCGGCACCTGCAGGATTTGAAGGAGGCCAAGACACGCGGGCTGAGATGGGATCGGGCGGCAGCGCTCAAGGCGATTCAGTTCTTTCCCAAGTTCCTGACCCTGTCCCAAGGCGAGTTCGACCGGCTGCCGTTCGCGTTGCACCCGGCGCAGCAGTTCATTGTCGGCTCGGTGTTCGGCTGGAAGCGGGCGGCGACCGGCAAACGCCGGTTCCGACGGGTCTATATCGAGATCGCCAAGGGCAGCGGCAAGTCGCCGCTGGCCGCCGGCATCGCCTTGTACTGCCTGCTTGCCGACGGCGAGGCCGGGGCGCAGATCTACTCGGCGGCCTCGATGAAGAACCAGGCCCGCGTGGTGTTCGACTTCGCGATCCGGATGTGGCAGCACGGGCCCGCGCGGCTGAGAAACGCGCTGACGCCGACCGGCAAGCTGGTGGTGACCAACCTGGCGCATCTGGGGTCGGGCAGTTTCTTCCGGCCGGTTTCCCAGGAGGAAGGCGCCAAAAGCGGCTACATGCCGCACTGCACGATCTGCGACGAGGTCCACGAGCACCGCAGCCCGGCGGTGATCCGGATGAACGAGCGCGGCTTCAAATCCCGCAGCCAGCCGCTGCTGATCATGATCACCAACTCGGGCTCCGACCGCAAATCGGTGTGCTGGGAAGAGCACGCCCATGCCGTCCGGGTCGCCGCCGGCACCCGCACGCCCGACGCCACGTTCGCCTATGTCGGCGAGGCGATCGACGACGCCGAGTTCGCCTTCGTCTGCGGCCTCGACCCGGACGAGGACCCGCTGGAAGACGAGGCCTGCTGGATCAAGGCCAACCCGCTGCTGGGGGTGACCTTCCCGTATGATGAGCTGCGGCGGATCGTGGCGCAATGCCGCGCCATCCCGGGCACGCTCAACGAGAGCCTGCGCCTGCATTTTTGCGTCTGGACCGACGCCGAGACCGCCTGGATGTCGCGGGCGGCGATGGAGGCTTGCCTCGCCGCGTTCGATCCCGCGGACGCCGCCGGGGCCATGGTCTATGCCGGGGTCGACCTGTCGGCGACCCGCGATCTGACCGCGGTGGCCTTCGTCATGCCGACCGGGGCGGTCGAGGTCGAACTGCCCGACGGCACCAGGGTCGCGCGCCCGACCTTCGATGCCTGGATCGAGGCCTGGACCCCCGGCGACACCGTGGCGGAGCGGGCGATCAAGGATGCCACGCCCTATGATGTCTGGGTTCGGGAGGGTTTTCTGCAGGCGCCGCCGGGCAAGCATGTCGCCTACGACTTCATCGCCTATCGTCTGGCTGAATACGCCGCGCGGTTCGAGCTCAAGCTCTTGGCGTACGACGCCTATGCCTTCAAGCGCCTGTTCGAGCCGGAGCTCGAGCGGGCCCAGGTGACGGTGCCCCTGGTCTCCCATCCCCAGGGCGGCACCCGGCGCAGCACCGAGAGCGGGCTGTGGATGCCGGGCTCCAAGACCGAGCTGGAGACCCTGTTCCTCGATCGCCGCATCCGGCTCAAACCCAACCCGGTGCTGGAGAGCGCCATCATGGGGGCCGCGCTGTCGGCACCGGACCCGGTCGGCAACCAGTACTTCTCGAAGCAGCGGGCGACGACACGGATCGACGCCCTGGTCGCGCTCGCCATGGCGGTCGGGGCAGCCACCGTGGCTGCGGGGCCGGAAGACAAGACCTCGCCTTACGAGGAGCGGGATCTGGTCGTGGTCGGGTGAACGACAAGGGCCTCCGGCGGTCCGGGGATCGACCGCCGTATGGTCGAGCGGTCGATGGCCCCGGACCCCATCAAGAAAGCCACCATGGGCAAGAAGCGCAAACAGGCAGCGGGGCCGGCGACGGCGCTGGCGGTGATGCGGGCGTCAGCACCGGTCTCGGCCGGCGTTGCCGTGACAGCCGAGACGGCACTGCGCGTCACCGCGGTCTTGCGCTCGATCACGCTGATCAGCGAGGCCGAAGCCTCGCTGCCGCTGGTGCTCTATCGCGAGGAGGGACGGAACGAGAAGTTCCCGGCCACCGATCACCCGCTCTACCGCATCCTCTACCGCCGGCCCAATGGCTGGCAGACGCCGTTCGAGTTCAAGCGCCTGCTCATGACCTGGCTGTGCCAGCGCGGCAACGCCTACGCCCACGTCGTACGCGACGAGGCCGGCCGGGTTCGCGCCCTGCTGCCGGTGCATCCCTCGCTGGTCACCCCGCTGCGGGCCTTCGACGGCACCCCGGTCTACGACTTCTGCGTCTGGCCGGGAACGCCGCGCTACCGGGTCACGTCGGACAGCATGATCCATCTTCGATGGGCGACGGTGGACGGCTATACCGGGCTGTCGCCGATCGCGGTCTGTGCCCAGTCGGTCGGCGTCTCGATCGCGGCCGAGGACTATGGCGCCCGTTTCTTCGGCGGCGGCGCCCAGCCCAACGGCGTGCTGACCATGCCGGGCGAACTCTCTGAAGCGGCGGCCAAACGCCTGCGCGGCCAATGGGAACAGACCTATGCCGGGCTGTCCAATGCCCACAAGACCGCGATCCTGTCCGACGGCGCCAAGTACGAGCGCATCGGCATTCCGCCGCACGAAGCCCAGTTCCTGGAGCTGCGAGGGTTCCAGGTCGACGACATCGGCCGCATCTGGGGCGTGCCGCCGCACATGCTCGGCAACACCACCAAATCGACCAGCTGGGGCTCGGGCATCCTGGAGCAGTCCAAGGGCTTTCTCACTTTCGTGCTGCGGCCGAAGTACCTGACCGGGACCGAGGAGGAGTTCAACCGCGCGCTCCTGCTCGACAGCGAGGACGGCGAGTACTTCATCCGCCACGATACCTCGGAACTGGAGCGCGGCGACATGGCAGCCCTGTCGGTATGGGCGTCCAGGCTGCTGATTGCCGGCGCCATCAGCCCCAACGAGGTCCGCTCCCGCTTCGACATGAACCCCTATGACGGCGGCGACCAGTACCGGGTGCCGGCCAACACCTTTGCAACAACGGACGGCAAGGCGCTGGCGGCCGGCCCTGCCGTTGAACCGAGCGCCGACACGGGAGATCGATGATGAAACTGAAGCGCAAGCAGCTTGGCCCGGTCACGACCACGTCCCTGGCCGACCGCCGCCAGGTTCGCGTGGTCTGCTCTACCCCCGACGCCCACCGCAGCGGCGACCTCGTGGTCCAGGAAGGTGTGGACCTCAGCCGCTACAACGGCGTCGTGCTGATGAACCACGACATGGACCGGGTCGTTGCCCGCTGTATCGACATCGGCCTGACCGACGGCGTCATCACCGCCCTGGTCCAGTTCCAGCCCGAAGGCGAGGACCCCTTCGCCGATAAGATCTATCGCAAGATCAAGGCCGGCCAGATCACCGATGTCTCGGTCGGCATCCTGCCGGTCGAAACCGCGCCGGCGGATCCTGCCGACCCGCCGGTCTACGACGAGTTCGGCACCTGCGTCGGTGGTGGCGGCATCTGCTATGTCCGCTCCGAGCTGATCGAGTTTTCCTTCGTGGCGGTGGGCGACAATCCGGCGGCCCGGGTCGTCGCGTTCTCGGCCCGGGCCGCCGGCAAGCGCGTGGCCCAGCGTCTGCGCAACATCGCCAAACAAGCGTCGATGAAGGGCCAGGGCGCGGCCCTGCGCCGGGCCGCCAAGATGCTCGAGGAGGAGCTGGGGGCCGAGGCGGGCCTGCCGCCGGCGCCCGCCCAGCCCCCGGAAGTCCTGGCGCCGCCCTTCGACGGCCCGGCGCTGGTGGAGGCGCTGGCGGTGCTGGGCTTTCTCCCGGCCGGGTTCGAGGACGCACCGGAGGCCGCGACCCTGGTCGGCGCCGTCCGCCGGCTGAGCGACGTGCTGGCAGCCTGCGGCGACGAAGACCTCGCAGCCCTGCTCGCGGCAGTCGTCCCGGCACCGCTTGAGCCGCCGGCGGGCGCACCCGTGACCGCGGCGGTCCGAAGCCTGCTGGCGCTGAGCCGCGCCCGCAAAACCGCTGCCGCTCCAGGGCGGCGGCCGGTGCGCAAGGCGCTGCTGGACGATGTGCCCATTGCCAGGCTGATCGATGCCCTCGGTCTGGATGGCCCGGACGGCAGCGGCGGGGCCAGGCCGGGCGACGATCCGCTGGTGGCGGCCGAACTGTTGCGCCGTCTGGCCGAAGCCTTGGGCGGACTGAGCGACGACGAGCTCGCGGCCCTTCTGCAACCGTCGTCTCCGGCCCAGACCGCGACACCGGCGTCGATCGAGGACACGCAGGTGCCCGAACCCGCGGCCGTCACCGTCGCCAAGGCGCTGGCGCTCGACCGACAGCGGGCGATCGAGCTCGCCCGCTTGGGTCTCTGACCGACCTCTTCCGCTCTTTGCCTCAGCTCGTGAACCACCGGACCCGATCGGGGGTGCCGGAACCGAAGGATATTGCCGATGCCCACTCTCGTTTCCCTCAAAGCCCGAAAGGCGACCGTCGTCCAGAAGATGAACGCGCTGCACCAGCAGATCGGCGCCAGGATGCCGACCCTCGATCAGCAGGCGACGTTCGACGCCCTGCGCGACGAGGTCCGCTCGCTGGAAAGCCAGATCCAGACCGCCGCGGTCGCGGAGACGGCGCTGGTCACCTCGGCCCATCCGATCGCCGGCCCCGCGGCCCGGACCGGCACGCCCAGGAAGGGCATGACCTTCGCCGGCGTCGTCCGGGCCTTCGCCGCCGCAAGGGGCGATGTCGACCGGGCGATCGCGCTGGCCAGCAACCACGGCCTGGACTACATCGCCAAGGGGCTGACCGCGTCCGATCCCACCGGCGGTGGTCTGCTGGTGGCGCCGGAGGTGGCCGAGGACTTCATCGACCTGTTGCGCCCGGCCGAGGTCGTCACCCCGATGGTGATGGACATCCGGCCGCTCGATGCCGGCGCCATCACCATCCGCCGCGGCACGTCGGACGCCACCGCCTCGTTCAAGGGCGAAGCCAAGCCCGCCGGCGTCTCCCAGCCCGGTGTCGGCGAGGTGTCGCTGGTGGCGCGCGACCTGGCCGCGATCACGCCCTTGTCCAACAACCTGCTGCGCTTCACCGCCCAGAACGCCGGTTCGACCCGCGCCGACCAGTTCGCGCTCAACTCGCTGCTGCGCGCGACGGCGCTCAGGAAGGACCTCGCCTTCCTCCGCGGCGACGGCGCCAGCAACACGCCGCGCGGGCTCAGGAGTTTCGCCCAGGAAGCCGGCAACCTGATCGCGGCCAACGCCACGGTCAACCTGACCAACATCGAGGCCGATGCCAACAAGCTGCTGCTGGCGCTGGCCAATGCCAATGTCCTGATGATCATGCCCGGCTGGCTGATGGCGCCCCGGACCCGCATCTATCTGGGTTCCTTGCGCGACGGCAACGGCAACCGGGTCTATCCCGAGGCCAACGAGAAGGCCGAGGACGGCCGCTTCCACTGGCGTGGCTATCCGATCCTGGAGACCACCCAGATGCCGATCAATCTCGGTGCCGGCACCAACGAGACCGAAGTCGGGCTGGTCGACTTCAACGAGGTCGTGATCGGCGATGTCGAAGGGGTCACGGTCGAGATGTCCCACGAGGCGACCTATTGGGATGGTACCGCCTGGCAGTCGGCGTTCCAGAACTCCGAGACCCTGATCAAGGTCTCGATGGGCGTCGACATCAACATGAAGCATGTCGAGGGCGCTGCGTTTTTGACCGGCGTCAAATGGTTCTGATCACGCACCCGATCCCCTGAACGCATGCCGATGGCGGGCCAAACTCCCGCCTTATTGAGTCCAGACCCGAGAGGTTCTCCCATGTCTCTGACTGTCGGCGAGGCGCGCAGCATCGATCGCGCCATCTCCATCTTTCCGTCCCTGGCGCCGGTCGCCGGCACCGGTGCCGCCCAGAGCGGTGCCGCGGTCGATCGCCTCGGCTGGCGGGGCGGCTTCGGCCAAGTCAGCTATTCGACCTCGGGCGGGGTCACCGGCGGCACGATCACGGGCTCGCTCCAGGATTCCGCCGACGGCACCACCGATTGGCTGGACTTCGGCGCGGCGGTCACCGTCACCATCCCGGCCGGGCCCGACGCCTCGGGCGCCTTCGCCGTCCCGGTCGAGCTCGACGGCGCCCGGCGCTATGTCCGGGTGGTGGTCGATGCCGATCCCACCGGCGGCACGCCGGCCAGCCTCGTTGCGGCCGAGCTGGTGCTCGGCGGCAAGGACCGCGTCTGATGAAGGCGGTCAAGCTCTTGGCAGGCTACAAGGCCAACAATGCCGGCGAGGTCTGCGGCTTCCCCGACCAGGAAGCCGCCAGCCTGGTCGCCGCCGGGGCCGCGGTGTTCGTGGGGGCTGCCCCCCAAACGGTTGGCAGGCCGGGAGCGTCCCAGAAGCCTGGGAAAGGCGGTCCGCCCGACGACAAGGCCAAGCCACCGGGCAGCGGTGCGGATGCGCCGCCGCCCGGTGTCAATGTCGTCGGACCGTGAGCGTGCCATGGCGATCACGGCCCTGGTTCCGCCGACATCCTCGGCGCTGGCCACGCTGGAGGCGTTTCTGGATGAGCTGACCCCGGCGGCGAGTGCGGCCGGCGCCACTATCCCGTCGAGCGAGCACCGGGTGATCCTGAGCCTGATCGCCGCGGCCTCGTCGCAGATCGCGCGCCACCTCGGCCGTCGGGCGGGGCTCAAAAGCGTGATCGGGTTCGCGACCTGGTGCGAGACCATCGCGGCACCGCCGCGGACCGTGTGGCTCGCCCGCACCCCGGTCGAGAGTCTGATCGAGGTCACCGAGAATGGGGTCGTTGTCGACCTCGACGACGTCGACCTGCCCGACGACGGCGAGGCGGGCGAGCTCCGGCGCTTGACGTCCGGTGTGCCGGGCCCGTGGCGCGGGCCCCTGACCGTGACCTACCGGGCCGGCTGGCGGTTGCCCTATTCCTACACCGTCGCCACCATTGCCTTCGCCGCCGACGGCACCATGACCGACGCCGCCAAGGGCTTCGGCCGGCTGATGGCAGGCGACGAGCTGGAGATTGCGGGCTCGACCGCCAACAGCGGCCCGTGGCTGGTCCAGGATGCTACCCACGGTACCGTTACCCTGACCGAGCTCAACGGCAGCCCCGCAACCCTTGCCGACGAGGTCGCCGGACCGGAGATCACCGTGCGGCGGCACTCCACCCTGCCGCCGGAGATCGAGCGCGCCGCCCTGATCCTGGCCAAGACCGCCTATTTCGGCCGGGCCCGCGATCCCCTGGTCCGGCGCGAAGACGTGCCCGACGGCGGCACCACCGAGTATTGGGTCGGCAGTGTCGGCGCCCGCACCGCCGGGCTGCCCGACGACCTCGCCGGCCAGCTTGCCCCCTGGCGGCTGCGGGCCGTGACGTGACCGCGCCCCTCGCCCGGGGTGCCGCACTGGCCGGCTGGATCGCCCGCCGAGGCCGGCCCGGCAGCTGGACCGCCGCTGGCGGCACCGCCCAGCCGGTGCGCCTGGTGCCGAGCCGCCCCGACACCGTGGTCGGTTTCGGCGAGACCCAGGTCCTGTCTGCGACCGCCCGGTTCAAGATGCTGGTCGCGGACGCCCCATCCGTCGCCAAGGGCGATGGGCTCACCTTCGAAGGCACCCTTTACGTCGTCCAGAGTGCGCGCACCGATGATCCCGAGCGTCTGGTCTGGACGCTGGACTGTGCCCCCGCCTGACCCGCCATTCGCTCACCCCCTCTGCCCTTCACCCCCGGCCGCCTCTGCGGCCACCTTCACTGCTGCCGAAAAGGACCTCGCCATGGAGACCGCCCTCGCGCTCATCGACACCGTCACGGCCCATCTCGACACCATCGTGCTGGTGACGTTCGCCGTGGCCGGCGCCGCTGCCCAGATCGCCGCCCGCTTCGACCTCGACGGGCTGGCCCGGGCCAGCCGTACCGCCCATGATCTGGTCCAGCTCGTCGCCGGCAATTGGGGCAAGGCCGCCAATGCCGCCGAGATCCTGCGCACCTACCGCACCAACGGTTTCACCGCCGCCCTCGACCAGCTGGACGCCCTGTCTGCCGGCAGGGCGCCAACCGGCCCGGCGAAGCACCCGTGATCACGATCGTGGTCTCGGGCGCTCTCGACCAGGACGCGATCGCCGCTGCAGTCGAGGCCGAGGCCGGCAAAGCCGTCGCCATGGCCGCGGCAGCGGCGGCCGGCCAGCTGCGCGCCGTCACCGCCGCGGCCGGCCTCGGGCCGCTGGCCCGGGCCTGGCGCACCACCCGTCCCGCGGCCATCGGCGAGATCATCTCGGCCCGCGTCTTCGCCGATCCCCGTTGGGCCAAGGCGCTCGCCGCCTTCGCCCATGGCGCCACCATCCTGCCCGGCCCCGGCCATCGCTGGCTGGCGATCCCGACCCCGGCGGTACCGGCAGATGGCCGGGGCGGCCGGCTCAGCCCGCCGGCCTTCGAACGACGCCTCGGCCGCCACCTGCGCTTCATCCCGGCCCGGGACCGACGCACCGCCTACCTGGTCCTCGACGGCTCCACCCGCCAGGCCGCCGGCCAGCTCCTGTTCGTCCTGGCGCCCCAGGTCACGCTGACCAAACGCTACGACCTCGACCGCATCCTCGCCGACACCGCCGCCACTTTCCCCGACCTCACCGTCTCAACCCTGGACTGAAGGGGCGCTCAGACCGGATGAAGCGCGTCGAACCCGACCCGGGCCAGGATCACCGTCTTCGGGATCGGTTGCGACCCGGCCTCATAGAGGGTCACGGTACGGGTGCCCAGCCCCAATGCCTTGGCTGCCTGAGCCTGGGTCAGGCCCCGCGCCTTGCGCCAGGCGCGCAGGCGGGCAGCTTCCTGGGCGGTGCCCAGCGCCCAGAGCGCGTCGGCGCCGATCTCGCTGTCATCGTCCCAGCCTGCCGACCACCCCCATTCGCCGACGCGCATCGACGCCCAGACCCCCGGCGCCGCGCAGTGGGCCAGGGTCGGGTGGTCGGCGATGAACCCACCGAGATCGATCCGGTGCTCGGTGCCGTCGGCCCAAGTCACCGCGATCTCGGGGTAAGCGCCCGCCGCCACCGCATCGATCTTGGGATAGGGCGTGCCGAGACCGGCAGTCATGGCATCAACCTTTCGGATTGAGAGTGGTCCAAAGGCTCAGCAACTGGTCCCGGTTGGCTTCGGCCCAGTCCAGAACCTCCCGGTATTTGCGGGCGTCGCCGTGACGCACCGCCATGGTCGCCAGGTCGACCACGACGTCGGCGTTGGCGCCGATGATATGGAAGTGCGGGGCACCGTGATCGTTGAAGATCGCGATCTTGCAGTTCCGGAACCGCTTGACCGTCGTCATCGAAACCACGCTGCGCGATGCCGGCAGTATCGCCCGATTGCCGGTGCAGGTCAAAGCATGATCGGCAATGGTTGCTGATTCCATGCTCATGGCCAGGGAGCTGCAATGGCCCATTCGGTTCGCGAAACGGCGTTGCGGGCGCTATTGGCGGCGCTGCAGACGGTGCCCGCTGCCACGGTCGAGCGCGAAACCGTGGTGCCGGAACGGGTGCCGGCCGGGGGTTTGCTGATCCTGAGGGACGGAGAGGCGGGAGAGCCGGTCGACGTCGTGATGTCGCCGCTGATCTACTGTTACGAGCACCTCGCCCAAATCGAAGCCGTGGTGCAGTCGTCAAATGGCGAGAAGCGGGCGCGGACGCTGGACGATCTGTTGAGGGCGCTTGGCGCCGCACTCGCCGCGGACCGCACGCTGGGCGAAACAGTCGAATGGTTCGAATGGGCAGCACCCCATACCGATGACCTCGCCGTGCCGTTCGGCGCCACGATCAAGGGTGCTGTCGTACCGGTCACCCTCATCTACAGCATCGCCGAAGACCCGCTGTCCTAATCCTCTTTCCAGTTTCTCGGAGGCAACCCATGTCCCGTGCCCGCGGCAGCCTGGCCACGCTCGCAGCCCATTCCAACGCGTCCACCTACGGCACCGTACCCGCCGCCGCGGGTTGGAACCGGCTGCCCTTCGGGTCCTGGGACTTGTCGGCCGAACAGCCTTACGAGGCGGACGACACGCTCGGTTTCGGCCGGGTGCCGCAGGAACCCAACCGCGGGTTGGTGACGGCACAGGGCAACGTCACCGTGCCGGTCGATGTCCGCAATATCGGCTTCTGGTTGAAGCACCTGTTCGGGACGCTCGTCACCACCGGGGTTCCGGCCACCGGCAGCTTCACCTTTTCCGCCAACCCGGCCGATGGTGCTACGCTCACGCTGAATGGTGTCGACTGGACGTTCCAGGATGCTTCGCCGACCCATGGTGAGACCCTGATCGGCGGCGACCTGGCAACCACGCTGGCCAGCCTTGCCGCGGATTTGAACGGCAGCTCGGACACCGAGATTTCAAAGTGCAGCTATTCGGCGTCGGCAACGGTGTTGACGGTCACCTACAAGATGCCGGGCACGGGCGGCAACGCCTTCACCCTTGCCGCATCGTCTTCCCCGGCCTCGAACGCGACACCGTCCGCCGGCACGCTCACGGGCGGTTCGGGTTCGCCCCCGTATGTTCACACCTTCACGCCGGTTGCCAACGCCAACCCGCCCGATTTTGCGGTCGAGGTCGGACACCCGGAAGTGCCGCGCTATTTCGTCTGCAACGGCGTCATGGTGAATACCTTGGCGCTCACTTGGGGCGCCACCCAGGCCAAGACCGCGGCACAGCTCGGGCTGATGGCCCAAGGGGAGGCCGACTACGCCACATCCCAGGCGGGCACGCTCACCAAGCTCAACATGGTCCGCTTCAACAATTTCCAGGGGTCGATTTCGTCGGGCGGCAACCCGCTGGCGGAAATCGAAAGCTGTTCTCTGACACTGGACAACAGTCTCGATCCCGACCGGGTCATCCGCAATGACGGCCGGATCAACGGCATCGACGCCGGCATGATGAAGGCCTCAGGGTCGATGGTGGCCAAATTCGCGTCCATGGACCTATACAACACGGCCGCGGCCGGCGACCCGATCGACCTGTCGTTGAAATTCACCCGGTCGGCGAGCCAGAGCCTGGAGGTGATCATTCCCGCGGTCTACCTGCCGCGGACCAAGCGTCCGATTGCCAATGAAAAGGCCATTCGCCAGACCTTCAACTGGATGTCGGCCGATCCGGGCGACAGCAGCCCCCACGTGTCCGCGGTGCTGAAGAACGACGTGGCGTCTTACTAAAACCAACCGGGGAGCCGTGGGCTCCCCAGACCCCTCCCTTTATTCAAGAGGTCCCCATGATCAGGTTGAACCTGGCAACCAGCCCCTATTGGCTGGATTTGCCCCGCGGTGTCCGGGTTCGGGTTCACCCGGTCGACGACGCGATCGAAGAAGCGGCGCGTGAAGTTGCGATCGAGCGCGCGCTGAAAGACCCGCGACGGCCGGAGCCCGCCCCGGCAGAAGGGGAAGATAAACCGGTCAAAATCGATGCGGTGACCCGCGGCCTGATCAAGTCGCACCTGACCACGGCGACTGCGGAACTGGCCATCATCGAATGGACCGGGGTCTTGCCGGTCGAAGGCAACGACCCCGCCCCGGTTGACGCCGCGCAAATCGGGCAATTGATGCGGTTCCCGGACATTGCCAAGGATTTCCGGAAACAATATTGGCGCCCCCTGGACCAAGTGATTGCCGAGGGAAACGCCTCCGCCGCCGCGCCAGATACTGGTTCGGCGGCGGTCTAGAAATCTGCTCCGCATGTCCGCGGCCTTGCCCGGATTGCCCCTTTCACGTTGATCGGCCGCAAACGCTCGAAGGTGTCCAGGCCTGGAGACTTGCCACCCGTGTACCATGGCGGGTTCTGATCATCGGCAAGGCGGTCCTGTTCGAACTCGACATCCCGGCACTCGACGCCGTGGCGTCAGCCCTGGGGTATGACCGGCGGGCAGTGGCGATGCTGCTGCCCGCCATCGCCCTTGGCCGTGCCGAAGTGCAGACCGGCGATGCGGCGCTCGATGCCGCCAATGACCTGCCGGAAGACAAAGACTAACCCGAGGCCAATCATGTCGGTACGTCTGGGCGCGGAGATCACGGCCGATCTTACGCCGCTGTCAACGGCGCTGCAATCGGCGGACGCAGAGTTCGATAATTTTGCGACCAAGGCAAGTGCGGCTGGTCAGGCGGCCGGCGAAGGGCTGTCGGCGGCGGAACCGCCTCTGTCGGCGTTCGGCGCGTCGCTGAACGAGACGGCGGCCAAGATCGCCGAATTCCAGGCCAAGCTGTCGGGCGGGGCGGCGTTCCTGGCCTTCCAGGATCAATCCGACGATGCGGTGTCGGCACTGGACGCCGTCACCAAAAGCACGCTGGCGGCAATGGAAGCGGCGGGTGATCTCGACCGCGGCGTGTTCGCGGCGGTGCCCGCGATCGGCGCCTTTGCCAAAAGCTTTGAAGACCTGGAACCGTCGGTCCGCGATGCCGCCGACGCCCAACGGGACTTCTGGGGCTCTGCCGACCTGGTCGCCGAAGGGGCGGCTCTGCGGCAACAGGCAGCCGATGCGGTAGCGGCCGGCAACGCGCGCTTGGGCGCCAGTTACGCCAAGATGGCCGACGACGCCGATGCCGCCGCGGCCAAGACCGCGGCGGTGTGGGGCGCCTTGGCCGACAACGTCGCACATCAACAGGAAGCCCTGACGCCGCAGTTTACCCAGGCTCAAAAGCTTGAATATTTGTCGCCGACCGGCAATCTCGACAATCACCTGTGGGGCGATCCCTTCGCCAATGACAACGGCGATATCCTGACCGGCATCGTCAAGCGGCTCGATGAATCACAGGCGCGGATTGCGCTGTGGGTGCAGCAAGCCGGCGAGACCCTGTCGGGCTTGCGGCCGGTCACCGATGCCGTGGGCTCTGCCTTCGATTGGCTGGCGGATCAGATCGCCGCGGTCGTGGCGCCGTCGGAAGATGCCACCAAGGCCTTGACCGCGGTCGGCGAGCAAAGCCAAGCGCTGGCGACCCTGGGCAGTGCGGCGGAAGATGCCGCGACCAAGGTCGAAGCTCTGGCGCCGGCCCTGACCGCGGTCGAGCGGGGGGCGGCCGATACCGGCCGCGCCTTGACCACCGTCGGCGATGCCGTGCCGACCGGCGACTTTCTCGATTTCGCCGGCATTGGCGATCAGATCGAGGGCGCGCTGCAAGACCTGGCGGCGCAATCCGACCTCGTCACCGGCAGCATGGCCAAGCTGGGGGCCGAAGCCGCCGTGGTCGGTGCCAGCGTCAAGACCGGCTTGGGCGCGCTGGCGTCATCGGGGCCGGTCGGGCTGGTTGCCGCCGCCGGCATCGGCGCGTTCAGTGCCGCCCTGGTCGGCGCTTATGGCCAAGCGCTCAAGGCCGAAACCGAGGCCCGCGCGTTGGAGCAGGCGATCCGGACCGCCGGCCGTCAGGCGGATGTCTCGGCGTCGGCCCTGCAAGGCTATGCCGACACCCTGTCGCACACCACGCTCGCCAGTCGCGACGGGGTCTTGGCGGCCGGCGAAGCGCTGCTTCAGTTCCAGTCGATTGCGGGCGATGCCTTCGGCGAGACGTTGCGCTTGGCCGATGACATGGCGGCAGCCTTGGGCGGCGATGTCGTCGCCCAAGCGGGCCGGTTGGGTGCCGCGCTGGAAGACCCCGCCAAGGCGGTCGATACATTGACCAAGGCCGGGGTCCGTTTCACCGACGCGGAAAAGGAGACGATCCGCACCCTGGTTGACAGCGGCCGGCAGTTCGAAGCGCAGCGGGTCATCTTGCAGGCGGTCGCGCGCGATGTCGGCGGATCGGGCGAGAATGACCGCAACGGCTTGACCGGGCAGATCGCCGGGCTGAAGACCGCCTGGGCCGATTTCGTGGCGCTGATGTTCGCGACCGAAGGTCCGCTTGCCGAAACCGCCCAAGCCATCGTCGGCACCATCGCCAACATGGTACGGGAGATCAATCATCAGCTCGACAGCAGCGTGTCGGCGCAGATCGAACGGCTGCAGACCGAACGCGCCGTGCTGGCGGCACAGCTTCAGTTCAACGATTTCGGGCTGGGGCACACGGGCGAGATCAAGACCACGGCCGAACTGAGGGCTGACGCCGAAAAGCGGTTGCAGGAAATCGACGCCGAACTGAAGCCGCTGCAGGATCGCCAGCGGGCGGATGCGTTGGCGGCCGACAAGGCGGCCGAAGATGCGCGCAATGCCGCGGTGGTGCAGCAGCGTCAGGTGCTTTCGGATCGTCTGACCACGCTTCAGGCCGACACCGAGGCGAAGCTGGCTGCCCTCTCGGAAGATCGCATCGCCAAAATCACGGCCGATGAGGAAGCCCAGCTTCGCCAGATCGAAGGCATGAGGGCCGAAGCCGCCGCCCGCGGTGCCAGCGCGGAAGAACTGGCCCGGTACGATGCGCTCAAGCTCGAAGTGCAACAGCTTGCCTTGGCTGAACGTGCCCGGCTGGAGCCGAAAGCCGAGCTGGAACAGGCGGCACAGTCTGAGATCGCCGTTACCCGGTCGCAAATAGACGCCAACGACAAGCTGATCGACAGCCTCGCCTCAGAGATTGACCTGTTGCACCTGTCGGGGCGGGAGCGGGCGATCGAGACCGCCTTGCGGCGGCTGTCGGCCGATGCCACGGATTACCAGCGCCAAAAGGTCGCCGAACTGGCGGCGGCACTCTACGACGAAAAAGAGGCGCTGCAGCAACAGGCCGCGGAAGCCCGCGTGCTCGATCAGTTGCGCCGGCAGCTCGCCGACGCATCGGCCAACCTGACCGGGGCGGACAAGGCGGCATCGGACGCGGTGCGGCAGTTGGGCGAAGACGCCTCGGATGCCGCCAAAAAGACCGCCGACGGGCTGGCACGCGAGATCTACTACCGCAAGCAGGGTCAGGCAGAGGCGCTGAAACATCGCGACGCCGTGGAAGCCTATGGGGACGAAATCGAGCGCCTGAACGACCTTCTCGACCATGGCGCTATTTCCCAGGAAACCTACGGCCGGGCGGCGGAAGACGCTTGGCGGCGGATGCTGGAGGCAAGCAAGGATTGGGAAGACGGGGTCACCCGCGGCTGGCTCAAATACCGCGACGCAGCGTTGGACAGCGCATCCCAGGCCGAACGCTTCCTGACCGACAGCCTGCGGGCATCGGAAAACGCCTTCACCCAGTTCGTGCGCACCGGCAAGGTGTCGTTCGAGGATCTGACCAACAGCATCATCGACGATCTGCTGCGCATCTTCTATCAGCGCCAGATCATCGCCCCGATCGGCGACGCGCTGTTCGGTTCGTCCTCCGGCAGTGGCGGCGGTCTGTTCGGCGGGTTGTTCAGCGGGATCGGCGAGTTCTTCAGCGGCCTGTTCGCCAAGGGTGGCGCCTTCGGCGCCGACGGCAACGAGATCGTCTATCATGCCACCGGCGACATCCTCGATCGGCCGTCCTGGTGGTTGGGGGCGGACAACCGGGTCAATGTCGGGGGCGAAGCCGGGCCGGAAGGCATCCTGCCCCTGAAGCGCACGGCATCCGGCGAGCTGGGCGTGATCGCTGCCGGCGGCGGGGGTGGCGGCGGGATCGGGGCTGGCATTGGCGCGATCAATGCCGCCGACAACCGCAACACTTTTTTCGTGACCGTCGATGCCCGCGGATCGACCGATCCGGAAGCGACCGCAGCCCTGGTCGACGCCGCGGTGGCGCGCTCTCTGGCGCGCATCGTGCCCGATATCGTCCGCGTGTCTGCCGCCCAAGCCCAAGCCGCGGTTACCGACGACTGGCACCGCAACGGCGGGAGGTTCCGGTGACAGCCACCCCATGGCCGCTTTCCTTCCGCCCGGCGGAAATCGAGTTCTTCATTGCCACGCTGACCGCCCAATTCAGCAACCCGTTCACCGGGCAAACCCAGGTCCAGGAACGCGACGGCGCGCGCTGGGTGGCCCGGTTCACGCTGCGGCTGACCTTTGACCGCTGCCGAGCGCTCGAGGCCTTCGTGGCGGGGTTGCGCGGGCCGGCCGGCGAGCTGCTGGTGCCGGATTTCCGCCGGCTGGCGGCTTCCGGCTCGCTCGCCGGCTCGCCGGTGCTGGCGTCGGGTACGGGGCGCACTCTCAACCTGACCGGGTTTACCCCGGCTGCCTTGGGCGTGCTCAAGGCCGGCGACCTGGTTCAAACCAGTGCGGGCCGCATGCATATGGTGACGGCGGATGTCGACGCCGACGGCAGCGGCAATGCCGCCGTCTCGATCGAGCCGCGCTTGCGCGACGCGGTGACGGTGGGCGCGCTGGTGACCGATGCCGTCCGGGCCAAGATGCGCCTCACCTCTGACGAAGCCGGGCGCAACCGGACGCAGCCGCCCTTGAAGGCCGAATACCAGATCGATCTGATCGAGGTTCTGACGTGACGCCGCTGGCATGGCCGGCCGATCTGCGGCCTCAGCGCATGGTGTTCTATATCCGCAGTACGGCGCGAACATTTCGCTCCCGGTTCACCGGCCAAGCGCAGACCGCGGCGGGCACGGCGGATCGCTGGGTGTGCGAGCTGACGGTGAAAAGCGGGCTCGTTCACGGCCGTTTTCTCGAAGCCCTGGTTGCCGGCCGGCGCGGGGCGGCGGGCATCGTGCTGTTGAGTGATTGCCGATACCAGGGCAGCCGGGGCACGCCGCAGAGTTTTTCCAGTTTCGCCGACACGATTGGGGAAACCGGCTTCGACGATGGCTTCGGCTTCACCGACGGCCACGATTTCATCGAAGGCAGCGGGTCCATGGCGGTGTTGGGCGGCGTCGGCACCCGGCTACTGTTGGGCGGGCTGGCGCCGGGCTCGGGCAACGCTCTGGCGCCCGGCGACATGGTGCAGACCGGCCCCGCCCGCGGCCATATCGTCACCGGCTTTGCTTCGGCGGATATCGCGGGTCGGGCTGTCTACACCATCGCCCCGCCGTTGCGCGAAGCCCCGGCCTTGGGGCTGCCGGAAACCGACACCGTCGCGATCGGCTTCCGGCTGATCAAGTCCGATCCCGGCCGCACGCGCCAGCCCTGGCGTGGGGCGATGACGCTCAAATTCGAGGAAGCGGTCTGAAGGATTGCCCACAGATAAACGCTGATTAACTCAGATAAACAAAAACATGATTTGCGGCAATCCAATGTCATATCAAGTTAAATATGACTATGAATGATCATTAAATCTATCTGCGTCCATCTGTGTTCATCTGTGGGGAAATTGAAGGATATCGCCGATGGCCGAACGTCTTTCCGGCGATCCCAAGGCCGAAACCTTCAAGGACGTGGTGCGCCCGGCCTTGCTGGCGGAGCTGCAGTTCGCCAGCGGCACCACGCGGGCCTGGACCGGGGTCGGTACACTCACCTGGAACGGCGAAGACTGGCTTGGTGTCGGTACCTTCGGCCGGGTTTCGACGGTGACCGAGACGCTCGACCTCAAGGCGGTCGGTGCCCGGTTCGAGCTGTCGGGCATTCCCGGCGACCTGGTCGCATCGATGGTCGGCGAGCCGTTGCAGGGCAAGAAGGCGTTGCTCTATCTGGCCTTCTTCGATGAAGACTGGCAGTTGATCCCCGATCCGGTGCTGTTGTTCCGCGGCTTCATGGACAGTTGCGAGCTGCAGGACGGTGGCCAGACGGCAACGATTGCGCTCAATGCCGAAAACCGCCTGGCCGATCTGGCCCGAGCCCGCGTGCGCCGCTACACCGATGCCGATCAGCAGGCGGAATATCCGGGCGATCTGGGGTTTGCCTATGTCGCTTCGATGCAGGATCTGCAAATCCTGTGGGGGCGCAGCCCATGACCACCGCTCCCGTCGCGGTCGTCCGCCCGCCCGATTGGCCGGCACGGCTGACAGCTTTCGTCGCCAGCCGGCGTCATCGGCCTTTCGAATGGGGCTGCAACGACTGCCTGTGCCTGGTCGCCGACTGGCTGGTGGCGCTGGGCGCCGCCGATCCGATGGCGCCGTGGCGTGGCCGCTACCACGACGGCGGCGACGCGGATCTGTGCCTTGCGGCGCATACGCCATCGGGCGATGTCTTCGAAGCGCTCGACCTCTGGCTGCCCAGCCTGGCGCCCAGGTTCGCCCGGCGTGGTGATGTCGCCGGCATCCATTTGCCGACACCGACCGGGCCGGCCCCGTTGCTGGGTCTCGTCACCGGCGCCCGCGTCGCGGTGCCGACGATGACCGGCCTGGCTTTCGTTCCCCTGCATCGCGCCGTCCGGGTCTGGAGTATCGGCTGATGATCCCGTTTATCGTCGCGGCGGTGTCGGTGATCGCCGGCAGTGCCGCCTCCGCGCTGGTCGGCGGTGGCGTCGTCGGTGCGCTGTTGGGCGGCATCGCTTCGGTCGCGGTCGGCTATGTCGCGCGTGAGGTGGTCGGCACCGGCCAATCGCAACCGCAGCAGCGGGTGCAGACGCCGATCTATACCCCGCCGCCGCCGCGCATCTATACGCCGCAGACCTCGGCCGATTACCGCTCGCTCTATCAGCCGGCGACCGCGGGCGCCACCGCATCGGCCGGCCTTACCCAATCGGTGCGCCAGCCGATCACCGCCCACCGGGTCGTCTACGGTGAAACCCGGTTGTCGGGGCCGCTGGTCTTTGCCCATACCCGCGCGCCTTCCGGATCGTCGAAGCTCGATATTCTCGATCTCGTGCTGGTGCTGGCGGGGCATGAAGTGGACGCGATCGGGCAGGTTTACATTCAGGACACAGGCGTCAGTCTCGACGGCAACGGGGCCGCGACCAGCGATCCCTACTACCACGACGGCAAGGCCTATTTTCAGCTCTGGAAGCACCTTGGTGCCGCCGATCAGACCGCAGACGGCGACCTGGTCGCCAACACGTCGGGCGCCTGGACATCGTCGCACCGCTTGCGCGGCCGGGCCTATCTCCATGCCCGGCTCGATTGGGACGATCGGGCGTGGCCGGGCGGTATTCCCAACGTTTCCGCCGTGGTCCGGGGCAAGAAGCTCTATGACCCGCGGGATGCAACCACGGCTTGGGGCGACAACCCGGCCTTGGCCGTGCTCGATTACCTGACCGGCGGCTACGGGCTCAACTGCGATGCCGATGAAATCGACTTCGACAGCATCATTGCCGCGGCCAATATCTGCGACGAAACCGTGGTCCGGCCCGGCGGCAGCGAAAAACGCTATACCTGCAACGGCGCCTTCGCGATCGACAGTTCGCCCGATCGGGTGCTGCCGCAGCTCTTGAGTTCCTGCGCCGGTCGGCTGGTCAATACGGCTGGCGTGTGGCGGCTCTATGCCGGGGCCTGGTTGCCGCCGACCGTCAGCCTCAGCGAGACGGACGCGCGCGACGTGGTCACCGTGCGCCCTGGGCGGCCGCGGCGGCAGCTCGTCAACACCGTGCGCGGCACCTTCATCTCGCCGGCCCATACCTGGCAGCCGACCGACTATCCGCCGGTCAGCCGCACGGCCTATGTGACCGAAGACGGCGGGGTCGAGGTCTCGGAAAACCTCGATCTGCCGTTTACCAATTCGCCGTACATGGCGCAGCGCATCGCTTTGATCACGCTGGAAGCCCGGCGGCGGCAACTGACCGTCCAGTTTCCGGCCAATCTGGCGGGCTTGCGTCTGGTCGGCGGCGAGACGGTGGCCTTGTCTCTGGCGCGCTTCGGCTATGTCGATCGGCCGATGGTGGTCTCAAGCTGGCGGATGAACGAGGATTTCGGCGTCGATCTCGACCTCTCGGAAGAAGCCGAAAGCATCTATGACTTCGCACTCGAAGACTTGGCCGAAATGCCGGCGGCGGCGGCCGTGTCTCTGCCCAGCAATGTCGATGTCAACCCGGCGACACCGACCGGGGTCACCGCGACGGCGGCGACCAACGCCATCCTTTTGACCTGGGACGATGTCGCGGAAAGCGATTTCGACCATTTCGAGGTGTGGGAAAGCCCCACCGACAGCGCCGATCCCGCCGCCGACGCGGTCCGGCTGACGGAGGTCAAGACCACCGACTACACCCGCACCGGCCTGTTCGTCGGTGCCACGCGATACTTCTGGGTGCGCAAGGTCGACCGATCCGGCAACGTCTCGGGCTGGTCGGCATCGGCCAACGCCACCATCGGCGGCAGCGCTGCCTATGGCCTGATTTTGGGCTGAACCGGGGGGCACAAGCGATGGCCGACTTCGTGCTGCTGTCGGCGCTCGACCCGCCGCCGGCCACCATCGATCACGCCGACCTGGTGCCGGTGGTTCACGGCGGCGCCGGCTATCAAGGCAGTATCTCCGCGCTGTTCTCGGGCCTGATGACCTGGACCACGGTGCCGCTGGCCATGGTGTTGACCGTGCCCAGCGGCCGACGCCTGGCGGTCCACGAAGAATTGGCGGTGGACGGCGAGGTGGTGGTCGAGGGCGATCTGCTGTTGATGGACTAAATCATGGCCAAGATCAGGTTGAAAACCTCGCTGGTGCCGGCAACGCCACCGGCCGGCTATGCCGTGCTCTATGCAGACGAAACCGGTCGCTTGCGCGTGGTCGATGACGCCGGCAACGACGATATCCTGCTGACCAGCGGCGGTGGTTTCGCGCCGCTCGCCAGCCCGGTGTTCAGCGGTGCCGTGACCGTCCCGCCCGGCAGCGCGGCGGCACCGGGCGTGGTCTTTCCAGGCGCGTCTGCCACCGGCTGGTTCCAGCCGTCGGCCGATCTTCTGGCTGCCGCGGCCGGCGGAACCGAGCGCTGGCGGGTCAGCACCAGCGCGGTCACGCTGGGTGGTGCGCCGGGGGCTGAATCGTTCCGCGCAACCGCCGTCGCCAATGCGGTCAACCGGTTGCAGGTTGCCGGTGCCGCGGCCGGCGCCGATGTCGTGCTCTCGGTCCAGGGGGCCGACACCAACCGCAATCTGATCATCGCGACCGGCGGCGGTGGCAACATTCAGATCGGCTCCAACGTCGACAGCGGCGCCAATCCCAGCCGCAAACTCCAGGTTCTGGCCGGCAGCAACACCCAGGCGGCGGTGTGCCTGCAGGCGATCGGCAACACCGCGGTCTCCTACGCCGCTTTCGACTGGATCGCCAGCAACGGTGCCGCACTGGGGGCAATCTACCACGAGGCCGACGTTGCCTATCCGATGTCGATGGCGTCTTCGGCCGCGATCGCGCTCAAGACCGGCGGCGGTGCGGTTGGCGGCGGCACCGAACAGGTGCGGGTTGCGCATACCGCCAGCGCGGTCAACCAGGTGCAGTTGACCGGGGCTGCGGCCGGCGCCGCCCCGGCGCTGTCGGCGATCGGCAGCGATCTCGACATCGATCTGGCTCTCAGCGGAAAGGGCAACGGCGTTCCCAAGGCGCCGACCGCCGCCGCCGGAACCAGCTCGACGCAGATCGCGACCACGGCATTCGTCCACTCCGCTTTGCGCGAAACGTTCCGCAATATTGTCATCAATGGCTGTTGTCGGGTCTCGCACCGGGCATCCAAGAGCCTGAGCAATTCCTGGCAGTACGCGCAAATCGACCTGATGGCATGCAAGGCCGATGGCACGGTGTCGGCCGGGACCATCGGACAGGCATCGGGCGTCACATCATTGTCCGTCGGTGGCTATGCCGCCCAGGTTCAGGCGGCCACTTTGGGCAGTGGCGGCGCGGTGTGGTTTCGCCACCGCATCGAGGCCCGCGACGCGGTGCGGTTGAAGGACGGGGCCGCCACCCTGTCGATGCGGGTCTATCACGATGTCGGGTCGGCGATCGATTGGACCCTGACCGTCAACACCCCGACCGCGCCCGACACTTTCGCAGCCGTGTCGCTGATCGCGACCGGAACCGCCTCGATCGCCAATGACAGTAACGCCGACTTGGGTTTGGCGATCGCCGATATGGGCGACTGTTCGGCCGGCATCGAAATCGTGGTCAAGGCCGACTGCGGTGCTGTGACCGGCAAGAGCTTCACCCTCGCCGATCTGCAGCTGGAAGCCGGCACGGTCAAAACGCCGTTCGAAGGCCGGCAGATCGCGCTGGAACAACGCCTGGTCGCCCGTTTCCTGCAGACGGTCTCGATCGGCGTGGCCAAGGCCAATTCCGCCAGCAATCTCCAGGCGGCTTTCGACCATCGCGGCATGCGCGTGAGCCCGGCCTACGAGGCGACGGCGGCTTTGTCTTTCACCGACTGTACCAGTGGCGATTTCAGCCAATCGACCCCGGATGTCTCGACCGTCCATGAACAGAACGCCGACGGCGGCCGGGTGTCGTGCGGGTTCTTCTCCGGCCTCACGTCTGGCACCACCATGATGGCCCTGACCTCGGGCGGGGCGGTTCTCGCCTCTGCGGAGCTTTAAGCCATGCCCCTGATCGACCCTATTCTGGCGTCGGGTGCCGCGGTCGATAAATCGGCCCTGCGGCAATATCTGGGTGCCCGCGAGGTCGCGACCCCGGCCGATTTCGGCGGGGTTGCCGGCGGCATCGTCGATTGTTCGCCGGCCTTCGCCGCAGCCCTTGCCGCGGCCGGCACCGTGTTCGTGCCGCCGGGGGTGTGGCGGATCACAGAGACCATCGTGCTCGGCACTGGCCAAACCCTCTATGGCGCGGGGGAGGCCTCGGTGATCCAGGCGCGGGAAGACCCATGGTCATCGGACGATCTGCCGACCTACCCCAGCAGCTTCAACGCGATCGAGCTGCAATCGGGCTATTGCCGCTTGCGCGACTTGAAGACGGTTGGCGGATCGACCGCGGTCAAGCTGTTCGGTGTCCAGGGACCTTGCGTCAAGAACGTGGTCGAGAACCTGTCGATCTGGGATGCCAGGATCGGCCTGGTCCTGGACGGCTACGACGACACCGATAAGCCCTGCTATTGGAACCATTGCGGCCGCATTCTGATCGCCCGGCCGCAGATCGACGGCGTGCTGCTGACGGTGGAAAGCACCGGCGACACGCCCAACGCCAACAAGTTCCACGACATCCGGGTCTATTCTCTGGCAGCCCCGATCACCGGCCGCGGCTTTTTCGTCTCGACCGGCAAATACAACAACAGCTTCATCGATTGCGAGGCGAACCTGCATCCCAGTGGCGAAGCCTGCTTCCGGCTTGGCGCGCTCGCCGACGGCAACCTCCTGATCAACTTCTATGCCGAGAGTTCGGGCGCTTTGCCGGGGGTCAGGATCGACAACGGTGCGGTCAATACCTCGATCCTCAACCTGTTCTCTGCCACCGGCGGGGCGCCGATCTGGGACACCACCGGGGCCGGGGCCTATACCGCGATCAACGCCGGCTACCCCACTCGTAACCGGCTGCATGACGCCGTCCTGACCGATGTCAAACTAGAAGGCCTGACCGTCGAAACCGAGTACCGCGACCCCGACGGCGGCGGTCTGGTCGAGCCCGACCTTTCAACCTGCCATACCTGGCTGGTCTCGGCCTTCGGCGGCGACGTCACCTTTCAACTGCCGGCCGCGACCGAGGCCGCGGGTCGGGTCTGCCGGGTCAAGAAGACCGACATCTCGACCAATGTCGTGACCGTGACCGCCAATGGCGGCGGCGGGCCGGACGGGCAACCCTTGCGTCTCGCCAACCGCTATGACTGGGTGGAAGTGGTGTCCAACGGGGCGGCGTGGTGGATCGTCTCGGCATCGCCGGGGCTGGTGCCGCTCAACACCCACTTCGTCGAGGGCGTATCGCTCTATCAGCCGACGCTCGATCAGCAGATCTACCCGGTTTCGGCGTATTCCGGGCCGGTCGAGGTGCGGTTGCCGGCGCCGGGGACCAAGCCCGGCCGGCAGGCCACGATCAAGAAAGTCGACACGTCCGCCGCGCGGGTCATCGTGACCGCCGATGGCGGCGGTGGTCCCGATAACTACGCCGTGCAACTGCGCAATGTCGGCGATTATGTCACCGTGGTCTCCGACGGCAGCTATTGGTACGAGATCGCCGGGCGCTATCCGACCCCGATCGGCGGTTGGTACAGCCCCGGCGGCGGCGGCTTCAACCGCGGCAACTATTCGACCCAGGAATATGCCTCGGTCGGCTTCCTCTACAACCGAGATGTCGAAAACGCGATCTATTACCATGGCTTGGCGCTTGGCGACGTGCTGCGCGCCCTGATCCTGGACCTGAAAACCAAGGGCATTCTGGAGTAGGCCATGGACGATGAAGTCTTGATCCGGATCGGGCGCATGGAGGCAATGATCGATGCGCTGTCCAAGGCCATGGCGCAGGATTTTGCCGATTGCCGGGAAGACTTTAAGGGCATGACGGAAAAAATCGACCTGCTGATGGACGAACGCGCCGCTCGCCGCGCTGTCCTGGCCGGTCTTGCCGTCGGCTTCTCCGCCATCGGCGGCATCGTGGCGGCGTTCGCCCAATCAATCTGGGACGCCGTCTTCCGCCACTGACCCCATAACCAATCCCGACTTCCGAATGATCGATCCGGGGCGCCGTTCAGGGCGCCTTTTTCTTTGCCTCGAGGAGACGCTCCCATGAACTTGATCAACAATAACCCGATCCGGCTGGCAAGCGCCGATTACCTCGCCGCGGCCAAGCGGCTCGGCGTCGATGTCGCCGTCATCCGCGCCATCGACATCGTTGAGACCGGCGGCCGGTCGGGCTTTACCGAGGCCGGTCGGCTACGTTGCCTCTACGAGCCGCACCTCTTTCACCGGCTGACTCAAGGCCGGTATTCGGCCGGCCACCCGGATCTGAGTTACCCCCATTGGCGCCGCGGCCATTACGGCACTCAGGCCGACATCGTCGCCCGCATCGAGGCCGCGGCCAGCTTGGACAGCGAGGCGGCCTTGGGCGCCACCAGCTGGGGCCGGTTCCAGGTGCTGGGGTTGCACCATCGCCGGCTCGGCTACGACACGGCCGGCGACTTGGTCGAAGCCTTCCGGCGCTCGGAAGCCTGCCACCTTGACGGCTTCGTTGCGTTCTCCGAGGGCGTCGACGGCCTGGTCGCGGCCATGCGTGGCCATGATTGGGCCGGTATTGCGCTGCGCTACAACGGCAGCGGCTACCGCGCGCATGATTACGATGGCCGGCTCGCCGCGGCCTGGCGCCGCTACTGTGACCGGGACGATCGCCAGCCCGGCGATCTCGCCATCGGCGACCACGGCCCAGCGGTCAAACGCCTGCAACAGGCGTTGGCCAGGGCGGGGATTGCCATCAATCCCGACGGCGACCTCGGCCCGCTCACCCGTGGTGCTCTGGTGGCCTTCCAAGCCCGGATCGGCCTGCCCGAAACCGGCATCGCCGATGCCGCGACCAGGGCTGCTCTCAAGCTCGCCTAGACCGGCGCTCGGACTATCGGGGCGGGCGTGACTTGAATGAGGCCCCGGCGATTTGGCCGGGGAAGGTCGGTGTCGGGGGTGGATAGGTCTGACGATGTTGAAAGCTTCAATGAGGCCCCAGCAATACAGCGGGGCGAGATATCTCCAACAACGGGAGACGCGCCATCCCAAATGCGCGAGGTTTCAATGAGGCCCCAGCAATACAGCGGGGCGAGAGAAGGTGCGCAACTCTCGTCTCGGTTAACGAGGCGCTGTTTCAATGAGGCCCCAGCAATACAGCGGGGCGAGAGAGCGTGCCGGCGTTTTTTGCGAACGCAACCCAGCCATCTGGTTTCAATGAGGCCCCAGCAATACAGCGGGGCGAGAGGCAGCGTACCGAATTGGTACCATGTCTCGTTCCGGGCGTGTTTCAATGAGGCCCCAGCAATACAGCGGGGCGAGAGAGCCAGACGCATTTTGCGGGTTGCGCCAAGGTGTTGCAAGGGGGATTGCGAGCGCTCCCGGCTTTGGGCCGGCAGCGGCGGGCGAAAGGGCGGCCAGGGCCGGCCGCCAAAGCTGTTTTTGTGCGGTTTGACAATGGCCTGGACCCCTGTGAACGCTCCCCGGGATTTTGGCGTCTCAAGAGCGCTCGAATCCCGGAGCGGCGGACGCACACCGGCTCCGGCATCCACCATGATCGCAGGCCGGCCTCCGACCGCGGAAATGTTCGTGCCGGGCATCGCCAAGGAGGTGGCCCCCGCTCATCGCGACCGGTGCCCCGACAGCAGATGCAGGGGCGTGGCGTCCGGCAGCGGGGCGGTCGCCTGGGGCGGGCCGTTCTCCCGATTCTCGTTGCCGACCCACCATTGGTAATTTTCGCCTTTGGGGTCCTGGCCCGCCGAGCCACGGGGATAGTGGGTCGGAAACTCGCCCGGGCGGCCCTGGGCCGCCATCCGGAAGCCGGCGATGAAGGGAACGGCGTCGAATGCCGCTCCGGTCTCAGTGCCATAGGACTCAACCACCGCCTCGCGGAATTCCGCGACGGCCTTCTCCAACTGGTCAGGGGTAAGGAACTGCGGCCGAACCGAGCCAAAGGCGGCGGCGTAATGGTCCCGCCAGGCCTCGCCGGCGGCCAGCTGCGGTTCACCAGCGACTTCGAGCGTGGCGCTGCCGAAGCCGAAGGCTTTACCGCCGCCGAGACGATGGAAATATCCCGGCTCGGACAGCCCGTCGTTGAGCCGGAGCAGCCACAGCAGGGCGCCCAGCTCGACCCGGGTCAGGTTGCTGACCTGGAGGTCGAAGCGGAAGGCGCATCCAGGCTCGACCCAGCCCTCGAGGGTGCGGTTCTGGTTGTCGCGGGTGCCCAGCGGGCGCCGGTATTCCTGGGCCTGGCCCAAGTGATCGGGGCTGGCGGTGCGATCGTCCCAGGGGCACGCGAAGTAATCATCGGTCAGCCGCCATTGATGGGGTACCACATATCGGCCCTGGTGCCGATTGGCTTGGGTAAAGCCGGCGTCGCGCTTGGCCGGCATGGTCAGCCGCCCGCCGTCCTTGCCGGCCAGGCGCATGCGGGTGTTGGTCAGCTTGGGCTCGCCCAGGATGCCGAGCGGCAGATCCTTGCCCTCCGGCCATTGCGAGATCGCGCGTTCGGGCGGGCTGTCGCACCGGACGGGGCCGATCCGCAGCTTACCCTTATAGGCGCGCCCCTGATTTTCGGCGCGGTCGCCGGTGCCGCCCTCGCCCCGGTGAACCCAGCCGAACACCCGGTCCGCCGGCGACAGTTCCGCCAGCCCGGCCGCCGGCCGGAGGCTGCGATCCAGCAGGTCGATCGAGGGCAGTGGGTAAACGTCGCGCGAGATCATCACCGGATAGAGGCCGATGGCGGTCCCGACTTTATCGAAGCGCACATAGCACAGCGCGTTGGCGGGGGGATCCGGCGCCAGTTTCACGGCGCTCGGCTCGTAGACGTGACGCGACCAGGCGGTCTTGCCCGGCTCGTGGCCGAGATAATCGTCCGGTCGACAATGATCCCGCCTACGCTGGTCGAGGTCTTTCTTATGGATCGCCCGATAATCCTGGATGACGGCTTGCCAGTGGGTGCTTAGCGCTTCCGTGAGAGGGAGCTCGTAAGGCCGACGACCGGGATCGACGAAAAAGACGCGCTCGGAGAATTTGCGCTCGATATTGGGGTTGGTGCGGCAGACAAAACCTTCAATCTCCCGCCATTTCGGATCCCGCCGCGGCGGCAGGGGCCGATCGGACCGCACAATTCTTTCAACTTTCAGGTATTTGAAAATTCCGCGGCCCCGCTCGCTGACCCAGCATTTCACATAGTCGCCATGTTGGGGCTCGCCCCCGTCGGTCTCGTACCAGACATCGACGGGCCTGCCCGGCTGCCGCTTATAAAAATGCAGCCAGGCGGCGTACATCATGCCGTCCGGAACGCGCCAAGATCGGCCATCAAACCGGGGCCTGGGATCCGGGTCGCGAGTGATCCCGGTCATCAGCCGGATTTTTCTGACACCTCCGACCTCGACCAGCATCGCCGGGACCAGGGACAGCGCCTCGTTGGCGGCGATCCCCCGGTAGCCCTGGCGGTCCCGATGGTTAGGCCCGAGCACGCTGAACCGGGAATTGGTGACAATCTCGTAAGCGCTGCGCAGCATGCCGCGGACGCTGGCGGGGTGCAGGCGCGGCTTGCCGTCGGGGCCGAGCCGGACCGGGTAGGAAAAATGCTCTCCCTGAGCCTCGGGATGCTGCACGGCGCGGGCGGGGTCCGGCAGCAGCAGGGGCGTTCGGGTGGTCAGCTTCACCCTGATCGTACCGCTGACCAAGCCCGGCTGAAAGCGGTCGTGGGCCGGCAGACCGCAGACGCGGGCGTCGGCCAGGTCGCCCTTAAGCTGATCGCGCGCCGGCGCAGGAACGAAGGCGTACGGGTTGTGGAAGGGGTTCCCGCTGCGCGGCCTTTCCACGGCCGGCGCCTGGTCGCGATGGGCAAAGCCCTGCTTTGGCGAGTGCCGCGGAATGCCCTGCGGTTGCCGGTGCGGCGGGGGAGCGATGGCGGCCGACCGCGGGGCGACGGACCAGGTTTCGCCGGGTCGCCGGACACGCTGCGGTCGACCCTTGCCGTCGAGTTCCAGGACGACGGCAACCGGCGCGTTCGCCGGTTCGGCGACGGTCGGGGCCAACTGGCCGGGCGGTACCGAGGTCTTCGTGAGCTTGCCCCTGGCCGTGCGGTACTCGATTTCGGGCACCGGTGCCGAATTCTTGCCTGGGCGACGCCAGGTCAGGGTGCCGTTGAGCGTGGAGAGCGCCGCTTCGTCAGTCATCGGTCGAACCCCGGTTGGCCTTGACGGCAAAAGCTTCCAGCCCAAGCAGACGCTCGTCGAAGACGTAGGTGTTGCCTGTTTCCTCCTGGCGGGCGAGGTATTCCTGCGCCAGCAGCCGGACATAGTGCTGCGGCTGAACGCCCGCGATCGGCACGGCCAGGGGCGGGTGGCGGCCTCCGGTCAGCCAACTCCAGCCGGGGACCGGGGCCAGTCCGCCGGGTCGGCCCGGCTGGTCGCCTTGACCCCACAACAAATATCTCTGAGGCACCAAAGCTACGATCGCGGTGGATTGGGGCTCGGACGCGGCGGGCGGCTCAGACAGGTTCTGGTCGGTCAGCAGGGCGGCGCGACCAAACTCCCGGTCCGCCGGATCGCGACGCCAACGAACCTCGCCGTCGGGTGAAAAGGCACGCAAATCGAAGATGGCGTCTTCGGCGACGCGACCGTTTTCCGGAAAATTCAGGCCGGCGGCTTCCACCCGGGCAAAGGCGCACTGGTCCGGCGTCTGGACCAACGCGATCGTCGGCCGGGAGCTGTCCGCAATCAGCCGACTCCATGCAAGGGCGTCGGAAAGGCCGATGCGGGGGGCGGTCCAAGTGTAGAGCGGCATCACGCCCTCCCCGATCCGGCCGGTGCGCCTTCCAAGCCCAGCCGCTTGCGCCAGGCCAGAGAGAGGCGATCCAGGAGCGACCGGTCGATGCCGCCGAGGTCGGGCTCGGCAGCGATCTCGCCGGCGGCAAGAGCGCCGAGGCGCGGACAATCGGATGGAATGCCGGAGGCGTTTAACCGAACCTTGGAGACACGAACCGTGCCGAGGCCGCGATTGCCGGCAAAACCCACCGGCAGGGAGCCCGCGGCAAAATCCCGGATCACCAGCAGCAACAGCGCCAGCGCCGCCTCGGCATCGTCATCGCTCAACCGGCCGAGATCGAGGCTGAACCGGAGCGGCTGCCACGGCGCCTGCAAAGCATCTTCCCGGAACAGCGGCTCGAGCACGGTGAACAGGGCCCCATCGGCTGCTGCCCCGGTCAGGCGATCAACAGCGATGTGTGTCGATGGTGTGGCGTGTTCCAACACCGCGAGGCTTTGTACCGCTCGGCGCATTTCCGGCGCTGATGATTGCCCCATCGCCTCCCGCCAGACCTTGGGATCAAAGCTGCGCTCGAGGTGACAATCGTCGACGCTGAGTGCGCCGCGCCCGAGCAGCACTGGCGACCTCTTCACCGGATCGGACTTGGTCGCAGCGGCAACCTCCGGCTTGTTGGCGATGCCGAAGAGTGCGGTCACGAGATCGACCTCGATCTCCTCCAGGAAGCTCCTGGAGAACGCGCCGTCCAACGGTACGTTGGTGGGCTTCTCGTCGTCCTCAATGACCGTCCTAACGATGCGTTCGGCGTGACTGCGCAGCGCGCCCTTGATGCCGGCGCCGGGCAGGACCAGGGTCAGCATTCCGCCGTTTGCGGTGGTCAGCGGCAGAATGTCGGCGACCAGGCCGGACTCGCCCGCCTTGGTCATGACCGCACCGTCCGGCCGCCAGTCGAGCTCGATGGAGATCCGGCGACGGCGCGCCAGAGCAAGGTGGCCGGAGTGCGGACCGGTTTGGGGGAGCGCATCGTCCCAAGTGACTTGACCGCGCAGCAGCGCCAAAACCGAGGCCGGATCGGACAGGTTCTGGCGGTTGATCCGGGATTCCGCCAGCTTGACCCGACCCAGGCCCCGGGTGGTCGCGGCCCCCAATCGGATTTCCCCTGCCTTCAAAGCGTCAACCAGCGCCGCCAGCAGCGCGAGGTCACCGACCTCCGGCTTTAGCGTTCGTTCCAGTAAGAGCCTCAGGGGTATCTGGGTTCCGGTCGGCAGGATCGCGCGATCGAACTTGATGGCGTGCGCGGCCGTGCCGGTCGCCCTGTGAATCCCGACGCCGTCCCGCACTTCGATCGGCTGGTCGGCGGGAATCACAGCATCTTCGACGGTGATCAGGCTCGCCGGCTCGTCGCCCTTGCCTTTTTCGCCGTGATAACCCCAGAGCCGCTGCACCAGCTCATTGTCTTCGCCCGAGCTCGAACCCACTAGGTTGTCGCGACACCAAGCCCTTAACACGCCGACCAGCGAGGTTCCAGGAATGCAGTACCGCCCTTGGCCGTCCCGAGCCAGGGGCAAGTCGGATCGGGGATCGAACCCGACACCGCCCACATGGACCGGCCCCTGGCAGACCAGAGTGCCGACGACCCGCACGCGCTCGGTCAGGAATCGTGCCATCTCAGGCCTCCCCGGCGCGCTTGTGGGCGTGAACCAGCGCGTCAATGAGCGTGATCAGCGCCTCAAACCACAGCAGCCGCTGCAAATCCCGCCCCCCCGTCGCCGTCATCACCGGCCAGGCCGCATCGTCGTCGCCGGCGCCAAAGTGCTCCCAAAGCCTGGAGCAGTCGGGGTCGGCCAGCAGCGTGATCAATTTGTTGGCGGCCTCCCGCGGCCAGTGATCGCGTTCCTGAGCTTTGCCGAGCCAAGTCACCAGCGGGTGATCGGCGCCTTTGGCGAGGGGTCCGTCGAGGGCGCGCACTTGTTCCCGCAGTGCGCCGAGCTGGCTGGCGGACGGCTTCTTGCCAAGCCCCAGGCCCAACGGCTTCTTGCCAAGCTCCAGGCCCAACAGCGTCTTGCGGCTCCCGGCATCGATGGCAATGTGCAGGGCACGGTCGCGAATCAGGCGGCGCCAGGTCCGGAGTTCGATCTGGCGCGCAACGGCGAAAGCGGGGTGGTTGGCCACCAGCGGGACGGCAGTCAAAAGATCGGAAGATTTCGGCGGCTCAGAGACACCGATTGGGAAGGGCCGCATGAGTCTCGGATCATTGAAGCGGACCCGGCCATAGCCTTCCGCTCGCCGCTCGCCGATTCCGGCCGCCTCCACGCTCGCCAGCGCTTCCGCGGTAAGACTGCCGGACACCACGCGGAAGACCGCACAGGAGCCGGACTGGATGGCGACCAGGCTGGGGCGAGGCAACTGCCAGCGTTGCTGCCAGGATTCGATCCGACGGGTCCGGAGGTCGGCGCCGATCAATGTCGGCGCGTCATCTTGACGTCGATCGCCGGCGCCGAGCACCGCTGCTTCGAGGGTGACGCCCAAGGCGGCGCTCAGCGCCCGTGCCAGCCCCGAAAGGGTGGTATCGGGACGTAGATGCGCATCGGTGATCAAGGTGTCGGACGCGAGCCAGACCACGAGATCGCCCGAAGCGCCTGGGTCGTCGGCAGGCGCGCGCTGCCATCGCACAGGCCCCCTAACGCGCCGCAGAATCGCGCCGCCATACTCGTCTTTCTTGGCACTGCCCAGCCGCACCGGTAGTTCTTCCAACGCATGGAACCACGCCGGGCTTAGCCGCGCGATCTGATCGTCGCGGATCAGCAGTTCCAATCGCAGCACTGTGCCGGCGGCAATCGCCTGATAGCTGAAGACGCCGCCCACCTCTTCGGTTGGGCGCTGCGATTTGTCCTCCACCGAGTTGTGGGTGGCAACCAGCATGGGCGGGCGCACCGGCTCCCGGCACGGTCGAGCCCAGTCCCCCGGGTCCCGCGGGATGTACCCGCCCCGGATCGGGTTCGCCTGCCGATCCGGTTCCGGTTCGACCAGCCGGTTGAAGGTTCGCTTCTCCCCTGTAGAGACCTCTTCCTTAAGGCTGTGCCAAACCGAAGGCGCGGGCCAGCTGGAGCCACCCTTGAGTTCGATGGTCGCCGGCGCGACCACAACCGCTCCGGCCGCGATCGCAGCGTGGTCAGAAAGTCCGATGGCCTTGGTGACCTGCCCCAGCAGGTAAGTTCCGGGGATAAAGTCCAGGCTCTCGACCACGTTGCCGACCAACGCCCGGCGCACCATCACCGGGTCGGTGAGTTCCAGGCTGAGCTCGAGGTGCTGCCAACCTTGGTCGCTGCCGCTGGAAACCGTGGGGCCGATCACAACGGCCGCCGTCCGCGCTTCCTCAGGGGTGTCCGGCGGCGACTCAGTCCGTCTGAGCATCCCCTCGAGCCAGTCGGCGGCAGCTTTCGGGCAAAGAGCGGCCGGTAGCCGGTACAAGCAGGCACCGGCACCACGACGTCGCTTGCCCCCCAAGCGCTCGATGTAGGCCAGTCCCGCCAGCAGGAGAGCGCTGGCGACGCGTCGCTGATCGAGTTTGACCGGCGGCTCCCATTCGCAGTCGAGAGCGGAAAGGACCAGCCCGCCGGGAGCCATTTCGTCGAAACGCAGGAAGTCGGTTTTGGCGGCGCCGCTCGCGGGATCGATGGCTACGCCAGGTTTGGCCAACGTCAAAGCCGCGCGCAGGTGATCGCGGCGGCGGCATTCCTTGTCCCAGATCGTTCTTCCATTGGCGCAGTCTGTCCGCGCCGGCGTAGGCCCCGGCACGGTCCGCAGGTGGCTCCGCAAATCCGGGTCGAGACGCGCGCTGCGCAGCTGCAGCGCGGCTGCCTGAGGTCCGCGGTGGCCGGCGGCGGCGGCACCGGGGCGGCTTGGTTCGGCGCCGAACAGCCAGACTACCCATTTCATCCAGGGCCCAGTATCAGAGCCGCCATCGAGGGTGAACGCCATCTGCTCGCAGGCGTCCCGCCAGATCGCGGTCAGCGTCTTGCCGCCGATGAACGGCAAACCGTCGTGGTCGCGTCGGACCAGCCGGTCGAGGTCGCCAGGCCGGCCGTGGCCGCTCCCGACATGCCAGTCCGACAGCATTTCGATCTCGAGCGAGAATTGCTTCGGCAGCACGAAATCTTCGGTGGCGGTGTTCATTGCCAGAACTCCACCAGGTCGAGGACATCGAGCAGGCGGGAACCCCAGAAGCGGCCGGCATGCGCCGGCGCTTCGAGATGCCGGACCAGCTGGTCGAGACCTTCCGGCCGATAGCGGTGGCGGATCAAATTCAGCTCGGCGTCGGCGGCTTGGCGGCCGCGATACAGGGATTCGCGCAGGACATGCAGCTGGCTGCGCGGGATTGCCTTGTCTTCGCCGTTCCTCTGGCCGACCAGGAGATCGACCGCGGCCTTCAGATGGCGCCAGTGATGTTCGCCGCCCCACGTGCTGGTGTCGACGCCCGGCGCCTCGGTCACCAGGTAGGGCCGACCGGTCAGCAGTGTCTTCCCGCCATCTGCGGTCATGAGATCGCGGATGATCTCAAGGTCGGCGCCGCTGGACTCGTAATGGATGTGGTAGTCGAGTGCGGTGAACGGCACACCGCCCAGATGTTTCTTGCCGGTCTTGGCGCTCCTGAGCAGCGCTTCGCTCAATTCGTAGGCGGCGTGAAACGGGTAGTGCGGTTTAATCACCGCGATGCCGGCGCAGGACCCCAACCGTCCGCCGGACAGCTTGGCGATGGTGTCACCACACTGCCTCTCCGCCGGACCCGCGCCCGGTGCCATCGCGAGATCTTGTCCGCTCAGAATTTCGAAGTGCTCCAGAAAATCGTGAGCGAAACGTACCGCGCGCCGTCCGTCGCAGATCACGGTCAGATCGTCGCCGCCCACCACGATCGGCACCACCGGCAGCGGCGTAATCGGTCCCCGGCTGTACATCCGCTGCAGGGCCTCACGCGCGGCCCGAAGCGTGCAGAGGTCCAGCGCCACCGAAAAGCGGCGCAGGGACCGGATGTAGTGCCGATGGGGCGGCAGGCCGTCGGCTGGCAATCGCTCCACCACCTCGCCAAACTTTTGAAAGATTTGGCCGACGCCATTGCCGTCGGCATGCACCACTGCCAGCCAATCCCGCTTCTCGATTTTTTCAAGCTCGTCAAGATTCCTCGGGAGCTCCAACCCCTTGCTCTCCAGCGCACCGCACAGGCGATTGCGAGCCGTCACCGCTGCCCGGCGCTTGGTTGAGGAGACCACCGACCGTGCTTTCCGGACCGTAAGGTCGGGGGCAAGCTCGTCGAAATCGGCGGCCGGCAGGCCACTGGTGCCGCACTCGGCGACCACCGGCAGGCGCAGAAACCGGGCTTCGGGCGCCGGCAGCTCCATTTTCACCTGGTTGAGGCGGCGATGCACGGCCTTGACGGCGCGGTCAATCCCGCCGGGGGCCTCCAGGTCCAATTCTACCGCGGCACCGTGGAGCGCCAGGCCGGGCGCCAGTACCAGGACCCGCCGGGTGACCTCGGCGATCAACTCCTTAGCCGCCTCAAGGTCGGCAGCCAGGATAAGGGCCTTCCCCGAAGATGCCGCGATCACCTCGTAGCGGCGCCCCGGCGCGAGCGGCGGGTTGCGCACCGGGTCGAACAGAAAGTGGTGAACCTCTTCGAAGCCGACCGTCTGCCGGCCCGCAAGCGGAGCCAGGGGCGCCCGCTCGATCGCCTCGATCAGATTGACCGAGGTCGACCACCAAACGAGCTGGGACGCGCCCATGTTCTCGGCCAGCCGGTTGGTGGCGAAGATGAAGGCCTGGTTACCGCTGGTCTCCAGCAGAACCAGATGAATCATCTCCTCCGTCGCAACTTCCACGGTCATCTCATCACCTTGCGGCTGGTGACGGTCCCGGCGAACAACCAGGACGGCGAAATCGGTGAAGCGGATTGCAACAGTTTGACTCTCCCGATCCGCCGCTGCAACTGATTCGGCGCTTGCGAAGTGTCGCAGGACGGTCGCCGGCGCCGTTTGGACCCTAATATGGGTTGACTGCTGGCGCCGAAGCGGAAAGGTAACGTTACGGCTCGAATGCCGCTATTCGAGATCGGGGGCGAACAGGCCGAGCCCGAAATGGCAGTCGTCGCCCAGCGCCAGCGGCCCCGCCATCCGGCAGCCGAAGGTCAGGCGCAGCCAGTGGCCAGCGGGAGAACAGCGCACCCCGTCGGCGTCCGCTGCGCTGCCGTCGGGCGCGAGGTCCACCACGGTCATGGGCTTGGGCAGGAAGCGCATCTCGCATTCCCGCCGCACCGCCTTCTTGACGTTGCTGGCCTCGAGTGCGGCAACGAAAGGCGACACCGACCGCCAAACGTAGGAGACGGCTGCCAGGCGCGAGGGGGCGCCGGCGAGCGACCCCAGATAGTGGCAGCGCACCGCCCATTCGTCGCGGCGGATCGTGCCGCCCAGGTCCGGCGTGGCGGCATAGAGCCGGGTGACCGAGGTCAGCGCCAGCGCCGCCTCGCGATCGAAACCGAGGCGGGCGGTGATCAGGATGCGGTCGAGCCGATGGTCGCCGTCGGCGTCTTCGGGCAGGAAGAAGGCGTGGTCGTGGACCGGCGAGGCATCGCCGTGGCCGCGCAGCACCCAGGGCACGGCGCCGCCGCCCGCCTGCGCCATCACCGCCTTGCGCGCGAGATCGCCCAGGAACCGGGTGGCCTCGACCGGCGGGCCTTCTTCGATCTCCCAGATCACGGCATCGGGCAGCAGCATGGCGGCAGCATCAGGCAGCGGACCAGTGGACTCTACGATCCACCGGCCCGAACCCGAAAGTCTTTTTCGCCGCGCGGCTCGTACCACGCCGTGCGCGCACCGGGGCCACCCGATTGGTGGCGCCTGATCGAGCGATACCGCGTAATGGATCAAGTGGTTTCAATGAGCCGCCTGCGTGACCGAGGCGGTGACGCGGCGACATTTCACAGGTGAAACCATGAACTCCGCCTGTTTCAATGAGCCGCCTGCGTGACCGAGGCGGTGACCGGCGGCGGAAGGGGTCGACCCGTCCTGGGGCAACCCGTTTCAATGAGCCGCCTGCGTGACCGAGGCGGTGACACCCCATCTCCATCGCCGTGGAACGGCTGGCTGGTCTCGTTTCAATGAGCCGCCTGCGTGACCGAGGCGGTGACCCGCAAACTTCGCGCATGCCGCCCGTGATAAAGGAGGTTTCAATGAGCCGCCTGCGTGACCGAGGCGGTGACCAGCTATCACAGCGCCACCGGCGGCACTCTCTCTCGAGTTTCAATGAGCCGCCTGCGTGACCGAGGCGGTGACAGCGGGACCGATCGGGGAAGTGGATAGTCACCAGCCCCGTTTCAATGAGCCGCCTGCGTGACCGAGGCGGTGACCCCGCTTCGCGGGTGAGTATCCCGACATCGCCCGCCACGTTTCAATGAGCCGCCTGCGTGACCGAGGCGGTGACTACTTGATCCTGGGGACGCTGCAACGTCCCCAGGCGCGGTTTCAATGAGCCGCCTGCGTGACCGAGGCGGTGACCAGGTACACATCGGGAGGGTGTTCCTTCTGGTACCGCCGTTTCAATGAGCCGCCTGCGTGACCGAGGCGGTGACGTGCTCGGAAGGGGGATGGTGTCCTACGCCCCCCTGGTTTCAATGAGCCGCCTGCGTGACCGAGGCGGTGACCCGGAGCAGGCGCCGGCGAGACCGAACCGGCAAAGGCCGTTTCAATGAGCCGCCTGCGTGACCGAGGCGGTGACGGCTTGGTCACCGGAAACGCGTGGTGACCGGTCCCCCGTTTCAA
>WGNK01000043.1 GCA_016124535.1 Azospirillum sp.
CACTCGGCGCCAAGGCACCGACCGGGCGCGCCCTTGACCCGGCCGCCGAACCGCGAGCCGATCACCAAAATCGCTTCAAGGTTGCAGCCAGATCCCCGCTCCCGGGAGGCTCGTTTCCATTCGCCGCGTCGAGGAGGCAATCTTTATCGCTCCGAATTCATCGCCAGATCTACTTGATCCCGGCCGGAATCCGTTATTAATCCATCATTAACGTGGCCCCGGCTTGAATGGCGGTATATCGCAATGCCGAACGGGGGAGACGTGGCCGACGATCGACTGCCACTGGCGGGGCGCATTTTCCGGGCACCGGAATATGGTGCCGGCGGCGGCTATCGTGAGGCGGCGAGCGTCCCCGAGGCCGCCTCTGAGGCCCCTGAAGCCGACGATGGCCTGGCGCCGGAACTCTTGACCTATTTATATGAGGATCCGGCGGTGGCCGGTTCGACACCGCCGGCACCCGCCGGCCAAGCGATCGTGCTGCTGGAACTTGGTGAAGACCTGCGGCCCTTGCTCGGGGAGTCCGCCGATTCCGCGGTTGGCGAAGACGGCCGGGCGATGCTGGCGACCAAGCTGGCGCGGCTATTGCCGGACCTTTCCCGCGACAAGCTGGCGCGCGTGGAGCATCTGGCCTTGCGGGCGCTCGAAACCCTGGCGCGCGACCAGGCGGTCAAGGTGCGCGAGGCCCTGGCCGGGGCGATCAAGGACGTGGCCTGCGCCCCCCATGGGGTCTGCCTGCGACTGGCCCGCGATATCGAGCGTTCGGTGGCCGAACCGATCCTGCGCTATTGCATGACCCTGACCGACGACGACCTGCGGATGATCATCAACGGCCAACCGGCGCCGTGGTCCTTATCCGCGATCGCCCGCCGCGATCAGCTCTCCGAACCGGTGTCCGACGCGGTCTTCGAGAGCGGGGATACCGTTGCGACCGGAGCCCTGATCGACAATCCGGGCGCCCGCATCGCCGAGTCGACGCTGTCCCGGATGGTCGATGAGTCGATCCGTCGCCCCGAGTGGCAAGGCGGGCTGGCGCGTCGGACTGGCCTGCCGGCGCCGCTCGCGCTCCGGCTCGCCCATTTCGTCGACCAGTCGGTGCTGGAGTTCCTGCGCGGCCGGCGCGACATCGATTCGCCGACCGCGCGCATGATCGTTGCGGTCGCGCGGCGCCGGCTCGACTGGCTGGAAGCGACCGTCCCGAACGAGCCGCCGGGGGACCGCGCGCGGCGGCTGCTGCGGGCGGGGTTATTGGACGACGACGTGATCGGCGATGCCTTGAGCTGGACCCAGATCGACTTCGTGCGCACGGCTCTGGCCCTGCTCGCCCGGTTGCCGCTGGGCACCATCGACGCCATCCTGAAATCGCGCAGCCCGCGGGGGGTGACGGCGCTGGCGTGGCGCGCCGGCCTGTCGATGCGGACCGCGGTTCACCTGCAAAGCACCGCCGCGATGATCCCGCCGCGCCTGTTGCTGAATGCCCGCGACGGCACCGCCTATCCGCTGTCGGAGGCCGAAATGTCGTGGCAGCTTGAATTGTTCGGCATCCTGCCGAATGAATAGCCGCGGGTCTGCGACCCTGGGCCGGCACCCCAACCGCGTCAGACTTCGGCCATGTTGATCGCTCAGCTCTCCGATCTCCACGTCACCGACCCCGGCACCCTGTGCCTCGGCCGGATCGAGACCAATCGCGGCGCCGCGGCGGCGGTGGCCCATGTCATGTCCCTGCGGCCCTGTCCGGATCTGGTGGTCATCACCGGCGATCTGGTCAACGACGGCACGCCCGCGCAATACCGCCACCTGCGCACTCTGCTGGCGCCGCTGGCTGCGCTGCCGCTGCGGGTGATCCCCGGCAACCATGACGACCGCGCAGCACTGGTCGCCGCCTTCGCGGACACCGACGCGGTCCGCGCCGACGGTGACCTGCTCCACTATGTCGAGGACGGCTTCCCGGTCCGCGTGCTGGGGCTCGACACCGTGGTTCCGGGTCAGCCCGATGGTGCGTTGTGCGCCCGCCGCCTGGGCTGGCTGGCCGAACGTTTGGCCGAAGCGCCGGGCCGGCCGACTGTTCTTCTGATGCATCACCCCCCGGTCGCCACCGGTATCGGGCATATGGACGCGATGCGTCTGAACCAGGGGGCGCAGGAACTCGGCGCCCTGGTCGCCCGCCATCCCAATATCGAGCGAATACTATGCGGCCATATTCACCGTGCCATCACCAGCCGTTGGCACGGGACCGTGGTGACGGTTTGCCCCAGCACCGCCCATGCCGTCGCCCTCGATCTCACCGCGGCCGCGCCCGCCCGCTGGACGACGGAGCCGGCGGCCATCCTGCTGCACCAATGGTCCGCCGGGACCGGTCTGGTCAGTCATTTCAGTCCGACCGGCGATTATCCCGCGCGCAGCTTCCTATAGTTGTTATAATGTTGCAAAATACCACTTGAGGAATAGTAACTGGGAAGTCATAAGCCAACCGATCGATTTTTGTCGTGTCAGGCCGGCTAAGCTTCACTGGATTTTTAGAGAATTTCCCCAAAATCGGCTCAGACGATGATTCGGCGTGGATCGATCGATGGGCGGAGGCCCGGCCAATGCGATCCGACAAATGAGACCCCGGCAAAGAAGAGGGACAGCGGCATGATGGATAGCGCTGCGGCAACGGCGGAACTCGGCTCCGTCATCGCGAAACTGTCGGAGCGAATGGGACCCCTGGGCGTGCTGTCGACCGAGATCTCCGGCGAAGTCGGCATCGTCGCGGGGCGGGTGGCGACCCAGGCCGAACACCTGGGTAAGGTCAAGGATGCCACCGCCGCCATGGTCGTCTCCAACGATGCGATCACCCGGGCCGCCAAGGGCGCGGAGGAAACCGTCGGCGGCATGTCGTCGAGCATTCAGCGCTCACGTGATGCGATCAAGACGGCGATGGGCGACATCCTGGCCCTGGCCGACGGTGTCACCCGGATCGAGGCGCGGCTGCCGGGGCTGAACGAGGCCCTGGCGCGGGTCGGCAAGGTTTCCAAAGACATCGAACGAATTGCCGGGCAGACCAACCTGCTCGCCCTCAACGCCACGATCGAGGCCGCCCGCGCCGGGGAGGCCGGCCGCGGCTTTTCCGTGGTCGCCAGCGAGGTCAAGACCCTGTCCCGTCAGACCGGCGAGGCGGTGACGCTGATCCAGACCACGATCGGCGAACTGACCCGCCAGATCGCGGCGCTGATCGCCGAAAGCAGCGCCAGTTCCGGAAAAGCCGCTGCGGCCAGGGCGGGCACCGGCGCGATCGGTGCTGCGATCGGCGATATCGAGCGGGTCAGCCGCGAGATCGGTTCGGTAGCGGCCGATGTCGCCGGCATCGCCCGCTCGGCGGAGGAAAATACCAACCGCTGCCACGGCCTCAGTCACGATACCGCCCAGGCCGCAGCGGATGTTCAGGCCAGCGCGCAAAACCTCAATCAGGCCCGCGACCGGGCGGTCGCGCTGGTTGAGCTGAGCGAGGAGGTTTTGAGCCTGGCCGCGGAAAGCGGCGTCGAAACCGGCGACTCCCAATGCATTCACGCGGTTCAGGAGGCGGTCGGGCAGTTCGTCGCCGGCGTCGAACGGGCCTTGAGCGCCGGCGAGATCACCGTCGCCGCCCTGTTCGACACCAACTACCGCCGTATCCCGGGGGTCGAGCCGGCGAAATACACCACCCCGGCCGCCGATTTTCTGGAACGGACGCTGCGACCGCAGATCAATGCCTTGGACAAGATCAACCGGAGCGCCATCCTGGCTGCCGCCATCGACCGCAACGGCTGGTTACCGGCCAACAGCCAGCATTGTTCCCAGCCACCCAGGCAGGATCCGTCGTGGAATGCCAAGCATTCCCGGCACCTGATCATGCACCAGGACCGGCGGATCGTTCAGGCCGGATCGACCGACCGTCGATTCGTGCTTCAGACCTTTCGGCGCGATATGGGCGACGGCAGTTTCCAGAATCTCAAGGATATCGCGGTGCCGATCGACATTCGCGGCCGCCGTTGGGGTGCGCTTCACCTGTGCCTGGCTTCGTGAAGTGGAGGATGGTGCTTTCTCTGGCCAAGCGAAAAACTTGCCAGGTGCTTCCATCCTTGCGACTGTGTGACAGGTCTGTTAAATGTGGATTTTCCTGATGTGACCGATCAGAGAATTTTTTCGGCACACCTCCGTCATGACGGCCGGACGGATTGTCGAGGCTGGATCGAGTGGTATATAGGGCGATCAATTTGACAAGCCCTTGATGGAGGCGGTGGATGGACTCAACATCTGGTGCGCGGTACTACCGCACGATATGGATCTCGGATGTCCATCTGGGAACCCGTGGCTCGAAGGCGGATCTGCTACTCGACTTTTTAAAATACAACGAGTCCGAATATCTTTATCTGGTTGGCGATATCGTCGACGGTTGGCGCCTGAAGCGGAGCTGGTATTGGCCCCAGGCCCATAACGATGTCGTCCAGAAAATCCTGCGTCGGGCTCGTAAAGGCGTCAAAGTCTTCTACATCCCCGGCAATCACGACGAAGCCGCGCGCGAATATCTTGGCGTCCAGTTCGGCGGGGTCACCGTCTGCAACGAGATCGTCCACACCACCGCCGACGGCCGGCGATTCCTGATCATCCATGGTGACCAGTTCGATGCCGTGGTGAAATACGCGAAATGGCTGGCATTGATCGGCGACCATGCCTATGTGGTGTTGCTTGGCATCAACACCTGGCTCAACTTCGTCCGTCGCAAACTGGGATTTACCTATTGGTCGATTTCCGCCTATCTGAAGCACAAGGCTAAGAGCGCGGTCGAATACATCGGCAACTATGAAACGGCATTGGCTGACGAAGCAAAAAGACGTCAGGTCGATGGAGTCATCTGCGGGCATATCCACAATGCCGAGATGCGCGATATGGAAGGTGTACTCTATTGCAACGACGGCGATTGGGTCGAATCCTGCACCGCTTTGGTCGAATACGAGACCGGCGTGCTGGAAATTATCAACTGGGCGGAAGTGGTACGGAGGCAGCCAGTCCGAGCGGCCGCGTGAACATCCTGATCGTCACCGATGCATGGTACCCTCAGGTCAATGGCGTTGTCCGAACCATCTGTACCGTGCGTCGCGAACTGGAAGCCATGGGGGAACGCGTCGAGGTGATCGGTCCGGATCGCTTTCGCACGGTTCCGATGCCGACCTATCCCGAGATCCGGCTGGCGGTCGGGGCTGGTCGGCGTCTGTGTCGGATGATCGACGAAATGGCCCCCCATGCCATCCACATTGCAACCGAAGGCCCACTCGGCTACGCCGCCCGGCGTTATTGTCTGAAGCATAAGCTGCCGTTTACCACCGCCTACCACACCCGCTTCCCGGAATACGTCCGCGACCGCGCGCCGATCCCGCTGTCCTGGAGCTATGCGGTGGTCCGCCGTTTCCACAGCCCGGCGTCGGCGGTGATGGTGGCGACCGCCTCGATCGAAACCGCGCTGGCCGCGCGCGGCTTCACCAACTTGATCCGCTGGACCCGCGGCGTCGACACGGAGTTGTTCCGGCCGCGCGACAAGGGGTTCATCGACGATACGCGTCCGATTTCGATGTATGTCGGCCGGGTCGCAGTCGAAAAGAACATCGGCGCCTTCCTCGACCTGCCGCTCGAGGGCACCAAATACGTGGTCGGCGACGGGCCGCAGCTGGCCGAATTCCGCCAGCGCTACCCTCACGTCCGATTCGTCGGTGCCAAGCATGGCGAGGAACTGGCGCAATACTACGCAGCGGCCGACGTCTTCGTGTTTCCGTCCAGGACCGACACCTTCGGACTGGTGCTGCTGGAAGCCTTGGCATCCGGGGTTCCGGTTGCGGCATTCCCGGTGGCGGGGCCGCTCGACGTCGTCAACGGGGCCGATGTCGGTTGCCTGCATGAAGATCTGGGCCATGCGGTGCGTACCGCCTTGACCGTCTCGCCGGAGCGTTGCCGCGAATTCGCCCTGACCTACTCCTGGCGCGCCGCGGCCGAGCAGTTTCTGCACAACCTGAAGCCGTTCTGGCGCTAGCCGGGCCGGGTCCGGCGGTCGGTCGCGATTTCGTCCGCCGCTGACTTCTGCTTGCCGGACAAACAATCCAGACCAAGAGACCCGACAAAAAGAAGGGGCGGTGGCCGAAGCCACCGCCCCTTTTTCACGTGATCACCGTGCTCCGATCAGAAATCGATGCGGGTAACAGCGATGAAGATGTCGGTCTCGACGCCGACGCTGTTCGAGGTGGTGCTGGTGCGCAGGCCGTCGGCCGTGGTGTGGTAGTAGTCGCCCTGCAGCGCCAGGCCGGGGGCCAGCGAGTAGACGCCGCCGACCGAGAACACGTTGATCGGACCGCGGTTGGTGCTCATCTCGCCCCAGGAAATGCCGATTCCGTAGGGATCGACCGCGTAGGTGGCGCCGATGTTGTAACCGTCGCGGCTCCGCCAGTTCGGGTCTTCACCGCGTCCGGCATTGCGGACCGGGGTCGCACCCGGCGACGCCAGCAACAGGCCATCATTGGCAACCCAGCCGCCGCCGATGGTGAAGTTGCTGTACTTGATCTGGGCGCCCGACTGCCACGAGGTCACCGAGCCCGGCTTGACGCCGCTGGCGAGACCATAGCCGTCGAGGCGGCTGAAGGCGGCACCCAGGGTGATGCCGACCGGTCCGAGATCGGTGGTGTAGGTTGCGGCACCTTCGACGGCGTCGCTATAGCGCTGGACGCCAGGCGTATAGCCAGCCGTTACGGAGTCACCCTGGTTGCCGACCGTCGGGGTGTAGCTGAGGCCGAACTGGAAGCCCCGCATCACCGGGCTGTAGTAGGTGATCTTGGTGCTGTCACCGCTGTTGGGGGCACGCAGGAAGCCACCGTCGTTGACCGAAAGCACGTCGGTCGCCGCATAAGGAACGAAGGCATCGTAGTCGCTGTCGACCTGGGCGAAGCCGACGGTCGGGGTGTACACGGCCATGGTGTACGCGGCACCGTCCTTGTCGCCCATTTGGAAGCGACCGAAATTGCCCGACACATAAATGTAGGCTTCGTCGAAATCGAGCGCCGAGGCTGCCGAGGCGCCATTGGCCTCGATCTCAATCTTGGCACCGTATTCGAAGCCATTGTCGGCAGTCGCCTTGGCGTCGACGTGGACTTCGGTATTGTTGCGGAATTCATGGCCGGTCTGGTTCGTGGTGTTGCTGTCCCAGAAGCCAGCGCCGAATTCCGAAAAGCCGCCGATCGTCGCCTGGAACTTGCCGGGGGGGACCTGGGCCGAAGCCGGGGTACCGGCGAAAGCGAGCGCCGTCAAGGCGGTGGTCGCAAGAATAATCCGTTTCATGGTTCTCTGATCTCCTGGATCGGGCCTTGGCTCGAGACCGTTACAAAGCCGGGTCGTTGGCTTGGGCGAATTTGTGTTGCCCCAATTCATCTCGTTTCAGGGGTTCACGCAACGGCAAAGCAGATTTATGAAATCGATCCACAGTGCCCGTGGCGCCGCCGCAACAACCGTGGCGGCAAACCGGCAGAACGGTCAAAAATTGAGCAGTGAAGCGGTCAAATTCGCGAGCTGTCGACGATTTTCCGCAACTGTCCCGACGGCGGCGGCGGTTGGCCGGCGCTGGATTGGTGGGGCAGTCGGACTCTCGGTGTTGTCTTGCGCCCAAAAATTTGTGCACAGGAACTTGCGCCCGGAAAGTGCTGGACCAGCGCCCGGCCTGGCGCTGGTCAATGTCTTACCGTCGGCGGGGAAAGTCGGGGCTGGGGGAAACCGCTGCCGGCCAGGACGGCCGGGGCTGCTCAGCCCTCGCGGCGGTAGTTCGGCGCTTCGTTGGTGATCTGGATGTCGTGGACGTGGCTTTCGCGCAAGCCGGCATTGGTGATGCGCACGAAGCGCCGCTTGGTCTGGAGCTCGGCGAGGGTGGCGCTGCCGGTGTAGCCCATGGCGGCGCGCAGACCGCCGACCAGTTGGTGGATGACTTGGGCGACCGAGCCCTTGTAGGGGACCCGTCCCTCCACGCCCTCGGGCACCAGCTTCATCGGCGAAATTTCCTGCTGGAAATACCGGTCGGCCGAACCGCGCGCCATCGCACCCAGCGAGCCCATGCCGCGGTAGCTCTTGTAGGAGCGGCCCTGGTAAAGAATGACTTCGCCCGGGCTTTCATCGGTGCCGGCGAACAAGGACCCGAGCATGGCGCAATCGGCGCCGGCAGCGATCGCCTTGGCCAGGTCGCCGGAATATTTGATGCCGCCGTCGGCGATCACCGGCACACCTTCGCGGTGGCAGAGTTCGGCGACATCCATCACTGCGGTCAATTGCGGTACCCCGACGCCGGCGACGATCCGGGTGGTGCAGATCGATCCCGGCCCGATGCCGACTTTGACCGCATCGGCACCGGCATCGATCAGCGCGCGCGCCGCCTCCGGTGTTGCGATATTGCCGGCGATCACCTGGGTGCAGTTGGACAGCTTGCGGACGCGGCGGACGATTTCGGCGACCTTGACCGAATGGCCATGGGCGGTATCGACCACCAGAATATCGACCCCGGCATCGAACAGGGCTTCAGCGCGGGCAAGGCCGTCGTCGCCGGTGCCGGTTGCCGCGGCGACTCTCAGGCGCCCCTTGTCGTCCTTGCAGGCATTAGGGAATTTTTGTGCCTTTTCGATGTCCTTGACGGTGATCAGGCCGATGCAATGATAATCGTTATCGACCACCAGCAGTTTCTCGATCCGGTGCTGATGCAAGATGCGCCGCGCCTCGCCCATATCCACCCCCTCCTGCACGGTGATCAGGGGGTCACGGGTCATCAACTCGCACACCGGCTGGGTGGGGTCGCTGGCAAATCTGACGTCGCGGTTGGTCAGAATTCCGACCAGTTTGCCGGCCCCGCGCCGGCGTGACGGCGGCTCAACCACCGGAATGCCGGAAATCCGGTAATCCGCCATCAGTTTCAGAGCATCCGCGAGCGGAGCGGTCGGCGCGATGGTGATCGGATTGACCACCATGCCGGATTCAAAGCGCTTGACCCGGCGAACCTCGTCGGCCTGGCGTTCGATATCCATATTGCGGTGGATGGTGCCGATGCCGCCGGCCTGGGCCAGCGCAATCGCCAGTTCGCTCTCGGTCACCGTATCCATCGCGGCCGAGATCAGCGGAATCCCCAGTTCGATCGTCCGGGTGACCCGGGTGCGGATATCGGTTTCGGCCGGCAGAATCGCCGATTCGGCCGGCACCAGCAAGACATCGTCGAACGTCAAGGCTTCGCGGAACAGGGGCTCGCCCGCCATCGGCCATCTCCGAAAAATTTCGCGGCACTATACACCCGGCGCCCGAGTTGTGAAGCAGGTTGAGTCGGGCATGCCGTCTGCGTCGAAACCGGATCGCTATCCCGCTCGCGCCAGTACCCCAAGAATAAAAAAGGGCGGCAGCTTGCGCTGCCGCCCTTCTCAGGTCCGTTTGATCGAAAGATCAGAACGTGATCTTGGTCATGACCAGGAACACGTCGCCGTCATCGGTGCCGACCGCACCGGTGGTGGCATTGGTCACGACGGTCTGCGACTTGTTGGTCCAGTGCACATAGTCAGCCGCCAGCTGCAGGCCCGGCGCCAGGACGTAGTTGCCACCGACCGAGATGGCATCGATATCACCGCAGCTCGTGTCGATGTTGCCGTACTGGACAGCGACGCCGACCGGGCCGGTCTCGTAGGTGCCACCGACCTGGAAGCTGTGCTGGGCCGTGTAGCGGGTGGCGCGGCAGCTCGCGGGCGTGCCGACGGCGAGACCGTTGGCGCCGGCAGTGCCGGCACCGGCGAGCAGAACGTTGCCCTGATCGACGTAGCTGCCGCCGAGGCCGAAGCCGGCGTAGCTAAGCTGGGCGCCCAACTGCCAGGCGAAGATCGAGCCGCCGCGGGCGCTACGGCCACCGACGGTGCCATCCTGGGCGGTCGAGAAGGTGCCGCCAGCCTTCACGCCGACGCCGCTGAAGGTGTTCTTGTAGAGCAGGCCGCCTTCGACCCAATCGGTGTAGCCCGAGTTGCCGGCGGTGCCGACGACGACGCTGTCGCCCTGGCTACGCTGCGGGGTGTAGCTGATGCCGGCCTGGAAGCCCGAGAACGCAGGGGTCACGTAGGTGACTTTGGTGCTGTCCGACGAGTCAGGCACCTTGAAATAGGTCACCGAAGCCGCGTTGCCGATACCGCAGTTGGTGCCGCAGCCGGTGGTGGTGAAGAGATCGAAGTCGCCGTCGAGCTGGCCAATGCCGACCGCCGGAGCATAGACCGCCATGAAATCGGACGCGCCGTCTTCGTCGCCCGCCTCGATCCGGCCGAAGCTGCCGGCGACATAGATGCCGGCCTCGTCATAGTCCAGCGCCGAAGCGGCGTTGTTGCCGGTGGACTCGATTTCGATGTGAACGCCGTACTGCAGGCCGTTGTCGGCCGTGGCGTTGGCGCGGACATGCACTTCGGTGTCGTTGCGGAACTCGTGGCCGGTCAGCCGGGCTGCATTGCTGTCCGAGAAGCCATATTCGATGGCCGAAGTGCCGCCGATGGTGACCTGGAACTTGCCCGCGGGCACCTGGGCCATGGCACCCGGTGCTGCCAGAGCGATCAGGCCGGCGACCGCGGTGCTGGTGAGAAGAATGCGCTTCATTGCCTTAATACCTCCGTTTGATAGGCCTGGTGGCCTCCGTATTGCCCGCCTCGAAATCCCCACGGTCGCGACAGCGCCACCGAGAGCACCGGAGAACCTGATTGGTAAATAAGCCGAGCCTGCTTCGCGCCGGAAGTGAAAAGTGGCCGGCTGGCAACTAATTCGGCACCCTGTGGCGTGAATGCCACGGGGCTGTTTCGGCGGCTTTGATGCGGGCCTGGAGGCGCCGCCGCAGGACGGGTGCCGTGGTTGCCCTGCGGCAAACAAAACGCCGCACTGCGGCGGTCAGTACCGCTCGATTACCCGCATGCCGATCATGTCGTCGATCAGCCGCCGACGCTGGGCGGCCGAGACCAACGGGAAGGCCGCCTCGTAGTCGCGGCCCTCGAAGGCCGGGTGGTCGAGCATCCACCTGACCTGATCCTCCAGCCCCGGCGGGATCGGTGCGCCCTTGCGTGGGGTTCCGATATGCCAGGTGCCGTCGCGCCGGCTGACGCCGACGCCGCTCGCCTTCAGCCGGTAGCGCTCGACCACGGCATCGTCGGGCAGACGGATGGCGGCGCGCTGGTAGTGGAAGCCATCCATGAAGGTCTTGAACTGACCGATCAGGTTGGGCTCGCGGGCAAACCCGGCCAGGCGGTCACCCAGTCCGGCGACATGGCGGTCGACCGCCCGGCCGTCATCGGCGTCGAGCCGGGGCAGCGAGGCGCGGAACATCGGGTCGTGGACCGCTCGCTCGAACAGCATGGCCAGCAGGTCGAGCCCGATCACCGAAGTTACCCCGAACGCGACGTGGAAGGTCGCCTGGCTGGTCGCCAGCGCGTCGTGGTACCAGCCGCGGGGAATATAGAGCAGATCGCCGGGTTTCAGCGTGACTTCCAGGCTGACCGGCCCTTTGTGCGCTTCGTGGAAGTCATCGCCCAGGGTCTTGAACACCGGATGGGCGATCGGGTCCTCGAAATGGCGCTGATAGATCCGCCAGGTCTTCTCGCCGGCCAGGTGCACCGCGAAGACATCGTGGGTATCGAAGTGGCTGCCGAAGGCCTGGTGCGCCTGCCACGAGCAATAGAGGTTGCCCTGGGCTTTGCCGCCGATCGCCTGTTCCAGAGCCGCGCCGATCGCTTTCAGACCCGGCGTCAGGCTGTCGATGTCGTTGCACACCAGCGAGGCGCCGCGCCGCAGCCACGCTGAAACCAGGTCGAACTCGGCCAGCATCGAGTCGCGATTGTCGCGGTCGCGTCCGGGCCGGCAGTATTCCGCGGGCTCCAGCCGGCGGGTGTCCATCACCATTTCCAGCGACCGGCTGCTCCACAGGCCGGTCTGGCTGAGCAGCGCCGACAACCCGTCCCACGACAACACCGAGGCGAATTTTTCCGGGGTGCCGGGGATGTGCAATGGTGCCTTGCGGTGATGATCAGCGAAAAATGCCGCCGGCGTCATGGGCGCCAGAATTTCCGCAAACTCTGTGATCGGCCGGGCCATCGCAGGGCATTCCTCGTCGTTGCCGCGTCACCGTCATAGGCGATTCGGACGACCCGGTTCAACCGTCGCAGTTTCCAACCGCCCGCGGGCCGGTTTATGGTTCGTCGGCTTTTCCCGGACCACGGATCCAGCGATATCATGACCGCTTCCACCGACCTCGTCGCCCGGCTTTCGGCGGTCAGAACGGCGATCGCCGAGGCCGCCGCCGCCTCTGGTCGGTCGGCCGCCGCGGTGACCCTGGTTGCGGTCAGCAAGACCCAGCCGGTTCCGGCGATCGAACCGGCCCTGGCGCTGGGCCAGCGAGTATTCGGCGAAAACCGGGTCCAGGAGGCCAAGGCGAAATGGCCGGATCTCCGTCTGCGCCATCCCGATCTCGAATTGCACCTGATCGGGCCGCTGCAGACCAACAAGGTCAAGGACGCGGTGGCGCTGTTTGACGTGATCGAGACGCTCGACCGCCCGCGCCTGGCCGAGGCCCTGGCCGCCGAACTCGCGCGCAGCGATCGCCGGCCGCGCTGCCTGATCGAGGTCAATACTGGCGAGGAGGCACAGAAGGCCGGGGTTGCGCCCGGCGAGGTCGCAGCCTTTCTGGCGCTGTGCCGCGACCGTTACGGCCTGTCGGTCACCGGGCTGATGGCGATTCCGCCGCAGGACGAGGAGCCGGGCCTGCATTTTGCCCTGCTGGCCGATCTCGCCCGCCGCCTCGGGCTGGCCGAACTCAGCATGGGCATGAGCGCCGATTTCGTCACCGCGATTCGCTTCGGTGCCACCCATGTCCGGGTCGGCACCGCGATCTTCGGTGAACGGGCGCCGCCACCCTAAACTTGCGCGGGCGCGATCGACAGCCAGTCGCTGCCGTCGCAATCGGCGAGCAGCGCCAGCAGATCGGGCAGTGCGACGGCGACACAGCCGGCGGTCGGCGCGCGGTCCGGGCTGGTGACGTGCAGGAAGATCGCGCTGCCGGCGCCCGCAATCACCGGTGCGTCATTGTGTCCCAGTACGACCACCACATCGTAGAGGCCGTCATCCCGCCACATCCGCTCGTGGCTGGCGGCGTCGGGCAGACCGATCCTCTGGTTGTAGCGCGGATCGTTCGGATCGTCGCACCAGCCGTCGTCCGGAGCGATCGCTGCGACCGCGAGCCGGGTGACCGGCCGTACCAGCCGGTCCGCCCGAAACAGGACCCGACGCAAGGGAAACCGGCCGACCGGCGTGGCGCCGTCGCCCTCGCGCTTGTCCGAGCTGAGCCCGGAACGCCCCAGCACGCAGCCGCAGGCGCCGCCCGGCCAGCTCAGCAGCCCAGACCCGGAAACCGAAATCTCCACAGCGACGTCCTCCCTGACCACGTCCCGGCGGAACTGTTTTGGGCCATTCCCGATGTTCGGGCGGGGTCAGCCGCCCCGATCCACCTGGCAATAGAGATGATCGCGGTGCAGCGCGTCACAGGCCGCCTGCGCCGCGGCGCGGTCGACGAAGGGACCACCGAACAACCGGGTGAAGCTGCCCTTGCCCGGCAGGTCGACGATCGTGGTGAACGGCTGCAGTCCGCCGATCACTGACGGTTCCTTGGCGCGAAACTCGGCCCAGCCGCTGTCGGCGTTGCCGGCAATCCGGTAGGAGGCGAGATGGATCCGCCAGCCGCCGCCGCTCGCGGCCGCCATGCCGGCAGAGATCGGCTGCCGGGGATACCGGGGCGAGTCTGCCGGTGCGGTCGGTGTGGTCAGCGTCGGTGCAGCGGCGACCTTGGCGGTCGCCTTGGCGGTCGACGCCGCGATGCTGCGCGAGGCCGGTTGGCCAACTGCTGCCGGCGGCGCCTGCGCGGTCAGGCGCGCGGCGGCGATCTCGGCGGTTCCCGGCCCGGAACCGATTGCGCTGCCCAGGACCGCCCAGGCGCCGAGGATGAAATCAAAGGCCATCTCGGGAGTTCCTCAAACTTGATCGGTCAGGCGCAACGCTTCCAGCGCACCGCTCAGGCGGTCGGCGCTGTGCTTGGATTCCAGATTGAACTGGCCCCAGGTGATCGTCCCGCCGCGCAATTCGCCGTATAGCCTCTGCTGGCGGTCCCAGGTGTCGATGATCAGCCGGGCGATATTGCGGTGGACGCGAAAGCTCATCTCTCCGAGATAGGGCCGGCACGCCGCCATCGCACCGACGAAGTCGAGTACCGCCTCGGCTTGCTGCGGGGTTGCCCGGCTGGCATCGACGAAGAAGCGCGGATCGGTCGTACCCTGATCGGGGGTCTTGGTGTGCAGCGATTGAAAGCGGGGCTCGCTTTCGACCTGGATGACGCATTTGGACGCGCGCTCCAATTCGCCGACGATGACCCGGTATTCCGCGAGTTCTGCCTTCGAGACGGCATCGTCCGGCCCTGACGGCGCGCTGGCGCAGGCGCCGACTGCCAGTAAGGCTGCCGCCGATGCGACGCCGATCGCCAGGCGTCGGAGGGAAAACCCGGCCGGGTGCGACCCCACGGGAATTCGCTGCCCCATTATCGACGGTTGAACACGGTGCGAAGGCATAGGCTCTTCTACCATCGGCCCGGGTTCGCCTCAAGCTGGCCGCACCGGATGCGGTGGCGTGGCTCGGGCCGGGACCAGCTTTCAGCTGGGGCCGGCGTCGCCACCGGTCGGACGGCGGGCGGCGGCGCTGGCGCCCGCCGCTTCCTGGTATTTCTGGAGGTTGCGCAACATTGCGTCGGAAAAGCGTTCCCGCGATACCGGCGCCGCGACGGTCGCTGTCGGGGCCGCGGATGCCGTGGCGGTGCCGGCTGCCGGTTTCGGTGCCGGGGTCGCCGGGGCCTCTGCCGGGGCGCTGCGCTTGGCCCCGTCGACCGGCGCCAGAACCGCCTGGCGCAGCGACCAGTTGCGCGAGGCCGCGGTGGGCGTCGGCCGAACCGGGACGAAACCGCGGGCCGGCATCTGGCGTGGCTGGTAGGCCGCGGCGGCGGTCAACGGGGTCGTGCCGTTGGCGGCGGCGGTGGAGGTGGGCGCCGCCTCGGGCCGCAGGATGCGGGGCGAGCGCTGGCTGGCCGACGGCCCATCGACGAAAACCGGTCGGTGGAACGAAGTTTGGGAACCCCGGCCGGGCGGTCCGCCGGCGCTGGCAGTCGCACCCGACGCCTGCCCTCCGGAAGCCGGTCCCGAACCCGCCGGGCCGCCCGATGATTTGGGGGCCGCCGCCGGGACAACCGCCGCCGGGACAACCGCCGCCGGGACAACCGCCGCCGGGACAACCGCCGCCGGGACAGTTGACCTTCGGGCGATGGCCGCGGACTGGATCTCTGCCGCGGGGGATGCCGCCGATGCGCCGGTGGTGGCGGCTGTCGGCACCGCCGTCGGCGGACTTGCGGCCGCGGGGAGGGCCGCGACCGCGGTATCGCCGGGTTTGGCGGGTTCGTCGCCGCCGAACACCCCGGCCAGAATGGTATCACCGAGGTCGGTGCCATTCTTCTGGATCATCAGCGTGTCGTTCATCGCCATGATCGCACCGATCGGCCCGCCGGCGAACAGGATGTCGCCCATCACGCGGGCATAGGGCGAGATGGAGTCGCCGGTCAGGTCGCGGTAGAGGCCGCTGATCACGGGCAGATGCTGGAGCGGATTGAGGATGTCGATCAGGTCGTCGAAGGTGAAATCGGCTTCTCCGGGATCGCCGAAGGCGCGCTCGGCCGGGGCATCGCCGGCGGCGACGCCGTTTTTGGCGACGGTGGTTTGCGGTTTCGCCGGTCGGACCTTGTCCCAGTCGGTCCCGGCGAACGCTTGGCTGAAGGCGTCGATCGGCATGGCGGACTCCCGTTGCTCTGACCACAGCAAAGACCGTGCCGCTTCCCATTCCGCCGCAATCGGTGATCGCCGTGCCTGCTGCCGGCCGGCCCGGCGGCAAACCGGGCAATTCCTGCCGTCCGCCGGGCAATTACCGCCGAGCCGGGTTCTGCGGTTACAGCAGGTGTCCGGCCCGTTCCGCCTTGGCCCGGAGATAGCGTTCGTTGTGGCCGTTGCCGGGGAAGGCGTGGGCCACCCGCTCCGCGACCTCGATCCCGAACCGCTGTAGCTGCTCGACCTTTTCCGGATTATTGGTCAATAGCCGGATCCGCCCGATGCCGAGCTGGCGCAGCATTTCGGCCGCCGGCAGATAGACCCGTTCGTCGGCCTCGAAGCCGAGCGAGCCATTGGCATCGATGGTGTCGAGGCCGCCGTCCTGGAGCCGGTAGGCCCGCAGCTTGTTGACCAGCCCGATGCCCCGGCCCTCCTGCCTCAAATAGAGCAACAGGCCGCTGCCGGCGCGGCTGATCTCGGCGACCGCGCCGCGCAGCTGCTCGCCGCAGTCGCAGCGGAGCGAGCCCAGAAGGTCGCCAGTAAAGCATTCCGAATGCAGGCGGGTCAGCACCGCGGTGGCGGGGTCAGGCGCGCCGATCACGATCGCCAGGTGTTCGGGGCCGCCGTCGCCGGCCCGGAACGCAATCAGCCGGGCGTCCTCGGCGCCGGCCAGCGGCACCCGGGCTTCGACCACACGGGTCAGGCCCCGGGCGGTAAATTCCTGATAGGCGGAAACATCGACGGCGCTGACCGCCAGCAGATCGTTCCGATGTGCCCAGGCGTCGGCGTCGGTGACCTCTGCCAGGTCACCGACCGCCGCTGCCGGCAGCAGCCGCGCCAGCTTGACCAGGCGGAACGCGGCCAGATCGAAATCGTCGGCCGCGGTCGCGGCGGCCACCGCGAGACGGGCCACGGCGGCGTCGGAGTCCCGGCCGGGCTCGATCAGATCCGCCACCGCGGTGGGCTCGGCCTCGCCGGCGAGGCTGAGGGCGACCACGCCGGGGCCGTCAGCGACATGGCCCACGGCGGCGGCGCGGCGGCGGCTGACCACCAGCCGGTGCCCGGTTCCGGTCAGCCGCGGCAGCCCGGCCAGGGCCTCCGGGCTCGCCACTTCCAATGCAAGCACCAGCGCGCCGGTGCCGTCGGTCTGGGTCAGGACGATGGCCTCGCCGCGGCGCAGCGCCGAGACCGCGCGATCGACCGCGCGCAGGCCGGCCGCGACCGGCTCGCGCTGGCGAGGCAGGGTACGGTCGACGGCAGAAATGGCGAGCATGATGGATCGATCCGCTTGGGCAACGAGCCTGCGGGACGGCTGGTCCCGAAGGCAACAAGTCTTGGAGATAGTCCGGCCGCGCCCGGACGTCATCCGGCGGCGGCTCAGCAGATCCCACCGCACCGTATCGGCAGGGCGCGCCGATTGCAAAGCCGCGCTTCGCCTTTCCGGTTCCGCAAAGCCACGGCTGGGGTGACGCGGATGCCGTCGAAAACCGGGCGGCGGCGTGCTAGTGTCGGTTAAACCAACCAAAAGGTCGGCTTGCATTACCCGGCCACGGAATGGGTCAGAGAATGACATCGCCGAAAAAAATCCTGCTGGTCGACGACGATCTGGCGTTGCGCCAGTCGTTGGCGGAGCAGCTCCACCTCCACGAGGAATTCGAGACGCTGGAAGCCGGCGATGCTGCTTCCGCCCTGCAAGAGATCCGCCACAGCTTCTTCGACGCCATCATCCTCGATGTCGGCTTGCCCGATATGGATGGCCGCGACCTGTGCCGGCTGATGCGGCGCGAGGGCGTGCGCAGCCCGATCATCATGCTGACCGGCGCCGCCAGCGACGCCGACGCGATCCTGGGGCTCGATTCGGGCGCCAACGACTATGTTCTGAAGCCGTTCCGGCTGGGGGTGCTGCTCGCTCGCCTGCGCGCCCAGCTGCGCCAGTTCGAGCAGAGCGAAGATGCGGTATTCGCAATCGGCCCCTACAGCTTCCGGCCGAGCGCCAAGCTGCTGCTCGACGAGGGAGCGAACCGGAAGATCCGGCTGACCGAGAAGGAAACCGCGATCTTGAAATATCTCTACCGCTCCGGCGACAAGGTGGTCGGCCGCGAGGTCCTGCTCGGCGAGGTCTGGGGCTATAATGCCGGGGTCACCACCCATACGTTGGAGACCCATGTCTACCGCCTGCGCCAGAAGATCGAGCGCGATCCCTCCAACGCCGAGATCCTGGTCACCGAGCCCGGCGGCTACCGCCTGGTTCCGTGAGCCGGTTTTCTGGTTCCGGGACCGGTATTCTGGACCGTCCTTCTGGGTTATCCGGGGTAAAACTAGAACATTTCATGAATTATCCCCTTGCCAACAAGAACGGAACATGCACAATGATGTGGTGACGGGAGGGGCAGGGCGCGGTCGCGATGACCGCCGGGCAGGGGGTGCCAGGCGGATTGCGCGGGTAACCGGCCCTGTGCGAGAACGAGGGGGAACCGACGATGTCGTCCGCACCGCTGCGCTTGGTTGACAAGGATCCGATGGACAAACAGAAGGCTCTCGACGCCGCCCTCAGCCAGATCGAACGTGCGTTCGGCAAGGGCTCGATCATGAAGCTCGGCACCCGCGAGAATCTGGTCGAAACCGAGGTGATCTCGACCGGCTCGCTTGGGCTCGACATCGCGCTCGGCATTGGTGGCCTGCCGCGCGGCCGGGTGGTCGAAATCTACGGACCGGAAAGCTCGGGCAAGACCACCCTGGCGCTGCATGCGATCGCGCAGTCCCAGAAGATCGGCGGGACATGCGCGTTTATCGACGCCGAGCACGCGCTGGATCCCAGCTATGCCCGCAAGCTCGGGGTCAATGTCGACGAATTGCTGATATCGCAGCCCGATGCCGGCGAGCAGGCGCTGGAGATTGCCGATACCCTGGTGCGCTCCGGCGCGGTCGATGTGCTGGTGGTCGACAGCGTCGCGGCGCTGGTGCCGCGCGCCGAACTCGAAGGCGAGATGGGCGACAGCCATGTCGGCCTGCAGGCCCGGTTGATGAGCCAGGCGTTGCGCAAGCTGACCGGCTCGATCTCCAAGTCGCGCTGCCTGCTGATCTTCATCAACCAGATCCGCCTCAAGATCGGGGTGATGTTCGGCAATCCCGAAACCACCACCGGCGGCAATGCGCTGAAATTCTACGCGTCGGTCCGGCTCGACATCCGGCGGATCGGCGCGATCAAGGACCGCGACCAGGTGGTCGGCAACCAGACCCGGGTCAAAGTGGTCAAGAACAAGCTGGCGCCGCCGTTCCGGGTGGTCGAATTCGACATCATGTACGGCGAAGGGGTGTCCAAGGTCGGCGAATTGCTCGATCTCGGCATTCAGGCCAGCGTGGTCGACAAATCGGGCGCCTGGTTTTCCTACGAAGGCACCCGCATCGGTCAGGGCCGGGAAAACGCCAAGAACTATCTGCGCGCCAATCCCGACACCGCCGACGCCATCGAGCAGAAGGTGCGCGCCAATGCCGGGCTGGTCGCCAAAGCGATGATGGGCTCGCCGGAAAGCGACGCCGACGCTGCTGCTCCGGAGTGAGGATTACCCCCCGCGTGAGCGCCCGCCCGGGCTGAGCAAGGGGGCAGCGCCGGCTGCCCCCGTTCGTTACGGGGTCAGCCCGGGTTCGGGCCGGAGGTCGGGCCGGAGGTCGGGATCGTCGGCGAACTCGATATCGAGGCCGATGTCGAGATTAGGCGCGCTGTGGGTCAGCCAGCCGACCGAGATCATGTCGACCCCGCTCTCGGCGATCGCGCGGACCGTCGCCGCCGTGACATTGCCCGAGGCCTCGGTCAGCATCCGGCGATCGACCATGGCGACCGCTTGGCGGAGCTGTTCGGGCGTCATATTGTCGAGCAGCACGGCATCGACCGGCAGGGTCAACAGCTCTGCCAGCTGGACCAGGGTGTCGACCTCGACCTCGATCTTGACCATGTGACCGAGCCCGGCGCGCACCCGTCCGACCGCCGCGGCGACGCCGCCGGCAATCGCGATATGGTTGTCCTTGATCAGTACCGCGTCGTCGAGCCCGTATCGGTGGTTGAAGCCACCGCCCAGGCGCACCGCGTGCTTTTCCAGCGCTCGCAGCCCCGGCGTGGTCTTGCGGGTACACACGATGCGTGCCTGGGTGCCGGCGACCGCCGCGACCAGAGCGCGGGTGGCGGTGGCGATGCCCGAGAGCCGGCCCAATAGATTGAGCGCGGTGCGCTCGCCGGTCAGGATGGCGCGGGCACGGCCGTGGATGGTGGCGATGGTCGCGCCGGCCGCGATATCGCCGCCATCGCCGCACAGGATGTCGATCACGGCGAAGGGATCGAGCAGGCGGAAGGCGGCGATGGCCGCGGCCAAACCGGCGACTCGGCCGCTGCGCCTCGCCGCCAGGCCGGCCTTGGCGATGGCGTCGTCGGGCACGATCGCATCGGTGGTGAGATCGCCGGCACGCCCCAGATCCTCAAGCAGGGCGCTGCGGACGATCGGCTCGATGATCAGCGGATTTGGCATGCCGAATCTCCTGCGGCAGCCCCTGCCAGGCCGCTCAAAAAGTCGAGGGTGAAGCTGTGGTGGCGTGCCGCGGCGGCCATGGCGGGGAAATCGGACCGGCAATGGGCGCCGCGGCTTTCCTCGCGGCTCAGGGCAGCATGGGCGAGCAGGCGGCCGACCAGCAGGAGGTTGCCGGTCTCGACCCAAAGGCGAACCGCGCAGGGCGGCGGCGCCGGGGAGCCCGGCAGTCCGGCCAACTCGATCTCCAGCCGCTCCAGGGTGCGGCCGGTCGTGCGCAAGGCCGCGCCGCTGCGGACCAGGCCGATGCCCTGATAGATCGCCTGGCGTGCGGCGATCGCGATGGCGGTCACAGACTCCCGGTGCTCGGGACCCGGACACCGCGGCGGTTCCAGCAGCGGCAGCGGTGGGAGTGCGGGCGTCGGGCACGCCGCCAGGTCGGCGGCGGCCCGGCTGCCGAAAACCAGCGCCTCGAGCAGGGAGTTGCTAGCCAGCCGGTTGGCGCCATGGACGCCGGTGCAGGCGACCTCGCCGCAGGCCCACAGCCCGTCCAGGCTGGTGCGGCCATCGGTGCCGGTTGCCACCCCGCCCATGTGGTAATGGGCCGCCGGGGCGACCGGTACCGGCGCGGCATACGGGTCGAAACCGGCGGCCCGGCATGCGGTGACCGCCGTCGGAAATGCCCCAGGCCGCGCCACCAGGGCGGGACGCAGATCGAGGAATACCGGCTGGCCGCCGGCGATCCGCCGGCCGATCGCGCGGGCGACGACGTCCCGCGGCGCCAACTCGGCCGCCGGGTGCTCGTCGGCCATGAAACGCCGGCCCTGATCGTCGAGCAGGACCGCCCCGGCGCCGCGCAGGGCCTCGGTCAGCAGCGGCGCCGGCGCGCCGTCGGTGGTCGCGGTGGCCAGGGCCGTCGGATGGAATTGGACGAATTCGATATCGGCCAGGCGGGCGCGGGCGCGCGCCGCAAGCGCGAGGCCATCGCCGGTCGACTCGGGCGGGTTGGTGGTGCGCAGGAAGGCGGCGCCGATGCCGCCGGTCGCGAGCACCACCTGGGCGGACCGGTGCAGCACCCAGCCGTCGGGGTGACTGGCCAGGACGCCGCACACCCGGCCGTGGCGCACCACCAGCTCGACCGCAACAGCCCCCCAGTTCACCGTGATTGCCGGGGTCTGCAGGACCTGCGCGCCGAGGACAGTCATCAGCGTGCGCCCGGTGGCGTCGCCGCCGGCATGGAGCACCCGCGGCACGCCATGGGCGGCTTCCTGCCCAAGCAGTGGTCGTCCGTCCGGTCCCCGGTCAAAGGGCAGGGGGTCAAAAGGCAGGGGGTCAAAAGGCAGGGGACCGAAGGACGGCCGGTCGGCGAGCAGCGCGCGCATCAGCCCGGCGCCTTCGCCGGCCAGCAACGCCGCCATCGCGGGGTCGGTCAGGCCGGCTCCGGCGGCGACGGTGTCGGCGGCATGGGCCTCGGGCTGGTCGTCGGCCCCGAGCGCGGCGGCGATGCCGCCCTGGGCATGGAAACTGGAGCCGCCGGCCAGGGACGGCGTCTTGGTCAAGACCGTGATCGGTCCGGGCACGCCGAGTTCGGCGCAGCGCAAGGCCACGGTCAGCCCGGCCAGCCCCGACCCCAGGATCAGGACCCCGGAGTCTTTGAGGATCGCCATGGCCTAGCTCCGCGGCTTGATCGCCAGCATGCGCTCGACGGCGCGGCGGGCGGGGGCGGCGATCGCCGGATCGATCTCGATCCGCGGTTCCAGGCTGCGCAGGGCCTGCAGAATCTTGGCCAGGGTGATTCGTTTCATGTGCGGGCACAGGTTGCAGGGCCGGACGAATTCGGTCTCGGGCACCGCGGCGGCGACGTTGTCGCTCATTGAGCACTCGGTCAGCAGCAGCACCCGCGGCGGCCGGCGTTGTTCGATGAAATCGACCATCCGCGCGGTCGAGCCGACGAAATCGGCGGCCGCCAGCACCTCGGGCGGGCATTCCGGGTGGGCGATCACGGTGAGCCCGGCGACACCGGCGCGGAAACTGCGGATCTCGGCGGCGGTGAACCGCTCATGGACCTCGCAACGCCCCTGCCAGTCGATGATTTCGACCGCACTCTGGCTGGCGACATAGCTCGCCAGATAGGTGTCGGGCAGGAAGATCACCCGCGGCACCCCCAGAGACTCCACGACCTCGACCGCGTTGCCCGAGGTGCAGCAGATATCGACCTCGGCTTTGACGGCCGCCGAGGTGTTGACATAGGCGACCACCGGGACGCCCGGCCAGCGTCGGCGCAGCTGGCGGACATCCTCCGGCGTGATCGAGGCGGCAAGGGAGCATCCCGCGGCGGTGTCGGGCATCAGGACGATCTTGTCCGGGTTCATCAGCTTGGCGGTTTCCGCCATGAAGTGAACCCCGGCCAGCACGATCACCTCGGCGTCGGTTTCGCTGGCCCGGCGCGCCAGCGCCAGGCTGTCGCCGACGATATCGGCGACCCCGTGAAAAATTTCCGGGGTCTGGTAGTTGTGGGCCAGGACCACGGCGTTGCGCCGGCGTTTCAGCTGGTTGATCGCGTGGACCAGGGGGGCGTGGAACGGCCATTCGATCGCCGGCACCACGCGCTTCAGGCGCTGGTAGATCGGATCGGTGGCTGCGGCGATCTCGGGCGTGAAGGCCAGGGCGCTGTCGTCGAGCATGATGAACCCCGTGTAATGCTCTTTATGAGGCTTTTTATTATAGCTCAAAATGAGCATAACAGAGCCAGGGCCAGCGGCCAAGCGCCCAATTTGGCATTCCAGCCATCCCATCCCAACGTCCGGCCGGCGCGCTGGACGGAAAACTTGCGCCAGGTCAATGCGCTCAACCGAAAGCCCGATAGGATCGCCGCCGGGTCCCAAGACGATCGCGACCGCGACGCCCCGACGCATGGCATTGCGCGGCAGAATCGGCGACCTTTAGGATGGAAGAATGCTGGGACGGGGAGTCCGCCGCTGCCGCGGTGCCCGCGCCATGGGGAGGTCAAAACAACCATGATGGAATATAAGGGCTTCAAGGCCCAAATTGATTTCGACGATGCCGCCGGGCTCTTCCTGGGCGAGGTCATCAACAGTCATAGCGGCATCAATTTTCAAGGCCGTTCGGTGGAAGAACTGCGGCTGGCCTTCCATGCCGCGGTCGACGGTCACCTGGGCCGGAACGGTACCGAGGGCGCCGAACCGGGACGGAAGTTTTCCGGACGCCTGTCGATCCGGCTCGATCCCGACCTCCACCGCACGATTACGGCTGCGGCGACCCGCGCCGGCAAGCCGCTGACCACCTGGATCAGCGAGCGCCTGGGCGAAGCCGCCGCTCGCGCCGAACCCCGGAGCGCCCTGGTCCGGCCGCCCCGGCCGAACTGACTGGCGCTGGCCGTACCCATGCATCCCTCCTCTGTCCTCGACGAGTTCCTGGTCATTCTGGCCGCTGCCTGCGTCGTCGTTCCGCTGTTCCGGCGGCTGCGCTGGAGTTCGATGCTGGGCTATCTGGTCGCCGGCATGCTGATCGGGCCCCATGGTGCTGCGATCATCCCGGACGAGACGGCAACCCGCGTCCTGGGCGATTTCGGCGTGGTTTTTCTGCTGTTTGCCATCGGGCTGGAGCTGTCGATCACCCGGCTCAGCGTCATGCGGGTGACCGTGTTCGGGCTGGGCTCGGCCCAGGTCGCGGCGACCGCGGCGGCCGGTTGGGCGGTGGCGCGGGCGCTCGGGCTCGACAATTCGCAGGCGGCGATCCTCGGCGGCGGCCTCGCCCTGTCCTCTACCGCAATGGTTCTGCAGAGCCTGGTCGAGCGCGGCGAGATGACCGCCCGCCACGGCCGGGTTGCCTTCAGCGTCCTGCTGCTCCAGGACTTGGCGGTGGTGCCGCTGCTGACCCTGATCCCGCTGCTCGGTCCCGGCGGCGGCGCCAGCTTGCCGGCTGCCCTTGGCCTCGCCTTGGGCAAGGCTCTGGTCGCGCTGGTGGTGATCGTGGTTGCCGGCCGGGTGGTGGTCCGCCCGGTCCTGCGCATGGTCGCCGAGGCCCGCCAGCCGGAACTGTTTACCACCGTCACCCTGCTGGTGGTACTGGGGGTCGGCTGGATGACCGAGCGCGCCGGGCTGTCGATGGCGCTGGGCGCCTTCCTGGCCGGACTGCTGATCGCCGAGACCGAGTATCGCCACCAGGTCGAAGCCGATGTCGAGCCGTTTCGCGGCGTCTTGCTGGCGCTGTTTTTCATGAGCGTCGGCATGTCGATCAATCTCGGTCTGATCTTCGGTCAGATTCCGCTGGTGCTGGCCCTGGTTGGTGTGGTGGTCGCGATCAAATCGGGCATCCTGGCGCTGCTGTGCCGGCTGTTCGGCTTCCCGGTCGGGGTCTCGGCGCAGGTCGGGCTGGAACTGGCCCAGGGCGGCGAATTCGCCTTCGTGGTGTTTGTGCTGGCGATCCAGCACCACGTCTTGCCCGGCATCACCGGCCAACTGGCCCTGGCGCTGGTTGCCCTGACCATGGCTTTGACGCCGGCGCTGAGTGCCGCCGGCCGAAGGGTTGCCGCCCGTCTGAAGCCGCCGCCGCTGCCGGGCATCGAGGCGATCACCCGCGAGAGCGGCGATCTTAAAAACCACGTGGTGATTGCCGGTTTCGGCCGGGTCGGCCAGACTCTGGCGCGGCTGCTGGAAGCGCATAAACAGCCCTATATCGCCCTCGACCTGGAGCCCCTGCGGGTCGCCGAAGGCCGGGCACGGGGTCTGCCGGTCTATTACGGCGATGCCAGCCGCGCCGAGGTGCTGAGGGCGGCCGGCTCCGCCCGTGCCCGCGCGGCCGTGGTCACACTCGATCACCCCGAGGCAGCGCAGCGTGCCGTCCTCGCCCTGCGCGGCGCCTGGCCCGAGCTGCCGGTGCTGGTGCGTGCCCGCGACCTCGCGCACCGCGACGGGCTGGAGCAGGCCGGCGCCACCCTGGTCGTCCCGGAAATGGTCGAAGCCAGTCTGCACCTGGGCGGCGTGCTGTTGAACACCGTCGGCACGCCCCCCGACCAGGTCGCCCGCGCCCTCGACCGCTTCCGCGACCAGGCCTACGCGCGGCTCGACGACCTGATCCCGGCCAAACCGCCGGGCGACGACATGGCGGCTTGAACATACTTACCCCCCCACCCTGTCCCTCCCCCGCAAGGGGGGAGGGACAGGGTGGGGGGTGCAACCGATTATAGCTGGTCCGTGATGCGCTCCCACCTGTCGCGGTGAGCCACCATTCTGGTCAGCCCGTCACGACCAGGCGGGTTCACGCTGTAGCCCCCCCCTTGGTTTGCCCGGCTGGTGTCTTGGAATGGACAGGCCCGAGAGCCTCCTCGACCCGCTCCAAGCTCTCGAACACATAGAACTCCGGTGTCGTCACCGCGTGCCAAACCTGAACCAGCACCACGCCAGGGCACCGGCTGAACCAGGACCTCTGGAAGTTGTAGCCATCCCGAGACCTGGCCTTGACTTGGATCGGTACGAAAAGGCTGGGCACAGATTGCCCTGGCGCAAGTCGGTAGGCGAGCAGGTCGACAGCGACATCCGAAGCCGGAAATGCCACTTCTATACCACGCCGCAACAGCTCCGCGGCGACCAGAAGTTCACCGGCCTTGCCGATCAGAGCAGAGTCCTTGCCCATCCCTTGTGTCCCCGCTCGATGCTGACAGGGCGCTTCAAACAGTCTGCTCGAAAATTTCCCGGCCGATCAGCATGCGGCGGATTTCGCTGGTGCCGGCGCCGATTTCGTAGAGTTTGGCGTCGCGCAGCAGGCGGCCGGTCGGGTAGTCGTTGATATAGCCGTTGCCGCCCAGAACCTGGATCGCTTCCAGGGCCATCCAGGTGGCTTTTTCGGCGGCGAACAGAATGGCGCCGGCGGCGTCCTTGCGGGTCGCCTGGCCTCGGCTGCAGGCCTTGCCGACCGCATAGACATAGGCCTTGGCGGCATTCATCGTGGTGTACATATCGGCCAGCTTGCCCTGGATCAGCTGGAACTCGCCGATCGGGCGGTCGAACTGCTTGCGTTCGTGGACATAGGGCACCACCACGTCCATGCAGGCCTGCATGATCCCGAGCGGGCCGGCGGCGAGTACCGCGCGCTCGTAGTCCAGCCCGCTCATCAGCACGCGCACGCCCTTTCCCTCCTGGCCCAGCACGTTCTCGGCCGGAACCTCGCAATCCTGGAACACCAGCTCGCAGGTCTGGGAACCGCGCATGCCCAGCTTGTCGAGTTTCTGCGCCGTCGAAAAGCCCTTGAAGCCGCGCTCGATGATGAAGGCGGTGATGCCGCGCGGGCCGGCGGAGGGGTCGGTCTTGGCATAGACCACCAGCGTGCTCGCCTCCGGCCCGTTGGTGATCCACATCTTGGTGCCGTTCAGGATATAGCGGTCGCCCCGGCGGTCGGCGCGCAGCCGCATCGACACCACGTCGGAGCCGGCGCCCGGTTCCGACATCGCCAGCGCCCCGACCTGGGTGCCCGCGACCAGACCCGGCAGGTAGCGGCGTTTCTGCTCCGGCGTGCCGTTGAGGTTGATCTGGTTGACGCACAGGTTGGAGTGGGCGCCGTAGCTCAAGCCCACCGAGGCCGAGGCGCGGCTGATCTCCTCCATCGCCACGATGTGCTCAAGGTACCCCATGTCGGCGCCGCCGTATTCTTCGGGCACCGTGATTCCGAGCACACCCAAGTCCCCCAGCTTCGGCCACAGGTCCTGGGGAAAGGCGTTGTCGCGGTCGATCTGATCGGCGCGCGGGGCGATCATGTCGTCGGCGAAACTGCGCACCGAATCGCGCAGCATGTCGGCGGTATCACCGAGGTCGAAATCGAGTGTCGGCAGGGAATTGGACGGCATGGGGCTTCCTCCTGGCATTTTTTCTCAGCTTATCCCGGCGATGACCCGGCGCGATAGGGGGCAGGTGTTCACGGTTCCCCCGGCCGGTGCCAAGGGCCGGCCCCCGCTTGGGGCCGGTCCGCGCTAGGGGCTTGACGGCGAGGCCGCCGGCGTCGTTCAGATGGCGCCGGGCTGGGGCGGTGACGGGGACAGGATCATGGACAAAAGATGGCTCGGCGTGGCGGCGGTGCTGGGTTTGGTCAGCGCTTGCGCCGGCGACGGCGTCTCGGCCTCGGGCGGCAGCCAGAGCGTTGCCGCGACGGGCGCCACCGCCGGGGACACCCGGGTCGCGGCGCTGGTGCCGTTCCCGCAGTGGCGTGACGCCTTGCGTGCCGAAGCCCTGCGGCGGGGGGTCAGCGGCCGTACCTTTGACCTCGCCTTCGCGGGGATCCAACTCAGTGACCGGGTGCTCGAACTCGACGGCAGCCAGCCTGAATTCACCCGTGCGGTGTGGAGCTACCTCGACAGCGCGGTATCGGAGAATCGGGTGCGCGAGGGCCGGGCCAAGCTGCAGGCCAACGCCGCTCTGCTGTCCAGGGTCGAGCGCGAATTCAAGGTGCCGCCGCAGATCCTGATCGGCTTCTGGGGCATCGAAAGCGACTATGGCCGCGACGTCGGCAAGTTCAAGGTGATCGACGCCCTGGCGACGCTTGCCTATAAGAGCCGGCGCACCGGCTTCTTCCGCAGCGAGCTTCTGCTGGCCCTGCAGATCCTGGAAAAGGGCGATATCGCGCCCGAGCGGATGCGCGGCTCCTGGGCCGGCGCCATGGGCCAGACCCAGTTCATCCCCTCGATCTTCGTCCAGCACGCTCTGGATTATGACGGCGACGGCCGGCGTGACATCTGGGACAGTCTGCCCGACGTGTTCGCCTCGACCGCTCATTTCGTCGCCGGCATCGGCTGGCGCGCCGGCGAAAGCTGGGGCGAGGAGGTTCGGCTGCCGCCCAGTTTTCCTTGGGACCAGGCCGAATTGACCGTCACCAAGCCGCTTGAGGAGTGGCGGCGGCTGGGCGTGCGGCGGCTCGACGGCGCGCTGCCGTCCGGCACCGATACCGCCTCGGTGCTGATTCCGGGCGGCCATTCCGGACCGGCCTTTCTGGTCCGCGAGAATTTCCGCGTGATCATGCGCTACAACCCGTCGATCAGCTATGCCCTGGCGGTGGCGCTGCTCGCCGATCGGATCGCCGGCGGTGGCCCGATCGCCGCCGCCTGGCCGCGCGCCGAGCAGCCGTTGAGCCGCTCCGAGGCGATCGAGCTGCAGCAGCGTCTGACCGCGCTGGGCTTTGATACCGGCAAACCGGACGGCCTGGTCGGTCCGGCAACCCGTACCGCGCTGCGCGGCTTCCAGAAAGCGGTCGGCCTGGTACCCGACGGCTTTGCGACCAAGAGTTTGCTCGACCGGCTGCGCACTACCGGCTGAGGCCCCGGCCGGGCTGCGGCTTCGGGGGGGAGCCAGCCCGAATGCGGCAGCGGGGTCACGGTCGTGCCGGTCAGGGTAGCGGACGGTTGCGGAATTTCCTGGATTCATGTGTATATTCCGAGGGGCAAGGGGGCCTTGCCGCTGTCGGAAACCCCGCCGTATCCAGGTCCGCAGACACCGCGGTCGGCGCCGATCCGGGACTGAAACGGAGATGAACGCGGCATTCGCCGATACCTACAGTTCGGGCAGCTCGCTGTTGACGCCCTCGATCGCCTTCGCCAGCGATCCGCGGGTGATCGAGATCGTCGTGCTGTCGGCGTTCGCGGCCAGCGTCGCCTTGCTGCTGGCGGGCGTGCTGTTGCGTCTGGCGGAGGCGGTGATCGAGCACCGCGGCGGTCTGAACCGGCTGTTGAAGGCGGCACGGGCGCGGGCGGTCTTGCTGCGCCGGTTCCACGAGCGCCGCCGTGACCGGCTGGCCGATTTCGATGAATTGCTGAGCGAAGTCAAGCTGGTCAAGCGCCGGCGCAGCGATCTTGCGCGCAAGCGGGCCGAGCAGGCAGCCGCGGCGGACGAGATCATCCGCCAGATCGGCGAAGACGTCGAGGGGGTGGCCGGCTTCATCGGGATCGTCGCCAACAAATATGTCGAGGCCTCGGCGCGCAGCGCCCAGCAGTCGACCACGCTGCACATCTCCTGGGCCCGGCCCCAGGTGGTCGAGATCTGGGCGCCCAGCCTCAGTGCTGCCCGCGAGCGCCTGGAGCAGACTTATCCGGCAATCTTCGGCTTCACCGTGATCCGCCTGATGCCGGCCGAATATCGCGGCGGCGGCGGCGAGGGCAGGGCGGGGGCGACCGATGCGGCATGAGTACTACCTGATCCTGTCGATCGGGGCGGTGGTGTTCGTGCTGGCGCTGCTGGTCGGGCGGCGGCGCATCGGTCAGGCGCGGCGACGGCTGGCCAGGGTCAAGGGACTGCAATCGCGCGACTGCGCTGACATCCGGGCGCTCGCCCGCCAGACCTTCGAAATCAAGCGCGAATTCCGCCGCGCCGAGGCGGCCAGGGACGCCGCCAATCGGGAATGCGGGCGTCTGGCCGAGCAGATCAAGGCTGCCGAGGCGGTTGATCGCCGGCTCTATGTGCTCGACGAGCGGCGTACCGCGTTGGATTTGAGCTGGGTCGCCACGATCAGTCATCCCGACTATGCCAGGGTGGTCCAGCCCAAGGCCACTCCGCGGCTGGCCAAAATCTGGCTGGAGGGCCGCCGCTTCGTCGTCTGGGCGCTGGACGAAGCCAAGGCGCGGCAGAAGATCGAGGCCCGGCTGCCCGAGTCGGCGGGCTATACCGTCCGGGCCGTGACGGCCAAAGCCGATGACGACCCGACCGACCGCCCGGCGGCCGACGCCTCGACAAAACGGCGGTCCCGCCCGCCCCCGGCCGGCTCGGCCTCCGGCACCGCGCCGGCCTGAGCCGGGGCAGCAGGCGCTGGATGGGCCGATGGTTTCAACCGCCATCCCCGGTACCGCGGGCTCGAGCGAAGACGGCCGGACCGGACTGACGGGGCCGGCCGGCGCGAACCAGGGTATCGGCCTGGCCGCCAGTGTCTCCGTCACCGTCGGCCTGCGCTCCGTGCCCGGATCTGATCACTGCGACAGTTCGGTCACGAGGCTTGCGGTTCCGCCGCTACGGCAAAGACGGACTGGTGCGGATCCGGGGGCCGGACTAACATCGCGACCTCGTGAAAAAGGCCGTGCTCCGGATGCCGACGGGGAAGCGGCGGAACTCTTGGGGGACCGATGTCCGATAATCAGAAGCGCGTCACCGATGAAGAGGCCCTGCTGCTCCACGCCTGTGGTCGGCCGGGCAAGCTTGAAATCACCCCGACCAAGCCGCTCACGACTCAGCGCGATCTGTCGCTCGCCTATTCGCCGGGGGTGGCCGCGCCGTGCCTGCGCATCCGCGATGACCCGTCGCTGGCCTACGACTACACGGCAAAGGGCAATATCGTTGCGATCATCTCCAACGGCACCGCGGTGCTGGGCCTGGGGGATCTGGGCGCCCTGGCGTCGAAGCCGGTGATGGAAGGCAAGGCGGTGCTGTTCAAGCGCTTCGCCGATGTCGACGGCATCGACCTGGAGATCGACACCCGCGATGTCGACGAATTCATCAACTGCGTGCGCTTCCTCGGGCCGTCGTTCGGCGGCATCAACCTGGAAGATATCAAGGCGCCGGATTGTTTTATCATCGAGCAGCGCCTGCGCGAGATCATGGACATCCCGGTATTCCATGATGACCAGCATGGCACCGCGATCATCGCCGCCGCCGCCCTGTTCAATGCGCTCGACATCACCGGCCGTTCGATCAAAGACATCCGCATGGTGGTCAACGGCGCCGGAGCCGCCGCGATCGCCTGCTGCGAGCTGTTCAAGGCGATGGGACTTCCCCACGATCACGTCATCATGTGCGACACCAAGGGCGTGATCTATCAGGGCCGCACAGCTCATATGAACCAGTGGAAATCGGCCCATGCCGCGGTGACCGATGCCCGCACCCTGGCCGAGGCGGTGGCCGGCTCCGATGTTTTCGTCGGTTTGTCGGCCAAGGGCGCGATGACCCCCGAAATGGTCAAGTCGATGGCGGCGAAACCGATCATCTTCGCGCTGGCCAATCCCGACCCCGAAATCACTCCGGAAGAAGTCAAGCAGGTCCGCGGCGACGCCATCGTCGCCACCGGTCGGTCCGACTACGTCAACCAGGTCAACAACGTCCTGGGCTTTCCCTATATCTTTCGCGGCGCGCTCGATGTCCGCGCCTCCACGATCAACGACGCCATGAAGATCGCGGCGGCCCGCGCCATCGCCGAGCTGGCCCGTCAGGACGTGCCGGACGAGGTCTCGGCGGCCTATTCCGGACGGCGCCTGCGCTACGGCCCGGAATATGTCATTCCGGTGCCGTTCGACCCCCGTCTGATCGTGACCATCCCGGCGGCGGTGGCTCAAGCGGCAATGGACAGCGGGGTCGCCCGCCTGCCGATCGTCGATATGACCGGCTATCGGCATTCGCTGCGCACCCGTCTCGACCCCACCGCCGACAGCCTGCAACTGATCTTCGAAAAGGTGAAGTCCAACCCGCGGCGGGTGGTGTTCGCCGAGGGCGAGGAGGAACGCACGATCCGCGCCGCCCTGGCGTTCCACGCCGCCGGCTATGGGACGCCGATCCTGCTGGCGCGCGAGCAGGTGGTCCAGGAACGGCTGACCTCACTCGGCCTGAAGGGCGGCACCGGGCTGGAAATCCACAATGCCCGGCTGTCGAGCGCCAACCATCGCTACACCGAGTTCCTTTATCGGCGCCTGCAGCGCCGCGGCGTGCTCCACCGCGACGCCCAACGCATGGTCAACCAGGACCGCAATGTGTTCGGCGCCCTGATGGTGGCGCTGGGTGATGCCGATGCCATGGTCTCCGGCTTGACTCGCAGCTTTCAGGTCACCTTCGAGGAGGTCTCGCGCGTCCTGGATCCGCGTTCAGGCGAGCGCATGTTCGGTCTGATCGTGATGGTCCACCGCGGCCGAACGGTGTTCCTGGGCGATGCCGTGATCAACGAATTGCCGGATGCCGAGACGATCGCCGACATTGCGGTGCAGTCGGCGGCCAAGGCGCGCCAGATGGGCCACGAACCACGGGTGGCGCTGCTGTCGTTCACCAGCTTTGGCCAGCGCCAGCATGCCCGTTCCGAACAGATGCGCCGCGCGGTCGAGCTGCTCAACCAGCGTCCGGTGGATTTCGAGTACGACGGTGAGATCTCGGCCGACGTCGCGCTCGATTACGACATGATGAAGCGGCTTTACCCGTTCTGTCGGCTGTCCGGTCCGGCCAACGTGCTGATCATGCCCGGTCTGCACGCGGCCAACATCTCCTACAAGCTGCTGCAGAAGCTGGGCGGCGGCCAGGCGATCGGCCCGCTGCTGATCGGCCTCGACAAGCCGGTCCAGATCGTGCCGATGGGGGCGACGGTGTCGGACATGGTCACCGCCGCCGCACTTGCCGCCCACGACGCCCTGGTGTGGTGAAACGGGGCCTGGTGAAACGGGGGAGGCTGACCGCCGACCCGCGCTCGCCGCAACCGGTCCGGCCGGCTGCGGCGGGCGGGTGGGGGCCGTGCAGAAATATCGCACCAGCGGCAAAATCCCGGCGGGTTGGCATTTGGCTACCGCAGTGCAGCCTTGCTGAAATGTATGATACGAGGACTGGAGACAGCTTTCGGGGTTGAGCATGCGCACTATCTCGCCGTCCGCTGCTTCGGTTCGGTGTGCTGCTTCCGCTTCGGCGGTCTGGCCGGCCACCGCTGTCTGGCTGCTGGTGTCGTTCGGCCTGTGGTTGGGGTGCGCCAGCGGTGCCAAAGCCCAGAGCACCTATACGACCTTATCCGGGGCGGCGATCACGGTGACGCCGGCGGTAAGCAATATCGGGACCGGTGGCGCCAGTAACGGCGCCTCCTCGGTAACCTTTAACGGCTTGGCCAACAGCTATACCGCGACATTTACCGGCGACGCGCCGTTGTCGCTCAATGCTGCCAGCGGCCAGTCGATCATCATGGTCGGCACCAATTCGATCAGCAACGCGGTCGGTATCGATTCGGGCACGATCCAGGTCCAGGGGACCTTGAACGCCCAATCCCTGAGCATCGCCGGGCCGGCGACCCTGTCGAACAGCGGTACCATCGCAGCCGACAGCCTGACCGGCTCGGGCGCCCTGGTGCTCAATACCGGCAGCTCGTTCTCCGTCGGCAGCAACGACGCGAATTCCACCTTTTCGGGGGTGATCGGAGGCAACGGCTCGTTCACCAAGGCCGGCAACGGTACCCTGGTGCTGTCCGGCGCCAATACCTTCACCGGTTCGGCGACGGTGGCTGCCGGGGCGTTGCGGGTGGACAACCAGCTTCCTGCAGCGGTCACGATCACCAGTGGCGGCATTCTGATGGGCAACGGCACCGTCAGCAGCATCGCCAATTTCGGCACCGTGGCGCCCGGCGCGTCGATCGGAACCCTGCATGTCTCCGGCAATTACGTCCAGCATGCCGATGGTGTGTTGGCGGTCGAGATCGACGCGGCGGGCAATGCCGACAAGCTGGTGGTCAGCGGCACCGCCAGTCTGGACGGCGCCGTGAAAGTGCTGCCCGAGACCGGCACTTACGTCTCTGGCACCAGATACAACGTTCTGACCGCCCAGTCGGTCTCCGGCACCTTCCGAACGGTTGCGGTCGAGAACCAGGACCGGCTGGGCGGACTTGCGGTCGGGGTGGAATATCTCGGCAACGGGGTCGACCTGGTCCTGATGCCCAGTGCGGTGGCCAGTGAGCGCCAGCAGACGGAGAGCGTCGCCTCGGTGGCGCCGCAGGTCACCCGGACGGTGACCCAGACGGTCACCAACAATATCGCAGCCCGCATCGCGGCGCGCATCTTCGCCTACGGCCCGATTTCCGGCGCGGGTTTCGGCACCGGATCCGGCAGCAGCCGCGGACCGGGAACCGGCGCCGGTTTGTTCCTGCCCGACTTGCACCGGGCCGCGGCTCTCGGGCTGTCAGGGGGCGACGACGCCAGCGATCCGGAGCAGATGGGGCTCTCGGCGTGGGCGGATACCAGCCTGAGCCTGCTCGACGATACCCGGCTGAACAACAAATCCAACGGCTGGCTTACATCGACCGTGTTCGGCATCGATGCCCGGGTGGATGAACATGTGCTGGTCGGGGCGACGGTCGGTCCCGACTATACCCACGTCAATCTGCGTTCGGTCGACGGCCAGCAAACCCAGGTCGCCGGGACCATGACGGTCTACGGCGCCTATCAGTTCGACGATCACTATTACATCTCTGCGATCGCCGGCTATGGGCGCGGCGCCAGTGAGGTGAGCCAGCCGATTTCGGGGCAGGCGGTGACCGGCACCTACGGCTCGGAACGGTATATCTTCAACCTGTCGTCGGGCGGCAACTTCGCGATCGACGAGCAAACTCGCAGCACGGTGACGCTCGGCTACACCCTGGCGATCGATGCGCCGGACCCCTACCATTCCAGTGACGGCGCGCGAGTCGGGCTGCCATCGACCCAGCTGGGCACCCTCCGCCTGGGCGGACAGGTCGAATACGCCGCGACCGAGAGCGCGTTTCCCTTCGTGGCCGCGGCCTTCGAGCGGGACCTGGTAAATTCCAAGGGCAGCGCCAACCGGACCGGTTATCAGTTTGGCGGCGGGTTCAACTATACCATGGACGGCGACACCACCGCCGGTCTGGTGGCCAATACCAGCTTCGGCCGGGGCAAAGAAAGCCAGCACCAGTTTGGCGCCAATCTGCGCGTCCGGTTCTGACCCCCGGGGGCGAGGGGCGGCATTGGCGCTGGCCGGTTACGCGAAATTTTTTTGAAACCGGTGCGCCGGTGCTCCAGGTGGTTTAAGAACTGATCTGCAGGGACGGCCGCGGCAGCGGTGCTTCGGCGCGCCCTGCAAAGGCAGAGTGTCCATGACGACCCCGGCTGGCCGGCGACGGCGGTTGATTCTTCCCTGGCTGCTGCTGCTGGCGCCGGTGCTCACCGTGGTGTCGCTGCTGGTCGGCCAGAGTGCGATGGAGCCCGGCTGGCTGCTGCTCGCCGGCCTCGGGGCGCCGTTCGGCGCCTTGATGCTGGCCGGCAGCTATCACCAGGACAACCGCCGCATCGCGGTGGAGCTGCGCCGGCTGGCCGAGGCGCGAACGACCGCGGCGGAGCCGCCGGGCGGCCGTGCGAGCGACCCGGAGGACGAGATCGCCGCGGCGCTGGAACGCCTGCGCCAGGCGCGGCGCGAGCGCGACGTCGAGACCGCGGCCCGCCTCGGCGCGATCGAGTCGATCTTGGAAGCCCTGCCGGATCCCCTGATTCTGGTCAATGCCGAGCGTGCCGTGGTCCGCGCCAATGGGGCGGCGCGCGGACTATTCGGCGAGCACATGCTCGAGCGCGACCTCGCTGCGTCGCTGCGTTACCCGACGATCCTCGAAGCGGTCGATGCGGTGCTCGGCGGCGCCAAGACGCGCACCGTCGAGCTGATCTTGCCGGTGCCGGTCGAACGCAGCTTCGAAGCCCGGATCAAGCCGTTTCGCCGGAGTACAGAGGCCTCCGCCGGTGTCGCGCCGGCGCTCTCGGTGCCGACCATCGATGGTGAGGCGGCGGTGATGCTGGCGCTGCACGATATTACCGCAATCCGACGCTCCGAACAGATGCGGGCGGATTTCGTCGCCAATGCCAGCCACGAGCTGCGCACGCCGCTGTCGTCCCTGCTTGGGTTCATCGAGACCCTGCGCGGACCGGCCCGGGAGGATCGCGAAGCGCGCGAGCGTTTTCTCGGCATCATGTTCGAGCAAGCGGCACGGATGTCGCGGCTGGTCGATGACCTGCTGTCGCTGTCCCGGATCGAGCTGGACGAGCACAGGACGCCGACCGGCCAGGTCGACCTGGTCCAGGTCGTGCGGACTCTGGTCCGGAGTTTCGAGTTGAAGGTGGCGGCGCGCAGCATCAGCCTGCGGATCGATGCCGCCGAGGTCCTGCCCGCGGTCACCGGAGACGAGGACCAGATCGCTCAGGTGGTGCAGAACCTGATCAGCAATGCGGTCAAATACGCCCGCGAGGGCACCGAAGTGATTATCCGGGTCGGTGCGATCGATGGTGCCGCAATCGGCGGCGGGGCGGTCGCCGTACCGGTATTCGGGCTGCGGCGCACCAGCAACCGCAGCAGCGCGCGCATGGTTGCGCTGGCGGTGATCGATCGCGGCGAAGGGATCGCGCGTACCCATCTGCCGCGCCTGACCGAGCGGTTTTATCGGGTCGACCCGGCGCGCAGCCGGGCGCTCGGCGGGACCGGCCTGGGACTGGCGATCGTCAAGCACATCGTCAACCGGCACCGCGGCCGGCTGTCGATCGAAAGTGAACTGGGCCAGGGAAGCACGTTCACTGTGTTCTTGCCGATCGCGCGTGAACAGTCCGCGCAGGCGCCGGGCCAGGCGCTCGCCTCGGGACGCTGACCATCGGCGTCGGATCGCGGGCAGTGTTGCCCAAAGCACTCATCATCGAGCACTGTGACATTTCAGTGACTGACACACCGCGACCGGGCCTCGCGATGTGCAGTTGCAAAAAGGATATTGCAGTTGTCCGAGACGTCATGTCACTCTGACGAGGTCAAGAAGACAGGCCTGCAAATCCGAGGATTGTTTGACTGACCTTAGGATGAGCTCTATCCGCCTTTGGTAGTGATGGAGGTAGGAGAAATGTTCGGGCGTGCTGGCGCTTCAGCCATCGGATTTCGACCTGGGATTATCGCCCGGGAGCCCCCCGAACTCTTGCGTCATTCCTTAAGGATTCCCCAACGTTTACGCGCTGCCTGGAAGGCGGCGGTGGGCGAGTTGCGCGGTCGCCCGCCCGGCCTGTCCGAGGTCCGGATGACCACACTGCCATCGGGCGTTCGCGTGGTCAGCGAGGACATGCCGTTCCTGCCGCCGGGCACCGCGGTGGTCGGAGTGTGGATCGATGCCGCCGCACGCCACGATCCGATCGGACTGCTCGGCAGCGCCCATTTTCTCGAACACGGCAATTTTCTCGGCACCGGCAGCCTGTCCGCCGACGATGTCGCGGAACGGCTCGACCGTCTGGGCGGGGGCAAGAACGCGCTCACCGGCATCGACACCACCAACTACTTTGTCTCGGTTACCGGGGATGGTCTCGGCCACGCGGTCGCACTGCTCGGGGATATGGTCCTGCGCTCGCGTCTGGCCGAAGCGGAGATCAACGCCGAACGCCGGACCATCCTCGACGAGGCCGACAAGATCTGCGGTGGCAAGGCGCGCGGCTTCTCGATCGGCACCTGGCAGAAGATCTATCCGGAAGCGCCCTTGCCCGTGGTCGGTTCGGCCGATCAGATCAACGCGATCACCGCCAAAGCTTTGCGTGAGTTTCGTGATCGCCACATCACCGCTGACCGGATCGCGGTGGTTGCCGCCGGCAACCTGGACCATCAGCGTCTGCAGGATCTGACGGCGCGGCACTTTGGTGGGGTCAATCCGCCGCCGGGCCAGGTCTCGGCGCAACGCCGCCAGCCACAGCGCGGCATTCCGGTCTTGCGCGCCGGGGATTGGCGCGAGAGCGATCTCGATGCCAAACAGATCAGCATCGATCTGATTTTTCCGGGGTTCCCGCTGACCCACCCGCAGCGGCGGGCGGCCGTCGTGCTGGAATTCATCCTCGGCGGCGGTTTCACCTCGGGGCTCTACCGGGCGATGCGGCGCAAGAAGCAGATCAGCTACGACTACCGCTGTGGCCATGTCTCCTACGGCGATTACGGCTATTTCAGCGTCGGCGGGTTCGTCGATCCGCGCCACGGCGACGTGTTCATCGAAACGATCGGCGGCCAGCTGTGCGACGTTGTTGCCGGCTTCGGTGACACCGCCCTCGAACAGGCGAAGAATTCGATCCTGTCCAACCTGAATTTCGGCCGGTTCTCGCCCTATTCCCGCTATCTGGCGTTGGGTTCGACGACCCTGGCTTCCGGCCGGCCGGTCGCGGTCGAACAGGTTGAGACGGTGGTGCGCGCGATCACCGTCCAGGAGGTCCAGGCCGCTGCCGCCGAGATGTTCGGGCAGAGGCCGGCGCTGGCCGCCTATGGCCCGGTTGCCGGCTTGGTCGACTACGACCGGGCGATCGCCAGCTTGCCCCTGGCACCGGCGGTCTGAGCGCCCCATCCCCGCTGCCCCCATTCTTCCTCGCCCTGGAGCCCGGCGCCGGCACCTCTGGTCGCCGGCCGCTACGCTTGCGCGGAGCGCGGAAAATAATTCCGGGACGACCTATTTTCGATGACAGACTGTTAAGGATTTTAGTATCATAAGTAACTGCCAAAGTGGGTAGTCGGCTAGGGTTAATGCCATGATGTCACACCACTTTTCAATGACCATCAGCAGGCCGGGGAGGCCCGGTCGGGTCGTGGCGGGTGGTCGGGCTAACGCGGATCGATCGGGTGAATTCAGGAATTATTTGCTGATCGGTCTGGCATGATCGGGCTGCCGGGATAGTTCGTTGGACGATCGTACCCAGGGGTTACCGATGTTTTCTGACCTTCGCGATGATGCCGAAAAATCTGCCGCCGATCTCGAGGCCCAGGCCGAGCGGCTGCTCGACCAAATGCGCGAGACCGAGGGTGACGAACTCAACCGCCTGGCCATGCTGGTCAGCGCCATTTCGATGGCGGCGGACGCGATCCGGCCGGGTGGCCATCACACCACCGCCGGCGACTGATCGCGCCGGGAACCGTCAGGTTCCGCTTTCAGGGCGTAACCGTCAGGTTCCGCTTTCAGGGCGTAACCGTCAGGTTCCGCTTTCAGGGCGTAACCGTCAGGTTCCGCTTTCGGGAGAGACCGGCAAACCGCGCGGCGCGGTATCGAAGCCGAACCAGGCCCAGGTTTCGGCCATATGCGGCGGCAGGGGTGCCGTGACATCGATTTCGCCGCGACGCGGATGGGGTATCACCAGCCGGCGCGCATGCAGGTGAAGCCGCGATGCCACTTCGGCGCCGGCGAGGAAGGCATCGGCGCCGCCATATTTGCCGTCACCGAGGATCGGCGTGCCAATCGCCGCCATATGGACCCGCAGCTGGTGGGTCCGACCGGTTGCCGGCCACAGGGCGACGAAAGCCGCCTTGCGTCCGGCCGCCTCGACCACCCGGTAATAGGTGACGGCGCGTCGGCCCTCTTCGTCGTCGGTTGCGACCCGCTCGCCCCGCGCGCTGGCTTGTTTGGCCAGAGGCACGTCGATTTTGCCCTCATGGGGCTGTGGCACCGCCACGGTCACCGCCCAATAGGTCTTGTGCGCGTCGCGACCGCGGAAGGCCTCGGCCAGTTGGCCGGCGGCCCAGACGCTGCGGGCGAGGACCAGCACGCCGCTGGTATCCTTATCGAGCCGGTGGACCAGTCGGGGGCGATCGGGCGCCTCGAAACGCAAGGCATCGAGCAAGCCGTCGAGATGGCGCGGCGTCGCGGTGCCGCCCTGAACCGCCAGCCCGGCCGGTTTATCGAGCACCAGGACATCGTCGTCGCGGAACAGGATGCGCGCCCGGAGTTCGGCGACCGCGCGGGGCTCCAGATCGACCGGGCGGGTCGACACCGCCGAGGGTGGTGCCTCACCCAGGGGCGGAACCCGCACCGCCTGGCCCGGCTCCAGCCGGCAACCGGCCTTGGCCCGCTTGCCGTCGACCCGGACCTGACCGGTGCGCAGCAGGCGCTCCAGCCGGCCGTGGGTCAGATCCGGGAAGTGGCGCTTGAACCAGCGGTCGAGCCGCAGTCCGGTCTCGTCCTCGGCGACCAACCGGGTTTCGACCTCGGTCATGGCGACTCTCCTGGGGGTGGCCCGGCCAGTTCGGCCAGGATCAGGCGGACGGCGTCGTCCAACCGGTCGAGGGCAAGGCCACGGCGGCCCGGGTGACCGTGCAGCATTTCTGGCAGGGGCGGGATGTGGATCAACCCCATCGGAATCGCCAGCTTATGCTGGTCGATCAGGTGCCGCGCCCGATAAAACAGGTGATTGCAGACATAGCCGCCGGCATTGCCGGAGATCGCGATCGGAAATCCGGCGGCGGCGAGGGTCCTGGCAAGCCGCCCGGCCGGCAGCGTGGTGCGCAGGATCGCCGGCGCTCCGTCGACCGCCGGGCAGTCCCGCCGGACCTCGCCGTCGGCGTCGGCACCAAGACAGTCGTCGCGGTTGCGGGCCAGCCGTTCAAACCGGATGTACTCGCTGTCGAAGGCCAGGCCGAGGACCACGGCGGCGCGCGGTTGCCAGCGATCGAGCAAGGCGGCGAAGCTGTCGCTGGCGCGCTGGTAGGATACCGGCAGGATCGCGCCGACCACCCCCGGCAGGTCCCGGAGCCGATCCACGACAAGCTCGGCCGGATTGACCGGATAGGGGCCGAACCGGCCAAAACCGGCAATCAGCAACGGACTCATCGATTTCCCGGATCGGATTCCAAGGGCTTCAGCCTTTGGTGGGGGGACGGGGGACACGGCCCCCCGAATGGCTCACAGCCGCAGCAGCCCGATGACGTCCTTGATCTCGTCGAGATGGCCGGCTGCCATGGTGCCGGCGCGTTCGGCACCACGGCGCAGGATGAGGTCGATCTCGGCGGGGTCGGCCATCAGGCGGTTCATCTCGGCGTTGATCGGCGACAATTTCGCCACTGCCAGGTCGGCGAGGTCTTTCTTGAACTGGGAAAACTGCTGGCCCGCGACCTGCGCCAAGGTTTCCGCGCGGCTGATCCCGGCAAGCGCGGCATAGATGGTAATCAGATTGTCCGCCTCGGCGCGCTTGACCAGGGCTTCAAGCGTGTCCGGCAGCGGCTCGGGATCGGTCCGCGCCTTGCGGATCTTGACCGCGATCAGGTCGGCGTCGTCGGTCATGTTGATCCGCGAGTAATCCGACTCGTCGGATTTACTCATTTTTTTGGAGCCGTCGCGCAACGACATGACCCGGGTGGCATCACCCAGAATCTGTGGCTCGGGCAACGGAAAAAACGCGCGGTCATAGTGCCGGTTAAAGGCGCCGGCGATATCGCGGGAGAGTTCCAGATGCTGCTTCTGGTCCTCGCCAACCGGGACGTGGGTCGCCTTATAGAGCAGAATGTCGGCGGCCATCAGCACCGGATAGGCATAGAGCCCGAGCATGGCGTTCTCAAGCGCCTTCTTGCCGACCTTGTCCTTGAACTGGGTCATGCGGTTGAGCCAGCCGAGCGGCGTATGGCACGACAGGATCCACGACAGCTCGGAATGGGCGGCGACGCTCGACTGGGCGAAGATGATGCAGCGCTCGGGGTCGATGCCGGCGGCGATATAGGCCGCGGTGACCTCGCGGATGTTGCGCCGGAGCGCTGCCGGGTCCTGGGGCAGGGTCAAGGCGTGCAGATCGACGACGCAGAATATGCACTCGAATCCGTCCTGGAGGGCGACCCAATTGCGCAGCGCTCCCAGGTAATTGCCGAGATGGAGCTGGCGGGTCGGCTGCATGCCGGAGAAGATACGGTTCAAGGGAGGCTCTCGGTCCAGGAGCGACGGGCGGAACGGGGCAGAGTTATCGCCGCTGGGCCGGGGCGGGTCAAGGCTCACGGGGACGAGTTCTGCGATACCTTGCCGCGCCGGGACGCAATCGCGGCTGCCGCTTCCCGGACGTTCGGTCTTGAGCGGCCTGGCCCGCCGCGATCAGTCGAGGCGGCCAGGGCGTCGGTCGTCCGATTGCGCGGTGACCTGAACCTCCACCACCAGATCCTCGAAGGCATCGGTCATGCCGATGAAACTGCCGGCGACCGGCATAGCCTGGTGAATGTCGCGCGCGACCGCGACCGGGATCAGATTGAAGCTGCCGACGCTGTTGTTGGTCGGGTCGAAGGTGATCCAGCCGGCGCCCGGCACGAAGATTTCGCCCCAGGCATGGGTCGTCCCGGCGTCTGGGGAGCCGATCCGGTCCTGGCCCGGATCATAGAGATAGCCGGAGACCAGGCGCGCGCCGAAGCCGAGGGTGCGCGCCGCCTCGACGAACAGCACCGCGAAATCCCGGCACGACCCCCAGCCGCGATTGAGGGTCTCGATCGGTGACTGGGTGCCCTCATCGTCGCGGGACTGATAGCGGATGTTCGCCGGGACCCCGGCACTGAGGTCTTTCAGCAGGGCGAGGGTGTCGGTCGGGGTGCCGCTTACGAACCCCCTTGCCCAATTACGCAACCGCCCGGCCGGGTCGGGGTAGTGTTGCAGGGTCAGGGCGCCGAGGTCGGTCCACTCGTCGTCGGAATAGGACAGGGGGTGACAGATTGCCGAGGCGGCGATGTTGAAAACCGGCCAGGCGACGGCGTCCAGCTGGAGTTCCGCGACGGAGTCGATCACGAGGCGGTCGGACGGTGCCTGAAAGCTCGCGGTCGCTACGGCATTGCCGAAGACATCCTGGGCCCAGGTCACGGTGGCGGCGGGTGTCACGGTGACCGCGCTGGAGATCAGGCGAACATCGCGGCTTTCGCGCGGGCGCAGCATCAGGCGGTGCGGTCCGAGGCTGACCGGCCGGCGGTAGCGATAGGTCGTGCGGTGCCGGATGGTCAGCGGGATCACCAGAAACTCCTTTCGGGGCGCGACGCGGTGTCTGTCGGCGGTCAGAAGCGCAGCCGCGGTCGCCGGTCGCTCAGAGCCGGACACTTGTCGGGGCGCCGCCCGAGGCGTCGCGCCGCCCCTGCAGCTTGGCGGTGGCGCCGAACGGGGCTTCGGCACCTGGCGTAAGGAAGCGGATATTGACTGGGTCATCGAGGAATAGAGTCGCCGGATCCGAGCGGCTCGGGATGTTCTGAAGATCGGTGGCGGTGCGGCGCTGGTGGTCGATGGCGTCCCGGAACTGGCCGTTGAGCGTCATCAACACCTCGTTGAGCGACTGCAGTTCTTTCTTGGAAGTCTTCGGTTCCTCATTGGCCGACATCGTCTCTTCGATTGCCACTTTCTGTTTCTCGTTGGCGATTTCGAATTTGCGGACAGGGCAGCGCAATTTGGCACGGGTGGCGGCAAGTTCGCGCTCGAACCGCGCGGTCTGGGCTGGCCCGCCGGCGGCGGCACTCGACGGTGACCGCGGTTCGGGCTTGGCTTCGTCAGCGAAGCTGACTGTCATCATCGCCTCACCACCGCTCTGCACCGGCTGGATCTCGATGGTGACGGTGGCGATTTGCTGGTAGCGGTCTATCCGCCGCGAGGCGCAGAGCGTCTCGTGCCGGGTACTGATCAGGACCGATGACGTTGATCAGGGGGTCGTTGATCAGGGGGTCGCTGGTCAGGCGCTCGATCTCCCCGGCGTCGCGGCGCAAGGCCTCAAGGTAGTCCAAGCGGACGGAATAGTCTCGCGCTTCCTGTTGCCGCCGCCGACACTCGGAAACTACTCACGATGCGCGGTTCAGAAAATGCGATGACGCCCGATTGGCACCCGCCCGCAATTGCGCCAGCCTCGCCCCCTATGCCGGGTACCGGATCACCGGGGTTAGCCTCCGGTGCGCCGCGGCCTTCCCTCGGGGCCTGGCGGGGCGAAGATTGCCGGCCGGAAACCAGGGAAGAATGCTCCCCGCTCCCGCAGGCGAGCGGTGGCGCAAAGGTCAGATCGGCATCGGGGCAATCTGCCGGCAGCAGAGTTTCATCCTTTGCCAAACCGAAGTCCAGAGTCGGAATCTACTCATTACCGATCGTGGGAGTCTCAATATCCATAAATTGATTTTGAAACGATATCAGACTACATCGCATACTCTCAAATAAAACTTGAATTTTTCCAGCTGTGCTGCCATATGGGCGTAGAACAGCCGACAGTGGGAGGCGTCTCTAGCCCGGACCACAGACGCGCGCTTGAGGGACACTTCGATGACGGTTGGCAGAATGTTATATATTGCCGCGGCGGTGATACTGTTCACCGGCGGAATCGGGTCGCCGCTGATTCCCAATCCGCCGATTTGGGGTCTGTTCTGCATGGCGCTTGGGAGTGTGTTCGCCAATACCCCGGCCCGCCGCTTCTGGTAAGCCACGGCACGCCCCTGGTCGGTCCAGCGCCACGGGCGCGCGGCCCCCGACCGCAGATCTGGGAGTCGTCCGACCAAGGGTCACGGCTGCCGGGGGGGGGCCGCTTCCCGGGCAGAGACCGGCAATCCTGGTGCGACCGGTGACCTGGGCAGGGGATACCAGAGGGGGGGGATCCCCTGCGCTAGCCGTCCGAGGCCTGGGCTGGCAGCAACGGCAAGTCGGCGAGGAGGCCGGGGCGCGGGCCGTATGAACCAGGACGGCACCGCCAGGGCAAAGCCGCGACTTGGCCGACCCGAGGGCGGCTGGACAGGCGCCTGAAGCCGGAATCGGACACGCAACCGTGTCCGGGCGACTGGCCGGGCGCGGGTGATCCGTCCCGCCGACCCCCCGGCGTCCGGCCCCTGGCCGATCTTTTCTCGAACTGGGGAGCGACGATGCCTGCTGTCACGATCGGGGCGCCCAACGATACCGCCCCTTTGGAAATACCCTCCGCGACCCGCGCCCTGGTGCTGCCGGTGGTTCACCGCAGCCTGGGTCAACTCGCGGTCACGATGCCGCTGTTCATCGCCGTGTGGGCTGCCATGTATTTCAGCCTGGCGGTCAGCTACGCATTGACCCTGGCGCTGGCGGTTCCGGCCGCCGGGCTGCTGGTCCGGATCTTTATCTTCCAGCACGATGCCGGCCACGGCAGTTTCTTTCGCTTGCGGCGGGCCAACGAGGCGGTCGGCTGGCTGTGCTGCCTGTTCACCCTGACCCCCTATGCCAATTGGCGCCGCCAGCACGCCCAGCACCATGCCAATTGGAACAACCTCGACAAGCGTTACAGCGGCCTCGACATTTATTCCACCTGCCGCACCTTGAGCGAATATCGCGCCATGAGCCCTTGGGCGCGCTGGGTCTATCGGCTCAGCCAGAACCCGGTGGTGATGCTGGTGATCGTGCCGCCGCTGGTGTTTCTGCTGCTCTACCGCGTGCCCTTCGATACCCCCCGCGCCTGGAAGAAGGAGCGGCGGTCTGTGCATCTGACCAATCTGGTGCTGGCGGCGCTATATGGTTCGCTTGGCCTGGCGATCGGGTTTCCGCAGCTGGTGCTGGTGCAGCTGCCGATTTCGGTCCTGACATCGATCATCGGTGTCTGGCTCTTTTCGGTGCAACATAAATTCGAAGACAGCCTGTGGTTGAGCGGCAAGGATTGGAATGCCGCCGAGGCCGCGATCCGAGGAAGTTCCTACCTGAAGCTTCCCGGCGTCCTGCAATGGTTTACCGGCAATATCGGCTTCCATCACGTTCATCACTTCGACCCCCGGATTCCCAACTACCGCCTCCAGGAGCAGCACGAACGGGTGCCGGCGTTTCGCCGCGCCCCGGTGCTCGAACTCTCCGCGGCACTTCGCGCCCACCGCTATTGTCTGTGGGACGAGGCGCAAGGGCGGATGGTGCCGATACCCAAGAGCCGGCCCGAGGTCGCCCGGCCGGGCTGATCTGGCGGTCTCCAACCGGGCGGCACGGCGTCAAGCATGCGTGAGCCGCGCGTGGCCACCCGGCGATCATTGCGACCCGACAATCCGGTGCTGAACACGCCGAGTTTCCCGGATGAGGACCGGCATGGCCCGGCCAGTCAGCGTCATCACCCTGGAGCCAGCCGAGCGAAAAGTCGCATCACGCTCTACCCAATTTGCCGGGGCAAAGGTCGCCTATGAATCGACTCTCTCGCTCCGCGGAAGCTGATGATTGCGTTATCTCTGATAATTGCTGCCCGATGTTGCAAGCACGACTGAGCCAGCCCCCCCCTTGTATCTCTCAGTTGCCGGCCGGCGCTGAACCGGCGAGGCTGACGGTGGACGGGAGCCCGCGTCCCCCTGGGGTGTTTGAGCCCGTGAGTGAGCACGGCGCCCCGTCCACCGGTTCCCCAAGGAGCCCGAACAG
>WGNK01000045.1 GCA_016124535.1 Azospirillum sp.
CACTCGGCGCCAAGGCACCGACCGGGCGCGCCCTTGACCCGGCCGCCGAACCGCGAGCCGATCACCAAAATCGCTTCAAGGTTGCAGCCAGATCCCCGCTCCCGGGAGGCTCGTTTCCATTCGCCGCGTCGAGGAGGCGAAAATTTCAGCCGTCACGTCAGCGGTGGCGTCATGACCATGGCGCGCCCGCGGGCGCTCCGTTGGAACGCGACGGCGTTGCTCGCGCTGGCGTTCTGTACGATCTGGTCGTCGGCCTTCGTGGTGACCAAGATCGGCCTGACCTCGGCGCCGCCGCTCACGCTGGCGACGGTGCGGTTTCTGACCGCCGGGCCGCTGATGCTGACCCTGGCGGCGATCCTTGGCTACGACCTGGATCTGCCGCCGCGCCGTCTGCTGACGGTGGCGGCGATCGGCCTGTGCAACAACACGCTCTATCTTGGCCTCACCTTCGTCGCCCTGAAGACGGTCTCGGCCGGTTTCGTCGCGGTGATTGCCAGTACCAATCCACTGCTGATCTCGACCCTGGCCTATCTGGTCCTGGCCGAGCGGATGACCCTGGGCAAGGTGATCGGGCTGGCGCTGGGCATGGTCGGGGTTGCGATCGTCCTGCAGCACCGCTTGACGCTCGGAATCGACGACCCCGCCGGCATTCTGCTCGCGGTTCTGGGCGTGGCGGCGCTGGCCGCCGGGACCGTGCTGTTCAAGGCAACCGAGACACGCTCGAATCTGCTGGTAGTCAACGGTCTGCAAGTCACCATCGGTGGTGCGGCGTTGTTACCGATGGCGATCGTGCTGGAATCCGGGCAACCTGCGGTGTTCGACGCCAATTTCCTGTTTTCGGTGGTCTATCTCGGATTGGTGGTGTCGGTCGGCGGCACGTTCATCTGGTTCACTCTATTGAGGCGGAGCACGGCGAGCGCCGCCGGATCCTACCACTTCCTCAACCCGGTACTGGGTCTGTTGTTCGGTGCCGCGGTGGTCGGTGAAACGGTCTCCTGGTGGGACCTGGTCGGCGTGATCCCGATCGTCGGGGGTATTCTGTTGATTACTGTGGGATGGGAGTTCAAGTCATGCGCCTCTCGCAACCAAACCTCGCCTGGGCCGAAGGGAACAGCCTTGGAGGCACGCCAATGAGCGCCGGCCCCGCCATCTTGGAACGGACCGTGGACGGGTTCGTTGACGAAATCCTGCCCCCGGAATCGGTGGCGCCGCTGAAGAGTCGCGACATCCGGATCGGCGACAAGCGCACCAGCGTGCGCCTGGAGCCGATCGTGTGGGACGCGCTGAAGGCGATTGCCGATCGCGAGGATATGACCATCCACGAGCTGTGCACCCATATCGCCCAGCGTCGTCGCGGCGATTCGTCTTTGACGAGCACGATCCGTGCCTTCATCGTCGGCTATTGCCGGGCGCTGACGACCGATCGCTTTCGGTGAGGGGCGCTTTCGGTGAGGGGCGCTTTCGGTGAGGGGCGCTTTCGTTGACGGCCGGCTTCGGTTGACCGCGGGTGACGGTTGCGCAATCGCTTCGTCGCCGACGCCGTCGGCGGGACGGTCGTGCCGACCTTTGCACCGGCCGCGGCTTCGGTTGGGTCCGATTCGGGATGGTTGGAATTCTAAGCAATCTGAGCCTAGGGTGAGCAGGGCAGTCCCGTCGGCGGCAATAACGCCGCCTGGCTCGCTTTTGACGAGCGCCGAGCCATGAGTTATGCGGTCAAGGAGATTTTCCTCACTTTGCAGGGGGAGGGAGGCCAGACCGGCCGTGCCGCCGTGTTCTGTCGTTTTGCCGGCTGCAATTTGTGGTCCGGTCGCGAAGCCGATCGCGCCGGTGCCGTCTGCACCTTCTGCGATACCGACTTCGTCGGCATCGATGGCAGCGGCGGTGGTCGTTTCGAGTCGGCTGCCGCCTTAGCCGAGGCGGTCGTCCGGCACTGGGCCGGCGGAGTCGATGACCGTCTGGTCGTGCTGACCGGCGGCGAGCCGTTGCTCCAGACCGATCCGCCCCTGGTCGATGCCCTTCATGGCGCGGGCTTCTCGATCGCGGTCGAAACCAATGGAACCGTGGCGCCCCCGCCGGGGCTCGATTGGCTGTGTGTCAGTCCCAAGGCCGGCGCGGCGCTGGTGGTGCGGGGCGGCGACGAGCTGAAATTGGTCTTTCCGCAGCCTGGTGCACCGCCTGATGCTTTCGAGGGGCTTGCGTTCGAGCGCTTTTCCCTGCAACCGATGGACGGACCGGAACGGGCCCGCAATACCGCGCTGGCCGTCGCTTATTGTATGAAACATCCGCGCTGGCGACTCAGCCTCCAGACGCATAAGGTGTTGGGAATAGCCTGATCCATGGGACCACCAAAGATGTGGGAGCTCTCGAAATCCTTTCGCTTCGAGGCGGCCCATACCCTGATCCGCACCGTCGAAGCCGAAGGCAGCCGGCGCATCCACGGCCACTCCTACCGCGCCGAGGTCACCTTGCGTGGTGTTCCGGATCCGGCCACCGGCATGCTGATCGATCTGACCGTGCTGGAGCGCGCGCTGGGCGAGGTGCGCGAGCGCCTGGACCACCATTTCCTCGACGAGGTCGAAGGGCTTGGCCCGGCCACGCTGGAAAATCTGGCGGCCTGGATCTGGCACCGCCTGGTGCCCGGAATGGGCGGGCTGGTCCGGGTCACGGTTTACCGTGACAGCCAGGGCGATATCTGCAGCTATTTTGGTCCGTGACCGGTCTTGGCGCCGGGGCCGCGGGTTCCGTCCGGCGTTCCGGCCCGGTTGATCCCGGCGCGGTCGGCCTTACCGGGGTCGGCCTTACCGGGGTCGGCGGTCGCGTACCGCCTGGGCCAGGCGTGCCTGTAATTGCTTGGTCCGGGTGTGGGCTTCCTCGGCGCTTCGCGGCGCGCTCATGCCATAGAGTTCTAACCGGATGCCTTCGAGCCGGTAGCCAAGTTCGAGCGCAACCGCCTCGATCAGCCCTTCCAATTCGGCATTGCGAAACTCGATCACCTTGCCATTGTCCAGGTCGATCAGGTGGTGGTGGTGATCGCCGCGTGCGGCTTCATAGCGTGCCCGGCCGTCGCCGAAATCGCGGCGTTCGATGACACCGGCGGTCTCGAACAGCCGGACCGTCCGATAAACCGTGGCCATGCTGATCTCGCTGTCGATTGCAAAGGCCCGGCGATAGACCTGCTCGACATCGGGGTGGTCTTCGGAATCGGACAGCACCCGCGCGATCAGACGCCGCTGGCCGGTCATCTTGACGCCTTTCGCCTGGCAGATGCGTTCCAGCCGCGACGGATCGTGCTTGTTAGGAACCATTGCCCCCACCCCCCATTTTTATTTCCCTTTCGAATAACATGCCCCTCCCGCTTCGGAACGGCAAGAGTCTCGATCGGCGATGACCGCGTCCGGCGATCGACTGACGGCAGCATTGACAGGCCGACGCCTCTGCTGTAAATGCAAATCATTCGCAGTTGCAGGACTAACTGCCTCGTCACGATCAAAGGGAGACTTTGCCGATGTATGCGCCGATGTCCGCCGCGCCGTTCGCCGGCGCCGCCGGGGAAGCCCGACGGCCGCAGTTTCTCGACCTCAGCACCGCGGGGCAATTTGCCGTGTGGGCTGCGCGCGCCTGGAGCTGCGGCCATCGCCGCGGCGAGACGACCTGCGGCCTGGTGGTCGAGGCCTTCGTGCGCGCCGAGGTTGGCGAGGCCTGGCAGTCGCACGATCATGTGATGACGCTGCTTGCCCATGCCGCGGAGCGTCCGCCTCAGTTCGGCTGCCCGCGCATGGCCCGGCTCACCCCTGACGAGGGACATTGGCTGGCAGTGCTCTCCGGCGCGCAGCATGGCGGCAGGGCGGGAAGGGCGTTGGAGCGCTGGCTCAGTCCGGCGGCGGTATGGCTGGCCCGCCCGGCCGTGGAACATCTGGCCAAGGTTCTGGTCGAGGCCCGGCTGATCCTGCCGTCGCCCCGCTTGGCGTCGATGCAGGACGCCTTGTTCGAGACCGCTACCCCGGTTGTGCTTCACTAGCCCGCTTGTGCTTCACTCGCAGGAGGAACCGCCATGATCGTCGACCCGAGCTTGTCCCGCCGCGCCACCGTGCCGCCCTTGCCGCTGGAGTCCCGGCTGCCGCAGATCGATACCCTCGCCCTGATGGGCGGCAGCCGGGAACTGCTGATCCGGCACGCCGGCCAGGAATACCGTCTGCGGGTCACCCGAGCCAACAAGCTGATTCTGACCAAATAATCGTCACCAACCGGTCGATGCCGCTCAGCCGGCCAGGGCCGCCTTTTGCAACTGGGTCAGCTCGGCGATGCCGGTGCGCGCCAGCGCCAGCAATTCGTCGAGCTGAGCCGAGGTGAAGGGGCGGTCCTCCGCGGTTGCCTGGACCTCGACGATGCCGCCGCTGCCGGTCAGCACGAAATTGGCGTCGGCCTGGGCGGCGCTGTCTTCGAGATAGTCGAGGTCGAGCACGGCGGCGCCCTGGTGAAGCCCGCAAGAGACCGCGGCAACCGAATCGATCAGGGGGATCGTCTTGATCGCCTTGATCTCGAGCAGGTGGCGGTAGGCGAGCGCCAGGGCGACGTAACTGCCGGTGATTGCGGCGGTGCGGGTGCCGCCGTCGGCCTGCAGCACGTCGCAATCGATCTTGATCTGGATTTCGCCCATCGCCTTGCGGTCGACCACGGCGCGCAGGGCCCGCCCGATCAGCCGCTGGATCTCCTGGGTACGGCCGGTCTGACGGCCGCGTGACGCTTCGCGGTCGGTGCGGCTATGGGTCGAGCGCGGCAACATGCCGTATTCGGCGGTGACCCATCCCAGCCCGCTGTTGCGCAGAAATGGCGGGACCCGGTCATCGACGCTGGCGGTACACAGGACGGCGGTATCGCCGAAGCGTGCCAGGCATGAGCCCTCGGCATATTTTGAATAGCCCGGCTCCAGGCGGATCGCACGCAAGGCATCGGTGGCACGGCCGGACGGGCGCATCGGATTTCCTCTGAGGTCACAAAAGGGCGAGCACCCTAGTCCCGCACGCCGGTGCCGTCCAGTGCGCCCGCGCGGATTTTCACCCCGGCAGGCCGTGGGCGGCGGCAAACGGACCCAGCAGCTCGCGCAACCGCTCGATCGCGCGCTTCTCCAGTTGCCGCACCCGGTCCTTCGACAGCCCGAGGTCGCGGCCGATCGCCTCGAAGGTTCGGGCGGCATCGTTGAGGTAGCGCTCCCGGATGATTGCCGCCTCGCGCGCCGGCAGCATCGCCAGGGCGCCGTCGAGCAGGTTGGTCCACAGCCGCGCCATGCCGTTGGCTGCAGCGACCTCCTCCGGTGTCGGCTGGTCGGCGGCCAGGCGGTCGGCCAGAGTGGCGCCGCCGTCATCCCCGGCGCCATGGCCGAGCGGCGCGTCGAGTGGCTGGTCGAAGCCGGCGATTCGCCGCGCCAGTCCGGCGACTTCGGCCAGCGGCAAACCGAACCGACGCGCCAGACCGCCCAGCACGTCGTCGCCGAGCCCCTCGGCCGAGGATTTCGGAAGCCTTGCCGCCTGGGCCTTGAGGTTGAAAAACAGCGCCTTGTGCGGCGCCGTCTTGCCGACCCGGACCAGCGACCACGAGCGCACCACGTAGTCCTGGATCGCCGCCCGGATCCACCACATGGCATAGGTGGCCAGGCGGTTGTCGCGTTCGGGATCGAATTTGCGCACGGCCCGAATCAGTCCGAGCGTGCCCTCCTGGACCAGGTCGTTGACCGGCAGGCCGAAGCGGACGTATCGCCGGGCCACCGCGAAGACGCAACGCAGATGCCGCAGAATCAGGCGCTCGGCCGCGTCGACGTCGCCAGCAGCGGCACGGCGGGCGAGGGCGCGCTCCTCTTCGGGCAGCAACAGCGGCAGCCGCAACGCTTGCTGAAGCAGCAATCCGGCAAGGGGACCTCGGCCCATGTCGTCTCCGGCAGCCATTGCGCTCGCCTCGATGATGCCGCAGAATCGCATGGGCTGAAACGCAGTCAACCGTTTTTCGCTAGAGGGTATTTCTCGCCGCCGCCCGGGACCGGGCGGCGGCACTCAGCCCGGGTGGACCGGGGGGCAAGGGGGCAGCCATGGCCGATACCGAAGCAGAGGATCGGATCCCCGCTGGCGGGACCGGCGAGGTCGACGAGCGGATTTTTGCTGCGACATTCGACCTTGCCGCCCGGTGGGGCTGGCGTGGCTTCGGCATGGCCCTGGTTGCGTCGGAGTCGGGGGTGACGCTCGCCGAGCTGCATCGCCGGTATGCCGGTCGCCGGGCAATTCTCGAGGGATTCATTGAGCGCATCGACCGCGCGGTGCTGGCCGAGACCGGTGTCGGCGAGGACCCGGACGAAACCGCGCGTGATCGCCTGTTCGATGTCCTGATGCGACGGTTTGACGCCCTTCGGCCCTATCGTGGCGGGCTGGCCGCCCTCTACGGCGAGCGGCGGCAGAGTGCCGCAGCGCTGGTTGCCGTCGGGCCGCGGCTGGCGCGTTCCATGGCCTGGATGCTGATCGCCGCAGGCATCGAACCGCAGGGGCCGCGAGGCCTCGCCGCGGTGGCGGCGCTTAGTGCTATCTATTTGGCGACACTCAAAGTTTGGCTCAAGGACGAGAGCCCCGACTTGGCCCGCACGATGGCGGCGCTTGACAGCCGGCTGCGATGGGCGGAACAATTGGTCCATCGCTGCCGTCGTCGCCGACCACAACCGCGGCCGGTTGTCAGTGCCGCTGTCTGAGGTTCAAGGGGATCTTCCGGAGCGGGCCGGAACCAATCTATGCTGCGGCGCACAAAAATATTTCTTGACGAAGTATTCCGCGATTCGCATATTAAATGCACATGTGCGTTGCGACGCGGCAGAGACTGTTGCAGTGCAGCGTGTCGCACCCGGTGTGGGGCTGGGGCTACCAAAGGATGAGAACCATGGCAAAACCGACTGCGTATCCGTTCTTCGAGATGGACGTTTCCAAGATGATGGCCGAGTTCAAGATGCCCGGCGTCGATGTTGATGCGATCATGGCGTCGCAGCGCAAGAACATCGAAGCTGTGACCGCGGCGAACCAGCTCGCGATCGAAGGTATGCAGGCGGTGGTCCGTCGTCAGGCCGAAATTCTCCGGCAGACCATGGAAGAGACCGGCGCCATGCTGACCGAGATGATGGGCGCGGGTTCGCCCGAAGAAAAGGTCACCAAGCAGGCAGAGCTGGTCAAGTCGGCCTTCGAGAAGGCGCTGTCCAACATGAAAGAGCTGGCCGAGATGGTTGCCAAGTCGAACAGCGAGGCGGCCAACGTCATCAGCAAGCGCGTCAGCGACAGCCTGGAAGAACTGAAGACCGTGATGGCGAAGCCGGGCAAGTAAGCTGGCTTTTGCACCTGACATTTGCAGTATCTGCGTTTTGACAGGCCGCCCTATCCGGGCGGCCTCGTCAGTTTTAGCGGCGTCGCCTATGTTTTGCCGGCTAAGCTTTGCGAATTTGAGGAAATCCAGGTGCAGCTATCGGCCGCGGCCGCGCGCGAATGCGTCTTGAGCCAGGTCTCGGCCTGGACGGCGTCCAGCGGGCGGGCGAAATGGTAACCTTGGGCGCTCTGGCAGCCGAGTTCGCGGACGACGTTCAGGGTCTCGGCGGTTTCGATCCCCTCGGCGATCGTCGACAGGCCAAGATTGCGGGCAAGATCGATGATCGCTTTGACGATGATCCGCGACTGCCGTGACCGGTCGCAGTCGATGATCAGGGCGCGGTCGATCTTGAGTTCGGAAAACGGCAGCCGCTGCAACTGGACCAGCGACGAATAGCCGGTGCCGAAATCATCGATCGACAGGCGGAAACCTTTCAGGCGTAACCGGGTCATGATGTCCATCGCCCGGACCGGGTCGGCCATGGCGGCCGTTTCGGTGAGTTCGATGATCAGGCGATCCGGGGCGATGCCTGCCTTCAGGCAGCTTTGGTAGACGCGGTCGGCGAAGCGGAATGATTTCAGATTCACCGCCGAGACATTGACCGCCAGGGTGGTCTCCAGGCCTTGGTCGGACCAGCGGCGCAGCTGGTCGAGCGCGCGGTCGATGACGATGGTGGTAAGCTCGTCCATCACCGCCAGGGTTTCGGCGAGCGGCAGGAATTCGCCTGGCAGGATGATGCCGCGCCGCGGATGGTGCCAGCGCAGCAACGCCTCGAAGCCGACCGTATGCCCATGGGTGAGATCGATTTTCGGCTGGAAAACCAGGTGAAACTGACGGTTGTCGACGGCCTGTTGCAGGGCGGCTTCGTCGATTGCGCCGACGGCGTCGGCGGTGTCCTCGAACACCGCACTCAGGTCCGCGGCAGATAGCGGCTTCCGCAGCGTCGCGGCGATCTTGGGCCCATTGCTGAACTCCACCAAGCGGGAGGCTGGGCCGACACTGCCGTCGTTGTCGGTCATTACCATCAGGCGAACCGCCTGATGGTTGGCGGCGAGTTCGCGAAGCAGCTCGTCGCCCTGGGTCGCGACCAACCTCAGGTCGAGAACGACATGGGACGGCCGCAACGTTGCAATGCGCTGGCGAAACTCTTCGGCGCTGGTTACCGCCTCCGCCGCGAAGCCGGATTTTGCGGCAATCGCGGCAATGTAGCTGCCGACGGCTTGGTCGCCGTCAATAATGAGCACGCGGCTGGGCGTCATTTCCGACCTTTCACTCTCTCTGGCTCGCGCAGACAACCCGCGAATTTCTGGCAAAAGTTGCCGATCGACCGCAGTATATGTTATGCTCAATGATTATTTATCTGTGTTGATGCGTTATATTGCACCTATCCAAAAGGCGTAATACGCTAGACCGGGAAATGATCCCAAAGCAATCTTTTTTAGGTTAGGCGGCACGTAACCCGGCTCAATCAAACGGCCGCTGGACTCGTCTGGTATGGCCCGTGGCGGAGAGATTTACCGGCCGGAGAGCCGATAACAGACAGGCTAGCGAGAAAATTATAACGAATCGTTACAAAAATAGAGCTTGCGACCGAGCGCTGACCAGAGAAATCGAGCTTATACTGGTCTCACCTGGATCGCTGATACGAGTGCCGCCATTGTCAAAAGTGATTATTGATTTATTAATAGTTACCGGGTGATTGGCCGAGAGTCCGATCTAATCTGGTAAACCGCCGCGGCGCAAATATAGCTAAATTGGTCTACGTATCGCGTCGTGACGCCATGCAATTGTATGATAAAATCAGCGGGACTAAATGAGATGGCTCGGGGGAGAATAAGCTGGTGCGCGGGGCGTCATATGGCCGTAGCCTCTGCGTTTGGTAGAATGCCCTGAGGGGTCCAGGTGTCTGGACCGGTGTGGCACAGGGCCCGATAGCGATAGGGCAGGCGGCGCCCTCGCGGCTGCCTGCGTGGGGATCGTCCAAAGGTCTAGGGCTGGGCCTAAAACCCCGCCCGTGCTGCCCAAGCTGGGGCGCCGCCTGAGTTGTAGTCAGTGGGGCGGATTCGGTATTGCTGCGGTGCAAGGTAAGCGAGGGTGGTCGATCCCGGCTTTGATGGCGAATTTTACACGGTCGGACTCAAGGCTCGGGGATTCGAACCTTTTGCCGGTCGTCGGGATGGACCGGATGGGCGGCTGATTGGGATGGCCGCAGGATGGAGCGATCGATCAAATGCCGCTCAGGCTCAGAACCGACCTGCTGACGCGCTGGACCTCGTTTTTCGCGCGTGGAGGAGGCGCAACTCCGCAAGCAGCTTGGCGGGGCCCAACGGAAGGAGGCGCCGCTGGCGGAGCCCCGCACCGGGGGGCTGGGTGGACAAGGAGAAGGCAAAGCTACTCAACGATCGTCTGACCGCGCTCATGGCGCGGCGGAACGGAACGGTGGCTGGCGGCAGCATGCAATTGCTCAATCTTGAGAGCGTCGCGACGCGGCTGGGACCCAAATGACCGTCGATGCTGCCCAAGATACATCGGCATATCGATAACATTCTGGCCAGCCGGCTCGGCGCCGACGATCTCTACTACCAGCACGGCGAGAGCCAATACATCCTGGTGTTCGATTCGCTCAATGAAACCGAGGCCCGGCAACGCTGCCGTTCGCTCGAAAGCGCGATCTGCCGCAAGCTGCTCGGCGAGGGCAGCGCGCTTGAGGGCATCGAGAGTCAATCCACCGTCGCGGTGATCGACCCCGATCTGCCGGAGCACAGCGACGTTCCGCCGTCGGCGGCGATCGGAGAATTTCTCCGCCAGCGCAAAGGGTCAGCCGAGCCGACCGACGACGGCGAACGCGCCAGGGACCGGCTCGGCAGCCTCAAGGAGAAACTCGACCGCCTGCTGGCGCTGTTGGGCCATGTCGAGGACGATCTCGCCGCCGGTCAGGCCTCCGGTGCGCCCAGTGACGCCAAGGCCGCGCTATTGGGGCGGCTGGAGCGGGTCACCGCGATGTTGCGCGATACCCAACAGGCGTTGGCCACCGGTGGGCGGGGGAGCCCGCCAGCCGGCGCCGTCGAACCGGGCGGCGCCGGGCCGCGCCAGGGCAGCGATGAAACCTGGGACCAATTGGTCCGGCTGCTTGATCAAACGCTGGGCAAGGCTCGCGAGGAGTTGGGCCAATCCGACATGCTGGCGGTGCTCGGCGCCGAGATCGACATCGACCCCGGAGAGTCGGCCGATGCGACGGATTCGAATGCCGGGGATGTCTTATTTTCCTACCAACCGGTCTGGCAGGTGCGCAAGCAGGTGCTCAATGCCTTCGTGTGCGGCATCACGATGCGCGCCGACGGGGATTTCACCGCGGTGGATTCGGTGATGGGGTCCGAGGATGACGAGAATTTGATCGCCTCGGTCGATCGGCTGATCCTCATGAAGGCATCAGCCGATATTCAACGGGCCGTGGAGTCAAATCACAAGAACATCATCATCGTGCCGGTCCATTTTTCAACCTTGTCGACGCCGAAGAACCGGCGCGACTATGTCCAGAACTGTACGACCTTACGCGAGGACTGTCGCCAGTACCTGGTGTTTGAACTGATCTATCCGTTCGTCGGGGTCTCGAACTTGCCGATTGTCAATGCCATGGCGATCGTCAAGCCGTTCTGCCGCGCCATCGTGCTGCGGGTCGGCATCGACTATCCGCAGTTTGCCGATCTTGGCGCCGCCGGTCTCTACAGCGCCGGTACCGATCTCGCCGAATGCGCCCTGGGAGAGACCGAACTCGCGGCCAAGATCAATATTTTCAAGACCCGAACCGAACGGTCGCGGCTGCGCAGCCATCTCTACGGCGCCGGGACCTTGGCCATTGCGGTGACGGCGATCGGTGCTGGATTCGATTTCCTCGGCCGCAGTGCGGTCGCGGCGCCGCTCGACAGCCTGGACGGCATGCAGCGTTTCAATTTGGAAAACCTCTATCACCGACGTGGTATCATCAGGGCCGAGTGATCGTCCGGGGGGCGGCCATCCCGCCGAGCGACGCCGTGGCGCCCTGAAATCCTCTCCGATCAATGGCTCTGGGTCGCGACCGGCGCGACCCCGAGATCGCTGAGGCACCCCGAGATCGCTGAGGCACAGGTTCACGGCGTTGAGAATTTCGCGCTTGACGAAGGGTTTGCGGAGAACCTGCGAGGCCCCGACCTGACGGGCGATTTCGAGAAAATCGAAATTATGGACGCGCCCGCCTCCGGAAATCGCGATGATCTTCGCCCCCGGCATCAGTCGGCGAAAATCGAGGATCGTCTCGATGCCGTCCTTTTCCGGCATGATCATATCGACGATCACGACATCGAAATGATGCGAGCGTGCCAGGGTCTCCGCGTCCTGCCCATTTCGGGCAAGGGCAAGCCGATGTCCGCTGTCCTGGAGCGTCAGGCGGATGGTGCGGCGGATCAGGTCTTCATCATCGACGATGAGGATATCAGCAATGCTCCACCTTTCGTGCGGCCAAGACGAGGAAAACCCTCAAAGGATACTGCGAATGGGGGCAGGGGGGGGATGTGCGAGACCAGGAAGGAGGTGAGCCAGGCGCCCATCTCAAGCCCGGCATGATGGCGGAAAAACCTTCAGGTAAGATTAAGATAACATGGGATTCGGGAGCCGCCTTCCCGTCCTCGGCAACTTGGCAAATCAGCCGGGCGCCCGATCGAACAGTCGGCACTCTCTATCTCTTATCTGAAATATCGGGTCGCTTTTTCTTAAAATGCCGATGAATGAGCCGCCGCCGATCAGGCCTCGATCAGCTCGACGATGTCGCCGGCGCGGGAGAGATTGGCGGCAATCAGGCGGCCGCCGAAGCCACAGCCGCCGTCGAGCGTGGCGGCATGGTCATCGATCCGCACGCCGCCGTGACCGGGGTCGTAGCCACGGCAGACCCGCCGAAACCCGCCATAGGGGGCGGCGATACGGGCGAAGCTGCCGCCACCCCACCAGAAGCTGTCGCCCTGGGCGCCCAGCGGCCGGTTCGGGTCGATCCCGGCATTGACCAGGAGCACGCCTTGGGGCGCCCGCGTGACCGGGGGGGTGATTTCGGACGGGGGCGAAGTCTCGGGCAGGCTGGTGAAGGCGGCGCGGCGAAGCGCGCTCAACAGGTTTTCGTGGCCGGGCATGGCGCGGATCGCCGCGCGCAAGCCATTGGTCCAGCGGGTCAGGGCCTTTGCCCCGCCCCGGGCGGCCTGCATGCCCTGCTCGGTTCGACCGCCATAGGCCTCGAGCGTCGCCGCCGCACCCTGGCGCAGCATCCAGTCCAGCACCTCCGGCGGGTTCGGCGCGAACTGGAGCTGGAGCAGCTTCTGCCACATCTCTTCCTGACCGCCTCGAAGATAGACCAGGTCGTTGGCCAGCATGCCGGGCAGCGCCAGCAGGGCGCGGCGGAATTCCAGCAACTCGTTGACGGTTTCGACGATGGCCGCGCCGCGGCCGAGAAAATTGCCGAGATAGACCAGGCGTTCGCCGGGTGTGATGCGGGGATAGAGCGCATCGTGCAAGGCGGCAAGCCGGCTCGCGTCGCCGTGGATAGCCGAGACCGCCCAGATGCTTCTGGGTTGGCGAAGATCGGCAAAACGTTGAGGATCGACCATATTATCCGCACATGAATCCGCCCCGACCGAGGTCGGAGCGGAGTGTAAGCGCGGTATCGACTCAACTAAAGGACAATATGCAGTGAAACGATGACGCAGGTCAGGCCGCCTTTTTCAGGACCTGCTCCAGCCGTTCCGTTGCCTTCGATTCGTCGATCTTCTCTACTGCGGCCAGTTCCCGCGCCAGACGTTCCAGCGCGGCCTGAAAGATCTGACGCTCGCTGTAGGACTGATCGCACTGCTCGGTGCCCCGGTAGAGGTCGCGGACCACTTCGGCGATCGAAACCGGGTCACCGGAATTGATCTTGGCCTCGTATTCCTGGGCGCGGCGGCTCCACATCGCCCGGCGGATGCGCGAGCGTCCCTGCAGGGTTTCCAGTGCCGCTTTGATGCGGTCCCGCGAGCTGAGGCGACGCAGACCGGAATTCTTTGCCTTGGCGACCGGCACTTTCAACGTCATCCGTTCCTTTTCGAACGTGATGGCGTACAGGGTGACATCCTGACCGGCGATATGGTGCGTCTCGATTCCCTCGACGCGCCCGACACCGTGGGCCGGATAGACCACGAAGTCTCCGGCCAGAAACTCTAGCTTTTGCGACATTCTGGTTGGCTCTCACTCTTCCCGATCGGCAAAACGTACACCGCCCTGCTGCGAAGGCGGGATGGGCGTACAGTACAGCCGCGGCAACCACCGCGGAGCAGGGTCATCGAAACGGTTCCTGAACCCAGCCTCGGCGAGACTGCCCAGGATCGCCCATCGCGATTTCTATCCGTGTCGTCAATATAGGCGATCGGAAGCGCAAATGACACAATTTTGATGCACTGCACTGCAAACCTGGCTTTGAACGGCCGGGATACCGGATTTGCGCATTTTGCATGGCAGCACGGCGGGGCCGGGGTCAGGCCGCGGGATCGCTCGAGAAGAACTTCGCGAATTTGCCCTCCACGCCTTTGAATTCGTCGGCGTCGGCCGGCGCGTCCTTCTTGCGTGCGATGTTCGGCCATTCCACGGCGTACTGGCGATTGAGCTCCAGCCAGGCCTCGGCCTTGGCGTCGGTGTCGGGCACGATCGCCTCGGCCGGACATTCCGGTTCACAGACCCCGCAATCGATGCATTCGTCGGGACTGATCACCAGCATGTTCGCCCCCTCGTAAAAGCAGTCGACGGGGCAGACATCGACGCAGTCGGTATACTTGCACTTGATACAGGCCTCGGTGACGACGTAAGGCATCAACCTTCTCCGCTGATCTGGTCTTAACCAAAATTTGGTCTCGGAATGCGTCGGCTTTGGCGCAGGATCGGGGCGGGGCGAACCGACCTCCTGGCGTATTCCGAGGCTCCCGGTGTTGCCGCGACGGGCGAGTTAAGGCACGGCGGCACACCGCCGGTCGGGCAGAATTTCGCTTCCGATTCGGCGGCTGGTTGCTAACATGGCCGGAGGCAACGCTGCAACCCTTTGCCGAAGGGGGGTTAGACGGGTTCATGGAGCGAATCCCGAGGATCGGCCCAGATGATCGGCCCCAGGATCGGCCCCAGGATCGGAGAGATGGCGTGATGTGGAACCCGGAGCGCGGGCTTGCCAGGGGGCTGGTGATGTTGGCCGTGTCGGCGGTGGTCTGGGCAGGGGCCGCGACCGACGGTCGCAGCGCGCCGCCTTGCGATCGTATTCCGGGCGGGCGCGACGGTTACCTTGTGTCGTTCCCGACCGGCGGCAGCGGGATCGATGCCGTCGGTCGCTCGACCTTGCACCATGCCGCCGGCCGGGCGAAACAAATGGCAGTGGTCTGCGTCGTCGGCCACGCCAGCAAGGCCGGCGAGGTGCAGCGTAATCTGGCGCTGTCCTACCAGCGCGCGCGCAGCGTGGCCGCGCAATTGATCGCCTTTGGCGTGCCCGCCCAGACGATCGTCATCCAGGCCCAGGGCGAGGCGTTCGGCAGCTGGTTCGGCTCCAGCACCAACGACAGCGCCAGCGACCGCACGGTCGAAGTCTTCTTTCCCGACGGGTCGCGCTGAACCGCGGCCCGCCGGTTCCGGCCGGCGGGCTCAGTCGCCGAGACAGATCCCCAGCGCCCGCGCGGTTCGGATCATCGCGCCCTCCAGATCCACCGGCCGGTAATCGGCGATGGCATCGGCGATCGGCACGTCGATCACCTCGCGGTTCGACCAGGCGACCATGCGGTCGAATTTCTTCTTGGCAATCAAATCGGTGGCATGGACGCCGAACGCCGAGGCGAGCAGGCGGTCATGGGGGCTCGGCATGCTGCCGCGCTGGACGTGGCCCAGTACGGTCACCCGGGTTTCGGCCCCGGTATCCTCGGCAATCCGCTCGCCGATATAGGTCCCGATGCCGGTGAAGCGCCGCTGGCCGCCGGCGTATTCGCGCTGCAGCTCCTGGCCGTCGAGGGTGCGCACCGCCTCCGAGACTACGACCAGCGCGAAATTACGCCCCTGCTGGCGGACCGCCCTGATCTTGGCCGCAACCGACTCGATGTGATAGGGGACCTCCGGGATCAGGATCACGTCGGCGCCGCCGGCGATGCCCGCGGCCAGCGCGATATGCCCGGCGTCCCGGCCCATAACCTCCAGGACCATGACCCGGGCGTGGCTCGCCGCGGTCGGCTGCAGACGGTCGAGCGCCTCGGTCGCGATCGCCACCGCGGTATCGTAGCCGACCGAGCTTTCGGTCAGCCCGACATCGTTGTCGATCGTCTTGGGGATTGCGACCAGGTTGAGCCCGCCCTGCAGCGCCAGCTTGCGCATGATCCCCAGACTGCCGTCGCCGCCGATCACGATCATCGCTTCCAGGCCGAGTTCACGGTAGCCGCCGATGATCTCGACCGAGCGATCCTTGAGCGTGCCGTCGGCCATCGGAAAGGCAAAGGGATCGCCCTTGTTGGTGGTGCCCAGGATGGTGCCGCCCAGGTGCATCATGGTGCCGCTGACCGAATCCAGCCCGAGAACGCGATAGTCGAGCGGGCGCTCCAGCAGACCCATGGTGCCTTCGCGGATACCGATCACCTTCCAGCCATAGGTCAAGGTGGCGCGATGGACCACCGCCCGGATGGCCGCGTTGAGCCCGGCGCAGTCACCGCCGCTGGTCAGAATGCCGATCCGTTTTTCACCCGACATGGCGGATCCTTAAGGTTGGGAAGGTTGGGAAGGTTGGAAAGCTGGCTTCAGGGGGGGGCGGTGCAGGGGCGAGCCTGCGGAGAATCGAAAAGCTCTTGGTGATCTTAGCAAATTTGCGGCGGTATCGGCCATGACCGAATACCCGCGGCGGGGTCTGACGGCCGCTTTGCCGCCGGTGGGGTCCGGCTTCCCTCCGGTCAAGGATCGCCGCTGACCTGCCGCAGGATCTTTGCTATGGTGCGCACCGTCAGGGCATTGGGCCTAGGGTGGCGATGGACGAGCAAAAGATGATCCAATCGAAGCTGGCCGTCTTGAGGTGCGAACACCGCGATCTCGACGACGTGATCGCCAGGATCGCGGACCAGGCGCCGTTCGACCAGCTGCAGTTGAAACGGTTGAAGAAGCGCAAACTCGTGCTGAAGGATCAGATCACCTGGCTGGAGAGTCGTCTCCTGCCGGACATCATTGCTTGAGGGCAGGGCGGTGATGACTTCTGCGCCCTGTGCGCCCTCAGGGGCCGCGACGAAGCCAGCGCCGGTGGTCGGTGTGATCATGGGCAGCCAATCCGATTGGGCAACTATGGCCCACGGGACGGAGGTGCTGGAGACGCTGGGTATCGCCTACGAGGCGCGCATCGTCTCGGCGCATCGCACGCCGCAGCGGCTCTACGACTACGCCACCGGCGCCGCGGCACGTGGCCTCAAGATCATTATTGCCGGAGCCGGCGGTGCGGCGCATTTACCCGGCATGACCGCGGCACTGACCAGCCTGCCGGTGTTCGGGGTGCCGATCGAAAGCCAGGCGTTGAAGGGCATGGACAGCCTGCTGTCGATCGTCCAGATGCCGGCGGGAATCCCGGTCGGAACGCTGGCGATCGGCAAGTCGGGGGCGATCAACGCCGCGCTGCTGGCCGCGGCCGTGGTGGCGCTGGAGAACCCGGCGGTTGCGACGGCGCTGGCGGCCTGGCGCGCGCGCCAGACCGCGGCGGTCGCCGAAATCCCGACCCGATGACCGGCCTGACCGGACAGGCGAGCCCCCTGATACCGCCGGGCTCCGTGATACCGCCGGGGGCGACGATCGGCATAATGGGCGGCGGCCAGCTTGGCCGCATGACTGCTCTGGCCGCGGCCCGGCTCGGCTATCGCTGCCACATCTATTGTCAGGACCGCGACGAACCGGGGGCTCAGGTGGCCGCCGCGGTGACGGTGGCCGGGTTCGACGATCGCGACGCCCTGGCAGGGTTCGCCGCCTTGGTGGATGTGATTACCCTGGAATGGGAAAACATCCCGGTCGACACGCTGAGATGGCTTGCCGCGGTCAAACCGGTGCGGCCGAATGCCGAGGTTCTGGCGATTACCCAGGACCGCTGCGCCGAGAAGGCCTTCGCCAACCGCCTGGGGATCGGCACCGCGGCCTGGCGGGGGGTCGCGACCGCTGAGGAGGTGGTGCGGGCAACCGGCGACCTCGGGTTGCCGGCGGTGATCAAATCGGCCCGCTTCGGATATGACGGCAAGGGTCAGGCGCTGCTGGTCCCCGGTTGCGATCCGGTGGACGGCTGGTCTGCCATCGGCGGCGGCGCGGCGATCGTCGAATCCCTGGTGCCGTTCACCTGCGAAATCTCGGTGATCGTGGCGCGCGGCCAGGACGGCGCGCTCGCCAGCTACGTCCCGGTCGAAAACCGTCACGCCGACCGCGTGCTGGCGACCACCACGGTCCCGGCGCGGCTGGCCGCTTCGACCGCGGCGGCGGCCGATCATGCGGCGCGGCGCCTGGCCTCGGCGCTGGCGCTGGTTGGCGTGCTGGCGGTCGAGATGTTCGTCACCGCGGATGGCGCCGTGCTGATCAACGAAATGGCGCCGCGTCCCCACAATTCCGGACACTGGACGATCGATGCCGCAGCGACCAGCCAATTCGAGCAATTGGTGCGCGCGGTGTGCGGCTTGCCCCTGGGCGCCACCGACCGGCTGGCCGATGCGGTGATGGAAAACCTGCTGGGTGATACCGCCGGGCGCTGGGCCGACGTGCTCGCCGACCCCGACGCCCGGCTTCATCTCTATGGCAAACAGCAGCCCCGGCCGGGGCGCAAGATGGGCCACATCACCCGCCTGATCCGGTGCCTGCCACCCGCGCGGTAACGCTTACTCCGGCCTCGACGCCCAACAGGCCGATCGGCTACCGGGCGTCGGCGACGACATCGCGGTAAGCGTGCCAACTGGCGTGACCGATCAGCGGCAGCGCCAGGGCCAGCCCGACGAAGCCGGTGGCCAGGCCCGCGGCGGTGAACAGGGTAATCAGGCCGGCCCAGAAAATCATGGTCACCGGATTGCAGCGCACGGCGGTGACGCTGGCGGAGATTGCCGCCATGGTGCCGACGTTGCGGTCGATCAGCATCGGAATTGAGACCACGCTGATCGAGAACACCACGGCGGCCAGAAAAAAGCCGGCGGCGGTGCCGGTAACCAGGAACGGTATGGTCAATCCGGAATAGAATACCCGGTCGAGGAACAACTCGTGAGCCGGCGCCAGGTCGGCGAAAAACAGGGCAAAGATCAGCAGTGCGATGCGGATCCAGGCGAGCAGAGCCAGCATCAGGATCAGCCCGATCGCGATCAGCGACGAGCGGTTGCGGCGATAGGCGCCAAACGCATCGCCCAGAGCAACCGGCTGGCCCAGTTCGTGCCGGCGGCTGGTCTCGTAGAGGCCGGCACCCAGCACCGGGGCCACCAGCATGAATCCCGCCGCCATGGGCAAGATCAGATAGGACACGCCGAGGCTGCCGAGGCCGGCGGCCAGGAGAAAGCTGATCGCGACGGCGATGGCACCGTAGCTGAGGCTGACCTGGGGCGCGCGGCTGAGGTCGCGCCAGCCGGCCGCCAGCCAGACCCAGGGACGATCGTTGCCGACCGTCCGGATGCTCATGCCGGCGAGACCGGGAATCGGGCAGCCCTCATCGTCCTGGTTCGGTGCGGTTTCGGTCAAATGTGCCATGATTTCCGTGCTTCCCAAAAGAATGAGCCCCGAAATTGAGCGGGCGCGACGTGCGGGTTAACAGAACCGGGGATGCCCCCGGACCCCCGGCTGGCGAGCGTCCGGTAATTGAGCGTCGAACCGCGTACGGCCACAGACCGGCTGGCGCCCGAAGCGCCGGAACCGTCGGTGCCTGGCGGCCGGGGCCGGGGCCAGTCAGCTCGGCTCGTCCCGTTTCTTGCCATCAAGGTCCCGCTGCTGGCGCTCGCGCGTGGTTTCGTCCATCAGGGTCTCGTGCTTGGCACGGCCGAAGCGGGCGCGGTTGGCAGAGGCCTCCGCGGTACGGCGCTTGGCATCGCGCTGCTTGCGGTAGCGGTTGAGATTGACGACGTCGCCCATATCTCCACCTCCCGGGGCGTATCCGCCCACTTCGGGGGTCGGCCGTCGCCGGCATCGGCCTTGCCGAACCCCAAAAAATCGCCTTAATTGTTCTATCTTCTGGCATCCAACAGCTTAGCGCAACGAACTTCCGGCGCAAGCCTTGCCAAGGCGGGCCCGCACCGATCGGGCCCCGCCAGCCGGGAATTCTCTCCGGGGGTGCGATCATGCCGCGGCCCTGACTCACCGGACGGAGCCGACCAGTGAAAAGCAACCCCTTGATCATTCTGTCGAGCCTGCTCCTGGGCCTGGTGGTGGTGCTTGCCGCCGGGTTGCTGGTGGTGCCGCGGATGATCGACTGGAATCGCTACAAGGGTCAGATCGCCGCGGAAATTTCCACCCTGACCGGCCGGGAGGTCACGCTGCGCGGCGCCTTGGCGCTGACCCTGCTGCCGACCCCGACGCTATCGGCGTCCGACGTGGAGATCGCCAGCCTGCCCGGCGCAACCGGGCCGGCGATGGCGCGATTGGGGCGGATCGACGCCAGCGTCGGGGTGTTCCCGCTGCTGGCCGGGCGGGTCGATATCGAAAGCGTGGTTCTGGTCGATCCGGTGGTGACGCTCGAAGTCACCGCAGACGGCCGCCGCACCTGGGAGAGCGCGGTGTCAGGCCCCGCCGCTGCCGGCGGTCAGACCGAGTCCCGGTTGCGGACCGGCGACTCGGTTCGTCTCGGCGGACTGACCATCCGCAATGGAACCGTGCGGTTTCGCGATGCCGCCACCGGCACCGACCTCTCGCTGGGCGCCGTCGACGCGCGGGTTGCCGCCGACAGCCTGGCCGGTCCGTTCCAGGTTCAGGCCGGCTTCAAGCTGCGCGGCGTCGACCTGCGGGCTGAACTGGTAACCGGCCGCATTTTGCACAACGGACCAGCGCCGATCCGGATTGCACTCAGTCTGCCTGCGACCAAGGCGACCGCCCGCTTTGCCGGTGTGCTGCGTCACGACGCGGAATCAGGGGCTCCGGGATCGGCCTCGCCGGACTCCGGGCTCAACGTCCAGGGGGATCTGCGGATCGAAGGCGCCGACTTCGCCGGCGCCACGGCCTTGCTCGGCCGGGCGCTCGGCCGGAGCGATCCGGCACTGTCGCCGACGCTGGCCAAGCCGTTCCGCCTGCGCGCCGGCACCGTGGTCGACCGGGCCGCCGTCTCCCTCGCCGATATCGAGCTCCAACTCGGCGATGCGGCCGGCCGCGGCACTGCCCGGATCGGGTTCGGCGCAGTGCCGTCGGCCGATCTCAAGCTGGCGTTCAATCTGATCGATCTCGATCCCTGGCTTGCCGCATTGCCGACCGCGGCGCCGGCGCCCCCGGCTGCATCAGGCCTTCCGGGCGGCTGGTGCCTGCCCGAGGCGTTGAGCGGCCAGATCGAGGTCTCGGTCGATGCGCTGAGCCTGCGCGGCGGCGTGATCCGCCAAGCCAGGCTGGAGGCGGGCCTGGCCGACCGCAGCCTGACGATCGACCGGCTCGCAGCCCTCGGGCCGGGCGGCTCGGATATCGCGCTCACCGGCACGGTGACCGGCGACGCCGCGTGCAACCCTGCGCTCGATCTTGCATTCGAGGCCAATGCCGACAACCTGCGCGGGCTGCTGGAGTGGCTGCAGATCGATGTTGCGGCGGTGCCGACCGACCGGCTGCGCAAGCTGTCTCTGGCGACCCGGCTGCACGGCCGGCCCGACCAATTCGATCTCTCGGGTTTTGACCTGCACCTCGATACCACCCACCTGACCGGCGGGCTCGCCTATATCGATCGCGGGCGTCCGGCGATCGGGCTCAGGCTGGCGATCGACCGCCTGAACCTCGATGCCTACCGCGACCGGAAGGTGCTGGCGACGACCGCCATGAGCCTGGCGCGATCGCCGCTCGGCGCCGTCCTCGGCGGTTTCGACGCCAATATCGATGCCGGGATCGGCAGCCTGACCGCGGGCGGCTTCACCGCCGAAGAGCTCAAGCTCGAGGGCACCCTGCAGCAAGGCGCACTGACCCTGCGCCAGGCGCGGGTCGGCGATTTCGCGGGGGTTGCCGCCAGTGCCGCCGGGCGGATCGGCGGGATCGCGCCGCTGGCCGGGGTCGACCTCGCGGTGACGCTGCGGGCCGACGATCTGACCGGGCTGGAGCGGGCCGCCAGCCTGCCCGCGATACCGGTGCTGCAGCGTCTGGGGCCGATCGACGCGTCGGTCCGTCTCGGCGGCGACGCCGCGCGGCTCACCGTCGAGACCAATCTGGCGGCGGCGGGCGGCAAATTCGAGGCGGGCGGCGAGGTGACCGGGCTCGAGGGCAACCCCGGTTTCGACCTCAAATTACGCCTGATCAATCCCCAGCTGAGCCGGCTGATCCAGATCGTCGCCCCGACCTGGCGGCCTGCCGGCGGCGAGCCCGGTCCGATCGACCTCTATGCCCGGGTGGCCGGCACGCCGGCGGTGTTTGCGGCGTCTGACCTGCAGGGTACCGTTGCGACCATGCCGCTGCGTGGGTGGGTGAGCTATGACGGCCGGGGCGCTCGGCCGAAACTGAACGCCGACTTGAAAGCCGGTGAGCTGGTCGTCGACCGCTTCGTCTCTGCGGACGACGGCGATGGGCCGGATCAGGGCACGGATCTCGACTGGCTGAACGAACTGGACGGCGAACTCGCACTCAGCTTGGCGGGGTTTGAACGCAAGGGCGAGCGGTTGGACCATCCGATGCTTGCTGCGCGCCTGGCCGATGGCGTCCTGACCGTCGATCGGCTGGATGCCGGCCTGTTCGGCGGCCAGCTCGGCGTCACCGGGCGCCTGACGGCGCCGGCCAGGGGGACCCCGAACGCGCATGCCGTGGTCACCCTGGCGAAGGCCGATCTCACCAAGGCGGTGGGCGATACGGGGCGGGGCGATCTCTCCCTGACCCGGGGCACCCTCGATGGCCAGGCTGACCTGGCGACCACCGGCGCCGACCGGGCGGCGATGATCGCGGCGCTTGGCGGCACCGGCCAGGTTGCCGTGAGCGATGGCGCGGTCGCCGGCGTCGATCTTGGCCGGATCAGCGATCGCCTCGACCACATTCAGCGCCCCAAGGACATCCTTGAGCTGTTCGGCCGCGGGCTGAAGAGCGGCCAGACCAGGTTTTCCAGTTTCGCTGGCAGCTTCCGGATTGAGGGCGGCGTCGTGCACAGCGACGATCTGGTCCTGGACGCCGACGGCGCCCATGGCCATGCCGGCGGCAGCCTCGACCTCAACACCCGGACCCTGGACGCCGGTATCGCGATCCAGCTTGCGCACACGCCGCCGTTGCCGGCGCTCGGGATCACCCTGAGCGGGCCGCTCGACCACCCGGCACACGGCTTCGACACCAGGGAGATCGAGGCCTATCTGATTGAGCATGTCGCCGAAGCGGCGGTCAACCGGGTATTGCCGGGCGCCCTGGGCGGCGGCGGCAAGCCGGCCGATGTCCTGCGCGGGGTTTTGCGCGGGTTCGGGCGATGACCTCGTCGGGCGGCCCCGCGGTATCCCAGCACCGCCGCCGCGCGGCGCCATGGTCGGTGCTGCCGGTGCGACACTGTTTCACGCTGGCCACGGCAACCCCCATTACGTGAATAATCCGCGCAAGACCACCCTATTTCCTGAATGGCCATCGGATTCGCATGGGATATCTCTTGACAATTTTTCTGTGATCTGCACGGTATAAGTGCTCGTCCAGACTGCGAATCGCCGGGCACAGGGTGCCAGGCAGGCCGAATACGCCGCTACGAGGTTGGAGTTTTTTTGCCGCAGGTCATCATCCCCCCTATCATCTGCGGCACGCATCTGGTATATTACGAAATCGTCGGCACAAAATATTGCGGTCTCACAGCTCAAATTTTCCGAGTGCGCCGCAGCAAGAAAAAGCCGCCGAATTAAGGGGTTATCGGAAGAGTGGAGACGGCCGATGAGTTGGACTGACGAACGGGTTGAACTGCTCAAGAGCATGTGGAGCCAGGGAATGAGCGCCAGCGAAATCGCCGACGCCCTGGGCGACATCAGTCGAAACGCAGTGATCGGAAAGGCTCACCGGCTCGGACTCTCGGGTCGGCCGTCCCCGATCAAGAAGAAGCCGAACCGCGGTGCCACCATCCTTGCTCTGACGGAGCGGATGTGTAAATGGCCGGTCGGCGATCCCAGGCATCAGGATTTTCACTTCTGCGGCAAGACTGCGATGGCGGGCATGCCCTATTGTGCCGAGCACGCCGCGATCGCGTATCAGCCGGCATCCAAAAAGCGCGCTGACGACCGTAAAGTCGGCGCGGCCTGATTTATTTCCCCTACCACTGACGGCCATCGACCCGGCAGGCGGGCAGGTTCGATGCCTGTGTGCCGGGTTGGTTGTCTGCGGGCTGCCACTTACGGCCCGGTCACGGCCACGACCGCCCACCAGGCGAGCCCGACCAGGATCGCCGAGACGGTGATCGACAGCGCCGCGCAGATCAGGCCGGCGACCACCGCGGCACCGTCGCGGGCGATCATGCCGAGCGCGATCACCCCGGCCGACAAGCTCGGCAGGGCATTGCCGAACGGGATCGGCAAGGCCACCAGCGCACCCATGGCGACCACAACTGCGGCGAGAGCACGGCAGCGCGCCGGGCCGGAGAAATCCGGGCCGCGCGGCTTGAGCACCCGTTCGATCCGTTCCAGGAGGGGGATGGCGCGGGCGATCACCGCGGCGACCTGCCGGACCGGCAGACGGCGCCGTGCGAGCCATCCGGGCAAGTGGCCGGGATCGCTGCCGGTCGCGACATGGAGGGCCACCAGCATCAGCACGGTGCCGAAGATCACGCCGGCCGGGAGCGGCGGCGGGGTCGGGATGCCGCAGAACACCGACTGGACCAGGAACAGGAAGGCCGGCGCACGCTCGCCCAGGTGCCCGACCAGGTCGCCCAGCGAGATCTTGTCACCGTCGAGCCGGTGCAGAAGGTCCCGCAGCATGGCCGAGGCGCTGACGTCGGAGGCTTCGGCTTCGGCCGGCGGAACGGGCCCGTTGGTCCCGGTCACGGCGACACCTTGACCGGCCGCGGCGGCACCAGCATGGGTCCGTTCGGGTCATGACGTTCGAAACGGCTGCGGACCGCGCTGCGGCTGGAGACGGCATAGCAATAGACGCAGCCATGGGGGCAACTGTCATAACCGCCGAGGTCGCGGGATTGATGACACGCGCAGCCCGGGCGGTTGCCCTTGATCGGGGCGTCGATCGGCCGGCCGGCGACGTCGGACAGGCGCAGGGCGTCGATGCAACGGGCCGGGCGAATGCCGGCGGTTCCGGCCAGGGCCGGCTGGGTACACAGGGTCAGCGCCAGATCATGATCCCCGGCAATCGCCGCCAACCGGGCCAGCATCGCCTGACGCTCGGCCTGGTCGGGCAATGACCAGGTGAAATCGCCGGCACCCGCCGCGAGATCGAGATTGCGGGCGGTCTTGCGGTAGGGTTCCAGGAACGATACCACCACCTCGTCGACCACGCCCCGCAACGCCGCGGCTAGGCGCGCGAAGCTGCGGATATGCCAGGCGGAGGGCGTCACACTGGTCAGTACGATCGGGTCGTAGCGCCAGACCGCGACGCGCGGCCCGTAGCGATTGCGGACGGCGCGCAGTTGACCGACCGCCCGGCTTTCGTCGATCACCGAACGCTCGAGCACTCGGGGATAGCCGGTCACCGTCATCTGCACGATGAAGGGAAACCCATAGCGGGCGACCTGGTCGAGCGCCGGCAGGAATGGCCCCAGGTTACGGGTCCAGAACACGAACCCGTCGACCGCCGCGGGCGACAGGTCGATGTCGTGGACCTGCCCGCCATAGGGATTGACCATCCGACACCAGCCCGCACTCAGCCGGTTGAGGAACCAGTCGCCGAAAAACGCCGGAATGTCGGTCTTGTAGCTGGCGGAAACGATCATCGTGGCCGCTCCGTCCAGGCGGTTACGGCTTGGCGATGGTCACGGTTCGGCTGGCATCATCGTAGCTGTAGCTCAGGCCGGCACGCTTGATCGCCAGATTGAAGGCAGTCCGGACCGGCATCTGGTCGAAGTTGAAATTGACCGTGCCGGCATCCTCGACCGCGAATTTCACTTTGACGTCGATCTTGCTCAAAATGTCGCGCAGAACCGGGCGAATATCCTCATTGATGCTCTTGCGGTCATAGAGAATGAAACGCCAGGGGATGTCGGTCGACGCGTCGGGCTTATCCGTGGGCACGGTTGGCTTTTCCGGCACCGTCGTCAGGGCGGCGACCGGGTCCGCCGCCGCCGCTCGCACGGCGTTCGGTTCGGCCGGTGCAATGACCAGGCGGTCGAGCAGAGCGACGGCCTCGGCGGTGTGAACGCCGCTGGGGAACTGGGCCAGGAAGGCTTCGAGACCCTTGCGGTTCTGCCCGCCCTTCACCTTCTGCCAGGCCCGTTCCTCGGCGGTGCGACTGGTATCGGCGGGGCCGCGCGCGCCGGACAGCAGGCGATCGCGATGGGCGGCCGCTTCTTCGGCGAAGGCGCCGTTGGGATAGCGCGTCAGGAACTCCGAAAACACCCGGGCATCCTGGGACTCTTTGATCGCGTCCCAGGCGAATTCCTCGATCCGGCTCTCGGCGTCCCGCCGACGCTGACGGACGTTGGCTTCCTGCTTTTCCGCCAGCATCCGCGCTTCCTCGGCGTGCCATCCGTTGGGGTAGAGCTGCAGATAGTGCTGATAGCCGGCGGCGCTGCCCAGGGCGCGCGCGGTTCGCCATGGCGCCTGAGTCCAGCGGTAGCCGAGGGCGGCGAGCACCAGCACCAGCGCGATGCCGGCCCCGGTCAATTGCCAGCGCCACGCCGGGTCGATCCCGGTGACCCCAGCGCGCAGCCTGGACCACAGCGGCATGCGGACGAGGCGCCGGGTCCAATCGCTGAATCGGTCGCGCCAAAGCGGCCACCGCTCCGCGACCCTGCGGCCGGCTTCGATCAGCCAGGGCGGGAGTTTGACCGGTGCGGCCCCGGAAAGGACCGGGCCGCGGCTGTGCTCGGGCGCTGCCAGCAGCGGGGCGCTCGCCGTCGCCTCCGGATCGGCCGGGCTCGGCGGCGGTGAGTTGGGGGACGCGGCGGGGCCGGTCGCGGCCGAAGCGGCGGCGGCCGGCGCGGTCTCCGCAATCCAAGGTGCCGGAGCGGCGGCGGCCGGCGGCTCCGGCTGGATCGTTGCCGCCGGAAGGGGGGCCGGGGCCGGCTCCGCGATCGGCATCGGTGCCGGAATCGGTGCCGGAATCGGGGCCGGCGCTGGATTCGGCGCCGCCGGGGCGACCCGCGCGGTGCCTTTCAGTTGGCGCCATTCCGCCACCGTGTTCGGCCGCTCCTCAGGCCCCAGCCCGAGCCCCAGGTCGATCAAGGCCAGCAGGTCGTCGCCGTAGCGGCCGCGGCCGATGTCACGGGCCAAGGGTGGAATTCGAAACGCGCTGCCGCGGTCTTCGCCGTCATCCCCGGGCAGGTGCCCACCAATCAGCCGGTAGCCGATGGCGGACAGCGCGTGGATGTCGGTCCAGGGCAGGAGTTCGTCGAGTGCCGCAGCCTCCGCAGCCGCGCCGGGATCGTCCCCGGCGACGCTGCCGAAATCGAGCAGAACCGGCAGCCCGTGCCGGGGATCCACCACGATGGTCTCTGCGCGGAGATCGCCATGCACCAGACCATGATCGTGCAGGAGCTCGATGCCCTCGGCCAGCGGCATCAGAAGCCCGCGGATCTCGGCATCGGACAGCGGCTGGTCTTTCTCCGCCATAAGATCGGCCAACCGGTCGCCGGGCGGATAATTGTGCACCAGGTATTCGGTCTCGTTGGCCTCGAACAGATGCAGGATTCTAGGCACCGTCGGGTGATCGACCTGGGCGGCGAGTCGGGCGCCGTCACGGAACAGGCGGCGCAGTCGCTCGAACTCGGCCGCTGCATCCAGCGACACCGGCCGAACCGAGGGGCCATCGTGGCGCGCGATGCCGCCGTCGGGCGCGAATTCCTTGAGCAGCACCAGCCGCTCCAGCGCCTCTTCTTCCGCCAGATAAGTCGATGCCAGCCGTCCTGCCTGGATCAGCCGGACGATCCGGTAACCTTGAAGGCCGAAGCCAGCCAACAGCATCGGTGCCGTCCTTTCCGGTCGGCCGCCAGGAGCGTGCGGTCGCCTTGGTTATAGCTTTCCGGGAAAATGCCGACAACCGTCCGACATATCACCCCCGGCCCTGTCGATCCGGTTAAGCCTGCGCGGATCTGCCCGTTGCAGGGGCAATCCCACCTGCCTATATCTGGCCTCGGGCAGTTGACGCAACACAACGCCGTTCCACGGGATCGTCGCTCCAGGATGGACGGCATGGGGATCGTGGCGGTGCCGGTTGACGGGCCGTCTGGAATCCGCCGGAAACGAGAGGCTTAACATGAGCAAAGTCATTGGAATCGACCTCGGCACCACCAATTCCTGTATCGCCGTTATGGATGGCTCCCAGGCCAAGGTGATCGAAAACGCCGAAGGCGCCAGGACCACGCCGTCGATGGTCGCTTTCACCCAGGGCGGCGAGCGTCTGGTTGGCCAGCCGGCCAAGCGCCAGGCGGTGACCAATCCTGAAAATACCTTCTTCGCGATCAAGCGGCTGATCGGGCGGCGCTACGACGACCCGCTGACCACCAAGGACAAGGGCCTGGTGCCTTACCGGATCATCTCCGGCGACAACGGCGATGCCTGGGTCGAGTCCGCGGGCAAGCGTTACAGCCCCAGCCAGATCAGCGCCTTCATCCTGCAGAAGATGAAGGAAACCGCCGAGAACTATCTCGGCGAGAAGGTCACCCAGGCGGTGATCACGGTGCCGGCCTATTTCAACGACAGCCAGCGCCAGGCGACCAAAGACGCCGGCCGGATCGCCGGGCTTGAAGTGCTGCGGATCATCAACGAACCGACCGCGGCCGCCCTTGCCTATGGCATGGAGAAGAAGGGCACCGGCATTATCGCGGTCTACGACCTGGGCGGCGGCACCTTCGACGTGTCGGTGCTGGAAATCGGCGACGGCGTGTTCGAGGTCAAATCGACCAACGGCGATACCTTCCTCGGCGGCGAGGACTTCGACGCCCGGATCATCGACTACCTGGCCGACGAGTTCCGCAAGGAGCAGGGCATCGACCTGCGCAAGGACCGGCTGGCCCTGCAACGCCTGAAGGAAGCCGCGGAAAAGGCCAAGATCGAGCTGTCTTCGGCGACCCAGACCGAAGTCAACCTGCCGTTCATCACCGCCGACCAGAGCGGGCCGAAGCATCTCAACATCAAGCTGACGCGGGCCAAGCTGGAAGCGCTGGTCGATGAGTTGATCCAACGGACCGTAGACCCCTGCCGCAACGCGCTGCGCGATGCCGGGATCAAGGCGTCGGAAATCAATGAAGTCATCCTGGTCGGCGGCATGACCCGCATGCCCAAGGTGATCGAGACCGTCAAGCAGTTCTTCGGTCGGGAACCGCACCGCGGCGTCAACCCCGACGAGGTGGTGGCGGTCGGTGCGGCGATCCAGGGCGGGGTGCTCAAGGGCGACGTCAAGGACGTGCTGCTGCTCGATGTCACGCCGCTGTCGCTCGGCATCGAGACCCTGGGCGGCGTGTTCACCCGCCTGATCGACCGCAACACCACGATCCCGACCAAG
>WGNK01000033.1 GCA_016124535.1 Azospirillum sp.
CACTCGGCGCCAAGGCACCGACCGGGCGCGCCCTTGACCCGGCCGCCGAACCGCGAGCCGATCACCAAAATCGCTTCAAGGTTGCAGCCAGATCCCCGCTCCCGGGAGGCTCGTTTCCATTCGCCGCGTCGAGGAGGCTAATTTGTAGGCTCTGTGCAAGGTGGGGACTCCGGGGCCGGAGGCCGACAAGATTTGCAAATGTACATCGGAAAAAATCGTCGCGGCCGATCGTTCGTCGGCGATCGCCGCGCTGACGGCGGTCAACGCCGCATTGGCCAAGGGCACCATGCTCGATGCCACCGCCCTGTCGCCCGACATTGCCAAAGGCATGAACGCGGTCATGGAAGCTCAGACTCAGTGCATGTGAGTCCGGTTCTGGGCGGGTGAGCGGATGAAAGCGACGGCGCTCCCCTCGGGGAGCGCCGTTTCGCTGTCAAACGGAAACGGCCCCGGCCTGCCGCAAGGTACCGGTCACGGGCCGGGCGGCAGCACGGAGATCCGGCCGACCGCCTGGCGGGCAAAGAAACGCGGCTTGTACATGTCGAACAGCTCCGCCCCAGGCAACTCATAGGTTCCCGGCGTGACCGCGCGCACCAGATAGGCCAGTTTGAACGCCGGCACGTCTTCGGTGAGGTTGATCGCGGCAATGAAGCGATCGTCACGCGCCGCCGCCATCTCCGGCTCGCTGAGGTCGCCGAGCCAGGGCAGATCCTTGGTGCCGGCCGCGCCCAACCGGGTATTTTCGATCTCCCAGCCGGCCGGCAAGGGATGCACCACCATCGCCTGGTGGTAGAGCTTGGTATTGGCCTCGCCTTCGAGCGTGATCACGAACACGTCGTTCTGCTTGACGGTATCGAGATCGAGCGGCGTGCCGTCGCGGTGGAAGAAGCCGCGCTTGATCTTGAGGCCCTCGCGTGCCGCCGGCCGCGGCTCGGCCGGGATGCCATAGACCGCCACCGCCTGCCAGATCGGCCCCTGGCCGGCGTTGCGCACGGTCAGGCCGCCGGCCAATTCGGCCGCCGTCGGCAGCAAATAGACCGGGTCGCCCTTGGGCAGCGCCCGGCCGGGACTATCGACCCTGAGCGGCGCCTTGCCGCCCATCAGCGTATGGGCGGCGAGCACCAGCCAGGCCTGTTCCTGGGTGCTGGTATATTTGACCCCGGTCGCCGAGGCCGGCAGGCGGTCGATCAGCGCCGGCAGCGCCCGACCGGTCAACCCCGCCTCGCCGAGCACGGTGACCAGGGCGGCGGCATCGCGCACGGTCGAGCCGTAATCCGGGTACCAGTGCTCGCGGGCAAGGTGGTGGACCGCCTCCGCGGCGGCGGCCTCGGCACGCTCGCGATCGCCGATCCGGGCCAGCGCCGCCGCCACCTGGGCCCGCGCCAGGGGGGTCGGCAGCTGATCGAGGAAGGCATCGTTAAAGTAGCGGATCGGCCCCGCAGTCAGGGCGCCCGCCATCGACAGGACATCCAGCGCATAGGCCCGGCCGGCCAGTCCCGCCGGATCGGTGCCGCCGTCGATCGCGAACTGGCGCAGCCAGGTCAGGCCGTTGAGATAGGGTGCGTCAGGCACCGCATAATGCCCGCCGCGCGCGCGGGTCAAGAACTCCATCGCATAGGCGGTGAGCCAGGGCGCTTCCTCGCCCCGCGAACTCCACAGGCTGAAGGCCCCGTCGTAGCGCTGCTTATCGAGGACCTGGACGATCGCCTGATCGACCCGCGCCTCCAGGCTGTCGTCGGGCTTGCGCTCGGGTCCCAATGCCAGGGCCACGTCGTTGACCACCAGCAGCGGCAGCGCCCGGCTGACCAACTGCTCCAGGCAGCCATAGGGAAAGCGGTCGAGCGCACGCAGCAGGCCGGGGACATCGAACGGCGGCGCGACGCTGTAGCTCAGCGACGCCCCGGCGGTACCGGGTACGAACGGCGCCAGCAAGGCCGCACCGGCGCTGCCGGTCGCCCCCGGCGCCAATTGGCTGGTCATGAAGTCGGTCTCGACCGGGCGCGCCGGCCGGACCGTCATCTTCAGGCTTTGACTGAGCGAAAGCCCGTCCGGCCCTTCCACCGTGGCGGTGACGGAGGCAATTCCGGCGCCGGTACCGTGCAGCGCCAGCACCTGGCTGCGGCGTTCGCCGTTGTCCAGGGCCGCGGTAAAGGTGCTGTCATCAACTGCGACCGGGCCATCGGTCGCGACCACCACCCGGTAATTTCCGGCGGTGGCCTCGACATTATGCAGCGAGAGGGTGAGGCGGCTCAGATCGCCGGGAGCCAAAAACCTGGGCAGGGTCATTTGCGCCACCAGCGGATCGCGCACGATCAGCTTGGTGGCGGCGGCGCCGATCCGGGTCTTGTCGAAGGCGACCGCCATCAGCCGCAGCTGGCCGTTGAACGGCGGCAAGGCGAATTTGATCCGGGCATAGCCCTGGCCATCGACCCGAACCGGCCCGGAGAACAGTGAAACCACCGTGATCGGCACTTCCGGCAGCCCAGCACCGCCGGTATCGCCGCCCTGGCGCAACTCGCCCTGGGGACCGTCTAGGGTGTCGATCAGGCGGCCGTAGTCGTCGCGGATATCGAGCCCCAATGCCCGCTTGCCGAAGAAATGGCCACGCGGGTCCGGCGACACGAAATCGGTCAGTTGCAAAATACCTTCATCGACCGCAGCCAGCGTGACCCAGGTTTCCCCAAGCGCCGCCGCCCCGGTCACCTTGACCGGCATTTCGACCACCTGGCGCGGCCGCATCATCTCCGGCGTCTCCAGCGCGACGCCCAGGGTCCGCGCCGCCGGATCGATCGCCAGCCAAGCCAGCCCGATCGCCCGCACCGGCATGCGGTCCTTGCCGTGCACCGGCGGCCGGTAGACGCTGGCGGTGACGTAGGCGCCGGGTCCCCATTCGGCGGCGACCGGCAGCTCGACCGTCGCCCCTTCGGCGGGGACGCTGAGCACGCGGGTTTCGAACAAGCGGTCGGTACCGACGGTCACCAGGACCTCGCCGGCGAAGGGCGGGGTAATCCGCACCCGCGCCGTTTCCCCCGGCTGATAGGCGTCACGGTCGGCCGCCACCTCGACCTTGTCCGGGGTATCGCCCGCCTGCGCGGCAACGAACCAGCCGGCGCTGAAGCGCAGCGAGGTGGCGACACCACTCGCCGGCTCCGACACCTCCAGCCGATAGCGGCCATAGTCGAATGGGCCGAACGCCAGGGCCGTAGGGGCCGTGGCGGTGGCCGAGGCCCGGGTCAGGCGCAGGCTCTCATCCCGCTGGGTCACCCGGTAATTGTAGCGCCCGTTATCGAGGAACCATTGATAGTCGTAGCGCTCGCGGATCAGCTCGATTCGCAGGTCGGGCCGACTGATCGGCGCGCCGTCGGGAGCGACCGCAATCAGCTCGAATTGCGCCGTGCCACCCTCGGCAATGCGACCATCGACGAATCCTGGCTTCAGGCCGAGCGCAAAGGCCTGGGTGCGCACCGGCACCGTCATCTTCTTGCGCGACGGCCGCCCGCCCGGTTCGGCCATGGTCACCCGGATTTCGGCCCGCAAGGCCCGCGTGGTGTCAGGCAGCGGCGGCAGCGCCACCGGCACCCGCGACACCCCGGCCTCGTCGCTGGTCGGGAACTCCAGCTCGATCAGGCGCGGCGTCACCGTTTCCTGGGCCAAACCGAAGGCATAGCCCTTGTGCTGGGGATAGGGATTGGGGTCGGGCTGCAGCGACAGCTCAGCGCTGCCTTCGAGCCCGGCCGCGGGCGGGCCATAAAGGAAGCGGCCTTTGACCACCGCCTCGAACGGTTGGCCCGGTTCGATCCGCGGGGCACTGCCCTCGACCTCGAGCGCCAGTCGCTCGGGGACGAAGTCCTCGACCTGGAACGAGACCCGGCCGATCGGCTCGGCCTTGGGGTCGCTGAACGCTTCGACGCTCCAGCCGCCCATCGGCGCGGCGCGGTTGAGCGCGATCGGCAGCGCGTAGCCGCCAGCACCGGCGGCCTTGACCACCTTGGAGAAGAATTCGGTGCCGTTGGGCCGCAGCACCTTCAGGGTCAGCGGAAACTCCTCGACCGCGACCGTGCGGTCGTCCCGCAACAGGACGGTGAGGTTGACCGTCTCGCCCGGCCGGTATACCCCCCGGTCGGTATAAAGAAAGCTGTCGAGCGGTCCCGGCGGCCTGCGTCCACCGACGCCGCGGTCGCTGAGGTCGAAAGCCGCCGTGGTCAGGTCGAGCACCGCGAAATCGCCCTCGGGCCCATAGGCCATGACGGCAACCGGGGTATTGCCGCCGCTGCCACGGGTCAGACCCGGCGGAAACACCGCGCGACCGATCGCGTCGGTTCGGACCCTGGCGAGTTCGGCATTGTTGCGGGCGAGCAGGGCGACCTCGATCTGCCCTAGCGGCTTGGCGCTGGCAAAGGAACGGACGAACACGGTGACGCCGTCGGCGCCGCGGAAACTGGTCAGGCCGAGATCGGAGACCATGACCCACTGGGTCGCCTTGTCATAAGGCTTGTAGCCCTCCTCGACATCGGCCGGCTCGGCGGCGACGATGTAGAGACCTGGCTTGGGTTCGCCCAAAATCTCGCGCACCGGCAAGGCGGTGGTGATCTCCTGGTTGGGCTTCCCCTTGACCGCGAGCCGGCCCTGCCACAACAGCTCGCCCTGGGTATCGGCGACCTCGCGGGCCGACCAGCCCGACAGCGACTCGGTGATGTGGCTGCCGTTGATCTGACCGACCAGATTGCGGTCGTTGATCCGGTAGAGTTTCAGTGCCACCGAGTCGAGATTAACCGTGACCACCGGGATGCCGCCGGTCGCGGTCCGCGGCAGGATGAAAGCCTGGCCGCGGAAGCCGACCGTGGGCGTGCGGTTGCCGACCCGCACCTTCTGGGTCTCATCCTGGTGCAGGATCAGGCCCTCGGTACCAGGCAATCCCTGGCGCAGGGTCAGCTGATAGGCGGCGCCATTTTCTACCCCGGTCAGGCAAAGGCTGGCGCCGCGCGGCTCGATCGCCAGGGCAACCGCCGGCTCGATCTTGAGGTAGTCCTCGAAATGGGTGTCCTTGGTCTGCAACGCATCGGAAAACTCCAGACAGACCCGCGGCGGCGCGTCGTCGGAGACCACCCGCACCTGCTTCAAGGTCAGCCCGACGCGCAGGCGCAAAGCGGCAATCCGCTGGGCAAGGTCCGGCAGTTTGGCCGCGGCGTCGTGGTTCTGCGCCAGTTCCGCCAGAGCCTCCAGCGCCTCCGCCGGTCGGTCCTGCATCTCGCCAAGCACCGCGGCGAGACGAAGCAGCGCCTCCGGCCGGCGGCTGTCGGCGCGGTAGGCCAGGAACGCGGCCTGCAGCGCACGCGCCGAATCGGGATTGGCTCCGGCACCCCAGGCCTCGCTGAGGACCAGGAACATCTCGGGTCGCCGCTCGCCCTGGCGGATCGCCTCCTCGACCTGGCGGATCACGACCGGATAGTCCTTTTTGCTCAAGGCAGTAGCGGCTGCCTGGAGCGCCAGGCGGCGCTTGGCCTCGTCTGGTTGCGGCGGCGCCGTCCGCCGAATCGCCGCCAGATAGGCGTCAGCGTCGGCGGCCATCCCCGGCGGGTCGAAGGCCAGGGCTGAACCCGGCAGAATCGCAGCCACCAGCAGCCAAACCGCTGCAACGATCCGTGCCATGCTTCCCTCCCCCGGACGGTTTTGCCGGAAAGCATACCAGAAAGCCGGCGGGCCGGCAGGTCCGCATCGGCGGATTCTGCGTCGGCGGAACAGCCGGAACCGCCGAGGAAATGCCGCGCTGCGGTTGCCACCCGGCGGCTCGGCAGGCACATTAGAGTTGACCCCCTGATCGAAGCCCGTCCCATGCCGCTCGCGCCGCCACACTACAGCTACATCGTCGAGCACCAGATCCGGGGGGCGTGGGATGTCGTGCAGCGCTTCGACAACGACGAGTCGGCCGCCCAACTGGCCAGCGCCCTTTCCAGCCAATCGCCGACCGATGGCGTCCGCATCCTGGTCGAGGCCATCGCCGCCGATGGCAGCCGCGAAATCACCATGGTCTGGGAATTTGGCGGCGTCGAGCCCGCCCCGAAGCGCTCGTCCGCTGCTATGGCCGGCGCCGGACCCGCTCACCCGCCGGGCTGCGCCGGGAGACCGCCCACCGCCGGCGACAAACAGCCAACCCGCGCGTTGCGCCGGAAGACCCAGCGCGATTTTCGGCGGGCAAATGCCGTCGTCGGCGCGGTCACCGCCTTTTGTGTCATCGTCATGGTGACGCTGGGCGCCAGTTTCCTCAAGTTGGAGTGGTCGGCGCTCGGCCCTGGCGCCCGCCCCGGACTATGGCCCAATCGCACAAGCCGGTCCGACGAGGCAACCACAGGGTCATCGGCGACGGCGGCCGCGCGGGCCGGCAAGGCGGAGGACGACGCGGCGCTTACCGCACTCCAGCAGACGGTTGCACGTCGCTACGCCTATATGAGCTGCGTCGCCCAGCATCTGACCACAGGAACTGCCGCGATCCAGACGGCCTATGACCAGGGGCGCATCTCAGCGGCAATGAAGCTGATGTACGAATCGCAGTATAATGACATCCGCAACGAGCTGGTGGCGGGCAGAGACGTGATCTCCACCCTGTCTCGTGACAATGGTGGGCTGCCGATTCCGTTTCTCGACTTCATCGACAATTGGTTTGCCCTGGGCAGAGATTTTATGAAGGCCAGCCAGAATGCCGAGGAAATCATCAACCCCCAAGACTATTGTACCAAACGTTCGGAGCAGGCGACCTATCTTGACGCCTATCGCTCGCTGCCGGCCCCGCCGATCGAAGCCACCGACGCCCGTGCTGAGTCGGCCCGCTAACCTGCCCGCCGACCGCACCTGACCCGATCCGCCGATGACGCCCTCGGGCGTAGGCTCTGGCAGGCGCCGGCTCACTTGGGCATCAGGACGATTTCGACGCGACGGTTCCGCGACCGGTCCTCTGGCGTTCGGTTGGGCACCAGAGGCGAGGTATCGGCATGGCCCATGACGACCAGGCGCCGCTCGTCGAGGGCGGGTCGCGCCGCCAGCCGCTTCAGCACGGCGATCGCCCGCGCCGAGGACAGTTCCCAGTTCGAGCGGAAGCGCCAGGTCGATATCGGGATATCGTCGGTATGCCCGACCACCAGGATGCGGCCCGAACTTCGGGCCATCACGTCGGCAACCTGGTCGATCGTGGTGGCCATTTCCGGTCCGAGGTCATCGCTGCCCGAGGGAAAGGTCGATGCCGCCGGCAGGGTGATGCGGATGGCACCGTCCCGATCCTCGACCGAAACCCCGGCGGTCACCATGCCGCCGCTCAAGGACGCCTTCAGCTGCCGCACCACTTCCTGCTGGGTACTGTTCTGTTGGGCCCGGCCCTGTTGCTCAGGGTCCTGTTGCGCGGGGTCCTGTTGCGTGCTGTTCCGGGCCTGGCTGCCTCCGGGCGGCCGACCGTCCCCGGGCAGCGCCTCGGGCGACAGGTCCTCGCCGGCCCTGGTCAGTTGTTCCAGTTCGCTGGCGGCCAAGCGGTCGCCGGGCTCGGCCCCTGGCGCCACAGCACCAGGTTGAGCCGCGGCGGCGGCGGCGTCCAGATCGCTGCTTTGGGATTCCCTCGTGACCCGATCCTCGGGCCGGTCGCAAACCGCCTCGCCCTCGCCGGCGATCTCCGCCAGCATCGCGACCGGGATCGGCAGCGGGATCAGCCGGCGGGTCTGCTTCATGAAGGGGATACCCTGCAGTTCGATCACCCCGCTCAGGAGCATTTCCTTGGTCACCCCGAAGGCCTCGCGCATGCTGCCGACCGCGTCAAAAAAGCGCCGCTGGTCCATGCTCGAGAACGACAGCAACAGGACAAAGAAACACAAAAGCAAGGACATCAGATCGGCGAAGGTGACCATCCATCCGGGAGCACCCGCGGGAGCCTTCTTTTCTCGTGCCATCGGGCGCCCTAGTCCTTACCGGTTCATGCCGAAGCGCCGCCACAGAGGTTCATCCACCGGCCTCGGGGGCGTCGGGCCGCCGGCGTTCCGCCGGCGCCAGATAGACCTCCAACTGGTCACGCAGCATGTCCGGATTGCCATTGCGCTGAATACCGAGAACGATATCGACGATCATCGTCCGGTTGACGTATTCGCTTGAGATCTTCGCCTCGAGCTTGTCGGCGATCGGCAGGGCGATGACATTGGAGATCAACGCACCATAAAGCGTGGTCAGCAGCGCGACCGCCATGCTCGGGCCGATTTTCGACGGATCATCCATCGAGGCCAGCATGGCAACCAGGCCGACCAGCGTGCCAATCATGCCGAACGCCGGCGCGGCATCGCCAATCGCCCGGAAAATGCGCACGCCCTGGTCCAGGCGATCCGCGGTCCGGTCACGGTCGGCCAGCAGGACGTCGCGGATGACCGGTTCGGCGAAGCCGTCGATCACCATGGTGACGCCCTTGCCCAGCAATTCGTTGCGTATCTTGACCGCCTCCAACGCAACCGGGCCGCCCTTGCGATGGGCTTGCAGCAGTTCGATGCCCTCGTCGATCAGGTCGCGACCGGAGGTCCGGTCCTGGTTAAGCGCGGTACTGATGCCGGTCTTCAACGCCGAGACGACGGTGTTGAAGGTAAATCGAATGATGGTTGCCCCAATAGTGCCACCGATTACAATAAATACACTCGGGATATCGACATAGGTCAAGACATCGCCGCCCAGAACAATGGCGACCATGACAACCGCAAAGCTGGCGACGATTCCGATCGGAGTGGCAATATCCATTGGCGTTACTTCGCTAAATGCAGATCAGACAGTCCTGGGAGGCCGTTTGCGGACTCCGGATCGTCCTAACATAGGCCAACGGTGTTCGCAAGCCAGCGACCGGAACGCGAAAATCCCACTGCCACACCTAGCCATTGCGGGTGCCGGGAGCAGCTTCGCCGCCGGCATCCGCGCTTCGTCCCCACGGCATGCCGGCTGGCGGGCCGGCGCCGGCACCGGTGGCACGCCCCCAGCCCCCACCCCGCTGCCGGCCCCAGACGCCGGCCCCAGACGCTAGCCCCAGACGCAGGTCTCCAAACCAGTCCATTGAAACGGAAAAGGGTTTTCCAATCGGGGCGGAACGGTCATGATGGCGGCATGAAGCTGGCGGTGGTGCTGAACGAGGGCGCGGGGACGCTGCTGGGGGTGTCGACGGCGGAAGCCGTCGACAAGGTCAGGCGCTGGTTTGCTGAGGCCGGAGCGGACGCCGAGGTCATCGCGGTGGCCAGCGTTGACCTGGCCCGCGCCATCGACGGCGCGGTGGCGGGCGACGCCGAAGCCGTTGTGGTTGGCGGCGGCGACGGCACCATCGCCACCGCTGCGGAAATCCTGCTCGGCAGCGGCAAGGCACTGGGCGTCTTGCCCCTCGGCACCCTCAACCTGATCGCCCGCGATCTCGGCATTCCACTCGATCTCCGCCAGGCGGTTACGGCGCTGGCCAAGGGCACGATCCGGGCCGTCGATGTCGGCGAGGTCAATGGCCGCCTGTTCCTGGTCAACTCGGTGATGGGGCTCTACCCGGCCTTGGTCCGGGCGCGCGAACGCCACCGCGGCACCCCCGGCCCACGCAAATGGCTGGCCCTGACCTTGGCGCTCTACCGCACGATCCGCTTTTACGACCTGATCGGAGTCACGCTGGATCTCGGAAGCGGCGCCCAGGCGGTGCGGACGCCGGCCCTGGCGGTGACCAACAATGTTTACGCGGTCGGCTGGGAAGCTCTGCTGAGCCGGCGCCGGCTCGATCAGGGGGTGCTGGCGGTCTACCTGGTCAAACAGCTGAGTCGGCTCGGCTTGCTTGGGCTCCTGGCCCGGCTGGCGGTGGGCGGCTGGACCGACGATACCCAGTTAGAGAGCGTGACCATGCAGCAATTGACCGTGACCAGTCGGCGGCGGCGGATCAAGCTGGTCAATGACGGCGAGATCATCAAGCTGAGCCCGCCGCTGCATTACCGCATCCGTCCCGCCGCCTTGACGATGTTGGTGCCGGCCAACAAAAGCGATCCGGGAAAAGCCCGGCCATGAGAACGATCGCGCATGTTTCCGACCTCCATTTCGGCCGGATCGACTCTGACGTGGTCGAGGGCCTGCTCGCCGACCTGTGGAAGGCGCAACCTTCGCTGGTGGTGATCAGCGGCGATCTGGTCCAGCGTGCGATGCACAGCCATTTCCAGGCGGCACGCACGTTTCTGGAGCGGCTGATCCAGCCCTATCTGGTGGTGCCGGGCAATCATGACATTCCGTGCTACAATCTGGTGGCGCGTTTCACCCATCCGTTCCGCCGCTACCAGCATTACATTACCAAGGATCTGAGCCCGCTGCATGTCGATGAGGAGATGGCGGTGCTCGGCATCAACACGGCACGCTCGCTCAACCTCAATTTCGCCCATGGCCGGATCAACCACCGGCAGATCCAGCGTATCCATGACGTGTTCGGCGCGCTGCCGCACGCCAGATTCAAGGTCGTGGTCACCCATCACCCGTTTCTGCCGCCGCCCGACGCGCCGTCGACCCGCTTGATCGGGCGAGCCCGCATGGCTCTGCCGGCGCTCGAAGCCTGCCATGTCGATCTGCTGCTCGCCGGGCATCTCCACCGCGGCTATACTGGCGATGTCTGCGACCACCATGCCCATATCGAGCGTACGATCCTGGTCGCCCAGGCATCGACCGCGACCTCGACCCGGACCCGTAACGAACCCAACGGCTATAATTTCATCACCATCGATCCGCCGCACGTCACGTTTCAGGAGCGGGTCTGGGACGGCAATGCCTTCGTCGAGGAACTCAGGCGCCGTTACGTCAAGAGCCTGCATGGCTGGGAGCCCGACTGAGCGCCGCCTGAAACCGCCCTGCCCTCCAATTGAGCATTGGCCCAGGCCGGTGGCAGGCGTAGCATCCCCTCCCCTTCCCCTGCCCGTTCGAAGTTCACCATGCCAGCCTTTCCGCCCGTAGGTGCCTTCCCGAGACTCCGTCCCCGCCGCAATCGTGCCGATCCCTGGAGCCGCCGCCTGGTCGCCGAGCATCGGTTGAGCGCCGCCGACCTGATCTGGCCGGTCTTCGTGATCGAGGGTCGCGGCACCCGCGAGCCGGTTGCCTCGATGCCCGGCGTCGACCGCCTGACCCTTGACCTGATGGTCGAGGCGGTGGCCGAGGCGGCCGGGCTCGGCATTCCGGCGGTGGCGGTATTCCCGGTGGTGCCGGCGCGCCTGAAGAGCGAGCATGCCGAGGAGGCCTGCAACCCGGAAAACCTGATGTGCCGGGCGATGCGGGCCCTGAAATCGGCGGTGCCGCAGATCGGCCTGATCGGCGACGTCGCCCTCGACCCCTATACCAGCCACGGTCATGACGGCCTGCTGCGCGGCGACCGTATCGTCAACGACGAGACCGTCGAAGTCCTGATCCGCCAGGCCCTGGTCCTGGCCGAAGCCGGTTGCGACGCGGTGGCGCCGTCGGACATGATGGATGGCAGAATCGGCGCGATCCGCGACGGGCTCGACGGCTCCGGACTGCAGCTCACCCGCATCTGCGCCTACGCCGCCAAATACGCCTCGGCGTTCTACGGGCCGTTTCGCGACGCGCTGAATACCGGCGGCTTCCTCAAGGGCGACAAATGCTCGTACCAGATGGACCCGGCCAATGGCGATGAAGCTCTGCGCGAGGTCGCCCTCGATCTCGACGAAGGCGCCGACATGGTGATCGTCAAACCCGGCCTGCCCTATCTGGACGTGATCCGCCGGGTCAAGGACGCCTTCGCGGTGCCGACGCTGGCCTACCAGGTCAGCGGCGAATACGCGATGCTGCGGGCCGCGGCCCAGAACGGCTGGCTCGATTACGACCGCGCCATCGCCGAGACCTTGCTTGGCTTCAAGCGCGCCGGCGCCGATGCGATTCTGACCTACGCCGCGGTCGACATGGCAAAGCGGTTGCGGGACCTGGGCGCGTGACCCGGCGGGCCGGGACACTTCCGGCTATCGCGACTTGAAACAACGCACAAGGCCCTGACATATTTATGGTTAAAGCCGGGGCAACCGCTAAACCGGTATCGGCCGGTTCGCCTCGTCAGCGATCAGGACGCGGTTTCGCCCGGCGCGCTTGGCCTGGTAAAGCGCCACGTCGGCGGCATGGACCAGTTGGACCGCGTCGGGATAGCTGCGGTATTCGGCCAGGCCGCAGCTGAAGGTCACGGCAAATTCCGTGGCAATTCCGCGGTGAGGCACCCGGGCGAAATCGCAGCGCAAGTCGTCGACCAACGCCTTGGCCATGGCCACCTCGGTGCCGGGAAGAATCAGGCCGAATTCTTCGCCACCATAGCGGCCGATCCCGTCGGTGCGCCGGAAGCGTTGGCGCAAGACATGGCCCAGCGTCTTGATCACGACATCGCCGACCGGGTGGCCGTAGTGGTCGTTGATTCGTTTGAAATTGTCGATGTCGATCAGGCCAAGGGTCAGCGCAGCACCCTGGCGGCGGGCCCGCGCGACCTCGTGGACCAGGCGCTCCTTGAATGCGGTGTGGTTGAGCAACCGGGTCATCGGATCCCGCACGAATTGCTGGCGAAGGATCCGCATGCGCTCGGCCCGCGCGGCCACCGCCGAGATCATCATTGCCGGCTTGATCTTTTTTGACAGGAAACCGTCGCCGGCGCGGGCCATTGCGGCAAATTGCGCGGCCTCGCCGTCCATCGACGACAGATAGAGGATCGGCAAGCTGTCGAAGGCGGGGATCTGCCGGATCGCGACCGCCAGATCGATGCCATTGCAACCGGGCATCTGAATATCGAGCAGCAGCAGATCAGGCTGGAATTCGTTCAGCGACTCCATGATCAGCAGCGGATCGTTGACCGCGCGGGTAACCATGCCGCCCTTGCGCAGTACGGCGGTGAACATCGAGGTCGCGCAAGCGTCATCATCGACGATCATCACCCGGTAGGGCGAGACCGCTTCCTGGATCATTACCCGTTCCAGGCACTCCAGGGCTTCATAGGCGTCGATCGGCTTGACCAGGAATCCCCTGGCGCCGGCCTGAACCGCTTCAAGATGGGTCCGCAGCACCGGCAGGTCGGAAACCACGATGGTCGGCAACGCGGCCCCGGCCCCGCGATTGAGGGCACCCAGCACTTCGCCGGCGCTCCAGCGGCCATTCTCCGCACTGAGTTCAACGATGACCGCGCTTGGCGGCTCCCGGCGGTTCGCCTCCAACAAGGCAGCCACATCAGGAAATCCGGAGATTCGATACCGGCAATAAATCAGGCGGGACGCCAGATGCTCGGCCAATCCCGGTCGGTTCTCCAGGACATGGAGAACGTTCTCGCTCCAGTTCGGGGAAGGCGGTTCGGCGATCGACATTCCGGCGGTGCTACCATGGATCTGTGATCGAGGAGGCAGAGACTAGCCAACACCGTAATGGGGACATTGCCCTCACGCAGGTCGCCCCCGCACCAATCAACTTGACGGATTGAACTGGTAGATTTCAATGAGTATCGCAGGCACTCGCATCTATCAACTGAGCATATCATAAATTTGCAATAATCGCTGCAATATTATCGAGGCCCGCTTCGAGACCGCCGCATAATTTTTCGGCGACCGTCGGTTCACCCCGCTTGAGACTGGTCTCCAGATCGGCACACAACTGGCCAAGACGATAGGCACCGATACTGTTGCAGGCGCCTTTGCAGGAATGGGCGACCTCGCGGGCACGGGCGAATTCGCCGGCAGTCAGGGCGGATTGGATTTCGGCGAAACGCTCCGGCATGGTTTGCAGAAAATGCCGGAGCATATCCTTGGCCTCGTCCGAGATGCCGTCGAAGGCAAAACGAATGGTATCGAGATCGAGCACCGACAGAGCCTCTCCCTGCTCGGCCGCCGGCTCCGCAATGAGGGACCCGTCCCCTTGTGAGGCGGCTCCCGGTAACGGGGCTGCCTGTGACGGGGCTCCCGGTGCCCCGCCCGCGGGAGACCGGGAATCCGGCGTCACCCCGACCGGCATAGCCGCGGCCACCGCGTCGCCGTGCCGGGGGTCGGCGTCGGCCGGGCGCCGCGTCGCTGCCGCCCGCGGCAGCCAGCGCCGGATCATGGCGTCGAGCCGGGCGACGTCGATCGGCTTACTGAGATAGCCGTTCATGCCGGCGGCCAGGCACTTTTGTTCCGTCCCGCTGAGCGCGTCGGCGGTCAGGGCGACGATCGGCAGCCGGCGCTCGCTGCCGGTCTCCGCATCGCGGATTCGCCGGGTCAGCTCGTAGCCGTCCATCTCCGGCATGTGGCAGTCGGTCAGCAACAGGCCGTATTGCGCCTGCTCGATCCGCCGCCACGCCTCGGCGCCATCGACCGTGACCTCGCAGGCATAACCAAGCCGCTCGAGCAGCTTGGCAATCACCATCTGGTTGGTCGGATTGTCTTCGGCAACCAGGATCAGGCTGCCCGCAGCGCGTGCCTCCTCGATCGTCGGCGGGGCCCAGCGTATTTGCTTCCGCCCGACCTGGAAATGATCCTCCAGGGTCGCCCGACCGGCCGCGGCCGCAATCGTGCGCCACAGGCGATCGCGCCGGACCGGCTTGGTCAGAGTGGCAAACAGCCCGCTCCGGTCGGCTTCCGACAGCGTCGAAATCTGCGCCAGGAACGCCATCAGCACCAACCTGGTCCCGGCCAGGGCCGGATCTGCGGACACACGCCGCCCCAGGGTCAACCCGCTCATGTCGGGCAAGGTCGCTTCGATCAGGGCGGCGTGGTAATCCGTGCCGGCGCCGTGGGCGCGGTGCATGGCGGCGATCGCCTCGGCACCGTTCGCTGCCTCGGCCAACTGGCCACCAAAGACCGCAAGGTGGCGCCGGATTGCCGCCGTCGCAGCCTGCCCTGCGCCGACCGCCAAAACCCGGATGCCCGACAGATCGCGTCCACCAGCGGTCGCCGCCGCTTCGGCCGGCAAGACCTCGAGCGGAATCTCGAACCAGAAGGTCGACCCCACACCGGGCGTGCTGGTAACCCCGATATCGCCGTGCATCAGGCCGACCAGGCGTCGGCAAATCGAAAGCCCCAGACCGGTGCCGCCGAAGCGTCGGGTCGTCGAGGTCTCGGCTTGCACGAAGGGCTGAAACAAGCGCGCCTGCTGCGGCTCGGACAGGCCGATTCCGGGATCGGTGACGGCAAAATGGACCAGTTCGCCGTCGGCTCGGCCCTCGCTCCCCGGCGCGGCGATCGCCTCGACCGAAATCACCACCTCGCCGGCCCGGGTGAACTTGATGGCATTGCCAACCAGGTTGAGCAGGATCTGGCGCAGGCGCAGCGGATCGCCGCGCCGACGGTCCGGAACGCCGGGCTGGACCGTGACCACCAGGTCCAGGCCCTTTTCGGCGGCCCGGCTGGCGACCAGTTCTGCCACGCCTTCGGTGATGTCGAGCAGCGACAGCTCGACCATCTCCAATTCCAGCCGGCCGACCTCGATTTTCGAGAAATCGAGCAGGTCATTGATGATCGCCAGCAAGGCGCCGGCCGATTCCCGGATCACCCGCGCCATGCCGCGCTGGTCGCGGCTGAGAGACGTCTGCTCGAGCAACTCCGCCATCGCCACCACCCCGTTCATCGGAGTCCGGATTTCATGGCTCATGGTGGCAAGGAAGGTCGATTTGGCCCGGGTCGCCTCTTCGGCTTGCTCTTTGGCCAGACGCAGCGCCTCTTCGGCGCGCTTGTGCTCGGTGATGTCCGAGTAGGTGGTGACGAAGCCGCCGCCCGGAACCGGCTGGCCACGGACCTCGATGACCCGGCCATTGGGCCGGAAACGTTCGAACACATGGGGGCGGAACTGGCGTGCCAACGCCACCCGCTCCTCGATCAGCGGTTCGGGATCGCCCGGCCCATATTCTCCGCGCTCGGCATTGATACGAACGAAGTCGGCGAACGGCCGCCCCAGGGCCCCCAGCTCCTCGGGAAAGCCCAGGATTTCAAGGAACAAGCGGTTGAAGGCGATCAATTTCAGATCGCCGTCGAACATGCTGATACCCTGGTCCATGCTTTCGAGCGTCAATTCCAGCACGGCCGATTTTCGGGCCAGCACGCCTTCTTGCTGCTTGCGCTGGGTGACATCGACCACGGTGCCGACAAAGCGAACCGGGGTGCCGGCGTCATCGCGGATCGCCCGGCCGATATCCTCGATCCAGGTCCAGCTGCCGTCCGGCGCCGGCACCCGATATTGTGCGCGAAACTCCGGATCCTCGCCGCGCAGGTGGCGCTTGGCCAGTTCCCGCACCCTGGGCAGATCATCGGGGTGGACCACCGATTTCCAGCCGACGGTGGTCATCGGCACGTCGCCCGGCTTTCGTCCGGTCATGCGCAGGAACTCAGGCGACCACCAGCGCACGCCGGTCTTGAGATCGAGGTCCCAGATGCCGGCATTGGTCGCCGCCAGCGCCAGGGTCAGGCGGTCCTCCCGCTCGCGCAAAGCGGCTTCGATCTGCTTGCGGCCGGTGATGTCATAGGCCCACAGAATGATTTCCGGAGTGCCGTTGAACTCGACCGGATCCGACGACACCAGGGCCCACCACAAGGAGCCGTCGTCACGCCGGCACTGAACCTCGATGTCGCGCATCGTCAAGTCGTGTTTCAGATGATCGGCCAGCCGCTCGGCATCGTCACGCGCGGCCAGCCAGTCAGCAAGCTGGCGCCCGAGCAAGCCCTCGGACGGCAACCCGAGTTGCTCGGCCAGGCGCGCGTTGGACCAGCGGATCTGCCCGTCGAGCCCGGCGATGCAAACCCCGACCGGGCTGGAGTTGAGGACCGTGTGAAGCTGCTCGCCCGCCTTGCGAACCGTGGCTTCGGCACTCTTATGGCTGGTCACGTCGAGCGCCACCGTAACCACATGGGTCGACGCGCCGCGATCGTCCTTCAAGGGAATCTTGGTGGTCATCCAATGACGGATCGCGCCGTCCCGATCGACCGAGGAGTCTTCGAAAAACGCAAGCGCCTCGCCGCTTGCCAGGACCCGGCGGTCGCGCGCCAGATCCTCCTCGCTGACCCAGTCGCCCAGCATCTGGGGCGCGCCGGCTACCGCCCCGTCGGCCGAAACGCCGGAGAGCTCGGCCAGGTAGCGGTTGAGCAGAAGGTGCCGGGCATCGGCGTCCTTGACACTGATTGCCGCAGGAATCACGTCGATGACGGCATGGAGCAGCCGCCGGCTCTGATCGAGTTCCTGTTCGGCGCGTTTACGCTCGGTGATGTCGACAATGGTGCCGATGAAACGGGTGACCGTGCCGTGGCTGTCGCGCAGGGCCCGGCCGACATCCTCGACCCACAACCAGTCGCCGCGCCTGTGGCGAAGCCGGTATTGGGCGCGAAATTCTGCAAGGTCGCCGCTCAGGTGACGTTTGGCCAAACTGCGCACCGCAGCCAAGTCGTCGGGATGGACCAAGGCCTTGAAGGACGAGGTCGACATCGGCAATTCGCCGTGGTCATAGCCGACCATGTGGGAAAATTCCGGCGACCACCAGCGGGCTCGGGTGGCGAGATCGAGGTCCCAGACGCCGGCCCTGGTCGCCGCCAGCGCCAGCGCCAGGCGTTCCTCGCCCCGCCGCGACGCGACCCGCTCCATGGCCAGACGCGCCAGCATATCATTGTAGGCACCAATGGCGGTGCCCATATCGTCGTCGGAATACCAGGCGACCGGAATCGCGTCGCCGCAGCGCTTCGAGTCGTCGATCGCCTCCAGAAGACAGGCGAGCGGCTGCCCGACTCGCCGGCGATAGGCATGGAGCGAGGCGCCCACCAGGACCACGGCCAGGATCACCAGGACCAGGCCATCCCCGAGGATCTGCCCGGCAACGCCGCCGGCCCGTAACGCCGAACCGAAACCGGCCGCGCCCCCCGGTTGATCGGCAAGTATCCGCAGAACACCCAGCACCGCCCAGATCGCCAGTACCGCAACGACGACAGGCGGCAACAGGGTCGCCACAAACTTGCCGCGCACGGTCCGGAGGCGCCCCAGCATCGTAACCCCGTCCAATAGCCCCGATGTGGTCATAAGGGCATGAAGCGGCCTGCCCCGGTCAAGCCCAACTTAATCCCACCGTAGGGGCATTCCGTCTCAGCCATCCAACACCGCCGGGGTCAAGGTCAGCCTGACCAGATCGGCCAGGGTTTCGACCGCCATCTTCTCCATCACCCTGGCGCGATGAATTTCGACGGTGCGCGGACTGATCCCGAGCCGAGCCGCAATCACCTTGTTGGCGTGCCCGAGCACGACCAGGTCCATGACCTCGCGCTCCCGCGGGGTCAGGCGCTCCAGGCGGCTGCGGATTTCCCCTTGGGCGATGCGGTCCTGGCGCGCAGCAGCGTCCCGGGTGAGCGCCTGACGGACGCTGTCGAGCAGACGCTGGGGATCGACCGGCTTCTCGATGAAATCCATCGCCCCGGCCTTCAGCGCATCGACCGCCATCGGCACATCGCCATGCCCGGTAATCATGATGATCGGCAGGTGCGGCGCGATCCGGCACAGCTGTTTCAGCAGCGACATGCCGTCCATCGCCGGCAGCCGCACGTCAAGCAGGGTGCACCCGAGCCCGGTGGCATCGAGGCCGTCGAGAAACGCCTCCGCCGACCCGAAGCCGCAAGTCTTGAAACCGGCCGCCTCGAGCAGGACCGCCAGGGCATCGCGGATGGCATCGTCGTCGTCGACGATGGCGATCAGGGGGTCAACCAGCCTGTTCATCGGTCAATGGCAAATCGAAGCGAAACAGAGCCCCGGTATTGGAACGGGGCACATGGCGCAATTGTCCGCCGTAAGCCTCAACGAGGGTACGGCTGATCGAGAGTCCAAGCCCCATGCCTTTACCTTTCGTGGTGATGAAGGGTTGAAACAACTGCTCGGTAATCACCGGGTCGACGCCGGGCCCGCTATCGCCGACTTCGAATTCGATCCGGCCATCGACCTTGCGCGCGGCAATCGAAATCGCCGGCTCCGCCGAAGGCACCTCTGCGATGGCGTCGGCACCATTGCGAACGAGGTTGAGCAGGACCTGCTCGATGTGGATACGGTCGACCATGACCTTGGGCAAATCCGGCGGAATGTCGATATCGAGCCGTATGCCACGCTCGGTGATGTCGGTGCGGGCCAGTTCGGCGACCTCGTTGACGATGTCGGCGGCGCTGGTCGGCACGGGGTGCATCTCGTCACGGTGGAGGAATTCGCGCAGACGGGTCAACACCGCCCCAGCCCGGGTTGCCTGAACCCCGATCTTTTCCAGTGATGCGCGAATTCGCTCGCGATCGACGCCGGGCGTGTCGAACAGCAAGCGGCAACCGCGGGTATAGGCGGCGATGGCGGTCAACGGCTGGCTGACCTCGTGGGCGATCGCCGACGCCATCTCGCCGATCATGCTGACGCGGTCGGAATGGGCTACGTCCATCTGGTGCTGACGCACCCAGGCCTCGGCCTTGGTGCGCAACGTCACGTCGCGGACCACCGCGATGAACAGCTGGTGCCGTCCGATCAGCGTCTCGCCGACCGAAACCTCGGCGGGAAAACTGGTACCTTCGGCGCCGACGCCGTGCAGTTCGCGGCTGCCGCCGCCGCCGCCGAGTATCAGTTCGGGCAAGAGCGCGGCGACCGGCTTGCCGGCCAGGCCGCTCGCCTGGTGGCCGAACATGGTCTCCGCGGCCGGGTTGGCCAGCTCGACGATGCCCTCGGCGTCGATGGTCAGGATGCCGTCGGGGGCGGTGCCCAGGATCGCCGCCAGCCGCGCCTCGTTTTCCTTGAGCGCCCGGTTCGACTGCTGGCGCTCGCTGACGATGGCGCCCAGAATCAAGCCGGTCAGGCCGAGCACGACCATCAGCATTTGAAATACAATCATGGTCTCGGCATCGTGGTCGTAGCGTTTGATCGCCACCACCAGTGCGATTTCCGTGACCAGCAGCCCCATCGCCGCTCCGGGCAGGCCGCGCCGCACCGCCAGCCAAATGATCGGCACGAACAGCAGATAGAAATATTTGAAGCGATCCGCGGCCTCCAGGCTGAAGACCGCGAACACCGCCAACAGCACAGTGCCGGCCTGAACGATCGTCTCGGGCAGCCGTGAGGGCGGCCCCAGCGGCCAATCTTCGGGACGTCGCCACCGCTCGGGGTCGCTCACGATCAGCAGCGCCGGAGTTAACGTCAACGCCCCGATCAAATCGCCGACCCAGGATCGCAATACCGCCGACCACAGCTCGGCATGCGAGATCAGGCCGAACCGGACGAACAGCAGGACGTCAATCGCGGCCACGACCAGGGTGGCCACGAAGGCGACCATAATCAATTGGAGGATGCCGCCCAGACGAATGAGCCCCGGTTCCCCGCCGATCAGCCAGCGCAACACCGAGGCGGCTGCAATATATCCGGCCGCGGCGTTGAGCGCAGAGAGCAGCGTTGGCAGCCACGGGTGCGCCATGTCCCGAACCGCGATATCGGAGACGAAAACCGCGATCGGCACCACCGGTCCGAAATGCAGTCCCTTACGCAGCAACCATGCCAGGGTAAAGCCGCCGGAGGGATCGAACGGCGTAATGCCGACCTGGGCAAAGGGTGGAATGAAGCTGATCTCGTCCAGGACGACATAGGCCACGATGTAGAACAACGCCGCGCCAGCGAAGCGGAGCCATCGTCTGGGCGAATCAGCTCTGGTCAATTCGATCATGACGCAATCCGCTGGCGACTCAGAAAAAAACGAATTCTGCCGATCGTGGAGCGTCTTATGTCAGTGAATTGGACGCCTGTCTTGCGCTATTTCCGACCGCAATGCCGGGATAATTATCGTTTGACTGGCAACCGCTGTCGATAAGGGGATCACCGTACCCCATTGGTCAGGTGATCCTGCCCGCCGCCCCACCGATGGCGGGGGTGGCGTAAGGGCAATTCCTTAGCGGTATCACCCTAATTTCATTCCTTGGTCCGGGGGCTTATCATCCCCGAGTAGGTTAGTTAGGTACGCAACCGGCCGCCTCTGCTCAGGCGCAGCAGGCCTCGCTCAATCGGTCCAGCGGCACACCGTGATGGGGGTCGGGACCAATATTGATGCCACAAAGACGTGGTCTCCGAACAAGCGCCGGCCCGCCCTCGCCGGTCGAACGACTTCGCGACCGCATGGAGTACGATCGATGAAAACGGTTATCCTGCTGCTCTTGATCGGCCTCGTCCTGGTAGGAACGGTATTGGTCATCTGGGTGAAGGCCCGTTTTTTCAAAACCATCTGGCGCCAGTACCTCAGAGTCTTCGAGGAGGACCGGGCGCGTCCGGATATCGATCGCCAGCGGAATTTTGAACTCGAAGTGTTCAGAGCGCAAGAAGCGCATCAGCGCCAGCAATCAGCAGAAATGCTGAGTTTCCTTCAGGAGCAGATGCGGCGTCATTATGACGCCAAGCTGCAACTTCTGGCCTCACTGGAAGATCCGGAAACCAGGCTCGCTTTGCTCAATCACCAGTTGGACCGGCTCAAGGCCGACGAGGACTCGCTGACCCAGGGCAAATGGCCGATGCTGGAGGAGGGCAGCCTGCCCGACCATTCCAAGCCGATGCTTCAGCTGGTCCGTTCCTCCAGTGAACCGGGCGAGTCGAAGGAACCGAAAGAGTCGACCCGACGCAAGGCCTGAGTTCCGACTGACGGCAATACGGGCTCTTCCATAGCCGTTCCCCCTGATACTACCGAAGCGCCATTTCGGGTAGGGTGGGTCGGCTGAATGATCGATGTGGCACCGGCCAGCTACCCCGCCGCTGATCGGTCGCGCTGCTCCCTGTCGCGTTCGCCCCCCCCGGGGGGCTCGGGCTGCCCGGAAGCGGCCCACGCGAACGCGCCCAACGTCGCTGCTTTGTCCGCCGGCAGAACCGCTACCGCCGAAGCGCGCGACGGGAAAGGTGGCCGGGAAATTGGCCGGGAAATTGGCCGGGAAATTGGCCGGGAAATTGGCCGGGAAATTGGATTGTCAAAGTGGCAGGCGATCCTTATTGTCCAAATGGTCCCAGTTGCAACCGGTCGATCTCGCCCACTGTCAGCGTTCGTCAGTGAGCAGGCCGCTCCTGGTGGTTGTTATCAAAGATAGTTTAATCGGTATTGGCTCGGAGAGAAGTAATGGACGACCGGACGACAACATTGACGATTATCGGTGCCTGTATCGCCGGCATCGTCTTTTTTGCTTACATGAAGATTTTTCTTTATATGAAATATCGCCAGGCCCACGAGAAGGCCCTCAAGGATGCGGCCGACCGGCCGCTTCAGGAGGCCGCCCGGCAGGCCGATCTCGATGCCCAGCGCGAAGAGGAAAAAGAGCGTCAACGTCACGAGCAGGTCCTCTATTTGATGCACCAGGAGCAGATTCGGCGCCTGCTCGACCACAAGATGGAGATCGTCAAATCGGTTGCTGCGGCACAGAATCAGCTCACTGCGACTCGTGCCGATATCGTCCGGCTCCTGGCCCAGAGCCGGCTCAAGCTGATCGAGTCCGGTCAGTCCGGCAACCCGGCGGCCGAGGAGGCCATGGCGGCCTACGAACGCGAGATCGACGAGATGGTTCACCAGCAAGAAGAGATGAAGAAGAACGCCGAACAGCGTCTGGCTGAAATTGACGCCCAGATTCGGGCTATGCCCGGCGGTTCGACCGAAGCCTGGATCGCCGGCCAGAACGCCGAAGCGGCGATGCGGTCCTGAGATCGCGGCAGCGCGGACCGACCCGGCGAGGCCCCGGCGGCCGGCGTCTCGTCGGGTTGTTGTTGTAAAATCCGGCCGGCCGGGTAAGCTCGATCAACGGCACCTCAGGTTGATCGGCGCGGTCTTTTGTGTCGGACCGGAGGTTCCGGGAAGGTTACGCCGTGATGATCGACCGTCGGGAAGTCGTGCTGAAAAATTCTCTGATCGAGATCGAGCGCCTGTCCGTCGTGGTCGATGAATTTTGCCAATCCCATTGCGCGCCGACCGACCTGGCGTTCAAATTCAATCTCGCCCTCGACGAAATTATCACCAACATCGTCGATTACGCTTTCGACGATGACGCCGAGCATGAGATCCACGTCATCCTGTGCTGCACCGACGGCTGCATCCAAGCCGAGGTGATCGACGAGGGCCGGTCGTACAATCCCCTGGCCGCAGCCGACCCGGATGTCACACTCTCGATCGAGGACCGACCGATCGGCGGACTGGGCGTCTATTTCGTCCGCCAGATGATGGATCGGGTCGACTACCGCCGCGACGGCAACCGGAACTGCCTGCGGTTCGCCCGCAGGATTGACCCCGCCGACGAATCGCCCGAACATGGCGATCCCGCGCCGGGCGAAGGAATGAGGGACTGACATGGAAGCGATCGAAACCCGCCATGGCGGCACCGTGGTGATCGAAGCCCGCGGACGCCTCGACAGCAACACTGCCAGATCGTTTGAAGAAAAATTGCTGGGTGCGATCGCTCCGGCCGATCCGGTCATGGTGGTCGATTGCTCCCAGCTTGACTACGTCAGCAGCGCCGGGTTGCGCGTCCTGCTGATGGCGGCCAAGCGGGTCAAGGCGGCCAAAGGCCGGCTGGCATTGTGCGGGCTCAAACCCCACGTCCAGGAAGTCTTCGACGTGAGCGGCTTTTCCAGCATTTTCGTGATCCATCCCAATCGAGCGGCCGCGCTGGCGGCGTTCCCCTGAGCCCCTAGCCGGCAAGCGCCGGCCATCGGCGCGCCCGCGGCGGTTGAAGCCAAGGGAGACGAACCGGCTGAGGCGGTGACCATGGCCTATCTCGACCATATCCGGCGCTGCAATCGCCACGATCTGGCCGGTTTTCGTCGCTTCCAGGTCGCCGGGCGCCCGGTCGGCTGGGTTCGCCATGCCCTGGCCGAGCGTCTGGCCGAACCTGACCTGCCGTTTCTGGTCACTGCCGAACAGGTCATCCTGACCGCGCGACCGGACACACCGGAAGGGCGCTCCGCCGCCCTGCACGAAGCGGTGGTCCGACTGGTCGAGGACGGCGTGGTGGCGAAGCTGCGCGGTGAGACCTATCCCGTATTGGAGCGGTGGGGGGCACCGCCGCTGCTGTGGGTCGACCGCTCGGCGGTCGCCCATTTCGGCATCGCGGCCTATGGGATTCATGTCAACGGCTTCGTTCGACGGCCCGACGGCAGCCTCGCGATGTGGATCGCCCGACGGTCGCTCGACCGCAGCATCGAGCCGGGCAAACTCGACAACCTAGTTGCCGGCGGCCAACCGATCGGCCTCGGGCTGATGGAAAACCTGGTCAAGGAGGCCTCCGAAGAGGCCGGGATCGACGAAGCACTGGCCCGTCAGGCGGTGTCGGTCGGCGCGCTCAGCTATGTCATGGAATCCGACCTCGGGCTCAAGCCCGACACGCTGTTCCTCTATGATCTGGAGTTGCCGCCCAGCTTCGAGCCCCGCAATCTCGACGGCGAAGTCGACAGCTTCACGCTATGGCCATTGGCCGAGGTTGCCGCAAGCGTCTGCGCCCCTGACAGCTTTAAATTCAACTGCGGACTGGTGGTGATCGATTTCCTGATCCGCCATGGCTTTCTCGGCCCCGACCAGCCCGATTACCTGGATCTGGTCAAGGGGCTGCACCTCGGCCCCGGCGCCGCCGGTCCGGCAATTTAGCCGGGCCCCTGCCCCTCGGGGACGCCGGCAAGCTTCCACACTTCGCCGGGCGAAAGTCCCTGGTCGCGCAGGCTGCACAGCGCGCGGGCCTGGTCGCGTTTGGCCAGGCGCCGGCCGGTCTCGTCGACCAGCAGCCGGTGGTGGTGGTATCCGGGTGGCTCGTAGCCGAGCAGCGCCTGAAGCAGGCGGTGGACATGGGTCGCCTGAAACAGGTCGACGCCGCGGGTAACCAGAGTGACGCCCTGGAGATGATCATCGACCGTGACGCTGAGGTGGTAGCTGGTGGGGGTCCCCTTGCGCGCGATCACCACGTCGCCGAACACCTCGGGCTGCGCGGTCTGGCGCCCCGCCGCGCGGTCGTGCCAGGCCAGCGGCCCGGCCAGCCGGCTCGCCGCCGCGACATCGAGGCGCAGGGCATTGGTCAGCCCGGCCGCGACCCTGGAGCGTCGATCGACCTCGGACAGACCGCGGCAGGTTCCGGGATAGATCGGACCATCCGGGCCGTGAGGCGCGCTGGCCGCCGATTGGATGTCCTTGCGGGTGCAGAAGCATGGATAGAGCAAACCCGCCGCATCCAGGCGATCGAGAGCCGCCCGGTAATCGGAAAAATGCTCGGACTGGCGGCGGACCGGCGTCTCCCAGGTCAACCCGAGCCAGGCGAGGTCATCGAGGATGCCGCGCTCGAACTCTGATCGACACCGGCCGAGATCGGTATCCTCGAGGCGCAGGAGGAAGCGCCCGCCCGCGGCTTGCGCGGCGTGCCAGCCGACCCAGGCCGAATAGGCATGCCCGAGATGGAGCTGCCCGGTCGGACTCGGAGCAAATCGGGTGACCACGGTCATCGCTCAAACATCGGAAAAAGTCCCTTCCCCCAATGGAAAGAGCGATTAGGCTGAGGGGGCTTTTTTTTCGCATCGCCTGGGAGACGAGACCATGCTGATCGAACACCGGGGTGCCGTCCCCTGCATTCATCCCGACGCCTATGTCGCACCGAACGCCGTGGTATGCGGCGATGTCGAGATTGGCGCCGACAGCCGCATCCTGTTCGGCGCGGTGATTACCGCGGAAGGCGGGCCGGTGCGGATCGGCCGACGATGCGTTGTGATGGAACAGGCGGTGCTGCGTGGCGCGCCGCGCTGCCCGCTGATCCTGGGCGACAATGTCCTGGTCGGCCCGCGCGGCTATCTGGTCGGCTGCACCGTCGCGAACAATGCCTTCCTGGCGACCGGCTGCGCGGTGTTCAACGGTGCTGCGATCGGCGAGGGCGCGGAAGTCCGGATCAATGGCACGGTCCACCTGCGCACCACCCTGGCAGCCGGCGCGACGGTGCCGATCGGATGGGTTGCGGTCGGCAATCCGGCACGGATCCTGCCGCCCGAACGCCACGACGAGATCTGGGAAGCCCAGAAGCCGCTCGACTTCCCCCGGTTCGTATTCGGTCTGGATCGCCCGCCGGAAGGCCAGACCATTATGCCCGAGATGATGGCGCGCTACACCTGCGCCCTCGGGCGGCACCGCGACGACCGCGTCGTCGAAGCGACGCCCCCCGGTCAGGGAGCGCCGCTGGCGACGTAATGCGGATTGCGGAAATCCGGCTTGCCATAGCGCAACGGGCTGCCATCGAGCGTGTCGACACGGCCCCCCGCGGCCAGCAGCACGGCGTTGCCGGCGGCGGTATCCCATTCGCAGGTGGTGCCAAAACGGGGATAGAAATCAGCGGCACCCCGCGCCACCTCGCAAAATTTGAGCGAACTGCCGCGCTGGAGCCGTTCGGAGACGGGATACCGCTTCAGGAAGTCATCCTCGATGGCCCGGTCACCGTGGCGGCGGCTGACCATTACCACCACGCCCTCCGAGGGCGGGCGCCGCGCCGAAATTGCATGACCATGGTCGCCGCGACCGTCCACCCACATCATCGCGCTGCCCGGACCCGCACCTGCATACAAATCGCCGACAAACGGGGCGTAAACCACGCCCAGCACCGGCACGCCGTCCTCGATCAGGGCGATATTCACGGTGAATTCGCCGTTGTGGGAAATGAACTCGCGGGTACCATCCAGAGGATCCACCAGCCAGAACCGCCCACCCGAGACGTCGGGAACCTGGCCGGCGGCATAGGCCTCCTCCGACACCACCGGGACCTCGGGGGTGAGGTGGTGCAGCGCCGGCACGATCACAGCTTCCGCGGCATGATCGGCCCGGGTCACCGGGCTGCCGTCGGCCTTGGTCATGACATCGACCGGATCGTTGTAATAGCGGAGAATGACCTGCCCGGCCTGGCGTGCGATCGCACAAATTTCGGGTAACAATGACCGCGGCATGGAACCTCCAGGAACGACGAGAAGTCCAACCTAGCACAGAAAATGGTCCCGAGCGCGCATTGTTGCACGCCGCCCGGGGCCCCCGAAGCGACGGTCGCCAGGGGCGAAAAACACCGGCCCGGCCGGCCCCTGCGGCGGCCTCAGGCCTCGCTGCCCCGCGCTGCTTCGCGGAGCCCCGCAGGCGGTCCGCCCGGCAACTGCCAGGCCGTGACGGCGGCGGACCCGGTCGCCGGTGCGTCGGGCAAGAGGCGGGCCGTCGGCAGGATCACGGTGACGGTGGTGCCACGGCCGAGCCGGCTGGACAGGATCAACTCGCCGCCATGCAACTCGACCAGCTTGCGGCTGAGCGGCAGACCGAGGCCGGTGCCCTGGTTGGGCCGCCGGTAAACGCCGCCGGCTTGGCCGAACGGCTCCAGCACCCGTTCGATATCCTCCGCCGCGATACCGATCCCGGTATCGGCAACGCTCACGGCGAGATGGCCGCTGCAATCCTCGAACCCGGCACTGAGGATCACCGAGCCGCCCGGCGGGGTGAATTTGACCGCGTTGGACAACAGGTTGATCAGCACCTGACACAGTCGGATGCGGTCGCCCCGGATCCGGAGGGCCGGTCGGTCGAGTTTCGTCGCTACCGCCACCTCGCCGATTTCGGTCTGCCCCTGCACGATCGCGACCGCGTCGTCAAACAGCTGGGCAAGCGCGAATTCCTCCTCGACCAGCTCGGTCTTGTTGGCGTCGATCCTGGCCAAGTCGAGGATATCGCCGGTGAGCGCCATCAGGTGCAGGCCGGAGTGGTGAATCAGGGTCAGGTAGCGCTCCAACGACGGGTTGCACATCAGGCCGAGCAGCCCCGACAACATCGAATCGGTGTAGCCGACGATGGAGGCCAGCGGCGTCCGCAATTCGTGGCTGAGATTGGCCAAGAATTCGGCCTTGACCGCGGCCTGTTCCTCAGATCGGCGCACCGCCGTTTCAAGCTCGGCAATCCGCCGCTGCAACGCGGAGAGCGCCGTCGCGGTCACCACAGCCCAGTCTTTGCCGCCGGCGACGGCGTGCCGGAGCCTGGCACGGAATTGATAGCTCTGTTCGCCGTCGCCACCGTCATCCAGGCGGATGGTTTCGTTGACCTCGCCGGTGGCGATCAGGCTTCGGTTTAAAATTCCCCCGCGGATCGCCGTACCCGCCGGCAGCCGCCCGGCCAGTGACGAGAGCGTAGATGCCGGCAGCAGGCGATCGGCGTCACATCCGATCAGGCTCGCCTGATCACGACCGAAGGTCCGGGTGGCGGCAGCATTGAGGTAAACAATCCGTCCCTGATGATCGAGGGCGACCAGGGATTCGGGCAGGTCATCAAGCAGCTCCGCCGAAATGCCGCGCTCCGCCACAGGCCATTCGGCGAGGTCACGCCCGTGTGGAAATTTCGCCGCCGGGCGTCCCAACCGTTGGGCCCCGATGCGGAAACCCTTGTTACGCCGAGCGGCCCGGTGTCCACCTGGTCGCAAACACTTTGGGTCGGTGTCCTGGTACACTATGCTCATCGCGCCACTCCGGTAGAACCGACTGATCCGGACGCATTGCCAGACCAATCCTGATCGAGCTTCTTCGATCGACGACCGCCTTCTGGCTACGGCCGCCTCTGTCCTGAACTCCCCGTTGAACCGATAGGATAGGTTCCATCCGGCTCGCTTTTATTGCAGTCATATTAGGGAAGTGTGACGCGGATTTGGGCTTGCAAAAGGTCGCAAGCCTGATTTGGGACGCTTTGTCGCGGCAATGAGCTCAATTCAGCAAAGCGATTTGACCGGGATCAGCGTCTGCACCATATTATATTGCACCGCAACACGAGTGGCGACTTAATTTCTTGCGGCGCACAAATCAAACTCGGTATTCTGATCCCGACCTGCCTATTGACTCTGATAGGTCAGGCTGCTGAACGAGTCCGATTGGACAGCCGGCTGCCTGGGCTCGGGAGCGGGGCTTTTGATACAGTCGCGTTCCCGGCTTAGCCAGAAGTCGCCCCGCTGCAGCATATAGGGATCCTCGGCGTCCATCGACGGCATGGCGCCAGCGTATCGCAGGCTGCTCGCCGACGCCGTCAGGTTCATCACAAAATCGGCGGCGGCGATCCAGGGCGATAACAGGCTGAGCAGGTAGTAGCCCGACGCCATGATCGTGCCGGCGACAACGGCATCGACCGCCGCGGTCGGTCCGACCAAAGGCAGAACGAGATAGGGGCCACCAGTCAGGCCGCGTTTGCACAAGGCCTCGCCGAAGCCGATTTCCCGACGCGGAAACCCGTGGGCGGTGGCGGAATCGAAGATGCCACCATTGCCGATGGTCGAATTGATCACGAACCGCCAGCCCGTATCGCGAAACGCCTTTTGATCGCCGGCGATCAGGTGGTTGATCATGAATTGCGGTTCGAGCAGGTTGAAATAGAAATTGGTCGCAATTTCCTTGACCGGCGGCGGTACTTCATCGCTCAAGTATTCCGTTGCCGGATCAATAAAGTCATCCTTGACACTCATATTAAAATCGAACATCGGCCGGTTCACCGGCTCCAGCGGATCGAGGGCAACGTAGATCTGGTTCCAGAAAGCGGTCGAAGGGCGGACCACCACCGTCAGGAAACTGTCGACCCAGGCGTTCCATTGCGCCTGCATCGCCCCGATCGGATCGAAGGCGGCAGCGGGCAGAGGGGCCAGGACAACCGCCAGCGCGGTGGCAAGGACCAATCGACTCCGTCGCATCTTGCCCAGTCTCCTCATCGAACGGCGCGCCTGATCCTCGGGGATCGTCTGCTTGCGGGCGGGAGGATACCCCCCCGGACCCGGTCCCTCAGGGGGGGAATAGCACACCGACCGAGGCAAAGGGAGTCCATGCCGGGTTGCGGCAAGTCCGAACAGCCGAGCGTCGGTGCGCGTCGCCGGCGAGCGCCGATCACCGGGTGAGAGCCGCTTGATCGGAGTCGGCACGGGCGCTAGCCTCGAAGCGGTCTCGGCTTAGCTCCAAACTGAAGGGTTGGTCATGAACATCCCGCGCGACGCCGTCCTCTTGCGGATATTCCTGGGCGAAGACGACCGCCACGGCCACCAGCCGCTTTATCAGGCTATCGTTCTGAAGGCGCGCGAGATGCACCTGGCGGGCGCCACCGTCCTGCGCGGCGCCATCGGCTTCGGCCACTCCAGCCGTCTGCACTCGGCCAAAATCCTGCGATTATCGGAGGATCTGCCGCTGATCATCGAAATCGTCGATGCCGAAGACAAGGTGTCAGGCTTCCTGCCCGAACTCGATCGCCTGATGGCCAGCGGCAGCGGCCTGGTCACCCTGGAGAAAGTCCAGGTCCTGCACTATGGGCGAACCGCGGCGGCGGCTGCGGATTGAGGGCGGGCGATCGGCGCCGCCCGGCTAGGACAGGTCGCTGACCCGGCGGCGCAGCTGGCGGGCGAAACGGAACGGCGAGGGGATATAGCGCAGGGCGTCGCCGAGTTGCCCCAGCCGCCCGAAGGTCTTGCCTGCCCCGACGATCGTCTCGGCCCGCCGCTCCAGGAAGGTCATGGTGTTGGCCGCCCCTTCCGAATCGTCCATCAGCCAGTAAAGGGTGGCGGGGACGATCGCGGCGGCCAGCATGGCGCGTTTGGAATAGAAGCTGAAATCGGTCGCGGTGTCCCCGACCGCGAACCACAGGGTATCGATGGTGCGGTAGACCAGCCGCGCCGCCAGGGCGGCATTGGTCGGCAGGGCGACGAAGGTGACCGCCCGCCGCACCGCCTCGCGGTAGGGCGTCAGGTATTCAAACCGCAGGCGCAGCGCCAGGGCCACCCGCTGATTCGGCGCCAGAACCGCCAGGTCATGATCGGCCAGCGCCGCTTCCATGCCGCGATCGGCCCAGGCGTTGAAATGGTCGAGCAGGTCTGCGATGCCGCCGGGAAAGGCGCGCACCGCCATATGGGCCTCGAACCCGGCCGCCGCGACGCCGTTGCGCAGGGAATAGTCGGTCCAGCCGTCGAACATGACGTTGGGCAAGGTCGCGAGCAGAATGCGATCCCGGATCGAAATCATGTCCATGAGCCTGCCCTCCCGAAACGATGCGCAACGCCGCCGACCATACTCCGGCCCAAGCGCCGATGCCAACAGCGGGCACGGGCGACGGCAAAAACGGCTTCGGCCAAGTCGATACCTATTTGATCTCCCCGCCGGCTCACGTGACGTCGAAGTGGTGCAGTTCCTCCTCGAAGCTCAGCATGGTCAGGTCCTGCATCCGGTCGAGGTAGAGAATCCCGTCGAGATGGTCGATCTCGTGCTGGAGCACGCGCGCCTCGAAGTCGGCGGCCTCTCGATCGACCGGGCTGCCATCGGGCGCCAGCCCCTGGAGCCGAATCTTACGATGGCGCGGCACCACTCCGCGCAGGCCCGGAATCGACAGGCAGCCCTCCCAGCCATACGCGATCTCGTCCCCGACCGGCTGCCAGACGGGGTTGATCAGGGCGGTGGGCGGGACCACCCCGGCCTCGCCGCCCCGCCCGCCCGGCACGCGGAACACGATCACCCGCCGGCCGACATGAACCTGGGGCGCTGCCAGCCCGACGCCAGGGGCATCGATCATGGTCGCCATCATATCGGCGACCAGGCACTGAATGTCCGGCGCCGCCGGATCGGCGACCTCCGCCGCTGCCCGGCGGAGAACCGGATGGCCCATGCGGGCGATCTTGAGCAAACTCATGGCACGTCGAATCTCGTGTTAAGGCGCAAAGCCGGCTTCCCAACCGGCCGACGGCTATGATAGAAAGCGTTCCGGCCGAGGAGCAAGAGGCTTCCGCGGAAACCCTCGGTTCGACCCCACTGAACCGGAACTAACTGGAGGAGTGAAGAGACACCGTGCAAGTACTGGTTCGTGACAACAACGTCGACCAAGCCCTGCGCGCTTTGAAAAAGAAGATGCAGCGCGAGGGCATTTTCCGGGAGATGAAACTGCGCCGGAATTACGAAAAGCCGTCGGAGAAGCGGGCGCGCGAGAAGGCAGAGGCTGTGCGGCGGACCCGCAAGCTGCTGCGCAAGCGCATGGAACGCGAGGGCTATTGAGGCGCCCCGTGGCGGCGCGACTCTAAAGCCCATCCGTCGGGAACGCCAGTCCGGCCCCCTCCCCCGATCCTGAACCTCTCTGTGCGGCTGAGGGCCTGTGGGCTCGAGTCCGGTCTGGAGTCGTTGCCGGCGCGGTGCTCCCTTGCTAAGCTCGGGCGTCCGCAAGGGCGTGAAAAAAATCTGGATTTGGGGAGGCTCGGACCATGGGGAAACCTTGGCGGACTGTCACTGCCGTGGCCATGCTGGCGGTCGCCTGGACCGGTGGCGCCACCGGTGGCGCCACTGCGGAGACCGTGTTCAAGCTTGGCTATTCGCTGGGTCCCAAGGCCCATTACGGCATTGGTGCCCAGGCCTTCGGTGACGAGGTCGCTCGCCAGTCGAACGGGCGTTACCGAATCGAGATGTTCCCCAACAATGCGCTCGGCGGCGAGCGCGAGATGATCGAGGGTGCCCAGCTCGGCACCGTTGATCTGGTGATCAGTTCGACCGGGCCGGTCGGCAATTTCGTGCCTTCGACCCTGATCACCGATATTCCGTTCCTGTTTCGGGACTACGCCCATGCCCGCGCCGTGCTCGACGGTCCGATCGGGCAAGAAATCCTCGACGAGTTTCCCGCGCACGGCCTGATCGGACTGGCGTGGTGCGAAAACGGCTTCCGCCACCTGACCAACAGCGTCCGCGCCGTGCATGAGCCCGAAGATATCAAGGGCCTGAAGCTGCGCACCATGCAGAACGACGTCCATATGGAGGCGTTCAGCACGCTGGGGGCTCTGCCGACTCCGATGGCGTTTCCGGAGCTGTTCACCTCGCTGCAGCAGCACACCGTGGACGGCCAGGAGAACCCGATCCCGGTGATCGTCTCGGCCAAATTCGCCCAGGTTCAGAAATATCTCAGCCTGACCGGCCACGTTTATTCGCCGGCTCTGTTCATCATGTCGCCCTATCCGTGGGAGGCGATGCCGACCGCCGACCGCGCGATCTTCCTGGCCGCGGCCAAGGTCGGTGCCCAGGCGATGCGCGCCGAAGTCAACCGGGTCGAAGACAGCGGCATCGCCCAGCTGCGTGCCGCCGGCATGACCGTCGATACCGAGGTCGACAAGGCGGCCTTCCAGAAAGTCCTGGCGCCGGCCTATACCGATTATGCCAAGCGCTTCGGCCAGGCCGACATCGACCGCATCCGCAATTATCGGCCGTGACAGCGGTTCGCACCTGCTTTCTTGCCTTCGACCGGGGACTGGGACGGGCGGTGACCGCGGTCGCGTCCGGATTGCTGGTCGCCGCGGCGACCATCGGCCTCTATCAGATACTGGCCCGGTTCGTATTCGAGCAACCCTCGCGGTGGTCGACCGTGCTGGCTCAGACCTGCATCATCTGGATGGTGTTCCTGGGGCTTGCCAGCGCGCTGCGCCAAGGCGCCCTGCTGTCGGTCGACCTGGCGTTGCGGCTGAGCCCGGCGCCGTTGCGCAAGGCGCTCGCGCTCCTGATCGCTCTGTGCTGCCTGGTGCTGCTCGTGATCATGGTCTGGCACGGCACCCAGATGGCCTGGCGGGTCCGGTACCAGACCCTGGCCGGACTCGATATCTCGATCGCCTGGGCCTATGCCGCAATTCCGGTCGGCGCCAGTTTCGGACTGGTTGCGATGGTCGCCCGCTGGCTTGATCCCCCTGCCTGACGGCCGCGATTGATGTCCGCCGCCATGTTCCTCGCCATGTTGACGCTATTCGCGGCCGGGGTCCCGATCGCGATCGCGATCGGATTGGCCAGCGCGCTGGGCATCGCGCTGTTTTCCCACCTGCCGCTGTTGCTGGTTGCGCAACAGCTCTATATCGCGGTCGATAAATGGCCGCTGGTTGCGGTGCCGTTCTTCATCCTGGCCGGCAATCTGATGGAGGCGGGCGGCATCTCGGCCCGCCTGGTCGATTTCGCCAAAGCGATCGTCGGCGGCGTACAGGGCGGGCTGGCGGCAACCTGCGTGCTGACCTGCATGATCTTCGCGGCGATTTCCGGCTCCAGCGTCGCCACGACCTTCGCAATCGGTGCCATCCTGGTCCCGGCGCTGCTTCAGCACGGCTATCCGCGACCGTTTGCAACCGCGCTCCAGGCGGCCTCGGCCGAGTTGGGCGTGATCGTACCGCCCTCGATTCCCCTGATTCTCTACGGCGTCTCCGCCGAAGTCTCGGTCGGCGAATTGTTCGTCGCCGGGATCGGGCCCGGCCTGCTGATCGCCGGCGCCCTGATGGTGCTGGTCCTGATATGGTGCCGCCTGCGGGGTTACGGCCGGCGCGACGGCGTCGGACGGCTGGGTCTGGTTGCGGCGACCCGGCGCGCCGGCCTCGCGCTGCTGATGCCGGCGATCGTGATCGGCGGCATCTATGGCGGCATGTTCACCCCGACCGAAGCCTCGGTGGTGGCGGTTTTCTACGCGCTGGTGGTCGGACTGCTGGTCTATCGCGACCTCCGGCCGCGCGACCTGCCGGCGATTCTCCGGCGCAGCGTTTTGAGTTCAAGCGTTATAATGTTCATCATTGCCACCGCCGGGCTGTTCAATTTCCTGATCACCCGGGCCGGGGTGCCGGCGGCGATCGGCGACTGGATCACCGGGCATTTCACCGACCGCGCCACCTTCCTGCTCGGGGTCAACGCCTTCCTGTTCATGATCGGCATGTTCGTCGAGACCTCGGCCTCGATCATCGTGCTGGCGCCGATTCTGGCCCCGCTGGCCGGCCATTTCGGCGTCGACCCGGTGCAGTTCGGCACCATCATGGTGGTCAATCTGGCGCTCGGCATGGTAACCCCGCCGTTCGGGGTCAATCTGTTCGCGGCCTGTGCGGTCGGCGAGATCAGCCTCGACCGGGTGGTGGTGTGGCTGCTGCCGTTCGTCGCGGTCGTCCTCGCCTGTCTGATGGTGGTCACCTATGTCCCGGAGATCAGCCTGACGCTCCGGGATCTGCTCTACCGTTAAGTGTCCGGCCCGTCCGCCACCGGCCTGCGACATTCTGTCCGGATGATAACTTTCCTCGTCGGTGCGGCTGATGTATGAGACATCGGCATGACAGTGATTACGACGACCGCCGAACTTACCGACCTTCGCGACCGCTTGGCCGGTTGTGGCTTCATCACGGTCGATACCGAATTCATTCGCGAGAAGACCTACTGGGCGCAGCTTTGCCTGGTTCAGATCGGCAGCCCGGTCGAGGCGGTGGCAATCGATCCGCTGGCGCCCGGGATCGACCTCGCCCCGCTGATCGACCTGATGGATGACCCGACCATCCTCAAGGTGTTTCACGCGGCCCGCCAGGACATCGAGATTTTCCACCATCTCACCGGCCGCGTCCCGGCGCCGCTGTTCGACACCCAGGTGGCGGCGATGGTGTGCGGCTTCGGCGACAGCGTCAGCTATGAGACGCTGGTGACCAAGCTCGCCGGTGCCCGGCTCGACAAGTCGAGCCGTTTCACCGACTGGAGCCACCGGCCGCTGACCGAACGCCAGCTGACCTATGCGCTGGCCGACGTGATCCATCTGCGTACCGTCTATGAAAAGTTGAACCAGCGCCTGGCCAAGACCGGGCGTGCCCATTGGCTGGCCGAGGAAATGGCGCTGCTGACCGATGGCGCGACCTATCGGATGGTGCCCGAAGACGCCTGGACCCGGTTGCGGGTGCGCAATGCCAAGCCACGCCTGCGGGCGATCCTGCGCGAGTTGGCCGCCTGGCGCGAGCGCGAGGCCCAGGGCCGCGATCTGCCGCGGGGACGCGTCCTGCGGGACGAGGGGTTGCTGGAAATCGCCGCCCACGCGCCGACCACGGTGGACGAGCTATCGCGCACCCGCGGCCTCGGGCGCGGTTTCGCCGAAGGCCGGCAAGGCGCCGAAATCATGGCGGCGGTCCGGCGTGGCCTGGCGATCCCCGACGCCGAGTTGCCGCGCGAGGAAGGCACCAACGAGACGCCGCCGGGTGCCGCACCGGTGGTCGAATTGTTAAGGGTCTTGCTCAAGCTGAAATCGGACGACCACCATGTCGCGAGCAAGCTGATCGCATCGACCAGCGATCTGGAAAAGATCGCGGTCGACGACGACGCTTCGGTACCGGCGCTTTCGGGCTGGCGTCGCGAACTGTTCGGCGAGGACGCGATCCAGCTCAAGCACGGTCGCCTGGCGCTTGCGGTCGGCCAAAACAGAATCAGATTGGTAGGATTGCCACCGGCCACTGAGAACTGAGCGAGCGCAGCCGGCCGCCGAGAACTTGGCGGCTGCCACCGACCGGTGGTTAAGAAATCACGCGACCAGCGCCGATTGTGCCGGTGCTGGCGTCCGTGAAATTTTCCATTTGTCTTCCCGCTGTTTTAAGTTATTTTTATCTGAGCAGGCCGTGAGGCTTGGCGTATCTGCCTGATCCCCAGTGCCCCGCGGCATGGATTGCCGGAGTCCAGCGAACTCCGTGCGCCGGCTGAGCGAGCTATCGGCGAAAAGGGGTGGAGTTAAGGAATCGTCAGATGAATACCATGCGGGGCAAAGTGCCGGGTCGGGACAGGGTTCGCCTGTCGACCATGGAAAAACAGGCCGCCGCCGCCGCTGCCGCTGCCGATAAGAAGCCGGAATTCGATAACGATAAGCTGCTCAATTTCTTGCGTTCGGCTAAAAACGAATTGCAGGGAATGCGATTGATCCATCTTCATCTGTCATTGCTGCGCGATAAGGACCCCGGTTATCAGCTCGTGGTGCGTACGGTTCTGTCTGAACTGGCGAACAAAGCGTCATTCATGCAGATCTACACGATGTCGAATGCCGACGTCATCGTGCTTTATAAGGGCATCAAACTGGCGTCGATTACCGAGGTTTGCCAGAAAATTGAGATGGTGATCCTGGCCAAGACCGTGCTCACCGGCGTCAACCCCTACCGCGAGAACTCACTCTACTCGATTATGGAGTTGTCGCTCAACTTCATCAACGTCATCCGCTTCGTCGAAGACCTGGGCCGGGAAAAAGGCGGCGAAACCACCACCGAGACCAAACCACCGATCACGCTTGAGGAACTGGGCAAGCTGGAACGGTCGATGGCGATGTTCGACCTGTCGCCGTTCCTGTTCAATCAGCCGATCGTCAATCTGTCCGGCGAAAACGTCGATGAGATGGAGTATTTCGAACTCTATATCTCGATCAAGCTGCTTCAGGAGCGGCTGTGCCCAGACTACGATATTACAGCCAATCGCTGGCTGTTCAACTACTTCACCGCCAATCTCGACCAGTCGGTGCTGCGCGCGCTCAATCACGGCATGACTTTCATGCGCGGCCGGCGCATCGGCATCAACGTCAATCTGCCGACGGTGATCTCGACCGGCTTCATCAAGTTCGACGAGCGCCTGCCGATCGATTTCCGGGGCAACGTGGTGCTGGAGGTCAATAAATCAGACCTTTTTGAAAACCTGCCGCTGTTCAATGAAGTCAGCGAATTCGCCAAAGACAAAAAATACCAGATCAGCGTCGATGGCTTGAACCCGTTTTGGGTGATGAATTTCGATCTTGAATATCTGCAGTGCGACTACGCCAAGATTTTTTGGTCGACCGATATGCTGACCATGGATGATAATTTTCGACAATATTTCTTTGAACGGATCGGCGAGCAGGACCGCTGCCGCTTCGTCCTGTCGCGTTGCGACACCGTCTCCAGCCTGGTCTTCGCCCAGAAGGCCGGAATTCAATTGGTTCAGGGACGCGCGGTCGACAACATCTTGCGCAAAGGAGTCACCGTGCGCGAGGCAATCCGGGCCGCCAAGGGCATGGACCACTGAACCTGCGACGACCCCACCGGCCCTGCGACAAACACTGAGCGTGCGGCCGATTCGCCGGCTCAGCCCCCGCGATAGGGCCGCAGCACCACGACTTCGGCGGTGCGGTTGAGCGCTTTGGCCAGCGAGTCAAGCCGTCGGCGAACGGTTTCGCCGGCCAGTTCGGCGGCATCTTCCGGCAGCTCCAGGATCAGCGTATCGTCGAGCAGGCGCAACGAGATGCGCTGCAGCAGCGCGGCGACCCCGCCGCACAGGGTATGGGCAAGACGCAACGCCAGCCCCAGGACGGTGGCCTTGATCGCCTGGCCGTCGGAAACCAGCCCCCGCGCGATCTGGGTCACCGAGTCATCGACGCGACCGCCATAACGCACATAGCCAGTCAGCGCCAGAAAAGCGCGCTCGCGGTGATCCATGCCGGCGAAGGGCAGACGCAGGATGCGCAGATAGGCATGCTCGGCGCGATAGTCGGGGTGTTCGGCCCAGCCGAGATCACTCAGCAGGCAGGCCGCGCGTCTCAGGCGCGCCGCGGCGGCATCCTCGCCGGCGAACAAGCCGTCGGTCCACGCTGCCATGGCCTCGCCGGTGCCAAACCGTCCGATCCGTTCGGCCAGATCGGTGCAGGCACTGATCAGCGGGTCCTGGCGTCGGCGTTCCGGCGGCAGCAGGCCGAACAGGTGCCCCTCGCGCAGCCCATAGGCCGAGAATACCAGTTGGCTGGGTTCAAGCACCCGGATCACCCGTTCGAGCGCCAGGGCGACCAGCGGCAAGGTTTCGTTACGCCGACGCGGCCCGCCGGTCATCCGATCAATGGTGGCACGGGTCTCGCGCGCGGTCTGGACGACGAACTCGCCGCAGACCCCGCCCGGCAGCGTGTAGTGGTGGATGACGTGGAGCGGGTAGCCGGTCCGCTCCATATGGAGCCGGGCAACCGCGCGCCAGCCGCCGCCCACCGCATAGAAACGCCGCTTGCGATAGCCGCCCAGCCATCTGATCCGCTCCAAATGCTGGTCGATCAGGCGGGCCGCGTTGGCCGGGCGGCCGTCGGTCGCCTCGATCAGTCGCAACGGGCCGATCGGCAGTGTCGCTTGGGGGCCGACCGTCCCCTGGTCCAGCCCTACCAGTTCCAGGCTGCCGCCGCCGAGGTCGCCGACCACGCCATCGGCGCCGGGCATGCCGGAGAGCACGCCCTGAGCCGACAGCCGCGCCTCATCCTCGCCGCTGATCGGCCGCACCTCCAGGCCGGTGCGCTGGCGCACCGCTGCGATGAAGGCTTCGCCGTCTGCGGCGTCGCGCACGGCGGCGGTCGCCAGAACGTCGAGCCGCTCGACCTTCATCGCCTCGGCCAGGATGCGAAAGCGCGCCAGATTGACCAGTGCCGATTCGACCCCTTGGGGATCGAGGCGGCCGCTCTTCTCGACGCCGCGGCCCAGCCCCGACAGAACCTTCTCGTTCAACACCGGCAAAGGGGCACGATTCAGGCCATCGTAGACCACCAGTCGAATCGAATTCGAGCCGATATCGATCACGCCGACCCGCCCACCGATCAGTGGTGCGCCGCCGCCCGGTGTCTCCCGCTGGACCGGCATCGGCGTCTAGTCGGCGTGCTTCAGGACCAGCCGCGGCGGCGGCCGCGACTCGGTCTGCGCGCTGCCGCGCCCGGACAAGCTGGGATTGGTCATGAAATAGGTGTGGGCGCTGAAGCTTTCGTCGGAACTCTCGATGCGGTGATAGCGGCCCTCGCCATCAAGAGTCCAGCTCGATGCGGTATCCTTGAGATTGGCAACCATGATCTGGCCCATGACCTGTTCGTGCACGGTCGGGTTTTCAACCGGTACCAGCGTCTCGATGCGGCGGTCAAGATTGCGCGGCATCCAGTCGGCCGACGAGATATACAGCTTGGCCTGCCCCGACGGCAGGTGTGCGCCATTGCCGAAACAGATGATCCGGGAATGCTCCAGGAAGCGCCCGACGATGCTCTTGACCCGAATGTTGTCGGACAGGCCGGGGACGCCGGGACGCAGGCAACAGATGCCGCGGATCACCATGTCGATCTCGACCCCGGCGCACGAGGCCTCGTAGAGCTTGTCGATGATCCCCGGATCGACCAGGGAGTTGAGCTTCAGCCAGATCTGCGCCGGCCGCTTGGCCCTGGCGTGGCAGATTTCGGCATCGATCAGGTCGACCAGCCGCTGGCGAAGCATCAGCGGCGCGATCGCCAGCTTTTCCAACGCCCGCGGCGTGGCATAGCCGGTCATGTAGTTGAACATCACCGCGGCGTCATGGCACAGCGCCGGATCGCAGGTGAAATACGACAGGTCGGTATAGATCTTGGCGGTGATCGAATGGTAATTGCCGGTACCGAAGTGGACGTAGGAGCGCAACGTATTCTTCTCCCGACGCACCACCAGCGACACCTTGGCGTGGGTCTTGAGATCGACGAAGCCGTAGACCACCTGGGCCCCTGCCCGCTCCAGATCCCGCGCCCACTGGATATTGGCGGCCTCGTCGAACCGCGCCTTCAACTCGACCATGGCGGTGACCGACTTGCCCGCCTCGGAGGCTTCGACCAGGGCCTGGACGATCGGTGAATCCTTGCTGGTGCGATAGAGCGTCTGCTTGATCGCGACCACCGCCGGGTCCCGCGCCGCCTGGCGCAGGAACTGCACCACCACGTCGAAGCTTTCGTAGGGATGGTGGACGATGATGTCCTTATGCCCGATGGCGGCGAAGCAATCGCCGCCGAAGTCGCGGATGCGCTCGGGGAAGCGCGCGTTGAACGGCCGGAAAACCAGATCCGGGCGTTCCTCGATGATCAGCTGCTTGGTTTCGGACAGCCCGATCAATCCGTCCCGTACGAAGACGTCATCGCCCGACACCCGCAATTGCTGGTGCAGGAATTCCTTGAGGTCTGACGGCATCCCGCTATTGACCGACAGCCGGATGACGCTGCCGCGGCGGCGGCGCTTGAGCGCGCTCTCGAAGGTCCGGACCAAATCTTCGGCTTCTTCATCGATTTCCAGCTCGCTGTCGCGCAAAATGCGGAAGACGCCATGCCCCTTGGAGAGGAATGGGGGAAACAGCCGGTCGATAAACAGCATCACCACTTCTTCGAGCAGCACGAAGCGGACATCGGAACCCGGAAGCCGGATGAAGCGATCGATCTGCGAGGGCAGCGGCACCAGGGCTTCGAGGTCGCGCCCTTTCACCGGATCCTTGAGCTGCAGCGCCAGCGCAAAGCCAAGATTGGGGATGAACGGAAACGGATGGGCCGGATCCACCGCCAGCGGCGTCAGGACCGGAAAGATGTCATCGAGAAATCGGACCTCGAGCCAATCGCGCTCGGCGTCCGTCAGTTCATCGGGTTCGACCACCGCGATGCCGGATTCGCGCAGTTCCACGCGCAACTGGCGCCAGCAGGCCTGCTGGCTCAGCATCAGCTCGCCGATTTCCTTGGTGAGCGCGGCGAGTTGCTGCAACGGAGTCAGATCGTCGGCGCTCGGACTGTGGACGCCCGCGGCCACCTGCGCCTTCAAACCGGCGACCCGGACCGTGTAGAACTCGTCGAGATTGCTGGCCGAAATCGACAGGAAGCGCAGCCGCTCGAGCAGCGGGTGGCCTTTGTTGTAGGCTTCGCCGAGGACTCGCTGGTTGAAGGCCAACCACGACAGTTCCCGGTTCAGAAAACGGGCGGGAACCTCCTTGAGCGGCGGCGTTTCGGAAAAGTCGTGAGCGGTATCCACGGGGTAGCCTCGGCAGCAGGGATGCAAAGGAGGAATTCACGATATAACCCACTTCGACTAAGATTGATCCTTGCTTGCCGCACCGGTTCCGCAAAATCGCCGTCAGCCGGCCGGCCGCCGCATCCGCCTTGGACAAAGGTCGCTCGATCCCGATGAAAACCCTGCATCTCCTGCGCCACGCCAAATCGGCCTGGGACGATCCGGAGCTCTCCGATCACGAACGTCCGCTGGCGCCGCGCGGTATCCGGGCGGCGACTCGCATGGGTCGGTATCTGGCGGCCACCGGGTTTGATGTTGATCTGGTATTGTGCTCAACCGCGCGACGCGCCGCCGATACCCTGGCCCAGGTCCAGACCCACCTGGACAGCCAGGCGCCGGTCGAGCGGGAACGTGGCCTCTACCAGTGCGGTCCGGCGGTCTTGATCGAACGCTTGCGCGACCTGCCCGACAGTGCCGGATCGGTCCTGGTGGTCGGCCACATTCCGGACCTTCAGGAAGTGGCGCTGCAGCTTGCCAGTGGCGCCGAAACCAGCGGCTCCAGGGCGCTGGCCAAGAAGTTCCCGACCGCGGCGATCGCCAGCCTGGAATTTCCGACCGATCACTGGCGGGACCTTGCCCCCGGTAGCGGTCTGCTCATCAGATTCGTCAAGCCGAAGGAAATCAAATAGTCATGCCAGGCGACCGGCATCCGCCGGGCCAGCCACCTGCCCCCGAACCGGTCGAGGAACGCCCGCCCGTGCCGTCTCAGTCGCCGATTCCGGACCTGCCATCGCCCCCGATCGGCCAGATCGTCCCTGCCCGGGAAATCGAACTCAAGCTTCACGTCGAACCGGGGGCCCTGGCCCGGCTGATCGCCGATCCGGACCTGCCCGGTCTGGACCGCCGGCCACCCCGGAGCAAACATCTGCATACGGTCTATTTCGACACGCCGGAGCGGCACCTGTTCGACGCCGGCCTGTCGCTGCGGGTGCGCCGGCGCGATGGACAGTTCTTCCAGGCGGTCAAAACCCTCAATCGCGCGGCCCAAACCGACGATGCCGCGGTTGCGCGGCGGCGTGGCTGGCGATGGCGGATCGAAAGCGATCAGCCGGATCTGGGCCTGCTTGCCACCGCCGGAATTGCCCGGATGGTGCCGACCGCATCGCTCCAGCACCTGAAGCCGGTGTTCGAAACCGACGTCGAGCGAACGTCCCTGTGGATCGGGCCGGATTCCCTGACCTCGATCGAGGTCGCGCTGGACCGTGGCGAAATCAGGGCTGACGGCGTCCGCGTCCCGGTCAGCGAAATCGCCCTCGGCCTCTATGCCGGAACCGTCGGCCGCCTGTTCGAACTGGCCCTGGCCCTGCAGCAGCGGGTGCCGTTGCGGATCGCCGAGGAGAGCAAGGCCGATGTCGGCTATGGCTTGATCACCGGCCGCATCCACCAGGCCTGTCCGGTGCTGCCGCTTGCCCTGTCGCCGGCGACCAGCCTTGCCGAGGGCATTCGCGCCATCCTGCGCCATTCGCTCCGCCTGCTGCTCTGCAACGAGCCCTGCGCACTGGCGGTTCTGGAGGCCGGCACTGCGGCAAGCGGCGATTCGGCAGAGAGCCCGCCGGGCGACGGCGGTTTGGGTGATGGCGGTTTGGGCGACGGCGGTTTGGGTGATCGCGGCGAGGGCGCCGGTTTGCGGCTGATGGGGGTCGCCCTGCAGCGGCTGGTGATCGCCCTCAGGCTGTTCGGCGATACCATTGAGTCTGCAGAGGCGCTGGCACTGCGCAAGGACCTGCGCCGTATTGCCAGCGTGCTGGCCCCGGCAACCGATTGGGCGATCCTGTCCGGGCTGGTCGTCGAATGTTTTCCCGATCAGCCGGCGCACCGGCACGCACTTGGCGAGATCATCCTCGGCGGCCGTCGCGTGGCCTATGAGGCCGCCCGACAGGCGCTGCTGGCCCCCGGCTACACCAGTACCCTGCTGGCACTGGGCGGCTGGATCGAAGACGGACATTGGCAACGCGATGCCAGCCCGGAGACCCGCGCGGTGCTCGACCGCCCGATCGGAGACCTCGCCGCGGCCTGGCTGGAGCGCCGCTGGCGCAAGACGCTGAAGGCCGGGCTGGCGGGCGCCGGACAGCCGACCGGCAAGGCAGCCCTGCGGCTGGGCCGCCGGGTGCGCCGGCTGCGCGTGCTGGCCGAGTTCTTCCGCGGCCTCTATCCGCCGACCGCGACCCGTCCCTTCGCCGCCGCCGTCGATGCCCTGGAGACCAGCCTTGAGGGATTGGAAGACCTGGCTACGGCGGCGGTCCTGGCCGATCAGTTCAACTCCGGCGCGGCCGCGGAAATCCTCGCCCTGTTCCTGACCCGCCGTCGCGCCCATCTCGCCACCGCCCTGGCCGACCATTGGCAAGAGTTTACCGCCGCACCGCCGTTCTGGCGCTGAGCCCCCGGCCACGGCGGTCGCCGCTCAACCGGGGCGCCGCACCCGCAACCAGGCCGAACCGGCAATCCGGCAAAAAATCAGTCAGCAGGCCCGAGGCAAAGGGGCCTCCCGCTTGCGGGAATGTCCCGGCGTCTGTTGCAAATCTGCGGTGGGTGTTGCCCCCCTGAGCCGGTAGGCTCGGGGTGTCGCATCCACGAAGAGGAGCAACACCCATGAAGAAGAGTATGCGGGAGACGGTTTCCAGGGAAGCCCTGG
>WGNK01000009.1 GCA_016124535.1 Azospirillum sp.
CAAAAGGCCTCCGGCAATCCCGGGGCGGTTCAGTTACCTAGCGGTCCGAGAGGGCTATACCCATAAAACAATTAAGCCGTCTAAGTCGTTGACTTAGATGGCCTAATTTGGTTGCGGGGAGCCGCAACCATCTTGACTTGCGCCCCTTTGAGGCTGTTATTGAGCAGATGACGTCCGTTGCCGGCGAATATGATCGGCTTCAAGTACTATTCCGGACGGCGGCATAGAAACTCCTAATGGTCCCAAAGCGACCGTTCCATCCAGCAATGCCGAGATGAGTCATCCTCAACTATAATTGTTGTTGATGGCAGACCGACAGAGGTGGTCGAACCGACAAACCGCCTTGTACCCGGATCGTGGCTGACCTAGACTGATTTTGGCGCCGCGCCGCGCCGCGGAGAGCTGGAGACGGCGATGGCGGGCTTTCTCGAATTTCTTGGCTTCTCGGTCGATCTGATGATCGAAAGCGTCCTCTTTCTTGGCGCGCTGATCCAGGGACGGCGCTCCTTCGGCGTGCGCCGGTTCGGCCAGGAATTGCGGGTGATGGCGCTCCAGCCCTTGCCGATCGTCTCGACCTTCGCGGTTTGTCTTGGCCTGATTTTGTCCAGTCAGGCGATCCGGCTGCTCGATATCCTCAATATCGAAGGCAAGGTGATCGAGTTGATCGTCCTGGCGCTGGTCCGCGATTTCTCCCCGATCGTGGGCGGCTTCGTCGCCGGGCGCGGCGGGCTCAATCTGGCGGTGCGTCTGGGGTCGATGGTGCAGCGGCGCGAGATCGACGCTCTGATCCTGATGGACATCAGCCACCTGCGCTTCATCGTCGGCCCGGCCTTCTGCGTCGCCCTGATCAGCATCAGCGCCTTGACCCTGTGGTGCATGGGGCTGTCGATTCTGGCCGCCGGCACGTTCTTGTTCTATCAGCGGGGCATCCCGATTGCCATGTTCGTCGGACTTGGCCTCACCGCGGTTGACTGGACGGACATCTGGATCGGACTGGCCAAGGGCTTGATCATCTGTGCGCTGGTATTCATCACCTCGGCCCGTAATGGGCTGACCATCGACCGTGATGCCGACGCGATGTCGCGGGTCGCCACCCGAACCGTGGTCCAGTCCCTGCTCATCATCGTGTTCGTGCAACTCGCCTTTTCTCTGGCGCGGGTTTGAGCCGTGGTTGACGAAACGGTGCTGCCGCCTCCCGCCGCCACGATCGAAATGATCGGCGTGGTTTCGCGGATCGATCGGTTGACCCTGATCGACGGCGTTACCCTGGCCCTGCCGCCCGGCCGGATTCTGGCGGTCACCGGCCCCGCCGGCTGCGGCAAGAGTGCCTTGCTCAACCTGATGTCGACCCTGATTCTGCCAACCGTCGGCGATCTGCGGCTGTTTGGCCAAGACACCGCGGCGATCTGCGAGGACGGCCGGCGGCGGCTGCGGTTGGAGATCGGGATGGTGTTCAACGAAGGCGGATTGCTCGACGGCTTCACGGTGGCCGAAAACATCGAACTGCCGCTGGTATGGCGCGGTATGGCCAGCATTGAGGTGGCGCGGCGCACCGAGTCCTGGCTGGTCGAATTCCAGCTGACCCCCTATCGCGACATCATGGTTCGAGACTTGTCCGTGGCGCTGGTGCGGCGGGTGGCGCTGGCGCGCGCGCTGGCGCCGGAACCGCGGCTGCTGATCTGCGACGAGTTGAGCATCGGACTCGACCTGCGGGCGGTGCGCGCTTTCCAGCGGATGTTCCGGCGCCTGCGCGGCGAAAACGGCACCACCATCGTGCTGGCCACCAACGACCTCGCGGAAATCAATGTCCTGGCCGATTTGGTTGCGGTGCTGGATCGCGGACGGCTGCTGTTCTACGGTGACACCATGCACTTGCGTGGGCAATGCGCCCAAGACCCGATTCTGCGGGAGATTTTCGACGACGAAAGCTGGTCCGTCTACGCGCCGCCGGGGTTGCCATGAAACAGGACATGTCACGACAGCGACGGCTGGGGATCGCCGTGTTGCTGATTTTGATCCTGGGATCGGTGGTCGTGGTATCGAACCGAACCTTCCTGGGAGAGAGTCTGACGCTGCGCGCGGTTTTTCACGGCGTGCCCGGTCTACGGGTCGGTGCCGATGTCCAGATCGCGGGTTTCACCGTCGGCCATGTCGCCAGCATCGAAGCGCAGGACCGGCAACTCCGCGGTTTCAAGGTCACCGTCCGTCTCGATCGTAAATACGACATTCCGACCGACAGCCTGATCACGCTGTTCCAGAGCAATCCGCTCGACGTGGTCCGCCTTGCCATCCAACTCGGTAACGCCGACACTCTGTTCGTGTCCGGTGATCTGATCCCAACCGGGCCGCCGGTGCCGGGTCTGCTCGATGCGATGGCCGACCTCGCGCCGAAGGCCAACCAAGTCATGGACCGGTTTGCTAGCTTCGTCGACCGGGCGAACGCCGGGCTTGACGAAATCAAGGTCGCCGTCGATCGCAGCCGAGCCACCATCGACAGCGTCACCCGGATGATCGCCGAAGCGGACGGCATGATTGCGGATATGCATAAAGACCTGCTCCAGTCCGGGATTTCCGGTAAGCTCGACCTGCTGACCGACGACGCGCATCAGGCCGCCCAGACGGCTGAGGCCGCGATCCGGCAGTTCCAGGACACCGGCCGCCAGACCGCCGCACTGGTGCAGGTGCTTTCGACCTTGGTTCGCGACAACGGCGGTGACTTCCGGCACATGGTGCGCGACAGCGAATTCGTGCTGCGGCGGCTGGCGGGAGATATCGGTGTCCTGCTCGACAATTTGCGCGAGGTCAGCGCGAACCTGAAAGAAGCGTCCCAGGATCTGCGCAACAACCCCGGCTCGGTGATTTTCGGACGGCAACCCCATGAGCAACCCGGACAGTCAGGATCAGGCCAGACCGGCCGGTGACATCAGCCTGGCCCGATCAGTACTGGCGCTTATGCTGGTGCTGGCCGCCTGCGTCGGCGCACCGGCTCCGCGCGAGCGGCTGTTCCGGCTGGCCGATCCCGAACCGCTCATCCAGCGAGGCCCCCTGGCGGTCGACGCCGCAATCGAGGTCGACACCTTCCGCGGACGCGGGTTGCTGGCACGCGAGCGCGGCATCGTCTATCGCGATCTCGCGATCCCCGACGAGCTTCAGCTCTACCCCGATTACTGGTGGGAAGAAGATGCCCCGGCCATGATCCGCGGCGCGGTGGTGCATTGCCTGCGCGATGCCGGCCTGTTCCGCGAGGTGGTCGGGCGCGAAAGCCGGACGCGGGCGCGCTATGTCCTGGCCGGAACCCTCGACCGCCTGGAGCAGCGCGTCGACCACGGGCGCTCCGAGGCCGCGATCGGGCTCGAGGTTACCGTCACCAACACCGACGACCGCAGCCGCCAATTCGAGCGCCGCTATCAGTTCACCGAGCCCGCCGCCGACGCTCGGGTCGAAACCCTGCTGCCGGCGTTCAACCGTGGTCTGGAACGGCTATGTATTGAGCTGGTCGGCGATCTGGAGCGGCTGACCAGCCGGTGACGGCCATCTGCGGCGTTTCCTCGCCGGTCAGACCGGCAGACTGAGACGCCGATCTGAACTTCCCGCAACCTTCGGGCTGCCCGCGCGAACCCTTGCGGGGTGTGCCCGCGCCGCTTCATGGCTTCATGGTGTCCTTGATCGTGCCGACCAGATTTTGGCTTTTCCCTCGGCCTGATCGGCGTTGCCGTCAACCTGCAGCTTGGCATCGCCGACGAGCTTGCCGACGGCCACCTTAAACGAGCCTTTGATCTGCTTGCCCGCTCCGATAATGCGGTTCTTGTCCATGGTTCAATGCCTTCCTCTCGGCGAGAGCGGGCCTTGCACCACTCTCCCCTTGGATGCCCGCTCAGTTTGCGGTCAGTGCGGGTCAGGGCGCGTGGTTATTGGCGCTACGCTCGAGCGCCTGGCCCGACTTGGAAATATCCTGGCCGGCGCCGGCCATGGTGCCGCAGGCGCCCAGGAGCGGTGCGGCACCCAGGAGTGCCAGCAGGGTCAGGGTCAACATCATCGTTCTTGTGGTCATCGCATTTACCTTTAGTTGGGTCGTTTCAGGACCGATCCCGGAATAGAGGAACGATCGTTCCAAAATCCCTGTATCGGGGTGGCATTCGATTTGCGGCAGCGCCGGTTCGGGCTAGATTCGTCCCAAGAGCAGCAAGCCGACGACGACAATGAGGACGAAACCCAGCCCGCTGCTTGGGGAGTAGCCCCAATTCGAGCTGTGCCGCCAAGTCGGCAAGGCGCCGAAAAAGAACAGCACCAGGATAATCAGCAGAAGCGTTGTGATGCTCATGGCATGAACTCCTCAAGAGATGCGACCGGTCATGCCGCGACGCGCGGCGTTCACTTCAGCCCCAGGTCACCGATGTCGAGCGGCGTATGAGCCGTCATATTTTCCAATGCTTTGAACGGATTCCAATCAGGTTGCATCATCAGGGCTGTTCATGAAAATGTTCGTCACCCCTGCGTAAGCAGGAGTCCAGGGGCCGCAACTCGCCACCAGCGGAGGTCCGGCGGCCCTGGATTCCGGCTTTCGCCGGAATGCCGATCTCTCGGTGGCGATTCCACTTGGTCGGAAAACGCTCTAGGAGTGACGCCGGTGGACTGAGACGGTGCGGGATCGCACGTGGAAATACCGGCTGTAGGTCATGAAAGTATCCCTTCGGTTTTTCTGCCCGGATCATTTGGAACAGCGATGATCAGAACGAGATAGGGTAACTTGTAGTGAAATATAAATCCTCATGCTTTATGAAAAAAGCGTCGGAAAATACTCATGCCTGAGAGATTTTATTATAATGATCTGCTCGTTTTTCAGGCGTTTTACCTTGTCCGGCATACCAAGTTTTGAGCCGTGCATCCACGATGCTGCCCACGCCGAGGGGCCGCGGGGATCGGTGGCCGGGTCAAGCCCAGCCATGACGACCTATGCTAAGATGTTGAGAATGGATAATTCATTTCGGATCAGACGCCGGGTCGGCGATTGCATGGATAGTCTATCGACCGATGTGCCGAAGGCCGATCGAGCAAGGGCCTTCGCGCAATCCTGCTTGGGCCGGTTCGGAAACTGCTCAGACCGACCGCCGCGCCAGCTGCCGCGGTTCTCCGCTGCCTTTGGCTTGATCACGCGAGCGCGGTTTACCGACCATCGCCGGGCCGCGAGATGACGAGCACCTCCACCGACATTTCTTCGAAGGCGTCGGTCATGCCGATGAAGCTGCCGACGACCGGCATGGCTTGGCGGATGTCGCGCGCGACCGCGACCGGGATCAGGTTGAAGCTGCCGACCCCGCGGTTGGTCGGATCGAAGGTGATCCAGCCGGCACCCGGCACATAGACTTCCGCCCAGGCATGGGTTGCACCGGCAGCCACCGATCCCACCAAATCCCCCGTCGGGTTATAAAGGTATCCCGAGACGATCCGTGCCCCGAACCCAAGCGTGCGCACCGCTTCGACGAACAGCACCGCGAAATCCCGGCAGGAGCCCCAGCCGCGCTCCAGGGTCTCGATCGGCGACTGGGTGCCCTCATCCTCCCGCGACTGATAGCCGATCGCGGCCGAGACGCTGGCACTCAGGTCCTTGAGCAGGGCCAGGGTGTCGGTCGGGTTGCTGCGCACGATGGCGCGCGCCCAATCCCTCAGCCGCCCGGCCGGGTCCGGGTATTGCGGGACCGTCAGGGCGCCGAGGTCGGTCCAGTCATCGTCGGAATAACGCAAGGGATAGAAGATCGCGGTCGCGGCGATCGGGAAGACCGGCCACGCAACCGCGTCGAGTTGGAGTTCCGCGACGCTTTCGATCACCAGATGGTCGGACAGGGTTTGAAAGTTGGCCATCGCCACGGCATTGCCGAACACGTCCTGCGCCCAGGTCACCACGGCGGCGGGCGTCACCGCGATTTCGCTCGAAATCAGACGAACATCCCGGCTTTCCCGGGGGCGCAGCATCAGGCGGTGCGGCCCGAGCATGACCGGCTGACGGTAATGATAGCTTGTCCGGTGCCGGATGGTGAGCGTGATCACAGGGAGCTCCAATTCCGATCACGGCTCAGGCCAGGCCGACCGCCAGGCGGGCGAGCGCGGGCAGCGACTTAGAGCCGGTCTTTTTCATGATCGCGGCGCGATGGTTTTCAACCGTGCGCTGGCTGATGCCGAGATCGGCGGCGATATTCTTGCTGGGCGAACCGGCCAGGACCAGGTCCATGATCTGGCGCTGGCGCGCGGTCAGGCCGGCGACCAGGGCTTCGGCGGCCTTGTGCGCGGCCTCGCGCTTGGTGTGATCGCGCGCGAGCGCGATGGCGTGGTCGATGCCGGCGAGCAGCTCGTCGGCGCGCACCGGTTTCTCGATGAAATCCGCCGCCCCCGCCTTCATCGCCCGCACCGCCATATCGATATCGCCGTAGCCGGTGATGACGATCGTCGGCAGGGAGTGGCCTTCGGCGGCGAGCCGCTCGACCAGTTCGATGCCGGACAGGCCGGGCAGGCGGGCATCGACCACCAGGCAGCCGTCGCGGCCGGGCTGCCAGGCGTCCAGAAAGGCTTCGGCGCTGGGGTAGGTCTCGACGGTACCGTGGTCGCTCTCCAGCAAGGCGCGCAAGGTGTCGCGCAGGACGGCGTCGTCATCGATCACGAAAATGGCGGACGGCGAGGCCGGAAGGCGGCCCGTCGGCTCGGGGGCCGACTTCGGTCCAGAGGCGGCAGGGATGGCAGGCGCGGGCGGCGGGCTCAGGAGGTCGTGGATCAGGCACAGCAGCGCCGCCGTCCGCACCGGCTTGGCGAGGTGCAGGCAGCCCTGGCGCGCGATGTCCTGCAGGGTCGCGATCGAAATGTCGCCGGTCAGGATGATCGCCGGAATCGGATTTGTGGGCACTGGATTCGCGGCATTGGGGCGACCCGGGATCTGGCGCAGGTGCTCGACTATTTGGACACCGGTCACGGCCCCCGGCAAATTGTAATCGGCGACGACCAGGTCGGGTCGGACGCCATCCTGGGCGGCCAGCGCCAGCGCCGCGGCGCCATCGGCGACCGCCCAGGTGCGGAAGCCTTCGCCGTCAAGCAGGACTTCCAGCAGTTCGCGGCTGGCCGGATCGTCCTCGACGATCAGGATGGTCTTGCCGGCATGGGCGTTGGCCGGATTCGGCGGCTGCTCGTGCACCAGGTGCTTCACCGGCCGCTCGGCGCCGGCGATCGGCACCGCGACGCTGAACATCGAGCCTTTGTCCGGAACCGAGCAGACCTCGACAGTGTGGTTCAGCATGTCCGCCAGCCGCCGCACGATCGCCAAGCCCAGGCCGAGGCCCTTGCTGCGCTCGCGGGCGGGGTTGTCGAGTTGGGTGAATTCCTCGAAGATCGCGTGCTGGTGAGCTTCGGGAATGCCGCTGCCGGTGTCCCAGACCTCGATGTGCAAGTGCTCGCCGCGCCGCCGGCAGCCCAGCAGCACCCGGCCGTGCCCGGTGTATTTCACGGCATTCGACAGCAGGTTGCGCAGAATCTGTTCCAGCAGATGGGGATCGCTGCGCACCACCGCGGCGCACCCGATGACGCGCCAGCTTAGGCCGCGGGCTTGAGTGTGATAGCTGAATTCGTTCCTCAGCCGCTCCAGGATGGCGGTGATCGGGAAACATGAGATCGTGGCCCGAACGATCCCGGCCTCCAGCTGGTTGATGTCGAGCAGCGTGTTGAGCATGCCCGACATGGCACCCAGAGTCTCGTCGAGCCGGGTTACCAGAGCCACCGCGGCCGGATCGGTGACCGTCCGGGCCAACAGGCCCTGGAGCAGATTGAGAGTTTGCAGCGGCTGGCGTAGATCATGGCTGGCCGCGGCGAGAAAGCGCGACTTGGCGACATTGGCGTGCTCGGCCTGGCGCTTGGCCGCCTCCAGCGCGGATGTGGCCTGCTTGCGCTCGGTGATGTCGTCGACCGCCAGCAGAATCAGCGGCTCTGCCGACGGCCGGTACGGAATGCTGCGGGCGTTGACCAGCAGGTGCCGATGCCCTTGCGGCGGCAGATCGATCTCGATCTCGTAATCCTCGATCGGAGCCGGGGCGGTTCCGATCAGCGCCAGAAAGTCGCGCAGCCGCCGCAGCGTGCCGGAGGGATCGTCGCCGGTCGCAAAGTCCCGCCCGACCGTGTCTGCGGGTTCCAGCCCGCACAGGCGGAAGAACGCGGGGTTGGCCGAGACCAGACGCAGGCTGCGGTCGAGTACCAGCAGCGGTTGACGAACCGTGTCGATTACGCTCTCGGCATAGGCGCGTGCGGCCTGGAACTCCTGCTCGACCGCCTTGAGTTCGGAGATATCGCCGAAGGTGATCACCACCCCTTCGATCCGTCCGTCATGGCTGCGGTACGGCAGGGCACGGCGCTGGTGCCAGGCCCCGGTATCGGTTCGGACCTCGCGTTTCTTCGGCACCAGCATGGTCAGCACGGCCTGGGCATCGCTCAGCAGATCGGGATCGTCGAAGCGGCGGGCAAGATCGGCCAGCGGCCGGCCGATGTCGGTGGCGATCGTGCCGAACAGGGAGTTCGCGCCGGAGGTAAAGAACCGGATGTTGAGCTGGCGGTCGAGGAACAGGGTCGCGACATCCGAGCTGTTCAGGATATTCTGGAGGTCGTCGGCGGTACTGCGGTGGCGCTCGACGGTTTCCTGGAGCTGACCGTTAAGCGCGGTCAGTTCCTCGTTGAGCGACTGCAGCTCTTCCTTCGAGGTTTCCAGTTCCTCATTGGTCGACTGGAACTCCTCATTGACCGACATCGCCTCTTCGTTGATCGCCTTCTGCTCTTCGTTGGCGATTTCCAGGCTGCGGATGGCGCTGCGCAGTTCGGTACGGGTCGCGTCCAGTTCCCGTTCGAGCAGGGCGACCTGCGCCGAATCGCCGGCGGCAAAGGCCGCCGATGGGTCGTTGTCGGCTGCGGCCGCCGCGGCTGACGGCTGCGGTTCGGGCTTGGCGGCGTCGATGAAGCTGACCGCCAGCAATGCCTCGCCGTTGCTGCGCACTGGCTGGACATCGATGGTGACGGTGGCGGCCGTGCCGTCGTGGTCGAACTCGGCCCCGGTCACGACGACGCGTTTCTGGTCCTGGTTGGCGCGCTGGATCGCCGCGCGCAGCTTGGTGCGCAGGCCTTCGCGGACCATGGCAAACAGGTCGCGGGACGGCGCGCCGGGGGCGACCCGCAGATAGCGGTCGATCCGGCCTAGCGTATAGAGCGTCTCGTGTTTGCGGTTGATCAGCACCGAGGCCGGCGCACAGGCTTCCAGCAGCAGGGCGCGCATCACCTCGCCGCCGCCGGGACTTTTCGGCTCCGGCCGCGGCAGGAGACGGGCCAAGGACACGTCCGTACCGCCGCCGGTGCCGATCGGAAAATCGATCTCTCCGGGTCCGCTGCGGCCGATGTGGCGATAAATCCGCTGCGGTTTGCTGATCGGCTCGAAACGGTGATCGAGATCGCCGACCGTTTCGGCGCTGCCGAGAAACAGTATGCCACCCTCCCGAAGTTCAAAATGGAACAACAGCAGAACCTTGCGCTGGATGTCGGGGCGCAGATAGATCAGCAGGTTGCGGCAGGAGATCAGATCCAGCCGGGAAAACGGCGGATCGGTCAGCACGTCCTGGACCGTGAACACCACCGCACGGCACAGTTCGGGCATCGCCCGCAAACCGGCCGGCTCCCGGGTAAACCAACGCGCGCGCCGCGCCGGCGGGACATCGGCCACGATCGAGTCCGGATAGAGGCCGCCGCGCGCGACCGCGACCGCGTCGGGATCGACGTCGGAGGCAAAAATCTGCAGCTTGACCGGCCGCCCGGCAGCCGCGATCGCTTCGAGGAACAGGATCGCCAGCGAATAGGCTTCTTCACCGGTGCTGCACCCCGGCACCCAGATGCGTAGCGGACGGTCGAGCGGCTGGCGCGCGACCAGATCCGCCACCACAGTTGCCGCCAAGACCTCGAACGCCTCGGGATCGCGGAAGAAGCTGGTGACGTTGATCAGGAGGTCGCGGGCCAGAAGCTCGCTCTCGCCACTGCCCTGGCGCAGGGTATCGAGATAGGCCGCCCGGTCGGCGATGCCGGTCGCCGCCAGCCGGCGTTTGATCCGGCGCAGCAGCGTGCCCTCCTTGTAGTGCGAGAAATCGTAACCGGTTCGGCTGCGCAGCACCCCGATGATCTCGCTCAACTGGGCGGTGGCGGCATCCGGCCGCTCACCCTTGCCCCGGGAGTCCTGGTTGGACATCAGATGGTTCCGTTTGCCTTGCTGCAGGATCGCTTCGGGAATTTTTGCCACCGGCAGCACCGCGTTCACGCAACCGGTGGCGATAGCGCTCAGCGGCATGCCGTCGAAGGCGGCTTCCTGGGGCTCCTGCGCGATCACCAGGCCGCCTTTTTGCCGGACTGCCCGTAAGCCCAGGCTGCCGTCGCCGCCGGTGCCGGACAGGATCACGCAGACCGCGCGCTTGCCGCAGGCCTCGGCCAGGGAGTGCAGGAAAAAGTCGAAGGGCAGACGTGCACCGTGGCGCTCGCGCGGCTCAGACAATCTGAGCGCGCCGCCCTCGATCGCGAGATAGGTCCCCGGTGCAATGACGTAGACATGGCTGCGCTCGACCGGCATGCCATCGGCCGCCTGGCGCACGGTCATCGGCGTGCGGGCGGCCAGCAGTTCGACCATCATGCTCTCATGGGTCGGATCGAGATGCTGGATCAGGACATAGGCCATGCCGCTGTCGGCCGGCACCGCCTCGAAGAAGCGCCGGAACGCATCGAGCCCGCCGGCCGAAGCGCCCAGACCGACCACTGGAAAATCGACGGCCGGAAAGTCAGCGGCCCGAACATCGCCGCCTTCGGCTGCCCCCGCCGCGCTTCCCGGCTTTGACGGCGGCCCGCGACCGCGCGCCGTCGAGACCCGGGATGGACGGCTCCGTGATGCCATCTTCCCCTCCTGCCGTGCCACGCGAATCGCCTTGGGTTATTCCCAGCGCACTTCAGGCAGATCCTAGCGCAAACGTGGCCGCGGCATCCGCTGTAGTTCAGGGATCAAAGTGCGGCCAATTCACTCTCCCGTTTTTTGCCATCCGGTCACAGGATCAGCCCGCCGTTAGCTCAAAAGGCGATCATGCCCGAGTGCATGATGCCGGTGATCCCGACATAGATCAGGTAGATGGCGACGACCAGATTGAGCAGGTCCGGCTTGACCAGGATCAGGATGCCCGCGAGCAGGGCGACGATCGGCTGAATCTTTCCCGCAAATTCCATCATGGTAACTCCTTAAGGATGGGGACTGCCCAGGAATTGCCGGAGGCCCGGCGCGAAACGGTGTGCCTAATGGAACAGCCCGCGTGATTTTGTGAATGGCATCAATCCCGACCGAAAGACCAGTTCGCCCACAATGACGCCAAGGCCGACCGCGATCAACTCGCTGACACCCAGATAGGGGCCGATGAACAGGACTCCGACGACAACCCCGCCGCCGATCGCGATCAAATGGGCCGGTTCCAATTCGAGAAGCTCGCCCATTGGTACGCCGCCGTCACCGGCAGCCAGGACGATTTGCGGGGCGTCGGGCGCCGATGCCACGAACTCGGCGGCGAAACCGGACGCGGACCACAGCAGCACCAGGCAAAATGCCAGACTGGACATCGCTTTCATCGTCTTTGTCCTTTGGGCGCGCGGTTCAGGGGATCACGACGACCGGGGCGCTTCCCACCCAGGGGAAAGTCCAACCGGTGACCGCCGTAATCGGGGCCGTAAGCAGGCCGGCGCTCAGCCAGTCGACAGCGATCAGTCCGCCGACCACCACCACGACCATGGTCAGCGCCCCCGACGCGGCCGCGTCTTCCACAGCCTGCGGCGGCGGGGTCGGCGGGGTCACCGGTTGGGGCTGCGCCATTGCGCCGGACGTCAAGAAAAGGGCGATGATGGCAAAGGCAAGCGTCTTTCTCATCGACAGGCTCCATGGCTGGGTGTGGCGGGCGGCAATCCGCAATGGCATGCCTAATGGAACAGCCCGCGTGATTTTGTGAATGGCATCAATCCCGACCGAAAGGCGAGTTCGCCCACGATGACGCCGAGGCCGACCGCAATCAACTCGCTGACGCCCAAATAGGGGCCGATCAACAGAACTCCGGCGATGACCCCGCCACCGATGGCGATCAAATGGGCGGGTTCCAGCTGGAGAATCTCGCCCATCGACATGCCGCCGTCCGAAGCGGCCAGGATGACCTGCGGGGCGTCGGGCGCTGACGGCAGGAACTCGGCGGCGAAGCCGGACGCAGACCACAACAGTGCAAGGCCGAACGCCAGGCTGAACATCAGTTTCATCGTCGTCATCCTTTGGGCAATGGTTCGGGCGGGAATACCGGGCAGGAAGCCGGAGGCGGGCGGTTCCCCGCTCTCGGAGGCAACACGCGTCGGTGGGACGAATTTGGCCTCGAACTCAGCTACCGGCAAACGAGTTTTGCTCACCTCGAAGACGCTGTCGAGATTCGGAATCTACTCATTCCAGTAAAACTGCTTATCATCCAAAAGAATTCACCTTGAAAATTTTTGATGATTCGATCATAATTCTAAGAATGACTTGTTTTTCAATACTCATGTTGCCATATGGGCGTTGAATGACCGACATTGGGCAGGCGTCTTGGGCCTGGACCACGGACGCACTGGCAGGAGACACTTCCATGACGATCGGTAGATTACTGTACTTAGCGGCGGCGGTCATCCTGCTCTCCGACGGGATCGGGTCTCCGTTGACTCCCAATCCGGGAATCTGGGGCCTTTTTTGTGTCGCAACCGGGCTCTTCTTCGGCAATACGCCGGTTCGCCGGTTCTGGTAACCGGCGCGCGCGCTCGGCTCGTTCCAGCACCATCCGCCCGGCCCGGCGCAGGTCGCCGCGATCTGCCGAAGGCGATGTCGGCGGTGTGGCTTCCTGGGATTTTGCCCGTGGATTTTGGTTAAACCGGTGAAGTGCAGAAGACAGGCGATGTCGGGACAGGGCGAGAAGAGCAAGGGCGACCGGTTTTCCTCGGAGGCCGCGGCCAGGCAGAATCGGCAGACCACCGAAGATGCCGGCCGCGCGGTTCGCGACCGCACTGAAACCGCGGCGCGCCAGGAGCGCACCGAGCGCGAAGCGGTGGCACGGGCGGATCGGCTGAGCGACGACGGCGATGCCCGGACCAAGCGCGACGAAGCCGACCAAGGCCGGCTGGAAAAGCGCCAGGAGCGGGAATTCGGCAAGGAAGAAGCCGGACGGCTGAAAGAGCACCGGTGACCCGTGACCACCAGGTCGGTGCACCGCCCGGTCCATGCCTTTTGACAATCGAGGAGAGACCATGACAACTGTGACGATCGAGGGGAGTTCTGGTCCGGCCTCTGCTGAAATACTCTCTGCAGCGCGCGCTCTGGTGCTTCCCTCTGCCCACCGGAGCCTGGGTCAGCTCGCGGTCACGGTGCCGCTGTTTCTGGCCCTGTGGGCCGGCATGTATTTCAGCCTGTCCGTCAGCTACGCCCTCACCCTGGCATTGGCGCTTCCCGCGGCCGGGCTGGTGGTGCGCATCTTCATTTTTCAGCACGACGCCGGCCATGGCAGCTTCCTGCCGTCGCGCCGGGCCAACGAGGCGGTCGGCTGGCTGTGCTGCCTGTTCACCCTGACCCCTTATGCCAATTGGCGGCGCCAGCACGCCCAGCACCATGCCAACTGGAACAATCTCGACCGGCGCCAGAGCGGGCTCGACATCTATTCCACCTGCCTGACCGTTGCCGAATACCGGGATCTGAGCCCCCGGCAGCGCTGGGTCTACCGGCTCACCCAGAATCCGGCGGTCATGCTGTTGACCCTGCCGCCGCTGGTGTTCTTCGTGCTTTATCGGCTGCCCTTCGATACCCCCCGCGCCTGGAAAAAGGAGCGGCGGTCGGTCCATCTGACCAATCTCGCCCTGGCCGGCTTCTATGGCGCGGTCGGGCTGGCGGTCGGGTTTCCCGAACTGCTGATGGTGCAGCTGCCGATTTCAATCCTCACGTCAATCATCGGCGTCTGGCTGTTCTCGGTGCAGCACAAATTCGAAGACAGCCTGTGGCTGGGGGGCGAGGACTGGAACGCCGTAGATGCCGCCGTCCGGGGCAGTTCCTACCTGAAGCTTCCTCGCATTCTGCAATGGTTCACCGGCAATATCGGTTTTCACCACGTCCACCACTTCGATCCGCGCATTCCCAACTACCGCCTTCAGGAGCAGCACGAACGGATGCCGGTGTTCCGCCGCACCCCGGTGCTCAGCCTCTCGACGGCACTGCGGGCCCGCCACTACTGTCTATGGGACGAGGCGCAGGGCAGGATGGTGCCGATTCCGAAGTGCCGTGTGGCCGACCGGCCGGCAGGACTGACCCAGCCGCCGGCCGGTTGAGATTGACGGCCGTTTCAAGCGCAAGGCCTGCCGGCATCGGCGCGTTCGAGTCTCGGCCGGACGCGCGATGGGCGCTTGGCGTGGTATCGCAGCAGGACGCTGTCCTGCTTGGCTCTCTGCCAACCGTCGCACCAGAGTGCGGCGAATTGCGCCTTGTCAGTCCAGGCGACAACGCCGGCATCGAAATCGCGTTCGCGATTGCCGTCTTCGTAAGAGCGGTATCCGGCGTCGAAGACCGTTTTCTGGTCCATGTGATAGTCTCCTCAATCAAAAAAAAACGAACTGGAATTCTGACAAATTAGCCGAATCATCGCATCGATTGTCCGGTAGAATCAGTCTTATCCAAAATATTCACCAGGCCACCGCCAAAAAATATTATATGAAACCGCCAGCGATAGCGAAATTTTACAAATTTTATCGAGTAATTGTTTTGATATTTGGTAGAATTGACGGTCGTAAACCGTCCCAGGACGGCCCAGTTATAAAAACTGCAGCGTATCTGACCCCAGAGGAGTGGAGATGGCGACCACACAGACCGAGCCGCGATCCCGACCGCTCGAAGGGTGGCACCGGGCCGCCTTTCGTGCCGGAGAGATTGCCGCAATCGGGGGGATGTCCGAGGAGATCAATCCCCATCGTTCCGGCAGTCTGGAAGCCGTCAACTGGCTGGCCGGCTGGCGCGCCCACCCCCCTCGCAGCGACCATCGGGGATGATCCGGCCAGAGCGATAGCCGCCTTCAGGAAGAGCAGTCCCGGGAGAGGGCGTGCCCGCATTGCTTAAGTCGGCGTGCCGGACGAGGCCGGGTCGCCCGGCCGAACCGTTGGCGGCATGTCGGCGCGAGGGGGGATCGGCGGCCGGGATGGTCCGCTGAACTTGTCGATCGGTCCTGACGCCAGGAGGTCATCAACCGCTGATCTGGTTCTGCCTGGCACCCAGACTCCACCAGCCAGCACCATGACCCAGGTCAGAAAGTTCGGGTTGCTGAAAAATCGCGACCTGCGAGTCTTCGGTTCGGGCTTGGTCTTTCCAGATGCGTCCATGCTTGATCCTTTCTCATGGTGCTCGATTTGCGCCCGCCGGTCGGCACGGGAGCGGTTGCCGATGCTCCGGGTCGCGCCCCCAGACGGGGCGCCCGGGCATCGGGCGGTTGGTTCACCGCAACCGTGTTGTTGGCAAACAGTGTCGTGGGCAGGGCGGCTCAGTGTCCGGTTATGACATGTCCAAGCACACCACCGGCAACCGCGCCACCGACGGTGCCAGCGGTAGAGCCGCCGCTAAGCTCGTGGCCGGCGTAGGCGCCCGCTCCGGCACCGACCGCGGTGCCGCAGGCCGACAAGGCCAGCGGGATCAGCACGATCAAGCCCAGAATGCCGAGACGGTTGAAACCGGATTTTGAAGAAAGATACCGCATGACAGAGTTCTCCTTTGAGTTGGCTTGCCGGGCTCTTTTGTGTCCGTGCGATGCACGGCACAGAACACGGATTTGGACACTCCCCTCGCGGGAACGGGCGTGACCCCGTCACCAGTTGCCATCGTCCGGAAGGCGCCAGATTGCGATGGTAAGCCAATGAGATAAACGGTTGGCCCGAAAATCGAAGCCTGCGACCAGCCCCGATGGCCATCACAGTGATGTTCGTGCAGCTTAGATAGGCACGAATGATGGCTTAAAGAAGATTTAGATGCTGTGACAAATAACGGATAATTTTTAGACGCTGGAATTTTATTATGACTATGTTTTTTGATATTTTGATATCAAGACAGATAATTTAGAACAATCCACGAAAAATTCGGCTGTAGTGTTGATATTTAAACTTCTTAACCGTAACCGTCGTGACGGTTCCGGTGGCAGCCGGCGCCGACATGGTCTGCCCGATGACGCTTGTGCGGTCGGTATCCCTGAAATATCCGCCATAAGTTACAAGAGTGCCGAGTCCGATGGCGGCAATCCATCCGCAAATATTTAGATATATGTTGCTAATTCTGCGACCACAAAAGATTTGAGCCATTTGAATATCCTCGATCATAGTCAGGCAAAATTTCGGTATCGTCGGATTTTTCCAATCAGGAATAATCTGTATCAATATTAGGTGACGAATGACTGAATTCTCCAGGATCGGAATCTACTTAATACTTCACTCCGGTCAGTGCTCCCAGTCGGCGCTCGGACCAGGATCGCGGCATCCGCGTGCTCTTGGGCTCCGCCAAGACTCGTACCGGCGAGAAAGGACGCTGCGAAAATGCGTTCGCAACAATAAGTTATGGTTTATCCGAACCTGAGGGCGTTTCAAGAATGATGACTAGGTAGTTTCCGTGGCTTTTTGACAAAAAAATACCCGGCTATGCTTAGGAATGGCGAGTCTAAGATCGAACCATTTTTGATCATGGCGTCGCTGTATCCTTTCCCGCGGACTGCTCATCGGCAGTCTAAAACTGGAGAAACTTAAAATGATCAAAATGTTGTCACCCCTGACGGGGAGGAATACACGAACCGCTGCCGTATTGGTGGTGGCCATGCTCGCGGCGGCTTGTGCCCCGCTGAACTCGGCGCCGGTACAGGTTCAGGCGAACAATCCGAGCGTCACCTACAAATATCGCGGTGACCAGGAACTGCTCCAGGCCAATCAGAACGCGACGACGTACTGCAGCAGATATAGTTCCTCTGCGCAAACGGCAAACATCACGGACTCGCCGGACGGGACTAAAACAGTGGTTTTCCAATGCATCGCGATCGCGCCCGGCGCAGCCCCAACCCAACCGTACAATTCCAATCTCGCCTATAACTACCGTTCGGACCAGGATTTGCTGGATGCGTCGCGCAATGCCGAAAACTACTGCATGAGCAACGGGGTGCAGCGGGCGATGTCGACCGGCATCACCAATACGAATGGCAACAAGACGGCTTCGTTCCAGTGCACTTCGCGCTAACCCGTCTTCCGGGCATCAGCAAGCCGCGCGGCGCCGGGCAACCGCCGCCCCGCCTGCTCTCCGATCAATGGTTCGGGTCCCGGAGCGGGGTTTGCGCCGCCGCCGAAGGCGCCCGGTCGGTGCCGGTTCGCTCTCGGCTGGGTGGGAGCGGGTACCGGTCGGGAGCCGGGTGCATCGAACTTTCGAGATCGTGCGGCACATAAGGTGGGCGAGGCGGTGGCCGACCGGGGCGGGGGCTGTCCACGGGCGTTGCCGCAGCATGGGGCGCCCGCGGCCGGTGGTCTCGCCGCCAATGCTGGTCAGTGTACCCACGGGCGATCACCGTAGTAGCTGCCCCAGTCGTCGTCAAGGCCGAAACTGAGGGTCGACAGGCCGAGCGCCGGGGCATTGTCGGCAAGATGAACCCGCCGGCTCCCGCGCAAAAGATCGATGCTGCCGCCGGGATACCACCCGCGATCGCCCCCGTGATCGCTTTTGAACGAAACGTCGCACCAGGTGTAGTGCTTCAGGCAGCCGAACACTTCGAGGGGCACGCCTCGCGAAACGTGGGCGACGCGCGGATAGTTGAAAGACGGACCGGCGCGCAGGGTGCTCGATTCTCGGGCGAAGCCTTCGGCGGCGGACGCGTTCGGTGGCAACGCCAGAACGGCGAGCCCAAGCGCCAGTCCAGGGATCATGGAACGCGGGTTCATGGCTTTGGCTTTCCCTTCGGCGGTCTCTCTCTGTCCGGGACCGGCCGGATCGGGCCTCGCACTGCGAGGCCGAAAGATGGCAGTGGCACCGGCGGCGCCGTCGCGGACTTGGTCATGCCTTCTGATCGCGATCTTATGCGCGCCGGCCGACCAACATGAGCAGCACACCAGCCAGGGCCGCAGCAGCGCCGCCGATGCCGTACCACATGGTCCGGTCGGTGAAACGTCCGGTCACGGCATTGGAGATCTGATCCAGCGGAGCGTTCGATGCGTTGTAGGCGACACCCAACAGAGCTATTCCGATGGCAAGAATAACGATTCCGAATACCTGGTTCGATGTCATGGCTGTACTCCTGTGGTCGTGCGCCGTCATCGGCGCTCCTGAGGAAGGGGCGTTCCCGGGGAAGGGGTGTTCCCGAGGACAGCCGAAGGACGCAAACCGGTTTCGCGACGAGATCGGCGCAGACGGATGTGAGGCCCGCGACGCCCAAACGGGCCCTCGATAGGTCGGGGAGTCCGGAAAATTACTTCAACGTGCCGTTCAGGTTGTCGAAGAAAATCTAAGGAGCCGCTCAGATATTCAAAAAATTTGCGCCCTTTAACTCCGAGCCTTATTTTAATAAACAAAACACCTCGACGGCGAAAGATTCGGAATGTACTCAGGTCAAGTTACCTTGATCCGATGCCGACCAGACCGATACAGTGCTGACCCGCTCGCTTCGAGCGCTTACCGGAGCGTTATCATTCTGGTCATGCTGTTCCATTGCAGGATCCGGTCCCGCCGCGCTCCGGCCGTGCCGGCGGGATGCTAGGGCGTGGGGTGACTGATCAAAAAGTGGTGGCACGCACATGCAGCATTTTCCGTCATCCGCTCCTAACGCATTGAAATTTCGTTGGAGGCCGTACCCTCACGGAGGCCTGAGGCCCCGATCCGGTCAACCTGCCACCACTTTTTGATCAGTTACGGCGTGGGCGAGGCTGAGCGAACCAGCCTCTGACCTTGCTCAGGCAGAACCACCACCCCACCCTTTCTTTGCGGACCTGGAGGCCTCCCGCATTGTCGTTTGCAGGACAGGCGTGGCTTCGTCCGTGTACGATTCCATAAAGCCGGAGCCCGATCATGCCGTCGCCGTTGCCGCATAAGGGGCGAGGCCGGCAGTCCGGGGCGCTGCCCTTGAGGAGAGGCGGGGCGCTACGGCAAGGCGTCGTCCCGTCGGTTGTGACGACGGCTTTGGCATGTGCCGTGACTGGCGGTCTTAGGGGCGGCCCGTCCGGGGCTTTCATCGCTGACATCCCTGCCATCGCGACTCTGGTACCATCAGCCGGTGACGTCATCGTGAGCGAGCCGAGGCCGGCCAGCATTGAAGTCAGCTAATTGATCACTTGAACTTTAGACTTGGGCCAAGCGAGCGCATCAGACTCGGAAACTACTCAAACGAGCGTGGCTTTGATTTTTCGATGATGGGCCGATTCTTACTTAGCGGTATAGACGGTGCTCCCCGACATCTCGCCGTCGTTGTCGGGCCGGGTTGATCGAGGCTGAGACTCCGAGCGACGCGTCCGCGCGCAGTTTGACGTGAGGACAGAGCTGTCTCGCGATGCCATCGACGGCCATGGTCGGGGGCGGAGTTGTGTAGTTTCCGAGCCTCCGTTTTCGCGGTCGCGGCCGTGTATGGTCGCCGCGGCTGGAGGACGTGGCCGAAATGACCCGACTGATCGTGCTCGCGGTGATCCTCTACTGGCTCAACCCGGCCGGCGTAGCCGCCCTGATGGTCGTCGAGGCGCTGCGATGACGTCCGGCTCGCCGATCGCTTTTCGGTTCCCGTTCCAGGCGCGATACCATCCGGTTCGACGCTGCGGATCGCCCGAACCAGCCCCAGAGCCAGTCAAGGAACGGTTCGAGCACCGGCACCACCGAGAGACGTGCGATGAAAATAGATGTGAAGGATTTCCGCGTGGGGGAAGGAGACCAGGTCAGTCTCCACAAATGGCCGACCACGGTGGCACCGGTCTATAAGTCGAAGGAACGCTATCAGAGTTTATTGGAGGAGCATGTTGCACAGCTGAGTTCGCTGCAGCGGCTGCTCTACGCCTCCAACCGCTATGCCGTCCTGCTGATCTTCCAGGCGATGGACGCGGCGGGAAAGGATGGCGTGATCAAACATGTGATGTCCGGGATCAATCCCCAAGGCTGTCAGGTCTTCAGCTTCAAACATCCGAGCGCCACCGAACTGCAGCATGATTTTCTATGGCGCACCACGCGCGACCTGCCCGAACGCGGCCGGATCGGCATCTTCAATCGGTCCTATTACGAGGAAGTGCTGATCGTCAGGGTCCACCCTGAGATTCTTGCCAGCGAAGGGCTGCCGGATGCCACCCGCAAAGACATGGACGACAAGACGGTCTGGCACCACCGCTATCGTTCGATCGTGGATTTGGAAAAGAGCACCTGCACGCCAACGGAACCCGCATCGTCAAGTTCTTCCTCCACCTTTCGAAGGAGGAGCAGCGCAAACGCTTTCTGGCGCGCATCGACGAGCCGGAAAAGAACTGGAAATTCAGCCTTGCCGACATCGAAGAGCGAAAATTCGCCTCCTCGACGCGGCGAATGGAAACGAGCCTCCCGGGAGCGGGGATCTGGCTGCAACCTTGAAGCGATTTTGGTGATCGGCTCGCGGTTCGGCGGCCGGGTCAAGGGCGCGCCCGGTCGGTGCCTTGGCGCCGAGTG
>WGNK01000057.1 GCA_016124535.1 Azospirillum sp.
CCTCAACGGCATCGTCCAGGCCGCAAGGGCCAGAGCCAGGGGATACCGAAATACCGCCACCTTCGCGTGCATCATCTACCTGATCGCAGCACCCCTACCCGACCTCTTCCCATCCACTTGAGGCGTCGAAGAACCGAAAATAAGCGGTGGTCGGACTTCCAGCATCCCGATGATCACATTTGTCACGACATGTGGCGAAAGACGGCCTTGGCGGCCAGGTGGTCCGGCGCCGACGATTTGATCTCCAATGAAACCCTGGCCTGGTTGAGGGGGTGCCGGCTTCAGGTCGGTCTGGAACGATCGATCAACGCCAGACGGCTGGTGAAATTGAATATCGACATTATCCCGAAGAGCTTTAACAAATCGGGTGAGGATTCACGCCACCGAGCCGTTCGAGCAATGCTTCATATTTGCCAGGAATCCTTGGATGACTACGCAAATCGCTCGCTTTCGCAGTCGTCTTGTGGGACCTTTGCCACGGATATCTTCCGATGAGCCTGTGCGACCGGCTGCTGGTCGAGAAAGGCGACCTTTTGGACATTGCGGAGCAGGTCCGGTTGAATCCGGACTATCGCGCCATCGTTCACAAATTGAAAAAAGGGACATTCGCCACTCCGCTGGGCGAGGCGGTGAAACGTTGCGAGGCGTTTCTCCAGGCGACACCGAAGACCGAAAGCCGGCGGGTCGATGCGGGGACGCTGCGCGCGGAAATGGACAAGCTCAAAGAATTCTCGGAATATTTCCGCCTGCACTTTGATCCATTCGTCGTTTTTACCTTGGCTTGGGAGGATTGTGGCCGCTCGAAGGATAATCTTGGAATTGTCGCCGCCCACGTACCCGCGTCGATTCCTCCCTCCGACCACTCTTCGGTAGGCCGGGCCGATGTCGCTTCTGAGCCGGAAAATATCGGCGACATCGGAATATATTGGTTCGAGGCTCTCGGCATCCCGCTTCCGAAATTCCAAAAAAAGCTTTTAAAACAATTCTCAGATATTCCTCGAAGTCCCTTAAGAAGTTTTTTCATGATCGTTGTGGCTATATTTTTGGTGATCACCCTGCTCGTGGGTCCTGTGGGCGAAGCGGTCGGTCAGACATTTGATTACATCTACCACTTGTTTGTCGGGCGGACGTCGGAGGTTTCACCGACCACGGTCAGCGAAATCATTCGCTACTACAAGGAGTTATCGAGCTACCAATTGCAAATCCGGACGATTTTCGAGAAAAATAAGCCTATTTACAAAAAATCGGGTGATAAGGTAAGAATAGAGGTTATCGAGCTATCACTGAAAGAACTCATGGATGATATGCTCCGAAATCTGCAAACTGGCAAGCCGCTCATCGGAGGAGTGGTTGACAGCGTACTGAAGGCAAGATCAGGCATGGTCGATTTTAACATCAGGCAGTTCTCGGATTCTTACAACTCTGCAGAAAATGGGCTCGAAGTCTTGCTTCATTGTATCGAAGAGGGTCCGGACGACACCCCGCCGGTTGGCAGCAATCCCGCCGGCCTCTCCCGAGCCTCGGAGCGGGTGAGCCCGGCTGCGCCGGGCGGCCAGCCCGGCTGCTGGGACTATGACCTTCGGCCTATGGCCGATGTGATCAAGAAACTCAGCCAGCTGCGCAATCTTGTCCTGTGAGCCGAACGCTCTCGCCAGCAGGCTCTGCCCTCGGCTCCGAACGGCGCTCAGGTCTTCTCGGGCTTGCGCCGGGGGCGGCGGCGTTGGCCGATCGCTTCACCCTCCTTGCGCTGGAGGAACAGACGGCCCGCCTGCAAAGCCGCCGCACGGCTGAGATAGCTGCCACAGTCGAAGCGCTGGCCATCGACGGTCACGGCCAGGGCGAAGGCCTTGGGAGCGGTTTCGACCACGTCGATGGCGGCGGCGGGCGGTTTCATGGCAACGGTCCGGTGTGCGCTGTTTCCGAAGCGTCCGCGTGGCCCCGGCCGACCCGCCATCAGGGGGCATGGCGGGGGGCCCGATCCGCTCCCGGCCCGTTCATCGCGGCGGTAGCCGTAGCGGACTTGCCACGCACCTGCGAACGACTTGAAAACTCTGGCGTCCCCGACGGGATTCGAACCCGTGTCGCCGCCGTGAAAGGGCGGTGTCCTAGGCCTCTAGACGACGGGGACCGCGCGGGCAGACTGGTAACGCCGCGCCGGCCTGAAAGCAAGGTCTTTCCGCCGCTGCGGCGGCGGTTCAGCCGCCCTTGGCCATCCGGGCCAGCCGGAGGCGCAGCGCGTTGAGTTTGATGAAGCCGGCGGCATCCTTCTGGTCATAGACGCTGTCGGCCTCGAAGGTGACAAAGTCGAGACGGTAGAGCGAGTTGGGCGATTTGCGGCCAACCACCTGGGCGCCGCCCTTGAACAGTTTCAGCCGGACGGTGCCGGTCACCATCTCCTGGGTCTGGTCGACCAGCGACTGGATCGCCACACGCTCGGGGGCGAACCAGAAGCCGTTGTAGACCAGTTCGGCATAGCGCGGCATCAGGTCGTCCTTGAGATGGGCGGCGCCGCGGTCGAGCGTCAGGCTTTCGATCGCGCGGTGGGCCAGCGACAGCAGGGTGCCGCCGGGGGTCTCGTAAACGCCGCGCGACTTCATGCCGACGAAGCGGTTCTCGACCAGGTCGAGGCGGCCGACGCCGTTGGCGCCGGCGAGGTCGTTCAGGCGCATCAGCAGGCGGGCCGGCGACAGCGCGTCGCCGTCGACCGCGACCGGGTCGCCGCGCTCGAAGGCAATCTCGACGTAGCTCGGCACATCGGGCGCCTTTTCCGGCGAGACGGTGCGGGTAAACATGTCCTCGTCGGGCTCGACCCACGGGTCTTCCAGCGCCTTGCCCTCATAGGAAATATGCAGCAGGTTGGCATCGGTCGAATAGGGCGCCTCGCCGCGCTTGTCCTTGGCGATCGGAATCTGGCGCTGTTCGGCATATTCGATCAGGCGGGTGCGGGAGTTCAGGTCCCACTCGCGCCACGGTGCGATCACCTTGATGTCGGGCTTCAGCGCATAATAGCCGAGTTCGAAGCGGACCTGATCGTTGCCCTTGCCGGTGGCGCCGTGGGCGACCGCGTCGGCGCCGGTCTCCAGCGCGATCTCGATCTGGCGTTTGGCGATCAGCGGCCGGGCGATCGAGGTTCCGAGCAGATAGGTCCCCTCGTAGAGGGCATTGGCGCGGAACATCGGAAACACGAAATCCCGGACGAACTCCTCGCGCAGATCGTCGACGTAGATCTGCTTGATGCCCATCAATTCCGCCTTGCGCCGGGCGGGTTCCAATTCCTCGCCCTGGCCGATATCGGCGGTGAAGGTGACGACCTCGCATTGGTAGGTCTCCTGCAGCCAGCGCAGGATGACCGAGGTGTCGAGGCCGCCGGAATAGGCCAGGACGACTTTTTTGACGCCGCTGCTCATGAGCGAACCTTTGGGCTGGGGCTTGGATCGGCCGCGACACTAAGGCGATCGGCAGCCGGAAACAACACCAAGTCTCACGCGATCAGGTGTTGCGGGAATCGGCGCGCTCTGGATTTGCCGTGGCTGATTCTGTGCCGGCGCCGCCGATCGCCATGGCCGGCCAGTGCGACCAGGCGAAGATCCAGAGTGCCAGTAGATCCAGATAGGGTACCAAAAGGGCGAAGACCCAGAGCGGACTGCGTCCGGCGCGGGCCAGCACCCAGCCGCCGAGCCCGAGCTTGCCCGCGAGCAGCAGTCCAACGGCGAGATGGCCCTGCCACTCCGGCAGCTGCAGCAGCAGGGTGATCGGGGCGCCATAGAGCGCCAGGAAGGCGTTGATAGTCTCGGTCATCACGCAACCCTCCGCCGCTTGGGCGGCAGCGGCCGTGGCCGGGGCGGCAGCAGCGGCCAGCGGTACCAGCTGAGCACGATGAAGACCAGCACCAGGCCGACCACCGGAACCAGCGCCAGCAAAGCCCAGGCACCGGGCAGCCCGGCGCGGTTCAGCACCCGCCACAGCGGCCACACCGCCAGCACGCCGAACAGCAGAGCGCCAAAATTGGGGTCGTGAAGGAACTCGGGCACCGGGGCTTCTCCAACAGGCATGATCTCGCCCATGTCAAACGGCTCCGCACGGTTTTGTCGAGGGGAAAGCGGAAGACCGGCCGGCGCTGTCGCATTTCCGACAAGGCCAAAGCGGCGTTTCTGGCGCCGAGCCGGGGAGCCCCGCGATCCCGGAAGCGGCCGGCGCCTGGCCCTCGTCTTGCACCCCTCGTCTGGCAATCGGTGGCGCGAACTGTCGCGGCGAGAAAACCCGGAGCCATCCCATGATCGACGAAACCGACTGGAGCGATTTTCTGACCTGGCACGACGGCTTGCCCGAGCCCGCGCGCGCGGCGCTCGCCGCGGCCGCGGCGGCTTGGGACGACGGTGCCGCCGCCGAGGCGCACATCCGAACCGCACTGGCGGCAGCGCCCGACCATCTCGCCGCCCGGGTCGGGGCCTACAAGTTTTTCTTCTATAAGAACCGCCTGGCAGAGGCGGTGCCGCTCGCACTGTGGTGCGTCGCCTGGGCGGCGGCCCGGCTGGGACTGCCCGCGGATTGGCGGGCCGTGCAACCGCACGACGCGGCGTTTTCGGAGCTGGAGGCCCTGCCACGCCTGTTTCTGTTTGCGCTCAAGGCCTATGGCTACGTTCTGACGCGCACCGGGGCCCTGGCCGAGGGCCGCGCCGCGGTGGCGAAAGTCGCTGAACTCGACCCCGGCGACAAAGTTGGTGCGGTCCATCTGCTCGCCGTGATCGATCGCGGCGGGGTCGACGAGTGAGCCGCGGTCTGGATAGCCCGCAACCGTGACCGCGGCCCCCGGTGGTGGGCGCTTGCCCAATACCCCGAGTGCCCCGGATTTCGGCCCCGGCGGTGCGTGGATTGGCCGTCCGGGCACATACCCCGCAGCCTCCGGAGCGCCCGGTGCAGCCCCCGCCGCGGCGCCTTGCACTGGGGCGGGCCAAGTGACCCGTGGGCCGGGCGATCGAGTTAAATAGTTAACGCGAACGGCGATCGCTCCTAATACCAGTGGTGAGAACTCCGTCCCACTTGCTTGATCAGACAGGGTTGTGGCAGAAAGCTCGCAATTCGGCGAAAATTTACCTTTCTTGGCAAGGTAGCCAGTGATGTCTGATGCTGAAACAAATATAGTCGCCGTGGCATGACGAGCCGGCGGCATCGGCAGCCGGCATCTCTTCTTGCGCAAGACGAGACTTGAGGGTGCCGCGGTGTTCTGAGTGGACTTTCGCCGGGCGAGAGGGGAAAGCCGTTGAGCGAGCGCAATAGGATGTCGGTGACCGGGGGGGGCGATTGCTCCCGGCCTGGGATTTCTTGGGCCGGATGGCATCGGGTGCTGGGGCACCGGATCGCCTGGGTGGCTGGATCATTGGCGGTTGCGGCGGGCGTGAGCTTGGCGCCGGCGGCCGCGCTCGCCCAGCAGCTGCCCGGCGCCACCGAGCCCGGTCGGTTGTTCGAGCGCGTCCAACCCCCGCCGGCGCCGCCGGAACCGCTGCCCGATATTCAACTGCCGAAACTTGCGCCGCGCCAGTTGCCGGCCAACGCTTCAACCACCACGGTGGTGGTCAATGCCGTCGATATTCAGGGTGCGAGCGTTTACGAATCGGAGGAGTTGCGCGAACTCTACCAGGATCTCCTGGGCAAGCCGGTATCGCTGGCGGCATTGTTCGGGGTTGCCGACCGGCTGGAGGCGACCTACCGCGGCGATGGCTATATTCTGACCCGGGTGATCGTGCCGGAGCAGCGGATCTCGCATCAGGACCCGCGATTCCAGATCAATGTCATCGAGGGATTTATCAGCAAGGTCGAGGTCACCGGCGATTTCGGCGGGGCCGAAGACGCGGTTCGCGGCTATGTCGAAGCGTTGCAGTCCGACGAGGCCACGCGTCGGCCGGCCCGGCTGAGCGAGATCGAGCGCGCCTTGCTGTTGGCCAACGATGTCTCGGGCGTCAGCGCGTTCGGCACCTTTCGCCCTGCGGCCAATGAATTCGGCGGCTCCGTTCTTGTGGTGAGCGGCGACCGCCGGTCGGTGGATGGCTATTCGCTGATCGACAACCGCGGCTCCCGACTGGTCGGTCCCTGGTCGAATACCACCAATATCGGCGAGAATTCGATGCTCGGCATCGGCGAGCGCCTGGACCTGACCGGATTGATGACGCTCCAGCAGCCTCGCGAACAGAAATTGATCCAGGCCACCTGGACCCAGCCCCTCGGCAGTTCCGGACTTCGCTTCAAGGGCCTGGCCGGTTACGGCAAGGCCCACCCGGGGTATACGCTGCGGCCGCTCAACGTCAACAGCGATGCCGTCAACCTCTCCGGGGAACTGGACTATCCGATCGTCCGATCGCGATACCTCAATATGTATTTTGATACAGGCTTCTATTATTTAAACACTCAAACACAGGTTCTTGGGAATCTCTTCACCAAGGACCATATCCGCTACGGTTTCGCCGACGCGCGGTTGGACTGGCGCGATAGTTTGGACGGCACCAGCATCGTCAAGGTCGAATTGCGCCAGGGTCTGCCGATCCTCAATTCCAGCCGCACCGGCGACGAGCTGCTGTCGCGTGCCGAGGGCACCGGCCTGTTTACCACGATCCGGCCCGAGTTCTCGCGTCTTCAGGACCTCGGATGGGGTTTCAGCTTCTTGACCAGGGTGACTGGGCAGTATTCCTTTAATAAATTGCTGGCCAGCCAGGAATACAGTCTGGGCGAATTGACCACCGGCCGTGGTTATGATCCGGCGACGGCGACCGGGGAGAACGGTTGGGGCGGTACCGGAGAGCTTGAGTACACGATCAATACCGGCTTTGAATGGGTCCCTCTGGTCCAAGTCTATACGTTCTTCGACTATGGACGGGTCTATAATTTTGACACGGGTGCCCGTAATGAACGGCTGTACTCTGCCGGCACCGGGTTGCGGCTGAGCGCCTTCGAATCATTCGACTTCGATTTCTGGGCGGCCCAGCCGCTCAAACGGACCAGCGCATTCCGGCCCGAGCAGGACATGCCGCCCCGGTTTCACGCCGTGCTGGTTGGCCGTTTTTAAAGGCCTCGCAAGGCAAGTGCCGCCCGGCAGGGTCGCCGACTGCCATAGAACAAGCCGCTCTGCCTGGCTGCCGGTTGGGCGGGACCAACAGCCGAGGCGACCGGCAGATTTAGTCGATTACAAGTGGAGGTTGGGTCCGCTCAACCTCGAATACTATCAATTTGAGCAGGATTATATTGACTTTCGAGAGATGTTGTAGGACTCTCGGGTTCTGGTGCGAATGCTGTCGGTTGCTTTGGAATCATCGCGTCGGGCGGTGTCCAGCCTTGCCCACGAACTGGATCGCAAGCCATGAACAAGACCCGCATCAAGACCAGGCGGCAGCCGGACCGGAACCCTGAGCGGAAAGAGAGCGGTGCCGGCACTGGCGGTCCCCGGGCCAGCTGCGACCCGATCAGCGGCACGCTGAAACGCCGGCTGCTCGATTCAACCGCACTCAACTGGTGCCAATGGGGCGGCGGTGTCGCTCTGGCGGCGGGTATCGTCGCCGGCTTGCTGGCGCAGCCGGCCTGGGCCAATCCGGAAGGCGGGGTGGTCGCGGGCGGTGGTGCCACGATCTCGACTGCCGGCACCCAGCTGACCGTCCACCAGCAGACCGATCAGGCGATCATCAACTGGCAGAGCTTCAGCATCGGTTCCAACGAAGTGACGCGATTCGAACAGCCGGGTGCCGGCTCGATCGCGCTCAACCGCGTGGTCGGTGGTGCCCGCAGCGACATCTCCGGCCTGCTCCAGGCCAATGGCAATGTCTGGATCGTCAACCCCGCGGGCGTCCTGGTCAACGCGGGCGGCCGCGTCGATGTCAGCGGCTTTCTCGCCACCACCGCCGACATCCGGGATGCGGATTTCCTCAATCGGCGCTTCGAGTTTTCCAAGCCGTCGCCGGACCAGGACGCCACCGTGGTCAACCGCGGCACGATTTCGGTCGGCGAGCGGGGCCTGGCCGGTCTGGTCGCCCCCGGAGTCGGCAATGCCGGCCTGATCTCGGGGCGGATGGCCCAGGTGGTGCTGGCCGGCGCCCCGACCTTTACCGTTGATTTCAGTGGCGATGGTCTGGTGCGCTTCGACGCCACCTCGAAAGTGACCAAACGGCCGGATGGCGTCACGGCTCTGGTCACCAATGACGGCGTGATCAGCGCCCCCGGCGGCACGGTGATGCTGACCGCCAATGCCGCCGCCGGCATCATCGACGACGTGATCAACAGCAAGGGCGTCATTGCGGCCCAGGCGATTGCCGTTCAGGGCGGCGATGTCATCCTCTCCGGTGGCGACAGCGGCATCGTCACGGTCGAAGGCACGATCGACGTCTCTGGCGCCGCCGCCGGCCAGACCGGCGGTACCGTCACGGTCACCGGCCAGAAGGTCGGCGTGCTGGCGGGGGCCCGCATCGACGCCTCGGGCAGTGCCGGCGGCGGCGAGGTGCGCATCGGCGGCGACTTCCAGGGCGGCCATGCCAGCGCCGAGAAGCTCGCCCAATTCAACGTCCGGCCCGCTCGCAAGCCGGTTCCGAACGCCAAGGTCACCGTGATCGCCGCCGGTGCCGTGATCAACGCCGACGCCACGCTTTATGGCTCCGCCGGCCAGGTCATCGTCTGGGCCGATGATCAGACCTATTTCGAAGGCACCATTGAGGCTCGCGGTGGCCTCAACGGCGGCGATGGCGGCTTTGTCGAGGTTTCCGGCAAACAGACCCTGAGCTTCCGGGGCGGCGTTGATACCACGGCTCGCCACGGAACCGCAGGAACCACTCTGCTCGATCCCCGCGATATCACGATCACCAGTGCCGGTGCCGATGACGCCGGTCTGAGCGCTACCGGGATCTTATTCAATGATGCCGGAATCGATACCAATACCGATGCAACGTTCACCCCCGGGGCGATCGGCGCCCTGACCGGCGCCGTCGTCATCCAGGCCTCCCGAGATTTCTTCGTCAATGATGCGGTTACCTTCACCGCCGCCACAACGGTCTCGCTCGAGGCCGGGCGGAATATGAGTGTCGCCGCCACCATCGATTCAACCGGCACAATACCGATCACTTTGTTGGCCGGACAAGCCTTCGACGCTAACGGTGACGCCGCGGGAAGCATCACGACGACGGCTGCTTTAGGTTCTGCGACCACCGGTGACCTGGTACTCACCTCCGGGACCGGCGGTATCTCGCTCGGCGGCAACGTTACTTCGGTTGGCACGGTCACCTTCAACAACGTGGTGACGTTAGCCGCCGACACCATAGTTGACACGGCGGGGGCCGCTACGTCCGGAGCGGTGCACTTCGTCGCTGCGGTGGATAGCGATGCGACCCCGCGCAGCTTGACCCTCCGCACCGGGTCCTACACGGCGACCTTTGATGACGCGGTCGGCGGCGTCAGCCCCCTTGCCACCGTCCAGGTCGGTGACGGCAGTGCCGCCGGCCATGCGGCGTTCACGCCGGGCGGCGGGTTGACCACGCTGGCGGTCGGGGCGACCGCGCTCAATGTCGATGCCACGAGTGCCGGGTCGACCGCGACGCTGAACGGGCTGCTGACCGCGACCGCCACGGTCGGGGTGACCGCGGGGGCGAATGCGGCGCAGCTGACGCTGAACGGCGAGGGCGCCAATGCGCTGGTCGCGGCGACGCTGAACGAGGCCGGCGGCGGCACCGCGACCCTGGTGGTCAGCGGCGCGGCGGACCAGACGGTGAGCGGCACGATCGACGGCAGTGCCGCCGGGCTCGGCCGCTTGCAGGTGCTGAACGGCGCCAATACCGCGAGTTTCAGCGGCGCGGTCGGCACCACCCGGCTGGCTTTGGTCCAGATCGGCACTGGCAGTGCCGCCGGCCATGCGGCGTTTACGCCGGGCGGCGGGTTGACCACGCTGGCGGTCGGGGCGACCGCGCTCAATGTCGATGCCACGAGTGCGGGGTCGACCGCGACGCTGAACGGGCTGCTGACCGCGACCGGTACGGTCGGGGTGACCGCGGGGGCGAATGCGGCGCAGCTGACGCTGAACGGCGAGGGCGCCAATGCGCTGGTCGCGGCGACGCTGAA
>WGNK01000030.1 GCA_016124535.1 Azospirillum sp.
GCCGCCATCAAGGCCGGCCGGCCGCCGGCGGCGGTGATCATGAGCGCGAACTTCGTGCTCGAATACCAGATCAACGGCGAGATCCAGCCGCTGGATCCGCTGGTGGTGGCCGACGGCCAGACCCCGGACGCCTTCATGGACCGGTTCTGGCCGGCCCTGCACGGCAACGCCCGCTTCGCCGACAAGATCTGGGCGGCGCCGTTCCACAACTCGACCCCGCTGCTGTATTTCAACGCGGACCACTTCAAGGAGGTCGGCCTCGACCCGGCCAACCCGCCGAAGACCTGGGCCGAATGGGTCGACGCCGCCAAGAAGCTGACCGTGCGCGACGGCGGCAACGTCAAGCGCTACGGCCTGATGCTGCCCGGCAACTACGACTATCTCGGCTGGGTGATGACCGCGCTGACCATGTCGAACGGCGGCCTGTACTACAACCCGGCGTTCGGCGGCGAGGTGTACTACGACACCCCGAGCATGCTGGGCGCCCTGACCCTGGTCGACAACATGGTGCACCGGGACAAGGTGATGCCGGAGGGCGTGACCGACGGCAAGGCGGTGTCGACCGCGTTCTTCGCCGGCCAGGCCTCGATGGTGGTGCTGTCGACCGGGTCGCTGTCGTTCATCCGCGAGAACATGAAGTCGAACTACGGGGTCGCCTTCGTGCCGCGCAACCTGCGCAACGCGGTCGCCATCGGCGGCGCCTCGCTGATCATGCCGAAGGGCCTGTCGGACGAGCAGAAGCAGGCGTCGTGGACGCTGATCAAGTGGCTGACCAGCCCGGAGATCTCCGGCCACTGGAGCCGCTTCACCGGCTACTTCGCGCCCAACAAGGCGGCCTACGACCTGCCGGAGATGAAGGCGTTCATCGCCGAGAACCCGGACGCCAAGGTCGCCCTGGACCAGCTGCAGTACGCCCAGTCCTGGTTCGCGACCTACAACACGGTCGCGGTCCGCAAGGCGCTGGAGGACGAGGTCCAGGCCGTGCTGTCCGGCAAGAAGAAGCCGGCCGAGGCCCTGAAGGCCGCCCAGGCCAAGGCCGACGAGATCATGCGCCCGTATGTGGAGCAGACCGCGCTCAGCCTGCCGAACTGACCGGCCTCCAAGGCCTGTCGCAGCCGAGGGACGGCCCGCCGCAGACTCCGGCGGGCCGTTCCGCCTTTTCCTGACCCTGTCCCGGGATCCCCGTCATGCTGATCGCCCAACTCACCGACCTGCACGTCCGGCCGTCGGGCATGCCCGCCTACCGCGTCGTCGAGGTCAACACCCTGCTGGCCCGCGCCCTCGCGACCCTGCGCACTCTCGACCCGCAGCCGGACGCGCTGATCCTGTCCGGCGACCTGACCGACTGCGGCCTGCCCGAGGAATACGCGCTGCTGCGCCGGATGCTCGAGCCGCTGGCGATGCCGGTCTACCTGATTCCCGGCAACCATGATCGGCGCGGCCCGCTGCGCGAGGTGTTCGCCGGCTGGCCGACGCTCGGCGACGACCCCGAGTTCGTCGACTTCGTCGCCGATCACGGCCCGCTGCGGCTGATCGGCCTCGACTCCGTGGTGCCCGGTCACGGCCACGGCGCGCTGTGCGACCGCCGGCTGGCCCGGCTGCGGGCGACGCTCGCCGAAGCGAGCGACCGGCCGACGCTGCTGGCCCTGCACCATCCGCCGTTCGCCTGCGGCATCGAGCACATGGACGGGATCCGGCTGCTCGACGGTGCCGGCGAGCTGGCCAGGATCGTCGCCGCCAACCCGCAGGTCGAGCGGGTGCTGAGCGGGCATCACCACCGGCCGATCCAGGCCCGCTGGGCCGGCACCGTCGCCCAGGTCGCCCCCTCGGTGGCGCACCAGGTCGAGTACCGCCTGGATCCGGGGGCCGAGGGCCTGTTCGTGATGGAGCCGCCGGCCTTCCTGGTGCATGCCTGGATCGAGGGCACCGGCGTGGTCACCCATCAGGTCTATGTCGAGCGCCATGACGGGCCCTATCCCTTCATTCTCGACCCGGACTATCCCGGCGGCCACTGAGCCGCAGCCGGCCGGCCGGCGAATTGCCACTGGCACGGGGCGCCGGAGCCGCTACATATCGCCCATGCACCTGCGGCGCCTCGCCATGTGTCTGCTGCTCCCGCTCGGGCTGGCGCTCGCCGCGGTCGCGGCGCGCGCCGCCGGTGCCGACATCGGCGGGCGGGTCATCGTGGCGCCCGACGCCGCGCCCTGGCGGGCGGTCGGGCGCCTCAACGTCGCCGGCTTCCGGATCCGCCGGCACTGCACCGCGACCCTGGTCGCTCCCGACCTGGCGCTGACCGCCCGGCACTGCGTCGGCGGCTTCAACGGCGAGGCCTGGGTGGCCCCGGAACTCGTGCATTTCCTGCCCGGCTACAGCCGCGGCGGCTATCTCGAGCACCACCAGGCGATCGGCTACGTGCCGATCGGCAACGAGGCTGTGCTGGTGCGGCTCGACGGCCGGGTCGGCATCCAGCCGGTGCCGATCGCCGAAGCCGGCACCGCCCCCGGCACCGCCCTGTTCGAGGCCGGCTACAGCCGCGACAAGGGCCAGGTCCTGACCGTCGACCCGGCCTGTCGGTTCCTCGGCTGGTCGGACGACGGGCTGTGGCACCACGACTGCGAGGCGATCGGCGGCGATTCCGGGGCCCCTATCCTGATCGACACCGGCGCCGGGCTGGCGGTCGCGGCCATCCATATCGGCCGGCGGGGCGGCGTCGGCCTGGCCGAGCCGCTGGATCCTGACCGCCTTCGCCGGCACGCCCGCCGCTGACTGGGCGGGCCGCTGGCGGCTCTCTTGACCGCCGCCGTCCAAGTCACCACCTTATCGGGGCACGGTCCGCGGCCTTCGGGGGCGGGCCGCGCTCGATGCCGCATGATGCGGGTCGAAGGTCTGGGTTCTCGCTCGCCTGAGGAGAGGCCGATGTCGCGTATGTCGCTGTTCAACTCGCCGCTGCTACTTGGCTTCGATCATTTCGAGCGCGCCCTCGACCGGGTGCAGAAGGCCCAGGCCGACGGCTACCCGCCCTACAACATCGAGCAGATCTCGGAGAACGGCCTGCGGATAACGCTGGCGGTCGCCGGGTTCTCGATGGACGACCTCAGCGTCCAGATCGAGGACAACCAGTTGGTCGTGCGCGGCCGCCAGGCCGAGGACGACAGCCGGATCTACCTGCATCGCGGGATCGCCGCCCGGCAGTTCCTGCGGACTTTCGTCCTGGCCGAGGGCATCCGGGTGGAGGGTGCCGAGCTGGACAACGGGCTGCTGCATATCGACCTGGTCCGCCCGGTGCCGGAGACCAAGGTGCACACCATCGAGATCCGCGGCGGCGGCAAGCAGGGCAAGGGCAGGACGATCGACGTCCGCCCGGACTCCGACTGACCCGGTTCCGCCAGCCGCTTGCCAATTGTTTTCCCGGGTCGCCGATCGTCGGGGCCCGACCGAAACGTACCGCACGCTCCGGGCTTGGAAGGCCGGGGCACAGGAGGTGACGATGACTGACATTCGAAGCATCAGCCAGCAGGCCCTGGCGGCCCTGGGCGTCAACCAGGTGGCCTACGTCAAGCCGGTCGAGATCGAGCACGAGCTGCGGTTCGCGGTCCACACCGCGGACGGCACAGGCGTGACGGTGTTCCCCAGCCTCGAACTCGCGCAGCTGGCGATCCGCCAGAACGACCTGGAGCCGGTCAGCGTCCACTGAGGCGTCGTCGCGACCGCCTTTCGCGCTTCGCTTCGTGGCTCCCGGATCGGCCATGCAAGTGGCATGTCCGTCCGGGATGCGGAGACCGGGACAGTCCAGTATCCCTCATCCCGGCTCGGAGAGCCGGGGCCGCTCCCGGCGACGCGCGTCCGCCGAAAGCCGCTCAGGCCGCGTGGCTGGCCGTGGTGTCGGTGAACAGCGCGTAGATCGCGTCCCGGCTCTCGCAGCCGCGCAGCTTGGTGCACACCGTGCGGTCGCGGAGCAGCCGGGACACCCGGGCCAGCGCCTTCAGATGGTCGGCTCCGGCGCTTTCCGGCGCCAGCAGCAGGAACAGCAGGTCGACCGGCTCGTCGTCGATCGAGTCGAAGTCGATCGGATGTTCCATCCGGGCGAACACGCCGTAAAGCCGGTCGAGCTTGGCCAGCTTGCCGTGCGGGATGGCGATGCCGTGCCCGACCCCGGTCGTGCCCAGGCGCTCGCGCTCGAGCAGCACGTCGAAGATCTCCCGAGCCTCGATGCCGGTCAGTTCGCCGGCCTTGCGGGCCAGTTCCTGAAGCGCCTGCTTCTTGCTGGGCGCGCGGAGCGTCGGGATGATGGCGTCACTCGAGATCAGATCCGTGATGTCCATCGCTGCAGTCGTCCTTTCGCCGCCCGGCGCGTCCCGACGCCGGCGGTTTCATGTCGTCGTCAGCTCTGGGTGCGGCTCGGCGGGTCGACCCAGCCGACATTCCCGTCCGGACGGCGGTAGACCATGTTCAGCCCGCCATGCGCCCGGTTGCGGAACATCAAGGCCGGCGCGCTGGCGAGATCCATGCGCATGACGGCCTCACCCACGGTAAGCACTTCGATGCTGGTCTCCATCTCGGCGACCACGACCGGCTCCCAGCCGTCCACGGTCTCCGGCTCCGGGAAGTCCTCGGCCTCGGCGGCCAGCACGTACTGGGCGGCAGGGGCCGCCGCTTCCGTGGCATGGCCGCGGTGGTGGTCGCGCAGCCGCCGCTTGTAGCGCCGCAGCTGCTTGTCGATGCGCTCGGCCGCGGCATCGAAGGCGGCATGCGCGTCGGCGTTGGTACCCTCGGAAGTGACCGAGATGCCCTTGCCGACATGCACGTTGATGTCGGCCCGGAATCCCGGGCCCTGCCGCGACAGGGTCACCGTCGCGTCGATCGGGTTGGAGAAATACTTGGCCGCGATCTGCTCGACGGTCGACTCAATGCGCTCGCGCAAAGCGTCGCCCACGTCGAGCTGCTTGCCCTGGACCGAAATCTTCATCGTCCTGCCCGTGTGGTTGTCCCACTTTCCGACATGGGGTCAACACGACCCAGCCGAAAGAGGCTCTCTCCCCGAAGGAGCCACCCGCGCACCCTTGCCGGGAACCCGCGCGCGAGGCCGCGGAACCTAGTCGGGCGGGTCAATGGCGTCAAGTCGCGATAGATGCCTGCCTCCCCTGGACAGCCATGCGGGTCGGGCGGGGCTCAGCCCCGGGCCGGAAGAGCGACCAGCATGGCCTTGTCGCGCCGGCGTTGGACGCTCGATGGGATACGCAATGCTTCCCGGTACTTCGCGACCGTACGCCTGGCTATGTCGACGCCATCGGCGCGCAACAGCTCGACGATCCGGTCGTCCGATAATACGGCAGAAGCCGGCTCGGCGTCGATGAGTCGCTTGATGCGGTCGCGCACCGCCTCCGCCGAATGGGCCTCGCCGCCGCCGGACGACGCGATCGAGGCGGTGAAGAAATACTTCAGCTCGAAGATTCCGCGCGGGGTGGCGACGAACTTGTTGCTGGTGACCCGGCTGACCGTGCTCTCGTGCATGCCGATGGCGTCGGCGATGTCGCGCAGCACCAGCGGCCGCAGGTGCTGGACGCCGTGTTCCAGGAAGCGGTCCTGCTGGCGGACGATCTCGGTCGACACCTTCAGGATGGTGGTGGCGCGCTGGTGCAGCGAGCGGACCAGCCAGTTCGCCGACTGCAGGCAGTCCGACAGGTATTCCTTGGCCTTCTTGTCCTTGGCCGTGCGGTGCGACACCTCCGAGAAATACGCGTTGTTCACCAGCACCCGCGGCAGGGTGTCGGTGTTCAGCTCGATCAGCCAGCTGCCGTCCGGGCCGCGCCGGACGATGACGTCGGGCACCACCGGCTGGTCGACCGGCGGCTCGAACGCCTCGCCGGGCTTCGGGTTCAGCGCCTTGATCTCGGATATCATCTCGGCGAGGTCGTCGTCGTCGACCCCGCAGACCTTGCGGAGCCCCGCGAAGTCGCGCTGCGCCAGCAGCGGCAGGTGCGCGAGCAGGGCCTCCATGCACGGGTCGTAGCGGTTGCGGTCGCGCAGCTGCAGCGCCAGGCACTCCTTGAGGTCGCGCGCGAACACCCCGGCCGGGTCCAGGCGCTGCAGCCGGTCCAGGACGCGCAGCACCGCCTCGACCGGGCAGCCGAGCTGCTCCGCCACCGGCGCCACCGGCCCCGACAGGTATCCGGCGGCGTCCACCATGTCGATCAGGTGGGCGGCGATCAGCCGGTCGGCCGGATCGGCGATCTCGATCGAGGTCTGGTCGAGCAGGTGCTCGCGCAGGGTCTTGGTCTCGGACAGCGTGTGCTCGAGCCCGAACTCGTCGCCCTCGCCGCCATGGCCGCCGGTGGTGCGCCAGCCGGCCAGCTCGCCGGACCCGGCGCCCATGGCGGCGACGCCGTCGCTCTCGTCGACGCCGGCGCTGCTCCAGTTGTTGTCGTAGTCGACGTCGTTCGGGTCGTCGCCGGCGGAGGGCAGGGTGTCGGTGGCGGCGCGCTCGGCGGTGTCCGGCCGCTCCGGGGCGGCCGCCTCGGTCTCGTGGCGCAGCAGGTTATCCTGGGAGACCGCCTCCAGGGTCGCCGGGCCGTCGCCGTCGTCGCGCTCGAGCAGCGGGTTCTGGGCCAGCTCGCCCTCGACGTACTCGGTGAGTTCCATGTTGTTCAGCTGCAGCAGCTTGATGGCCTGCTGCAGCTGGGGCGTGAGCACCAGCGATTGCGAGTGGCGAAGGTCGAGCCGTTGCGATAGCGCCATCGGCTGCATCCGTCAGAGGCTGAACCGCTCTCCGAGGTAGAAGCGCCGGACGTCGCGGTGCGCGACGATGTCCCCCGGCGCCCCTTCCATCAGAACCATCCCGTCGTGCAGGATGTAGGCGCGGTCTACGATGTCCAGCGTCTCCCGGACGTTGTGATCGGTGATCAGCACGCCGAGGCCGCGGTCGGTCAGGTGCGAGATCAGGTCGCGGATCTCCGAGACGGCGATCGGGTCGATGCCCGCGAGCGGCTCGTCCAGCAGGATGAAATGCGGCTGAGAGGCCAGCGCCCGGGCGATCTCGACGCGCCGCCGCTCGCCGCCGGACAGGGCCAGCGACGGGGTCCGGCGCAGGTGGCTGATCGAGAACTCGGCCAGCAGGTCGTCGAGCATGGCGTCGCGCCGGTTGGCGTTCGGCTCGACCACCTCCAGCACCGCCCGGATGTTCTGCTCGACCGTCAGGCCCCGGAAGATCGAGGCCTCCTGCGGAAGGTAGCCGATCCCCAGGCGGGCGCGGCGGTACATCGGCAGGTCGGTGATGTCGTGTCCGTCGAGGGTCACCGAGCCGGAATCCGCCGAGATCAGTCCGGTGATCACGTAGAAGCAGGTGGTCTTGCCGGCACCGTTCGGCCCGAGCAGTCCGACCGCCTCGCCGCGCCGCAGGTTCACCGAGACGTCGCGCAGCACAGGGCGCTTCTTGAAGCGCTTGCCGATGTTGCGGGCCGACAGCCCGTCGCTTGTCCGGTCATCGGAGGTCTTCACCAGCCGCGGACGCATGCCGGACGGGGCCGTCGTATCCTCCTCGCCACCGGTCATGCGTGCAGCGCTCCTACGTTCTGGCGGCGTCCGGTCACTGCGTCGCCGTTCCCGGCGTGAACAGCCCCTTTACGCGGCCGCCGTCCTTGCCCGCCGGCAGCAAACGGCTGATGCCGGTGTTGAGGTTGACGATCGCACGCTCGCCGTTGAGCTGATTCTTGCCGCGCGTGATGCGCACATCCCCGGTCAGCGTGGCAGTCCCCTTGTCGGCATTATAGACCCCTTCGCGGCCGCGGGCGACCTCCGTGGGCGTGGTGATCACCACATTGCCGGTGGCGTCGACCTGGCCGAGGGTGGTGCCGCCCTTCTTGCCTTCGACGAAGTAGGCGATCAGCGAGTCGGCCTGGATCTTCTGGCGCTCGCGGGTCGCCGTCGCGTCGCCGCGGGCGACCGCGACCTGGCGCTGCTGCCAGTATTCCAGGCTGTCCTGGGCGGTGATCAGGTCCTGGCCGTTCTGGAACTGCAGGTTGCGCCCGGTCAGGACGACGTTGGCCTGGTCCAGGTCGTACACCGCCCGGTCGCCGGTGGCGCGTTCGCGCGGCGTGGTGATGACCACCTTGCCCTCGGCGACCAGCCGGAAGATCTCCGAGGTGCCGTCGGGCTTCTCCCGGTAGCGGGCCCGCAGGACGTCGGCCGTCACCTGGGTGTCGCCGCGGACCGCCTTGGCGTTGCCGCGCGCCACGTAGGTCTTGCTGTCGCGGATCCACTCGATGCCGTTGTCGGCCTCGACCGTCACCGGGACGTTGTCGTCGCCGCTGCCCTGCAGGAGCTGGGCGGCGGCCGGCGCCGCGTCGAGCAGCGCGAGGCCGAGAAGCAGGCAGGCCAGGGCGAGGCGCATCGGCAGTCGTACCGGGCGGATGGTCATCCGCCGGTCCCGGATCCGTACAGCACCGCCTTCGCCTTCCCGGTGAACACGATGCGGGCGCCGCGGTCGTAGAGCCGGAAGCCCTCGCCGGCGACGTTGCCCCCCGGGCTCTGCCCGGTCGTCGGGTCGTCGCTGGCGGCGGTGCCTTCGCCGAGGTCGATGCGTGCGGTGTCGGCGGCCAGCTGGTGCCCGGCCTCGTGGAACACCGACACGCCGCCGCCGAGATCCACCGACTCGTCCCGCTTGTGCCAGACCCCGTTGCCGGCCGTCAGGGTTATCCAGGTTCCGGATTCGGTCATCATGTCGGCCTGCGGGCTGTCCAGCTGCACGTCGTCGGACGACTCGCTCTCCTGGCGGGCGGCGTCGGCGATGATCTCGTAGGGGCGGTCCTTCTCGTCGACGCCGACGTAGCGCGGATTGGCGACCCGCAGGGTGTCGGCGTCGGAGGTCGTGATCTTCGGGCCGCGCAGCACGTCGCTGCGCTGCAGCAGCTGCGGCCAGATCACCACCAGGGCGATCAGGCAGAGTGCGATCGCCGGCAGCAGCATCTTCATCGCGGCCACCAGCCGGCTCGACTGGGCGGTGGCGAACGGGCGCAGCACGCCGGGCCGCGGCTGGCGCTCTGGAGGGACGATGACTGTCGGGTCGGTGCTGGCCACGGTGGGTCGGGGTCGCTGGTCCATATGCCTCGGTGAAACCGAAAGGGTTATACCGTGTCGCGGCGCCGGCGTGTAGCCGGCGCGGCATACCGCCCGATATGGGGACCCAGGCCCGGCTGCGCGACCCGCCGGCCCGCCAATGCCGCCCGTCAGTGCGAGAAGATGTCCTCGTCGGCATAGCCGATCAGGTCGAGCGCCGCGCGGGTCCCGAGGAACCGGAAGCAGTCGGCGGCGAACGCGGCACGGCCCTCGCGCGCCAGCATGGCGTCCAGCCGCTCCTTCAGGGCGTGCAGGTGCAGCACGTCGGAGGCGGCGTAGGCGACCTGCTCCGGGGTCAGCTCGGCGGCCCCCCAGTCGGACGACTGCTGCTGCTTCGAGACCTCGATGCCCAGCAGCTCGCGGCACAGGTCCTTGAGGCCGTGCCGGTCGGTGTAGGTGCGCACCAGCTTGGAGGCGATCTTGGTGCAGTACACCGGCGCGGTGTCGACTCCCAGGAAGGCCCGCATCGCGGCCACGTCGAAGCGCGCGAAATGGAACAGCTTCAGGGTGTCGGGATCGGTCAGCAGCCGCTTCAGGTTCGGCGCGTCGTAGACGCCGGGCGCGAACTGCACCAGATGGGCGTTTCCGTCGCCGGACGACAGCTGCACCACGCAAAGCCGATCGCGGATCGGCTTCAGCCCCATGGTCTCGGAATCGATGGCGACGACCGGGCCGAGGGTGAGGCCGTCGGGCAGGTCGCCCTTGTGAAGCGTCACCGTCATGGCGTCATCCCGACGAGAAGCAATGGTGCCCCTTAGTGAAGGGGAATCGAACGAATTGTTCGAGACTCTTAGCGACTGGGAGCGGCAACTTCAACACCTGGGGCGTTCTGATCCCCCGAAAGCTGGGGATGAGTTTGGGGAGCCGACGCCATGAGCGGTTCCCCGAACATCGTTGCCTTCCGGAAAGCCGCGCATCCCCCTTGCAAGCGCAAAGGGCCGCCGCCGGTGACGGTGCGGCTCTCTCAGGCCGAATACGACCGCCTCAAACACGATGCCGGGGTGCTGACGATGGCGGCATACATCCGCCTGACGCTGTTCGGCGAAGGCGAGATCGCCCCTCACCGGAAGCCGTACACGCGCAAGGCCACCTCGCCGTCCGCTGAACTGACCATGATCGGCAAGATGCTCGGCGGTCTGGGGCAGTCGGAGATCGCTGCCAGCCTCGCCGATATCGCCGGGGCTGCGAAGATCGGCGCGTTGCCTTTATCGCCGGACGTGGAAGCTGCGATCACGGAAGCCTGCGCGGCGGTCCAGGACATGCGGACGCGCCTGATTGCGGCGTTAGGGGTCAAGGTACAATGATCCTCAAGGGCAATCGCCGGGGTGGCGCGAAGGACCTAGCGCTGCACCTGATGAAGGACGAGAACGATCACGTGCAGGTCCAAGAGCTGCGCGGCTTCGTCTCAGGCGACCTGATGGGCGCGCTAAATGAGACCTACGCCATCAGCAAAGGCACCAAGTGCCAAAAATTCATGTACTCGATGTCGGTCAATCCACCGCCCGGAGAGACCGCCAGTACTGCGGACATCCTGGAGGCGATCGAGAAATCCGAGAAGGTTCTGAAGCTCACAGGCCAGCCGCGTGCCATCGTTTTCCACGAGAAGGACGGGCGCAGGCATGCGCACGCGGTATGGTCGCTGATCGACGCACAGGCGATGAAGGCCCTGCGCCTCCGGGATGACCGAAAAAAGCTTCAACCGCTCACTCTGGAGCTATTCATTCAGCACGGCTGGAAGGTCCCAGAGGGATTGCTGGACCGCGAAAACCGCGACCCGAGAAGCTTCACGCTCAAGGAGTATCACCAGGCTCGGAAGCATGGGCGCGACCCACGGCGCGCCCGCAGCGTCATTCAGACGGCCTGGGCGATATCAGATTCCAGGCCCGCCTTCGACGCGGCGCTGGAAGAACGAGGGATGAAACTGGCCAAGGGAGATCGGGCGGGCCTCGTCTGTGTCGACATGTTCGGCGAGGTCCATCCCTTGCCCAAGAGGCTGGGCCTTCGCATCAAGGACGTACGTGCGAGAATCGGCAGCGAGCGTGAGAATCCTAGGGCCTTCCAGAGCGTGGATGAGGCCAGGGAGAAGACCGCCGCCCTGATGCTATCGATGCTCCAGCGCTTCAAGGGTGAGATCGAGGAGACAGAAGATCGAAAGACCGAGGAGTTCGAACGTCGGAAGGCCGAGCTGGTTCGCCGCCAGCGGTTAGAGCGGCAATCGATGGTTCGACGACAGGAAGAGCGCCAGGCGGAAGAGGCGCGCATCCGGCAATCACGGTTCAGAACGGGCTTCCGAGGCCTCTGGGACGCCCTACGTGGCCACAATCGGCGTATCCGCGCCCTGAATGAGCGAGAGGCGCTGGCGGCTCTGCGACGCGACCAGGAAGAACGCGACACGCTGATCCAACGCCACATCGAGCAACGCCGTCACGTTGATCTGTTCCGGAGGCAACTCCGAAAGGAGTTCATCCGCGAGCGCCGCCACATCGAGCGGAGCATGACTACCTACAATGAAATGCAGCCGAATGGCGGCCGGAATGATCTGGGATTGTGAGCTGTTCAGATCATCCGCGTGACATCAGATTGAGCAGTTGCCATCAATTCGTCGACTGCGCTGTTTCCCATTGCCTGCTTAAACTCATACGCGGTCAGGGGATCGACGGAATACTCGATAGAAGCCTTGTACCCGTCAGGGTAGGTGAAGACGACTGGCTTGCCGGATGATTCGACAGTGACATAGAGACGTGAGTCGCTCGGCTTCTGATAGGCCACGACATCGTAGGTTGTGCTCTTGTGGGCAAATTGGACGCTCTTGAAGACGTGAGTTCCGGCGGCAGGCATAGATATCCCCCAGGCTGACAAGTGGCGAGGAAACAACCTTAGCACGATATAGGCCGGCTTCGAGAATAGGCGATTCTGACGCGCAACCCCTCGCCGTCCACCCATACATGAGCGAACACGTCCAGGAAACGGCAGCAAGACGAGCCCAGTCCGTGCAAGATTAGACAGACAAAGCAGTTGCTTGACCTGCAACTGCAGGTGTGCCCCTCAGACACAGGATGTGGTATATTCGTTTGCAGTTCGACATATATGATGTCCGACGGTCGGTGCCGGACTGTGCCGAGGTTGCTGCTGCAAATGGCAATAGAAGAACATGAAATTGATTTCAACGCGGGGCGCAGGGGCAACGTAACTGTTGATCCACTGTCCTCCGCTTTGTCGGTCGAAAAACCGGAGATCGTCAGTGTTCTCGACTGTAGAGCTGGCGAGCACGTCGATGTAAAGGCTTTGATTGAAAAGCACCGATACGAGACGATCATTCAACTGAGAAATGAAGTCCGTGATCAGCTGAATGAGAATCCACGTTTTCGCTGCTCGGTTTGCTCTGTTCCAGTCTGTATCGCTTCGAACACGCATAAGAGATTTTTCTTCAAGCACCAGATTGAAGACGGGTCATGTCCGGCGCAGACGCGCAACTCCCTCTCCCGTGATGAAATCGAAGCTCGCAAATACCATGGCTTGCGCGAGAGCGAGCCTCACAGGCGGATAAAGGAGTTGATCTTCCGGAGCGTATCGGCTGATCCGGCATTCTCCGAGCCGAAGGTAGAGTCGTCCTGGCGTTCATCACATTACCCGTCAGCCCGCAGACAGCCCGACGTCCAGGCGACAGGGCCGATGGGCAGGGTCGCGTTCGAGGTGCAGTTGTCGACCACCTTTCTGGATGTGGTCGTCGCCCGCCGTGCCTTTTACCGGCAGGAGCAAGCCATCCTCGTTTGGGTCATGGGGAATTTTGATCCCGACTACAGACGACTCACGACCGACGATCTACTTTTTAGCAATAACTCCAACATCTTCGTCGTCGATGAGGAAACGACCTCGCGCTCGGTATCAGCGGGGAAGTTTCACGTGCGATGTCACTACCGGCGGCCCTTTCGCGACGGTGAGGAGTTGAGGGACGCCTGGGAGTCATCGGTGGTGCCGTTCGATACGCTGACATGTGAGACGGACAGCCAGCGCTGTTGGCATTTCGACTACGATGGCGAGGCAGGGAAGATTCGGGCGGAGGTCGCCGCGGAGCTGGAGGAACGGGATAGGGTCGAAACCGAGGAGCTGCAAAGGGAACTGTTTTCGTTCTGGCTCGGTCGAAAGCCGTACACGGAGGCTGATGATGCGGCGTTGCAGCAGTGGGGCGATTTGCAGCGCCGACTTGCAGCTCGTGGCATTCCGATGCCGCACACTCCCGACACGAGTAATAGCTTCATCGCTCTGATGAACGGGCTGTCCAGCGCCAGGGAGGGTCGCCCGGTCGGCTGGAAGTTCAAGAATCTCGTTGAAGTGGCTCACAAAATCGCTGACCGCTACCCGGAGCACATTGCGGCCTTCGGCTTCGCGGTCCGGTTCTTCGATCGCACGGGCATGCTGGATCAGCAGGACCGCAGCCAAAAATGGAAGCGGCGTGCTGCCAAGATCGCCCGCTCGCTTCGAAACGGAGGGCCCGATTTTCAGCCGGATATGGAGTATATCGGGCTCATCGGCTTCATTGTTCCGGGCTCGCCTGAGAAGCTGTTAGCCCTGACGAAGCGGCTTCCTTACTAGAGCGAGCACCGCTCGGGTTCACGCGCCAGGCAAGCCCAATTCCTTAAGCAGATACGGGAGCGTACATCCGTAGTGCCCGGTCCAGTGAAACATGAAGCCGCTTACATCCTCATTGCCCCGCGACTGTGCGACACGGGCAACCAGCAGCAGGCTCCATAGCAAGGCCTCCCGGCACAGCTGGTAATCCTCAAACAATGCTTGTGGATTCTCGACCAATCCGCTGACTGTAAAGCGAGGATTACCGACATGCGTCAATGTTGATGGAGTCCAGCGGGGATGAACAAGCTCGTTCCGCAGTTTTGAGAGCGAGAATATTCGCTCCAGAAGCTGCTCTTGATCTTCCAGCGGACCGTCCGGCGTCATCGCTAGGAGGTCAGCAATCTTCCTAGAAAGCGATCTGTGACTTTGATTTATGCAAGAACGCATTGCATCGCTGTTTAACTCCTGCGCCCGAAGATGGAAATACACGTTCGTGAATGCCTCTAAGGCGGTCAAGCTCATGAGAAAGGATTGAACGCCGTAGCCGCGCAACCCCTCACTTTGATCTTGATGTTCCATGTACTTGAGGTTTAGGGCGGCAAGCTTGAAATAAATCGCAACCACACTAAACAGCTGCTCCAGCTTTAGTGCCGCGTTATGTGGTTTTCCATCTTTGAGAACCTGGTGAACCTTTCTGTCTTCATTCGTTTCAACAAAAAAGTGCGGCACCTCATTCACCCACGTGCGCAAGAATGAAATTCAAGCTCGGCGCGTACTCAATCGGCGTCTATCCGTCTCAGCACTAGCGATTAGGTCGGCTAAAATGATAGTAGTGGGCTCAGGCAGACGAGCCGACCGACTTATTTCCGGTTCACGTTGTCCGCTTTCGATCGGTCTGGATTATCCCGAGCGTATTCCCTGCCATTGATTTTGACGACATGGGCGCCGGGATGCTCTCCGCGTTTGATCTCGGCAACGACATTCCGGCGAGGCACGTTCTTCCTCTCGCCGATATCGTAATGTTCATTGCGGCCGCCCGGCCCGTCATTCTTGCCCTTAATCCGCGTCATTCCGTGCTCCCGAGAGACAGGTGGAAGGGACTCCCCGACTGACACGCACAGCACAGCAATCCAACTCGGCACCCTTATAGCAAACTACCGGAAATATTTCATCTGCCGGGCTGGCTTGGCCAACAGTTGCAGAGGCACCGTCCGGACGCTGGTTTCGTCCGGACGGTGCCCGCGAGGGGGTTCGGCTTAGCGGTAGAACTTACCGACCGTCTTCCAGTCCTCCGCCGCGCGGAGACCGCCGCGCTTGGTGTAACTCGCCATGGGAAACTGCATGTAACGGGGATGCCAGTCCGGCTTGGCGGGCTTGCGCGCGCCGCTGATGCAGTCCACGACGATCTTTTTCTGCACCTTGGCTGTCGCGGTGATGTTGCCTTCGGCGACGGCCTTGCCCGACACCTCGCCGAGCATGGCGTTGATGGCCTCCTTGTCGCGCATCAGATCGAAGAAGGTTTCATCCGGCGACCAGAACGCCGCCATGTCCACACCGAGCAGCTTGCCCAACACCTCGACCATTGCGCTGCCGGAGGGAAGCGTTTCCGCGGTGACGAAGGCCAGCACTTCCAGAACGGCGCTGTCCTCCAGCGTCAGGAGGCGGGCGAACACCGCGTGCAGGTCGTGGGACTTACCCCAGTCGTGCTGGCGGTAGACGAGCGTACCTTCTGCGGCACCGTCCATGCCGAGATAGCCCCGCACCTTTCGCCGCTGCTCGGCGAACCGCTCCTCGGCCTTGTTCGCGGCTAGGCTCTGCCCGATCTCGTCGGTTGCGGTCTTCTGCGGATCGGCGTGAACCTCCCACAGTTCTGATCCGGCGATGATCTGGGCGACCGCCAGGCGCAGGGCGATACCGCCGTGATCCGGCAGGGTTGCCCGCACTGCCGCGTGGCGGTGCACGTCCAGATAGTTCTGCATGGCCTTGGTAATCTCGGGCTTCGGCGCGGAGGCGCCGGTTTCGCCTTCGGCGGGCTTGAGCCGCCGCTCGGCCTCTTTGCGGGGAAGCTGGCCTTCGTACACCGTGACCTCGCCGTTGCGGGACGGAACGATGTAGACCTTGCCGCCGTCCTCCTTGGCAGTGTCGACATGCTCCCATGACCGCCAGTGCTCTCCGGTATCGAGCAAGACCACCTCCGCCCATCCCTCATCAAGGCGGGCCTGACGCAGCGCGGCGATAGCCTTGTTTTGCAGCGTCCAGAACTTTTCCGGATTGTCGAAATAAACCTCTTCGCCGAACAGGTCGGAGATAAGCGCCCCGTCATACTCCGAGAGTTCAAAAAGGGCGCTGGTCGTGAGAATCTGCTCGCCACCGAACAGCCAGCTTTTCAGGCGGTGCCCTTCGGGGGCGTGCTCGTCCTCGCTCTCGTAGAGCGCCCACCACGCCTTTTGCTGCGTCTTGGTCGCCATGGTCAGGATGCGCAGGGTGGACGGGTGGAGGTCGCCGCCTTGGTAGGCTTTGAGGATCGGCGCTATCAGATTCGCAATAGCAAGGCGCTGGCCCACCAGCCGCTCCGTGATCCCGAAATGCGCGGCGATATCTTCCGCGCCCCTTCCTTGCCGGATCAACGCGGCGAACGCCTTGTACTGGTCGATCTCGTCCATGGGCAGACGGGCGATGTTTTCGGCCAGCGAGGCTTCCACGGCCTTTGCATCGTCTCCCGCTTCCATCACGAGGCAGGGAACGGCCTCGATGCCGCTCCCTTCCGCCGCCAGCTTCTCAAGAGCGTGGTAGCGGCGCTGTCCGGCCACGACCTCGAATCCCTCGCAGTTGGGGCGCACGAGAAGCGGTTGCAGCAGCCCTTGGGCGCGAATGCTCGGCAGGAGATCGGAGATGTCCTTGCCGCCCTTCTTGCGGACATTCAGGGGGGCGGTTTTGAGGTTACTCAGTTGGATATGTTGCAGTTTCATAATCGGCTCCTTCGTTCAATAAACGGTGCGGGATTGCACCCTCGAACCTCCGTGCGCAAAGCGGTGGAAAGCCGGAGGCTCGGGGCTGCAATCCCCCTCAATGGCAGCGGTAAATGAGTGTCTGTCCGGCAATCTCGGTTTCGGCGTAGTCGATCGCCAGATCGCGGGCGATAGCGTCATAATCGAGGTAGGATTGCAGACGCTCGGGAATGTCGCCGAAGAGCCCTTCCTCGACGAATTGCTCCGCCAGCTCGCGCATGGAGGGCGTCTCGTAGAGGTCGATGTCGACGCTGTAAGGGTCGGCCGCCACGTCTTCATGGGCGTAGCCGCATTCGCCGACAGCGACGATGTAGCGGCGCTTCTGCTCCTCGTCCCACTGGTCGGCGGCTTCGAAGAAGGCCGCGAAGTTGGCTTGGTTGAGTTCCCACGCCTTGGCGAGCTCGCAGTCGATGGCCTCACCGTCGATGAACTGGATTTCGAATTCCTCGACCTGTTGGCCGTAGCTGTTCACGGCCTTGGCCGCTTTGGTTCCGTATTCTTCGGCAGTCTCGAAATAGAACCCGGTGGCTGAAATGTCGTATGGGGTAGCATGTAGTGTGATGGTCATTTTCCTTGTCTCCTTTGGCTTAGGGGTTGCGCATGCAACCTGCTAGGCCCGCGCCAATGAGCGGGGGGATGCGGTCAAGGCCGGAAACCGGGGGATGGTGCGGGCGCACGAAGGCGCAGCCGGAGGAGCCACGGTCTCCCGGTTTCCGCCCGAAGGGCTTGGTCTTGACGGCGATGGGGCCGCAGGCCCCCACTTGAATGAAAGAGAATGTCAGCCGAAGGCTGGCTGCATCATGCGCGAGGGATGGAAGCCGGATGGCCGAAACCCGCTTGTGGCGGGGTTCGGTTCACGACAGCCCGGCCCGTTAGGGCGCGCCCAGCCTCTTTGGTAACTTTATCCACAGATTACTTATAAGATCGCGGGCTGGAGATTTGTAAAATCGCGGACTCATGGTTTATAAAATTGTCAGCGCTGGCTTTGCAAAATCGCGGGGAATCGAGCCGGAGAATGGTCGCTTCTGCGGTGCAGCCAGGCGTGAGACGAGGCATTGAATGACAGACCTATATCCAAGATGGCAGGCCGCCAGCCTGAAGGCGGCGATGAAGGAGCGGCGGGTATTGCTGCTCACGGGGCCGCGCCAATGCGGCAAGACGACGCTCGCCCGCACCCTTGCTGCCGACAAAGCCGAATACCGGACGCTCGACGACCAGACCCTGAGACAGGCGGCGGAGAGCGACCCGCACGGCTTTGTGCGGCACGATGCCCCGACCCTCATCATCGACGAGATCCAGCGCGTTCCTGACCTGCTACCTGCTATCAAGAAGGTCGTGGACGAGAAAAACCGACCCGGCCAATTCCTTCTGACCGGCTCTGTCAATGTCCAGGAGCTGCCCAGCGTGCGTGAGTCCCTGGCGGGGCGTATCGCCAAGGTGCGGCTCCGCCCGTTCGCACAGGGTGAGCTGGTCGAAAGTAAGCCACGGTTCCTCGACCTTGCCTTCGCCGGATCGTTCGATCATGGCTGGACTGTATTTGACCGCGACGAGCTGATCGAGATCGCCTTCCGGGGCGGCTTTCCCGAAGCCGTGCGCCTTGAAGGGCGATCCCGGCGGCGCTGGCACCGCGACTATATCGAGGCGCTGCTCGATCGCGATCTGCGGGACATTGCCCGAATCCAGCGGATCGACGCCATGCGCGACCTGGTGTCGGTGCTTGCCGCTTGGTCGTCCAAGTTGATGGATGTCTCAGCCATCGGATCGGGGCTCTCGATCCGGCGCCCGACGCTGGAGACCTACATCAACGCGCTCGAGACGCTTTACGTGACAGAGCGGGTGCGCCCGTGGACGCGCACGGACTATGAGCGGGTCGGCAAGCAGGACAAGCTGTTCATGAGCGACTGTGGACTGATGGCGTCAGTTCTTGGCTGGCGCATCGACCAGGTTCGGCTTGACGCAGACCGGGTCGGCAAGCTGTTCGAAACTCTCGCCTTCAACGAGATCGCGGCGCAGATCGACGCCGCCAATGACGGCTGCGAGCTGTTCCACTACCGGGACCGGGAAAAACGCGAGATCGACTTCGTGATCGAGCGGGACGACGGCGCGCTGCTGAGCATCGAGGTCAAGGCTGCAGCGAGCGTCAATAGGCGTGATTTCGGGCACCTGGAATGGTTCCGCGACAACCTCGCCAAGGACCGGCCTTTCACCGGGATCGTCCTCTACACCGGCGAGTTTCCCGGCTCCTTCGGCAAGGGGATGTGGGCGGTGCCGTTCAGTGCGCTGTGGTCGTAAGAGAGCGGTGAGCGTCCGGCCCGCCCCGTCTGGTGGGGGAAGTCGGACGCATTCCATGAATGTCAACTTCTTGCCGACGCAAACCATGCACTCAAGTCGGTCCCAGCGGCCGACAGTATGAGAGTCAGGGATGTCATACGCATGTCGGCCGTTGGTCCAGCAGCAGACCGTGATACGCCGCAGCGGCGATGCGACTGGAGAATGCCGCACGGGGAAAACTGCCTCCAGGGAACGGTGTCGATGCCGAAAGCGGCTTCGCCTTCGACGATGACGCCGAAACCGGCCATGGGCTCAAATGTCCGCTTCGAGCGACAGGCGGTCAGCGAATCCGAAGCCGGCCTCTTGAAGTCTCTCCATGGCTTCGTCAGCTGCGACGTCGTCCTGAACAGCCGTTCACCACCAGGTAAACGCAGGTCCGTCGTCCTGCAACGACAACTGCAGGGGTGGAAAATTTGTATTGGCCGGCACGTCTATCTTTGGCAGCACGACCTCATACTCCAAATCGCGCTCTTCAAGTTTATAGTCACCAGTCCAAAGCGTGCTCTTATATTCGGGGGAAAGCAAATCATAGAGCCCCTCTGCCACTCCCGCCGTAAACAAAACCGGGCATGCCGCAATCAAGTGCGGGTGGCTGCCGAATAGACCGACAAATGGACTCGGGCTGAACTTTACGAGCAACTCCGGAAGTCGAACGCGGACATGCACAGTAGACGCAAACGAGTCGACATCTGTTTGCGCATAGATTTCTCGCCTATCGGCCGGCATTTTTACCTGAAGATGTGTAGACTCTTTCCATTTTGAAATACAGCCGAGAATATGCCCGCCAAGATTGTTAGGGATAAATTCGATCGACGCACCGACACCCAAATCCGCAGATAGATCAACCCCGACGGTCGCTTGATTGAAGCCGTCTTCGATCGTCAGATCGCGAAGCGCAAAGTCCACCGAACCATCAAAGTTGAACCTCCCGTTCACAGTCGCCAGATTCTGATCCGGAGCAAGAAGAAACACGGCAGATTTTATGGCTTCGCACTTTAGTTTTTCCGCAGACTTCTCGAGTTCACAAGTTGCCTTTTCGGTCGATTTGATCCGCTCGCAGTCGAGCTTCGCCAACCCCTCTTCGAGCAGGCAGCGATCATAATCTAACCTTCGAGCGGTATTTTCTCCAGCCTTCAGAATCTCACAAATCGGATCATTGTAACTTCCAAAAATTGAACTTCTCTTACAATCTCGACGATCCTCATCAAACGAGCATTTCCCTGGCGGCGTGCAATCCCGCACCGGCGTGCAATCCCGCGTCGGTTCGCAGGCCATCTTGGCGACACTGTCCGGAACGCGGATCTTGGCCCCCTGGAGATCCACCGCGGGGAGACCAGCGGCGTCAATCTTCCCGAGTATGCCGGCCCCGCTCACAACGCGGGAAATGGTCTGGGCCAGACTTGCCTTCGAGACGGAAAAGTAGAGTGCGCCCGGGGCAAACCGGGCATCGGAGCCCGTTGCCTTCCGCCCGAACAAGTCCCGAAATTCGGCGAATTTGTCCAGCGCCTGTTGGGGCGACAAAGGATCAGGAATCGCCAAGTCCACCGCGCGCGGCCGGACGATCTGGAAGACAGAGACCACGCACTCGGTCGACGTCCCGCCGGCGACGTCGATGCGTGTCGTTACCAGCGCGCTGTATACGCCCCGCGAGTTCTCCCGTATTGCCAGAGGAACCTCGAAATAGTTCTGTCCGCCGGCCGATGTCGATATCGCGATCGAATGAGTACTAATGGTCACGCCGCCAAGCCGAAAATACAGCGTATACGACCGGCGGGGATCGCCAGCCGACCCTCGAAGCACGACTGACGGAATGTCGGGCGTCAGGACGGTAATCGGTTCGGAAGAACCAAACCGGGTGAACTTCACGTCGCGAAACATTGGAAGTTCGGGAACGAGATCTTCGCATTTTGGAAATGTTTGGTCGAAGTGTAGCTCGGCAATGCCAACTACGCCAAAATCATCAATTAATATTGAAGCACCGCTTACCCAGTATTCAGTGCCAAGGGCGCGCTTCGAGAGTGCGACCGGTGGACCACCCGCGCCGAGAGCCTTGACGCTTACGCCGATCTGCTCGGCCAGAATCACAGGTAGTTGCAGTCTGCCGTGTTGCCCGAGATAAGCGACGATCGAGTCCTGTAGCCAATCCGGTATGCGTACTTCCAATGGTGCCGGCAACGGGATGTTCTGATGGGTTACGACATCCTGTATACTCGCGACACTTACACCCTTTATTCTAGGAAGGAACTTGAAATCGTAACCCGAGAAGACGAGTCCAGTTAGAACATTCGCGCTGCCTCCGATTCGAATGTCGTTCGGAAGACCGGTAGTGCCGCTGGGCACAGTCAGACTAAATCCGACCTCCGCCGAAACGATCTGCTGATCAAATATTATAGCATCCGGGCCAACGGTTGTGTACAGAGTGCCCGTTTCAATACTAAGATATCTTGAGATATATTTGGTAGCCAGATCGATTGGCAGACCGATAGCCAAGTTCGGCGCGACCAGTCCCTGAAGCTCGTCAAGTCCATTTGCTGAGGCTTGCCACCGTTCGCGTGTCGCATCGGCCGCGTGAACGGAGGGTGCCAACCACAGTGCGAAAAGGACAATTCCAGCTAAAAGTCGCAAGCTCGACGATATCGGCTTAGGAAGCTTCATCTCCCCCTCTTCCGTTGCTTCAGCGGTCCAGAGGACGCTGGTGCCCGTACGCAGTGGCCCGAAGTGCGCAGTAGATTTGGTTGAAAGCTTGGCGCCATATTCAACCGCCTGTCAAACCGTTCGTCTGTTGACTTGGAGTTCCCGGATGAACGGCCGCACGTCTGCGACCGACGCTGCTGTGGCTGGAGTGAATGGCGCGTCCCTCTCGAAGGACCAGGCTTGGAGATACGATGGCATCTCCTACGGTGCAGAAGCCAGCCGGCGCTCTCTCTTCGCCATCAGGCGTCGAACGTGCTTGGCCATCAGGCGTCGAACGTGCTTGCGGCCGACGACATGGTCCCGGCGCCGCGGGTAACGCGCCATCTGACGGGCACCATAGAACGGCGTTTCCAGGAACTGCTCGTCGATCAACCGCATCAGCGCCAGGTTCAGCGGCGTCTCACCGGTCGGCACGTAGTAGAACGCCGAGCGGCTGATCGAGACCAACGCGCATTGCCGCACGATCGACAGATGCCGATGCCCCGGATCGATCATCAGGCGCCTCCGGTCGACGCTCATCGACCGGAGGCCTCCGAGAAAAATCCTTCTCGATCACCAACTGGCCGGTCTTGGCGTGCAGCAGCGCCAGCTCCGCCTTGCCGAAGAACGTCCCGGCCATGCCCTCGTTCGCCTGCTTCTTCTAAGCCGCGATCATCGTCTGGTGGATGCCGTGCTTCGCCGACAACTCCGCCAGCGTCAACTTGCCCCGGATCGCCTCCAGGGGCACCCTCGCCTTGAAATCTGCCGTGTAGCGCCGGCGCGTCATCTTCCCCTTCAAATCCCGTCCTTCTCATCGACGGGAACAGCTTAACCACCTGTCCGGATTTCTGGGACCACCTCTGGTCTTCCCCGTCTGGCAGCCGCGCTCGTGAAGGGCCACCAGAGGGGACAGGCCGGACGCTCCCAGAGAGCGGGTCGAGTGGTTGGCTTGTCTGCGCCATAGCTCGGTGTGAATCACCGAGACCAGGTGTCCCTTTCGAACCATCAGATATCAATGACTTATGACTGCCGCACCGTAGGCCCGGCCTTCGTCAAGAGCCGCAACCTTCAGTCACTCCCTACCATGTCAGCGTGGCGCCTACCGACCTGCTCAGGTCGACTGGCGTGACCGTCTGGCTCGATATCATACGGCTTGCGTCTTCGGCCTGAGTGCCACGAAATTGGAGAAACCTGGTGGCAGGCTCTTAAAGTCTTTCGAGTAGTTACCCATCTGATGCGCCGCCAATGCTGCAAGCGGTAGTTGAATGAGTTGAGCATGCGGAAGACGTTGACCACTGTGTCTGTAAACAGAACGAAGGTAGGTTTCACGAAATGGACTTACCGCGAGCGAACCACCGAACTGACCACAATTGCAGATGACAACATTGCAGAATAGCATGCGTGAAAGTGCCTCCGCCAAGTGATCGAACGAGGTCGTGTCCTTGTTGAAGGCCAGGATAAAAAGGGTCTGGATGTTATTTCGATACATAACGATACGATCTAGATCCATAAAATCATAGCATATCGCGACGGCGAACTTGCCGAACTCAGGGCTTTCAAAAATCCAGACCGTCGGATGCGGTAGGAATGCGACGCTCGCGAGCTTAAGACCCTGAAGCTTCTCCCTCTCGGCCGGAGCCGGGTAGGTCTTGCCGACACGACGCACCTCAGTTCGACGCGCGATCCGACGTCCGCGCAGCTGCTTAGGCACGATGACAACTGCTTCGTTCGAGACGGTAGGCATAGCGAGGCCGGTCTCAATCCGGTAGTCGAGCCCGGCGATGATAATCGATTCGAGACTCTCTGCGGCCTTCTTTAGCGTAACCTCGAAACCAAGCGGTACTGAGAGCTCGGGAAGGAGTATAATGTCCGGTTGACGCTCCAGCCCACGCAAAGAAGCAAGATAATGTCTTATCTCTTTCTTTGCGCGTCGCTCTTCGACATCTGACATGCGCACACATTGCTGCCAATTACCTGTTTCATGATTCACCCACGCGGTGTCGACATCCAGTGCGGTCTGGATGACGCCAATATGGAGCTTGTCATTCAACATTTTCGTCTCCGTCACCTTCCTCCGCCTCGATCCCGGCGGAAAAGTCACTGAGGCGGAACGGGATCAGCTGTCGTGGCTGATTCATGGTTACCGAGAGCTGATTTTCCCGAAGGACCTTCTGCGCGTGCCGGATCGCTTCTAATAAGGCCGTCGCTCCGATTAAGAGTGGCGGATCGAATTTTGCGTCGTTCGCAACCTGACCATCACGCCAACCGAAGAGGGAGGGCGTACGGGCGACCGATCGGGTTTCAGAAGCGCGAGCGCCAAGGCAACTCTCCACAAGCAGCAGAGTCGGTGATGAGATTGCGAGTGCTTCGAACCATCGAGCACGAGGAAGACGCACGATGTGCTCGTTGCCGCGCAAATTCCAGATCCGCGGCGATGAATAGTCGTAGCGCAGAAGGCCAATAAGTAAACGTCCAATGGCAACGAGACGCCGTTCCCAATTATCGAGCCGCAGTCCCATTTTACCGTCGGCAGCATAGCGGTAGTCGATGACTGATGTCGACGGATCGCGCAATTTCGGACTTCCGGCCTCTGCGGACTCCGCGAAGCGGCGCCACTCTTCCCAGTCAACCTCAGTCCAATCTAGGTGACAGGCAAATCTGGATATCCATGCACGTGGGAGAAGGACATTATTGGGATGGAGTCGATCGAGAATCGTTTCATTGCCATCTAAGGCAGTCAGAGGCTCCAAAAGCTGCGCTGTGATTTCGAGCGCTGTCCATTCGCTGCGGCGCGGGTCGAACGGACTGCAGGCAGTGACACTGTCTGTCCATTGCGCCACCGTTATCCAGTCTTCATGTGGCAGCTCAAGTGATCGTGCGGCACGGGAGAACGCGATCTTGCCCGATGCACGCGCCTTCGCGCGTCTCGCAGCATCAGTGCCGATAACTTCGCAAAGCCAACCCGAATCCCCTTCCGGCAGCGGGACTTTGGCTCGAAGAAGCTGTTCCCAGCCAGATTCGGGAATCCATTCGGGATATCGGCGCGCGGCCAACGCATCGACGCGGTGTCCGAATGCAAAATACTGCGAGAACATCTGCCAAGCGGCCGAGGGTTTTGAAGCGTCGCCGAGGACATTCTCGGCGAGATGCGCCCACGCGCCCGACGTCCGGCCCGTTTCGGCTTCCCAAGCGTCTGGGGGCGCTCCGGGAGCAACCGCGATGCATCTTCGCGCGAGCGTCATGAGCTTGGCAGGTAGAGAACCGGCATCAGCGCGTCCAGACAATACTTCGATGACAGCAAGTATTGCCGTGCCGAACTCTCTGCGACCAACCGAATGAAACCACGCCTCCCTATCGGCCGGTATGAGAAAATCATCGACTTGCAGGTTACTAACGTCGTTGATGTATTGTAGGTTGGCTTTGATATCTGATCGAAGTGCGTCGGCAGCCCCGATCTGACGAACCGCAGTGAGGATTCCGCCCGCCAATAATTGCAACGATAGGCCGGCATAGTAGTCAGCCCAGATGCCTCGCCCCGCAGCACGAGTTTCTTTGAGCCAATCGGCGATGTGCGCAAGACCGGAATAGCCTGTAACACGGCAATACTGATGTATTCGGTAGAAAAGTCGTGCCTTTCCCGGGTGATCCCGGAATGACTGTAGAAGCAACGAGAAGCACCGGGCAAGAAGCTTATTCTCGGCTTGATCATGAAGCTTCTCGCATTTTCTTAGTTCGTGTTCGAGCCTCGCGATCTCCTCCCGGTATTGTTTCAGATCCTCGGGGCTCGCATGCTTCGGCTTGGGCTCGCGGCTTTTGGCTAACGCCAGGCCGCGGGCGGCATTTACGAGACCGTCGCCTTCCTGGACTAGCACTGGTGCGAGTGATGCAATCTGTCCGGCCGCGAAGGAGGCGCGCGTGTCAGGGCGAATCTCCCGCTCAGGAATGTCGGCCAGGAGCAGCCATTCTAGCATTTTCAGCCGCTCTTCGAGATCTTCATCGTCGAGGATGTGGATATTTGTCGCCGCGATCGCCGAGACTTGCGCCAGCGTCTTGGTCATCAATGCAGTTGGATTCTTCCCGTCGAGCCTCGTATCACGCATCGCCATGTGGCGCTTAGCGTCGTAACGCCGCTTGGCATTCCCTGAGGGCGGAGAGGGAGAGCCCGTTGCCTTCTTGTGCAACGTCATCCACTTGCTAAGGCTCGGCGGGTCGTACTTATCGCTGTTAACCGCGGCGCCGATGCCGTAGTTATCGAGCAGCTTCTCGTACCAGACGATCCAATCGCAGAGCGTATCAAAGTCGTAGGCGATGATCGTATGATCATCGACGAAGCGGAAGTGGGCCACAGAGCGCAGTTCGTCGAGCTTCTCGCTCACCGCTGAGTCGACCGAGAGCATCGCAGCGTTGGCGAGGAAGCCAGCGACAAACAGTCCTGTCGGGAGGCCCCGAACGCTGCGCCGGAGGAAGGGCGGATCGACGTGTGCGAGCGCGACCTCGGGCATACCGCTTGTGTCGATCCGGAAGCGCAGCATGTCGTTGATCAGGCGCTGTATACGCGGATCCTCGGACGCCCCCGCCGCTGCTAGCCCATCTACTATCGCCTTCGTCTTTAGCTGCGGGTAAAATTGCTTGAGATCAATCGAGGCATGATAGAGGTCGTTTCCCGTCGCGGTTGAGCCTTTCGGTGACCAGAAGTCGTTTTCAAAAAAGGGGAGTGCGTCGCGCTCGGCCGAGGCGACGGCGCGCTCCTCAGTCTCGTCCATCTCTTCGCGGCGGAGCCGACGCCTTGCTACCATCATCCGAGCAGTCAGCGTCACGTGCCGGCGAAACAGCGGCCAACTGTGCTGGAACTTTCGATAGAGATGGCCGCTTGCGTGGCGATAGGGGCCGATCTCGAGAGTGGATAAACGATTCTCGCTCGTCTCGTACCAAGCCGGCCGATAAAGGCGGTTGCCGTAACTCCAGGGCGGCATCTTCTTGTCGAGATCGGGCCCAAGGGCATTGACAACTGCAATCCAGGCGACCTGATCCTCCACGGCGACATGATAGTATTGACGATCGACTGGACGATCTTTCCCAATCTTCTTGGGACGTGGTAGCGGACGCAGCTTCTTCAGTCTGTAGTTGGCATTCTCGAACTGGCGCCGGATGTCGAATAGTCGTCGTTCGAGGTCAAGTTCAAATTCGGCAAGTTCACCCGCGTCGATATAGCCATCCGCGCCCCGATACAGGCTTCTTGCCTTGAGCCACGCGTAGTTCAGATTTTCCGGTAATAACAGTCGTTCGTACGCGTTCATGGCAGATCGCTAACTTGCCGCAGATAGTCATTCATATCCTTTGCGTTTGGCGAAGGGCGGAGCTTGCGCGTTGCTGCGACGCCGAAGCGACCCAGTTGCTGGAGCATCGTCCGCGCGCGGTCGTCACCTGCCGCGTCCCAGTCGAGGAGCAGATCGACCTGCTTGCCGCGTAGCATAACGAGCTGCTCGTTGGAGAGCTGCGCGCTGACACCGATAAGGCCGACCGCTTCGTGCCCGAGTTGGGTCGCGGAGATTACATCTATGACGCCTTCGCAGATTGCAATGCGCTGAAGCTCTGCTCGCTTGAGCACGTCGGCATTGTAGATGCGTCGCCGGCGATGATTGAGGTTGCGCCAACGGTGACCGTGGTCTTCTTTCTGTACGAGACGTGCTTGGAGATAAACGATGGACTCCCCCTCAAAATAGGGAAAGAGGAGCGCCCCTTTCGGAAATATCGGCCTGAGTCGGTCGGGCGTCGATTTCTGAGTGAACAGACCCGCGGCCTCGGTTCGCACGAAGCCGTATAAGCATACGAGTTCTCGGATTGCGTTCGCACCCGGCATCTGGCCGATGGCGAAGCGGGCGATCGTGGTGTCGTCGAGGCCTCGGCCATGAAGGTAGTCACGACCGATCGATGTAAGCGGTGCACGGGCTAGGAGGGCAGCGTAAAGTACATGATCGGGTGGCGTCTCGGGTGCCTCACTCGAAACGGGGGGCAGTACTCGTGTCAGCCGCGTGGGACGCACCGCCGCCCGTGACCATCGGCGATCCACCGCCATGCCGGTCTCCTGGGCAAGCCATCGTTTCGCCTCGATGAAAGTGATGCCCCGAACCGCCATAACGAGATCGATAGCACCGCCGCTCCGGTTACAGCTGTAGCAGATCCAGTGACGCCCAGAGCGTCGCACTTCGAACGACGGTCTGCTGTCCTCATGACCCGGGAAAGGGCATCGAGCCATCCCTTTTACGGGCAGTTTGAGACCGAGCAGAGTCCCAACTGCCTGCACCGTCATGCTGTTCAGCGCTTGTGTCTCTTCTCTCGCCCCCATCACACTCTTATCGCTCCTTTACCCGTAGGCACGATAAAGCATGGCTCAATACGCACTCAATGGTGGATCGTTGGAGTTCGTTGTTGGCCATGTACAGACGCAGCCTCAATCTGCGCGGCAGGGAACCTCACACTCGCTCAGAGAAACGGTCAAAGGAGGTCACGCGGACGCACCTAGGTACGTGGGGCCGTGAATAGATCACGGTTGCCAGGTACTGCTTTTCCTCGTCGAGACGGTCATCCGCAATGTCCCGGTACCAGGCCTTTGGTTTGCCGTCTGTCCCGTCGCTCCAGCGGTAGCCGCGGGCCTTCAGGCGATCCTTCATCTCGAATGGACTTTCGACAGCCCAGACTCGCCAAGTCGGCCGGCGCGCGGTATCAAGGAGGCGCTTCAGGGTCGGCTCACTGGAGCCTGGCAGAGGCCGTGCAAGAATCTCTAGCAAAACCTCGCAATCGGCGAGTCCGCGGTGGCCGTCATGGAACAGCCCGTAGCACATCGCCAAATATTCGAGCTTGGCGCTGCCGATCCCGGCCTCGATCCAGGGCACCTCGGCGAGGGAGCAAGCCCAAGCCTTGGTGGCGAACATCGGATGAAGGCGCTCCGAAAAGGGCCGGTCGAAGGCGGCGTTGTGGGCGATCACCACCACCGCCGGCCCCAACGTCTGTGCCACTGCTTCAAGGTCGATCGTCTCGCCCCGAACCATTTCATCGGTGATCCCGGTCAGTTCCACGACATTCGCCGGGATCGGCCGGCCCGGGTCGTTGAGAGCCTGGAAGCGCTTCCGGACTCGGCAGACCTGGCCACGGTCGTCGAACTCGAATGCGATCATCGCCAGCTCGAGAACCTTGTCCTCGCGCCAATCGAGGCCTGTCGTCTCGGTGTCGAGGAGGACACCTATCTTAGTCTCGCCAATCGGGGTCGCGAACACGTTGCGAGGCTTGACCCGACGCAAGATCCGATAGTCGGGATCTCGTTCCAAGCGCAGGGCCAGCGCCTCGACATCCTCAGACGTGGTCATTGGTAATCTCCGGCATCGGCGGCAATCCTGCCAGACGCTGTATCACATGGCCAACCGGCCCTTCGCTGGATTGCTCATGGGGCCGCCGAAGAAGGCGAGCGAGCGGTGCGGCGGGGCTCGATGCCCCGGACTCACCACATCGGAGCGTGATCCAACGGACGATCCGTTGGCCGGGATGGAACGCCGGGACGGTCCGATTGGCGCGCCAGCGCCAACAGCGGGTGGGTGCACGGGAGGGCGCAGCGCCTCCCTGCCTCAGCCGCCGTAGGCGGCTGAGCAAGCGCCCTGACGACAGTCAGGGTCAGCTTGCGCGTAGCGTCTTTCTCTGTGTCCGTTCGCCCGGATGCCGCGGTTCAGGCGCGGCGTCGCGGGGGTCAGGTGGACCGGAACTGCTCCCGGGCCGTCCGGTGATCCCCTCCCGCACGAGCCGCTTGAGGGCCCGATCCAGCGTGGAGCGGGACACGCCGAGACGGGCGGCGATATCGGCGCGCCCGGCTCCCGGCTGCCGGAGTCGCCGGCGGGCTTCCGCCGCGTCGGCCGGGGACAGGCTCCGCGGTCTGCCGATCCGGCTGCCCCGCTGCTTCGCCGCGCGCAGGCCCTCGACCGTATTCTCGATGATGAGGTCGCGCTGAAACTCCGCGATAGCGGAGAGCAGGTTGTAGACGAGGCGGCCACCCATTGTCGTGGTGTCGATACCCTCGGACAACGATCGGAAGTGGACGCCTTCCGCCTCGAACCGCGCCAGCAGGTTCGAGAGGTTCACGACAGACCGACCAAGCCGGTCGAGCTTGAATACAACCACGGTATCACCGCGCCGCAGTTCTTGAAGCATCCGGTCGAGACCGGGGCGGCATCCCTTCGCGCCCGATACGCCGTGATCGGTGAACACCAGATCGCACCCGGCGGCGGCAAACGCATTCAATTGCATGTCGAGCCGTTGGTCGGGCGTCGACACACGAGCGTATGCAATCAGCCGCCCGGTCGACGGGATCGGTTCATCCTGCGCGGTTTCATCAGGGCGTAGCCGGGACATGCTCGCCTCCGTGGCGGCGCAAAACCCATCGGTTTCGCTCCGGCCGCCGGAGGGGCTGGCCTCGTCGCTTTCGCGAGGATGATACGGCGGAATTCCGCCAATCTTCAAGTCAATCCTGTTCATGAATTCAGAGTAAATCGCGTTCGTCAATAATGATCGATTATGCCGAATAGACGCGGAAAAAGTCAACCGTCTGTCATTTGCGGGAGTGCGGCAATGAGAAGAGTGATTGCGGTGGCGTCTATTGTCACTGCAATAGCGGTGACTCCGGTGATGGTCCTTGCCGGGAACGGCGGAGCATCCGGCACGTCCGCGTCGTCTTCTGTCGCTGCATCGGCGGTCAAAGGCAAGCTGACCGGCAAACACGTGACGCTGAGGGTCGGACGTGGCTTCAATCCGCTCACCGCGGACAGCATCGCCCGGATTCTGGAGGAGAACGGTTGTCCGGCGACCGTGACGACGGAACGCGGGCTTCCAAACCACATCGGTGTCGAGGTCGACGGAAAGGTGGCTCGCTTCACCGAAGCCGGTAGCGCCGGAGCAGCCGCTTTGCGGCGGTGCCAGAGCTAACGCTTGTAGCCATTTGTCGGCTTCGTAACGGGGTTGCCGACCGGTGCAGACAGAACCGGGCCAATAGCCGCGGTCGCATCGGCATTGGAAGGAATCTCCCGGTCGAGAGTTTCCGAGAAGGGCTGATAGAGGGCATTGGCAAGCTCGGGATCGATGCCCGGCTCGGCTCGCAGCGCTTCTCTGACATGTTCGGGAGCCTCTGAAATGATCATCCCGACAGTCTCAGCGTATTCACCAGTGCCTTTGAGAACGTCAAGAGCGGCAACCTGCCGTTTGATCTGGAGGACTCCAACGCGGGTCTGAACCAGAGGGTTGATCTCATCGGCAAAGGCAATTGCGTCTAGGGTGTTCTGGTCGAGGGAGGCAATGAGCCCGTCGATCCGGGCTGTTGTCTCCGCTGATGGTCCGGCGCTTACTTGCGCCTTCAGTTCCAGTTTCAAGAGCCGGAGCTCACTGGCGGTGACTCGTTCGGCCGCTGCCGCGTTCGCCCGGGTCATACCGTCCACGGCTGCAACCTCGGTGTCGAGCATCAGGCTCTCGCGTCCCGCGCGATCTGCCATGGCCTCGGGATTGCCGGTCGCCTCGGCGCGGGCCTGCACCGCATCGTAGGTCCGGCCGTGGATGCGTTGCAGTTCCCGGTTCTTCTCCTCCAACTCGTTCTTCTTCGCGGCGACCTCGGCTTGCAGGCGCAGCCATTCCTCGTATTCGGCGGCAGTGATCTTGCCTTCCTGGACCTTCCGGCGGATCGCGGCGTCCTTCGCCGCCTGGCGCTCGTGTTCGGGGAGGGTGTCGAAGCGGGCCTTCTCCTCAGCGGTGAAGGCTCGATCCTCGATATCGGCAATGCGCCGCTCGAGCGCTGCGATGTCGCGCTGGAGCTGCTCGATCTGGTCGAGAATGAATTGCAGTTCGCGGTCTTCGTCGGCCTTGCGCTCGGCCGCCGCCTTCGCGAGTTCGGCGGCGCGTATCGCTGCCGCCGGACCAGAAAGGATCAGGCCGGACACTGTCCCGGCGATCTGGCCTTGGACAATCTGGTCTTCCGCCCCGCGCCGCAGGCGCGAGCGGGCGTTGTCAACGTCATGCAGGGTGATAGTGCCGGAGAGTTCGGAGACGCTCGGTTCGCCGCGCAGGTCAAGCTGATCGGCCGGGCAGGCGTCTGCCCCGCGGTCACACGCCGACCGGAATGTCTCCTGCAAATCCATGATTCAATCGCTGCCCTCCCCAATCGCGCGGCGGCCGAATTGGCCGACGCGGTTATAAATATTATACACGGTTTAAATTAATAATTCGTTAATGTCGTGTACTAATAACTGTTACCTTCACTCTACTACTATGATCTGCATGAGTGCGAACTCATCCATAGATGACGGGAGTGAAGGAGTATTATTCGTAACTATCAAAATTAACTCATGAACATCCAACCTCCTATGGCCGTAAGCTCTGAAGATCAAGACCTTCATCGTTCCGACTTAGAAACCCATGACTAAATCCTAAAACATCACTGGCTGATGAGTTCGGTGTGCGAACGTATGGAAACGAGCCATCCCGGATAAGTGCGTTACCGGCTTCTGATTTACTAATCAAATTCATTTCAACCAACTTACCGACGTATCTTGTTAGATCAAAAAAATGCTCTGGATTATCACGGTTCAGATTATGGTAAGCAACCAGCGCACATGTCGACAATGCGTTCCCCATAGATGCGGACGCCTGAAGCAACGAGTAAACCTCGCTTCCTTCCCTAAGAGGAACATGTCGATAAAAATGGAGAAAGTAAGCCAGAGTATGTTGGCCTTGTGCGAATTTAGTCTCCGCAGATTTGCGAAGCCATAACTCGGCCATATCTTCGTGAGTAGGAGCCCAAATCTCCCCGGTTACATCGAAAGGAAATTCTCCTGAAGCATAACCGACACCAAGGAGAATCATTGAACATTTGTTACCCTTTTCGGCAGATGATAGAAGTTTAGTTTCCGCTTCTTCGGCGGTAACAGTTCTATTTGAACTTTGTTCAAGAAAGTATATTAGTCCCGTACAAAACTGTCCGCATTCATCACTTTTATTTCCAGAAGCTAAGCAAAGCGGTTTTGCTTTTTCAATGTCGTACCAGTCGTCTCCGCCAAATAGATATAAATATGCTAAACTTGATTGCGCCCAAGCGACGCCGCCAGCAATACCTTTTTGAAATTCCTCAGCAGCCTTTTCTAAATTCTTTGATCCAAGAACTCCATCGAAATACATCCATCCGAGATTGACATGGCCGATTGGTTTTTGCGTATTTATAAGTCTCTGAAAATAATATACAGCCTTATTATAGTCACGACGAACGCCGCCCCAGCCAAAGCGGTATATTCGACCAAGACGCTCCGTAGCATCTGAAAAATTACCCCGATCTGCCATTTCATAATATGATATCGCTTTATTCATGTTCTTGGGTTCCGAGATTCCTTTCTCAAGGAAAATTCCCATTCTGTATTGCGAGTAATATTTTCCGCGCTCTGCCGCCGATTTATAATATTTCGCCGCCAAATTCAAATTCTTCTCTACTCCAATTCCAAATTCATACATATATCCGAGATTGTCATTCGCCGTACCATCATCGATTCCGCTCGATTTTTCGAAATAGTCTTTCGCCAAACCGAGATTTATACTGGGTACACCCGTTCCCGTACGGTACATCCATCCAAGTTCACTTCGAGCAAAGGCGTTCCCATGCTTTGTCGCCCTGTCAAACCATTCGAATGCGGCTTTCAAATCCTTTTCAACCCCCTTTCCGTCTCTATAGGCTTTGCCGAGCATGTACTCCGCTGGAGCATGCAATTGCTTTGCGGCCTGTGTGAGAAGACGGATCGCCCGATCTACGTCGCTTTTTGAGGCGGCTCGATCATACAAAGCGGCTCCGAGCTGAGTTTGCGCCTGTCGACTCTCGTATTTCAGAGCTTTCTCGTACCAAGCAATCGCTTCGGCTAGATTCTTGTCGCCCCCCGCCTCGCCAAATTCGTAGTACCAACCGACCGCATAGGCTGCTTCTGGATCGCCTTCGTCGGCTAGGGCGCGCCACCGCGACAGCGCGAGTCCGCGATCCTGCGGAGCATCAGGGCATTTCCCTGTATAGTAAAACTTGGGTTCATACACCGCCGCAGCATGAACGCCTTCCCGTTTGGCCTGTCGTATCAGCCGAAGGGATTCGCATGCGAGGGCGGGATCATCGTAGTAGTGGCGAGCCAAACTGTATAGCGCAAATGAATGTCCGCGAGCTATCGCGTCCTGCAGGAGTTTAACGCCCAGCTTCTCGTCATGAGGCACTCCGACACCGTCCAGGTAAAGTAGCGCCCTTTGATACATAGCTTCCGCCGCTCGACTGAACCACGAGGAGGTACGCCGCTTAAGTTCTCGGTCAGCTTCGAGTGCCGCAGATATGACGGAAGGACTGCGATCTACCGCTATCCCGGTGCCTTGGAAGCGCATGTTCGCCACGGCAGCTTGAGCGACTGCTTCGCCTAGTTCAGCCGCCTTACCAAACTCCCGCAAGGCTTCGTCGTACCTTCCATTCTTGCGGTGCTCCACAGCCCGATGGACCGCCGCCTCCGCTTCCGGTATCGCGGAGTCGAAAAGAACTGACAGCCCTCCTTCGTGAAGCGCTGCACCGGCGAGAATGGCAGTAGCGACGACGATGCCGAGAGCCAACACCGACCGCCGAGATACCCTTTTGAGGCGCTGTGAGCGCGATAGGGCGACGGGAGCCGCCGTTGGATGTTCGACGCTCTCCTGAGCGGATTGTTCAGGCAGGTCGTGGGATGGCGTGTACCCTGAGACCTCCGATGGAGCGTCTCCCGGAGGCTCTTCGGAACCTTCAATCCCGCCTGACGGTTTGGGGGCAATCTGCTGTCGCACTTGCCAACCGGAACTAGGGAAGAACTCTTCAATCAGCTCCGCGGCGATCCGATTGCGCGCATCGTCTCTGGCGACTGCGGCGTAGTAAAATAAAAGAGCTCTATAATATATCTCAGCAGATGTTCCCTGACTGAAGTTTTTTCCAAAACCTTCGAACCCGTTGTACAGATCCAGAGGAAGTCCATGGTTCTTTTTTAGTTCTGAGGCGATCGAAGACCATTGATTTTTTACGCCATGAGCTTTGAGAGCAGCGGAGAATTTCTCGTGAAACCGTGCCCTAAAGCCTTTCGAATCATTGGCTTGGCCGTCCAGAAACTCGCGAAGTGTCATGGGAATTGCCAGCCGGCTTAATCAGAATGCCGTACGGTAGCACGTTGTTGGTACTATTCAACCTTTGGCCCAAGGTGCGCTAAACCTATGGCTTCAACACCATCTCGGTAGAATATTATGTCGCAGACCTCTCCGGATTTTCGATCTCTTATAGTAATGGTTGGCAGGTTAAAGCTATTTCGTCCCGCTACACCGTTCTGATACCAAACCTCTCGCCAAGCTACGCCGGTAAGTCGATCTCGTAGTATTTCTGCTGGGCCGCATGTCCGGTGAATAATATTGTCTCTAGTCCAGACCTCCTCAACGGCGATACCCGTCTCAGCGTCGACCTCAATATCAACTGTATATGTTTCCTTAAAGGTTCTTCGTAGTTCCTTCGTCATAGGCTCCTCAATAGTTTCATCTGATGCAGAATTACATAAAAAATACGTAAAATGCAAGATATATTCGATATCGCTTTGTATTCTTTGGCGTTTTTGGTGATTTTGGCGATTGCCTCAAAGTACGCCAAAGCCTTAGTTCAAGCAGTCACCTGGTCGTTAACACGAGGTGACGCCATGCCCCCGACCCCATTTGAATGCTGCGGAAAGCCCTTGACCGAAGCCCGAAAGGGCAACGGCTCGCAGGCTCCGAGCCTGTGCGAAAGCTGCCCGCGCCGCTACTTCGCGACGCTAGCCGTCTACCGGAAGCCGCAGGGCATCGCGCCCGGCACTCTCCTCAACATCAAAGACCTCGTGCTGGTGAAGGGAGCGGGACAATGACCCCGCTCCCGAAGGGCCCGGTTGATCCCGCCTGTGTGTTGGCGCGGCTTCGTTCGTCGCACGAAGAGATTCAGTCGCTGCGCCGTGAACTCGCCGCGGCGGAAGGTACCTCGCTCGCGGCGGCTGAGCAGATCGTCGAAGTCGGTGTGAAGGCCCTGCGCCGCACCGGTGAGCGGGTCCAATTGTTGTTCCGCCGCCTCGCGATGAAGCGGGATGCGGAGACGCAAGCCTACCGCGCGTTCCAGATCGATCACGGTATCGAGCGGGAAGCGACCTGCCCGGACATCCAATCGACCGTCATGGTGACGCAGGGCGCGGTGTTGGCCGAAGCGGCCGTGACCGCCGGGCTGCTCGTGAGCGACGGCAAGCTCGCTCCGGTCGAAGCCTGCATCTACGGGCTGTCCTTCGCCGGGATCAATGTCGCGGTGGGGCTGGCGGCCGGTTACTTCGGATGCCGGTTTGCGGGTTATCGGGTCAACGCGCCTGATGCCAGACCGCGCGATGAACACGTGCGTCTGGCCGCATGGGCGGGGCTGGGCGCGTCGGCAGGGGCATTGACCCTGCTCAATCTCGCTGCCGCCCGCACCCGCGCTACCGGCAGCCACAAGGACATCTGGAACTTCGAGAAAGTCTCATTCCTCGGCACGTTCGACGACTATTTCGCGATTGCGATCTTGATCCTCGGCGCGCTCGGCGCGGTGCTCGCCGTCTACAAGGGCTGGACCGGCATCAAGGACCCGGTGCCGGGCTATACCGAGGCGAGGCAAGCCGCCGAAGACGATATTCTCTATGCCGCCGAAGAATTGCGCGCCCAGTTCGAGGATGCGACGGAAACGCAATTCGAGGACGCGTTCGACGCGCTCGAACCAGAAATCGAGCGGTTTGAGGAAGATCGCGAGACGCTGCGCACCGGCTGGCTGGAGTTGGCCTCGCTCGTCTCGGCGCACAACCACACCGTCGAGGCCGCACGAGACGCCGCCCGGCGGCAGGCGGAAGCGGATCAAGTCCGCGAGAGCTTCATCGCCCGGCCCCGCGAGCGCGCCACCGTCTCCGGCTTCGACGATAGCGCCTTCACGGCCCTGCTGATTCCCGAAGCCCCGCTCTCGACCTTCGAGAATGCTGACGCAGGCGAACCCGCGCTGATCGCCGCCCTGCGCGCCGTCCTGGCGAGCGCCCACGCCGATGCGGCGGCTGCGGTTCTGGACGCCCACACCGCGTTCCTGACCGACAGCGCCCCCTTCGATCCGTCCATCGACACGACCGGGAAAGGAGCCTGAACCATGGCCCGCAAATCCTTCAATGCCCGACGTCCGTCTCGCCGCAACCGGTCGCGGGTGGGATCAAGCAATCGCTTGAAGTGGGCGGCGATCGCTGCCGTTCCCGTGGCTCTGCTCTCCGGCGGCATCTGGGCGATGCAGGCGCTGACCGGCGTGGAGTCCGCGGACGCCGACTTCTGCTTCGCACGGAAGGACCAGTTCCAGGTTGCCGTGCTGGTGGACAACTCCCTTGGCGGCCTCTCGGCCCAGCAGCTCCGCGACTACGAGACCGGCCTGATGCGGCCCTTCGAGCGCGCGCCCGCCAATGCCCGGATTTCCTTCTTTACGACCGAGCGCGGCGAGAGTGGGTCGCTCGCACGGCCGATCTTCACGATCTGCAAGCCCGCAGGAACCCCGCAGGAGCAGGCCGCACTTTCCGCACCCGCCAAGCCCGTGCCGTACCTCAAGAGGCAGGTCGAAGAGGCCCGCACCCGATATCGGCAGGCGGTCGCTGACATCATCAACGCGGCGCAAGATAGCGCCCGACGCGCTCTGGATTCGCCTGTCCTCGAACTGGTGCAGGCGGTTTCGAAGTATGACGGGTTTCAGGGGGCGAGGCGCAGCCTCACTCTCGTCACCGACGGTTTGCAGAATAGCGAAACGGCCCAGTTCTGCGCCGCGAAAGGCCATATGCCGCCATATCCGGCATTCGCCGACAGTGCGGCTTACCAGACCATCAGGCCGCAGCCGCTCACCGGCGTGGACGTGACGCTGCTGCTGGTCGAGCAGACCGTCTTGCCGACTACCCAATTGCCCTACTGCACCAATGCCGAGCTGCGTGCGTGGTGGCCCGCCTTCTTGGAAGGGAACGGCGCAGCCTCAGTCGACCTGAACCGCCTGCGCGTCGGAGCGGGGTCGTAGCCATGGCTCCGCGCGGCAACTCACCGCGGCAAAGCCGGGTTGTTCCGGCGCTGCTGATCGGCGGCCTTTCCTACGCCGCTTGGCGCGTGGTCGGCGGCCCTGTGGTCGACGGGGCGCAGATAAACGTCATGCCCGCCGTGGCGGCCTTCGGGATGGGGGTGTCGGCCATCGTGCTGGCGACATCGACCCTGACCTTCGTCGCCGATCTCTGCGGCTACGTGAGCGCGCGAATCCCGACCGGACGGAAGGGAAGAGCCGCGTTCGGCACGTTCAAAGAGGTGCGGCGCTCGCTCATCAAGCACGGCTGGGGCGCGTATTTCGGGGTGGCGGAGGGTAAGCCGCTGTTCCCGGACCTCGAAGCTGTCGCCTTCTGTCTGGGGCCGACCGGCGTCGGCAAAACCACGAAATTCATCCTGCCAGGCATTCTGGCTCTGACGGGTCGCCCACAGGTTTTCTACGACTACAAATCGGATATCACGCCCCAGGTCGCCCCTGCGCTACGTGGGCATGGGCGGCGGCTCAGGGTGATCAATCTCGGCGGCCTCTACGAGCGGGAGGTTGGACAGGAGAGCGATCGCTACAACGTGCTGGCTTTGATCTGCGAGACGTTCTTCCAGCCTGGGGGCCTTGAAGACGTTCCCGACCAGATCCGCGAACTGTGCTTCGTGCTGGACCCTGACGATACCGGGAAATCCGGGGTCAGCGACGGGAACTTCTGGAAGTCCGGCTCCCGGCGCTACCTCGGCTTCATCATCCTGATCGTGTGCCTGGTCGAGGGCGGGAACGCATCACTCGGTCTCTGCCTGCAACTGGCCAACGACAAGCCGAGCCTTCTGCGGCACGCGCTCTGGGCGGCAGGCCGCCTCGAAGCCGAAATCCTCGACGAGAACGGCGAGCCTTCCGCTGAAACCGCCCGCTTTCCCATGCACGAGTCGCCATGGGCGGCGCTGCATGACCCGGCGGAGGTTGAGAACTTCGCCGAATTCCTGCGGGCGCTGGCATCCGGCATCGCCGATATCCTGGGACAGCCCGATGGCAAGCTGGCCGACAGCATCCTTTCGACGGCGCGCGAGTCGGCGCTCAGCAGTTTCGGCATCACCAGCCGAGCGGCCAAGCTTACCAGCGGCACGTCCACGCTCCGGTTCTCAGAACTGAAGGACGAAGGTTCCTGCACCGCAATCGCGGTCATGATCGATCCCGGCAAGCTCGCCGCGCATTCCGATGTTCTCGGCGTACTCCACTGGGCCATGCTGACCGAACTGCGCCGTCACGAACGCAAGACACAGAAGGTCTACATCTGGGCCGACGAGGCCGGAAACCTGCCCTGGCCACGCATTGCCGACGACCTGACCACGCTGCGCGGATATGGCGTAGTTCCAATCCTGGCGTTCCAGAATTTCGCGCATTTCGAGAAGCGGCACGGCAAGGCCGGGCTGGCGACGTTGCTATCAGAGGCTCAGGTCGTCCTGGCCATGCCCGGCCAACGCAGCCCCGAGACCCTCGCGCTGCTGGAGCGCAGGCTCTCGACGCAATCTGTGATCGCCAAGAGCCACAACGCCAACAATGCGACCGGCATGTTCAGCATGGACGGCTACAGCCTCCAGGAAGACGGCAGGCCGCTGCTCAACGCCGAAGAAATCCGCCGCCTGGAGAAGGGCATCCTATGGATCGGCAATCACCGGCCGCTGCTGGTCGATATGCCGAGCGTGGCCGAGATCGCTCCGTTCCGGGACCAGCTCGCCCCCTCGCCGTTCTACGGCGTACCCTATCGCAAACGGATTCGGCTGCGGATCAGGCCCTATTCGCGTTCGCTGCTCTCGTGGCTTGGCGCGCTGCTGCGCCGCACGCTTCTCGGCGGAGCAGCGTCATGAGGGGCGTTCTCGCCGTGGGCGGCGGCGTCGCTCGCCTGATGGGATCTGTCCTGCGCCGCTGGCCGCTGATCCTGATCGCCGCCTTCTTCATCTCGCCGAGCGGTCCGCATCTCAGGGTCGTCTACTCGTACAGAGGCCCGGCAAGCCATCCGGCCTACATCTCCTGCACCTATCTCGGTTCGCGCGGCTTCATCACACCATCGTATGGCGTCATGGGCGACTGCCCGCTGATCGCGTGGATTGATGCGTGGGAGGTCCGGCCATGAGCGGTCGGGGCTCCGCTGCGCGGGATATCGACGGGCCGTGGCTCTCTCCCCCGGCCACCATGCGCCTACCTGCGCTGCGCCGCAGCTTCGATCTGAACCGCGACCCTTATGTCGCGCTGCAACTCGCCGATCTGGAGAAGAGCGAGCAGCAACGCCGTGAGGAGTCCGCCGGGCGGGCTTCGAACGACAAGCCCGCCCCGGCGCTCAAACCACCCCGCCACCAGCGTGGCGATGCCGACCGGCAAGGTTGGCTCACCGCACAGCGCGCCGCCGCCTTCGCCCGCGCGGCGGTGAAAGACGCCGCCGAGGCGGAGCGCACGCGGGAGTCCGGCAAGAAGCCGGATGAGATTTCACGGGGGCTGTCGCTGTGACGGCCCTGCAATCCGAGGAGGACACGGAAATGACCGACACCACCGGCAAGGCACCGCTCGCCCGGATGTCCGACGGCGCGCTTGTGCTCAAGGTCTGGGAACAGCCCGGCGGGCAGAACGGCAAGCCCTTCCTGACGACGAGCGTCGAGCGGACGTACCGCGACAGGGAGACGGGCGAATACCGCACCTCGCACAGCCTGACGCGGGGACAACTCCTGAAACTTCCGGCGCTGGCCATGGAGGCGAGCAACTTCATCCGCGACTGGGAGGCGGAGCGGCGCAAAGAGGGCCGTCAGCAGGATGGGGCGGAGCGGCCGCAGGGCGGCCTCGCCGCGCAGCGGGACCAGGCCATGGCCAACGCCAAGGCTCCCGAACCCGTCCGGCAGACCTCGCCGGACATGTCACCTGAGCATTGAGCGTTCTCGCCATCCAACCGTGTGCACCCTTGAATTGTATACAAGATCGAAATAATGTTCCCTCTTCGTTCTTCTCTGGGTGCACCGGTTGGAGGGATTGGAAATGACGTAAGAGGCAAAGGAGCGACGATAATGAGGACACGAGACGACCCCGACGAAGGACCAAACGAATCAGGCAGCGCAATGACCATGCCGGAGCGGCCTTCCGCGGCACCCGGCACGGTAGCGCACACGTCCGCGGCGGTCGTTCTCGACGCTGATCAGTACCGGCGTCTGCTCGCGGACGAGGGCCTGAGCTCTGATCAGGAACGAGAATACATCGAGACGGCCTGGGCAATCCTGCTCCAGGCGATGCTGCTCGGCATCCGGCTGGAGTTCGATGCGGAAAGCTGTGGACAAGATGCCGGAACAGGCCTGCCGCCGCCGATGGCGAATGAGGGTCTGGTAGAATTGAACGACTGCGATTTGAGAATGAAATTTAGCAATGCCGTGGGCCGAGCCGGGCCTGCGGCGGCAGTAAGGAGCCGATAGTGAACAAGCCGACAATGAAAAAGTCCATAATGAACAGGGTGATCGAAGCGGGCGACGATCCGGTCCGCGCCGTCATTTACTGCCGCGTGAGCGATCACAAGCAGACCACCGATGGCGACGGCCTCGCCTCCCAAGAAACCCGCTGCCGCGAGTATGCGAAGCACCGGGGGATGACTGTCGAACGGGTCTTCGCCGACGACATGTCCGGCAAATTCGCTGACCGGCCTGATATGCGCAACCTGCTGCTCTTCCTGCACGATGCGCCCGACCGCAAATACGCGGTCGTGGTCGACGACCTGTCGAGGCTCGCCCGCGACGTGGAAGCCTACCGTGCCCTGCGCCGAGCTATTTCCGAGGCGGGCGGAGTGTTGATGTCCCCCTCAATCAAGTTCGGGGAGGATTCCGACTCCACCCTGATCGAGAACCTGCTCGCCTCCGTCGCCCAGCACCAGCGCGAGAAGAACGGCGAGCAGACCCGCAACCGCATGTGGGGCCGTGCCAAGAACGGCTATTGGGTGTTCCCGGCAATGCCCGGCTACCGCTTCGAGAAGGTGAAGGGGCACAACAAGCTTCTCGTGCGCGACGAACCAGCCGCCTCAGTGCTCCGTGAAGCTCTGGAGGGCTTCGCTGCCGGGCGCTTCGAGACGCAAAAGGAGGTCAAGGAGTTCCTCGATAACAACCCGCTCTATCCGAAAGGCAAGGCTGGGTACGTCCACTTCAATCGCGTGAAAGAGATTTTGATGCATCCGCTCTATGCTGGATACGTTGATATACCCTCATGGCAAATTCACATGGAACCGGGCAAGCATGAAGCCCTGATCGACTACGCGACATTCATGCGAGTGCAGGACCGCCTCGCCGGACGCGCCAAGGCCCCGAAGCGCGTCGACATCCGCGAGGACTTCCCCTTGCGGGGCTTCGTGGCCTGCGATTGCTGCGGCGAGCCCTATACCTCCTGCTGGTCGAAGGGCTCGACCAAGCGCTATCCGTACTATCTCTGCGACACGCGCGGTTGCCCCGAATACCGCAAGTCGATCCGCAAGGAAGTGATCGAGGCGGAATTCGAGCAGGTACTGGCGGCCATGAAGCCCGCGGCGGGCCTAGTCAAGCTCGCCAAAGCGATGTTCCGCGACATGTGGGACCAGGTCCACGGCATACAAGCGACCTCGGTGGACGCCCTCAAGGCCGAGCTGCGGCGGCTTGACCAGATGGCAGAGCGATTGATGGATCGCATCCTCGAAGGAGACGATGCACTGATTGCCGGATACGAGAAGCGCCTCGCGGCGACCGAGCGGGAACGGGTGGCGGTGCGCGAGAAGATCGCCGGGTCAGGTCGCCCGCGGGTGCACTTCGAGAATGTTTATCGAACGGTCTTCGACTTTCTCGAAAACCCGCAGAAACTCTGGTGTTCCAGCCACCTTGAGCACCGCCGGGCGGTGCTCCGCATGGGCTTCCAGACCCATCTGCGGTACGCCCGTCACAAGGGCTATCGAACGCCAAAAACCACCTTACCGTTCAGGGTGTTAGGTGGCCTTGGCGGCCCTTTAGAGAAGATGGTGCCCAGGAGAAGACTCGAACTTCCACGACCTTTCGGCCACTAGCACCTGAAGCTAGCGCGTCTACCAATTCCGCCACCTGGGCAGGCTGCGGAGGCGCCGGGGCGCCGTCACGGGACCGGAGAAATAGTGGCGGCCCGATCCGCTGTCAAAGGGTTTTCGTCGCCGTTCGCCGCCGAGCTGCCCGTGCGGGCGAATTCATCCTCCCCCTGCACCGTCGGGCTGTACTATAAGCCGTTGCGTTACGCTCGCCGCCGAAGGGGAAGGTGCCATGCAGGGCCAGCTCGCCACCGTGTTCGGAGCCTCCGGGTTCATCGGCAGGAACATCGTGCGGGAGCTCGCCGCCCGCGGGTTCCGGGTGAACGCGGTCTGCCGCGACGCCGAGCACGCCAAGTTCCTGAAGCCGATGGGAACCGTCGGCCAGGTGACGCCGATGCGCGCCGACGTCACCGACCCGGCCGCGGTGGCCCGGGCGGTCGCCGGCGCCGACGTCGTGGTCAACCTGTGCGGCATCCTCTACCAGTCCGGTCGCAACACCTTCGAGGCGGTCCAGGCGACCGCGCCCGGGACCATCGCCAAGGCGGCGGCCGCCGCCGGAGCCCGCGCCCTGGTGCATGTCTCGGCGATCGGCGCCGACGCCGGCAGCCGCTCCGCCTATGCCCGCAGCAAGGCGGCCGGCGAGGCTGCGGTGCGCGCGGCTTTCCCGGCGGCGGTGATCCTGCGCCCGTCGATCGTCTACGGCCCGGACGACTCGTTCTTCAACCGGTTCGCCGGGATGGCCCAGATGCTGCCGGTCCTGCCGCTGTTCGGCGGCGGGGGCACCCGGTTCCAGCCGGTCTATGTCGACGACGTGGCCGACGCCGCGATGGCCGCGATCGCGCGTCCGGACGCCGCCGGCAACACCTACGAGCTCGGCGGCCCGACGGTCTACACCTTCCGCCAGCTGATGGAGATGACGCTGGCGGAGATCCACCGCAAGCGGCCGCTGGTGGCCGTGCCGTTCTGGCTGGCGTCGCTGAAGGCCGCGTTCCTGGAACTGCTGCCGGTGCCGCCGCTGACCCGCGACCAGGTCGAGCTGCTGAAGACCGACAACGTGGTGTCGGCCGGCGCCCGGACGCTTGCCGACCTCGGGGTCGCCGCGACCCCGCTGGAGATCGTGCTGCCGACCTATCTGGACAAGTTCCGGGTCGGCGGCCGCTACGCCGGCGGCCGGGCCCCGGCCTGAGCCGGGCCGGCGCGGCCGGTCAGCCGAAGTAGATCCAGATCAGCAGCCCGCCGCCGAGCGCGATCCGGTACAGCACGAACGGCATGAAGCTGGCGCGCCGCAGCCAGCCCATCATGGCGGCGATCGCGACCAGGGCCGCGACGAGCGCGAGGCCGGCGGCGATCAGGGCGTCGGCGGTCAGCTGGGCGTTGCCGGCCTGGTAGAGCTTGATGCCCTGCAGGGCGCCGCTGGCGACGATCGCCGGGATCGACATCAGCATCGAGAACCGGGCGGTCTCGGCGCGCTCGAAGCCGAGCATCCGGGCGGCCGTCATGGTGATGCCGGACCGGCTGGTGCCGGGGATCAGGGCCAGGATCTGCGCGAACCCGATGAACAGGGCGCCCGAGTAGCTCATGTGCTCGATGCGCCGGACGGTCATGCCGGCGCGGTCGACGAGGCCGAGCAGGATCCCGAAGCCGAGAGTGGTCCAGGCGATGACCTCGACCGACCGCAGGGCGTCGCCGAGGTAGCGCGATGCCGCGTAGCCGGCCGCGACCAGCGGCAGGGTGGCGACGATCAGCTGCAGGGCCAGCCGGCCGCCCGGATCGGCCCGGCCGCGCAGGGCCCGGCCGAGGCCGACCAGCATCCGGACGATGTCGCGCCACAGGTACAGCAGCACGGCCCCGAGGGTGCCGACATGCAGGGCGACGTCGATCATCAGGCCCTGGTCGGCCTCTCCGGTCAGATACGGCACCAGGATCAGGTGTCCCGAGGAACTGATGGGCAGGAATTCGGTGATGCCCTGGACGACGGCCAGGACGATCAGTTGCTCGATGGTCACCAGAGAAGCTCCCGCACGATGGAGTCGCCGCGGACTCCCCCCTTCAGACGGCGGGAAACATTAGACTTCCGCCATCTCACAGCCCAGTCCGGAAAATAGTCTCGTTTCGATACAAATTTTCGGACCGACCGTTGGCTAATGTCGTGGCGGTCGGGAACGGCAGCGATGTTCGCGAGGAATTAGTCAACATAATTGACCTAAAATTCCAGAACGAACTTTCATCCAGGCATGGCCTTGTGTATAGAAGGTCTCCCGGCCGCCGCCCTCCGGTTTCCAGAGCGTCCGGGACAAGGGAGGCCACCAGTGACCACCGACCGCATGCTCAAGTTCGTGGGCACCGCCAAGCGCACGCCGCCGAAGCGCCCGGCCGAGGAGCGCGCCACCGATTTCGGCGAGATCTACGCCGAGTTCGACGCGTCCGGCGCCCAGCAGCAGGCCGGCCGGTGCTCGCAATGCGGCGTGCCGTTCTGTCAGGTTCACTGCCCGTTGCACAACAACATCCCCGACTGGCTGATGCTGACCGCCGAGGGCCGGCTCGAGGAGGCCTACGAGGTCTCCAGTGCCACCAACAACTTCCCGGAGATCTGCGGCCGGATCTGCCCGCAGGACCGGTTGTGCGAAGGCAACTGCGTCATCGAGAAGGGCTTCGAGTCGGTCACCATCGGGTCGGTGGAGAAGTACATCACCGAGACCGCCTTCGAGAACGGCTGGGTGAAGCCGGTGAAGCCGCCGCGCGAGCGCGAGGAGTCGGTCGCCGTGATCGGCGGCGGGCCGGCCGGGCTGGCGGCGGCCGAGCAGCTGCGCAAGCGCGGCTACCAGGTCCATGTGTACGACCGCTACGACCGCATGGGCGGTCTGATGATCTACGGGATCCCGAACTTCAAGCTCGAGAAGGACGTGGTCGAGCGCCGCAGCGCCCTGCTGGCCGACGGCGGGGTGAACTACCACCCGAACACCGAGATCGGCGTGACGGTCACGCTGGCCGAGCTGCGCGAGCGCCATGCCGCCGTGCTGATCGCCACCGGCGTCTACAAGGCGCGCGACATCAAGTGCCCGGGCATCGGCCTGGACGGCATCTACCCGGCCCTCGACTACCTGACCGCGTCCAACCGCAAGGGCCTCGGCGACGCGGTGCCGGCGTTCGACGACGGCACGCTGAACGCCAAGGGCAAGCGCGTGGTGGTGATCGGCGGCGGCGACACCGCCATGGACTGCGTGCGCACCGCGGTGCGGCAGGGCGCGACCTCCGTGACCTGCCTGTACCGCCGCGACCGCGCCAACATGCCGGGCTCGCAGCGCGAGGTCGCCAACGCCGAGGACGAGGGCGTCGACTTCCAGTGGCTGTCGGCGCCGGAGGCGTTCGTCGGCGACGGCCATGTCGACGGCGTGCGCTGCCACCGCATGCGGCTGGGGGTGCCGGATGCCACCGGCCGCCAGGCCCCGCAGATGATCGAGGATTCCAGCTACACCCTCGACTGCGACATGGCGATCACCGCGCTCGGCTTCGATCCCGAGGACCTGCCGACGCTGTTCGGCACCGGCGAGCTCGAGGTCAGCCGCTGGGGCACGGTGCGGATCGACTTCCGCACCATGATGACCAGCCTGGACGGGGTGTTCGCCGCCGGGGACATCGTGCGCGGTGCCTCGCTGGTGGTGTGGGCGGTCCGCGACGGCCGGGACGCCGCCGACCGCATCCACGACTATCTCGAGGCCAAGACCACGGCGGCGTCCGCCCGCAGCGCTGCCTGAGCCGAACAAGGAGCCGAGACATGACCGAGATCCGCGAATCCGGCGAACAGTTCGTCCAGGCCTGGCAGGACAACGCCGCCCTCCTGCAGGCCGGCCACGCCTACGACCCGGCCCATGAGCACTCGTCCTGCGGCGTCGGCTTCGTCGCCGCCATCGACGGCAAGCCGCGCCGCGACGTGGTGACCTCGGCGATCGCGGCCCTGCAGGCGGTCTGGCACCGGGGCGCGGTCGACGCCGACGGCAAGACCGGCGACGGCGCCGGCATCCACCTGGCGATCCCGGTCGACTTCTTCCGCGAGCACATCGAGCACACCGGACATACCCTCAACGAGGGCCGGATGGCTGTCGGCATGGTGTTCCTGCCGCGCACCGACCTCTCCGCCCAGGAGCGCTGCCGGATCATCGTCGAGTCCGAGATCCTGAAGTTCGGCTGCTTCGTCTACGGCTGGCGGCAGGTCCCGGTCGACATCGAGCTGATCGGCGAGAAGGCCAACGCCACCCGCCCGGAGATCGAGCAGATCATGTTCTCGAGCCCGGCCGGCCGCTCCGAGGCCGAGTTCGAGCGCGACCTGTACATCATCCGCCGGCGCATCGAGAAGGCGGCCCTGGCCGAGCACATCACCGACTTCTACCTGTGCTCGCTGTCGTGCCGGTCGATCATCTACAAGGGCATGTTCCTGGCCGAGCAGGTGGCGTCGTTCTATCCCGACCTCACCGACGAGCGCTTCGTCTCGAACTTCGCGATCTACCACCAGCGCTACTCGACCAACACCTTCCCGACCTGGCGCCTGGCCCAGCCGTTCCGGGTGCTGGCCCACAACGGCGAGATCAATACCGTCCGCGGCAACGTCAACTGGATGGCCAGCCACGAGACCCGGATGGCGCACGAGAGCTTCGGCGAGCAGA
>WGNK01000068.1 GCA_016124535.1 Azospirillum sp.
CGATCAGGAGAGCGGCCTGATCCGGGATGCCATCCTGACCAGTGCCGACGTTCACGACAGCTTGGCCGGCCCGGCTCTGGTCCAGGGTGACGAGCAGGCCGTCTACGCCGACAAGGCCTACGACAGTCAGAAGTTCCGCGACGCGCTGGCCAAAGCGAAGATCAAGGACGGCATCATGCACAAGGCCAGGCGCAATAAGCCGCTGAAAAACTGGCAGAAATGGTTCAACAAAGCGGTGTCGCCGATCCGCTCCGGGGTCAAGCGCGGCTTCGCCACCATGAAGCGCTATTACGGCTATCAGCGGGTCCGTTACGCGAAGCCCTCAAAGGTGTCTTGCCCGAGCTGGTGCCGCCGGCAATCAGGATGGTTGCGCAGGCAGGGGAATCGGGTGAAGAAATCATCTGGCGATGAGGCTTGCCAGGAATTCGTCATCCCAGGCAGCGACTTTTCGTCTGAGGCGCAGGGAGTCCTTTCCGGGGGCCTTTCGGATCAGGTTGTGGGCCATGTGCTTGAGAGTGGTGACGTTGGCCGGTGCGTTGTCGGTACGGACGCGGCAATCGTGGTCGCGGAAGGTCATGTCCATGACCCAGTGGAGGCAATTCTCGATCGTCCAGTGGTCGCGAATGATCCGGCACATCGCGGCTGCCAGGAGGACTGGTGACGTAATGTAGAAGCGGGTTTCAGTTTCGATTTTGCCGCTGATTTCGCGTGTACTTTCGACCATGACGACGCTGTTCAGCCCGGGCCAGTTGTGACGTTTCTGGAGCCAGGCGATGTCGTGGATGACTGTAGTCGTTCTGGTCTCGATCCGGCCGTGATCGCCATCGACGGTTTCATCTTGGCTGATCTTGGTATCCTGGAAGCCATTGGCCTTCTGTTCGGACACGAACTCCTCGACATCGGCGCGCAGCGACCCTTGGTTTCCCTTCAGTGCGAAGACGTAATCGGCTTTTTTCTCGATGATCTTGCCGGCGATGTCACGCTGGCAGCCCATCGCGTCGATGGTCACGATCGCCCCTTCGATCGCCAGCATGCCCAACAACTTCGGGATGGCGACGATCTCGTTCGATTTTTCCGCCACCTTGAGCTGGCCCAGCACCAGCCGCTGACGCACCGCGAACGCCGAAACCATATGGATCGGGGCCTTGGCCCCTTTCTTCTGGAACGAACGCCGCACCGTCTTGCCGTCGATGGCGATGACCTCGGCCGGCGCTCCGGTGACACCCGCGACCCAGGCGACGAAGCATTGTTGGAACTTCTCGGCATCCAGCGCCGCGCAAATATCGCCCAAGGTGTCGTGCGGCGGCGTGCCATCGCGGAACGGCAGAAACCGGCGCAGCAAGTCGAGCTTCTTCTCGCCAAAGCGCGCGATGTCGGTAAAGGTTTCCGCCCCCGCCAAAACCGCCAACAGGCTCAGCACCAACACCTCGTTCAAAGGATAAACCACCTTTCCTGCCTGCCGCGCATCCGGAAGGTCTTGGAAATACCAAAGAAAAACAAGCCCTTCCTCAACCACTCCCGCCGCGTCCATGGGGCCTCCAAACCGAACCAGGTGACCCGATCGATTCGAAATCCCTCTGCCCTGTCAACATCTCATTCACCCGATTGCCCTGACAATTCCAGCGGAGACTGTAGACCTGCTCAGGCTCAAGCGCTATGTTGCGCGCCATTCAGGGAGGGATGGCCGAGTGGTTTAAGGCGCACGCCTGGAAAGCGTGTTTACGGGAAACCGTATCGGGGGTTCGAATCCCCCTCCCTCCGCCAGTACTTCCCAAGGACACATGCTCTGCCGCCGTAGTGTCCGCAGAAAATCCCCAGTAACTCCGCCTTTCTGCTTCCAATATCCGAACTGCGCGGATCCCCGGAAGGGCCGATTTTACTCTCTGTTGGCCGGTTTTCTCTGAATGACCCGAACTTGGGCGGTTCCGGTACGGTTTTCCTGATCTCACTGATATCAATGGGTTAGGCCAGGTTCGGCAGGTGCCCGATTCGAAGCGTTATTGGTCAGGCGGAGAAGACTTGTCTCGAATCCGAAGATTCGGCTATTTGTGGCTCTCCCGTCGGACGCTTCGGCTCGTGAGCGCTGTGGCCGACGCTGGAGGATGTCCTGGGTCGGGTCCATGGCTGATTTCTCCACCGATCGTCAGATCGTCGAGCGGATGCTGATTCCGGCAATGATCGGCACGCTGGTTCGCATCGTGGTCGATAAATTCACCGACGAACGCGACGAGTTGGTTTGTCAACTCGAAGGCGTTTCGGGCCTCCTGGAAGAGGCCCTGGCTGAGCCGGTCAAGACCCTGGCGCCTGACCGGGTGGCCAAATTGGTCCGGCGCTCCAAGCGGATCACGAAGGACGCACTCGCGCCCAACTACCATCGCGAAGTCGCCTTCCAATATCTCACGATCGCGTTCTGGACGATCGAACTGGCCGAGCGCGGTGTGATCGCGATCGGGGCCGAATCATCCTTTGGTCGGGCCTGGGACATGCTGGCCTCGATCATGTCTTCGGCCTGGGAAGACATCGAGCCCTTTGAGGACGAAGCCAGGAAGACGGCGCGAATGCTGGGCGAGAACCTGGCAGCCCTCGGCTATTTTCGGCGCGATGGCCTGGCCGCAGAGTAACCGCTCCGATCCGGGGGGACGTTCGCCGCTGCCGGGCGGGTCAGGCCGGTTGGAAGCCCCACTTGGCTCTCTGCTCCGCCCATGCCGGCGGCACGTCGCGCAGCATCTCGGTGGCGGTCAGGCCCTTGGGCTGACGGCCGTCGAGGATCGCGGCGGTGATGTCGGGCGCCAGGCAGGTCAGCGTCAGCAGCCGCTGAACGTAGGCATCGCTGATGCCTTCCTGCGCGGCGAGATCGGTGATCGACTTGGCCTTGCCGGTCTCGATGCGGCGGCGCCAGCGGTGCGCCTTGACCAGGGTCTTGACCAGCGTGTCGTCGACCGCCGGCGCTGCGGACACGGTCAGTTCGAGCGGTGTGCCGTCGGCGCCGTAGATCAGCTTGCGGCCGCCGCGACGCTTGAACTGGAACGGGATGTGAACGGTGACGGTGGCCAGTTCGACGCCGCTCGGGCGGAGGACCGCTTGGGTGATTGCCTTGCTCATGCTGCCTTCTCCTCCGCCGAAGCGCCGTCGGTGCCGAGTTCCGCCGCCAGGCTGCGGATGCCGGCGGTGCGCAGGGTGATGTCGAAGCCACCGGGGGACACCGCGACCTGCTCGACCAGCAGGTGCAGGATGCGCTGCTGCTCGGCCGGAAACAGGTCATCCCAGATGGTCTCGACCCGGTGCAGGGTCTCCCTGATCTGGCACTCGCGCTGCGCTGCCGGCCGGCCGCCGTCGGTGGTGGTAGCGGCCTCGGCGCTGGCGTCGGCCGCGGCTGCGATGGTGCGCGCAGTCAGCTCGGGCGCCCGCAACAGGCGCCGGACCTGTGCCAGAACCAGCTCTTCGGCCTCCCCGGCTGCGATCGAGCGGATCGGACAGGCGGCATGGCCCTGTTTGATTGCGGTGGTGCAGATGTAATAGCGATAGAGCCGGCCCCTCCGCCTCGTGTGGGTCGGCGTCATCGCCGAGCCGCAGGCGGTGCAGCGCAGCAGGCCCTTGAGCGGTGCCGGGGTGGCGGCGCCGGTGCTTCTGCCGCGGGGGCTGGCACCCTGCTTCAGGATCGTCTGCACCCGGTCCCAGGTCTGGCGGTCGATGATCGCTTCCTGCGCGCCCGGATAGCTGGTGCCGCGATGGCTGATCTCGCCGACGTAGAGCCGGTTGTTGAGGATTTTGTACAGGGCGCCCTTGTTCAACGGCTTGCCCTGCCGGGCCTTGCCGTCCTGGGTCACCCAGCTCTTGCTGGTATGGCCGGCGGCGCGCAGTTCCCGGATCAGCGCTGTGGCCGAGCCGATCTCCAGAAACCGGCGGAAGATCAGGCGGACCAGATCGGCCTCGGCGGCGTTGACCACCAGCTTGCGATCGACCACGTCGTAGCCCAGACTGGGCAGTCCGCCCATCCACAGACCGCGGCGCTTGGAGGCGGCGAACTTGTCGCGGATGCGCTCGCTGGCCAGCTCGCGTTCGAACTGGGCGAACGAGAGCAGGATGTTGAGGGTCAAGCGGCCCATCGAGGACTGGGTCGAGAACGACTGGGTGACGCTGGTGAAGGTGACCTTGTGCTGCTCGAACACCTCGATCAGCTTGACGAAATCGAGCAGCGAGCGGGTGAGCCGGTCGATCTTGTAGACCACCACCACGTCGATCCGGCCGGCAACGATGTCGGCGAGCAGGCGCTGCAGGCCGGGGCGATCGAGGGTGCCGCCGCTGATGCCGCCGTCCTCGTAGTGGTCGGGCACCGCGACCCAACCCTCGGTTTTCTGGCTGGCGATGAAGGACAAGCAGGCTTCGGTCTGCGCGTGGAGGGAGTTGAATTCCTGCTCCAGGCCAGCTTCGTTGGATTTCCGGACATAGACGGCGGCCCGGATTTTCGGGGTGACCGCCTTGACCGCCGCCTTGGGCGTCGTCTTGGTCATGCGGGCCTCCGTTCGCGCTTGTTGGGGTTTGCGAGCCCGAAATAGCTCCAGCCATTCCAACGCGTACCTGTGATCAGCCGGGCAATCGCCGACAGGGATCTGAACCTCCGGCCCTGGTACTCGAAGCCTTCGGCGGTCACGGTGACGTGGTGGGCGACGCCCTGCCAATCGCGCACCAGCTTGGTGCCGGGCAGCAGGCTGGGACCTCTCTCGCTGCTGCGGCGTTTGGCCGGCCGATCTTCGACCAGGGCGTCGAGCCGCTGCTGGTAGACCGCCGGCACTCCGCCGAAGGTGAGTTCCTGGATGCGCTGGGCAAGGCCGCGGATCAGGAAGCCCTTGCGGTAGGCGGGCGGCTCTGAGCCAAAGTATTCCTGCCAGAGCGCTTTCAGTTCGTCCTGGGGCTTGCCGTGAAGATCGGCGATCTGCTTGAGGATTGGAAGGGTCACGTTTTCTCTCCGCGCCGGGTTTTGGTGGGGACATGACCGCTCTGTTTGACCGATATGTCGAGGCAACTTTCTCCGGTGTTGCCCTTTGACTTTGCTTGACTTTCCAACCGCCGCGCCTGGGCGCGCCGGATGCCGGCGGCCAGGATCGCCGCCACCTCGTCGAGGCGCTCGGCGGTGGTCGGGCCGAGTTCCAGGGATACAACGCGTTCCCGGATGATTTGCGGGCCGACCAGGTGGATCCGTCTCACGGGCTAAGCTCCGCTCCTGAAGGTCCTTTCGCGGGCGACGCGATGCCGCCACTCGGCCATGTGCTCTGTCTTAATATCAACGGAAGAATCAGGACTGACTTCACCGCAACTATAGCCGGATGCCCAAATTTCTGGATGCTGCGGCAGAAATCGGATGATCCCAGAAAGAGAAATGACCAGCATTGCCTCGCAAAACATCGTCATGTTTGGGTGATCTGCCAGGTTGCGAACGGTGCCATCGCGAAGCAGGACATCAGTCACCGGGCAGCTCAACTCGCCCTGTGAAAGATAAACCGTCGGGGCCGCCTCATATCGGTCAAGCGCCAGCGTCAATCTGACCTCGACCACGTGTTCACCCCAATCGTCGTGTCGCGGCTGTCGGACGACCTGCTGCCAGGGCTCCCGGCCGATCCCAGCCAAGAAGTCCCTGACGAGCGTCTGCGTTTCCCGCTGAATACCCCACGTCATCAGCCCTGAGAAAAGGCAGGCTCTGCACAGGTTCTCATAATCAAAGCGCCGGGCTGCGGTCCGACCGTGCCCACGAAACTCATGTGGCTCGATCAATTTAATTGCCGCCATGGCCCGCAGCTGCCGCGCGTAATACTCTGGAGGCCGTCCAGACAGGTCAGAACATGAAAGAATTTCGGCCATCTGCCCGATCTCGTACGAGCTTTCCATTCGATCTCTCTCTGCGTCGCTGAAGGGCGTCGAGCCCGAGAATGGATCTATTGACACTCGATGTCAAGTGAATTATATCACCCCTCGGACCTGCTCTACATAAGCTGTCGAATGGAGAACAAGGATGACGCTGGATGCCACCACCGCCACCACGCCCACCGAGCCAGGGGTCATCGTCATCGACGGCGTGCGGTATCTGACAGACATTCGCCTTGCCGCCGTTCTGGGGATCACCCGGCGCTCGCTCCAACGATGGGATGAGCTGAGGCAGGCCCCGCCCAAGATCACAATCGTCCGAAAAGTCCTTTACCGCGAATCAGCCGTTCGGAAGTGGCTGGCGATACCAGAACAGATTCGCCAATCCCGCCCCCAAACGGCGTCGTGGCCGGCCGGGCATCGGCGAGGTCTCGTGATGACTGCCAATGCTATTCATCGAGACTGCATCAAGCAGCCGAAGTTTTGTTCGACGGGCGGTGAACTATGATGGAAACCACCACCGTCGCCACCCGAGCCATCCAGGCCGCCGCCCAGGGCCGGGAGCCTCAGGTCTTGGAGGCGCTGGGCATCAACTGGCGGGCCGGCACCCCCCACATCACCTGCCCTTATCCGAGCCATGCCGATGGCGACCCTTCCTGGCGCTGGAATGAGAAGCGCGCTCGTGCCTTCTGCACCTGCCTCAAGGGTGCGCATTCGATCTTCGACGTGGTGATGGCGATCGACGGCTGCGACTTCGCCGCCGCCAAGCTCCGGGTCGCGGAAATCCTCGACCGGCCGGACCTGATCCAATTCCGGTCCCCGCAACCCTCCGGCACCTTTCAGGCGACCGATGCCCGGAGCTTGTTGGAAGCGCCCGCCAGCCATCGCGACGACACGCTGCCGATCAAGTATCTGGCTTCCCGCCTGGGCATTGAGCCGGGGCAAGTGCCGGTGCCGACGACGCCGATGGTTGGCTTGAAGGCGCTGGGCTATTACGATCCGCCGCCGGCCGGCTCCAAGGGCAAGCCAAGGCAGGTCGGCCTCTACCCCTGCGCGGTGTTCGGCACCGAGGACGCGGAAGGCGGCAGCCACGCTCTGCGCATCTACGTGGCGCCCGAAGGCCAGGGCAAGGCGGTGCTGGGCAATGGCCCCAACGGGCGACCGCGCGATCCCAAGAAAGCCGCCAAAATCCTTGACGGCAGCAACACCGCCGGCCGTGCGGCCCTCTGGGGAAGACCGGCGCAGGCGCCCCGGATCATCCTGTGCGAGGGGGTCGAGACCGCCGCCGCGGTTGCACTGGCCTTCTGGTCTGAAATCGTCGCCAACGAAATCGCGGTGGCGGCGGCGATTTCCGCGACCGGGATGGAGGCCTTCCAGCCTTGGCCGGCCACGCGCGAGGTGATCGTCGGCGCCGACCGCGATGACGGCCCCAAGGACGACGGCAGGCCGGGCAGCGGCCGGGGCGAAGCCGCCGCCCGCAGCTTCGCGCTCGAACATTACCAGGCGCTCGCGAGTAGCATCGCGCTGCCGGGACAGCCCGGAGAAACCCTCGACTGGCTCGACCTACTGCGCAACCAGGGGGTGGGGGCGGTCCGCGCCGGCATCCTGGCCGCCGAGCCGTTCCGGCCGACCCCGCAGGAGCTGGCAGAGGGTCTCCTGAACCGGCGGCGACGTGCCGAGCTGGTGGAGATCGTCGCAACCTATCCGCTGCCGGCGCTCTACACCACGCTGCTATCCTACCGCCACACCAGCAATCATGAGGTGTGGGTCCACAAATGCACCGGCCGAGATGACGACGGCACCCTGCACTGGTTGCCGGTGTCCTCTCCCTTCGGGATCGCCGCCCGGCTGCGCCATGCCGACCAGGCCGATGCCTATGGGCTGCGGGTAATGATCCGGGACATGGCCGGGCAGTCGCGTCCGATCGATATCGACCGTGCCACGCTCGCGCGCATGGGCGCCACCGACATCCGCGCCCTGTTGCTGGGAGCTGGGCTTCGAGTCGAAGGCGACGGCGAGATGGTGGCGGTGTCGGCGCTCAAGGCGGCCCAGCCCGAGCGCGAGATCATCACCGTGAGCCGCCCGGGCTGGCACGACATTGAGGGGGTGTCGGCGCCAGTGTTCGTCACCCTCGCCGGTCATGCCCTCGGCGTGCCGGAACGCTGCGACATCGAGCTTGCCGCCGCGGTCCGGGCCAGCCTCCCACCCGCTGCCGGTACCGGGGACGGCTGGCGCGACGCCATCACGGCGGCGCTCTCGGCCCTGGACTGCCCCCACTGGACCCTGGGCGTGACCGCCGGGTTCGTCGCTCCCCTGGTCTCCCTGCTCGGCCTCGATACTTGCGGCATCAGCCTCAGCGGCCTGTCTTCGGCCGGCAAGACCATCGCGCTCAAACTGGCGGTGTCGGCCTGGGGCACGCCGAAACTCAACAAGGGGCTGCTCCAGTCGATGCGCACGACCGAAAACGCCCTGGAAGCGCTGGCCCGCAACAGCCACAGCACGGTTCTGGCACTCGACGAGCTCGCCCATGTCGATGGCAAGGCCATGAGCAAGATGATCTACGGCATCGCCAGCGGTTCTGGTAAGAGCCGGATGAGCCAGGGTGCCATCCTCAGGCCGCGCAGCCAATGGCAGACCTTTGCGCTGCTCTCGGGCGAGACCTCGCTCGAGGAAAAGATCCGGAGCGACGGCGGCCAGTTCCAGGCCGGCATGGCGGTGCGCATCCCCGATGTCGATGTCACCCACGTCAACCGCCGGGTCGCCCCCGCCATCCTGGCCGCCATCGACGGCATCGAGCAGCACTATGGTCACGCCGGACCGGCCTTCGTCGCCGAGTTGATCTGCCACGGCTGCCACCGCACGCCGGAGCCGCTGCGCCAACGGGTTCAGGCGGCGGCGCGCCGGATCGCCGGCGCCGATGCCGACAGTGCCCGGGTTCGGGCGGCACTCCCCTTCGCCCTGCTGTTCGTCGCCGGGGAACTGGCCAAGGCACTCGGCGTGATCCCGTCGAGCGCGGCGGTCGCCGCGATGGTCACCTGGGCGTGGCAGCGCTTCGACAGTTCCTCCGACGCCCAGGCCCTCAAGCCCGACGAGCAGGTGATCAACAACATCCGCGCCTACATCGCCGAACGCTGGGACGTGACGGTCAAGAGCACCGAGGCGACCACCGAAAGCTTTGACGGCACTCGCCGGACCAACAACCGGGAGTCGGTCGGCTGGTACGACGACGGCGCCATCTACCTGCCCACCCACCGGATACGGGAAGCTGCCGGTAACACCATGAAGGAGCAGCAGATCATCCGGGTGTTGGTCGAGCACGACTGCCTGCTCCGCCGCCACGACGACAAGCGCGCCGCGGTCCGCTGGGTGCCCAAGGTCGGCCGCATTGCCGCCTACGCGCTCAAACGTTCCGCATTCGGCCGCAGCAACCGCACCAGCGATCCCGACCTGACCGTCATCCAAGGCGGCATGGCATGAGTGCCGCCGATCCGCTCGCCGCCCTCGACGCCGCCCTGGCGGAGCTGGGACCACCGGCCGCGGACGTCGCGCGTGGCCACCGGCGGGACGCCGGAGCCACCGCCCAACCTGCGCTGGTCAGTAGTTTTCTCAATGATATCAATGACAATGGCCACTGTGGCCACTCTGGCCACCAAATTCGAGGTGATGAGTGGAATCTAATCTCTGATCGAAGTGTGAATGCAAAAAGCACGGAAAGGGACAAAAATGGATGTGTGTGCACCACGGAGAGCGGCCCTATAGATCTATATTCAAATATGGTGGATAGTGTGGCCACTGTGGCCACTTCCGTTGAAAGTAATGGAAAAAATCGTGGCCACCGAAAAAGCGCCGATGGCCACGGTGGTCACCCAGGAACAACCGAGGCGCCGTCGGTTTGCCAGTGGGCCGCCGAACCGACTGTGCCAGAACCGTTGTCGCCAGCGGGCTTGCTGAACACGCCGGCACCGCGATCGGTATTGCCGAGGCCGCTGGCTACGGTGATCGATCTCAACAATGACCTGGCCGAGACCGACCCACCGACCAATGCGCTGCAGGTGCAGCTCGATCACCAGGGGTTTCCGTGCGGCCCCTGCTCGCGATGCGGCCGCGGCAACTTCTGGCGCTCACGCCTGTCAACCAGAGCAGCATGGCATTGCCGCCAGTGCGTGCCGTCGCTGCCCAGCGTGGTCACAGATGGATGCGCATTGCCTGGCCGGGCGGCGGCGCCAGTCCCGCCTGACACGGCCGATGCTCCGGATGTTCACGTCATCGACCCCACGACCCCGGTATCTATGCCACCAGCAGATATTGATAGGTGGTCGACCCAGATCCCCGACGAGGTGGTGCGCGGTATCGGCGCCCTGCTGGCGGCACCGTCGGCACATGATATCCCAGACTGCCACTGGCGCACCATCGTCGCCGACACGCTGGCGTTCGTGGACAGCGGTCAGGCGGCCCACTCCTTCGCCCTCGGCTGGACCGCCGCCGATCTGTTCGGCTGCGATGCGCTGGCCCCCTGGCACCGGCTCGATCGTGCCGGTTTGATGCTGTTGGTCGGCGGGCGGGAGATCGTTGAGATCACCGGCGCCGACGCAGCACTCCGTCACCAGGACGGCAGCGTGCTGCGCTTCCGCCGCGTCCAGACACCACCCCATCCGCCCGTCGGGATGCTCTGGCACCTCCTGCCCAAACACCTCCGCCCCGGCGTCGGCCCGGCGCCGTAGCGGTCCTCCGAAAGTCAAAATTCGAGAGCGGGTGACGGCGAACGATCTTGGCGGGTCAACGCCGTCACCCTGACCACGATGACCTTGTTGGAGGACAACATGGCTGGGATGACTCTGCCCAAACGAGCGGACAACGCAAGGACTCTGTCCGAACTCGAGCTCCACCCGCTCGACGCTATGGCCCCCAGGGTGGTGTCGGCACTGCTGCAGCGACCGCGGGAACCTAAACCGGAGCAGACTGACGAATGGCGGCCGATCCCCGGTTGGCCGGAGTACGAAGTGTCCCCCCGCGGGCGAGTTCGCCGCGTCGCGCCGGCATGTGGCGCGGTCGTCGGCTTCGTGCTGAAGCCGATGCTGAATAGGAAGACGGGCTACCTGTCCGTCGTTCTCAGCCGACGCTCAGCACAGAAACGCATCGACATCCACCGCCTGGTTGCCCTTGCGTTTTGCGGCCCACAACCGTCCTCGGCGCACCTGGTCGCCCACAACGATGGAAGCCGAACCAACAATTGCGCCGACAATCTTCGCTGGGCAACTCAGCGGGAGAATATCCTGGACTGCCGCAGGCACGGGACCGCGCTGATTGGTCCGGCCAACCCAATGGCCAAGCTCGACGCCATCGATCGCGTAGCGATCCATCGGATGAAGGCGTTCGGGATACCCCGACCGGTGATCGCCGCCGGCTTTGGGGTGCATAAACGCACGATCTTCGAGGTACTCGCCGCCTCCGTCGTGGAGCAGGTACGATGAACCGGACGAAACAAGCCACCTGCCGAGCCTCGGTCGAGCGCACCGAGGCACTTCCCGGCGGCCGGGTCGCCGATCTGGTCTACGAGGGCGATCCCGACAGCCGGCCGGTCACCCACCATCGCGTCGTCGATACGCTCGGGCGCATGTTGCGGGCGGGCACCATCGACCAGGCGATGCACGACGCCGCGCGGGATTTCCAGGCGGCGTTCACCATCGCGGCCTTCGACCAGTTGCGGGCGCTGCCTCTGGCTCGGGTCACCGGCTCGGGCGGCGCCCAGGACCTGACCGGTCGCCAGGTCGACGCCCGCCGCCGCATCCACGCCGCGGTCGAGGCGGTGGGCGGGCTGGCCAGTCCGGGCGGCTCGGCGCTGTGGTACGTGGTCGGATTGGAGCACAGCATCCGGGAATGGGCGTTGCGCCAGGGCTGGGGTGGCCGCACGGTCGAAAAGAATCAGGCGCAGGGCATCCTGGTGGCGGCGTTGGGGATGCTGGCGCATCACTTCGGTCATCGGCGGCCGGAAACCGCCGGCTCAAGAAAATCGTAACGACCCCACATTTTGCGCTTGACCCTTGGTGATCGCAAGATGTGGGGTTCGGTTAATTGGTCAAGTTAGGTCAGCCGCCCGCCCCGGCCCCTCCTTCGACAGCCCGCCCGGCCCTCCGCCGCGGCGGGCTGTTGTCGTTCAGGGCGCCGGCCTCCGTCTATCCAGATCACGTTTTGCACCGGCAGGACCGGTTGCGGTACAACCGCTCTCGCCGCCACGGCGGCAGAGAGACAGTTTCAGATCACCGAAGCGGTGAGCGGAGGGGATGCAACTCTGCGCGGCTGGACAGCGAAGCGGCAGCGGCCGGGAAGATGGTTGTTCTACCTGGAGTAACAACACAACCTTCAATCCGGTTCGCACCGGAACGGTTCAACCGGTTTCCCGGAGCAAGGCCTCGGGAGAACGGTTTATCCACAGAAAGCGATGGGCGAAGGGGATGCAGAACGTCGGTTCGGATGCCGCTATCTTATTGAAATCACAAGGTTTTTTGGTTCCTTCCCGTGCCACCACTAATACGGGAAGAACCACCACGGCACAAGCCTAGCGACAGGGCCGTTTTTTGGGTTCGCAGTGCGCGGTTCGCAGGTTCGCACCGGGACCGAAAATGCCCGCGGCAACAGCGGCTTGACCCTGCGTACCAAGTTGCGTACCGGGGTGCGTACCATGGTCCAGGTTCGCACCGAGGTTCGCGGGTTCGCACCGTCCCGAGGTTCGCAGTCGAGTTCGCCTCCGGGTTGTGGCCTCGGGCGCCTTCCAGGCGGTCTGCCGTCGATCTCCAGGCGCCCTTCCAGGCCCAGTTTGGGCCACGCCAATAAGTTGAACATCTCGAAGGGCGGTTCGGAGGTTTTCCCTGCCGGACCCTTGGTGCGGACCTGACGCCGGCCGCTCCCACTTCCAGGCATCGCTTCAACGCGATCAAACCGGGACCTGACGTTTCTTGGAGTCCCGTCTGCCAAGGCGGGAAAGAGCGCGACCCTTGGGATTCCGAACTTCATCGGCGCCCGGCGGTTGCATCCCCTTGCTACCACCCGCATGCGCTCCGGGCCTTGGCAGGCCGGGCGCCGATGGAGGCATGATCGATGACTGCCGTTCTCCACCCCCTTGACCGCCATCCTGGCCTCCGCCGCGATCCCGTCCGAGGGCGCGGCCGAAGCGGAGGCGTTCCGACGGCGGCTCGGGAAGCTGATCGCCAGCGGCCGGCACACCACCATGACCATCGGCCCGCGTAACGGCACGACCTCGCAGCAGGAAGCGTTTCCGGAGGCGATCTGATGGCCCGTCGGATTTCTGCGGAACTGGCCAGGGCCGTCCAGGAACAATCCAAGATCGTCCAGCCCGAGCTGGTGTTCACCGAAAGCGTCATCGTCGGTCCTCGCCTGCGCCGGATCAATCCGGCGGCCGTCGATGCCCTGGCGCAATCGATCGCCGACATCGGCCTGCAGGTGCCGATCACGGTGCGGCTCGAAGAGCAGCCCGATCGCCAATGCATGTTTCTGGTCGCCGGCGCACATCGGCTGGCGGCG
>WGNK01000023.1 GCA_016124535.1 Azospirillum sp.
ACCGCCTGCGGGCCATCCAGCTCAAGCAATGGAAACGTGGAAGGACCATCTTCCGGGAACTGACGGCGATGGGGGTGAAACCCGACCGCGCTGCTCAAGCGGCGGCCAACTGCCGGCGCTGGTGGCGCAACAGCGGCACCAGCCTCAATACCGTCCTCACGATCAGATGGGCCGACCAACTCGGCATGCCCAGACTCGCCTGACCTCAATGACTCGCCTGACCTCAATCTCTCGAACCGCCCGGTGCGGACCCGCATGCCGGGTGGTGTGCCAGGGGAGCGGACATCACGTCCGGCCCCCTATGCCGATTGCGGTGCGCTGTTGTTACAGTGCCTGGGCGGCCTTCAGCACGGCATCGACATGGCCGGTGACCTTGACCTTGCGCCACACCGCGCGGACGATGCCGGCCTCGTCGATCAGGAAGGTGGCGCGGTCGATGCCCATGTATTTGCGGCCATACATGCTTTTTTCGACCCAGCAGCCGTAGCGCTCGGTGACCTCGCCGGTCGGGTCGGACGCGAGCGGGAAGGGCAGTTCGAATTTTCCCTTGAACCTGGCGTGGCTGGCGACGCTGTCCTTGGACACGCCGATCACCACCGCATCCAATCCCGAGAAATCGGGCAGCTGGTCGCGGAAACCGCAGGCTTCCTTGGTGCAGCCGGGGGTGTCGTCCTTGGGATAGAAGTAGAGCACGATCTTGCGGCCGCGCAGGCCCGCCAGTGACACCGTGCCACCGTCGTCGGTCGCCATGGTGAAGTCGGGGGCTGGGGATCCAGGCTCAACGGTCATCGGGAGACTCCTTGGCTTCGGGCAGCGGCGGCAGACGGGCCGCCGGCTCTTCGATCAGGCTGCGGTAATGCTGAAAGGCGCGCGCCGCGACCGCCCGGATGCGAGTCTCCAGGACATCGATGGCGAGCGCTTCGGGCTCGGTCGGGAAGGCGGCCCTGGTCAGGCCGGGGGCCAGGGCGGTCGGGATCACCGCCGGCAGCTTCTTGGGTTCGGTGGTCAGGCGCAGGTAGCCCTGCACCCGCCGCCACAGCCGCTGCGCGGAGATCAGGTCCTCGGCGATCGCCGCATCGAGCAGCCGGCGGCCGGCCAGACGATCCAGCGCGGTGACGGTGTCGCTGCTCAGCACATCCGGGTGGTCATGGGCGTGGCGCAGCTGAAGGTACTGGGCGACGAAGCTGACATCGATCATGCCGCCGCGCAGGTATTTGACATCCCAGGGATTTTTGTTGCCGAATTCGCGGTCGACGCGGCGGCGCATGTCGTCCACGTCGCGCAGCAGGCGATCGGGATCGCGCGGCTGGGTCAGGCGGTCGCGAATCGCCGCGGCGAGCCGGGTGCGAAAGCTGGCGCTGCCGGCGATCGGCCGTGCGCGGGTCAGCGCCAGGTGTTCCCAGGTCCAGGCCTGTTCGGTCTGATACTTGACGAAGGCGGCGAAGCTGACCGCCAGCGGCCCGGCATTGCCCGAGGGTCGCAGCCGCATATCGACCTCGTAGAGCCTGCCTTCGGCGGTCGGCACGGTGATCGCGTTGATCAGGCGCTGGGTCAGCCGGGTGAAATACTCCGACGGTGCGAGCGGCTTGGCACCGTCGGACGAGCCGGGCTCGGGCGGCAGGTCGTAGACCACGATCAGGTCGAGGTCGGACTGGGCCGACATCTGGCGGGCGCCGAGCTTGCCCAAGGCCACCACCGCGACATCGGAGCCGGGAATGCGGCCGTGCCGGCGGGCGAATTCCACGGTGACCCGGTCGAGCAGCTCGGCGATCACCAGGCAGGCGAGGTCCGACAGGAACTGGCCGCAGTGATCGCCGTCGGTGATGTTACGCAGAGTGTGCACGCCGGCGCGGAACTTCTGGTCATTGGCCCAACGCCGCGACAACAGCAGAACGTCCTCGAAATCGCGGGCATCGACCAGTGCCCGTTCCAGCCTGCGCGCCAGGGTCGCGGCGTCGGGCAACGGCTTGAAGAAGCCGTCGAGCAGCACGGCATCGAGCAGGGGCGCGTTGCGACCCAGGGTCTCGGCCAGCGCCGGCGCCAGGCCCATGATCTCGGCCACCAGATCGAACAGGTTGGGATTGGTGTAGAACAGCGAGAACAATTGGACGCCGGCCGGCAACCGGCCGAGGAAGCGGTCGAAATTGGTCAGGGTGGTGTCGGGGGCGGGCGTTCGGGCAAAGGCCCGGAGCAGGGTCGGGCCAAGCTCGGTCAGCAATTCGCGCGCCCGCGCGCTGCGCACCGCCCGGTATCGGCCGCGATGCCAGTTGGCGACCGTCGAGATCACCGCCGAGGGATTGGCGTAGCCGAGCTGGTGCAGGGTTTCGCTGGTGCGCGGATCGTCCTCGGTGCCGGTGAAGACCAGGCTGCCGGGTTCGGCGAGCGCCGGCGCCTCTTCGAACAATTCGGCGTAGTGGGTCTCGACGGTGGCCAGATGGCTCAGCAATTCGCGCCGGAACGGCGCCGGACCATCGTAGCCGAGGAACGCCGCCAGGGCCGCGACGCCGGCATCGGTGGCGGGCAGGCTGTGGGTCTGCAGGTCGTCGATCATCTGCAGGCGGTGTTCGACCTGGCGCAGGAAATGGTAGGCGGCGACCAGATCGTCGGCGACCGCGGCGGTGACGCGGCCGGTGTCGACCAGGGCCGCCAGCGCCAGGCAGGTCGGCGCCACCCGGACCCGGTCGTCCCGACCGCCAAAGATCAACTGCTGGGTCTGGGCGAAGAACTCGATCTCGCGGATGCCGCCGCGCCCGAGCTTGATGTTGTGGCCTTCGATCGCGATCGTGCCGTGGCCCTTATGGGCATTGATCTGGCGCTTGATCGAATGGATGTCCCGGATCGCGGCGAAATCGAGATTGCGCCGCCACACGAAGGGCCGCAGCGAATCGAGGAACTGTCGCCCGGCTTCGAGGTCGCCGGCCACGGCGCGCGCCTTGATCAGCGCGGCGCGTTCCCAGTTCTGACCGAAGCCGGCGTAGTAGAGCTCGGCGGCGGCGACCGAAACTGCGGGCGGGGTGGCGCCGGGGTCCGGGCGCAGGCGGAGATCGGTCCGGAAAACATAGCCGTCGCGGGTTCGTTCCTCCATAATGCGAACCAGATCGCGGGCAAGGCGAATGAAGATCGGTGCCAGCTCCTGGTTCGCCGGTGCGCTCGCCCGCTCGGCGTCGTAGAGCACGATCAAATCGATATCGCTGGAATAGTTGAGTTCGAAGCCGCCGAATTTGCCCATGGCGAGGATGATCAGCCCCGATGACCGCTCCGGGTCATGCGGATCGGCGACCCGGAGTTTTCCGGCAGCCGCTGCACGCGTCAGCAGATGGCCGGCGGCGAGCCGCAGCGCCAGTTCGGCGAAGGCGCTGAGGGCGCCGGTGACCCGCTCCAGCGGCCACGCTCCGGCCAGGTCGGCCAGGGCGGTCAACAGCGCCACCTGGCGCTTGGCGCTGCGCAAACCCGCCATCAGCCGGTTGGTGTCGGTCTCGCCGCGCTGGTCGCGCTGCACGGTGGCGAGCAGCCGGTCGAAGCCGGGATCGAAGCCGTCGCGGAGCAGGCGGCAGATGAACCCTTGCTCGCGCAGCAGTAATTGGCCCAGATACGGGCTGCAGCCGAACACGCCGTCGAGCAATTTTCGACCCTGGGGATCGTCGAGCAGGGCCAGCGCGGTCGCCTTGGTTGCGGCGTCCGCCTCTGCCGCGTGCTCGCGCCAGCGGCCGATACCAATCTCGGCGAGGGCCGGGTCGCCCGGACGGGGCAGCGGCGACGACAGGGCGAGGGTCGATTCCATGACGTCGAGAGTGCTCGCTTGGGCCTGCCTGGTCAATCAGCCGCGGGCGATCGCTGCCGCGACGGAGCGATGATGAGGTCGGCCGCCTTTGGGGTGCTTCGGGTCGTCGCCTGGCTGTTCGGCGGTGCGGTCGCGCTGGCGGCGATTCTGGTCGGGCGGTTGGCGCTCGGCCCGATCGATCTGGCGCCGCTGACGCCCTATCTCGAAGCCGCCCTGCATGACCCGCAGGACCGCTTCGCCATCTCGATCGGTGCCACTACGCTGGCCTTGAATGCCGAAAGAGGTGCGGTTTCGATTGCCGCCCGCGAGGTCAGGGCGGTCGCGGCCGATGGTGCGGTGATCGCGGCGGTGCCGGAGCTCGGGATCGGCCTGTCTGGTCTGGCGCTGCTCCGCGGTCAATTGGCGCCGACCCGTTTTGAGGTCCGGCGTCCGCGCTTGCGGGTGATGCGATCGGAAACCGGCGCCTTCTCGTTCGACATTGCCGACGAGAGCCCGGCGACCGACCAGAATCCGGCCGCCGAACAGAACCCCGCCGCCGATCAGGCCGTCGGGACCAGCCTGACCGCCGGCCTCTTCGATGCGCTGCGCCGGCCGCCGGAATCGGGAACGCCGCTCGGCCTGCTGGCCGAAGTCCGGGTGGTCGCGGCCGAAATGACGGTCGACGACCGCCAGCTCGGGCTCTCGTGGCGGATGCCGCGGGCCGATCTTACGCTGCGCCGCGACGTCGACGGGATCGATGGGGCCGGCCATCTCAGCGTCCGGCTCGGCGAAACCACGACCACAGTCGACGGGACGGTGCACTACCACAGCGCCGCGGCGACGACCGCGGTCGACCTGCGCTTTCACGGAGTGGCGCCCTCGGCGCTGGCGGTGCTGTCGGCCGAGCTGGCCCCGGCGAAGCGGCTCGCGGTGCCGCTCGACGGCCGTCTGACGGTCCGGCTCGACCGCACCTTCGCGCCGACCAGGGCCGAATTCCGGCTGTCCGGCGGTGCCGGCACGCTGGCTTTGCCGGCGCAATTCGGCGGTGATCTCGCGGTCCGGTCACTGGCGGTGGCCGGCGGGCTCGATTTCACCGCCCGGCGGCTCGAGGTTGCCACCTTCGACGCCCAATTTGCCCGGCCGGGATTGGCGTTGCGCGGCCACGGCAGTTTGGCCGAGGCATCGGGCGGGGTGGCCGGCGGGTTCCATCTCGAAACCGCGGTCGGCTCCCGCCGGCCGATTTTCGATCTCGAACTGGCGGCGAAGGACGGCGCTCGTCCCGCCACCGCGGCTTTGACCCTGCGGGACGTCGAACCGGCGCAATGGGCGGCGCTGGCGCCGGTGCTGAGCCCGCTGGCGCCGGCGGCGTTTCCGGTCTCCGGCCGGGTCGAAGCCGAGCTCGGCGACGGTTTCGCGGTGGCTTCGGTCAAGTTCGATCTCAGTGCCACCCCGGGATTTCTGGTGCTGCCGTCCCTCTATCCGCAGCCGGTCAAGCTGCAGGAGGTGCTGCTGCGCGGCGCGGTCGCCCAGCCGGGGGCGGCGGTCCCCGACCGTCTGGTGCTCGACGAATTCACGGTCGATTTCGGCGGCCCCCGCCTGACCGCCAGCGGCACGGTGGCGAAGGACGGCGAGCGCCTCGCGCTGACCGGCGGGATCACCGCACAGGATGTCGCGATCGATCGCCTGCCGGCGCTGTGGCCCAAACCGGTTGGGCGCAATGCCCGTGACTGGATCACCGCCAATCTGAGCCACGGCATGGTCGAAACCGCCTGGCTCAAGGTCGTGGGCTCGGCGCCGCTTGCCGATCCCGGCGAGATACTGGCCAGCACGCTCGACGGCGGTCTGACCGTCCGCGATGTCACTGCCCATTATTTCGGTGCGCTGCCGCCAGCGACCGCGATTTCCGGCCGGGCCACCACCGATGGCCGCTCGTTTATCCTGAAGACCACCGGCGGCCGGATCGGCGATCTGGTGCTGTTGCCCGGCCGGATCGAGGTCAGCAAACTCGACACGCCCCAGGAATATATCGACATCGATGTGCCGGTGAATGGCCCACTGAGCACCGCTCTGGCTGTGATCGACGCACCGCCGCTCGGCTATGCCCGCAAATTCCACATCGATCCCGCCCGCACCGATGGAAGTGCGGTATCGCGGGTTCATTTTTACTTTCCGCTGATCAAGCGCCTTGAAGTCGAGGACATCGAGGTTTCGGCGAGTTCGACAATCAAGGGTGCGGTGATCCCCGACATCTTGCCGGGCCTCTCGGTCAGTGCCGGCGACGCCAAGCTCGAACTCGACCGCAAGGGCATGACCATCGCGGGCCGCGCCCGGCTCAACGGCCTTCCGGCCGGGGTCGAGTGGCGCGAGGCCTTCGCCGACGATGCTCCAATTTCCACCCGCATCGCGGTCCAGGGGCGGCCGGAGGCCGCCGAGCTGGAGCGATTCGGGCTGGTGCTGGCGCCCTATGTCACTGGCACCATCGGGGCGGATGCGGTCTTTACCATCGATCGTGCCCGTACCAATGCGATCGTGGCCAACCTGAACTTTGACAAGAGCGAGCTCCGGCTGCCCGAACTGGATTGGCGCAAGCCCCCCGGCGCAGCGGCAACCGGCCGGATCAGCGCCCGGTTCCTCACCGGCAAATCGGTCGTGGTCAATGACTTCGCCCTCAAGGGCAGTGGTTTCGACGCCGCCGGTAACGCCGTCCTGGCGCCGGCAGGCAAGGAACTCCAGCGGATCCAGCTGTCGCGCCTGGTGCTGGGCGAATCCGACGTCCAGGTCGAGGCCAAGCCGCTGGATGGACAAGGCGGCGGCATGGCGCTGTCGGTCTATGGCGCCCGTTTCGATGCCCGACCGTTCCTGAAGAAGCGCGATCGCACCGCCGGCAAGCCGCCGGAGGCGGAGACGCCGGGGCCGCCGCTACGGGTGTCGCTGCAGGTCGACCGCCTGATCACCGGCGACGATGGCCGGGCGTTGCGCCAGGTGCTGGCGGATTTGCGCCGTGGTGCCGGCGGCTGGAACTATGCCGAAGTTGCCGGCCGGGTCGGCAACGGCTCCGCCCGGATGTCGTTGAGCTATCGCCCCGAGGGGGGCAGCAACCGGCTGCGGCTGGTCGGCGACGACCTGGGTGCGCTGCTGCGGGCTGTCGATGTCACGGACTCGGTGGAGGGCGGCCAGTTCAGCCTGACCGGTTCGGGCGACCTCGGGGCGCCGAGACAGACGCTCGCCGGGCGGCTGGAGGCCGGTGATTACCGTCTGGTCCGTGCGCCGATCATGGCGCGCTTGCTCAATGCCCTTTCGGTTACCGGGCTGATCGAGCTGCTGAGCGGCGAAGGCATTTCGTTTTCCCGCCTGGTCGGAGACTTTCGTCTGAGCGGCGATACCCTGGACCTCAGCCAAGTGGCGACGTCCGGTGCCGCGCTGGGGTTGACCATGGACGGGCGGGTTGATCTGGCGCGCGACAGCCTCGACGTCGAGGGGACGATCGTCCCGGTCTACGGCTTCAACCGGATCATCGGCATGATTCCCCTGATCGGCGATTTGCTCAGCGGTGGCGCCGGACAGGGTATCTTCGCCGCCGCATACTATGTCAGCGGGCCGCTCAGCGACCCCGGGGTCAGCGTCAACCCGTTGTCGATGCTGGCGCCCGGATTCTTGCGCAATCTGTTCTTCCTCGGCGGCACCGCCGACGGGGTGCCGGAAGCCGGACGCAGCAAGGCGCTGGGTGCCGCCGCGGGTGAGGACACCAAGGATGGCGGCGCCGCCGCAACGCCGCAACAGAACCGACCTTAATCAAATCGCTGGCCTTCGCTGTTGCATGCACTGTTGTGCTTCGGCAATCTGGCGGCGGCAGCGGACATGGAGGGTGGGGTGGACAACGGCGGTCGCCGGGGATTCGACCTGGAGGAACTGAGGCCGGCGCGGCTGAGCTTGAGCCGACGTCACTTCGTCCGCGGGATCTCGGCGCTGGGGATCGGGCTCGGCGCCGCTGGCGTGCTGGACGGCCGGGCGCTGGCCGCCGATGGTGCGCCCAAACGCGGCGGCATCCTCAAGGTCGCGATCTCGCCCGCGAATACGCTGGATCCGGTGCAATTGGTGGCGCCGGGTGCGATCGCGCTGATCCAGCAGGTTGCGGAGTATCTGGTCAGGGTCGAGCCGGATCTCACGCTGCGGCCGGTTCTGGCGACCTCGTGGACCGCCTCCGACGATGGCCGGGTGTGGAGCTTCGAGCTGCGCCAAGGTGTGCGCTTCCACGACGGCCGGACTCTGAGCGCGAGCGATGTGGTCGCCAGCTTTGCGCGCCTGGTCGATCGTGCCAATCCGACTCCGACGTCCAGCCTGCTGTCGTTCCTGAGCCGGGACGGCATCGTCCGGGTCGACGACGCCAACGTCGAATTCCGCCTTGATCGCCCGGTCGCCAATTTTCCCTATTATACCCAGCTCGCCAACGCGGTGATTCTGCCCTCCGACTATGCCGGCCGCTTTGGCGAGAAGGCGGTCGGCACCGGGCCTTACCGGCTGCTCACCTACAGCACCAAGATCGGCGCCCGCCTGGAGCGCAACCCGGACTATTGGGGCGCGCCCGAGCCCTATGTCGACGGCATCGAGATGCTGATCTTCGAAACCGCGGCGCAGATGCCTCTGGCGCTCCAGAGCGGCGCCGTCCATATCGTCCACCAGCTGAGCTATCTGGAAGCCCTGGCGCTGCTTGACGATCCGGCGATCAATCTGATCGAGACCAATTCCGCCGACCACCGCCAGCTGCACATGCGCTGTGACGTGAAGCCGTTCAACGACCCGCGGGTCCGTCGGGCGGTGGCGCTGTGTCTCAACCGGCCGGGACTGGTGGCCGGCCTTTTGGGCGGACACGGCTCGATTGCCAACGACCACCCGATTGCCTCGCTCTATCCCGAACGCGTGACGTTGGAGCAGCGGGTTGCCGATCGCGACCAGGCCAAGGCGCTGCTGGTCGAGGCCGGCTATGCCAGCGGCTTCGACATCGATCTCTACACCCACCAATTTCTCGATCTGCCCCAATACGCCGCGGTGATTCCGCAGATGCTGGCGGCGGTCGGCATCCGGGTTCGCCCCAAGGTCGAACCGACCAGCCTCTACTACAGCCACTGGACCGAAGTTCCGTTCGGCCTGACCGAATGGACCAGCCGGCCGGCGGTTGATCAGCTGCTGGCCCTGGCCTTTGCCGGGTCGGCGCCGTGGAATGCCGCGCATTGGAAAAACCCGGATTTCGACGCCTTGCTCGCCGACTTCCAGGCCGAACCGGACCTGAACCGGCGCGCCGAGCTGGCGACCGGCATGGCACGCCTGCTCAACGACGAAGTGCCGGCGGTGATCGCCTATTTCGTCAAGACCCTGCGCGCGGCCAATGGCCGGGTGCGCGGGCTCACCGGCAACCTGGCCAATTCCTTGGATCTCAGCGGAGTCTGGCTCGATGTCTGAGCGACCCGCGACCGGCTTCGTGCTCGGCGCCGATGACTATGGGCTGTCCCCGGGGGTGAGCCGGGCGATCGTCGATCTGATCGAACGGGGGCGCCTGTCGGCAACCGGCTGCATGACCGTCTCGCCGTTCTGGCCCGAGCATGCCACCTGGCTGCGCCCGCTCGCCGGCCAGGCCGATATCGGCCTCCACCTGACCCTGACCGACCACACCCCGCTCGGTGCCATGCCTTTGACCGCACCGTCGGGGCGCTTGCCACCGCTCGCCGGCCTGATGCGGCGCGCGCTCGGCGGCGGGCTCGACGGCTGCGAAATCCGGATTCAGGTTGCGCGCCAGATCGCCGCCTTCATCGACGTCTTCGGCCAACCGCCGGACTTCATTGATGGCCATCACCATGTCCATCAACTGCCGACGGTGCGGGAGGCGGTGGTCGAAGCCCTCCAGGCCCTGCCCGGAGCCTATGTCCGGCGCTGCGGCGAGCCGGTGACGGCGGTGCTGCGGCGCGGCATCGCGGTCGCCAAGACGCTGCTGATCAGCCGGCTCGGCGAGGGGTTGGCACGGCTGATCGAGCGCGCGCGCATTCCGTCGAATTCCAGCTTCCGCGGCGTCTACGATTTCGGCGAGCGCCCGGCCTATGGCGAGGTCTTCGAAAAATTCGTCGATCGGGTCGATGCCCCCAGGGGCGGCCGCTCCGGCGGTCCGCTCGGTGGTCGAGCACTGGTGATGTGCCATCCCGCTCTGCCCGATGATGTCCTGGCCGGTCTCGACCCGGTCGTGGCGGCGCGCCAGGTCGAGTACCGCTACTTTCGCAGCGACCGCTTCGCCGATCTGCTGGCCCGGCGCCAGCTTGCGGTGACCCGGTTCGCCGCACCCGCGGCCGGCGAAGCGAGGGGCTACGCCGGCGGGCGGTGATCCGGCGACGGGGCCAGAACGCGCTGAATCGCGGCTTCGGTCGCCGCCGCTGCTTCCGTCAGGGCGAAGACCTGGCCCTGGTCGGGGAGGCCAAGGTCGCAGGCGGTCTGCAGCTCCGCCGCCGCCGTGGTCAGGCGATAGGCGCCGAAATTAGCCGCCATACCCTTCAGGCTGTGGCTGGCCTGCCGGGCGGACCGGGGGTCGGCGGCGGCCAGCCCGGCCAGAATCCGCCCGGTCAGGGTCCCGATCGCATTCAGGAATTCCCGCATCAAGCCGCGGAAGGCTTCCGGACCCAAAGAGGTGCGCAACTCGTCGAGATGCCCGGTGTCGAGGATCGGTGTCGGGTCGGGCGGCGACGGCAGCGCCAAAGGTACCCCGGTGACGCTATCGCCGACCGCTCTGGCGATCACCTGCCGCAGCGCCGCCCATTGGATCGGCTTGGTCAGGAAGCCGCTGAATCCGGCATGCGCGATTTCTTCCTTTTCCTGGGCCAGAACGTCGGCGGTCAGGGCAAATACCGGGACGCCGCCCAGCGGCGGGCCGAGGGCGCGGATGCACGTGGTCGCGGTCAGCCCGTCCATCCCGGGCATGTGCAGGTCCATCAGCACCAGGTCGAAGCGTCGCTCCCGGACCGCGGCCAAAGCTGCCGCGCCATCATTGACCGCTTCGACGACATGTCCGTCGCGCTTCAGCATCTCGACGACCAGGCGGCTGTTGACGTCGACGTCCTCAGCCAGCAGGATCCGGGCTGGCCGCAGCGTCTGCGGCGCCATCGCGAGCGGTGGCCGCTCCACCGGTGAGCCGCGCCGCATCCGCAGCCGGCAGATGAAACTGGTTCCGACCCCTGGGGTGCTGCGGACTTCGATAGTGCCGCCCATCGCCCCGACCAGGCGCCGGCAGATCACCAGCCCGAGGCCGGTGCCGCCGACCCGGCGCGAGCGACTGTCGTCGAGTTGGGCGAAGGGTTGGAACAGGTGATCCATTTTTTCAGCCGGGATGCCGACCCCGGTATCGATCACCGAACAGCGCAGCACGATGCCGTCGAAGCCCTCGGCATCGCTTTCCAGCCTGACCGTCACGGAGCCGGCATCGGTGAATTTGATGGCGTTGCTGATCAGGTTGAACAGGATCTGGCTCAGCCGGTTCTCGTCGCCTTTGACCCAGCGGCAGGTTCCGGGCGCGATCTCCAGATGCAAAGCCAGGTGTTTCTTCGAGGCCTGCGGCGTGTAGAGTGCGACCACCCGCCGGACCGTTCCGGGCAGATCGAAATCCTCCTCGCTCAATTCCAGATAGCCGGCGTCGATCCGCGAGTAATCGAGGATGTCGTTGAGAATCGCCATCAAGGTCGATGCCGAACTGCGCATCACCGCCAGAGTTTCGCGTTGCCCCTGGGTCAGCGGCTCGGTGGCGAGGAGGTCGATCAGCCCGAGAACGCCGGTCATCGGCGTCCGCAACTCGTGGCTCATGACGGCAAGGAAGCGGGATTTGGCGTGGTCGGCCTGTTCCGCCGCCTGCTGTGCCCGTTCTGCCGAGTCCTTGGCCGCGCCCAGCTCCGCAGTACGCCCTGCAACTTGCTGCTCCAGTCGGCCGCGCAGCAGGCGGTGACCGGCAATTTCCTCGCGCAATCGGTCGACCAGCCGGTTGAACGCCCGTTCCAATTGGTCGAATTCGGCGCTGTCGCCGCGGTCGTCGGACAGCCGCAGCGTTGCCTCCGGCGAGTCCAGCCGGATCGCCGCCATCGCGTCGGCGAGCCGATGGAGTGGTCTGGTCAATAGGCGGTTGAAGACAAAGCGGAATATGAACCAAAGGGCGACAAGTTTGACGAGCGAAAAGAACAAGATCAAGGCCACTGCCGTAGAGATATGATCGATGATCTTCAGTGGTGTGGAATAAAGTACCAGATAGCCGACCACAGTCGTGCCGACCTCATGCTGGAAAACGACTTCATGACGATAGCTGATCAGGCAACAGTGAAATCCACTATTGTCGGGGATTTCCTGGCCGTTACTATCCAGTTGGCGTATCCCGCCGTTGCGCCCGGCCACCAGCCCGATTGCCGCGAAGGCATGGGCCTGGCGATGATCGAGCACCTCGACGCCGGTGACCCAGGGCAGGTTCATCAGGCCGCGGGTGGCGGACCAGATGCCATCGTCGTCGAGTGACCACAAGGCGCTGCCCAAAGGCCCGGCGAAACTTCGGGAAAAAATTGCCAGATCGGATTCAACCGCGGCCCTGGTCCGGACATAATGCTCGGCAATCTGCACCGCGGTCGAGATGGCGGCGATCGCAAGATAGGACATGAAGCAGATCCGAAAGACGCGGGCAGCAAGCGGCGGGTGACTTTTGGGTGTTGCCAAGTCACCTCGCCCCAAACTGCGAGGGGATGCGGTCAAATGCACCATCCTTATTCCGAGCAGGTCCTTATTCAGAGTAGGTATAGAGTATTGAGTCAAAGGCCTCGGATTCTTTGATCGACCGGATTGCGCCCCAGATATACTCTGCCAGGCGCGGATTTTCGCCGTAAAAACCGTGGGATAACAGCAAGTAGTATGGTTTGGAGACAATCGGCGTCGGAATTTTTTCGACCGCGGCATATTGGACCGGGTCATGGCGGAGGAAAATGTCGGTCATGTTTTCCAGGTCGGCAACCGCGCTGATCCGGTGATTGAGCAACTTGATCAAGTTTATCGCCTTGCCGCGGTCCTCCTCGATCGCGATGCCCAGCCTTTTGAGGTCATTGATGACCGAATAGCCGATCGTCACCCCGACCGGAAGGTCGGCGCCGACGACGGTCTTGCCGTCCCAACCGAAGCCGGAGCCGCGCAGCCGGTAGAAGGCATAGGACTGGTCGAAGATTGCGCGGGTCGGATCCGGCTCGCCGTTGCTGGTCATCGGATAGACCCCCAGCTGCATGCGCTCGGGCACGAAGCTGGCGTGGAACACGCCATCGATCTCGTTGGTTTCCAACAGGTAGAGCGCGCGCTTCCACGGCATTCGTTCATAGCTGAAGGTGATCCCGAGCTGGCTTTCGACCAGCCGCAGCAGCTCCAGCGTCAGTCCCGGATGGTGCCAGTCGATCGCGGTGCCTTCACCCAGATACCGCGGTGGATTGGGCGTCGGCTCGAATGCCAGCCTGATCGGCCGGTTGGCGGCGGCAGGGTCGGCGGCGAAGGCTGGAAAACTGCCGCAGAGGCTCAGGACGGTGCCGGCGAGGAAAGCGGCGATCCGCCAGGTTCGAGACATAACACGCTCCGGTCACGGCAACCAAGAATAGTTCTACCTAACACGTCGGCCGGCCGACCAGCAATCACGGCGGCGGTACACCGGGGTGGCATCCGGCCCGCTCTGGCGTTGAATTCGGCGACAAACAGCATCCTGGACCGGACGACTGAGGGGCGGCCGGAATGATTCCCGGTGTGAGGGCCTGTTACACTTTGAAGTTGATTCTGGTTGACCAACGGTCGTCACCGGGGCAATCCCGCCGCGACCGGGACCAGCGGCCAGAACATCGGGATCAGAAACGAGGCGGTTATCCAAAAGATCAGGTTGAGCGGCAACCCGACCTTGACGAAATCGACATAGCGATAGCCCCCGGCGCCATAGACGAAGGTGTTGGTCTGGTAGCCGATCGGCGTCGTGAAACTGGCCGAGGCGCCGAACATCACCGCGACCAGAAAGGGCCGCGGGTCGACACCGAGCTGGTGGGCGACGCCGATCGCGATCGGGCTGATCAGCACGCCGACCGCATTGTTGCTGACGAATTCGGTCAGGACCCAGGTCAGAAAATAAAGCATCGACAGCATGATGCCGGGGCCGAGATGGCCGAAGGCATGGGTGACCCCGGTCGCGATCACGGTCACTGCGCCGGATTTCTCCAGGGCGATGCCCAGCGTCAGCATGCCGAAGATCATGAACAGAATCGGCCATTCGATGGCACGGTAGGCGTCTTCGCCGTCGAGGCAGCCGGCCACCACCACGACCACGGCGGCGATCAGCGCCAGTCCGGCGATCGGCATGACCTCCAGTGCCGCCAGCGCGACCACCGCAACCACCGCGAGGATCGCCAGCCAGGCCTTGCTCTGCCGCATCGGCTGGTGCTGGGGTTCGCTGAGGTTGATCAGGTCGCCGGCTTCGACCAGGCGCCGCACCCCGTCGGGCGGGCCTTCGAGCATGACGGTGTCGCCGATCTCAAGGCGCATGTGTTCGAACTTGTTGGTCAGGTTGATACCCTGGCGATGCACCGCGATGATATAGACACCGTAGCGTCGGCGCAGGTTGAACTCGGCGAGGCGGTGGTCGACAAATTTCGAGCGTGGACCGACAATGCCCTCGACGACCTTGGTGCTGCGGGTCGAAACCTCGTGCAGTGCGTCTTGTTGTTCGAATACGATGCCGTCACGCTCGCGCAGGCCGAGCAGCCCGGCGACCGCCGCCTTGATCAGCAGGCGGTCGCCGGCTTCGAGGCGGACCGCGGCGAGGTCGTGGCGCAGGCTGTCGTCGCGCCGGACCACGTCAATCACCCGGCCGCCCGACAGCTTGTTCAATCTGGCCTCGGCCAGGCTTTGGCCGACCAGGGTCGAATTGGCCGGCACGATCATCTCGGTCAGGAACTGGCGTGGCGGCAGGCTCGACAACAGGCCGGCGGTGGTCTCCCGGTCGGGCAGCAGATGGTATCCGATGAAAATCAGATACAGCATGCCGATCGCGGCCATGATCGCGCCGAACAGGCTGATCTCGAACAGACCGAACGGCGCCTGGCCGAGGCGTTGGGCGACGCCGTCGACCAGCAGGTTGGTCGAAGTCCCGATCAGGGTGCAGGTGCCACCCATGATTGCGGCATAGGACAGAGGTATCAATAGCTTGGAGGGAGCCAGGCCGAGATGCTGGGCCAGGCGGAAGGTGACCGGGGTCAAGATTACCACCACCGGCGTATTGTTGATAAAGGCGGACAGCACCACCGAGATGGCGATCAGGCCGGTCAGGGCGAGCAGTTTGGTTCGGCCGACCACCCGCGTCGCGGTATCGCCCATGGCGTCGATACAGCCGGTGCGCTCCAGCGCGGCACTCAGCACGAACATCGCGCCCACCGTGACCACGCCACTGTTGCTGAATACGCCCAGCACTTCGCGGGTGGTCAGGACGCCGGTGACCAGCAATGCCGCCGTGGTCGCCAGCGCCACCAGGTCCGGCGGCAGGCGCTCGCTGATGAACCCAATCAGCACCGCCGCGAGGAGGGCCAGGACGATGATCTGATCGACGAACGTAGTTTCCAATCGCCCCCCCTGAATCGCCCTCCTCGTGACAAGGGCACCGTATGCCGGGTGCCAAGCGCACCTCATCCCGGTGCTGCGAGTGTTTTCAGAAATGGTTGGTCCGTCAACCGATCTCTTCGACCGCACCCATTTGGGGTGATCCTGATCCCGGTCGGACCTGATCCCGGTCGGACCTGGCTCGACCGGGACCCGGCCACCGGCGCCCCGGACGCCGGCATCACTCGACCCGATCGGCCTCGGCCATGATCAGGAAGTTGCCGTCCCGCCATTGGGTCTCGCGCAGCGCTGCGACGAAGCTGACCTTCTGGTCGGGCTTGAAGCCGGAGCTTTTCGATTTGGCGATCCGGAACTTGACCTCGGCGGGGTATTGACCGGAGGTGTCGCCGTCCAAATCGATCAACAGATAATTAACCTCGACATAGTCATCCTCGAATTCCTTGGCCACTTCGACGACGGTGCCCTGCCATTTGACTTTCTGTCCGGATATCGTCTTGAAGTAAGAAACGAAGGCGGATTCATCTCCGGATTTTGCCTTGGCGGCGATATCAGAAAATGTCAGGTTTGAGATTTTATCTTCACCGCAGCCAGAGATACCCGCGGCGATTGCCGCTGCCGCGATTGCCGTCAGCATCCTCTTGGTCATTTCTTGATTCTCCCGAAGCCCAGGATTTTTTGCTCCCACGACGGTCAAGACCGCCCGCGGGCCCCCGACAGTAGCAGAGTTCCACAACCGAAGTCTGCCATGGCAGCGCCCGACCCAACCCTGACCGGGGCCGATCGCCGCTCAGCGGCCGGACTCGCAGCGCCCTCGACGCCGGGAACTCCGGCGGTCGGCAGCCGCGGCGGCCGGAGACCGCGGTCGCGCCCTAGCGCGGCTCGTAGCCGCGCTGGCGCATGCAGGTGCTGAAAATCTCGTCGCGATATTTATACTGGGGGGTCTCGGGCAGGGGTTGACGGGTGTAACCGCGCAGCTGCATTTGCACTGCCACGCTTTCGCTGCATTGTTCCTTGGCGGTATCGAGAGTACTGTCGGTGGACTGCCACTCGGTCTTGGACGAGCCCGAGCCGCATCCGGCCAGAACCAGAAGTCCCAGGAGCCAAGTGGCGTGGCGTGGCCAATGCATCGCACTCTCCCCGATCGAAGCGGCCGAGTCCCACGGCTCTGCGGACGTTCCTGATAGCCCGAAAAATCTCAATCATTCATGAATAAGCCGATTCTGGTGATCAAGCTTGGCGCGTTGGGCGACCTCGTGCAGAGCTTTGAGGCCTTCCATGCGATCCGCACCCACCATGCCGGCGATCCGGTGATCTTGCTGACCACCCGGCCGTTCGAGGCGCTGGGACGGGCCTGCCCCTGGTTCGACGAGGTCTGGATCGACCAGCGGCCGGGGCTGAAGCGGCCGCTCGCCTGGTTCCGCCTGATCCGGCGGCTGCGCGGGGCCGGATTTTCCCGGGTCTACGACCTCCAGAGCAATCAGCGTACCGCCTGGTATTTCCGCCTGCTCGGGCGGCGGCCGCCGCAATGGTCTGGGGCGGTGGCCGGCTGCTCCCATCCGCGGCCGGATTTCCTGGCCCAAAGCGGTCACAACCGCGATCGCCTGCTCAACCATGTCCGCTCGGCCGGCGTGGCGGTCGGCGAGGCGGCGATCGGTCCGGCGGATCTCTCCTGGCTCGATGCCGACCCCGGCCGGTTCCGGTTGCCCGAGCGTTTCGTGGTCATGGTGCCGGGGTGTTCGCCCCATCGGCCATATAAGCGCTGGCCGGCCGAACGCTATGCCGAATTGGCCGGCCGGCTGGGCCGTCGCGGCATCGCCTCGGTGGTCATCGGCACCGCGGCCGACCGGGATGCCGTCGCCACGATCCGCGCCGTGGCGCCTGCGGTGGTCGACTTGTGCGGCCAGACCAGCCTGGTCGATATCGGTGGCATCGGCCGTGCCGCGCTGGGCGCGGTCGGCAATGACACCGGCCCGATATTTATTCTTTCGGTGGTGGGAACGCCGACCCTGATGCTGATGTCGGGCCACACCATTGCCGAGCGTATGGCACCCCTGGGGCCGCGGGTCGCCTGGCTGCAGCGCGAGCATCTCGATACCCTCGCGGTCGAGGAAGTCGAGGCCGGCTTGTTATTTCGCGGCGGTCATGATTAAACAGCCGCGATTAGCGGGTCCGGGGACAGACGGCCCCGGATCAGGGAAGCCGTGATGACGCTGATCTCCAGGTATCTGTTTCGCAATCTTCTGACCGCCACCGTGTTTGCGACGCTGGCGTTGACCATGACTATCTGGATCACCCAGTCGTTGCGCCTGATCGACCTGGTGATCAATGCCGGCGCGCCGTTCACGGTGTTCTTCAAGATGATGCTGCTCACCGTGCCGACCTTCATCGGCATCATCCTGCCGGTGGCATTGGCCGGCGCTATTCTGTTCACCTACAACAAGCTGACCCAGGACAGCGAGCTGGTGGTGATGCGGGCGGTCGGATTCGGCCCCTGGCATCTGGCCCGGCCGGCGCTGGTCCTGGCTCTGCTCATCAGTTTGGTCGTGTTTCTGCTCAACCTGTTCGCCAGCCCGGCGGCCAACCGCGAATTGGTGCGCCTGCAATATGCGGTCAAGCACGAATTCGCGTCGGTGCTGATCCGGGAAGGCACCTTCAGCGATGTCGGCAAGAACCTGACGGTTTACCTGCGCAACCGCGCCGACAATGGCGACATGGAAGGGCTGCTGGTCTACGACACCCGCACCGCCGGCAAGGAGGTCACGCTGATCGCCCAGAAGGGGGCGTTGGGCGACGCGCCGGGCGGCATCCGCATCGTCATGGTCGACGGTCTGCGCCAGGAGGTCGATATCGCCTCCGGCCGCATGTCGGAACTCTATTTCGACCGCTACGTGGTTGATTTTCGCCTGTTCGATGAGAAGATCGAAGACCGCTTCCCGGATTCCCGCGAGCGCTCGATGAAAGAACTGCTGCGCCCGCCGCCGGAAATTCTGAGCAACCCGCAGCAGATGCGTCAATTCGCCGCGGAGCTGCACATGCGGTTGTCGACGCCGATTCTGGCGATCAGCTTCACCTTCATCGCGGTGACCTGCCTGCTGTTCGGCGAATACAATCGGCGTGGCCAGGGCCAGCGGCTGGCGATTGCCGTCCTGCTGGTGGTGATCCTGCAGGTCGCTTCGATCGGACTGACCGGACTGGCCAATAAGAACCTGGTGTTCGGTCCCCTGATGTATCTGATCTACGCCTTGCCGATCCTGCCGGCGGCGTGGGTCCTGTCGCACCGCTGAACCCGCCGAGCCGTTTCGGCGCATTCAACTCTCGACGAGGAAAGACCATGACAGTCACCACGCCCGACGTTGCCGCAGCGCGCCATGGCGACATGGCCGGCGCCATCCGGCTGCTCGCGGCCGATGCCGTGGAGCAGGCGAAATCCGGCCACCCGGGCATGCCGATGGGAATGGCCGACGTCGCGACGGTCTTGTTCACCCGCCACCTGAAGTTCGACGCCGCCGCTCCGCGCTGGGCCGACCGCGACCGCTTTGTGCTGTCGGCCGGACACGGGTCGATGCTGCTCTATGCCGTCAGCTATCTCGCCGGCTACGCCGATGTCACCCTCGACCAGCTGCGCGCCTTTCGCCAGCTTGGCAGCCGCACCCCCGGCCATCCCGAGGTCGGCCATCCCTCCAGTGCCGAGACCACCACCGGCCCGCTGGGCCAGGGCCTGGCCAATGCGGTCGGCATGGCCTTGGCCGAACGCCTGCTCCAGGCCCGATTCGGCGCCGATCTGGTCGACCACCACACCTTCGCGATGTGCGGCGACGGCTGCCTGATGGAGGGGATCAGCCAGGAGGCGATTTCGCTGGCGGGTCATCTGCGCCTGGCCAAGCTGATCGTCCTGTGGGACGACAACCGCATCACCATCGACGGCGCGCTGTCGCTGTCCTCGTCCGATGATCAGTTGGCGCGTTTTGCCGCCTCGGGCTGGCGGACCCTGACGGTCGATGGCCATGATCCGGCGGCGATCGATGCCGCATTGACCGCGGCCAAGGCCGGCGACCGCCCGACCCTGATCGCCTGCCGCACCACCATCGGCTATGGAGCGCCGACCAAGGCCGGTACCGAGAAGTGCCATGGCGCGCCGCTGGGAGCGGCAGAACTGGCCGGCCTGCGGGACCGGTTGGGGTGCAACTGGCCGCCGTTCGAGGTGCCGGCGCCGGTTCTCGGGGCCTGGCGCACCGCCGGCGCCCGTGGTCGCGCCGCGCATGGCGCCTGGGCCGGGCGGGTCGAGGCGCTGGAGCCGGCGCGCCGCACCGAATTCGAGCGGTGCCAGGCCGGCGCGTTGCCCCAGGAGTTCGAGCGGGTCGTCGCCGCCCTGAAGCAAAGCCTGGTCGCCGCGGCGCCGAAGATCGCGACCCGCAAGGCATCCCAGGACGTGCTCGAGGTTCTGACCGCGGCGGTTCCGGATCTGGTCGGCGGTTCGGCCGACCTCACCCACTCCAACCTGACCCAGACCAAGGCGACCAAGCCGATCGCCGCGGAGGATTTTTCCGGCCGCTACGTCTTCTACGGTATCCGCGAATTCGCCATGGCCGCGGCGATGAACGGCATGGCGTTGCATGGCGGCGTGATTCCCTATGGCGGCACCTTCTTAGTCTTCGCCGACTACATGCGTAACGCCATTCGCCTGTCGGCACTGATGGGCATCCGGGTGATCTATGTGCTGTCCCATGATTCGATCGGGCTCGGCGAGGATGGTCCGACCCATCAGCCGGTCGAACATCTGGCGATGCTGCGCGCGACGCCCAACCTGACCGTGTTCCGCCCGGCCGATGCGGTGGAAACCGCCGAGTGCTGGGCGCTGGCCCTGGCCGAGGCCGGGGGCCCCAGCGTGCTGGCGCTGTCGCGCCAGGCGGTGCCGGCGGTTCGCACCGTCGATCGCACCGACAACCTGTGTGCGCTTGGCGGCTACGTCCTGGCCGAGGCCGAGGGGCCGCGCAAGGTCACCGTGATCGCCACTGGCACCGAAGTCTCGTTGGCGCTGAAGGCGCGCTCGGCGCTCCAGGCCGAAGGGATCGGCTGCGCCGTGGTGTCGCTGCCGTCCTGGGAATTGTTCGACCGCCAGCCGGCGTCCTACCGTGCCGAGGTTCTGGGACCGGGCAGCGTGCGGGTCGCGGTCGAGGCGCTGTCGACCTTCGGCTGGGAGCGCTATGTCGGCACCGAAGGGGCGATCATCGGCATGACCGGGTTCGGTGCTTCGGCGCCGGCCGAGGCACTCTATGCTCATTTCGGCATTACCGCCGAAGCGGTGGTCGCCGCGGCCAAGGCACGGTTGTGAGATGACCGCTCGCGATACCAACCGGATCAAGATCGCGCCCTCGATCCTGTCGGCCGATTTCGCCCGGCTGGGCGAAGAGGTTCGGGCGATCGACGCCGCCGGTTGCGACTGGATCCATGTCGACGTCATGGACGGCCATTTCGTGCCCAACCTGACGATCGGTCCGGCGGTGGTCAAAGCGCTGCGCCCCCACAGTGCCTTGACCTTCGACGTCCATTTGATGATCGACCCGGTCGATCCCTATCTGGAGGCCTTCGCCGCCGCCGGCAGCGATATCATCACGGTTCACGCCGAGGCCGGCCGCCATGTCGATCGCACGCTGCAGCGGGTGCGCGAGCTCGGCTGCAAGGCCGGGCTGTCGCTCAACCCCGCGACTCCGGAGAGCGTGGTCGAGTATCTGCTCGACCGGCTCGACCTGATCCTGGTGATGTCGGTCAATCCCGGCTTCGGTGGCCAGAGCTTTATTCCGTCCCAATTGGAGAAGCTGCGGCGGCTGAAGGCGATGATCGGTGACCGCCCGATCGTGCTGGAAGTCGATGGCGGCGTCGTACCGGGCAATGCCGGTGCCATCGTGGCCGCAGGCGCGACCGCCCTGGTCGCCGGCAGTGCCGTATTCCGCAACGGCACCTACGCGGCCAATATCGCGGCCCTGCGAGTTGCGGCTGCCGGCACCGATACCGCTACGCTGTCCTGACCCGCGGCCCCGGTCCTCCCCCTAGGCTTGCGCAGGGGGAGGACCGGTCGGGCTGGTTGGATTATCCCTTGGCGCCGAACGCAAACGGCAGCTGGCGCGCCGACAGGAAAGCCTGCTCGCCGACCCGGGTCCACGGCACCACGGCATTGCGGTACTGCAGGTAGCTCTCGGCGACCCGGCGGGTGATCGCATCCTTTTCCATGATCTCCAGCAGCACCTCGTTGGCGGTATTGCCCATGGCGATCAGGACCTCGCGGGGCAGGGAGCGAATCTGCACCTTGTGCTGGTTGACCAGGGTTGCCAGGGCCGGCCCGCTGCGCGCGCAATATTCGCCGTACATGTTGTCATTGGCGCTCTGGGCCGCGACCTTGATGATGGTCTTCAGGTCGTCGGGCAGCGCGTCGTATTTGGCTTTGTTGACGGTCAGCTGGAGCCCGGCGCCCGGTTCCTGGAAGCCTGGCGAGTAATAGTATTGGGCCACCTGGTAGAGCCCGAACGACAGATCGTTGTAGGGGCCGACCCATTCGGCGGCATCGAGCGCGCCTGACTGCATCGCTTGAAAAATTTCGCCGGCGGGCAAGGCGACCACGGTGGCGCCCAGCTTGGTCATGATCTTGGCCAGATTGCCGGGGGTGCGGTATTTCAGGCCCTTAATGTCGTCGACCGTATTGATTTCCTTACGGAACCAGCCGAACATCTGGGTCCCGGTATTGCCCGCCAGGAAGCCCTTGAGGTTGAACGGCGCATAAAGCTCGTCCCAAAGCTCCTGGCCGCCGGAGTGGTGGACCCAGCCGGTCAATTCGCCGGCGGTAAGGCCCCACGGGAAGGCGGTGAAGAAGGCGCAGGCCTCGGACTTGCTGAGGTGGTAGTAGGAGGCGTCGTGGCCCATCTCGGCGGTGCCGTTGGAGACCGCGTCGAAACACTGCAGCGCCGGAACCAGTTCGCCCGCGGCATAGACCTTTATGGTCAGCCGGCCGCCCGACATCTTGCCGATATTGTCGGCCAGCTTCTGGGCGCCGGTGCCGACTCCGGGCAGGCCCTTGGGCCAGGATGTGACCATGCGCCACTCCTGGGCGCCCTGGCTGATCGCGGGCTTGGGAAAACTGGACGCGACGGCCGCACCGGCAACCCCGGCTGCGGCAGCTCCCTTGATGAACGAGCGGCGCTCCATAGGCGATGCTCCCTTTGTTGTGGTGTCGATTGGACCGGGTGTTGGGGGCTGGCTCGGGCGCCCACCGGCGGCGCCACCATAGGCGCATTTCCGGAAGGGGAAAAGCCGGTCGCGGGCGGCCGCGGCGGGTCAGGCGAGCACGCCGCCGCGACCACCCGCGGGTGCCGGAACCGGCTTGATCCAGCCCCGTTCGCCGGTCGCGAAGGCCAGCCCGCCGGCCAGACCGGTGGCGGCGAGGCTGTCGGCGAACGCGGCACTCAACTCCTGGCGGAGAGCGGGGCCGAGTGGCTGGCGGCTGCGCAGGATCAGGTTGAAGCGGTCGCGATGGACCAGGCCGTCGAGTTGCAGCGCTCCGAATTGGCTGAGGCTGAGCTCAATGACGAAGCGGCTGCCGCCGCGGCGGCGGCGGGTGCCGTCGCCGTCCCCGTCGTCGGCCCCGGTTTCGTCCTCGCCGATCTGGTGGACGTAGCAGTCGAGCCGCGTCATCGCCTGGCCATCCAGGAACGGCAGCGAATAGGCCCGCCACTCGCCGACCTGTGGCTCGACCGCCCGCCGTGACGCACCGCGGACCTCGTGGTCGAGCCGGGACAACAGGTCGCCCCGTCCGGCCTCTTCCAGTTTGGCGACATTGTCCTCGCCGAGCCAGCCACGGCCATCGCTGCGACGGGCGGCACCGAGAAAAAACACCAGGGCAGACGCCAGCATGCCGTTGGGGCGCGGCATCACGGTATCGATCACCGACTGTGCCGCGGTCCGGTCGATCGACGCCAGAGTCGCCAGGGCATCGCGCAAGGCCGGCCAGGGGGCCGGGTCATCGGCGCGGGCGCGTGCCGCCAGAAGCTCGGCGGGATCGACGATCGCGGCGCTGATCCGGGTGCCGGGCGCCAGCAGGGTCCGTACCGCCAGCGCGACCAGGCCGCCCGGTGTCTCGACCACCGGCTCGCCGGCGGCGGTATGGCCGGTGACGATGCCGGTCAGCAGCGTCGCACTCGGTCCGGCCAGCGCGGCTTCAGCCGTTGCGGGTGCCGGGGAGGTTGTCGCGGTCGCTGCAACGCCTCGCGCCGTCGGATTGGCCGGCGTCGATGCGGTGTCGCCGCTCGCCAGCGAGAGCAGGCGCAGGACCAGGCGGTCGCCGGGGGCAAGGGCCGCCGCGCCACCCGGTGTCTGCACCGCCGCCTCGGGACGCAGGCCGCCGCGGCCGAGCACCAGGGCGGTGAGCAGCGATTGCGGCTCCAGGGGCGTGGCGGCGCCCGGCTCCGGCGTGGTCAGGGCGAGCAGCAGCGGCGCGGGTAGCTGGGCGGTCGCGGCGGTGGCGGGTCCCCGCGCCGGACCGGCGACGGCGGCGGCGGTGTCGCCGGGCGCGAAGGCGTAGGCCCGCGCCGGTGGCGTGCCCGGGGCGATACGCAGGGTCAGCGGGCCGTCGGCGGGCAGATCGTTGGTCAGCCGGACCAGAACCTCGCCGGCCTGGGTCCGCACGCGCAGCGCACTGCCATCGGCAGTGGCCCCGGCGATGGTGCCGGTGAGCACGATGGCCCGGGCCAGGCTCTGCAGGCGTTCGGGCAGTTGCAGCAGGTCGACTTCGCCCAGCGGCTGGCCGGCGGTCTGGGCCGAGGCGGCGACACCGGTTCCGGTCAGGTTCGGCGGCAGCGGCAGGAAAGAGGACGGGTCGGCCATTGCTGCGGGCCCCTCGGCCGGCCCCCGGCCTCAGCTGCCGGAGAACAGGCGCGCCGCCGCGGCCTCGACGTCGCGTGCCGCCTCGCAGGTCGGCGAACGGGTCAGCAGCGGCGACTGGTTGCGGATGGCGTCGCGGACCTTGTTGTCGCGCCGGATGATGCCGGCCAGGGGCGGGGTGAATTTCAGGAAGTTCTGGCAGGCCTTGACCAGGGTGTTGTAGGTCCGCTCGCCTTCCGGAACGGTCTGGGCCAGGTTGATGACCAGGCGCAGGTCGGCATTGGGGCTGGTCGCCCGCGTCACCTTGATGAAGGCATAGGCGTCGGTCAGCGAAGTCGGCTCGTCGGTTGCGACCACCAGGGTGGTTCCGGCGGGACCGACCAGCTGCCGCACCGTGCGGTCGACGCCGGCCCCCATATCCATGATCACGCAATCGTAGCCGCGCGCCACCTCGAGCAGGTCGTTGCGCAGTTCGGTCAGGCGCTGGCTGGCCAGGGAGGCCAGGCTGCCGGTACCGGAACGGCCGGCGATGATGTCGAATCCGCCCTCGGCAAAGCGCTCTGCCGCCTTCTGCAAGGTGACTTGGCCCTCGATCACCGCGCCGAGATCGCGTTTGGGCGTCAGCCCGAGCTGGATGTCGACATTGGCCAGGCCAAGGTCGCCGTCGAACAGCAGCGTCTTGCGGCCGAGCCGGGCCAGGGCATGGGACAGCGTGATCGAGAACCAGGTCTTGCCGACGCCGCCCTTGCCGCTTGCCACCGCGACCACATTATGGCCGCGCAGCGGCTTGACGTTGCTTGCCGCGGCTGGGGTCGAGGCGGTTGGGAATACCTTTTCGCTCATAGCCCTTCGCTCATGCCCAGGGGTTCAGGTGCCAGGGGTTCAGGTACCAGTGGTTCATGCGTGGGTGCCGGTTTGGCGGGCCGGCTTGGCGGCCTGCTCGCGGCCCGGCATCAACAGGCGGGCCAGCGCCACCGGGTTGAGGTTGCTCAGGCCGTCGGCGACTTTGGCGGTGATGCTGACATCGGAAAAAATCAGGCGGGACTCATAGACCGCAGCCAGCAAGCTGCCCAGCCGCCGGGTCAGGTCGAGCCGGGTGACGATCAGCCGGCGCACACCCGCGGTACGGAAGATGGTGCCGATCTCGCCGGCTTCCAATGCATCCATGCCGGCGGGGAGCACCAGGATCGGCTCGACTTCGCCGGCTGCAATCAGCTGGCGCATCTCCTGCATGTCAGCCGCATCGAACGGGTTGCGCCCGGCGGTGTCGATGATCACCTGCTCGGCGTTGCGCAGCACGGTCAGGGCATCGCCCAGCGCGGCCGGATCTTCGACCGCAACCAGTTTGACCTTGAGCAACCGGGCGAACGCCTTCAACTGGTCGACGCCGCCGGCGCGCACGGTGTCGGTGGTGATGACGCCGGCCGGCCGGTTGCGGAACACCGCGCGCGCTGCCAGCTTGGCCGTGGTCAGGGTCTTGCCGGCACCGGGCGGCCCCACCAGCATCAGCGGCCGGTTCTGGCGGCCGTCGGCGATCGGCTTGAACGCGAAGACCGCATCGAGTGCTGCTCCCAACGCCAGAACCGGATCGGTCAGGTCGAGCCCGACCAGGGCGTCGGTGAGACGTTCGCTGATCGCGGCCGGCGTGCCATGGCGGTGCAGGGCATCGGCGATCAGGTCGACCACGTCGTCCGGGCTGTCATCCTCGACCGGGGGTGGCGCCGGCGCGCACCGGGCCGGCTTGCGCACCGGGGCGTTGTCCTCGATCGCGGCGGTGACTCGTACGCCGCCGCCTTCTTCCTCCCGGGTCGCCACGATGATCGCGTCGTCGCCCAGCGCCATCCGGACCTGCCGCATCGCGTCTCCGACGGTCTTGGCATGGAACGACTTCAGGCGCATGCGGCGAGAGGTCTCCGACTCCTGTCAGCGGTGCTCGGGATGTTTCGGGCTCCGGCTCCGGTTGGTGCTTGCGCCTGAGTCTAACACCGGGCGGTGAACAGGCCAAGTACGACCGAGACGCGCCTGCCCGATTAGATTTGCCCCAACGTCTTGATCTTTGCCTTGGGATGGATTTCGTTCTGCGACATCACGGTGGTGCTGGGACGAAAACGCTCGACGATCGAGCGCACGAAGGGGCGGATGCCGGGACTGGTCAACAGGGCCGGCGCCTCGCCCATCATGGCGTGGCGCTCGAAGACCTGGCGCACCGTGGTGATGAACTCCTGGAGCTGGGACGGTGCCATCGCGAGCTGACGATCGTCGCCGTCGCCGATCAGCGATTCCGCAAAGGCCTGCTCCCACTCCGGCGACAGCGTGATCAGCGGGATGAAGCCCATCTCGTTGGTGTTGGCGTCGGAAATCTGGCGGGCCAGGCGGGCGCGGACATGTTCGGTGATCTGATTGATGTTGCGGGTCTGGGTGCAGGCCTCCGAGACGCCTTCGAGCACGGTCGGCAGGTCGCGCACCGAGACGCGCTCACCCAGCAGGTTTTGCAGCACCCGCTGCAGCCCGCCGACTGTGATCTGGGTCGGGATGACGTCGGCAACCAGCTTCTGGTGTTCGCGGTCGAGTTCGTCGAGCAGCTTCTGGGTTTCGGTGAAGGACAGCAGCTCGGGCATATTGTCTTTGATCACCTCGGTCAGATGGGTGGTGATCACGGTCGAAGGATCGACCACGGTATAGCCGCGGAACAGCGCCTCCTCACGGTAGCTGGGCTCGACCCAGATCGCAGGAAGGCCGAAGGTCGGCTCGGTGGTCTGCTCGCCGGGCAGGCTCATCGCCTCGCCGCGCGGATCCATCACCAGCAGCATGTTGGGCCGGATGTCGCCGCGGCCGGATTCGATCTCCTTGATCCGGATGACGTAGGTGTTGGGACCGAGTTGCAGGTTGTCCTGGATGCGCACCGCCGGCATCACGAAACCGACCTCGCTGGCGATCTGGCGGCGAAGCCCGCGGATCTGATCGGTCAGCCGGTGGGTGCCGGGGGGCGGCGCATTGATCAGCACCAACAGCCCATAGCCCAGTTCCAGCCGGATCAGGTCGATTGCCAGGGCGGTCGAGATCGGCTCGTCGGCCACCGGTGCCGCTGGCTTTTCCGCTTCCTCCGCCGCCACCGCGTCTTCGGCCGCCTTCTTTTTCCAGCGTGGGGTGTAATAGGCCGCCGCACCCATCAGCCCGGCCAGGGCGAAGAACGGGACCATCGGCATGCCGGGCAGCAGGCCCATCGCCGCCAACAGCACCGAACTCAAGCCGAAGGCGCTGGGATAGCCGCCGAGCTGGGCGAACATGACCTTGTCGGCGGAACCGCTGATGCCGGCCTTCGACACCAGCAGGCCGGCCGAAATCGAAATAATCAGCGCTGGAATCTGCGACACCAGGCCGTCGCCGATGGTCAGCCGGGTAAAGGTCTCGGCGGCGGCGGACAGCGGCATGCCATGGCGCAACGAGCCGATGATGATGCCGCCGATGACGTTGATGAAGGTGATGATCAGGCCGGCGACGGCATCGCCCTTGACGAATTTCGAGGCGCCGTCCATCGATCCGAAGAACGCCGATTCGTCTTCCAAGTCCTTGCGCCGCTTGCGGGCGGTTGCCTCGTCGATCATGCCCGCCGACAGGTCGGCGTCGATCGCCATCTGCTTGCCCGGCATGGCGTCCAGGGTGAAGCGGGCGGCGACCTCGGCGATGCGGCCGGAACCGGCGGTGATCACCTTGAAATTGACCAGGGTCAGGATCGCGAAGACGATCACCCCGATCACGAAATCACCGCCCATGACGAAGCTGGCGAAGGCCTGGATGACATCGCCGGCGGCGTCGGTGCCTTCATGGCCGTGGGACAGAATGAGGCGGGTCGAGGCCAGGTTGAGCGCCAGCCGCAACAAGGTGGTGATCAGCAGAACGGTCGGGTAGGAACTGAAATCGAGCGGCCGCTCCATGAACAGCACGACCATCAGGATCAAGACCGCCACCGTCACCGACAAGGCCAGGCTGATATCCAGCAGCCAGGTCGGCATCGGCAGGATCAGCACGACGATGATGGTGACCACGCCAAGCGCCAGCGCGATGTCGCCGCGCCGCAGCATCTTCTGGGCGGCATTGATCAGGTCGGCGGGGAACGCCCCGCCGCCGCCCTCGCCGCCGGTCGGCCTGCGTTCGGTCAAAGCCATGGCGGGGTCTCGAGAGGGGCTGTCGTCATGTCACGGGGCGACCGGCGAGGGGAGGGACGCCATCACAGCCGCTGGTCCGATCCATCCCGATCCTTGGGGTCGGGCCGGGCGGAAGCCGGGGCGTTTGCCGGGGAGAGCGACGTGTCATCGTCCGTCACCCCATCACCCGTTCGCCTTCGCCGGGCATCGGCACCGGCACGCCTTCATCGCTGTAGAGCTTCAGCTTGTTGCGCAGCGTGCGGATCGAGATGCCCAGAATATTGGCGGCATGGGTGCGGTTGCCCAGGCAGTGGCTCAGGGTCTCCAGGATCAGGTCGCGCTCGACATCGGCAACGGTGCGGCCGACCAGCCCGGTCGTGCCGACGCCGGCGGCGGTCGCCGGCATCGGCGGCGGTGCCCGCAGGCCGGACGAGATCGGCGACAGCGGCACCGTCGGCGCCGGGCGATCGTCGGGGGCCAGAACCTGGCTCGACAGCATGATCACGTCGGGCTCGATCGCCGTTCCGCGCGCCAGCAGCACGGCGCGGTGCATGGTGTTTTCCAGCTCGCGGACATTGCCGCGCCAGTGATGCGCCAACAGCATGCCGAGCGCGCCATCGGACAGCGGCCGGGCCGGCAGGCCGTTGGCTTCGGCGTATTTATGGATGAAGTGGTCGGCGATCAGGGGGATGTCGAGCGGGCGTTCGCGCAGCGCCGGCAGCCGGATGCTGAAGACATTAAGCCGGAAGAACAGATCTTCGCGGAAATTGCCGACCTTGACCTCGTGCTCCAGGTTGCGGTTTGAGGTCGCGAGCACGCGGATATCGACCTTGATCGGCTGGGAGCCGCCGACGCGGTCGATCTCCCGCTCCTGGATCGCACGCAGCAGCTTGGCCTGCAGACGGGGATGCATCTCGCTGATTTCGTCGAGCAGCAGCGTGCCGCCATTGGCCTCCTCGAACTTGCCGAGCCGGCGGGCCACCGCCCCGGTGAACGACCCCTTCTCGTGGCCGAACAATTCCGATTCGAGCAGATTTTCCGGAATCGCGGCGCAATTGACCGAGACGAAATTTTCGGCCGAACGCCGGCTCTTGCGATGGATGTAGCGGGCCATCAGCTCCTTGCCGGTGCCGGACTCGCCGGTGATCAGGACCGACGCATCGCTGGGGGCGACCTGATCGGCCAGTCGCAGCACCGCGCCCATCGCCGGGTCGCGGCTGATGATGGCGTGGCTTTCTTCGGCGACCGCTTCGAGCACCGCGGCGATCAGCTGGGCGTCGGGCGGCAGCGGGATGTATTCCTTGGCGCCGGCACGGATTGCGCGCACCGCCGCGGTGGCGTCGGTACCGATGCCGCAGGCCACCACCGGCAGGGTAAAACGCTCGGCCTTCAGGCGCTCGATCAGCCGGGCCACGTCGAGTTTCACGTCGACCATCACCAGATCGACGCCCGCAGCGGCGCGCAGTGCGTTGAGCGCACCGTCGATGCTATCGGTATGGGCGACCTTGGCACCCCGCGACATCGCGATCTTGCCCGCGGCGGTGATGTAGCCCTCCAGCATGCCAACGATCAGAAGGCGCATGTCCAGTCTCTCCCTAGGCCGGCGGCACTCAGGCGGGTTGCCGGTCGAAATGGCGGATACGGCTGCCCGGCGGGAGGGCGGTATTGAGCAACATCTCGAGCCGCCGGGGATTTTCTTGACGAGCGATCGAGCCGGATCCGATCAGATAGAGGTTCTTGACCAGGACCTCGGAATCGGCGATCGCCTCCAGCTTGCCGGCGAGCGGCGTCAGGACCATGTTGCCGAGCACCGCGCCGTAAAAGGTGGTGAGCAGGGCCAATGCCATGCCGGGTCCGATCGCCGCCGGATCGTCGAGATGGCCCAGCATCTGAACCAGCCCGACCAGGGTGCCGATCAATCCCATTGCCGGTGCCACCTCGGCGGCGCGGCGCAGCACGGCGATGGCTTTGGCCTGGCCGGCCATTTCGGCCTCGGCCTCGGCGGTCAGCACGCGCTCGATTTCCTCGGCCGCCAGGCCTTCGGTGATCAGAGCGACGCCGCGATAAAGGAACGGCTCGCCGCGCAACTCGGGCAGCAGCGATTTCAGGGTGTCGATGCCGGTCTTGCGCGCGGCCTCGGCCAGTAGCAGCATCTGACGCGCCGCGCGCCGCGGGCTGCGCCGCGCGGCGACCAGGGTGCGCGGCACCATGCGGCGGGCGGCTGCGAGATCGGGCAGCGAAAATGAAATCATGGTGACGGCGGCGGTGCCGCCGAACACGATCAGCAGCGACGGCGGATCGACGAAAGCGCGCACCGAGCCGCCCAGAATCATCGCCGCCGCGATCACCGCGAAACCGGCGACCAGCCCGAGCAGGGTCGCCAGATCCAGGCCCAGGCGAGGCTGGATGCGAGCCCCCGACAGCGTCGCCGACGCAGCCTGCGCCGTGGCCGGGGCCTCCGGGGGCGGTTCAGGGCGGGCGGCGCGGCGGTCGGCCACCGTCATGTCGAGCGGTCCGATTTGATGATTTCGGTCATGGTCACGCCCAGGCGGTCTTCGACCACAACGACTTCGCCGCGCGCGACCAGGCGGTTGTTGACGTAGATGTCGATCGCCTCGCCGACCTTGCGGTCGAGTTCGACCACGGCGCCGCGGCCGAGCTTGAGCAACTGGCTGACCTGCATGGTCGCCTTGCCGAGCACTGCCGAAATCTGCACCGGGATGTCGTAGACCGCCTCCAGGTCCTTGGCCACACCGCCGCCGCCGCTGTCGTAACCGCCGCCGCCATCCAGTTCGTCGAGGGAAAAGCTCTCTTTGCTTGCCATTCGGGGTCTCCTGAAAATCGCTCTCCGCTCGGGTCCGCTCCGCTCATCCGAGATCGGTCAGACGCCCGGCGGCGCGTTCGATCTCGGCGAGCAATTCCCCGGTGTTGCGCTCGGCGCCACCGTTCGCCCATTCGACCCGGCAATCCGCCGGCCCGAGAGCCGGATCGTTCAACACCACCAGGCGTCCGGCGAAGCCGCGGGCCTCGGCCAATCGCTCCAGCCGCTCCCGCATCGGTTCGACCAGATCGTCGTGGACGCGGATGCTGAGCCGCGGCTCGTCGATCAGGTCGTGCAGGCAACTCATGATCGCGGCCTGGATCTCGTTGCTGCCGTGGCGCCGGATCAGATCGGGCAGCACCGTCTCGATCACCTTCATCGCGATCTGCAGCGGTTGCACGGTCCGTTCGGCATTGGTCTCCGCGCGCGCCGCGATCAGAGCCGCAATGCCGTCGGCCAGGCGGCCGAGCGCCTGGCCGGTGAGGGCGGCGATTTCCGCCTCCGCTTCTGCTCGCCCGGCGCGGTGGCCCTCGGCCCGCCCGGCCGCTTCGCCGGCGGCCCGTGCCTTCTTCTCGGCAGCGGTCAGCTGCGCCTCGCTGAAGGTCGGCGGCGGTGGCGGTGGTGGCGCTTCGGCCTCCTTCTGCGCCTTGCGTCGAATAGCCGAAGGGGACTCTGAGTCGAAATCCTGTTCGAACAGGTAACGATGGACCGACGACATTGCTTGGCGACCCCGCGCGTGATGACCCCGTCGTTCTAGTAGACCAGTTCGTCTTCGCCCTTGCCTTCGGCGATCACGATTTCGCCGCGGGCGGCCAGATCCTTGGCCAATTGCACCATGTACATTTGCGCCTCGTCGACGTCGCGCAGCCGAACCGGCCCCATCGCCGCCATGTCCTCGCGCAGGATCTTGGCGGCGCGCTCGGCCATGTTGGTGAAGAACAGGTCGCGCAAGGTTTCCGATGCCCCCTTGAGCGCGGTGCCGAGCTTGGATTTATCGACCGCGCGCAACAGGGTCTGGACGCCGTTGGGATCCAGCTTGCCCAGATCTTCGAAGGTGAACATCAGCGAGCGGATGCGCTCGGCGCTGTCACGGTTGCGCTCTTCCAGCGCGGTGAGGAAACGCTGCTCGGTGGTGCGGTCGAGGTTGTTGAAGATTTCCGCCAGCATTTCGTGGGAATCGCGCCGGCTGGTGCGCGCCAGGTTGGTCATGAACTCGGTCCGCAGCGTGCGTTCGACGTCGTCGAGCACTTCTTTCTGCACCGATTCCATGCGCAGCATGCGCATGATCACTTCCATCGCGAAGCTCTCCGGCAACAGCGCCAGCACCCGGCCGGCATGTTCCGGACGAATCTTCGACAAGACCACCGCGACAGTCTGCGGGTATTCGTTCTTCAAATAGTTCGCGAGCACCGACTCGTTGACGTTGCCCAGTTTGTCCCACATGGTCCGGCCGGCCGGACCACGGATATCCTCCATGATCTGGTCGACCTTGTCCTTTTGCAGGACCTTGGTCAGCAGGCGTTCGGTGCTCTCGTAAGTGCCGACCAGCGAGCCGGTCGCCGACATCTGTTCGGCGAATTCAACGAACAGGCGTTCGATCAGATTGGAGCTGACCGTGCCCAGATTGGCCATGGTCTGCGACAGCTCCTTGATCTCTTCGTCGTCCATATGGGTGAACAGCTTGGCGGCATGTTCTTCACCCAGGGCGAGCATCATGATCGCCGCCTTTTCGGGGCCGGTCAGGGTGCGGTAATCTTCACGGACACGAAGTGCCATGGTTCACTCCGGGGCGGGTGTTCTCAGGTTTCCTGGTAGAGCCAGTTGCGTAAAATCGCGACGGCCTCTTCGGGATGCTTGTCGACGATTTCGCCGACCTTGCGCAACGATGATGCTCGCACCCGACCTTCGACGCGGTTGATATCGATCATCTGCTCCAGTTCCTCGTCGGCCTGGGCCGCTTCCAGCGCCAGATCCTGGGCCAGGGCCCCGGACGGCGCGGCCAGGACCGCAGGCGCCCCGCCTTCGGTCAGCAGCTTGTCCATTTCGGAGTCGACTTCGGCCGGCCGCTCGAAGGCGCGGGTGATCAGCGGGCGAACCACCAGCAGGATGACCAGCACGGCAACGATGCCGAGCACCAGCATCTCGCCGATGCGGAACAGATCCTCTTTCGGAATACCCAGGAAGCCAAGTTCCGCCGGCGCAAATTCTTCAGCCGCCGAGGCAAAGCGCATGTTGACGACTTCCAGGCTGTCGCCGCGCTGGGCATCGAATCCAACCGCACTGCGGACCAGTGCCGCCAGCTGATCCATTTCTTCCTTGGGGCGCGGCGTATAGATCGGGGCGCCGCCGTTGGGGTCGGGCTTGTAGTCGCCGTCGACCAGAACTGCCACCGATTGGCGTCGGACATTGCCGGATTCACGCACCACCGTCCGCTGGGTCCGGCTGATTTCATAATTGATGGTTTCCTCGTTGCGGGTGGTCCGGTTGCTGGAGATCGGACTGTTGCCGCGCGAGGCTTGTTGGTTGGCGTTGGGCAGATTGTTGTTGACGGTGACCGCCTCCAGGGGGTCGCGGTCCTGGGCATCGCTGGATTCATTGACCGACTGGGTCGACCGGACGACCTGAGCGTTGGGGTCGAACAGATCCGAATTGGTGGTGATGCGGTCGAAGTCAAGTTCGGCGGAGACCTGGGCGCGAACCTTACCGAAACCGAGCGAGCGGCCGAGCAAATCTTCGATCACCCGCGCCATGCGCTGTTCGTAGGCGACCTTTTTCTCCTCGGCGTTGGCCATGATCGCCTCGTTGGAGTCCGAAGCGGTGCCGCGGGCGAGCAGATTGCCCTTGTCGTCGATGATCGAAATCTGCGACGGGTCGAGATTAGGCACCGACGAGGCGACCAGGTGCTGGATCGCGGCCACCTGTTCCCGGCCGATCTGGCTGCGCAGCTTGAGGAATACGCTGGCCGTGGACTTGTTCTGGGTGCGGCTGAACAACTCCCGCCTTGGCAGTACGAGGTGGACGCGGGCTTGCTGGACTTGGGACAGGGTGCCGATGGTGCGCGCGAGCTCGCCTTCCAGCGAACGCAACTGGTTCATGTTCTGAATGAAGCTGGTCGCGCCGAACCCTTCGGACTTGTCGAAGATTTCATAGCCGACCGAGCCGCCCGCCGGTATCCCGGCTGCCGCCATCTGCATGCGCAGCCGGCCGACCTGGTCGGACGGTACGAACACCCGGGTGCCGGTCGGGTCGACTTTGTAGGTGATCTTGAGCTCGTCGAGACGCTTGCCGATTGCCGCGGCATCGGCGGCGGCCAACTCGCCGTAAAGCAATTCCATCGGCGGCGTGGTCAACCGGCCGGTCAGATAGATAAAAAAGCCGATCACGGCTAAGCCAATGGCGCCAATCGCGGCAAGCCGAGCCGGGCCGAGATTGCGTAAGGTCTCAGCAAAACTGTTCACGCGCGCTGTCCTCCCGTGGCGGGACATTGCGGCGGCCGTGTCGACGTCCATGCCCGACGCGCGTCAAACTAGCGATCTCTTGATGAAGAGAAAGTTAATTCGGCGGCAGATTTTGCCCAGCTGGCCGGCAGAATCTGCCTATCGCCGCGACCGACGCCGCTGCCCAAACCCGAGTCCGGGCGAATTGCCTCGGCGATCGATGGCGGCCGACTCTGCTACACCACGCTTGATGCGTTCCAGGCCAAAAGCAAAAATCGGCCCTGATCGAAAACTTGGCGGGATTTCAAACTGACGCCACTCCGGCGATTCAAGTAGTCAGCAAAAAGTGGGCGGGTTTCGCTCGCGCGCGACACCGCCCACTGGGGAGATCCAGGCTAAAATCACGCAAACTCTGATTGAACCAAACCTCGATCTATCGTTGAGGCCGGGCCGCACGATGCTGGGGAATGGGAATCGGCCGTGCCGCCTGCTCGTCGCGTCGACTCGCGGAGAGGTCGATCTCGATCCGGGCCAAAGCCTTGCGCAGGTCGTGAACGGTGTCGCTCAGGGTTTGGACCGAGACCTCGGTCGGGCTTTGCCGCCAACCGCGATAGGCGGAAAGGCACTTCCGCGCGGTTTCCCGCAGCCGCCCCTCGACGGCATCCACCGGTGGTGCCGGTTCGGGGTGAGCGACCCGCGGCGCGCGCGAGTCCGTCTCGGCTGCCGCCGGGGTGGCCGCCTGGGCTGCCGCCGGAGCCGCAGCCGCAGCCGGCGTGGCGCTCCACGCTGGAACTTGCGTCACGTTGCCGGTGGCCATAACCGCTTTGCTTTCATTAAGCTTTGCCTCGTTGAGTCTGGTGTCGGCAGTTCGGGATTCACCAAGCCGACCGATGCGCAGGGTTCCCGGTTGTATCGACGGGGACGTCAGCGCCGGGCGGGGTGGTGGAGCAACTGGCTTCGGTTCGTCAGCGACAACGGAATCCGGCAAATTGGCTTCCGCCTTGCGCACAATATAAGAAATCGCGCTTGGCGTGCAGTCAAATTCCCGCGCGATCGCCGACAGCGTATCGCCGGCACGATGGCGCTCCAGGATTCCTGGCCAAGCCGACTGGGGAATACGGCCACGACGTTTCGGCAGATCCTGATCGCTGCCGGGTTCAGCACTCATGATATCACTCGGTTGCCAGAGGGTCGAATTGGTCATGCCTTGAGAGCTTCTGCTAGACGTGGGCGCGAAACGCCATCCGCTGCCCTTGCCGGGCACCATGGAACTATGGGCGAGGGGGCCAACCGGCCAAATAAAGCAGTATAAGAATGATTATGAACAAATCGTCCACGGATTACCAGAGCAAGTTTTAACGGCCGTGGAATTTTGTTCGGAACGACGGGCAAATCGACCCGGCCACGCGATTCTCCGACGTTCACCGCGCCGGCACGCCCGGTCAGCTCCGTCCCTGTGGTGTCATCTTCCCGCGCTCTCAGAGGTTTGGCGCTGATCAAGGCGGTCGCGGCCGGCGCGACCGTGCCGATTTCAAATTCGGGCACCGTGCCCTCCCTAGCGATCCGGTACAGCGCTGCAAACGGTGCTGCCTTGTTGCTATTTGAGCTTAAATTTGCGGGTTGTCGGTTTTTATTGTCATTGATCATTTTAAGAAGGTTCGACTGAAATAATCGCTTTCGGTTCTCATCGCGCTTACCGGCAGCACCCTATAGGCGCTTTTCAAACCGGCAAAATTTTAAAAATCGTCGGATCAGGCGCCACGGCCAGTCGAACTCCTTTATAAATAGACAGTGAAGGCTACTTGGCAAGGCACTTTGGTGCCGGTGATAAAATTGGCCGACGGTGGCGCTGCGGTTTTTTCGGCTACCGTTTGTCCCGGCACGGCGCTATTTTCCCGGCCGGTCAACGACTGGGGCGATTTATCACGTGAGCGACGCAGAAACCAGCCGGGACGCGACGCGGCTTTCGGTTGTGATCCCGGTCTTCAACGAAGCGGACAATGTCCTGCCGTTGCTCGACGAGATTCTTGAGGGCTTGGCCGGGCTGGGGCGGCTTGAGGTGATCTTCGTCGATGATTGCAGCGACGATGACACGGTGCTACGGCTGAGCGAGCGCCTGGGCGGCGGGGTCAGGCTGCTGCGCCATGACCGGCGCAGCGGCCAGAGTGCCGCGGTGCGGACCGGGGTTCGGGCGGCGAAGGCGGGATGGGTTGCTACGCTTGACGGCGATGGCCAGAACGATCCGGCCGACATCCGGCGGCTGATCGAGGCGGCGGAAGCGGACGCCGAGCATCCGGTTATGGTGGGCGGGCTGCGGCTGACCCGGCGGGCCGGCTGGTCGAAGCGGTTCGCCTCGGTGTTCGCCAACGGCCTGCGCAGCGCCCTGCTGCGCGACGGCTGCGTCGATACCGGCTGCGGCATCAAACTGTTCCGGCGCGATGTTTTCCTGGAGCTGCCTTTTTTCGGCGCGCTGCACCGCTTTCTGCCGGCGCTGTTCCGGGCCTATGGCCACCGGGTGATCTATCTTCCGGTCAATGACCGCCCCCGCCTGCGCGGCCAGTCGAAATACGGCAATCTGCGCCGGGCCCTGATCGGCATTCTCGACCTGCTCGGGGTTTACTGGCTGACCCGGCGGGTCGGTCCGGTGCCGGCGGTGACCGAACCGGGCGGCAACTGACGCCGGTCGTGGTTTGGACCGGCGTCATGCGTCGCGACAACGACTTGAGAGCATGCGCGGGCCGGGCGCCGATCGCCGCCCGCTCGAATCCGGAGATCGGTGGAGAGGCGGAAAGACAAGATGGGCTGGTTTCATAACATGACCGCGGTCGACCTGGTCTGGACGGGCGTCGGGTTGCTCGGCCAGCTGATGTTTTCGATGCGGTTCATCTACCAGTGGTTCCGCAGTGAGCAGGTCAAGCGGAGTGTTGTGCCGGAAGCGTTCTGGTATTTCAGCTTCTTCGGCGGCGTGACCTTGCTTGCCTATGCGATCCGCCAGCAGGATCCGGTGTTCGTGCTCGGGCAGGCCTGCGGCCTGCTGATCTATTGCCGCAACATCACCTTGATCTGGGCGGAAAAGCGGCGGATCGCCGTGGGCGTCGAGGGCGCCGCGACACCGTGACCGGGACCGCCGGTGCCGCGCTCGCGGCCTGGGCGGGCCGGACCGACGCGACCGGTTGCCGTCGCCGCGCCCTGGCGCTGGTGGTGCTGTGCCTGGTGCTGTTCCTGCCCGGCCTGTTCCGCCTGCCGCCGTTTGACCGCGACGAGGCGCGTTTCGCCCAGGCGTCGCGTCAGATGGTGGAGAGCGGCGATCTGGTCGATATCCGCTTTCAGGAGGAGCCCCGGCACAAGAAGCCGGCCGGCATCTACTGGCTGCAGGCGGCTGCGGCAAGTCTGGTGGGACCGGCGGACCACAGCGCGATCTGGCCCTACCGGCTGCCCTCGCTGATCGGTGCGGTGGCGGCGGTGTTGCTCACCGCCTGGGCCGGCGAAGCCCTGTTCGGCGCCTCGGTCGGCTTGCTCGGGGCCTTGATGCTGGCCGGCTGCCTGGTGCTCGGGGTCGAGGCCCGGATGGCCAAGACCGATGCCTGCCTGCTGGCGTCGGTTTTGCTCGCCCAGGGGGTACTGGCCAGGGTCTGGCTCGGAAGGCTCGGTTCCGACCGGCCGGGCTGGGGTTTGACCTGCCTGTTTTGGGCGGCACTGGGCATCGGCATTCTGATCAAGGGGCCGATCGGTCCGATGGTCACCGTCGCGACCGCAGCGGCGCTGTGCCTGGCCGAACGCCGGGCCGGCTGGTTGAAGCGCTTGCGACCGGTGAGCGGGCTGGTGAGCGTGCTCGCGATCGCCGCACCCTGGCTGGTCGCGATCGGCCTGCAGACCAAGGGAGCCTTCTTTGCCGAGGCGATCGGCCATGACCTGCTCGCCAAGGTCGCGTCGGGGCAGGAGTCGAAGGGGCTGCCGCCCGGATTCTATCTGGCGACGTTCTGGATCACCTTCTGGCCCTTCGCCTTCCCGGCGCTGCTCGCAGTCCCCTGGGTGTGGCGCCGCCGTGCCGACCCGGCGGTCGCCTTCTGTCTCGCCTGGCTGCTGCCGACCTGGCTGGTCTTCGAACTGGTGCCGACCAAGCTGCTCCATTACACGCTGCCGATGTTTCCGGCGATCGCCCTGCTGACCGCGGCCGCGGCGTTCGACCAGTTCGACCGCAGCCTGGAGCGACCGCGCCGGCGCCTGTTCGTGGTTGGAGCCTGGATGGCGGTGCTGGTTTCGATGACGCTGGCTGGGGGGTTGGTGGCGCTGCCCTGGCTGGTCGACCAGCGCGATGACCGGCTTGCGGTCCTGGTGGCGCCGGCGATTCTGGTCCTGGCCGGTTATGCCGTGGTCGCGCTGTGGAAGCGCCAGGGCCGCGCGGCGCTGGCCCTGGCGGTGCTCGGCGCCGGCGTGGTCTATGGCTTTGGCTTCGGCGTGGTTCTGCCGCGGCTCGACGGGATCTGGCTCAGTCGAACCGCGGCGCGGGTGGTCGCGGCCCATCGGCCGTGTCCGACCAGCGTGGTCGCCGCCGCCGGCTACGGCGAGCCCAGCCTGGTCTTCCTGCTCGGTACCGCCACCCGGATGGGAACCGGCGAGGCCGCGGCGGAGCATCTGCTTGCCGACCCGTCCTGCGCCCTGGCGCTGGTCGAAGCCCGCCAGGACGAGGCGTTTCACCGGGCACTCGGCGCGACCGGCGTGTTGCCGCTCGCGGATTTCTCCGGCTTTAACTATTCCAACGGCAAGGGCATGACTCTGGTGCTGTACCGCTTGGCGCCGCTTGCCCCGCCGGCCGGGGGGGCGACGGGTGGTTGATCCCGGGCGTGAGCGGGCTCTGCTGCGGACGCTGTGGCTGGTCTGGGCGGCGCTCTGCTGTTTGTTGCCGATGGCGGCGGTCGACCCGGCCCTGTCGCAGCTGCTGCGCGGGGCCGACGACCAGATCATCGAGGTGTTTCGCCGGATCACCGTGCTCGGCGAGGCGCGCTGGTATCTGGTACCGCTCGGGGTGGCGGCGCCGCTGCTGCTGCTGGCGGGGCGGCGGCTCGGCGACCGCCGCGCCGCAGCGCGCTGCACACGGCTGGCCTGGGCGCTGATCTTCGTTTTCGCCGTGGTGGCTGTGGCCGGGCTGGCGACCGATCTGATCAAACCGCTGGTCGGCCGAGCCCGACCCAAGCTGCTCGACCAGCAGGGCTTCTACGGCTTCCTGCCGTTGACCTTCCGGACCGATTTCCGCTCGTTTCCCTCCGGCCACGCCACCACCGCGATGGCCTTGGCGGCGGCCCTGGGCTGTCTGCTGCCGCGCTGGCGGGTGGTTCTGCTGGCCTTGGGCGGTGCGCTCGCGTTGACCCGGGTCGCGGTCAACGCCCATTTCCTGGGCGACGTGATCGGCGGCGCCACCGTTGCCGCCTTCACCACGCTGCTGGTGCGCGACTGGTTTGCCGGCCGCGGCCTGGTGTTCGGGCCGCAGGCAGGGGAAAAAATGGCGCGGCTCGGTCCCCCGGTCCACAGCAATGACCGCGGGCCGGTGGACGTCTCAGGCGCCGACGAGCCGTGACCGGATAAATCCGGCCATCGCGGCCAGTACCGTATCGGTTCGTTCGCGGTGGGGGACGTGGCCGCAGCCGGGCAGCAACAGCGTCTCGGCCCCGCCGCTGACCCGAGCGGCGATGGCATCGACCTGCACCGGGGTGCCGTATTGGTCGGCAACTCCCTGGATCACCAGGGTTGGACAGGCGATCCCCGGCAGCACGTCCTCGATGTTCCAGTCGCGAAAGCCGGGCTCCAGCCAGGTCTCGTGCCAGGCTCGGAACACGCGGTCGGGGTCGGGGTGGTGACGCGCCAGGTGGCGGCGCAGGCGGCCGTCGGGCCAGGCGGCGACGGCGTCGCGGATGCCGGCCAGGGTGATCTCCTCGACCAGGACATGGGGCGCTTCGAGGACAATGCCGCGGCAGCGCCGTCTCGCGGCGCCGGCATGGATCAGGGCGATCGAGGCGCCGTCGCTATGGCCGATCAGGATCGGCTCGGTGATGCCGATGCGATCGAGCAGCCGGGGTAGCACTTCCAGGGCCTCGACCTGCAGGTAGTCGGGACCGCGCCGGCGCGACGGCGTCTCCGACTTGCCGTAGCCGGGGCGGGAATAGACCAGGCCCGGCATGCCCAGTGCCGCGGTCAGGCGATCGGGAAAATCGTGCCATTGACCGGCCGACCCCAGTCCTTCATGGAGGAAGATCAGCGTCGGGGAGTCGCTTTCGGGGCCGGGCAGGCGGCGACACTCGATCGCCGTGCCGGCGACGATGAGCCCGGGCATGGCAATCAATCCTGCCCGTCGCCCGGTCGCCACAACCAGGCGGCGCCGCGCACGCCGCTGGAATCGCCGTATCGGGCCGGTCGGACCGGCGTGACGACGGCATCGGAAAAGCACCAGCGTTGCAGCATTTCGGGCAGGCCCTCACACAGTCCGGGCAACCTGGACAGGCCGCCGCCGAGCACGATCACATCGGGATCGAGAAGATTGACCACGGTGGCGAGGCCGCGCGCAACCCGGTCGCGATGGCGGACGAGGGTCGCAAGGCACGCCGGGTCACCGGCCAGCGCCTGTGCCGCGATCGCCTCCGGACTGCTCTCGTGGCCGGTGGCGCGGCGATGGTCGGCCGCAAGACCGGGGCCTGAGATGAAAGTTTCCAGGCAGCCGGAGCGGCCGCAATAGCAGGTCGGGCCGGGGCGTTCGTCGCCGCCGGGGGCGGGCAGGGGCCAGGGCAGCGGATTATGGCCCCACTCGCCGGCAACCGCGTTGGCGCCGCCGAGCGGCTTGCCGTCGACCACGATGCCGGCGCCGCAGCCGGTCCCCAGAATGGCGGCGAACACCACACCGGCACCCGCCCCGGCCCCGTCGGTCGCCTCCGAGACGGCCAGGCAATTGGCATCGTTCTGGAGGCGCACCGCCCGGCCGAGGGCCGCTTCGAGGTCGCGGTCGAGGGCATGACCGATCAACCACGTCGAATTGGCGTTCTTGACCAGCCCGGTTCGCGGCGATACCACGCCCGGAATGCCGACCCCGACCGTGCCCCGGCCACAGATCTCGGCTTCAAGCCGCGCGACCAGGGCCGCGATTGCCGCAACCGTGCCGGGGTAGTCGTGACGCGGCGTCGGCACCCGAAGCCGGGCGCAGTCCCGCCCGTCCTGGTCGAGTACCACGCCTTCGATCTTCGTGCCGCCGAGGTCGATGCCGATGCGAAACATGGCCAAGATATGCCGCGCGGATCCGGCCCGGGCAAGCCTTCGCTGCGCGATCTCGGCACCGTGCGGTACCGGCCACGGCCGGGAGGTCCGACCGCATGACCCGGTTATCTTGGGAACGACGTGCCCGATCGGGCACAGCGCTCAAGAAATGGGCGGGCCGCTCGGTTTTTTTCTTGACTGGACTTGCTGAAATCTGCGGTTCTGCGTCAACAAGCGACGCGGCGATGCCGCAACAAGCGACGCGGCGATGCCGAAGTTTGCCGTTTTTTGAAACCGAATATGCCGACGCGGGGGCTCCATGCCGTTCTTCGATATTGTGCCGCGGGGAGGCCGCTCGGCGCCTCGCATGATCAAGAGTCTGCTGATCGCGACCGCGCTCGCCGGGCTGATCGGCGCGGCTCCGGCGATCGCCGCGCAGGACTGCTTTTCCAAGGCCGAATTCGAGGCCGATCAGGCGCTGCGGGTCCATACCGAACTGATGGTCATCGGGCTGAAGTGCCACAAGACCTATCACGACCAGGATCCGTTCGGTCACTACGCCGAATTCACCCACGCCAATGCCGGACCGTTGCGCCAATGGGAGCGGACCATGGTCGGTCACTTCCAGAAGGTCGGCGGCGGCAATGCGACCAAACGGTTCGACACCTATCGGACCGAACTGGCCAATGAAACCAGCCAGCGCAGCCTGATGATCCCGGCCGCGGATTATTGCGCGACCCAGATCCAACGGCTGTTGGAGGTCACCAGCCTGAAATCCGCCGACTTCAAGCGGATGATCAACGACGTGAAGGGCGAGCCGGTGTCGACCCGGCCGATGTGCGGCAAGGCGACTCAGGTGGCCGCCGTGCCGACCCGCGTCGAGACGATGCGCGCACCGCTGGCGCATCCGTCGCCGACCCATAAGCCGGCCCACAAAGCGCCGACCAAATAGCCGGATACGACGTCTTTGCCGGTTCGGACTGTGACGGGCGCCTGCATGGCGCCCGTTCCATGTCGGCATGGGTGATCGGCGCGCAGCTGATTTATACCCCGCGTCGTCAAACCCGAAATGGATACCCCTGGATGCAGCCAACCGGCGAAACCGCAGCCCGTTCCTGGACGGCCGCGGTGCGGCTTGGTGTCCTCGAATCCCTGGGCATGCCGACCGTGATGCTGGCGGCCAGCTTCCTTGGCTTCGGTTCGCTGGTCCGGGGCAGCGGCGCCTCGCTCTGGGCCGGGCTGGCCTCGACCGCGTCGACCTGGGCGCTGCCCGGCCAGATCGTCCAGTTCGAACTGTATGGTGCCGGCGCCTCGCTGCTCGCGGTCGGCCTGGCGGTGTGGCTGACCAATGCCCGGCTGCTGCCGATGGTGGTGACGTTGGCGCCATTGATTCGGGACGACCGGATGCCGCGCTGGCGCTATTACGCGGTGGCGCATCTGATCGCGCTGACCGGCTGGGTGATCGCGATGAAGCGGGGGCCGGAACTGCCCCGGTCCGAGCGTTTGCCCTATTTTCTCGGCTTCACCGGCAGCCTGTTCGCGGTCAGCCTGGTTGCCACCGCGATCGGTTTTGAACTGGCCGGGACGCTGCCGAAGCCGGTGACCACCGGGCTGATGTTCCTCAATCCGGTCTATTTCATGCTGATGTTCATGGATGTCCGCCACCGGTCCTGGGTTCTGGCCCTGGCGGTCGGCGCGGTACTGGGGCCGCTGCTGCACCGGGTCGATGCTGATTGGGGGCTGCTGGTCACCGGGGTGCTCGGGGGTAGCCTGGCCTTTGCCGGTGACCGCTGGTGGCGCCGCTGGCGTGGCGGGGCGGCCGGCCGGATCCGGTCATGACCGACTCCTTGCTGTGGCTGACGGTGCTGGTCGGCGCGCTGACGACTTATTTCTGGCGCGCGCTCGGAGTCGCGCTGTCGGGCCGCATGGATCCCGCCGGCGCCCTGTTCGAATGGGTCGGCTGTGTTGCCTATGCCCTGCTGGCGGGACTGGTCGCCCGGATGATTCTGTTGCCGATCGGCGTCTTGCAAGCGACCCCGCTGTCCCACCGCATCATCGCATCCGCCGTAGCCTGCGCGGTGTTTTTTTTGACCCGGCGGAGCGTGCTGTTAGGAGTCGGCGCCGGGGTCGGCACCTTGATCCTGTTGGCCGCGGGCGTTCTGCCATTCGTCTGAGCACAGTGCCGGTCCTTGCGCCAAAACGGCGAGAGCGGCGCGACGTCGCGGTGGAAAAGGCATTGCTCTCTTGCCCTTGGCCGATGGCGTGGGATAAGAGATCTACTTCGAAGCATTTGCAGCGCTGGCCGGTGCGTTTCGGGTCGGCTGGCACTGCAGTGACGTTGTCTCTTTCCGTCTCGGTGTGCCGCCCTTGCCCGATTGGATTCCCGCCTTCGTCTCTGGTGTGCCGCTGTGGTCGCCGCGGGTGGGACCGGTCGATCAGCCGCCGCCCCGCAGACCAGGGCAAATCTGATGGAATATTTCCTCCAGCAGTTGATCAACGGCCTAACCCTGGGTGCCATCTATGGTTTGATCGCGATCGGCTACACCATGGTTTACGGCATTATCGGCATGATAAATTTCGCCCATGGCGAAATTTACATGATCGGTGCGTTCATCGCGGTGATTACCTTTGTCATTCTTGGCATGTTTGGCATCACCTGGGTGCCGATCGCGGTTCTGATCGTCTTGGCGATGTCGATGATCTTCACCAGCGCCTATGGCTGGGCGATCGAACGCATCGCCTACCGGCCGCTGCGGCATTCGCCCCGGCTGGCGCCGCTGATCTCGGCGATCGGCATGTCGATCTTCTTGCAGAATTACGTCCAGCTGCTCCAGGGCGCGCGCAACCGCCCGATCCCGCCGGTGATCCAGGGCGGCTTCTCGGTGATGGAGCGCGCCGACGGCTTCAACGTCAGCCTGAGCTACCTGCAGATCATCATCATGGTGCTGACCGTGGTGCTGATGTTCGGCTTTACCCGGCTGATCAACCACACCGAGTTGGGCCGGGCTCAGCGTGCCTGCGAGCAGGACAAGACCATGGCCGGGCTGTTGGGGGTCGATGTCGATCGCACGATTTCCCTGACCTTCGTGGTCGGTGCTGCCCTGGCCGGGGTCGCCGGCGTCATGGTGACCATGTATTACGGCGTGATCGATTTCTATATCGGCTTCCTGGCCGGCATCAAAGCCTTCACCGCGGCGGTGCTGGGCGGCATTGGCTCGCTGCCCGGCGCGATGATGGGCGGCATCCTGATCGGCCTCATCGAGTCGTTCTGGTCGGCCTATTTCACCATCGAATACAAGGACGTGGCGACCTTCTCGATTCTGGTCCTGGTCCTCATCTTCCGACCCTCGGGCTTGCTCGGGCGGCCGGAAATCGAGAAGGTGTGAAGCCATGACTGCTGTCGCTCCGGGCGTTCGCGCCCACACCCTCGATATTGCAGCCGTACTGAAAGAGTCCGCGCTGGCGGCGCTGGTGGCGCTGCTGCTGGCCTTTCCGCTGGTCGGCTTGCGTACGGTCGATGTGCTGAGCCGGCTGACCATCGAACCGCATTTCGCCGAAGTCGCGGTGGCGGTGGTGCTGGTGTTCCTCGGCCGGCTGGGCATGGCGCTGACCCGCGAGGGGCGGCCGCTGCCGGTCCTGGTCGCCTCGCTGGTTGTCGCGGCCTCGGCCTGGTTCCTGCCGTTGCCGACCATGCCGCTGAAGCTGATTGCGGTCGCCGGCGGCGCGATCATCGCGCTGCGTGCGGCGCTCGCCTTGCGCTCCCATCACAGCACGTTGAGCCTGGCCGAGCGAGAGCGCCGGATGGACCGGGTCGGCGCCCGGTTCCAGGACGCTTCGCGACTGATCGGGCCGATCGCGGTGATCTTCGCGGTGGCGCTGCCGTTCCTGCCGTTTGCCGATCGTGCCGTGGTCGATATCGGCATCTTGCTGCTGACCTACATCATGCTCGGCTGGGGGCTCAACATCGTGGTCGGGCTGGCGGGCCTGCTCGATCTCGGCTATGTCGCGTTCTACGCGGTCGGCGCCTATTCCTATGCCCTGCTCGCCCAGTATTTCGGTTTCAGCTTCTGGCTGTGCCTGCCGCTGGCCGGACTGCTGGCGTCGCTGTCGGGCCTGCTGCTGGGGTTCCCGGTGCTGCGCCTGCGCGGTGATTATTTCGCGATCGTCACACTCGGGTTCGGTGAAATGATCCGGATCATCCTGATCAATTGGTACGATTTCACCGGCGGACCCAACGGCATTTCCGGCATCCCGCGGCCGAGCTTCTTCGGAATTGCCGATTTCGTGCGCAATCCCGAGCCTGGCGTGCTGTCGTTCCACGAACTGTTCGGAGTGGAATACAGCTCGATCCAGCGGATCATCTTCCTCTATTACCTGATCCTGGTGCTGGCGCTGTTCGTCAATTTCTTCACGCTGCGGATTCGCAAGCTGCCGATCGGCCGTGCCTGGGAGGCCTTGCGCGAGGACGATGTCGCCTGCACGGCACTCGGCATCAATCGGACCAACATCAAGCTGGCGGCGTTTTCGATTGCTGCCATGTTCGGCGGCTTTGCCGGCTCGTTCTTCGCCACCCGCCAGGGTTTCATCAGCCCGGAGAGCTTCAGCTTCATCGAATCGGCGATCATCCTGGCGATCGTCGTGCTCGGCGGCATGGGCAGCCAGGCCGGGGTGGTGGTGGCGACCCTGCTGGTGATCGGCCTTCCCGAGATGTTCCGCGAACTCTCGCAATACCGCATGCTTGCCTTCGGCATCGGCATGGTCCTGATCATGTTGTGGCGGCCGCGCGGCCTGCTGGCCCACCGTGACCCGACCATTTTGCTGCACAAACGAAAGAGCGCCATGCAGCAGCAGCAGGAATCGGAGGACCGGGCATGACTGTCCCGCCCAAGCCCACCCCCTTGCTCGAGGTCGAGCATCTGACCATGCGTTTCGGCGGCCTGATCGCGGTCAGCGAGGTCTCGTTCACCGCGATGGACCGCGAGATCACCGCGATCATCGGACCCAACGGCGCCGGCAAGACCACGGTGTTCAACTGCCTGACCGGGTTCTACACGCCGACCGTCGGTCGGCTGACCATGCACCGGAAGCCACCGAAGACGCCGTTGTATCTGGAGCGTCTGGAGGCTTATCGGATCGCGCACAAGGCGCGGGTCGCCCGGACCTTCCAGAATATCCGCTTGTTCTCCGGCATGAGCGTGCTGGAAAATATGATCGTTGCCCAGCACAACAAGCTGATGCGGGCCTCGGGATTTTCGCTGGCCGGCTTGTTCGGGCTGCCGGTCTATCGCCGGGCGGAGCGGGCGGCGGTGGACCTCGCGCGCTATTGGCTTGACCGGGTCAACCTGATTGATGTGGCCGACTGGCAGGCCGGCAATCTGCCTTATGGCGCCCAGCGTCGGTTGGAAATTGCCCGCGCGATGTGCACCGAGCCGGCGCTGCTCTGCCTCGACGAGCCGGCGGCCGGCCTCAATCCCAGGGAGTCGGCGGAACTCAGCGATCTGCTCACCTTCATCCGCGACGAGCATAAGATCGGCGTCCTGCTGATCGAGCACGACATGAGCGTGGTCATGACCATTTCCGACCACGTCGTGGTGCTCGAATACGGCCGCAAGATTTCCGACGGCACACCGGCCGAGGTGCGGGTCGATCCGGCGGTGATCCGCGCCTATCTGGGCGAGGAGGAAGAAGAGACACCGCCCGAGGCGGTCCAGCGGCTGGCGGGGGGCGCCTGAAATGCTGAAGGTTTCCGGCGTTCATACCTATTACGGTGCGATCGAGGCCCTGAAGGGCGTCGATCTGGAGGTCGTGCAGGGGGAAATCGTCACCCTGATCGGCGCCAATGGGGCGGGCAAATCGACCCTGTTGATGACGATTTGCGGCAACCCGCGCGCGCGTTTCGGCCATGTCAGCTTCGAGGGTGAGGACATTACCCAACTGCCGACCTTCGAGATCATCCGCCGCGGCATCGCCCAATCGCCCGAGGGGCGGCGGATTTTTGCGCGCATGACCGTGGTCGAAAATCTCCAGCTGGGCGGCCTGACCGCACCCAAGGAACGCTATGCCGACAACCTGGAACAGGTGTTCACCCTGTTTCCGCGGTTGAAGGAACGGCGCGAACAGCGTGGCGGCACGCTTTCGGGCGGCGAGCAGCAGATGCTGTCGATCGGCCGCGCCTTGATGAGCCAGCCGCGTCTGCTGCTGCTCGACGAGCCGTCGCTCGGGCTGGCGCCGATGATCGTCAAACAGATTTTCAATGTCGTTCGTGAAATCAACCGCAGCCAGGGCGTGACCGTGTTCATGGTCGAACAAAATGCCCATCACGCCCTGCGCCTGGCCCACCGCGGCTATGTCCTGGTCAACGGCGCGATTGCCCTCAGCGGCACCGGCGCCGAACTGCTGGCCAACGAGGAGGTCCGCGCCGCCTATCTGGAGGGCGGCCATTGAGCGACGTCCAGGCGTCGGGTCCGGTCGCGGCGGCGGCTGGCGCGGCAGGGTTGGGCGGTCCAGTGCAGGAATCGAGGTAAACAGAGATGGAACAACTGTTCGGGGTCTCGCTGCCGGTGTTTATCGGCCTGACGCTGGTGGTTTTTGGCGGATGCGCCTTTATGTCCGGACAGGCCTTGGCCAAGGGCTGGCGGCCGGTCTACCTGGTGTTCGTCTATGGCGCCCTGCTGGGATTGGGCGACCGCTTTTTGGCCTTTGCGCTCTTTCACGACAAGTTGCTGACGCTGTCGGGCTATCTGCTCAATACCGTGGTGCTGTGCGGCATCTGCTACCTGTCGTTCCGGCTGACCCAGGCGCGGCGCATGGTCACCCAATACCCCTGGCTCTATGTGCGAAACGGTCCGTTCGGATGGCGCCAGCGGCCGATCCCGCTGGCCTGACCGATGAGGGTCGCAGATGCGGCGGCGGGCGCGGCCGAACCATGGTGGCGTGCGCGGAGTGCGCCCATATGACGGAAATCTTGATTCTTGGCGGTGCCCACCCTTGGGTATCGCAGCCAGAGACTCTTGGGGAACGGCTCCCCGGGGGGAGTGCGTGATGGGACATCAAAATAAGGGGGAAATCGTAAGATGAGAGTGAGCCATTTGACGATCGCCGCGGCCACCGCGGCGATGATGCTGTCGGCGCCGGCCGTCAGGGCGGACGACGACGTGATCGTGGTCGGCATGGCCGGTCCGATCACCGGCCAATATGCCACCTTCGGCGAGCAGATGAAGCGCGGTGCCGAGCAGGCGGTCGCCGACATCAACGCTGCCGGCGGCGTCCTCGGCAAGAAGCTGAAGCTGGAACTGGGCGATGACGCCTGCGATCCCAAGCAGGCGGTTGCGGTTGCCAACGACCTGCACCGCAAGGGCGTAAAATTCGTTGCCGGCCATTTCTGCTCGGGCTCGTCGATCCCGGCCTCGGCGGTCTACAACGAAGAAGACATGCTGCAGATCTCGCCGGCCTCGACCAATCCCAAGCTGACCGAGCAGGGCTTCGCCAACGTGCTGCGCGTCTGTGGCCGTGACGACCAGCAGGGCCAGGTTGCCGGCGCCTATCTGGCGAAGAATTACAAGGGCAAGAACATCGCGATCCTTCACGATAAGACCGCCTACGGCAAGGGCCTCGCCGACGAGACCCAGAAGTCGCTGAATGCCGCGGGGATCAAGGAAAAGCTCTACGAGGCCTATACCGCCGGCGAAAAGGACTATTCTGCGCTGGTCAGCAAGCTGAAGCAGCTCGCCATCGACGTCGCCTATGTCGGCGGCTATCACACCGAAGCGGGCCTGATTGCCCGTCAGATGGCCGAACAGGGCATGTCGACCAAGATCGTCTCGGGCGACGCGCTGGTCACCGACGAGTATTGGGCGATCACCGGCCCGGCCGGCGAAGGCACCATGATGACCTTCGGTCCCGACCCGCGCAACAAGCCGACCGCCAAGGCGCTGGTCGAGAAGTTCCGCGCGGCCAAGATCGAGCCCGAGGGCTACACCCTCTACACCTATGCCGCGATGCAGATCTATGTCGAGGCCGTCAAGAAGGCGAAGAGCACCGACCTCAAGAAAGTGGTCAAGGAGCTCCACAGCGGCACCTTCAAGACTGTGATCGGCGACATCAAATTTGACAAGAAGGGCGACATCACCGCCGGTGCCTATGTTTGGTACCGCTGGAACAACGGCAAATACGCCGAAATCAACTGAGGCTTTGGCCGCAAGCAACCAAGAGGGGCTCCGGCGGTTGGCCGCCGGGGCTCCTTTTTTTGTCGGAGGAGACCGAGACATGATTGGGCTGCGGACCGTCGCGATCGGCGTGGGGATGCTGGTCGCGGCCATCCCTGCGGGGTGGGGAACCGCAATCGCCGCCGAACCGGTGACGATTGCAATGGCGGGGCCGCTGAGCGGCCAGAATGCCGCAATGGGTGAGCAGCAGCGCCGGGGCGTCGAACTTGCGGCGGCGGATCTCAACGCGGCCGGCGGGCTGCTCGGGCGCCAGGTGACGGTGATCGCCGGCGATGACGCCTGCGAGCCCAAACAGGCGGTGGCGCTGGCCAACCGCTACGCCGGCGCCGGAGTCGGCGTGGTGATCGGGCATTTCTGTTCGAGTTCCTCGATCCCGGCCAGCCGCGTCTACCACGAAGAGAACATCATCCAGATCACCCCGGCCTCGACCAATCCGGCGCTGACCGAGCAGGGCTTCTCCAATGTCTTCCGGGTGTGCGGCCGCGACGATCAGCAGGGCGCGGTGGCCGGTGCCTTCCTGGCGGACCGCTTCCACGATCGCGCCATCGCGATCATCCATGACAAGACCGCCTACGGCACCGGCCTGGCCGCCGAGACGCGGGCGGCCCTGGCCAGATCCGGCGTCGTGCCCAAGCTCGACGAGGCCTATGTCGGCGGCGAAAAGGACTATTCCGCGCTGGTTGCCCGGCTGAAGCATGCCGCGGTCGAGGTGGTCTATATCGGCGGCTACTACACCGAAGCCGGCCTGATCGTCCGCCAGATGCGCGACCAGGGCCTGACCAGCCTGGTGGTGTCGGGTGACGGCCTGATCTCCAACGAGTATTGGGCGATCACCGGCCCGGCCGGGGAGGGCACGCTGATGACCTTCAACCCGGACCCGCGCAAACGCCCGGACGCCCAGGGCCTGGTTGCGCGGTTCCGGGAAGCCGGCTTCGAACCGGAGGGCTATACCCTCTACTCCTACGCCGCGGTGCAGGTCTATGCCGAGGCAGTGCGCCGTGCCGGCTCGCTGCGGCCCGATGCCGTGGCCGGCGCGATCCACGGCGGAACCTTCGACACCGTGGTCGGCCCGCTGGGCTTTGACGCCAGAGGCGATATCACGACGCCGGCCTATGTCTGGTTCGAATGGCACGACGGCCAGTATCGCGAGCTTGACCGGCCCTGACCGTGCAATCCCCGGCTCGCGGCCCGGCCAGCTGTTGGGGCTGCGACCGAATGCGCTCTTGACCCAGGCATCCGAGTCGGACCGGCGCGACCGCAGCCGTCGGGATGAGCCCCACCGATCCCCGGATCTGCGCTCGCCTCGGCCCGGCGGGATCGGTGAGGTTGGAGGCCGGTGGTGATCGGCGGACCCCGGCGCGCGATATATTGGCGCTGCATATCTGCAACAGTTGATGATGAATTGCCACATCAATGGCTGCAAACGTTTATTGCCTCTGTCAACGAAGGTAATTTGGCATCGAACGCCGATGGGTCGCGATCCTTGAATGGTCGGATCTCGCGTCCGGCCGGCAGAGCTTGCCGGTCGGCGACCTATGTTCGGCGGGAGCAGTGAAGTTGGATCGGCCGTTTCGCAAGATCCGTTGTCCAGGTACGAGGAGGTGTGGGGTATAGCAGAAGGTTTGGTCGCTCCCGGAACCGAAGGCAAAGGGTACAACCACCATTTGCGGTACGGGTAGGGGAGGCGGTCGCGCAACCGCGGCGCCGAACAGACGATGTTGGAATCGGCTATGTCGGATGTCACGGTTTCTGCTATGCTTTTTAAGACTGGTTGTGAAAAAGTCCAAGCTTGGACCTGGCGCGGCGACACACGGGTGGGGATTGTTCTCCCTGTTCGGGTGGTGCCGGGCGGATCGGATGGAACGCAAAGTGATGAAGGCAACCTGCTCAACGGCAGTACAGCCTGAACGCCGTTGACGCCCGATGTCGGGGGGCGGCGTCGAGGCGGCGATGGTGAGAATTCCCTCATGGTGAATAGATTTCGGAGAAACGAGATGAAGCTTACCAGCAACCAAATCGCCGTCATCGGGGCACTGGCGTTGGTGCTCTGCTTGCCGCTGGTTTCGATCGGTGCAAAGGCGGCGTCTGATGTCGATGCCTACAACGCGACCGTTTGCAACCCGGTTCTGACCAATTCGTCCCTGATCCCGGTTCTGACCGCTTCGAGCGGTGTTTATGCCATCCACAAGGATAGCTACACCTGCCCGACGCCGCCGCCGGCGGCAATGGCGCAGACCGATTTCCTGGTCTTCTTCGATTGGGATAAGACGGCAATCACCCCGGCAGCCCGCAAGATTCTCAGCGATGCCGCCGCGGCTGCACAGAGCATGAAAACCGTCCGTATCGACGTGACCGGTCACACCGACACCTCCGGCTCGCCCAGGTACAACCAGGCCCTGTCCGAGCGCCGCGCCGCAGCGGTCAAGCAGGAGCTGGTTCTGCGGGGCATCAACCCGGCCATGATCACCACCGTCGGCAAGGGCGAAACCGAGCTGATGGTGCCGACCCGCGATGGCATCCGCGAGCCGACCAACCGGCGTGCCCAGATCGTCATCGTCACCAACTGACGACGACCTGCCGGCCCGAGCTTCGGGTCGGCGGATCTGGTTCAGGGCATTGGAAAGGCGCTCCCGCAAGGGAGCGCCTTTTCTTTGTCGCCAGCGCTACGTCGCGGGCTGGCCGGACCCTTGCCGGTCAATCCCACTACGGGCCTGCAATTGCGGCGATTTCATCTTCCTGCATTCTCCGTGTAAGGCAGACCCTGTTAGTTTTGGCAGGCTGAGGCCGGGTAATGGCCGGCCGGTTACCCGGCCACCCTCCCGCGCGCAGCGACCAGAGGCGAATGCCGGGCCAGCGTCGGGAGGCCTGCCACAGGAGGGATATTTATGCTCATCACTCTGTTCGGAACCCCGAAGACCGACTCCGCCGCCGCCAACCGCACGGTGAACGCCGTAACTGGTCGGCCCGCGGTGGCATCGACCACGACCCACCAGCCAGTGGCGGCGACCACGCACCACGAGCCGGTCGCATCGACCACCCGGCATCTTCCCGTGGTCACCGTGATGTCGGAGCAGAGTGGAAAGCCGACCAGAGCCGAGCGTCGGGGCCGGGATGTTCCGGTTCCGGCGCGTCGCCGCCAGGCGATGGAGAGCGCTGTCTCAGGAAAATCGAAGGCGAAGGCGCAGGTGAAGATCAGCCAGGCCGGCAAGAACGCTACCGCCTCGCGCTGGCCCAAGGAATTCGCGGTGCCATTCGCGATCCAGAACCGGCGCAGCGCCGAGCCGCCGCCGGATCTCTGGTAAACATCGGGACACTCCCGAATCGTCACTTGCCGGCCTCGCGTCACCTCCGCGGCGCGGGGCCTTTTTTCGTCCCGACGCGCGGGATTCGCAGGGACCGGAGGAGGAACGACGCAAACGGCCGGCGCAGCCTACCACGCAGCCCGAAACCGGGCGGGAGGGGGGGCCTGAAACGCAGCAGCTGAGAACGTCCGGCCGGATTTGGCCCAGGGACGCCTGTTCAGGGATGACTGGGTCAGGGGCGCTTAGGGTCAGGGGCGCTTAGGGTCAGGAGTACCGGCTCAGGGCACCGCAGCGGCAAGATGGCGCTCCAGGCCGTCGAACACCTTTTGCATCAGGCGGGAGTGGATACCGGCTACATCGAACAGCGGCAGGAACATCGCCGCCAGCCCCCGTGCCCGCAGGTCGACCGCGAAGGTGATCTCGGTGCCGCCGTTCTGCTGCTCCAGGGACCACACACCGGTGCCGTCATGCAGCCCGCTGTCATAGCGCATCGCCACACGGAGCGGCGCCTCGATTGCTTCGACGGTACATTGAAAGGCATTGCCCGAGGTGGCGATCTCGACCACGGTGCCGAGCCCGAACGGCGGTTCGGTCAAGACGCGGACCCCGACATCCTCGGGCCACCACGCGGCATAGCGATCAAAAGCGAGCAGGATCGGGAAGAGGCTTTCGGGGGAAACCGGAAACCACCGGCAATTGGATGCCTGGGTCCTGGACAAGACGGCGGGTCGCTCTTCCTGAGTTCGGGGCTGGCTGGGCCCGGTGGTGACAGGCCCTTGCAAAGACAGATTTGGTGCGGTCGAGAAGACTCGAACTTCCACGGGATCTCTCCCACAGCGACCTCAACGCTGCGCGTCTACCAGTTCCGCCACGACCGCACTTGCCCGCCGCTCAATCGCATCGGGATGGCGGGGCATAGCAAATCCGAGAGCGCCGATCAAGGCTCCCGTCATCCCGATCACCTCAAATGCCCGAGGGCGTGGCTTTTCATTCGCTCCGGGGCGGCCGTCGCTTCGTCGCATCGGGGCGTTCGATCTGGACCGCGAGCAGCGCGATCAGCCCGGCCCACACGGTGAAAACGTAGAGGGCCAGGAAGGGCCAGCCCAGGACCATGACCTCGACGCCGAAGACCCGCAGCAGCGGCGGATTGAACGCAACGGCACCGAACAGAAACAGCCCGATCAGGCGATCGGCGCGGGGCGGCGGCGGGGCCGGTTCGGGATCGGGGATCAAAAGGCGCGCTCCCGGGCATGGAGTTCGACCACGATGTTGGCGCCGCGGATGGCGTCGTCGAGGGTGCGGATGCCGCGTTCCTTCAGCATGTCGATCATGCGCAGAAACACCGCTGCGGTGACCAGGCTGTCGCCAAGTGCCGAATGGCGGTCGACGATCTCGATGCCCAGGCGGGCGGCGATGCCGTCCAGGGTGTGGTCGCCGTTTTCGCCCTGGAGCTGGAGCGACAGCAACATGGTATCGAGCACCGGGTTGTCGAAGCGGATGCCGGTGAGCGGTGCCTTCATCTTGAGGAATTTGAGATCGAACGCGGCGTTATGGGCAACCAGCACCGCACCGGCGACGAAGGCCTTGAATTTGGGCAGGACCACCGCGATGCTCGGGCGGTCGCGCACCACCTCGTCGGTGATGCCGTGGATCGGGATGGTCTCCGGCCGGATCGGTCGACCGGGGTTGACCAGCGCCGAGAAAGTTTCGCCGGTCAGGATGCGGCCGTTGACGATCCGGACCCCGGCGATGGAAATGATCTCGTCGCCTTCGGACGGCGACAATCCGGTGGTCTCGGTGTCGAACACGACATAGGTGAGTTCGGTCAGCGCCATGCTGCGCAGCTCGCTGGTCGGCATCGGCTGGGCCAGCAGCGAGAAGTCGAAGAATTCGGGGCGTGCCGGCAGCGGCCGCTGGACCGGGCCCGGCGGTTGCAGCGCCGGCGGCAGCGGCAGGCGCAGCCGGACATAGCCCTCGCGCGCCGCTTCGCTCCACAGATCGCTGCGATGGTGCTGCATGACATCGCCGACGGTCAGCCCGCCCAGCGCGTCGGCCAAGGGCTGGGATTTCCAGCCATCGATCGCGGCGCTGGCGATGGTCGGCGCGCCGGTCCAGGCAATGTCGATATGGACCCAGCGACCGGCGGCTTCTGCCGAGAGGTCGAAGCTGGTCAGGCCGGTCGCCTCGCGCACCCGCTCGATCAGGAAGTCGAGCAGCACGACCAGGCTGAAACTGTCGCCGTGGAGCCATTGCGGCAGCCCGGTCGGGGTCAGGGTGATATCGGCGCGGGCGGCGACGCGATGGATCACCAGAGTGATCAGGTTGCTGGAATGGATGTCGCTCATCGGCCAGGTGCCGGAGATGATCCCCCGGTAGTCGGTGGAAATCCGCTCCAGCCGCTGCGACAGGGTATTGCATTCGGCGATCGTGACCTGTTCGAAATTGGCGCGGTTTTCTGCGGTCAGCTCCGGATAGTCGAACATCGTCTCCAGCATGGCGCGCAAGTTGGCGACCGGTGGGCGCAGGCCCTCCGCCGCCTCGCGCAACAGCGCGTCGCGCTGACCGAGCGCCGCCAGCTCACGGGTGGCGTCGGTGAAGGTGACGACATACCCGGTGACCGATGGGCCGGTGACCGACGGAGGATTTTCGTCGCCCCCGTGGTGGATCAGGCTCATCCGGCCCTGCAGCAGGATCCGGCCATCGGTGGTGCCGCCGACGAACTGGGCGGTGCTGCCGTCAACATGCTCGTGGTGCCGGTTGTCGCGCAGGCGCAACGTCAGCCGCTCCAGGGTGTGGAGCACCGGCTCGGCAAGGACGATGTGAAACAGGTTGCGGCCGAGCCCGAGATCGCCGGTTACCCGCAGCAGGTTGAGTGCGGTCTGATTATACAGCAATATCTGGTGTTTCAGGTTGCAGACCAGCACCCCCTCATGGAGGTCGCGCAGGATCGCGGCAAGCCGGATGTTCTGTTCTTCGGTGCGCGCGGTCGAAGCCGCCACGGCGCGGTCGATATCCTGGCGTGCCGCCGCCAGCTTGTCGAGCAGCTGGTTGATGCCCTCGGGCAGGGGGGCCAGCGCGGCGAAGCGGTCCTCCGCGACGCGGGCGCCGGCGGCACCATGGGCGACCACGCGGGCTTCACCGGCCAGTGCGGCGGCGCCGATCAGCAGTGTGCGGTTGACCACGATCCACAACCCGGTGAAGGCTGCGGCGATGGCAAACGCCATCAGCGTGCTGTAGGGAAGTGCGGCATCGCGCACCCTCGCCTCGATCATCACCTGCGGCAACACCACGGCCGCCAGCGTGATCGTGGTTCCGAGCCCGGCAAACAACCAGGGGATCAGGCGGCGGCGATAGCGGTCCAGCCACGACGCGGCCGGCTTGCCGGCGGGGTGGTGCGCATTGGCATCGTCCGTGGTCAGCCCGGCGGTCATCCGCTCCCCAAATGCTTGCGGACCGTATTGACAAGATCGCGGGTCGAAAACGGCTTGGTGATGTAATCGGTGGCCCCCAGCGCCATACCCTTTTCCCGTTCGACATCGCGGCTTTTGGCGGTGAGCATGATGATCGGCAGGTCGCGGTAGAGTGGATTGGCGCGGATGGTCTGGCAGACATCAAAGCCATCCCGCTTGGGCATCATGGCGTCGAGCAGGATCAGGTCCGGGGTGGCTTTTTCCACGGCCTGGATTGCCTCCTCGCCGTCGCGCGCCACCCGCACCTCGAAGCCTGCTTTGCTCAGCAGCACTTGCAGCGACAGCAAAATGCTGGGCTCGTCGTCGGCGACCAGAATGGTCGGTTTCATTTGGGGCTTCCTCCGCTCTGGCCTGCCCTGTCTCGAGGCTCGGCCGATTTTTTATCATTTTCAACCCCGATACCCTGCAACTTACCGGTACTCAAGGCGACAAATCAAGCCAGCGGTGCCGAACCTGCTCAGCGCAGCGTCACCACTAACGGGGTCAGTCCGGCGAGCGCCCCGGCACGGCGGGCGGCGGCGGCGGCGGCGGCGTGGGTGGCGAAATGGCCGATCCTTACGACATGCCAGGCGATGCCCTGAGGGTCGGTCCAACGGTAGCGATAGGCATGCAGGCCGGCGGCATCGAGCCGCGCGACCATGGCCTCGGCATGGCCGGGAACCAGGAAGCTGCCGAGCTGGATCGCGAAACCGCCGGGCCGCGGCGCCGGGACCGGCCGGGTCGAATGGGGCGGGAGCGTCGTCGGCGGCGGTTCGAGCGTTGCGACATCGACCGGGCGCGCCACCTCTGCCGGGGCCGGGGCCGGTTCGACTGGCTCGGCTTCCGGCGGCGGTGTTGGGTCGGCGGACGGCGCAGGCAGGGACGACGGAGCCAGGATCGGTTCGGCGGGGGGTAATTCGATCGCGAGCTGGCCGATCGGGCGCAGGAGGTCCGGAGGCGGCGCGGCGGCCATCGCTGTCTGTGGTTGGGGCGGTTGGACCGGGGGGGGCTCGGCCGCCACGGTTGCGGCTGCGGCCTCTGCCGGCGGTGCGATCGTGACGGGCGGCGGGGGCAAGACCGGCGCGGGTTCGGCTGCGCTGCTTGCGGCGACCGGCGGCACCTCCTTGATCGTCGGCGCCGGCTCCGGCAGCACCGGCGGCTCGGGCACGACCGCCGCAATCGCCGTCGGCGCGGCCGGCGCAGGGGCCGGCGCGGCGGGTTCGATCGGTGCTGCCGTCATGACCCGAACCACGATCGCAATCGGCACCGGCTCGGGCGGCGGTGCGATCGGTCCAGCCGTCTGCAGCAGGGCGAGGGCCACGCCGAGCCCGCCGGTGACGGTGAGGGCCACGGCCAGGGGCCACGGCCGCGCGTACCAGGGCGGCGACGCGTCCAGGTCATCGTCGAGGGCGCGATGATCGGCGAGTTCCAGGGCCACGGCGCCCCGCGGCCGGCTGTCCGAGAGTTCGCGCAGAAGATCGGAAACGGCGTCGCGGTCGGGGTCGGGCAACGCCACGCGGTCGACCAGCCAGGGGTCGACATCATGGTCCCCGGCGAGTGTCTGGTCGGGGTCTGGAGCCCTGCTCCGGCGCCGGATCGGCGTCCTGGAATCGTCGATGAAGTTCAAGGGGAGGGCGGTGCCTCGCCGGGTTGGGGCTGCCGGAGCGTCGGTCGGTTCAGAGCAGACCGAACAGGGTAAACACCGCGCCGACCAGCATGAAAGTGAAATAGACCAACAGCAGAAGATCGGCCCTCATCGGGCTGCGCAACAGAGCCGGCGGCGGATCGGCGCGATAGGCACGCAAGACCGGCCGGTACGTCAACGCGAAGGTGCCAAGCATGACAACTCCGGCGACCAATTGATAGAAGTCGTAGGTGGGCATGCGCAGTCCTCCCTGATCTTCTTCAGATGCGGCCAGCGGGGCCGCCAGCGGGCGATCCGTCGCTGCCGATGGGGCGCCCCCGATGCCGGGTCGGTTGGCTAGTCTGGAATGTTAGCGGTAATGCCGGCCAATCGGAACCTTTAACTTGCTTTGGGCGTCGGGATCCAGGCGCCATCGGCCGATCGTGCCGGGACCGGCGGCAGGGCCTGCAGGCGGGCGCAGCGCCCTTGCACGAAGCGGGCTTCCGCGCGCGGCGGGTTGTTTGCTACGATCGGTTGACCGTTTGAAGCTGGGGGGATTGTCGCCGTGATCGTGGTGCCGCTTGCCGCCGAGTCTGGGGGCGATGCTTTGTCCGAGGAGATGCGCCGGTTGGGGCGCCAGGCGCGGGTGGCCGCGGCGGTGCTGGCAAATACCTCCGCCGAGGCCAAGAACCAGGCCCTGATCGCGGCGGCGGCGGCCTTGCGGGCCGCGGGCGCGGCGATCCTGGCGGCCAACCGACAGGACGTCGAAGCGGCAGCCGCGCGCGGTGTTGCGGTCCCGCTGATCGAGCGCTTGCGGCTCGACGAGGCACGGGTCGAGGCGATGGCGCGCGGGTTGGAAGACGTGGCGGCCCTGCCGGACCCGATCGGCACCGTGCTGGCCGAGTGGTGCCGCCCGAACGGGCTGCGCATCCAGCGGGTGCGGGTGCCGATCGGGGTGATCGGGATCATCTACGAGTCCCGTCCCAACGTCACGGCGGACGCCGGTGGCTTGTGCCTGAAATCGGGCAATGCCGCGATCCTGCGCGGCGGCTCGGAGAGTTTTCATTCGTCCCGCGCGATCGCGGCGGCGCTGGCACAGGGACTCCGGGCCGCAGGGCTGCCGGAGACGGCGATCCAGTTGGTGCCGACCACCGACCGGGCGGCGGTCGGGGTCATGCTGACCATGGCCGAGGACATCGACGTGATCATCCCGCGCGGCGGCAAGTCGCTGACCTCGCGGGTGGCGGCGGAAAGCCGGGTGCCGGTGATCAAGCATCTCGACGGCATCTGCCATGTCTATGTCGATGGCGCCGCCGACCTGGCACGGGCGCGGGCGGTGACGCTGAACGCCAAGATGCGGCGCACTTCGATCTGCGGCGCCGCCGAGACCCTGCTGGTCGACGCCAGGGTGGCCGCCAGCCATCTGCCCTGGCTGGTCCGCGATCTGCTGGAGGCCGGTTGCGAGGTCCGGGGCGATGCCGCGGTTCAGGCGGTCGACACGCGGGTCAAGGCGGCGGCCGCCGCCGACTGGGACACCGAATACCTGGATGCGATCATCTCGGTACGGCTGGTCGACGGCGTCGATGGGGCGATCGCCCATATCGAGGCCCACGGCTCGCACCACACCGACAGCATCGTTACCGAGGACACGGCGACGGCTGAACGTTTCCTGGACCGGGTCGACAGCGGCATCGTGCTATGGAACGCCTCGACCCAGTTCGCCGACGGCGGCGAGTTCGGCATGGGGGCGGAAATCGGCATCTCGACCGGCAAGCTGCACGCGCGGGGACCGGTCGGCGCCGAGCAGTTGACCAGCACCAAATACAAGGTGCGCGGAACCGGACAGGTCCGGCCCTGAGCCGGGTCCCGGTCGCACCGGGCAGCGTCGCGCCGGCTTGCGCCGGGGGGGCTCTTGTCGGGCGGGGGGCGCCTGGCCCGCTCAGCGGTGCAGCCTGGGCCGGGCTCAAGGTCGGGGTGCTCGGGGGGTCGTTCAATCCGGCCCATGACGGCCACCGCATGGTCAGCGAGGTCGCCCTGCGCCTGCTTCGGCTCGATCAGGTGTGGTGGCTGGTCAGCCCGCAGAACCCGCTCAAATCTCCCCAGGACATGGCGGGGCAGGCCCAGCGCCTGATCTGGGCACGGGCGGCGGCGCGCCACCCGCGGATTCTGGCGACCACGCTGGAGGCCCGGCTGGGGACCCGCTACACCGCCGACAGCTTGCGGGAATTGGCGCAACGCTATCCGCGCACCCGCTTCGTCTGGCTGATGGGCGCCGACAATCTGGATCAGGTGCGGCGCTGGCAACACTGGACCAGAATTTTCGCAAGCGTACCGGTTGCCGTGTTCAGCCGCTCACCATATTCATTGAAGGCGCTGAACGGGATTGCGGCGCGCCGCTTCCGGGCGCGGCGGATCGGCCTGTGCGGAGCAGGACGCCTTGCCGACATGGTCCCGCCGGCCTGGGTGTTTTTTCGTAACCCGTGGCATCCGGCCTCGGCGACGGCGATCAGAGCCGGTGCCGGCGGCCCGCCGAAACCGGGGCCGTTGAAACCCGGCGAGTTCAAGCCGGGCGAGTTCAAGCCGGGTCAAACCATGCCGGAGCCACCGGCGACCGATTGATGTTCCTTCTGGACGAGGGGTATAGGGCCATAGCGACTTCTTTCACGACTGACGGCACCGCCGCCGCGGCGCGGCCGGAACCGCCGTCTCCGACCGAGCTCAAGGCGCTGGTCGAGCGGTCGCTCGACGATGATCAGGCCGAGGACGTCGTCATCATCGATCTTGGCGGCAAGACCAGCTTCGCCGACTATATGGCGGTGGCGTCGGGGCGCTCCAACCGCCACGTCGGCGCCATGGCAGACAACCTGTGCCAACGCTTAAAGCGGGCCGGGATCGCTGAAATCGGTATCGAGGGGATGCCCCATGGCGATTGGGTGCTGGTCGATGCCGGTGACGTTGTGATTCATCTGTTCCGCCCAGAGGTTCGTAGCTTTTACAACCTGGAGAAGATGTGGGGCGGCATCGGCGACGACGACTCCGGATCTGGTCTGCGCCTGCAGGCCTAGCCGCAGGCCGGGGTTGCCCACGATTGGCCAGCCTTGCCAGCCGCCGCACCCCGTCGGAGAGGGGCGATTGAGCGATGCGGCTGGCGCTGGTCGCGGTCGGCCGTGCCCGCGGCGGTCCGGAACGCAGTTTGTTCGAACAGTATGCCGCCCGGCTGCGACCGCCGCTGACCCTGCGCGAGGTCGAGGCGAAGGGGCGGCCGCCGGCGCTCGAACTGCGGCGCCAGGAAGGGCAGCTGCTGCTGGCGGCGGTCCCGGAGGGCGCCACGGTGGTGGCACTCGACCCGCGCGGCATCGGTTTGACCAGCGAGGCCCTGGCGGCCAGGATCGGCACCTGGCGCGATCGCGGCGTTGCCGACTTGGCGTTTTTGATCGGCGGCGCCGATGGACTTGACGAAGGCGTACGACAGCGGGCCGATTTGGTGCTAGGCTTGGGACCATTGACTTGGCCTCATCTGTTGGTGCGTGGCATGTTGGCGGAGCAACTCTACCGCTGTCAGCAGATATTGGCCGGTCACCCCTACCACCGTGCCTCGCCTTGAGGTCGCAGCGGAGCAAAGAGGCCGCCGATGTATCTCGTTGTGGTCATTATTCTGGTTATCGTGCTGATTTTGACGCTAAATCCACCTAAGGGCCACTGATGATGCCAAACCAGCCCAAGAGCACTCGTCCGCGACCGGCAGTACTTTGTGTCCTCGATGGTTGGGGCTGGCGCGATGATCGGGCCGATAATGCGATTGCCCTGGGCAACACGCCGGTGTTCGACCGGCTATGGGCGGCGGGACCCCATACCCTGCTTGACGCCTGCGAAGAAGAAGTCGGGCTGCCCAAAGGGCAGATCGGGAACTCCGAAGTCGGCCATATGAATCTCGGTGCCGGGCGGGTGGTGTTCCAGGACCTGCCGATGATCGACCGGGCGATCAGCACTGGTGAACTTGACCGCAATAGCGGCCTTGCGGAGTTTGCGAATCGACTGCGGTACAGCGGCGGCACCTGCCACTTGCTCGGTCTGCTGTCACCGGGCGGCGTCCATTGCCACCAGGACCACATGGTGGCGCTCGCCGGCTGGCTCGCCCGGCGCGGCATCGCGGTGGTTATTCATGCCTTTACCGACGGGCGCGATGTCCCGCCGCAAAGCGGTCGTGACCAGATGGCCGGCTTCCTCCGGGACCTGGCAGGCGTAACCGGGGCAGGCGTAACCGGGGCCGGCGTAACCGGGGACGGTGCCGCCGGTGTCGGGATCGGCACCGTGATCGGCCGCTATTACGCAATGGATCGGGACAAGCGCTGGGAGCGGGTCGCACGCGCCTGGGCGGCGATGGTCGCGGCCGAAGGGGATACCGCGGCGGATCCCTTGGAGGTGATGTCGCGCAGCTATGCCGCCGGGATCGGCGACGAGTTCGTGGCGCCGACGGTGATTGCCGGCTATCGCGGCATGGCCGATGGCGACGGGCTGCTGATGGCCAATTTCCGGGCCGATCGCGCCCGCGAAATTCTCACCGCTTTGCTCGACCCTGCCTTCGACGGCTTCCCGCGGACCGCCACCCCGACCTTCGCCGCAGCGCTCGGTTTGGTCGAATATTCCAGCGCACTCAACCGCTTGCTGCCGGCGATCTTCCCGCCCAAGCAGATCGCGGACACCCTGGGCGAGGTGGTATCCCGCGCTGGGCTGACCCAGCTGCGGATTGCCGAGACCGAGAAGTACCCCCACGTCACCTTCTTCTTCAATGGCGGTGAAGAGCGGCAGTATCCCGGCGAGGAGCGGATTCTGGTGCCCTCGCCCAAGGTCGCGACCTACGACCTGCAGCCGGAGATGTCGGCGCGGGAAGTCACCGATCGGGTGGTCGAGGCGATCGACTCCGCCCGCTTCGACCTGATCGTGATCAATTTCGCCAACCCCGACATGGTCGGCCATACCGGCTTTCTCGACGCCGCGATCAAGGCGGTCGAGGCGGTCGATCAGTGCCTCGGCCGGCTGGAGGCGGCGGTGCGCCGCCAGGGCGGCGTCTTGCTGGTCACCGCCGATCATGGCAATTGCGAGCTGATGCGCGATCCTGAGACCGGCGGGCCCCACACCGCCCATACTTTGGACAAGGTTCCGCTGATCCTGGTCAATGGCCCGGCGGCGGTCGGGGTACGACCCGGTCGGCTGGCCGATATCGCGCCGACCCTGCTCGCCCTGATCGGGCTCGCGCAGCCGCCGGTGATGACCGGGTGCAGTCTGATCGAACCGGCGGCCGGCCGCCAGGCGGATGGACAATCGGCCCGGCAAGCCGCGGAATGACGATGGAGGTCTCCCGGTGACGGGCTCGACCCAGAGACGGTAGGATGGTGGCCGGGGCGGGCACCGCGATCATCGGTGGCAGCAGTCGCCGGTGTGCCTGGTGGCTCCGGGTCGCCGCCTGCGGCGCGATCGCGTTCCTGCCGGCGCTGCCGGCTTTCGCGACGGAGCCGCCACCGGATCAGACCCTGCGCCGAGTCCAGGAGGACTTGGCGCAGGGTCGCGAACGCCAGCGCGAGCTTGGCCACAAGGCCGAGGCGCTCGATCACGAATTGGCCGAATTGCGCTCACGGCTGGTTGCCGCAGCCGATGAGGCGGCGCGCCAGGATGCCGAATTGCACCGGGTCGAGGCCGCCGAGGCTGGTCTGGCGGCCGAGGAATCGGACCGCAGTCACCGGCTGGATGGCGAACGCCGCCGCATTGCCGAGCTGACCGGGGCGCTCCTGCGGCTGTCGCGCATCCCGCCCGAAGCGATGATTGCACGGCCCGAGGCGCCGCTGGATCTGGTCCGTGCCGCGGTGCTGCTGCGCGCGGCCCTCCCGGCCTTGCGCCAGCGCGCCGACGTGCTCGCCGCCGCGGTTGCCCAGTTGCAGGACATCCGGACCCGTCTGGCCCTGCAGCGCGAACGAGTCGCGGCGGCCCGGAGCATTCTCAGCGAGCGCCATGCCGAGGTTGCGGCGTTGGTCGCACGGCGCGAGCAGCTGCTGCAGCTGACCGCGGCGCAGCGCCAGGACGTGGCCCAGCGAATGGCGGTTCTGGCCGGTCAGGTATCGGATCTGCGCCAATTGATCGATCAGCTGGAGGTCGATAAGCGGGCGGCTGAAGCGGCGGCCCGGGCCGAGGCCGAGCGCCGGGCCGAAGCGGAGCGCCGGGCCGAAGCGGAACGCCAGCCGGCGGCGGCCGGCCAGCCGCCGCAGCAAGCCGAGCCGCCGCGGACGGAGCCTGCAGCGCCGCCCGCCCCGGAGGTCGTGACGGTGCCGGCAGGGGCGCCGGCAGCGGCGCCGGCAGCGACACCGACCGTGATCGCGGTTGGATCGCCCCCGGCACCCTCGCCACCGGTCGCCGACCCGCGACTGCCGGCCAGCGGGGTGGTGGTGGTCGGCTATGGCGAGCTCGACCGATTCGGGGCGGCCAGCCGGGGGGTGCATATCCGCACCCGTCCGGGCACGCCGGTGGTGGCGCCGCGCGAGGGGGTGATCCGCTTCGCCGGCCGCTTCCGGACCTACGGGCAGCTCTTGATCGTTGAACACGGGAATGGATATCATAGTCTTATTGCCGGGCTCGGACGGATCGACGGCGGTGTCGGTCAGCACGTCTCGGCGGGGGAGCCGATCGGTGCGACCGCAGATTCGGCAGACGGCGCACAAGATCTCTATTATGAATTGAGGCGGAACGGCCAGCCCATCGACCCACGGCATGGCTTCGGCGACCCGCACGGGAAAGGACAAGGTTGAGAATGATCAAGGTCACGACTGCCGCCATGCTGGCGGTGCTGCTGCTCTTGTCGCCCATCCGCGCCAGCGCCGAATCGAACACCACGGAAACCTATCGACAGTTGAACCTGTTCGGCGATGTGTTCGAGCGGGTGCGTGCGGAATATGTCGAGAAGGTCTCCGACGAGCAGCTGATCGAGGCCGCGATCAACGGCATGCTGACATCGCTGGACCCCCATTCCAGCTATCTCAACCGCAAGAATTTCCAGGACATGCAGGTGCAGACCCGCGGTGAATTCGGCGGATTGGGCATCGAAGTCACCATGGAAAACGGCGTGATCAAGGTGGTCTCGCCGATCGATGATACCCCGGCATTTCGCGCCGGGCTGCAGCCCGGCGACCTGATCACCCATCTGAACGGCGAGCCGGTGCTGGGCCTGACCCTGAATGATGCCGTGGAGAAGATGCGCGGGCCGGCGGGCTCCGACATCAAGGTCACGGTGCGCCGGGGCGAAACCCGCGAGCCGTTCGACGTCAGCATCACCCGTGCCGTGATCAAGATTCAATCGGTGCGGTCGCGCGTCGAGAGCGATGTCGGCTATCTGCGCATCACCACCTTCAACGAGCAGACCCAGAGCGGGCTCGACCGGGCGATCGCCAAGATCAAGGAGCAGCTGGGCGACAAGGTGAAGGGCTATATCCTGGACCTGCGCAACAATCCGGGCGGGCTGCTCGACCAGGCGGTCTCGGTGTCGGACACCTTCCTCGACCATGGCGAGATCGTGTCGACCCGCGGTCGGAAATCCGAAGACGGCCAGCGCTACAATGCCAAAGCCGGCGACGGCATCGGCGGCTTGCCGCTGATCGTGCTGATCAATGGCGGTTCGGCCTCGGCGTCGGAAATCGTCGCCGGCGCCTTGCAGGACCATCATCGGGCGGTGGTCCTGGGCACCCAGTCGTTCGGCAAGGGCTCGGTCCAGACGATCATTCCCCTGCCGGGGGTGGGCGCGATCCGGTTGACCACGGCACGCTATTACACGCCGTCGGGGCGCTCGATCCAGCAGCTCGGGATTACTCCCGACATCGAGGTGCACCAGGCCAAGCTTGAAGAAATCGACAATATCGCCGGTCGTCGGCGTGAGGCGGATCTGCGAGGTGCGCTGCGCAACGACAACCAGGCAAACCAGGGGCAGGCAAACCAGGGGCCGGCCGGCCAGGGACAATCGGCACCGGGCGACGGGGCTCCGACGCAGCCGGCGGCGCCGGCCGATGGCGCCGCGAAACCGGAAAGCAGCACGGGCCCGGCGGGTGACGGCGATGCCGCGCCGGCCGGGGCCGCGGGCAAGCCGGCGGCCGCGCCGTTTGACTACCAGCTGGCTCGTGCCGTCGATCTGTTGCGCGGCGTCGCCCTGTTCAATACCCGCGCCGCCAATTGAGCCGGTGACACCGCCCGACGGGCTCAATCGGCTGAGAGGGGACTGACGTCGTGGCCTCGGCCATCCTGGGCAGGCTTAAGGCGCGGCTTGGCGGTGGCCGCCGGTTTCGACGGCCGGACGTCGCCAGGGAGCGGCCGCGATGGGCCAGGGAGCGGCCGCCATGGCTGCGGCTGCTGGTTCAGAAGCTTCCGCTGGTGCTCGCCGTTGTGGCTTTCGGTGTTGCCCTGGCGGTGGCCGGCTGGCTGTTCCTGAGCAGCGACGACACCCTGGCGCGGCGTGCCGCCATGGTGCCGTACCTGGTGGTGGATGTGACCGCTCCCGGCGATGCGACCGGGCCCGGCCGGCCGATTGCCAAACCGGGGGAAGACGGCGCGGCTAAACCCGTGGCCACGCCCGCAGAAGCGACGCCGGCCAAGCCCGATGGCGAGACGTCGGGGAAACCGTCGGCCCCTCCTCATGACGCGCCCCATGAGGCGCCCCATGAGGCCCCTCAGGACGCGCCAAAGGATCAGACTGCGGCGCCCCCCGGACCGCCGCCGCCGCAGATGCGCGCCGATGGCACCGTGGTGCTGACCCCGGCGCCGGTGCCGGAAATTACCGAGGATACGCCGGACGGTCCGCTGCCCCGGATCTCCAGTGACGGCAGACAGCCGTGGCGGACCTATGCCCGGCCGTTTCCGGGACCCGACCAAGGGCCGCGACTGGCGATCGTGATCAGCGATCTCGGGCTGTCCGGGGCGGTCACCTCCAACGCTCTGGCCAAATTGCCGGGGGTCGTCACTTTGGCCTTCCTCCCCTACGCCGATCGCCTGGACAGCTGGGTCGATGCCGCGCGCCGGCAGGGCCACGAAATCTTGCTGGCCTTGCCGATGGAATCCACCGAACGGACCTACGATCCGGGACCGCGCACCCTGCGGGTCGGCCTGCCGGCGGCAAGCAATATCGAACGCCTGGAATGGGCGCTGAGCCGGGTTGCCGGCTATGTCGGGGTCACCAGCCTCAGCGGCAGCCGCTTCATGACCGAGACCAGCAGCGTGCAGCCGGTGATCGACGTGCTGAAAAAGCGGGGGCTGATGCTGTTCGACAGCCGCGTCGCCGGCAACAGCGTCGGTGCCGCAATCGCCGCCGAGCGCAAATTGCCCTGGGCGATGGCCAATCTGATCATCGACGCCGATCCGTCGCGCGGGACGATCGATGCCCAGCTGCGCAAGCTGGAGGACATCGCACTCGCCGAAGGGGCGGCGATCGGTATCGGCCAGCCCTATCCGTCGACGATCGAGCGCGTCGCCCAATGGCTGCCCACGGTGACCGACCGTAAGCTGGTGATGGCACCGGTTTCGGCGATCGTCGGCCGGCAAAAGCTACCCTGAGCCGTGCGGGCCGTTCACCGCCCGCCGCCACCGCCGCCACCGCCACCGCCGCCACCGCCACGGCCGCCGCCGTGACCGCCCCCAGGTCCGCCGCCGGGTCCTCCATCGGGGCCGCCGCCGGGGGGGCCGTCCGCGGCACCGGCTGGGCCGCCGGGCGGTCCGCCGGGCGGTCCGCCGGGCGGTCCGGGGTGATTAGGAGCCACCCCGACCACGCTGCCGCCGCCGGCCCGCGGTTCGCGGACCTGGATCACCACCCGGCGGAGCGCGGCGGCCGGCACCAGCGGCACCAGCGTCGCCTCCGGGGCTACCGCCCGCCCGGTCGAGTCCAGGAAGGCCTCGACGAACAGCCGGGACAAGGGCGCGCCGAACGGTGTCGTCGGCAGTGCTGCGAGCGTGGTTGCGCGGGGCTTTCCGGCGGTCATGGTGCCGGAAAGGGCGAGCCAGTCTCCGACCCCGAATTGCGTTGGTGGGCTGCCCAGGGGCGGGAGCACCGTGAGGTCGCCGATCTTCAGTCTGCGGTCGCCGGTCACGGTCGCCGGGCCGCGCAACAACCAGCGGCGGCCGGTCGCGGCATCGATCCGGTTGGCTTCGATCACGCCATCGGCGCGGCGCAGGCCGCTGACCGCGACCCAATCGCCGATCCGGCTGGGCGGTCCACTCGCCGGCGGCTCGACCACCTGACCGAGGACACGGGTGGTCTGCCCTGTGACGTTGACCGCCTCGACCGGGCCGACCACCGCATGCAGGACGTCGATCCGCCGTGCGGTCAGGCCGCTGCCGGTGCCGCTGCCCGATGCATCGACCGCGAGCACCTGACCGACCGCCAGCGCCGCGGCCTGGCCCGGCCGGCCGTCGATGGTCACGATCACGCTGTCCGGCAGTGCGACCCGCAGGCCATTGACGTGGATGCTGCCGAAACCGGTCAGGGTTCCGACGATACCGGTGCCGCCGATGCCGCGATCGGCTAAGGCGGGGGGGGCGCCGGTACCGCCGATGCCGCGATCGGCGCGCATCTCGGTGGCATCGTTACAGCCGGCGACCAGAACGGCGAACAGCAGCCCGGCAAACATGTGCGAGATTCGGCAGGAGCGGCCGGGTGGGATGGAGCGAGTCAAGGGTCGACCTCGGTGAACCCGGAGGGGTCGGGCCGTGGCGCGGCATACAGATAAATGCCGACGGTGATCCGCTGGTTGGCATCGGACCGCCGGGCGTCGCCCGCGGCCAATTCGTGGGCGTGCCGGTTGAGGGCAACCAGTGTCGCCATGCCGGCGCGTTCCGCCTCGGTGCTCAAGGCGGCGATCGAATCCGCTGACAGGCCGTCGTGGAACATCGCGCGCTCGAAGAAGGGCGGCCCCTGGGCGATCAGATTGTGGGCCGCCGCGGCGACGTGATCGCGCAGATTGCGTCCGAAGAAATGGGCGAGCTGGGCGAAATCGCCTCGCGGCACGAATGCTTCGGTCACCAGTTCCAGCCGACCGTCGGGCAAGGGGCGGATGATGCCGGAGGCCAGCCACTCGTCGAACAGCACCCGCGGCCGGACATCGGTGCTGATCGACTGGACCAGGGATTCAAACGACACGGCGCCGTCTTCGGCCGCCCGCGGTAGCGGCCGTGGGCCTCCCGCCTCGTCCAGATAAGGGGGTCCGGAAAGCCATCGTCCGATCACCTCGGCGCCCAGCGACACCGCGGGTGGCGTGCGGTCTTCGTCCTCGCGCAGCCGCTTGATCTCCTTGCGATGAACGCCGGTCAGGACGCTGATCCGGCTATCACTTTGGGATCTGCCGGGCAAGGTGAAGGCGTGCTCGGCAACTTCGACGTAGAGCTGCTTCAAGATTTGGCTGAGGGCCGGGAAGGTGACGCCGGTTTGGATCAGCAGCCGGACCAGCGGACGCAGAACCCGGCGCAACGCCGACAGGAACACCGCAGGCGGAGCCGCGAGAGCCGGCGGGAGCGAACTGGCTGGTGGCGCGGTGGTCATTGCGGCTCGCCGATCATGGGCCGGGAAGCCGCCGAGGTGGAACGATCTTCCCCCGTCTGGAATGGCGCCCGGACATGGCAGTCGAGATGGGCGTCCGGACTCAATCCGAACCGAACAGGCTCTCGCTGCCGTTGAGAAGATTGACGATCCGGGGGAATTCGTCCAGTCGGAACAGGGTGAGGAGACGGCCGATCGCGGTCAGACGGTCCGCCGGTTTCGGGGTGCAGAATTTCCAGCAGCCCCACTGATTGACCAGGCGCGGGAATGAGCGGGATCCGATCCGGGTGGTGCGAAACCGCCACCGGATGAGCGTTCGTCCGCCGGGGCTGCGGCAGGGCGTGCCGACCAGCAGCGGGCCGCCATCCAGCTTGATCAACGCGACGATGGCGAGCGCAAGCGGCGATGCGACCGCGAGAATCCCGACGGCGGCTAGGATATCCAAGCTACGATGCATGGCCCGTCGGCGCGCTGAATGAGCGGCGGCGATCTCAGTCTCTTGTGCCAGCGATGCCATCGTCATGACCTCTCTCCAATCCCATCGTTGTGGGAAATTATCCCACGTATGAAGCCAATATGTGTGGGAAAATTTCCCACGTCAAGGGCTCCGCCCAAGAAAAATAGAGCGTCGGCCGGGGGCTCCGGTCTTGGAACCTGAGGGAGGGCATGAGGTCTCGCGACACCGCCGCCGAGGGCGAGCATGCCCGTCGGCTGGCTGGGGAGCGGGCGGTCGTTTAAGGCTCGGGTCAGCCGGGCGGGGTCGGCATCACTTCCATCCGGGTTGGAACCGAGCGGGCCGGGAAGCGCCCGACATGGTAGCGATGGCACTGGGTGCAGGAATCGCCGGCGGCCTCTGCGGTGTGGCAGGACGCACAGGTCCGGGTAGCCGGGCCATCGAAATTGGTCACCACGTTGGCGCGCGGATCCAAGCGGCGGAACTGTTCCCTGAAGCCGGAATCCGATCGCCCGACCGCGCCCTCGGTCAACAAATGGCAGGTCTGGCAACCATATTGGCTGACCAGGCTGAAATGGGGAATATGGGAGAACCGGGTAAAGCCGCGGTCTTCCGGCTCAAAGCGTCGAGCATACCAATTGATGATGCGATCTTCGGCGGCGCCGTCGCCATTGTTTGCCCTGGCGCCGTCGACGCTGTGGCATTTGAGGCAGGCCCCAGGTGATCGCGGCGTATTGAAAGAGGCGAACAGAGCCTCGCGGTTGGCCGCCGATTGGCCGTAGGGCTGGCTGGCGGCGATTTCGAGCCAGCTGCGCAGAAACGAATCGGCGTGGCCGGTCGGACGGTAGAGCAGGGCAAAATCGAGTCGATACCAGCCGCCATTGGCCATCCAGCGCTCCGGATCGACCGCGGGCGGCATCGCCGCGGTCGCGGGCAGCTTGGGTGCCGCGTCGGGTGGCGGCGGGGTCACCGACGCGCTGTCCAAAATATCCGACTGGTTCGCTGGCGTCGCCGGGGCACCGCCCAGAATATCGGACTGGTCGGGTGGCGTCGCCGGGGCACCGCCCAGAATATCGGACTGGTTGGGTGGCGCTGCCGGGGCATCGCCCAGAATATCGGACTGGTCGGGCGCCGCCGCCGGGGCATCGGCCAGAATATCGGACTGGTCGGGTGGCGCCGCCGGGGCATCGGCCAGAATATCGGACTGGTCGGGCGCCGCCGCCGGGGCATCGGCCAGAATATCGGACTGGTCGGGTGGCACCGCCGGGGCGTCGGCCAGAATATCGGACTGGTCGGAGGATGCGGGCGCGCCGGTCGCCGCCGGCATGGTCGCCGCTGCCCCGCCGGGGGTGGTTGCGGGCAGTATGGGCAAAGGCTTCGCCAGGTCGTCGGCTAGGTGAGGGAACCAGCGCTCGGCCGCCGACCGGACGACTTCAGCGGGCAGATGGCCGAACAGCGTGCCAAAATCTGCTGCGCTGCCTTTGGTGCTCAGGTGCTCCACTTCCGGAGTCAGGTAGGTTTCCACCATCGGCATACCGCCGGTCAGCAGGTCCGCCAGCATCCGCTTGATGGCCACGGCGAGTCGGGCGACCGCCTGGATCTGGTCCGGCGTGGCCCTGCGCAGGTCGCGCATGTCGACAGTGCCGATCTGGTCGAGCAGGCTCGCGAGGTGGCGATCGTGGCGCAACATCTGCACCATGAACGGGGTCAGCGGCTCGTCCGACTGGCCCGGCCATTCGCCGATATCGATGCCGCGTTGCTTCAACTCGATCAGGTCGAGGCCGGGGATCGCGAGGAACTTGATCCCCTTGTTTCCGGCCAGCGCCGCGCCGCCGATGTCGCCGCGGTGGCAGGCAGCGCAGGTGGCCTCGAAACTCAGCGTGGTCATGAAGTTGCCGGTCGGGTCCGAGCCGTGGCAGCTGACGCAGGTCGCCGGCGCCTTGTCGCGAAAGTCCCGATCGAGGAAGTGGCGCTTCAGATGGGAGACATGGTCGAAGATAATCCGCTCGCGCCGCGCGGTCAGGAAGTGGCGGAACGGCGGATGGCCATCGGAAATCGAGGCGAATTGTACCTGGTGGCAGGCCTGGCAGGCGGCGTTCGACATCGCTCTGATGTCGACATGGGCACCGCGGTGTTCGCGGTGGCAGGTGCCGCAGCCGATCTCGGTCGAGGCCGGGTCCGGCGGGCTGAAGATCAGCGACGCCAACTGAACATCGAGCGGTGGGTTGGGATTGCCGTGATGGCCGTCCAGGACCTCCTCGGTGACCGCCGCGATCGCCTCGGGTGGTCTGGAATGGATATGCCGCGGGGTGGTGCCCAGCTCATGGCAGCCCAGGCACAGCCGATCATCGCGGTGGCGATGGTCGGCGTCGAGCGCGGCGTTCAGCCAGGCGGCGGGTCCTTGCCCGAACAGGCTGTGGCAGCCCGTGCAGTTCTTGATCACGCCGTGGTCGAGGGTGAGCGGCCCGGTGGTCAACAGGCGTTCCCGCGCCGACCCGGTCAGAACCACCACCAGGAGGCCGAGGGTGATGGTGAGGGCAATCCCGGTCAGCCAGCCCCGCCACGAGCGCAGGCTGCGCCGGGGTGCGCAGTGGGTCGGCTGATGGCGGCAGGCACCATCGGGTTGCGGGCCATCGGCACAGGGGCCGCCGGCGGCGGTCGGCCGCGTGCATTGCCAACGGTCGCCGTCGCGCCTCGGCGCGCAGCCCGGCGCCGCACCGCACCGCCCCCTGGCGTCGGGGCCGGCGCGGCAGACGCCAGGATCGGAGGCCGACCGACCGCACAGCCAATCCTGGTTCGGCCGGTCATAGGTGCGGGACCGCCCCTTGAAATGTCCGGTCGGTTGGCTCTCGGTCATGGCGAGATCCCGGCGAAGGCATAGGCCAGCACGGCATGGAGCGCGGCCACCGGTAGAACCGAATAGGCCAGCGGCAGGTGGACGAACAGCCACAGCTTGAGCGTGCCCTGCAGCGCGTAATGGTAGTCCAGATTGTCTTTGGCGACGACGCAGGCGGCGATCTGGGCCAGCGTGTCGCGGTTGCGGTCGTCGATATAGCGATTGAGCGAATCGATCTGGTCGAGCAGGTGCCGCAAATGCCGGCGAAAGCCGGTCAGGTGGGCCAGGCGATGGCGCGGCCGGCGGAAGAAATCATGCAACTCGCTGCGATAGTAGTCGGCAATGGTGATCGACAGGGTGTCCCGCGCCGAAGCCAACGCCAGATCCTCGACCCGGCGGGCGAGGTCGGCGCGCAAGGTCGGGATGCGCTCGAAGATCGGCCGCTCGCCGTGTTCGCCCAGGCGCCGCGCCAGAACGCGGCTGAGCGTCAGTCCGACCGCGCCGCTGAGCGAAATCAGGACGAACAGCGTCCACAGCGCGACCTCCAGCGGGCCGCGCGGCAGCCGGAGCCCGGTGTGAAGAAAGAAGGCGGCAACGGTCAGCCAGCCGGCATAGATGTGAACTTGCAGCCAGCCGGCAGCACTGGCCAAAGGCAGCACCGGGACCTTCTTTCGCAGGTTGTAGCAAGCCAGGCCGACGATCCCGCCGACCAGTACCCAGCCGGTCAGGAACTGGGTGTCGTGGAGCGAGACCGAATTGAGATGGTGGACGACCAGGAGCGCGACTAACAGCGTCGCGGTGATGCCGGAGTGGACGATGCGGCGCCAGAGGAACGTGGTCACCGACGCACCCACTGCGCCAAGCGGTCCTGTTCGCGCAGATCGATCCGGACCAGGGCGTCGTGGGGGCAGGCGCGCTGGCAGGCCGGACCGCCCAACTGGTCGGAGCACAGGTCGCACTTGGTCGCCTTGCGGATCGGCGCGTTGGTCTCGCGGTCGACGATGAATTTGCCGGCACGGTCTCGGATCTCGACCATCCGGATATTGTCGTAGGGGCAGGAGTTGGCGCAGGTGCCGCAGCCGATGCAGGTCGCCTCGTTGATCAGAACCCGGCCGGTGGCGACGTCGCGGTGGATCGCCCCGGTCGGGCAGCCGATCAGGCACACCGAGTCGATGCAGTGCATGCAGGCATTGGCGACCATGACGTCCCCCAGGGCGGGGCCGTCGCGGACAAAGCGCGGATTGTTGCCGTGGGCGGCCGCACAGGCCCTGACGCAGTCGTCGCAGCCGACGCAGCGGTTCAGGTTGATCAGCATGGTTGCGGTGCCGTTGATCACCCGATGATCGATCAGGAAATCGGCCAGCGACTGCTCCAACCCGGCCTCGGCGTCGCGGGCCTGCCAGGCCGGCAGCGACGCCGGCCGCGACGCCGGGTGGGGTGGCGGTGGCGGCAGCCGATCGGCCGGCAGTCGGGCCAGGACATGGCGCTCGATCAGCGGGCTGGGGACGCGCAGAATATCGACATAGCCGATCGCGCGCAGGCTGCAGCGCAACGCCGCCGGCTCGTTGCTGCGCCATTGCTCGACCAGTTCACCAAGCCCGAACAGGTCATCCTGGCGGACATAGCCGACGGTGCGATGACCATGGTCGAGCCGCGCTGTGATGCGGGCAAAACCGGCCCGGATCATGATCAAATCGTTGAGATAGGTGCCTTCTTCGGCGATCAGCGGCTCGTTGGCCAGCGCGGCACCGGCCTCGGCCTGGGAATCGGTGCGGTCGAAGGCGCTGAACAGATCGGTGGTGCCGTAGCTCTCGAAGCGGGTTTCGGCGGCGATCGCGGCCAGGGTGTCGTCGTCGAGATGGGCGAACAGCGGCGTCTCGGCCAAGTGGGCGCGCAAGGCCCGGTCCTGGTGCCGGCGGTCGATCTCGGCGCGCAGGTGGTCGTCCCGGCTGCGGATGTCGCGCAGGCCCTGCCAGCGCAGCTCAACCAGTTCGCAGTCGCTGTCGGCGAACACCGTGGCGGTCCTGGGGGTCCGCGACAGCGCTGCGATCTCGCCGAACAACTCGCCCTCGGCCAGGGGGATCGTGTGGTGGCCGGCGATGACCCGCTCGACCTCGGGCAGATAGGCGCGCACCGGTCCGCTTTCGCGGCGCAGATGCAGGGCGGCGCTGGGGCTCCAGGCGTCAACCGCGCGTCCTTCGGGCAGCGGCGGGTTGGTCCACAACTGGCTGAACAGCCGCCACGGCGACCGCCGCCGGCGTGCCGGCCGGCGGCCGATTTCGGGGATTTCGTCGATCAGCACCCGCACCCGGCCGCTCAGGATGACGAACACCGAATTGCCGTAGTCGCCGTTGCGCACAATGATGTCGCCCCGTCGGTAGCGGTCGATCCGGCTGTCGTTGCGGATGATTTCGCGCAAGGACAGGGTCGGCGGGAACCGGCTCTGGTCGAGCCCGTTGAACATCGGCGCCGCGAGGATCCGGTCGATGTCGTCGTCGCCGAGGGCGGGATCGAAGGGACTGTCCCACCGCCGGGGCCGGCTGATCGCGGTTACCTCGACCACTCTGCTGACTCCTCGCTTTCCGATCGGATTTCTCGTCCTCGCCCCCCTCTCCCCAGAGCGGAGAGGGGGACTTCAGTGGCCGAAGGCCGTCAGCGAGCGGGCCGGCCCTTGTAGCTGCTTTCCGGCGGCAGCACCGAGTCGATCGCGCCAAAGCTGCTGCCATCATATTTGGCCACCAGCCGCTGGGTTGCCGCCGCGATCTTGTCGGCCGCCGCCGACAACTCGCCATTGTTGTTCAGCTTGAGCCCGGCACCGTTGCCGGCAGCCGAGATTTCCTGCAGTTCGGGGATGCGGAGCAAGCCGGCCAGCTTGGCGACCGAAGCCCGATCGGCCTGGGCGCGCTTGGCCATGGTTACGGCATAGGCCGCCTTCTCGGTGGCCTTGCCGACCGCGCGCAGGGCGGTTTCCAGCTCGACCGCCTGGCCGACGACATACATCAGCCGTTTGGTGTTTTGAGAGGCCGGTTCATTGACCTTACCGTCATTGTACCAAAGGTTGTGCCGGATTTCGCCCTGGGACCACGCGACCAATTCAAAGTCGCTACCGGCTTCATGTTTGCCGACATTGACCAGTTTTTCCTGCGGCACGACGTGACAGCTGTAGCAGTTCTTCGCCCACCGATACATATTCTTAGGTCGGATCATGCCGGCTTTTTCGGCAGCTGCCCAGCGCTGGGCAATCTCCTGCGCCGATTCCTGACCTTTCTTCTTGCCGCTATAGGTGCTGTGGACTTTTTTCCAGTCGCGACCCGGGGCGTGGCAGGATTCGCAGGAGACCCCGGCGATCGGTTCGCGCTCGCCGCCTTGCTCGACGGTGGTGAAATGGCAGTCCAGGCACAGGCTGTCGGCCTTGATCCGCCGCAATCCCATGCGTTCGGCAATTTCATTGGCCGATTTCTTGCGCGGCAGCTGGGTGAAGGTGGAGAAATGGTGGGTGCCCTTCCAGACCTCGTTCTCGGCCTTGTGGCACTCGGCGCATTCGGTCGGACCGACCACCTTGGCATGGTCCCAGGCGGTTTGGGCGGCGGCCGGACCGGTCATCAGCAAGGCGCCGAGCAGCCCCAGCGCCGGTATCAGCGCCGAGACCCGGCTGCTCGCGCGAATGAGTGAAATCGATGACATTACGCTATCCTCCCGCCAAGAATCCCATTTCGGTTCAGATATCGAGCACCAGCCGACTGGCCGGCACCGCCACACAGGCCAGGCAGGTGCCCTTTTCCGGCGGCTCGCCTGGCTTCGACAGGTAATCCACCTCGCCCTCACGAATCGCGACCACGCAGGTCCCGCAATTGCCCGCCCGGCAACCGCTGTCGATCGAGACGCCGTTGGCTTCGGCGAGGTCGAGCAGCGACCCCGTGTGCCATGCCACCTTCTTATTGGACCGGCCGAACTGGACCTCGATCGCGGCCGCCGGTTGAGGTGACTCCTCGGCCGGGGGATGTCGCTTGACCGTCGCCGGGCCGAACGCCTCGAAATGGATCGTGCCGGCGGGAACGCCCCAGTCCCGCAAGTCCTGGGTGATCTGTTCCATCATCGCCGCCGGGCCGCAGATATAGAAGTCGTAATTGTTGGAGGGCAGTGCTTCCTTCAGCAGGCGGATGTCGACCCGGCCGGCATGATCATAGTCGCGGCCCGACACGCAGTCCTCGGTCGGCTGGCTGTAACAGGTGATCACCCGGATATTGGGATAGAGCTGGCGAATATCGGCCAAATGTTCTGCAAAGATGTGGTCGTGGCGATTGCGGACCCCGTTGAACAGCCAGGTTTCGCGCTGCCCCTCCTCGGTACAGATGGCGTTCAGCATGCTGAGTGCCGGTGTCAGCCCGATTCCGCCGGCGATCAGCACCACCGGCACCTCGCGGTGTGGGTCCAGATGGAACCCGCCGGTCGGCGCCTTGACATCGAGCAGGTCGCCTTCCTTGACCACATCGTTGAACCAGCTCGACACCAGGCCATCGGTTTGGCCGCAGCCGTCGGGTGCGGCAATCTTCTTGATCGTGACCCGGTAGCGGTCGGTCCGGTTCGGGCCGTCCGACAGGGAATAGCAGCGGATCACCGGCTTGCCCTGGCCGGGCGGTCGGACCTGGAAGGTCAGGTATTGGCCGGGCAGGAACGGTGCCAGCCGCCGTCCATCATGGGGGGTCAGCTCGAACGAGGTGATGCCCTCGGCCTCACGGATTTTGCGTGCGACGCTGAACTTACGGTAGCCGTTCCAGGTGTTGACCACCCGGTCGCGCTCGGCCGCCGCCCGGCTCAGCAGGAGTTCTGCCTGGCGCTCGAACAGCCGCGCATCCGCCTCGGCGATGCGCCGCTCCTGGCGACTGCGGCGCCAGCCGTCGGCCAGCCCGACCGCCGCCTGGCCCGCGGCGCCGGCGACGATCAGATATCCGACGGCTTCCAAGGCCCCAATCATGGTCGGTCGCGTCCCTTCGGTTCAGAAGCGGACCAGGAATTCGGTGCGGAAGCCGTAGCCGGTGTCGCGCTGTTCCTCCTGGGAGACGAAGCCGTCGAGTTGGACGACGAAGCGGTCGAACACCGCCTGCTGCAGACGGGTGCCGATGGCGCCGGCATCCCGGCCGTTGCGGTCGGTGGCGCGCCGGCCGCCGGCCTCCAGGATGACCTGGGTGCGCTCGTCGTTGAAGAACATCTGGTAGCCGAGCGCGCCGCCGAACGCCTGCTCGGCGCGGTTGCCCAGTGCCGACAGGTAGTTGCCGAGGCCGACCGAGGCAAACAGCACGCCGATCTGTCCCAGCGGACCGCCGACCGTGGGGTCGCGCGCCGCCGAGGTGAAGCGGTCGATCGCCCAGAAGGTGTTGAGATAGAGCAGATCCTGGGTTCCGAACGGATCCGTCGAGAACTCGCCGAACAGCAGCGTTCCGGTGTCGACCGCGGGCGTCCGGCGGTCCAGTGCCAGGGACTGGTTGACATGGAATGCGGTGTTGATCGCGCCGATCCGCTGGGTGCTGCTGAGGCCGAAAAAGGCGCCGTCGCCGCCGGTCTTGTCGCTGCCGTCGACATAGATGAAGTCGGCCTGGGTGGTGGCGCTGCGGAAATCGGTCTCGGTGAACACGCCGAACAGCTGGGAGTCCTTGTCGCGCCGATTGTTGCTGCGATCGATATTGGCCCAGCCATAGAGCGTGGTCAGCCTGGTATCGACCGACAGGCCGGGCAGAATGATGGTGTCGCGGGTGATGCCTACGGCATCGACGGTATCGTTGATCAGCGCCCCTTCCTGGAAGAACAGGTTCTGGCGTCCGACCGTGAAGCCGATGTCCAGCCCACCGGTGTCGAAGGGGTCGGCATCGGGGAAGATTTCACCGAGTTCCCCTTCGAAGAACAGCGTGGTGATATTGGCATTGGCCGACTCGAACCAGCCCTCGTCACGGGATGGCTGCCAGCGGTAGCCGCTGAACTGGCTGCCGCGCCGGAGCGGCGACACCCCGACCAGCAGCCGCTCGGTGCCGCTCAAGCGGAGATTGGCGAACAGATCGACCCGGTTGGCCCATTCCCGTTGCTCCGGGCTGTTGCCGGTCTTGAAGCCTTGGAATGCGGAGCGCGCCTCGCCGAACACCCACAATGCCGGCTGCCAGACCGCGCCGGTCGGCAGTTCGATGCCGCCGCCGAGATGGCCGGTTCCGAGCAGGTCGGGGCCGATTTCCAACAGCGGCGGCGTGCGCGCCGGCAGCTGGTCGCCCAGATAGGGGATCGGATTGGGCGACAGCGCCGCCTCGCCAGCCTGGGCGGCGGCCATCAGCGGCGGCTGCAGCAGTGCCGCGACGGCCACGGCAAGCGCGATGCCGCAGCTGCGGCCCGGGGCGAGGGAAGGCAGGGTCCTGGCTGTCATGGCTACCGACCAATCGTTTATTCGACGTTTAATGCGGTACTGCCGGTGCGGACAAGAGTTCCGCCCGAAATAGTAAGTAGGTCAATGGATTGGCCTGTCGGCCAGATCGACCGACAGCGTCTTTTCGGCGATGGTCAGGGTGCCGGCGACCACGGCATCGCCGACCGCCTTGGGGCTCATGCCGTAGTCGAAGCCGACGCCCTGAATGGCTGAGATCAGGTTGACCGGCACCATCTGGGCCTGCAGCCGGACCGAAATCTTATAGGGGCCGGCGCCGCCGAGTTGATCGCCGGATACCTGGTAGGAGGCGTCGCGGGCGCTCATGGGGTCGATCGTCTGCTTGTGTTTGCGGGCGCCGCGCGGCCGGCCATAGATCGTGGTCGGCAACGCTTCCGGACGGACGAATGGCAGGACGCCGACCGAGGTATTGATCGGCAGGATCTGCTCGCGCTCGCCGCCGCGGTTGAGGCGGACCAGGAATTTGGACTGCAAATTGAACAGGTCGTGATCGAGCGGCGCCAGCCCGTGCTCGACATAGCTGGAATGGAGGTCCCGGACATCGCCGTTGGGATCCCGGTCGCCCGAACGGTAGACCACGGTACCGGCGGCATCGGTGACCGTGACCTCAAGGAACATCAGACGCTCGGCGTCGAAGCCGGTCGGTACGCCGTGGCCCTCGGTCAGGTTCTTGACCGGCACCGTGAAGGCGAGACCGTCGCGGCCGGCCCGATCAAGCTTGATCTCGCCCAACCCGATCCCGTTGCGCAGCACCTCCAGGCGGCGTTCGCGGGCCCAGGCCAGACGCTCCTTCTGCTCGTCGATGATCTTGCGCGCGTCGATGCGGTCGTCGAGCGACAGCCAGGCGTCAGGGAATTTATAGCCGTCGGGCAGGTTGTTCTCGAAGGCGTCGGTGCCCCAGCCGGCGTGGTCGTCGAATTGCACCCACTCCCGCATGGTCTTGAATTCCTGGGCCTCGACATTGAGCGGGAACAGCCCCGGATGGATGATCGAATGGTCGGGGCCGGCAAAATAATGGTTGGTCAGCTTGCGCGGCTCGGTCGGGACGCCGCCGACGATCGCCGCCGGCCCCTGGTCATAGCCGGCGGCGATGCCCTGAACCTTGCCCATGTGGCAATCCTGGCAGGTCACCTGCTTGGCCGAAGACGGCGCCCGCTTGTATTCGGCAAAGGCCTCCTCCAGCCGGAAGCCGTTGACCAGCGTCACGTCATGGCACGAGCCGCAGAAGCCGGGGGTAACCAGCGGGAAGAAGCGCTTGATTTCGGTATGGATGGCGCGGCCGGGGGCGCCGCGTTCCGTCACCACCCGGTATTCTTCGGGCTTGCTCAGCACCCGTTTCAACTCGGCATCGCCGGTCGGGCCATAGACCGGTGAGAACAGGTCGCCCTCGACGATCGACTGCCGGCCGCTGATCTTGCCGTAATTCTTGGCGACCCGGTGACAGCTGATGCAGGTGATGCCTTCGCGCGAGGTCGGGTGGCGATCGAAATTCGAGACGTAAACCGATTCGCTCAGGTTCATGCCGACCGGGGTATGGCAGCGGATGCAAAAATCGCCATTGGTACCGCTGGTCTTGGCATTGATCGCCGCCTGCATGCTGAGGAAGACGACGCTCAACTGGGCGTAGGCATGCTGCGAGACCGACCATTCCTTGAAATGCTGGGGGTGGCAGGTGGCGCAGGTGGTCGCCGAGGGAAATTTGTTCTCCGCGAACAGCTTGGCATGCTCCTCGACCGCGTTGGCCGGTTCGGCCGGGGCCGCTTCGGTCTCGGCTGGCGCTGCGCCGGGAGTGGCGGCCGGGGACGGTTCGCCCAGCAGCAGATCATCGGCGTTGCCCGGTGCCGCAGCCGGCTTGGCGCTCGCCGCCGCGGGGGCCGGTTCGCCGAGCAGCAGATCGTCATCGGCCGCCGCGACCGCCACGCCAGCCGGGATGGGCGTACGGGGATTCACTCGGGACTTGCCTGCGGCATAGGCAGGGGCGAAGGGTAAACTGGTGAGAATGCCAGCAAGGACCATGGCAGAAATGACACGAACAAGTACAATTTTTCGCATTTTCCGGTCCTCGTCACCGCGATCCCGATGTTGACCCTGCTGCTGGGGTCAAACAAGTCCTCCGATCACCGGCATGGCTGATCTTATTTATGATTTAACTATAGCAGCTATGTTTCCGATTGGAACGAAAATTTGAGTCGAGCGATAAAGTGGAAACACTCCGGCGGCCAGAACTGAGTGGGGCGGGGGTCGACTGACGCAGGTGAAACTTGCGTGAATCCGCGGGAGGGATGATGAAACAGGGCATGGTCGGTCGCGACCATCCCGACCGCGCGGGATTAAACAGATATCTATGCAAGTTTTCGGCTAAGTCCGGTTGACAATCTCGCGCCAGACGCTGGGTCGCCAGACGCTGGGTCGCCAGACGCTGGGTCGCCAGACGCTGGGTCGCCAGACGCTGGGTCGCCAGACGCTGGGTCGCCAGACGCTGGGTCGCCAGACGCTGGGTCG
>WGNK01000063.1 GCA_016124535.1 Azospirillum sp.
CGAATATCCTTCAACTTTCGGCCCAACCCGATCTCGACCTTGTCCACAGCACCCCCGCCTCAGGTCAAAACCCACCCCTTGTAGGTCGTGGCGACAGCGTACCCTAAATATCGATCGCCAAAAATGAGGGGATTCGTGAGGAGACAGATGATTCGTTAGGTTTCTGATCGTACATCCAACATTCGGCGTACGAAATTTTGGAAATATGCATGCAATATCAGAGTCAACTAAGCCTGAAAACGTATAGCTTAATTTGTATATGTGGCGTCTCCGATCATTCTCTTTAGAATTCAATTCTGGCAAATCGATATTTAGAGGCTCATAATCAACAATTTTCTTTTGTGGCATGCCAGCTTCATCTGAAACCAATCGAATCAGGCATCGTACGGTATAGAGCCGGAACCAATCGAAAAACTCAGCCGCGGCGGTGCCAAGTCGAAGACAGGCCTCATCGGCGGCGATGGTTAAGCGGAGGGCGTCTCGCCACCATTCGACATCCCTTGGATCAGGACTCATTTGAAATACTGGGCTTGGCTCCGAATCAGTTTTGCAGCTAATCAGTCTCTCCCAATAAACATTAAGAATATTTTGGTCAATATTGCAAGTTTTTTCGTCGTGCTCCTTAACTAGGTCATAAAGTTTTTCATTGTAGGTCACAATATCCCTGTCCATAAATTGTTCTATCTTAATCTCTCTCTTTCTCCGTTGCGATGTTGTTTATTTTTCCCTTTACACGAGCAATTTCTTTGTATAAATTCGTCAAGGCGTCCATTTTTTATTATCAAAGAAGTAGCGATCAAACCACAGTGCGTCATGGCCATCTGCCGCCGTGAGCAATAGCCAACGTCTTGCCAGATTAAGCCTCTCTCTCCTTGGCTCTTTTCCATCAATAAACGGCAATAGAAGCGACTAAGCTCGTCCAATCATGGTCAGGTTGATGAGCTAGTCGGCTGTAAGATGCAAGTTTTCACGATATTTTCTATATTGTGAGGAAATTCCATCATCAGCCGCCGGCGGTTCCATACGGATATAGTGGTAAGCACCGGCCTGATTCAACAAAGTCGCGGAAACAGCAAAGCAGTCGGTTGGACAATGGGGAATCGCACCCCAGTTCGGTCCCGCCTCATCAGCAATCCGGAATGTGTGAGTTCCGACCAGTTTGACCGTCTTCGGCCGCGTCCCCATCGGCAAAATCCGATGAACGTGCTCGATCACCGAAACCATATCGCGACCTCCAACGCCAAAGTTGGTGGAAGGGGTGGGGTGTATTGCTTCTAATCTGAAGATAGATAAATTCAGTGAGCCTTTGCAACAATTTCGTTGAGCGTCGGTGCGCATAACGGCCATAAGGAGACAGATGCCACCCCTAAGCCCAGAGCTTATAAATGAAACTATTGTATAAAATATGAGAATATAGCACTTAAATTATACGCTGGCATTAATATAAGGTCAATCATGACTCAATTTATGTCAATGAATTGGCGCAAGGTTAGCACATGCTAAATATCTCGAAAGATATTCGCGGCGGTATTGTTGATTTTATCCCCCTGAAAGATTTAGAATAATTCGACAATCGCCCACTGAAACTTTTTGTCTCCGTCCAAGGCGGACAATTACACTGCCAACTGAGGAAAGTGACGCGGCCGAGCCTGGCCCTCCATGCCGGAGGGTCAGGCTCGGGCGGCCTGGGGTCGGCAGACCGGGCGCGCTTCCCCCTCAGTGCGCAACCTTGCTTTGCGCCGCAGCAAAGGCGGCTTGCTGCTCCGGCGAGGCTGCATTTTGATTTTTGGCCTTCCACTCGTCATAGGGCATGCCGTAGACGACCTCGCGCGCCTGATCGTAGCTGACCGTGATCCCCTTCTCTTCCGCCGCGGCGGCATACCATTTCGACAGGCAGTTGCGACAGAACCCAGCCAGGTTCATCAGATCGATGTTCTGAACATCGGCACGCTCCCGCAAATGCGCGACCAACCGCCGATAAACCGCTGCTTCCAACTCGATTTGTGTCTGATCGTCCATGTTGGTTCCTCCCTTCGCCTCGCCGCCCTGGGCGCTGCTGCCGCCCTCGACTCGCGCCGGTTAGAAATGAATCGCCCGGCCATAGGCGTCCAGCACCGATTCATGCATCATCTCCGACAAGGTCGGGTGCGGGAAGACCGTGTGCATCAATTCGGCTTCGGTTGATTCGAGGGTGCGGGCGATGGCATAGCCCTGGATCATTTCGGTGACTTCGGCGCCGATCATATGCGCCCCCAGCAGCTCGCCGGTCTTGGCGTCGAACACGGTCTTGACCAGGCCCTCGGGCTCGCCCAGCGCAATCGCCTTGCCGTTGCCGATGAACGGGAAGCGGCCGACCTTGATCTGATAGCCCTTTTCCGTGGCCTTCTTCTCGGTCAGTCCGACGCTGGCGACCTGGGGATAGGCATAGGTGCAGCCGGGGATGTTCGCGGTTTTCAGCGGGTGGACGTGCTTGACCCCCGCGAGTTTCTCGACGCAGATCACGCCCTCGTGGCTGGCCTTGTGGGCGAGCCAGGGCGGGCCGGCGACGTCGCCGATCGCGTAGACCCCCGGCTCGTCGGTTGCCGACCACGGATCGGTGACGATCCGGCCCTTTTCCAGCCGGACCTTGGTGTTTTCCAGCCCGATGTTTTCGACATTGCCGACGATGCCGACCGCCAGGATCACCCGGTCGACGGTGATCGGCTCGCTCTTGCCACCGGCCTCGATCGTCGTGCTGACGCTGTCGGCGTTCTTGACCAGGGCACCGGTCCTGGCATTGGTAAAGATGCGCATGCCCTGCTTTTCAAAGCTCTTCCGGGCCAGCGCCGAGATTTCCTCGTCCTCGACCGGCAAGATGCGGTCGAGGATTTCGACCACCGTCACCTTGGCGCCGAGATTGAGGTAGAAGCTGGCGAACTCGATGCCGATAGCGCCTGAGCCGATCACCAGCAGGCTCTTGGGTATGACGGTCGGGACCATGGCTTCCTTGTAGGTCCAGATCAGCTTGCCGTCGCCTTCCAGGCCCGGCAGCGAGCGCGCCCGCGCCCCGGTGGCCAGGATGATGTGTTTGGCCTTGAAGCTGCCGGCCTTGTCCACTTCGAGCCGGCCGCCACCCAACAGCTTGGCGTGGCCGTCGATCAGCGTCACCTTGTTCTTCTTCAATAGATGCTTGACCCCGCCCGACAGTTGCCCCGCCACCTTGCGCGAGCGGGCGACGATCTTGGCCAGATCGAAGGAAACCTCCTTGGCCGAAAAGCCGTAGTCGCCCAGGTGGTGGAGCAGGTGGTGGATTTCCGAGGAGCGCAGCAGCGCCTTGGTCGGGATGCAGCCCCAGTTGAGGCAGATGCCGCCGACATGCTCGCGCTCGACCACCGCGGTGTTCAGCCCCAGCTGCGCCGCCCGGATCGCCGCGACATACCCCCCCGGCCCCGCCCCCACCACGATCACATCGAATTGCTGGTCGGCCATGGCCGAGGTCTCCTGATTTGCGGTCGCCGGTTAGAGCAGCATCGCCAACGGGTCTTCGATCAGTTTTTTGAAAATAGCCAAAAATTCGGCACCGACCGCGCCGTCGACCACGCGGTGGTCGATTGAGAGCGTGCAGGTCATGATCGTGGCGATCGCCAAGGCGCCGTCCGTGACCACCGGGCGCTGCTCGCCCATACCGACCGCGAGCAGACAACCCTGGGGCGGGTTGATGATCGCGGCGAATTCGCGGATGCCGAACATGCCGAGGTTGGAGATGGTGAAGGTGCCGCCCTGGAACTCTTCCGGCGCCAGCTTGGCCTCGCGCGCGCGCTTGGCCAGGTCCTTCATCTCGTTGGAGATCTGCGCCAGACCCTTGGCGTCGGCGTGCTTGACGATCGGGGTGATCAGGCCGCCGGGGGTGGCCACCGCCACCGAGACATCGGCCTGATCGTAGATCAGAGTAGCGTCCTCCGACCACGAGGCATTGGCCGCCGGTACTTTCTTCAGCGCCAGCGCCACCGCGCGGACGACAAAATCATTGACCGACAGCTTGTAGGCGTCGGCGCCATCCTTGGGCGCGCGGGCGTTCAGGGTCTCGCGGATTTTCAGCAGATCGTCGATCCGGCAATCGATGGTCAAGTAGAAATGCGGGATGGTCTGCTTGGCCTCAGTCAAGCGGCGGGCAATGACTTTGCGCATGCTGGTATTGGGCACCGCGCGGTAGCGCAGGCCCAACTTGTCGGCCAGCGTCCTGGCGTCGGGCCCGGTCGGCGCCGGGCCGGCGGCGGCAGCCTTGGCCGGAGCGGCAGCCGGTGCCACCGGGGCGGGTGCCGCCGGCGCCGGTGGCCTGGCCGCTGGCGGTCCCTTGGCCAGGGTTTCGGCGATGTCGGCCTTGACGATACGGCCGTGCGGACCGCTGCCGGAGACGGTTGCCAGATCGAGCCCGGCTTGCAGCGCCATCCGCCGCGCCAAGGGGCTGGCGAAGACCCGCTCGCCGCCGGGGCGCGCCGCGCCCGGGGCCGCGGCGGGTGGGCTGGGCGCTGGGGCCGAGGTGGCGGCCGGCTGGGTGGTCAGGCTGATGCCGGGGGCGTGGGACTTCTTGGGCGCCGCGGTCAGCGCCGAGGCATCCTCGTCCTCGCCGAGCAGCAGCGCGATCGGCACGTTGACCGCGACCTCCGCTGTGCCGGCAGCCACCAGAATCTTGGCCAGGATGCCCTCATCGACCGCCTCGACCTCCATGGTCGCCTTGTCGGTCTCGATTTCGGCGATCACGTCGCCGGCCTTGACGGTATCGCCTTCCGCCTTCAGCCATTTGGCCAATGTGCCCTCGGTCATGGTCGGCGACAGCGCCGGCATCAGGATTTCGATCGGCATGGACGGTCTTCCTCGAATCGGACGGCCTCTGGTCGGGCGGAGTTCAGGCGCGGTAGCAGACGGATTTGGCCGCCTTGACGATGTCGTCGGATTGCGGCAGCGCCAGCTTCTCCAGATTGGCGGCATAGGGCAACGGCACGTCGGCGCCATGGACCCGCACCACCGGCGCGTCGAGCCAGTCGAAGGCGTGTTCCATCATCAGCGCCGCCAGTTCGGCGCCGATGCCGGCGAACGGCCAGCCCTCCTCGACCGCGACCAGACGGTTGGTCTTCTTGACGCTGTCCACGATGCAGTCGAGGTCCAGCGGCCGGATCGTTCGCAGGTCGATCACCTCGGCGTCGATGCCCTGGGCCGCGAGGGTCTCGGCCGCAGCCAAGGCTTGGCCGACCATCACCGAGAACGCGGTGATCGTGACATCCTTGCCGGGCCGGACGATCTTGGCGCGTCCGATCGGCACCAGGAAATCCGCATCCTCCGGCACGTCGAAGGTGCGGCCGTAGAGCAGTTCATTTTCCAGGAAGATGATCGGATTGGGATCGCGGATTGCCGCTTTGAGCAGGCCCTTGGCGTCACCCGCGGAATAGGGCGCCACCACCTTCAGGCCCGGACAATGGGCGTACCAGCTGGCGTAGCATTGGGAGTGCTGGGCACCGACCCGCGACGCGGCGCCGTTGGGGCCGCGGAACACGATTCCGCACCCCATCTGCCCGCCCGACATGTAAAGAGTCTTGGCCGCGGAATTGATAATATGATCAATCGCCTGCATGGCGAAATTGAAGGTCATGAACTCGACCACCGGCTTCAGCCCGTGGAACGCCGCACCGACGCCCAGACCGGCGAAGCCATGTTCGGTGATCGGGGTATCGATCACGCGGGCGGGGCCGAATTCCTGGAGCAGGCCCTGGGTGACCTTGTAGGCGCCCTGGTACTCGGCGACCTCCTCGCCCATCACGAAGACCTTGCCGTCGCGCCGCATCTCCTCGGCCATGGCGTCGCGCAGAGCCTCGCGCACGGTCTGGCGGACCGTTTTGGCGTAGAATTTCTCTTCGCCGTCCGGCCGCGCGGCAGCGGGCGGCGCCGGCGGTGCGACCGTCTCGACCACCATCTTGGCGGCGGCCGGCGGTGACGGGGCCGGCGTCGCGGCGGCGGCGCCCTCGGACAGATTCTCGCCATCACCGAGCAGCAGCGCGATCGGGGTATTGATCGCGATCCCCTCGGTCCCGGCCGCGACCAGAATCCGCCCGATGCGGCCCTCATCGACCGCTTCGAACTCCATGGTCGCCTTATCGGTCTCGATCTCGGCCAGTATCTCGCCGGCGGTGACCGTGTCACCTTCTTGCTTGAACCATTTCGCCAGCTTGCCTTCGGTCATGGTCGGCGACAGCGCGGGCATCAGGATCTCGATCGGCATGCCTCTTCCTCCGGGCGCAAGGGGTAGACCACGCAGCGTCGGCGGCGATGCCTCGACGCCGCGGTCCAGCCCCCGCGTTGATTATGGTCAGGCCTCGACCAGCACGTCGGTCCACAGTTCCGAAGGCTCGGGCTCAGGGCTTTGCTGGGCAAATTCGGCGGCATCGGCGACGATCGCCTTGACCTCGCGGTCGACCGTCTTCAGCGCGTCCTCGCTGGCGTGACCGCTGTCGAGCAGGAGCTTGCGCAGATTGTCGATCGGATCGGCCTCGGCGCGCACCTTGCTGACCTCTTCCTTGGTCCGGTACTTGGCCGGATCCGACATCGAGTGGCCGCGGTAGCGATAGGTCTGCATCTCGAGAATCACCGGACCCTGGCCCTCGCGGGCCTTGGGGATCCACTCCTCGGCGGCGGCGCGGACTGCCAGCACATCCATGCCGTTGACCTGGACGCCCGGGATGCCATAGGCGCTGCCACGCATGAACAGCTCGCCGGCGGCAGCCCGATGCTGCGCCGTGCCCATGGCGTATTTGTTGTTCTCGATGACGTAAACGCAGGGCAGCTTCCACAGCGCCGCCATGTTGAAGGACTCGTAGACCTGGCCCTGGTTGATGGCGCCGTCGCCGAAATAGCAGGCGCAAACCCCGCCATCGGCGGTGTATTTATGGCCGAAGGCCAGCCCGGTGCCGAGCGGAACCTGGGCGCCGACGATGCCGTGGCCGCCGTAGAAGCGCTTCTCGCGGCTGAACATGTGCATCGAGCCGCCCTTGCCGCGGGAATAACCGCCCCGGCGGCCGGTCAGTTCGGCCATGACGCCCTTGGCATCCATACCGCAGGCCAGCATGTGGCCATGGTCACGATAGCTGGTGATCACGGAATCGCAGGGCTTCAGCGCCGCCTGCAACCCGACCACCACCGCTTCCTGGCCGATATAAAGATGGCAGAAGCCGCCGATCAGGCCCATGCCGTACATCTGGCCGGCCTTTTCCTCGAACCGCCGGATCAGCAGCATGTCCCGGTAATATTGGAGCAATGCCGCCGGGTCTGGCGGCGTCGACCCGGCTGCGGTCGCCGAACCCGCCTCGGTTCGCGCGCCATCCTGCCGCTTTGCTGTGGCCAATTACCCCTCCCTCGCCCGTCTTCGCGTTGACTGTTTTCGCGCCGGCGGTCTTCGCGGCGTCCGCCGCCGCATCGTCCGACTTCGCGTCGTCCGTTATCGCGTCGACAGGCCTCGCGTCGATTGCCGGCCGCACCATCCGCAAGGCGGGAGGCGCGCGGTCAATTCGTTACCTCAGCAGTAACGTTTAGCGCTGGCGGACGGCTGTGGCAAGCGGGGTCAGGCAAGCCGACCGCAGGTGGCCCCCTGGGTGCCGGCACGGTCGATCGGAGAGGTCGGCAGGCCCCGAGGTCGCGGTCAATGCCCCGCAGTCGGGGTGATCGTCGCCACGGTCTGGTTGGGGCGATCATCCTTGGGGAAGAACAGGATAATCTCGTCGGGCCGGCTGTAGTTCAGCATCGCCCGTGCACGCTCGTCGAGCATGTCGAGGTCGAGACTGTCGGGGCGCAACAGCTTGGCCCGGCGCGCCAGACGTTCACGCTCGGCCTCGACATCGGCGAAGGTCACCTTGGCTTCCTCAACCTCGCCCTGCAAGTGCTTCAGGGCATAAAGCCCACGATCGCCCTGCACAGCGTAGAAGGCGAAATAGCCGACGATGCAGGAGCCGATCACCGGGCCGACGACCATGCGGCCGACCCGGGCGAGCGCATACCTGATGCGAGGAAGGATGAGGTCGAGAGCGATCATGTCGCTATGGAACCTTTTCGCCGTCGTCCCGTCAACCGCCGGCGCGACGCCGCCGCAGCTGCAGCAATGTTATGAAGCGGGAAGTGACCGAAAGGCAACACCAATAGTGGCCAAGACCAGAGCGGCTTCCGCTCAGTTTTCAATTTGCCAAGTCTTGGCGGTGCCGCAGCGTTCAGGCCGCACTCAAGCGGATGCGGTGCCGGTGGGTAAAGACCTCGAAGCCGTCGTCGCGGGCGATCGCGACCACGGTGATTCCGGCGGCATCGGCCACCCGCAGCGCCAGCGCGGTCGGAGCCGAGACCGCGACCAGAATCGGCGCGCCGAGCACCGCCACCTTCTGTACCAGTTCCACCGAAACCCGGCTGCTCATCACGACCAGCCCGGCGGCCGCGGTCGCGCCGCCGCGGGCGAGGGCGCCGACCAGCTTGTCGAGCGCATTGTGCCGCCCGACATCCTCGCGCAACGCCACCACGCCCCGCGCCGGCTGCCAGAAGGCGGCGGCATGGACCGCGCGGGTCTGGCGCTGCAGGATCTGGCCCGCCGGCAAGGCCCGAATCGCCGCGGCAACCGCCGGCGCGGACACCGTCAGATCGCTGTCGACCCGGGGGACCCGGCGCATCGCCTCGGCCAGGCTGTCGATGCCGCAGAGTCCGCAGCCGGTCGGCCCGGCAAGATAACGGCGACGGTCGTAGAACGCGGCCCCCCGGACCTGACCGATCGACAGGCGCAGTTCGATTCCGTTTTCCCGCGGCACGACTTCGAGCTCTTCGATCTCCTCGGGCTTCGCGACGACACCGTCGGTCAGGCTGAAGCCGATCGCGAAATCCTCCAGATCCGCCGGGGTCGCCATCATCACGGCGTGGGAGGCGCGGTTATAGGTGATGGCGACCGCGGTTTCTTCCGGGATAACCCGCTCGCCGGGCTCGGCCGTACCACCGCGCCAGGATGCCCGCGGAACCTGACAAACCGGCGCCGGCAGCGACCAGTTGCCAACCTCAGCGGACTCGTCGGTGGTAACAGTCGGGGGGTGCACCATGGCCGGTATGCTAGCATAAAGCGCCGCCGCCCGCCGCGGCTTCGCAAGGGAGCCGGACGGACCGGGTCCACCAAGCCGAGCATGGCAGCTTCCGCCGCAGCGGTGGCGGGTTTGATATTGACAGCCACCGGGGCTCGGGGAAGGCTCGCGGCATGGCCAAGAGGCAAACCACTGCGCCCTCCCCCGCCGGCGCCCGGCGCCGCGCCGGATGCGGCGCGGCCCTAGCCGCGGCGCTGTGCCCCGGCTGGTGGGCCGTCCCGGCCGCCGCCGATCTGCTTGGCCATGCCGGCATCGTGATGTCGGTGGCGGTGTCCGGCGACGGCAGCCAGGCGCTGACCGCCAGCTTCGACTATTCGGTCCGGCTGTGGGATCTCGGCAAGCAGCGGGAGCTGCGTGAACTCAACGAGCATTTCGCCGCGGCGAGTTGCGCCCGTTTCCTGCCCGGCGGCCATCAGGCGATCTCGGCCAGCGCCGACGGCACCCTGATCCTGTGGGACCTGGACTCCGGCAAACCGCTCCGGCAGCTCAAAGGCCATGTCGGCAACGTCGCCGCGGTCGCGGTCGCACCGGACGGCCGGGTCGCCGCCTCGGCCGGCTGGGACCACACCATCCGCCTGTGGTCGCTGCCCGACGGAGCCGCTTTGCGCACGCTCGAAGGCCACACCGGTAACGTCAATGCGGTCGCCTTCACGACTGACGGCCGCAGACTGGTCTCAGCCGGCTATGACGGTTCGGTCCGGCTGTGGGACGCCGCGAGCGGCAAGCCGGGGGCGGTCCTGCGGGGTCATGACTTTGGCATCAACGGACTGGCACTGTCCCCCGACGGCCGCCGCGCCTTGACCGCCGGGGTCGATGCCACGGTCCGGTTGTGGGACCTCGACCGCGAGCGCGAACTGGCCACGCTGCTGGGCCATGACGGCTTCGTAATCGCGGTTGCCTTCTCGCCGGATGGTCGGCGGGCGCTGTCGGGCGGGCGCGACGCCCGGCTGCGCCTGTGGGACCTCGACAACGGCCGGGTGATGCAGGTGATGACCGGGCACACCAAGGCGATCTGGTCGGTCGCCTTCACGCCCGACGGCCGCACCGCTCTGTCGGCCAGCGCCGACGAGACGGTCAAGCTGTGGGACGTCGAAACCGGCCAGCCGGTGCCGACGCCGCCACAATAGGACCGAGCGTCGTCAGGCGACAGCCGGCCGTCGACGCCTCTGGTTGACCACGACCAGCCCCAGCAACGCCAAGGCCGGCAGGAACATCAGATGCTTGGGCGGGCCTTCGCTGGGCATTTGAACCGCCAGGACGCGCATGTCGAGATCCAGTCCGAGTTTCGCCGCGTTGCTGCGGAAGCGGACATCGTCGATCGTCGTGATGCCGTCCTTGGTCACCACCGCAATTCCGGCATCGTTCAGCCGCTTGGCGCCGTCGCCCTCGCTGCCGATGCGCAGTTTGACCAGCTTTTGCACCAGCTTACCGTGGACGTCCTCGGCCTCGACCTTGAGCCGGAGGTAGCCGCTGTCACCGCCCTGTTCGGCCAGCGCCACGATTTGTGCCGGGTCGTTGTCGGTGAACGGCGGATGGATCATGTCCATCCAGAAGCCGGGGCGGAACAGGGTAAAGCAGATCAGATAGAGGGCTGCACTCTCGTACCAGCGATTCTTGACCAGAAAATGGTTTTGCGTCGCGGCAACGAACAGCAGCATGGCGCCCAGCGAACTGCCGACCACCAGCACAAAATGCCCGACGCTGTCGATGCCGATCATCAGCAACTCGTTGTTGAAGATGAAGATGAACGGCAGCAGCGCGGTGCGGATCTCGTAGCGGAAGGCCTGGACGCCGGTAGCGATCGGCGAGGCGCCCGATATCGCCGAGGCGGCATAGGCGGCCAGCCCGACCGGCGGCGTCACATCGGCCATCAGGCCGAAATAGAACACGAACAGGTGGACCGCGACCAAGGGTACCGCCAACTCGTTTTGCGCCGCCAATTCCACGATCACCGGCGCCATCAGGGTGGCGACGATGATGTAGCTGGCGGTGGTCGGCATGCCCATGCCCAGAATCAGACAGATGACCCCGGTCAGCGCCAGCATGACGATCAGGTTGCCGCCGCTGAGGTAACCGACCACCTCGGTCATGACCAAGCCGATGCCGGTCAGCGACACCGTGCCGACGATGATGCCGGCCGCGGCGGTGGCCAGTCCGACCCCGATCATATTGCGGGCGCCGTTGACCAGCCCCTCGCTGAGATCGATCAAGCCGTGGCGGAATTCCTGGGCGACACCGCCCTTGGCCCGGAACAGTGCGGTCAACGGCCGCTGGGTTGCCACCACCAGGGTCAGGGCGACGGTGCCGTAGAAGGCCGACAGGCCGGGCGACAGCGCTTCGACCATCAGGCACCAGATCAGCACCACCACCGGGATCAGGTAATGCAGACCAGTGCGCGCGGTGTCGCCGAACGACGGCAGGTGCTCGACCAAAACATTGGGATCGTCACCTTCCAGGTCTGGGAACCGGGCACGATAGGCGATCAGCCCGACATAGAAGGCCGAGATCGCCGCACCCAGGATCCAGGTCGCCGCCGCGCCGAAAGCCGTCTTGGTCCAGCCGATGCCGTAATAGACCGCTCCGCTGAAGATGATGATGCCGGCAATCGTCGAAACCGTGGCCCACAGCGCCGCCATGCCGGTGAGCTTGCGCGCCCGCGGCAGGCCCTTGAGGCCCAGCTTCACTGCCTCGATATCGACGATGTAGAACAGCGCCAGATAGGTCACGATCGCCGGCAGGAAGGCGTGCTTGACCACCTCGGCATAGGAGATGCCGACATACTCGGCGATCAGGAACGCCGCAGCCCCCATCACCGGCGGCATGATCTGGCCGTTGACGCTGCACGCCGCCTCAACCGCGCCGGCCTTGGTCGCCGGATAGCCAACCCGCTTCATCAGCGGAATCGTGAAGGTGCCGGTGGTCACGACATTGGCGATCGACGAGCCGGAAATAATTCCGGTCAGGCCCGATGACACCACCGCAGCCTTGGCCGGTCCGCCGCGCAAATGGCCGAGCAGGGCGAACGACAGCTTGATGAAGTAATTGCCGGCGCCCGCCTTCTCCAGCAGGGCACCGAACAGCACGAACAGGAAGACGAAACTGGTCGATACCCCGAGGGCGACACCGAACACACCCTCGGTGGTCAACCACAATTGCGACATCGCCCGACCGATCGACGAGCCCTTGTGCGCGATCATACCCGGCAGATAGGGACCGACGAAGATATAGGCGATCATGATCGAGGCGATGATCACCAGGGCTGGCCCGACCGCCCGCCGCGCCGCCTCCAGCAGCAGCAACAGGCCAATCACTGCGGTGACGTAGTCCATGGTCGACGGCAGGCCCGGCCGCAACGACAACTCGCGATAGAACAGGTAGAGGTAGCCGGCGGAAAACGCCCCAGCCACCGCGAACATCCAGTCCTGCACCGGAACCCAGCGCCGCGGCGACGATTTGAACGCCGGGAACGCCAGGAAGGCCAGAAACACCGCGAAGGCCAAATGGATCGAGCGCGCCTGGGTGTCATTCAGAATGAAGAAATTGAGCATGAACGGCAGCGGCGAGGCATACCATAACTGGAACAGCGACCACGCCAGGGGCACTGCAAACAGCAGCTTCAAGGTCAGTCCGCTCGGGGCCCGCGCGCCGGTATCGGCCTCCGCGACCAGGGCATCGAGGGCCTCGCGATCAATCCTATCGCCGATGGCGGGTTCGGTCATCGCCGTTGCTCCGGGAATAAGGGTTCGTTGGTCGCGCCAGAGTATTCGGGCGGCCGATGAAAAATATATCTTGCAGAAACTCGCCCCTTACCCAACCCTCTCCCCGCCGGGGAGAGGGCTTTTCGGGGAATTGCTGGCGTAAAAAGACTACATCCAGCCTTTTTCTTTGTAGTATTTGATCGCGCCCGGATGAAGCGGCACGGTCAGGCCGTCCTTGATCATCAGCTTGGGATCAAGGTTGGCGAACGCCGGGTGAAGCTTCTTGAAGTCGTCGAAATTCTCGAACACTGCCTTGACTACGGTATAGACCATTTCGTCAGGCACTGTCGCCGAGCTGATCACGGTCGCCAGCACGCCATAGGTCGGGATCGGGTCGGGGTTGCCGGCATAAATGCCGCCCGGAATATTGACCTTGGCGTAGAACGGGTTATCGGCGACCAGCTTGTCCACGGCCGGGCCAGTCAGCGGAATGATCTTGGCGCCGCAGGTGGTGGTCGGGTCCTGGATGTTGGCCGACGGGTGGCCGACGCCGTAGAAGAAGCCGTCGATCTTGTTGTCGCACAGCGCCGGGCCATGCTCGTCGGCTTTCAGTTCCGAGGCCAGCGAGAAATCGCCAAGCGTCCAGCCCAGAGCTTTCAGCAGCTGTTCCATTGAGGAACGAGTGCCCGAACCCGGATTGCCGACGTTGAAGCGTTTGCCCTTGAAGTCCTCGAACTTGGTAACCCCGGCTTCCTTGCGCGCCAGCACGGTAAAGGGCTCGGGATGGACCGAGAACACCGCTCGCAGGTCGGAGAACGCGCCGGCGTCCTTGAAGCCGCCGGTGCCACGGTAGGAATTGTACTGTACGTCCGATTGGGCCAGACCGAAATCGAGTTCGCCGGCCCGGATCGTGTTGGCGTTGAACACCGAACCGCCGGTCGATTCCACCGAGCAGCGGATGCCGTGGGTCTTGCGGTCCTTGTTGACCAGACGGCAGATCGCACCGCCGACCGCATAATAGACGCCGGTGACGCCGCCTGTGCCGATGGTGATGAATTTCTGGTCGGCCGCGGCGGGACCGGCGCCTCCGACGGTCAGAACAACTGCGGCAGCGGTAGCCACCGTGATCAATCTGGTGAACATGTCTCGTTTATCCTCCCAGGCAGAGAAAAGACTGAAGTCAGGCCCCGGCAAAGAAGCGTCGCGCCTCCGCCGCGGTCATGACGGGTCTTCCGATCAGGTCGGCGGCCCGTACGGCACGTCCGACCGGATCGGCATTGTCGACCGCCAAGCGGCCGTCGGGCAAGCATAAATTGTTCTCGAAGCCGACCCGGACATGGCCGCCGAGCGCCAATGCCGCCGTTGCCGCCGCAGCCTCGCCGGCGCCGAAGGCACAAACGCTCCAGGCATGATCTCCGGATGCTGCGGAGATAAACGGCAGCAGGTCCAGCGGGTCGCTCTGTTGGCCGGCGGTGTAGCGCCCGAGCACATAGAGGGCAAAGACCCGGTCGCCGGGGATCACGCCGCGCCGGCGCAACGCCTTGAACCGCTCGACCTCGGCCGCCGAGTACAAGATATATTGAGGAAAAATGCACTCGCGGGCGAGCCAGTCGAGAAAATCCGCAGCGTCGGTGAGCGCCGCCTCGTCGGGCATGAGTTCGGCGATCGCCAGCGACACTGCTTCCGGGCGCAGATCGCGGACCATCGCCATCTGCTGCTCGGGCCGATAGCGGCCGACCGCCTCGGTGGTCGCCTGGACGATCATCCGCTCGCCGACCGCCACCCGGATCGCCGCAATTGCGGCGCGATAGGCATCGGGGTCAAGACTGTGGCCGCCTGCGGCGTCACGGACATGGAGATGGATCAGCGCGGCACCGGCCTCCAGGCACGCAGCCGCGGCATTGGCCAGTTCTGCTGGGGAAATTGGCAACTGCGGGTGGTCGGCTTTGTTCCGGCGCGCGCCATTGGGCGCCACCATGATCAGGGCCGGACCGTTCATGCTCCGATCTCGGCCAAGGCCCGTCCGATCGCCCCGCTCAGCTTTTCCGCCAACTCGTCGAGTTGGGCATCTTCAAGAATAAACGGCGGCGCCAGCAGCACATGATCACCGTTGACGCCGTCGATCGTGCCCCCCATCGGATAGCACATCAGGCCGCCGGCCATCGCCTGAGCCTTGATTCGGGCATTCAGCTTGAGTGCCGGATCGAACGGCGCCTTGGTCTCGCGGTCGCGCACCAGTTCCAGGCCCCAGAACAGGCCGCGGCCCCGGATGTCGCCGATATGGGGATGCTGGGCGAAATTCTGATGCAGCCGTTGGGCGAGGCCGTCGCCCAACTGGCGAACCCGTTCCAGCAGGCCACGGTTGCGGATCGCCCGCTGCACCGCCAGCGCCGCGGCACAGGCCGCCGGATGGCCCATATAGGTATGGCCGTGCTGGAAAAAGCCCGAGCCGCCGACCACCGCGTCGACGATCCGCTGATTGATCAGCACCGCGCCGATCGGTTGATAGCCGGCGCCCAGCCCCTTGGCGATCGCCATCAGATCGGGGGCAATGCCTTCCTGCTCGCAGGCGTGGAGCGTGCCGGTACGGCCCATGCCGCACATCACCTCGTCCAGGATCAACAAAATGCCGCTGCGGTCGCACAGCTCGCGGACCCGGCGGAAATAGCCCGGTACCGGCGGCAGCACCCCGGCGGTGGCGCCGACCACGGTCTCGGCAACAAAGGCGATCACGCGGTCGCCGCCCAGCCGCGCGATCGTGGTTTCCAGTTCAACCGCCAGCCGGGCACCGTAAGCCTCGTCGCTTTCGCCGGTTTCCTTGCCGCGGTAGCCGTAGCACGCCGAGACATGGGCAACATCGATCAGCAGCGGCTCGAACTGGCGCCGCCGCCATTGATTGCCGCCGACCGCCAACGCGCCCAGAGTATTGCCGTGGTAGCTCTGATGGCGCGCAATCACGGTGCGGCGCTGGGGCTGGCCGATCTCGACGAAATATTGCCGCGCCAGCTTGATCGCCGCCTCGACCGCCTCCGAGCCGCCCGAAACGAAATAGCTGTGCGACAGGCCGGCCGGGGCATGGGTGATCAGGTCGTCGGCCAAGGCCTCCATCGGCGGATTGGTGAAGAAGGCGGTATGGGCGAAGGCGATGCGGTCGAGCTGGTCCTTGATCGCGGCGATGATCTCGGGATCGCCATGGCCGAGACAGGAGACCGCGGCCCCGCCCGAAGCATCGAGATAGCGCCGCCCCTGGTCATCGACCAGATAAGCACCGGCGCCGCCTGTCGCGGTCGGATAGCGTTGTTTGGGATTGCGGTGAAAAACGCGGCTTGCGGCGGCGGTCATGCCAAAGCTTCCCTCATCGCGGTCGAAGGGTCCACCGCGACGACCGGCCCCGCCGCACCCGCAGTGCCGCTCGTCACCCGACCACCACCCCTTCGGTTCGGGCCCGGTTCGGCCCCCGAATCCAACGGCGGTCTCTGCCACCGCCGTAGGTGCCGTTGAGTTTACGGTGCCGGCCAAACGGTTTCAAGGAAACCATTCCAATTCGGTGTAATTTTCTGCCTAATCTTCAATCATCAGGGATAGTACCGAGCCGCCGGGTTCCCGGAGCGAAGGTCGACACCGGCCGCCGCACCTGCCCGAGGAATGCCCCGGGGTCTGGGGCCTTGCGGCCCCAGTGGGGACCGGGGGCACACCCCCCGGCCTTTCTCGCTCTCGCCGGGCTCAGCCGGCTTTCTTGGTCAGATCTTCGCCGGTCGCCTGGTCGACCTGCTTCATCGACAGCTTGACCTTGCCGCGGTCGTCGAAGCCCAGCACCTTGACCTTGACCTCGTCGCCCATCTTGACCACGTCGGCGACCTTGCCGACCCGTTGGGCGGCGAGTTCGGAGATATGGACCAAGCCGTCGCGGCTGCCCAGGAAGTTCACGAAGGCGCCGAAATCGACCACCTTCACGACCTTGCCGGTATAAACCACGCCCAGTTCCGGTTCGGCGACGATGCCGCGGATCCAGTTGATCGCGGCGTCGCTCTTGCGGCTATCGACCGCGGAGACTTTGACCGTACCATCGTCGTCGATATCGATCTTGGCGCCGGTGGTCTCGACGATTTCGCGGATGACTTTACCGCCCGAGCCGATGACATCCCGGATTTTTTCTTTCGGAATGTTGATCACGGTGATGCGGGGCGCGTTCTCGTTGACCGCGTCGCGGGCGCCGCCCAGTGCCTTGGACATTTCCCCGAGAATATGCAGACGGCCGTCCCGTGCCTGGGCCAGCGCGATCTTCATGATGTCTTCGGTGATCGAGGTGATCTTGATGTCCATCTGCAGCGCGGTCACGCCCTTCTCGGTGCCAGCCACCTTGAAGTCCATGTCGCCCAGATGGTCCTCGTCGCCCAGGATGTCAGTCAGCACGGCGAAGCCGCTGGCTTCCTTGATCAGGCCCATGGCGATGCCGGCCACCGGCCGGGCCAGCGGCACGCCGGCGTCCATCAGGGCAAGCGAGGTGCCGCACACCGTCGCCATCGAGGACGAGCCGTTGGACTCGGTGATCTCGGAGACGACGCGCACGGTGTAGGGGAAATTCTCCTTGATCGGCAGCAGCGGGCGCAACGCCCGCCACGCCAGCTTGCCGTGGCCGATCTCGCGCCGGCCGGGCGAGCCCATGCGTCCGGCTTCGCCGACCGAATAGGGCGGGAAGTTGTAGTGGAGCATGAAATGCTCGCGGTACTCGCCTTCCAGGGCGTCGATGATCTGCTCGTCCTGGCTGGTGCCCAGCGTGGTCACCACCAGCGCCTGGGTCTCGCCGCGGGTGAACAGCGCCGAGCCATGGGCGCGCTTCAGGATGCCGACCTCCGACACGATCGGCCGCACCGTCTTGGTGTCACGGCCGTCGACCCGGAACCCGGTGGCGAGCACGGCGCCGCGCAGCACCGCGCTCTCCAGCTTCTTGAAGCAGCCGGCGATCGCTTCTGGAGCGATCTCTTCGGCGCCCAGGGTTGCCAGCGCCTGGGCCTTGGCGGCATCGAGCTTTTCGTGGCGGGCCTGCTTGGCGGTCTCGCGATAGGCGGCCTCGATCTCGGCGCCGACCACCTCTTTGAGGCGCGCCATCACCGCGGCCTTGTCGAAGGCCGGTGCCGGCAGGGTCCACGGCTCTTTGGCGCACAGCTCGGCCAATTCGATGATCGCCTGGATCACCGGCTGGAACGCGGCATGGCCGAACATCACGGCACCGAGCATGACCTCTTCGGACAGCTCACGCGCCTGGGATTCGACCATCAGCACCCCTTCCTGGGTGCCGGCGACCACCAGGTCGAGATCCAGGTCATCGACGGTATCGATCAGCGGATTGAGGATGAACTCGCCATCCTTGCAGCCGACCCGTGCCGCACCGGTCGGCCCAAGGAACGGGATGCCGGAGATGGTCAGCGCCGCGGAGGTGCCGATCATCGCAACGATGTCGGGATCGTTCTCCAGGTCGTGGCTGAGCACGGTGCAGATGACCTGGGTCTCGTTGCGGAAGCCGCTGGCGAACAGCGGCCGGATCGGCCGGTCGATCAGCCGGCTGACCAGAGTTTCCTTTTCGGTCGGACGACCTTCGCGCTTAAAGAAGCCGCCCGGAATTTTTCCGGCTGCAAAAGTCTTTTCCTGGTAATTTACAGTCAATGGAAAGAAATCGATACCAGGCCGCGGGCTCTTCATCGCCACGACGGTGCACAGGACCGAGGTATCGCCATAGGTTGCCAGCACCGCGCCGTCCGCTTGACGTGCGATCTTACCGGTTTCCAGAACGAGCTTGCGCCCTCCCCAGATCAGTTCTTTTCGGTATACGTTGAACATTGTCACTCACCCTCCTTCCGACACCCGACCGCCCCGGATTGGGCAAGATCGGGCCGGGGCCTTCAATCGTTTTCGACCCCGCAACCAGGCACCGTACGGCGCCCACCGGACCATTCCGGCGACGTTGCCGATGCCATCGTTTTCCATTGTGAAAGAATATCGCGCTCCGGCGGTCATCCGGACGCGCCAAACCGCGCGCTGCCGTTTCCGGCAGCGGCGGCGATCGAAATCGCGGATGCCGGGCGACCTCCGGCCCGGCACGGCGCCTGCACGTTGCCGCAATGGCTTAGCGGCGCAAGCCCAGGCGCTGGATCAGCGTGTCGTACCGGCTGCGTTCCGTGCGCTTGAGATAGTCGAGCAGGCGGCGCCGTTGGCCGACCATGACCAGAAGCCCGCGGCGCGAGTGGAAGTCCTTGGCGTGGATCTTCAGGTGCTCGGTCAGGTTACCGATCCGCTCGCTCAGGATCGCGACCTGGACTTCGGGGGAACCGGTATCACCCGGCGTCACGGCATACTCACCAATCAGAGCGGTCTTGCGCTCCGGCGTAATCGACATCGGGTTACTCCTCGGTTCAGAAATTGAGTACGCGCACCGGCCTGACCTCGGCGCCCTCGACCCGCGCGATCGCCAGCGGTCGCCCGGCGAACATGGCGAGCACGAGGTCGCCGTCGTCATCGGACGTCCGCTGCAGCCCGAGCAGTCTCTCGCGATCCTGGCGTTGCAAGAGCGCGATGGGTTGGCCCAGCTTCAGCCGCTGCGCTTCCGCGTCGGTCAAGGCGAGCGCCGGGATGTCGTCCAGCGCGGTCTCGATCGGCAACAGAAGTCCTGCGACGCCGGACGTTTGCGCCGCCGCCTGCATTTGGTCAAGGGAAATCGCCCTGGCCTCGGTGAAGGCGCCGACCGCCAGCCGGCGCAACGCCGCGACATGCCCGACCGTGCCCAACGCCAGCGAAAGGTCGCGGGCGAGCGAGCGCATATAGGTGCCCTTGCCGCAGGACACCTCGAAATCGGCGTGGTCGGCATCGGGCTGACCGACCAGGGCAAAGCGATCAACCTGGACCGCGCGCGGCGCCAGTTCCACCACTTCGCCGTCGCGGGCGAGATCATAGGCACGCTGGCCGGCGATCTTGATCGCCGAATACTGCGGCGGCACCTGCTGGATTTCGCCGAGGAATTGGGGTAGCGCCGCAATGATCTCGTCGGCGCTCGGGCGGTGGTCGCTGGTCGCGGTGACAGCACCCTCGCGGTCGTCGGTGTCGCGCGCCTCACCCCAGCGGATGCGAAAGCGGTAGAGCTTGGTGCGGTCGACGATGAACGGCAGCAGCTTGGTCGCCTCGCCGAACGCGATCGGCAGCACGCCGGTCGCAATCGGATCCAGCGTACCGCCGTGGCCGGCCTTGGCCGCCTCGGTCAGGCGCTTGACCTGGTTGAGCGCCTGGGTCGAGGTCGGTCCTTCCGGCTTGTCCAGCACCAGCCAGCCGTGAATGCGTCGACCCTTGGGTTTACGTGCCACTGGTGCTCAGGCTCCCTTCTCGTCTTTATCTTCGGTGTCGGAGGTCGCCGCAAGATCCCGGGCGACGTCCGGGCTGTGCAAGATGATCTCGATGCGCTCGGCGTAGTCGAAGGTGGTATCGGCCTCGAAACTGAGATGGGGGGCAAAGCGCAGCTGGACCGCATGGGCGATCTGGCCCCGCAGGAAGGCCGCCGCCTTGCGCAGCAGCGCCACGGTCTCGCCGATCTGACCGCCGCCCAAGGGCGTCACAAAGGCGGTGGCGTTGCGCAGGTCCGGGCTCATGCGCACCTCGGTCACCGTGACATTGAGGTTGCGCAGCTCGGGATCGCGGAAATCCCCCCGCTGCAGCAGCTCGGCCAAGACGTGCCGCAATTCCTCGCCAACCCGCAACTGGCGCTGGGATGGCGCCTTCGGCGGGTGTTTGTGACTGGTCATGTCAAAAGACTCGCGTTGTTCCGGGGGGCTCCGCCCCCTCGACCCCGCCAGGGTCAGCGACCCTGGATCCATTCAAGGGGTCTGGGGCCTCGCAGCCCCAGTGGGGTTCCAAGGAGCAGTGCCCCTTGGGATTTTACACCACCACCCGGGCGATTTCCTCGATCTCGTAGGCTTCGATCACGTCGCCGGGTTCGATGTTATCGTAGTTTTCGAACGCCATGCCGCATTCGTAGCCTTCGCGGACTTCCTTGACCTCGTCCTTGAAGTGCTTGAGCGTCTTCAGGTTGCCGGTGTGGATAACCACATTGTCGCGCAGCAGGCGGACGCCGGCGCCGCGCTTGACGATGCCTTCGACCACACGGCAGCCGGCGACCTTGCCGACCTTGGTGATGTTGAACACCTGGCGGATTTCGGCGTTGCCGAGGAAGCGCTCGCGCCGGGTCGGCGACAGCATGCCGGCGAGTGCCGCCTTCACGTCGTCGATCACATTATAGATGATCGAGTAATAGCGGATATCGATGCCGTCGCGCCGCGCCATCTCGCGGGCCTGGGGATTGGCGCGGACGTTGAAGCCGATGATCAGCGCCTTCGACGCGTTGGCCAGCGTCACGTCGGATTCGTTGATCGCACCGACGCCGGAATAAAGCACGCGCACCTTGGCGTCGCCGCCCTCGACCGTGATCTTTTCCAAGGCGCCGCTGATCGCCTCGATCGAGCCCTGCACGTCGCCCTTGATGACGATGCCCAGTTCCTTGATCTCGCCTTCCTGGATGCGGTTGAACATCTGCTCCAGGGTGCCGCGAGCGGTCGCCGTGCTCTGGGCCTCGCGCTTCTTGCGCTGGCGGAACTCGGCGATTTCGCGGGCCTTGGTCTCGTCGTCAAGCACGGTGAATTCGTCGCCGGCCATCGGCGTGCCGTTGAGACCCAGCACCTCGACCGGGGTCGCCGGGCCGGCGGATTCGACAGTCTGGCCGCGTTCGTTGATCAGCGCGCGCACCCGGCCCCATTCGCTGCCGGCGACGAAGGAGTCGCCGACCTTGAGCGTGCCGCGCTGAACCAGCACGGTCGCCACCGAGCCGCGGCCGCGCTCCAGCTTGGCCTCGATCACCACGCCAGCGGCCAGACGGTCCGGGTTGGCGCGCAATTCGAGCAGTTCGGCCTGGAGCAGGATCGCCTCTTCCAGGCGGTCGAGGCCGAGCTTCGACTTGGCCGAAACATTGACCGCCAGGATATCGCCGCCCAGTTCTTCGACCACCAGGCCGTGCTGCAGCAGTTCCTGCCTGACCCGCTCGGGATTGGCCGACGGCAGGTCGCATTTGTTGATCGCCACGATCAGCGGCACCTTGGCCGCCTTGGCATGGTGAATCGCCTCGACGGTCTGGGGCATGATGCCGTCGTCGGCGGCAACCACCAGCACCACCACGTCGGTGACGTTGGCGCCGCGGGCGCGCATCTCGGTAAACGCGGCGTGGCCCGGCGTGTCGATGAAGGTGATCCGCCCGCCGGTCGGCAGCACGACCTGATAGGCACCGATATGCTGGGTGATGCCGCCCGCTTCATGGGCGACCACGTCGGTGTGGCGCAAGGCGTCGAGCAGCGAGGTCTTGCCGTGGTCGACATGGCCCATGATGGTGACCACCGGCGGCCGCGACTGCAGATCGGTGTCCTGATCCTCGTCGCCATGCAGCCCGATCTCGACATCGGATTCCGAGACGCGCCGGACCCGATGGCCGAATTCGGCAACCACCAGTTCGGCGGTATCGGCGTCGATGGTCTGGGTGATCGTCGCCATCACGCCCATGCGCATCAGTGACTTGATCACATCGGCGCCGCGTTCGGCCATGCGGTTGGCCAGTTCCTGGACGGTAATGACTTCAGGCAGAGTGACGTCGCGGGTGATCTTCTGAGCCTCCTGGCGCATCGACAGGCGCAGCTTTTCCCGCTCGCGGGCGCGGCGCATCGCCGCCAGACTGCGCGTCCGTCCGGCCTCATCCTCGTTAAGCGCCTGAGTCACGGTCAGCTTGGCGCCGCCGCGACGGCGGTCCGGGCCTTTGGTCCGCTGCGGCGCTGCGGGCTTGGCCACGGCCTTGCCGGGACCGCCACCGGCGCCGGGACGGCGCCCGCGCCGTGCGCCATCATCCTCTTCTTCGGCCACCGGTTTCCCGGCCGGGGCGGCGACCTTGGCGACGGCCGGCTCGACGGTGCGGGTGCCGGCCTTCTTGGTCTCGTCCTCGGTCTTCTTCTTCTCGTCTTCGCTGGCTTTCTTCTTGGAGTCCTCAACCTCCTTGCGCTTGGCTTCGGCCTCCTGTCGCACCCGTTCGGCAGCCTCCGCGGCGGCCTTCTCGTCTTCCTGGATGCGCTCCAGCTCTTCCATTTCGAGGCGTCGCAGGGCGTCGGCGTCGAGCTGTACCGGCACCTCCTCGATCTCTTCGATCAGCTCCGCCTCGATGATCTCCTCATCGACCTCGGCGCCCCGGCGATCCGCTTCCTTGATCGCCCCGAGCACGGCGCGGGCGCGCGCCTCGCGCTCCTCCTTGGTCAGTTGGCGTACCGTGGCGCCGCGCTGGCCGCGGCCCTGGCCGCCGCTGGCCGGCAACCCTTCGGCCGCCCGACGCGCCGCGGCGCCGCCGTCGGCGACGCCGGGTGCGGCCCCCTTTTCGATCGTTCGCTTGCGCTTGACCTCAACCGCCACGGTCTTCGACCGACCGTGGGAAAAGCTCTGCCTGACCGACCCGGCGTCGACGGTCTTCTTGAGCTCGAGCTTGCCCTTGCTCGGAAGATGCAGCACTTTCTTGCGGTCCTGGTCGTTGCTGTCAGTCATGTGGGTTCGGCTAGCTCGTCGTTGGTGCAGGGTATGCGATCGGCGCCTGGTACAAGCGAGCCGGAGGCAACCGGAGGGGAGACGAGCCCGGCAAACCGCCGGCACTCGAGGCGAATGCGGTCCGCGAGGCCGCCAGCCGCGATCGCGGCATGGACGGTACGTTCACGGCCCAACGCCGCGCCCAGGGCGGCGGCGGCAAACTGTTCAATCACCGGCAGCGACCCGGCCAGAGCGGCCAGCTTGGCGCGCCCGTCGGCCGCACCGTCGACGGCCTGAAGCAAGAGGGCAACCCGCTTGCCGCGGCCGATCTTGCCGGATTTCAGCGCGTCACGAACCTGATCGAAGCCGGCGACCGCGTCCCCGGCACGCCGTGCCAATCCGACCAGGGCGAGGCAACGGCTTTCCGCCAGCGCCCCGACCCGGGCGGCCAGATCAGCATCGACCTTGACCGGACGACGCGCCGCGCGGCAGAACAACTGGCGCGCCACCGCCCGTTCGATCGTCTTTCGATCGGCAGAGAGCCACAAGCCACGACCGGGCAAGCGCCCTTCGAGGTCCGGAACGATGCGATCGTCGGGGCCGACCACGAAGCGGATCAGGCGCTCCTTCAGCTGGCTCTCGCCCGTCGCCAGGCAGCGACGAAACGGCTCGCGGGCAGCCGCCGTGCCGCGGTCGTCATCGACCGGCACAGGGATTGCCGCCTCCGTCGTCTCCTGCCCTTCGACCATGTGTTCGCGCCGCTGTTGTTCTGAAGGCCTCTGCCTGCCGCCGGGGTCATGCGCCGCCGACGGCTGGCGCTCCGGTCGTCTCTTCGTCGGTAAACCAATGGGCCCGAGCCGCCATGATAATCTGATTGGCGGCATCCAGGTCCGGGGCATCCTTGCCCAGCATTTCGCGCAATTCGTCACCGGCAAGGTCGGCCAGGTCGTCCAGGGTCTTGATGCCGTTTTCGGCAAGTTTGACCATCATCTTGGGCGTCACGCCCTCAATCTCGGCGACACTGTCTTCGACGCCCATGGTACGCCGCTTCTCATCGAGCACGACATCCTGCTCGTCGAGAAACACCCGCGCCCGCTGCTTCAACTCCTCGGCGACGTCCTCGTCGAAGCCCTCGATCTCCGCCAGTTCGGCGGTATCGACGAAGGCGATCTCCTCGACCGAGCTGAAGCCCTCGGCAACCAGCAGATGGGCGATCACGTCGTCGACGTCGAGCGCTTCCATATAGAGCTGGGAACGGCTGCGGTACTCCTCGGAGCGCCGCTCCGATTCCTCGGCCTCGGTCAGGATGTCGATGTCCCAGGCGGTCAGCATCGAGGCCAGCCGGACATTCTGGCCACGGCGGCCGATCGCCAGGCTGAGCTGATCATCGGGCACCACCACCTCGATCCGCTTATTTTCCTCGTCAAGCACCACCTTGGCGACCTCGGCCGGAGCCAGGGCATTGACGACGAAGGTCGCCTGGTCCTGCGACCACGGGATAATGTCGATCTTCTCGCCCTGGAGTTCGCCGACCACCGCCTGGACCCGGCTGCCGCGCATGCCGACGCAGGCGCCGACCGGGTCGATCGAACTGTCATTCGACAGCACCGCGATCTTGGCGCGGCTGCCGGGATCGCGGGCGACTGCCTTGATCTCGATAATCCCGTCGTAGATTTCCGGCACTTCCTGGGCGAACAGCTTGGCCATGAAGTTCGGATGGGAACGCGACAAGAAAATCTGGGGGCCGCGGGGCTCCTCGCGCACGTCGTAGATCAGGGCGCGAACCCGGTCGCCGTTCTTGAAATGCTCGCGCGGCAACAGCTCGTCGCGGCGCAGGATCGCCTCGGAGCGGCCGAGGTCGACCGTGACATTGCCGTATTCGACCCGCTTGACCAGCCCGTTGATGATCTCGCCGATGCGGTCCTTGTATTCGTTGAACTGGCGCTTGCGTTCGGCGTCACGCACCCGCTGGACGATCACCTGTTTGGCGGTCTGTGCCGCAATCCGACCGAAATCGATCGGCGGCAACTCGTCGATCAGGAATTCACCGACATGGGCTTCCGGCTTCATCCGTTGTGCCTGGTCGATGGTGACCTGGGTCGCCTCGTTCTCGACCGCGTCGACCACCTCAAGATAGCGGGCGAGATGGATATCGCCGCTCTTGCGGTCGATCCGCGCGCGGATGTCGTGCTCGTGACCGTATTTCGACCGACCGGCCTTCTGGATCGCCTGTTCCATGGCTTCCAGGACCTCGTCGCGGTCGATGCTCTTTTCGCGGGCCACCGCATCGGCGACTTGCAGCAGTTCCATCACTTGGCTTCCCGATTTCGGTCTTCTTGACTCTTGTCCGGCGACAAATTAGGGGCGGGGCTGCGGCTCGCCGGACGGGTCCGGGCGTGCCGAGGCCGCGATCAAGGCGTCATTCAGCACCAGTTTGGCGCGTTGGATATCGGCGAACGGCAGCAGCGCGGTTCCTTCAGACAAATCCACTCGAACCTGGCCGTCGTCGGTGCCACGCAGCATGCCCTGGAAACGCCGCCGCCCGTTCACCGGCTGGCGGGTCTCGATGCGAACCTCGTAGCCGGCGTAGCGTTCGAAATCGCCCAGACGGGTCAGCGGCCGGTCGATCCCAGGCGAACTTACCTCCAAAGTATAGGCACCGGCGATCGGATCCTCAACATCGAGCAAGGCCGACACCGCCCGGCTGATATCGGCGCAATCCTCGACCGTCATCGGCAGGCGATCGACTCGTTCCGCCATGACCTGGAGAACCGGTCGTTGGCCTCCCGACAGCTGTACCCGCACGATCTCAAAGCCCAGGGCCGTGATCGTCGGTGCAATGATGCGCTCTATCCGCCCGGTATCGTTCATTCCGTTAGTTGAGCCCCGTTTACAACGAGGGTGCCACCCTCCATTCCGGAAACAAAAAAAGTGGGCCGGTGGCCCACCCGCAAAGCGATGCGGCGGGCCGCCTTCGCGTACCACCGAACCGTATGGGATCACGGTTGGTACTATAGCCCAATCAAAGACCGCCGCAAGCGGATTCCTGAAACAACAGCAACTCTCACAGCGGCTGAGTCGCGATTGCAGGGGGCGGAGTATCGCGGGTGCGATAAAGCGACTCGCCTTGACGATTTGGGCTAATGCCAACCACGGCGATGCCCCGGTCACGGTTCCCGGATGCTTTCGTCGAGGGCTCGAATCACCGGATACAGCAGGTACGACAGCACGGTGCGGTGGCCAACCTTGATTTCCGCGGTCGCCTGCATTCCCGGCGTCAGGATGGTGCCTTCCGGGAGATGGAGCAGCTTTGTCGTTTTAAGGGTGATCCGGGTCCGAAAATAAGCGCCGGGCGTGGCGCCGGGGGCATTGGCGTCATGCTGGAAGGCGTCGGCACTGATGGTGCGGACCTGGCCCTCGAGCGTGCCGTGGCGCTGGAACGGGAAGGCCTCGATCTTCACCCGCGCCGGATCGCCGGCCCTGACGAATCCGATGTCGTTGGCCGAGATCTCGGCTTCCAGCTCGTTCAGGGAGTCGGTCGGGACCAGGGTCACCAGCGGCTCGGAATCCTTGACCACGGAACCGACCGAGCGTTTGGCGATCTCCAGGACGATGGCATCGACCGGCGTGGACAGCCGAACCAGGGTCTTGCGCCGCGCTGCCTTGGCCTTCTGCTCGACCAGACTGTCGTGCTGGCGACTGACCTCGGCCAATTCCTCCGACAGTTTGCGCCGCCATTCGCTTTGATAGGCCGCGCGATCCGACAGCACTTCCTTCAATTCGTGTTCAAGTTCGAATTTGCGGTTGCGCAGATTTTCCAGGTCGGAGTGGATGCTGGCGCGGTCCTGTTGGGCCTGAAGCAGATTGAGTCTCGAACCGACTTCCTTGGCCGCCGCCTGAGAACGCATCGCCACGATCTGATCGGCGAGATTTTGCCGCTCCACCGACTCTTTCTGGGCCGCCGCGTTGGTCGCAAGTCCCGACTGGAGACGGGCTGCATGCTCGTCGAAGGCCTCGACCCTGGTGCGGTATTCCTGCTGCCTTTGGACGTAGAGCCTTGCCTGAATCTGGGCCGCGGGCGCCGCCGCGCCGACCGACGAATCGGGAACGGGTCGTCCGTTGATCTCCGCGCGCAGCCGGTCGATCTGCGCCCGGAAGCTGGCGATCCGGCCGTCGAGTTCGGCGAGGTCGGCGGCGGCAAAGGTCGGGTCCAGGGTTGCGACGGTCTGGTCGGCCTTGACGAAGTCACCCACGTCGACGTCGAGACTGCGGATGATCGAGGTTTCCAGGGGCTGCACGATCACCGGCTGGGCGGTGGTCATCAGTTTGCCCTTGGCGATGACGATGCGGTCGACCTCCGAGCGCCAGGCCCAGACCAGCGCCAGCAGCAGAAACGCGCAGACCGCATACAACACCAGCCGGGCCGGAAACGGCAAAGGCCGGGTTTCCAGTGCCAGGGCGTCGGGCTGATACGCCCTGGCCTCGGGCGGCAGCGGCGGCGACGGTTTGGCCGGATGCGAAGACGGGGCCGGTCCACCCTCCGGTCCCTCGGACCCTAGATCAGGCCCCGGGCTTGCTGCTTCCATAGGTGCGCATAGATCGAGCAGCGCCCGATCAACTCCTTGTGGTGGCCGATATCGACGATCTTGCCCTGGTCCATGACGATGATGCCGTCGGCGTTGCTGATGGTGGCAAGACGATGGGAGATCACGATGGTGGTGCGGCCGCCGGCGATCTGCCCGAGATTGTCGACCACCACCGCCTCGCTGTCGGGATCAAGCGCGCTGGTGGCCTCGTCGAGGATCAAAATCGGAGGATTTCGTAAAATGGCTCGGGCAATCGACAATCGCTGCCTTTGACCGCCGGAGAGATTGGTAGCCCCCTCCTCCAGCATGGTCTCGTACCGCTCGGGCAGACGCTGGACGAATTCGTCGGCACCCGCGACCTGCGCCGCGGCCACGATCTCCTCGATCGTGGCATCCGGCTTGGTGATGCCGATGTTGTCGCGAATCCGGCCGCGGAACAGGAAGGCCTCCTGGGGGACGACCCCGATGCTCCGGCGCAGATGGGTGAGGTCGATATCGCGCAATTCATTGCCATCGAGCCGAATCAGGCCCGAATAGCCCGAGTAGAGCCCTTGAATCAGGCGCGAAAGAGTGGTCTTGCCGGAACCGCTGCGCCCGACCACGCCGACATAGGCCCCCGGTTCGATCCTGAACGTGACCTCCTCCAGCGACGGTGTCCGCGCATTGGGGTAGGTGAAACTCACCTTCTCGATCTCGATCGCACCGCTGAGGTCGGGCTGCAGGCCACGGGCGATGTTGCGCTCGACCGGTTCGTTCATCACGGTTCCCAGCATGCGCACCGACAGCGCCACCTCCTGGTATTGGTGGATCAGCCCGACGAGCTGGACCAGCGGATTGCTGACCCGGCCGGCGAGCATTTGAAACGCCACCAATTCGCCGACCGACATGCGATGATCAAACACCGCGAGCGCGCCCAGGACGACCACGGCGATGGTCATCAGCTTCTCCAACAGCGCCGACACCGTCCGCGCGATCGTCGAAATCTGGCCGACCTCGTAGTATTTGTTGATGGCATCGGCGGCGTAGCTGTCCCAGTCCCGCGACTGTCGCGGCTCCAGCGCCAAGGCCTTGACCGTGGCCATGCCGTGGATGGTCTCGACCAGCAAGGCCTGACGGTCGCCCTCCGCCTTGTAAAGCCGGTTGAGCCGGCTCCGGTAAGGAAAGATCAGCAGGGCGATCACCGCCGCCATGGCGATCGAGAAGCCCAGCACCACCAAAGTCAGCATGCCGCTGTAGAACGCCAGAACCGGAATGAACACGACCAGGACTGATGCATCGAGCAGCGTCATCAGCAGCCTGCCGGTCAGGAACTCGCGCACCACCGAGGTCTGCTGCATGTGCTTGGTCAGGACGCCGGCCGGAAACCGTTCGAAGAACTCCGTGCTGAGCCCCAGCAGATGGCGGAAAGTCCGGGTGGCCACCCGGATATCGATGCGGGTGGTGGCATGGAGCAGCAGATAGCTGCGCAGGAAGCTGAGCACCGCGTCGAACAGCACCGCGGTCCCGACGCCGGCGGCCAGGACGTAGAGGGTGGAGAAGCTCTCGTGAACCAGGACCTTGTCGATGATGATCTGGAAAAAGATCGGCACCGCCAAGGCGATCCCGTGGAGAAACAGCGCGGCGACCACCACGTCGACCACGGCATCGCGCTGCCGCAGGATTTCCGGGATGAACCAGCGCAGGCCGAACGGCTGGTCGGGGTCGCCAAGGGTAAACCGGCGCTTGATCAGAACGATCTCGCCCTCCCAGCGAGCTTCGAACTGGGCGCGATCAACCACATAGCGGGTCCGGGCCGGCAGATTCCGGCCATCGACGAGTTCGACATATTCGGTGCCGTCGCCGCCGCGCCTGAAGCCTTCGATGATCACCCAGTGGTCGTCGCACAACCGGGCGAGCAAAGGACAAACCGGCCCCATTCGGACCAGCCGCGTCCAGCCGGTCTGCAGCTCACGCGCGATCAGTCCGATCCGCCGCGCGATGTCGGCGAGCCGCTCGGCCGAGGGTTCGGCGTCCAGCGCAGTGTCGTGGATCAGCTGTCCGACGATACAGTCGATGCCCTTGCGCCGCGCAATGTCCGCCAAACAGCCAAGCGCGGTGTGGTGAGAGCGACCGCGCTCGTGCGAATCATCGCTCATCGCTGCCTGTCCCCAGCTGGCCCGGATCAGGCGCTAATGGGAGGATTTGGGCGCGATGATGCGGCCCGGCGCGATCACCCCGCTGCTTTGCGCCCCGGCGCCCGAAGCGGAGTCCCGTGCCATTGTCGGCGGCTGGGGAGCGGGTGGCGCCCGCCGCGGCATCATACCAGCCTCCTGCAGCTTCGTGGCCAGTCCCTGCATCGCCGCCAGGGTGTCCAGGAACCCCTCCGGAGACATCACCAGCCGCTGGCGGAACTCCGGCAGAGGCTGCTTGTCCTCACCGAACAGGGTTGATGAAAGTCCGTAAAAATCGATCCGCACCACCCCGCGCCCGAAGCCGATGCGCTCGACTCCGTCAATGAACAATTCTGCGTTTAATCCCTTTGTCTCGGTCATTCTGGGCCTTGTCGCAGCCGATGGCGGAGGGGACCTGGAGCGAAGCCAAGGGAGGCAATTCGCTGCTCACCGGCATCATAATAGAGACCATGCCGCACCGGTGCCAGCGAATTCGCCGGCCAGTTAGCCGGCCAGTTAGCCGGCACCACCGGCCTGGTCCGGAAACTCCGGACCGCCGCTGGGCGCGCGCATCGCCTGCTGGCCGGTTGACCGGCAGTTGCCCGACGCAGCGACTGCCCCATCCGCTTCCGCGCCGACGTTTTTCCGGCCGGCGGCTTCGATCACCCAGTCCGGCGGCAGCGTGCGCCCCCCGAGCGGCAATCTCCGTGATGCGGCAAAAATTGGCTTGCACGGCCACCACCGTTCCAGGAAGAAGGAAGCCTCATTAGCGAAGACCGCCGGAACCAGACCGGCATCGTGGGGGGAGCCGACCTGACATGAAGCCACGTAAAGCCTTGATTGTCGCCGTGCTTTTTGTCCTTGCGGGCTGTGGCGGCGAAAGCAGCGACGGATTCGAAAAGCGGGTCGCCGACCTCACCGCGATCAAGAATGCAATCCTGGAGTATCACAAGGAACATCAAAAATTCCCGGTGAGCAGTGGTAAGAGCCAGGGCTGGGACGGACTCAATTCAAGATGGGGCGAGTCGAAGCCGGAATGGATCGCCGGCCTGGCCCCGAAATACATTACCAGTCTCCCGGCGGATCCTTTGAATGATGCCAAATCTCAGTCACAATACTTATACCGGTCGAATGGCGTCGATTTTAAACTGATCTCACATCACAATGCTGGCGACCCTGCCAACAATGACTGCCCCGAGGTCAAGAAGAAGTACCCCGAGATGGTCGATTCCAAGCGCAATTGCTGGTCCTACGGATTCTGGTCGGCTGGCGCAAAAGACTGGTAGGAGACCGCCCCCGCGATAGGCCCCGCCCGACGCGGGCGCGCGCCGCAATTGGCTCGACCGACGCGGGCGCGCGTCATAATTAGCTCGGCCGACGCGGGGCGCGTCGTAATGGGTGCCGGCGGTAACGGGGTGAAGGGCCGGGGCAATGTTTATGGGGCGTCGCGGGTGTGGCAGCGGCGCCCCGCCGGTCACTCGACCGCAAGAGCACCCTGGCGGCCGCTGGCCCAGATCGCCAGTCCTGGCAGGCTGGTGACCAGGACCGCCGCCCCGAACAGGGTCGAGGCCAGGACCGCCAAGCCGGGATCCATGCCGACCAGCGGCATCAATCCGACCGCCGCCCCTTCCCTGACGCCCCATCCGCCGAACGAGATCGGGGCCTGGGCGGTCAGGAAGATCAGCGGCACCATCGACAGGTAGCCGAATACCCCGACGCCGCCGCCCAGGCTTTCGCCAAGCAGGCCGAACGCGACCACGAACGGGATCAGGCTGCCCACCAGCGGCAGGCCCAACCTCAACACCGCCGCGGGTCGAAACACCCGGCCCAACAGGATCAGGCCATAAACCGGGCCACGGGCTAACCGCGGCAGGCGCCGCCGCAGCCACCGCACGTGCGCCAGGGGCAGAGCGACCGCCAGGGCGGCCAACGGCCCCAAGGAGATCGCGGCGATGGTGATTTTGACCGCGAGCGGCAGCGGCAGGGTGAAATAGAACGGCAGGAACAGGCTGACGATCACCAGGATGAGTGCCAGGCCGACCATCCGGTCGAACACCACCGAGGCGATCGACCGCCGCCAGCCGCAGCGCGCCTTCAGGCTGAGCGTGCGGACTACATCTCCGCCCATACCTGAAGGCAGGATCTGGCTGAAGAACATGCCGGCCGAGGCCAGCGCCAGCACCCGCCCGAGCGCCAGCCGCCGCCCCAATGCCGCCAGCACCGCCCAGTGCCGCCAGCCGTTGAACACCTGACCCAGCAGCAGACTGGCGAGGGCGGCGGTCGCCAGGCCAGGGTCCATCCGCGCCATGATCGACGGCCAATCCTTCGGCGCGAAAAAGCGCCAGACCAGGAGCAGGCAAGCCAGGCTGACCCCGACCTTGAGCAATCCGGCCCCGATTTTCGACAGAACGGTCAATGCAGCACCTCATGTCTCCGCGGGCCCGCCGCAGCAGGTCGAGCGTCGAGCGGCGCGACCGCGGCACTCCGGCGCAGGACGCGCAGCGGAGACCAGGTCAGGCCGCGCGCAATCTCTCTCCAGCCGGCGATCCGTCGTGACTGGACCCGACGCCGCTCGATCCACAGCGCCGGCAACCCCCGAAGCCCGTCGAGTTGGCCACGCCAGGTCGGCCGGCCCTCGCCATGGCACCAGGCGCGGACCAGCAGCAGAAGGTTGAGCAGGAGATGGCCCGGCAGCAGTGCGGCGAACAGCGGCTGGGGCATGTTTTTGCAGAACAGCCAGATGCGGTTACGGCTGCTGTGATAGACGGTAAAGTCGCTGTAACGGCCGGAACAGGCAGAACCGGCATGGCGGACCACGGCCTCGCGCACCTGGACACAGAGTCCGCCGGCCAGACGCAGGCGAAACCCCAGGTCGACATCCTCCATGTAGCAGAAATAGCGTTCATCGAAGCCCCCGGCCGCGGCGAAGGCCGACCGTCGGTAGAGCGCCGCCGCCGCACAGGGCGAGAACACCGCGCCGGTCGGCGGGGTCAGGGACCGCGGCTGCCGATAGAGGCCGCGCCACGCCAGGCCAAGGGCAAAATAGACATCGCCGGCACCATCCAGGCGACTGTCGTCCCCGGCATCGACCTGGGTCGAGCCGAAAGCCAGGGCGGCCGGATAGCGGTCGGCGGCGGCCAGCAAGGCGGCCAGCCAGTCCGGCTCGGGCTCGGCATCGGGGTTGAGCGTGGCCAGGAAGGGACATTCGGCACCGGCCGCGGCGTGATTGTTCGCGGCGGCGAAGCCGATATTGCGCGGCAGCGCGATCACCGCGAATCGCGGATCCTCGGGAACGGCGTCGTCGATCGAGCCGTCGGTCGAGGCATTGTCGACCACCACCGCCTCGAAGTCGCTCACGCTTTGGCGGCTCAGTGCCCGAAGACAGCTACGCAGCCACACCCCCGAATTGTAGTTGACGACAATGACCCGGACCCGCACCACCGCGTCAGCTCGATGCCGGGCGACGCGACGCCGGGATCACCATCGGTGCCTCGGCCAGGCTCTCCGGCGTGCCGATATCGATGAAGGCGCCACGAACAACCTCGGCGCGGATCGAGCGTGGCGGCAATTGCTGCAGAATGTCCCGCTCCAGCGAGGGGCCCGACCTGGCAACGATCCGGTCGAGCGCCGTGGCGGACAGCAGATAGATGCCGGCGCTGATCAGACCGGGACCACGCCGCGACGGGTCCTTTTCGACAAACCGGGCGACAAACCCCTGGTCATCCAGTTCGATGCTGCCGAACCGATCGACGTTGGGCACCTCGACGCACAACAGCGAGAAATCCACCCCGCTGGCCAGGTGGCGTCGGGCGAATTCGCCGAGATCGGCGTCGACAAAACTGTCGCCGTTGAGCACCAGGGCGGTGCTGCTGGTTACCATCGGCCGAACGAAACGGACAGCGCCAGCGGTCCCCAGCGGCGCAGGCTCGATGACCGGCACGAGCGCCGGTGGTGCCGGCCGATCGGCCAGGAGGGCGACGACTTTATCGGCGCGGTATCCCAGGCTGAGCACGATCCGCTTGGCGCCGAAACCGGCGAGCCATTCGATCAGATGGTCGAGGAAGGGCCTGCCGTCGATGGGCGCCAGCACCTTGGGCAGACCGTCAAGCACGCCCTGGAGACGGGTGCCGAGTCCACCCGCCAAGACCACGACATCGATTCCACCCAATCCTGTTTCGCCGGCCATCGTCGCTTTGCCTGCATCATCCGTCACGGAGAACGATCATCCGCCCTGCTCGCGAGGGCGGTCCGGACGATTCCAAGGAACCGGAAAACGGCCGCGAACCCTGTAGTCTGCGCGCCCGGTCGGCCGCGCGCCCGGCCCGCGTTATCGCGCGGGTTATAGGCATCCAAGGTAGCCGGGGGCAAGCAAAACTCATGGATGGAACCAGGGCACGGCCCCAGGGAGGCGAAGCCGACCTCGACCGGCCCGCCGAAGCCCGCCCCAACCGATGTTGGCCTTCTGTTCCGAAAACCATACCTGCTTGACAGAGATTGTTCACGGATAATATGTACGCCGCGATCTCCAACGGCGCAGATTTCAGTGATCGATTCGGCAGCCCGGCAGTCGAGCCGCAGCGCCCCGGCCGGTTTTGATTTATTGCTTCGAGAATCGGGTAACTGTCCCATGTCCAATCGCCGTCTCGACAATACTGAGGTTAAGGCTTTGGAAATCGGCTCCGGTGGCTGGGGCATCGGCGACTTGATGCCGGGCGCTACGACCTCCGCTCCGGCCGGCGAGGTGCGCCTGCGGGCTGCCCGCGATCGGGCGCCCGCGTCCAGCATCACCGCCTTCAACGCCGCCAAGCTCTGCGGTCTGGGTCGCAGCCGGGCCTCGATGTCGCTGCGGTCTTTCGCCGGGCGCAGGCCGGTCGGAGCCGGTCCCGAGGGCGCGCCTTGAGCAAGGGATGCCGATTTGATGGCTGACACCGTCTGTACCCTGCCGGCACCGCCCGCGGCGGCCCACAGCGGCACCTGCCGGTCCCTCACCGACGACAACATCTGGTTCGAGATCGGGCCGGCAGCCGCCAGGCTGGGTCAGCCCCGTCCCGCCCTGCTTCTCGACCGGGACGGCGTCATCGTCGAAGAGGTGAATTATCTCCACCGGGTCGAGGATGTCAGGCTGCTGGACGGGGCAGCCGCCCTGATCGCCCTGGCCAATCGCCAGGGCGTGCCGGTGGTGGTCGTGACCAACCAGGCCGGCATCGCCCGCGGCTACTTCGACTGGGCGGAACTGATCGCGGTCCAGGACCGCATCGGCGCGTGCCTGGCCGCCTGCGGCGCCGCCGTCGATCTGACCATCGCCTGCCCGCACCATCCGGAAGGCAAGTCGCCGTTCGCCCATCCGGACCACCCGATGCGCAAACCCAACCCCGGAATGATCGACGCGGCGGCATCTCTGCTCAATCTCGATCTGCGGCGCTCGCTGCTGATCGGAGACACGGTGTCCGACCTGTGCGCCGGCCTGGCCGCTGGTGTCGGCGCAGTGGCCCATGTCCTCACCGGCCATGGCCGCCGGGAGCGCGCGGCGGCGCTGAGACTGAACGCCGGGGGACGCATCCACTACCTCAATGATCTGCAGCAAGGCGGGCCGCTCTTGGCCAGCGCCGACCCTTTTCATACCTGATGCCGTAAGGAGCCGTCGAAGATGAGCCGCTCGCTCGAGACCTATCTCGAATCAACCAGGGACCTGCTGAGCGCAACCATCCGGCACGGGGTCGGTGACCGGACCGAGCAGGCGATCGGCCAGATCGTCGCGGCTCTTTCTCAGCGCCGGCCCCTGCTGGTGTGCGGCAATGGCGGCTCAGCGGCCGATGCGCTCCACATCGCCGGAGAACTGGTCGGGCGCTTCCTGCTCGAACGCCCGGCACTGCCGGTGATCGCGCTGTCCGCCAACGCCGCGGTCCTGACCGCCTGGAGCAACGACTACGACTACGAGTCGGTCTTCGCGCGCCAGGTCGAGGCCCACGCCCAGCCCGGCGGCGTGGTGTGGGGAATTTCCACCAGCGGCAACTCGCCCAATGTGGTCGCCGCGCTCCAGGCCGGCCGGCGCCTGGGCATGGGCACGCTCGCCCTGACCGGCGATGGCGGCGGCCGGATGGCCGCGCATGCCGACGTCTTGATCGACGTGCCGTCCCGCGCCACCCCGCGCATCCAGGAGATGCACATCTGTCTCTACCATTTCATCTGCGCCGAAGTCGAACGTCGCCTGGTCGAAGCCGCGGCGTGATCGGCAGCCGGGCGTCCAGATCACCCACCTGCGACTGAGACCGGGACGCGGAGACTGATCACGAAGCCCAAGGGCGCCGGGCGGGCCGGTGACGCTTCCCTCGGTTGCTGCCGACGTGCAGCGGCGGCCGGCAGGAAAGTGCCACCGTGGGCGGGAAGTGTGGGCGATGACGGCGGCGAAATCGATCGACCGGTTCTTAAAATCGTCGACCAGGACCCGGCATCGTGGCGCCCGACCGACTCGCGAGCGACTTCCGGGTGACCCGAAACCCAAAGAACCGATCGGCGATCAAGGACCCGCCAGCCCCAGTCCTGCTGACGCCCGGTCACCGCAGCTCCCCCAACGCAGTCTGGGCTGAGTTCCTTATTAACAAAGCGGAAGCTGCCGCCGGCGGTCCTCGAATCAACCGCTGGCTTTGGGATGGACTGCGTCGCCGTTTGAAGCCTGCACGCCCGAAAGCCGACGCCGCGACCGCCGCCGCGACCGTGGCAGTCGGTCGAACCGACCGGCCGCACCGACCGGAGTTGGGGCAAAAAAAGATGCTTGCGATCTGCCTCGGGGGTGTGATTTTCTCCGGCTCGTCCAGGCAGCAACTCCCGATGAGTATTGCCGATTCGGACCAAACGGGTTGGGAGTTCCGGAATCCGCCAAACGGGGTCAGGCTTCCCGATGCTGGGTGCCGCAGCTCGGAAACCGGTCCGTCGGCTATCCGGGTGGGCAAGTTATTGGCGGGCAATCGTGGCCGCAATCGCTGCAGGTTCGGTTCGCCGCGGTTGGGAACCCAAGATGAAGGCGGGGAATAGACCGCGCTCGGTGAAGAAATTCTGGAGCTGGGAAATGCCATTGTTGAGCCGGCAGTTTGGGGCGCATGCAGTTTTGTAATTTCCGGCAGCATTCGGTTTTTTCCGCAAGCCGCAGCACGAACTCGCTTCCGGGAGCGTCCGCGGCAGGAACCGGGCAAGATGCACAGGACTCCACGGACGGCGAGACTTCCGCGCGGCGCCTGCCGTACCGGAGCCGGCCGGGCCGGCGGGTTTGGCCATGATGACGCGAGCACCACGTTGGAACGACGCCGCGCGCGGCGGACCGTGTGGCTGCAGGCAAAGGCTTTGAGGTGGGGATATGGACGTGGCGATCAGCAGCGCCGACACCCTTGACGGCACCGACATCCAGCGGATTTATCGGTCGTTGCGGCGGATCCGGCGGATCGAGGAGGAAGTTGCCCGCGTCTATCCTACCGACCGGATCAAGAGTCCGGTCCACCTTTCGATCGGACAAGAGGCAATCTCGGTCGGCGTGATCGATCTGCTGGGGGCGGAGGACGTGGTCGGCGGCAGCTACCGCGGTCATGCCGCCTATCTGGCCAAGGGCGCCAGCCTGCCGGCGATGGTGGCCGAGATGTACGGCAAGGCGACCGGATGCAACGCCGGCAAGGGCGGCTCGATGCATCTGATCGCCGCGGCGCAGAATGTGATCGGCGCCTCGGCGGTGGTCGGCACCCATATCCCGGTTGCCTGCGGCCATGCCTTGGCACTCAAGCGGCGCCGGTCTTCGGCGGTGGTCGCGGTGTTCTTCGGTGACGGCGCGGTCGAGGAGGGGGTTTTCTACGAAAGCCTCAATTTCGCTTCGCTGCATAAGCTGCCGGTCCTGTTCATCTGTGAGAACAACGGCTTTGCGATCCACGAGCCCTTGGCCAAACGTTGGGCGACCGATCGGCTGTGCGAGCGGGTCGCCACCTTCGGGATTCCGGCAGAGCGGGTTGCCGACGGCGATGTCTTCAAAATCCGCTCGCTGGCCGGGAAGTTCATCGCAGACATGCGGGCGGGCGGCGGTCCCGGCTTTCTCGAGTGCCTGACCTATCGGTGGCGCGAACATGTCGGGCCGAGCGAGGATTACGACGCCGGCTATCGTCAGCGCTCCGACCTTGAGAAATGGATCGCCAATGACCAGGTGGCGCGCCTGGGCGGGATGGTGGATGGAACGGTGCGCGCGCAGATCGATACCGAAATCGAGCAGGAAATCAGCGCGGCGTTTGCGTTTGCCGAGAGCAGCCCGATTCCCGAGACCAAGGAATTGTATACCCATGTCTTTGCCGACTGACGGTGTCCGACCGCTGAAATATGTCGACGCCTTGCGAGAGGCGGTCGAACAGGAAATGGAACGCGATCCCGACGTTTTCCTGTTCGGGCTCGACGTCGATGACCACAAGGCGATTCAGGGCTCCACCCAGGGGCTTTTGGCAAAATTCGGGGCGGAGCGGGTCTTTACCACCCCCCTGTCAGAAGATGCCATGACCGGAGTGGCGATCGGGGCGGCGATGGCCGGGATGCGCCCGATCCATGTCCACATCCGGAATGACTTCCTGATGCTGTGCATGAATCAGCTGGTCAATATTGCCGCCAAAGCCCACTACATGTATGGCGGCTCGGTCAAGGTGCCGATGGTGGTGCGCAGCATGATCGGCAAGTCCTGGGGTCAGGGTGCCCAGCATTCCCAGGCGCTGCATTCAATGTTCATGCACGTCCCGGGCCTCAAGGTGGTGGCGCCCAGCAATGCCCACGACGCCAAGGGCTGCATGATCACGGCGGTGCGTGATAACAATCCGGTGATCTTCGTCGAACATCGCCTGCTCTACTCGACCGAGAGCGCGGTTCCGGAGGAACCCTACACCGTCGAGTTCGGCCGGGCGCGGTTGTGCAGCCGCGGCGACGACGTGACGGTGGTCGCCGTTTCGAACATGGTGATCGAATGCCTGCGCGCCCAGGAACTGTTGTCGGAAATCGGCATCCACGCCGAGGTGATCGATCCGATCTCGCTGGTGCCGCTGGATATTGAAACGATCCACGCGTCTGCAATGCGGACCCGGCGTCTGGTCGTGGTCGACAATGCCTGGACCTGCTGCGGCGCCAGCGCCGAAATCGTCGCACGGGTCCTGGAGATGGCCGGACCGCGCGCCGGGATCGAGGTTCGGCGCATGGGGTTCGAGACGACCACCTGCCCGCCTTCACCGTGGCTGGAAGCTCATTTCTATCCCAATCCGTCCACGGTTGCCAAAACCATCCACAGCATGGTGCGCGGGACTGACGCCGAGTGGGAGCCGGATCCCGACCGGGTCAGACTTGCCTATCAGGTTCAATTCAATGGTCCGTTCTGAGGGACTCGGTTTCCAGGCTGCCGGTCCCGCGAGGCCCACCGTCAAGGCCGCGAAGTCGTGCCCGAATATTGCCGCAACGGATCACATCAGGATCAGACAACATGTTTTACGAATTGGCGGTCAGCACTTGGGGCCAGGAGGAAGTGGACGCGATCCAGCGGGTGGTCGCGTCCAATCGCTTCACCATGGGCGATCACGTGGCCGAGATGGAGCGCCGGTTCGCCGCCTATTTCGGCGCCCGCTATGCGGTGATGGTCAATTCCGGTTCCTCGGCCAACCTGGCCGGAATTGCCGCGCTGTTCTACAAGAAGCAGCGGCCGCTCCAGCGGGGTGATGAGGTCATCGTCCCGGCGATTTCCTGGAGCACGACCTACCATCCTCTGCAGCAGTACGGCCTGAAGCTGCGCTTCGTCGATGTCGAGTTGGACACCCTCAACATGGATGTCAGCCGGCTCGAAGAAGCCCTGACGCCCCAAACCCGCATGATCATGGCGGTATCGATCCTGGGCAATCCGGCGGCGCTCGACGTGATGCGCGCCTTTGCCGACCGTCACGGCCTCTATCTGTTCGAGGATAACTGCGAATCGATGGATGCCGAACTGAACGGCCGCAAGACCGGCAGCTTCGGGGACCTCGGCACCTTCAGCTTCTTCTTCTCCCACCATATCGCGACCATGGAAGGCGGGATGGTGGTGACCGACGACGAGGAGCTGTTCCATCTGGTCAAGGCGATTCGCGCCCATGGCTGGACCCGCGACCTGCCACCCCACAGCCCCTTGTTCGAGCCGCGTGACGACGACTTCTTCGAGGCCTATCGCTTCATCGTTCCAGGCTACAACCTGCGGCCGCTGGAAATGTCCGGGGCAATCGGGATCGAGCAGTTGAAGAAGCTGCCCGAATTCACGGTTCAGCGCCGCAAGAACCTGGCACTGTTCGAGCAGTTGTTCGGCCAGGACGACCGCTTCATCATCCAACGCGAGAACGGCAAGAGCTCGGCCTTCTCGTTCCCGATTATCCTCAATCCGCGCTGCGATCCCGACCGGCCGCGCATTTTGAACGCGCTCAAGGAGGCGGATATCCGCTTCCGGGTGATCACCGGCGGCAATTTCCTGCGCCATGACGTGATCAAATATTATGACTACACCACGGTCGGTCCGATGACCAATGCCGACATCGCCCATGACTATGGCTTCTTCGTCGGCAATCACCCCTTCGACCTGACTCCGCAGATCGAAACCCTGCACGGTGTTCTCAGCCAGGTCTTCCGTTGAGCCGCCCCACCCCTCGATCGAGGCATTGAAATGACATTCAGCATTCTGGTGACCGGCGGCGCCGGCTATCTCGGTTCGGTGATGGTGCCGGCGCTGCTGGCCGACGGCCACCGCGTCACCGTGATCGACAATTTCATGTGGAAGCAAAACAGCCTGGCCGCGTGCTGCGCCGACCCCAATTTCACAGTCGTGAATGCCGATGTTCGCGACGAGGCGACCATGCGGCGCCTGCTGGCCCAGGCCGACATCGTGATACCGCTGGCCGCGCTGGTTGGCGCGCCCCTGTGCAACAAGGACCCGATCGCGGCGACCACGACCAACAAGGACGCAATCGCCGCGATGCTGCGGCTGATGAGCCGGGAACAGCGGGTGCTGATGCCGGTGACCAATTCCGGCTACGGCATCGGTGAGGCCGACGCCATGTGTACCGAGGACAGCCCGCTGCGGCCGATCTCGCGCTACGGCGTCGACAAAGTCGCCGCCGAGGCAATGGTGCTGGAACACGGCACCGCCATCAGTTTCCGGCTAGCCACGGTGTTCGGCATGTCGCCGCGCATGCGCATCGATCTCCTGGTCAACGACTTCGTCTACCGCGCGCTCAATGACCGGGCGGTGGTGTTGTTCGAAGGGCACTTCAAGCGCAACTACATCCATGTCCGCGACGTCGCCCGGGCCTTCCGCCATGGCATCGCCAATTTCGAGACCATGAAGGGCGGGCCGTATAATGTCGGCCTGTCCGATGCCAACCTGTCGAAACTGGCGCTTTGCGAACGCATCGCCGCCCAGGTGCCGGGCTTTGTCTATCTGGAATCGCCGATCGGCGAAGATCCGGACAAGCGCGATTACATCGTATCCAACGAGAAGATCGAGCGCACCGGCTTCAAACCGGCCCATTCGCTGGACGCCGGCATCGCCGAGCTGATCAAGGGCTACCGGATGATCCGCAACACGATCTACAGCAACGTCTGATCCGGATCCGCCATGTCCGAGTTGCCCGGCCAGCCGTTTCCGCTGAACGGCCGTAAGGTTTATGTCGCCGGCCACCGTGGTATGGTCGGTTCGGCCCTGCTGCGCCGCCTGGGCACCACCGGCGCTCAGGTGCTCACCGCCGAGCGGCGCGAGGTTGACCTGCGGCGCCAGGATCAGACCGAGCGCTGGCTGGAGGCGCACCGGCCCGAGGCGGTATTCGCCGCCGCCGCCACCGTCGGCGGCATCCTGGCCAACGACACCCGGCCAGCGGAGTTTCTCTACGACAACCTGGCGATCATCGCCAACCTGATCCAGGCGTGCCACCGCAGCGGCGTCCGCAAGGTGATGGTATTGGGTTCGTCCTGCATGTATCCGCGGCTGGCCGCACAGCCGATCGCCGAAGACAGCGTCTTGACCGGACCGCTGGAGCCGACCAACCAGTGGTATGCCGTCGCCAAACTGGCCGGGCTGAAACTGGCGCAGGCCTATCGCCGCCAGTACGGCTGCGATTTTATCACCGCGGTTCCGACCAATCTGTTCGGAGTCGGCGATAATTTCGACCCGGCCGCCAGTCATGTCATCCCGGCGATGATCCGCAAAGTCACTGACGCGCAGGCGGGCGGCCGTGACACCGTCGAGGTCTGGGGCACCGGCAGCCCGGAGCGCGAATTCCTCTACGTCGACGACGCTGCTGACGCCATGGTGTTCTTGATGGAACGCTATTCCGGCGAGGAGCCCATCAACATCGCCGGCGGCCAGACCGTGACGATCCGCAGGCTCGCCGAGCTTGTGGCCGCAGAATGCGGCTGGCGGGGCCGGTTCGTCTACGACGCCGACAAGCCCGACGGCATGCCGCGCAAGGCGCTTGAGGCATCCCGCCTGCTGGGCATGGGCTGGCGGCCGGAAATCGGCCTGCAGGAGGGCCTGCGCCGGACCTGCGCCTGGTTCCTGCAGGCCGGCGATGCCCGTCTTGGTACCGCCGCTGCGATCTAAGCCCCGCGGGTCCGCCTGCCCCGGACCGGTTCCCGATCTGAATAAGGAGACACCCGACCCATGACCGACTCGCCCGCGCCATCCGTGTCGTCAAGGGCGGTGCCGTCGCTCTCGGTGGTTCTTTCGTTCTACAACGAGGAAGGCAACCTGCCGGAAATGGTTGCGCGTTTGCGCAAGGCTCTGACCTCCGAATGCGCCAAGGGTACGATTTCGTCCTATGAATTGATCTTCGTGAACGACGCCTCCACCGATCGGTCGGCGGCTATTCTGACCGAGGAGGCGGCCAAGGGCGATGTCAGGCTGATCACGATGTCGCGCAATTTTGGTCACACCCCGTGCCTGATCGCGGGGATGGAGGCGACCACCGGCGACCTCGTCGTCTATCTCGACGCCGATCTCCAAGACCCGCCCGAGACGATCGCCGATATGCTCGCCAAGTGGTGGTCCGAAGACGATGTCGATGTCGTCAACACCGTCCGGCTGTCCCGCGCCGGCGAACCGCGGTTGAAACTGTGGGTCACCCGGCTCGGCTACGCCATCCTGGCCAAGACCATCAATATCCCGTTTCTTCAGGATGCCGGCGACTTTAAGCTGATGTCGCGGCGAGTGGTCGATCACCTGTTGGGGATGAAGGAAGCGTTACCATTTTTTCGCGGACTGATTTACTGGATTGGCTTCAAGCAGGTGGTTCTGCCCTATCATCGGGAACCGCGGTTTTGTGGTTCGTCCAAGATCGTCGGTTTTCGGGTGATCAATTATTTCCTGTTCTATGCCATCATCTCGTTTTCGACCACGCCGTTGCTGCTGACTGTGCTGGCTGGGCTCATGGTTTCAGGCATCGCCTTCCTGGTCCTGCTGCATGCCATCTTCGCCTATCTTTTCGTCGGCGGCATTCCGACCGGCTGGGCCTCGCTGATCGCGGTGATATCGCTGCTGGGCGGCATGCAGCTGATGGCCACCGGAGTCAACGGGCTCTATATCAACTCGATCTTTTCCGACACCAAGCGCCGGCCACTTTACATCGTCCGCTCCATGGTCGGGTTTCCAGAGCCCAAGAGCGGAGGCCGATGCAAGGCCCCGGTCGTGCCGGATTGAAGCGGGCCAGCGGCGCGTGACCGAAGAGCGATCGCCCCCGAGTTTGGTCAATCGCCGGCTGATGTGCCGCAACAGCCGGTTCGACGTTCATTTCGACCATATTGCCCAGGCCGGACGCGGCGAGGTGGTCGACTATCTGGTGGTAACGCCGCAGCGATTGCCCGAGAGCCTGATTACCGGCGTCTCGGTCCTGCCGATCGTCAATGACCGGCTGGTGCTGCTCAGGATGTACCGCCATCCCGTGGCAACGACCGGGCTGGAAGTGTCGCGGGGCTTCATCGACCAGGGCGAGACTCCTGCACAAGCGGCGTTGCGCGAACTGCGCGAGGAAACCGGTCTTGCCTGTCGGCCGCAGGACCTGATTTCTCTGGGGACATGCACCCCGGAGGCCGGCGTTCTGCGCGCGCGCATGGCGCTGTTCGTCGCCACCGGATGCCGGCCTGCCGGTGGCGACCGCGATACCGCCGAGTTGGGGCTCGGCGATACCGTCAGCTTTTCCCGCGACGAGGCCCGGGCCCTGCTCTCCCAGATGACCATCGAGGACGCGACCACGGTCATCGCCCTCCATCGCACCTTCATGGCGTTCGGCTGGCCGCTTCAGCCGGCCGGTGATGCCGGGGTTATCGGCAATCCGGGAACTTTCGCCGATAGATCGTGATCTCGCGCCGGCCGGGATATTGATACGCCATTTCATAGTGCGGATCGTCGATGGCGCCGAGATAGGTCATGACGAACCGGAACTCGCTGCACAGTTCGGGATTCCAGGCGCCGCCGAAGCGGACGCTGGCGATCCGCGTGTTCGCCGGGCGGCGATCCTTGATCAGGGGATAGAGGAACGGCGCATCCGCACCTTTCTCGAAATTGAGAAAGAACAGGCCGTCCGACAGCTTGACGTTGGCGCGCATGTATTTGTGGATTTCGGCATAGCCGGTCCAGATCTGATAGTAGAGCAGGTCCCGATCCCAGAAATCGTGAAAGATCGTGCTGTAGACCGCGCTCTTATTGCCGGAATGGTCGCGTAAGGTGACCGGGACCATTCGATGTTCGCCATCGAACAGCAGAACATGGCCGGTGATGCCGATCAGATAGGCCGCCAGCAGCGCCCGCAGTCTCAGGCCGATCTTAAATGACATGCGGCTGATCAAAGTCGCGGTCGGGATCAGGCCGAAAATGAAAGTGGCAATGAAATAGCGATTGAGCCAGGTCGAATAGGTGAAATAGTAGAAGTTGCTGGCGGCCCAGAATAATGCCAGGCCGGCACCGACTCTCAACGCCGGGTCTTCTTCCCTGCGGGTGACGAAAATCAGGCTGCAGGCGATCACAATCAGGATCGGAAAGCCAAATCCCGCGATATGGGAATTCGGCATGATAATGAAATCGACCTTTCGATTCATCGTGAGAACATTGACCACCGACCACAGCAGGCCGCCGCTCAGCCGATCAAGGGCATAGAACGCCCAATCGAAGCTGTCGAACACGCTGCTGGTCAGAAACGCGCCAACGGAAAAAACTGCGTTCTTCATGCCGGTGGCGTGATAGGCAAAATGCTCGGGACGGGGAAAGAACGAGCCGTCCCGGACATAATTGTTGAAGTAAACCTCGGCGGAGGATGCAATGAAGAACAGCGGCAGAAACAGGCCGAAGACCACCAGGCTGGCCCAGCTCGGCCGGTGGCTGGTCGCCAGGCGATAAATCAGGAAGGGGCCGAGCACCACCAGCATGAAGGCACCATGCCATTTGGTACCGATCACCGCACACAGCGCCGAAGTGCAGAGCGACAGGTAATACTTCGAATTCTCCAGGCGCGCGATCAGGTACCAAGCGATGAACCCGAAGACCGCAAGCGGCATGTCGTTCTTCGCCGAGGTGACCGCGGTGATGACCGGGTCGGCGGTCAGACACAAGAACAGCGCAATCAGCGCGACCTTGGGCGACGTCTCCTTGATCAAAAGCACGACGAAGACGACAAACAGAATCGCCGACGGCGCATAGGTAAAATAGCCTAACCAAAGAAATGGTGCGTGCAGGTAGTCGAAGAATTTCGGAAATATATACATCTCCGGAAGAGTTGCGGTGTCGACAAGCGGCCCGAACTCCTCCAGTTTGATCCGGGCCAGATAGGTTGACATCGTGTCGAAATCATTGACCGGCACCCAGAAGATGATGAAGAAATTGGCAACCAGCAGGAATCCCAGGTAAATCCTGAGATAAAGCGGCAGGCTGAACCACAGTATCCGGGCCTTGTCGACGAACCCGGCGGGACCAGGTTCGGTGGCGGCGGCGACGGTGGCGGACGGATCGTTCACGGCTCTGCCCTCTGCATTGGGAATTATTTCTGGCGCGTTGACGAATTCAGCGCCGCGCGGCGCCCTCACCGCGCGAACGCACCTCTAACCGATGCCGTAGTCGGATTTCAGAACCAGACCAATACCGGCGGCCAGATCGAACCGCGGCCGCCAACCGGTGGCGGCCAGGAAGCAGGTCGAATCGATGGACTTGATCGCGGCCCCGCGAAAGGTACCGGGAGGATAGACCACGCGCGCCGACCAGCCCAAGGCCGCGACAATCGCCTCGGCAACCGCACCGATCCGCACCGGCTGGTTCGGCGTGCAGTTGATAATCTGATTGGAGAAGGCCCGGTCGGCGGCCAGGATCGCTTCGATCTGGTCGTCGACGTAGAGCAGATCGCGCACGGTGTCGGGGTCGCCCCACACCGTGAATTCCTCGCCGCCGGCACGCTGCTCCCGCACCGCCCGGTCGATCATGGCGGCCATGAAATGAGCCCGGTCGGCCTGCTTGTAGTCGTGGGGGCCGTACAGCGTCGCCAGCAGGCAGTGCAGCGAGGACAGGCCGTATTGGTGGGCATAGACCTCCGCCCCGACCGCCAGCACCTGCTTGGCCAAACCATATCCGCGCACCGACGGATGCAGCGGGCCGGTCTGAAAGGCACTTTCCGGAATCGGGGTGTCGCGCTCGGGATAGGCGCAGGAGCTGCCGGTGCTGATCAGTTTTGCCTGGGGCTGGTGCCGCCGCCAGGCTTCCAGCACGTTCAGGTGGATGCGGGTATTGATCGCCAGCAACTCGCCCTGAAGCTGGTATTGGACGGCGCCGGTGCGCTGACGAGTCACCAGGTGGAAGATGCGGCCCACTTTCGGCGCGGCGGCGAACAGCCGGTCCACCGTCGGGCCGTCGCTGAGATCGCCGTCGGCCTTGCCGATGCCATGCCAAGGCCAGCCGCGTTCGCTGAAATAGCGGGCAAGATTACGCCCGACGAAGCCGTCGGTGCCGACGATCAGCGCCGGGTCAAGCGGAGAGGACATCGCGGTACCACGCTACGGTGCTGGCCAGGCCGGCCTCCAGGGTCTGGAACGGCGGCAGATCGGGAACCAGCCGGTGCAGGCGGCGCGCGGTCAGGTCGCGAACCGCGACACCGGCGGGGACGGTTCCGGTCACCACCACCGGCTTGTCCAGCCCCGCGACCCGCAGCACGGTTTCGGCAAGGGTCCGGATCGAGGTCAACTCGCCCTGCGCCAGGTTGCAGGCGTCATGCACACCGCGCATCGCCAGCGAGGCGCGGAAGACCGCGGCAACGTCGCCGGCAAAAACGAAATCGCGCCGGGCGTCCGGATTGCCGGCAATCTCGAACGCCGGCGTCGGCTGCAGCGCCTTGATCACGAAGGCAGCCGCGACATGGGCGGCGCGCGGATCCGTGCTGTCGAACGGACCGTAGGGATTGGTCAGGCGAAAGGTCAGGGTATTGATGCCGTACCGGCGCTGATGAATGTCCGCGCACAGTTCCGCCCAGCGTTTCGACCACGCGTAACCGGCCTCGCCGTCATGGGGCCAATCGTTGAGATCGATCTTGCGCTCGTCGTCGAGCAGCGCCCAGCCGGCCGGGAACACCGCGGAGCTTCCCGCGGCGCGGACCTCGCTGAGCCGGCGCGCGACGCAGAACCGGTAGAGTCCGGTGGTGATTCGGGAGTTGACGTCGAGGATCAGGCTCTGGTCGGCATGGAAGCTGCCGGCCTGGTAGCGAACGGCGGCGACATTGACCACGACCGTGTCGTCCGGCAAGGCGGATATCTCGTCGACCTGCTCCAGGGCCACCGTCTGATGGCAGCCCGGCACTGGCCGGCCGCGACCGGTTACCGCAACCAACCGGTCCACCGAGCCCGAGAAGGCGGCGACCAGGTTGCGCCCGATGAAGCCGCTCGCGCCGAACAGCACCACCGCTTCAGGCCAGTTGCCCCCGGTCATGACGCTTTGCCAAGAGCGTCGCGGCCGATGATCTCGACCCTCGGAATCGGCACGATGAAGGCACCGCCGGACTCCAGGTAAGCCGCCTCCTTGGCCAGAAACTCGCTGAGAAAGTTCCAGGCCAACAGGAGATAGGCATCCGGCCGCTCGGTCTCCTCGCCGACGATCGGAATCTGGGAGCCCGGCATGACCAGCCCGACCTTCATCCGGTTCTTCTCCACCGCCTTGGCCACCAGCCGGCGGTCGATACCGAAGGAGTTGAGCAGGGTTGCTCCCTTAGCCGGTGCGCCATAGGCGTAGACCGTCAGGCCGCGCCGTCGGTAGTCCTCCAGCACCCCGAGCAAGCGGGTCCGCTGCTGCCAAACATGATCGGCAAAGGCGCGGTAGGTTTCGATTCGGCCCAGGCCCTTGGCAGCTTCCTCAGCGCGAAGAGCACCGACCGCAGGCTGTACCGCTCGGGTTCCGATCCGCGCGACATGGGCCTCGATCGACCCGCCGTGGATCGGCAAAATGTGGACATCGAAGACCGCCAGGCCATGCCGGCCCAACAACTCTTCCAAAGAGCGCAACGTATAATAGCACAGGTGTTCATGGTAGATCTGATCGAAGGCCAGGTTCTCGATCATGCCGCCCAGATAAATCGCCTGGACCACGAACACCCCGTCATCGCCGATCAGCCGGCCGATGCCGTCGACCACGCTGTGCAGTTCTTCCAGATGGAAGAACACTCCGGCAGCGGTGATCAGAGCGACCGCGCCGTGCTCCCGCCGGATCAGTTCGGCGGTCTCGGCATTGAAGAACCGGTTGAGCGTCGGCACGCCGGCTGCGACCGCGATCTCGGCGACGTTGCTGGCCGCCTCAACGCCCAGCACCCGTACGCCATGGGGACGGTATTGAGCAAGCCAGGAGCCGTCGTTGCTGCCGATATCGACCACCAGGCTGTCCGGCCCGAGGCCATAGGCCGAAACCAGGCGATCGGCGCTGTTCCTGAAGTGCTCGATCAAGGTCCTGGTGGTTCCCGAGACGTAGGGATACTCGGAAAACATGCGCTCCTTGGGGATGGTATGATCGATCTGAACCAATGAGCAGTTGTGACAGAACCCGGCGCGCAGGGGATAGCGGGGCTCGCTGTCGGCAGCGGAGCCCGGCAGGGACAAGCGGTTGCAATGCGGCTGCACCCCCAAATCGAGAAACCGCTCGACGGTGCGTTCCCCGCACACCCGGCACGACATATCTAGCATCGGGTCCAATTTCTGGGGGTCCAATTTCTGGGACATCATTGTACTCCGCGCCCGCCGTCAACGACGGCGGCGGAAAAATGGCCCGCCGCAGCCGGTCGAAATGCGCTCAGTAGTTAAGGTTGGTTCTGGCCGCCTGCATCGCCGCGACCCGCCGGCTGCGCGCAGCCGGATCCTGCAACAGCTCCACGATATCTGCGGTCCAAGCCTCATCACTCCCAAACGTGAACGGCGCGGTTTCCCGGTCGAGGAACCAGAAGGCATGCACCGATCCGCTGAGCGGTCGATTTCGGCTCAGCATCCTGACGCCATGATAGAGGCTCGAGGGCCGCAACGCCGCATCGGCAGTCCCGGGACAGATCATCACGTAGTTGCCCGCAGCCAGAACGGCACCGGCCTGGGCCGGTTTGATGACCTGGACCGAACGATAGAACATGGTGCCTATATCCACCTTGCCGATCAAAGACAAGGTGATCTTCCGGCGGCTGAGGTGCTTGGAGAATATGGTGTCGATGAACCGCCTCAAGCTGTCAAGGAACCAGGCGTCGGGCAGGGTTTCGATCACCAGATGCTGCACCGCGGCAGCGGTCTCGTCCTCCCCGGTTCCGGGTTCCGCGATGGCGGGAGCGGCCGGCAACGGCGGCCGTCCGCGAAGATAGGCCCCCGCCAGGGCGGCCCCCACCGAAGGGGCCGGCTTCAGCCGCCGCATCTCGACGAAACACGCCTGGTTGGTCTTCAGGATCGGCGCACTCTGCTCGACCAGCAGGCCACGGGCGCACCCGATCAGCTTGGCCCGCAGGTCCGGCTTGGCCATCGCCCGCTCCAGCGCCGCAAGTTCCTCGGTGACGGTTTCGCCGCCTTCGAACAGGGCGTGGAACACCCGATTGACCGTCCTGACGTCGTCATCCCACTCCAGCATGTCGGGCTGGCCCGGATCATCCCCGGCCGCCGCTGCCGATGCCGCGGCTTCGCTCCCCATCTTGGCGCGCACCATACGGCTGACCGACCGTAAGGACTGCCGAGCGGCAACCCGCCGGTCCGCGGCCGAAGGGGCAAGAAAATCGACCACCGCCGGCGCCACCGCCTCGGCGCTCTCGCAGATGACGATCCCCTCGATCCCGGCGAGGCCGGCGCCCAGCGCCGTCCCCAGGGCTTCGGCCAAGGGCCGGCTCAACACCACCGGCTTGCCCGACGCCAGCATCGTGATCGCCTGGGGCAGAACACCGGCTACCGCAGCACTCGACCAGTAGGGGAGCACGATGACCCGGCATGCGGCCAGCACCGGCCTGGCCGTATTGGGCCGACCGGCCAGATAGAGCCGCGATTCCCGCGCCTGGATGTCGCGCCGGCATCGGCCGACGACAACAATGGAATACGGTCTTGCACGGCCCAGCGCGGCCAGCGCTTCCGTCAAGGCAGCGTCGCCAGCCGGTTCCGGGGGCAGCACGAGCACGGCATCGAGCGCGGTTTCCTCGTAGAGCTGCTTCAACTGGTCCAGATCGTTGGACTGCCAGGCCTTCTCATAGTCGACAAAGGTCTCATCGGACTGGCAGGCGCTGAGCACCTCGGCCAGGTCCTGCGCGCCGGCCAGGTCTTCCAGCCGCAGTTCGGCTTCGACCGGCAGGCGCTTGGCGGTGCTGCGCCAGACATTCTGGTATTGATGCATGCGATTATCGGTGATGATGCCCAGCGGCACACCGAAATTGGCGTTGCGGAATTCGAGCTGGGCCTGCGCCAATTCGAGCCCAAGGTTCTTGACCCGTTCGGCGATGATCGCCCAACGGGCGGTAAGACGATTGAGCCGTCCCGAACTCAGATTATCGAAACTGCGATAGGCGTTGAGGGCGCGCGCAATGCTCGGCACCAGATGGTGGATTTTGAAGTACTGGTCCGGGTGCCGGTCCTTCAGATACCGGGAAATCGACCACGCCAGATCGAGGTCCGTCGACGTGTCTTTCATGTAGGATTTGCGATAGTTCAGGCAATATGACAGAAGCTGGATCGCGTCTTCCGGTGGCCGGTTCTGGAAGGCATAACGCAGCCCGCCGACACTGCGGGGCAAGTGCCAGGCGCGCCAATCTTCGAGCTCGGCGGTCGGGCTTTGGGTGGTGCGCTCTTCGGGATAGTTGAGAAAAGTGCCGAGCAATTCCGGAATTGAGCGAACCTCCATGAACGGCAGCGCCCGATTCTTAAACTCATTGTCGCCGGCAGCCCGAAAAGTCGGATTGTAATAGCCCACGCGATCATGGACCGAACGGCGATAAAGTCCGCCGACCCAGCCCATGTAGCAACAATCGAGATAGTGGAAAGTCTGACTGGGAAAGCCGCGGTCGTAGACCATCACGTCACGGACCGGCGATCCCTGCTCGTTCACGTCGCAAATGATGGCATTGCCCTGAACCCAATCCACCCGCGGCGAGCGCTCGAGGATGCTGCCGAGCACATTGAGCGCATCGGAGCGGATCATCTCGTCAACCCCGAGGAAGGTAATGTAGGGAGCCCGGCAAATCGTCAGGGCCCGATTCCAGGCCGCCTGAATGGTCTCGCGCGCGGTGGTGCGCAGGCAGGTGACGTCAAGGTTATCGGCGGCACCGAAATCCTGGCTGGCTTCGCGTTCGATCGCAGCGCTGGTGCCGTCGGGCGATCCGCTGTCAACGAAGATGACTTCCAGAGCCTGCTTGATCTCGCGGGTGAAGCTGCGCAGGCCGCGCATGAAGTTGGGGATTTTCCCGGCACAATTATAGGCCGAGACCAACACCGCGAAGCGCGGAGTCTCGCGGCGATAATAGTGCTTCACCGTCTCGATGCCGACCGCCGCGGGGGCCGGCATCGATTTCTGCCGTTGGAGATAGTCGTAGGCTTCGTCCTCGGTGCCGAGGTAGATCAGCCGGACCGCGTCCGCCTCGCTGGCGCAGCCCTGGCTCTCCAGAACCGAGCAGACCTCAGCAACCTGGCGCCGGTCCGCCTTGCCGCTCAGGCGAAAGCGTCGCAGTTGATAGACCGCATAGAGCAGCTCGTTGCCGCGACGACGTTCGATCTCTGCCAGAAGCCCGAACGCACCGATGCGGTCGACCCGGCAGGACTCGGTGATTTTGGTAACGTCCCGAATCGCACCTTCGATCGCGGCCGACGATTCAAACAGCCGCGGCCCCGCCTCCTGCAGCGGCTGCAGCAGGGCCGCGCCCTCGAACATGCGTGGGACCAAAGGCGCAAGGTCGAAACTGGCGTGCCCCTTGGCGTGCTGACGCAGAGCGGACTGGGCGCTGTCCGATTCCCGCAAGCGCGCTCGCGGTATCACGGTCTCTTCCATGTTGCCCAGGATCTTGGCCGCGACCTGGGCCAAATGGGTGCGGCCGGCAGCGTCGAATTGTGATTCGGCGGCGTAGACCCCCGCCAGGTCCTCACCGTAGTCGGGCGACGCGGCATGATTGAGATAGTCGCGGATTTTGCTGCGGGCCCCCTCGTAGTCCGCCAAAACCTCCTGGATCGGACCCAGGGCGCTCCACAGGTCATCGGGATCGACCTTGATGTAGGGCAGACCGGGATAGACCGCGTCCAGGTAATCGCAAATGCCGCAACGGGTGCTGATCACGGTCGGACAGCCGTTCAGCAGCGACTCCAGAGCGGTCAGGTTAAAGGTATCAACCCGCGAAGTAATAAATGTTATCCCACGACCTCTTGCAAATAATTGGGTAATTTCGTCGGGAGACAGTTGCCGATTTCCGGCGATGGTAAGCCCGCGATTGCTGGCGAAGCTGTTGAGCACGGTCGTCGACGAGATGTTGTTAATCGTGACCGTGGCACCAAAGAGATTGATTGCCCGGTAGTGATCGCGGGAGAGATTTGCTGCCAAGGCCAGAAACAGGTCGGGGCCTTTAATCTGGTCCTGACGGCCGACGAAATTGAGGTCCGGCAAGACCCGCTCCTCGACCACAACCTCGTTGCCGCACCGGCGGACCGAACGCTGGCGCAGTTCGGCCGGGGCCGGCTGGTACAGCCACCCGAAGCTCAGCACGTCGGAATTGATGGCCAGGCGCGGATCGACGATCCGTCCCATCATCACCTCGTCTCGTGCCAGCGCCTTGAGGTAGCGGGCGCTGATGCCGTAGCGGACATCGGCGGCGCGGTAGCCAAGGCGTTCGAACTCCGCCAGGGAATCGAGGTTGCTGGGGTTTGCCCCCTGCCACAAGTCCTTGATCGACAGGGTCAAGGCACCGTGCAGCGACTGCACCACCCGACCGAAGGTGACCTCATGATATCGCAAAAACTCGGGCAGCAGGGCCGCGAACGGCAGGAAATCAGGATATTCGACCACGTCGAAGGATCGGCCGGCGACCGCCGAAGCCATGTCGAGCAGCAGGGCTACGTCATAATCCTTGCCGGTCAGCGAAAACCGGGGTGAGTCATAGGTCAGATCGGCGAGGCCGATGCCATTCGTCGAGCGGTATACGCTCTCAAGCGGGATTCTGTGGGCATTTTCCGGAACGCCGGATTCCTGCCCATTGGTGCCGAAATAATAAAAATCGAAGTCAGAGTGCTTCAACATCGAATTGCGGATAAACGTCTGGCCGCCGCCCGTGCTCGAAAAAACGTCGATCATGCAAATTAGGATTTTCATCCTTTACACCTTCCCGGCTGGCTGGCTGATTTCGAACCCAGATCTATCCATAATCCCAAGTCTCCCCCCGAACTCGTCGGAGACTCGCCACTCACAACCCACCATCAGCGACTCATCGGAAATCGGCTGCTTGCCCCGACCAAATTGCCATAGCACGCCAGCATGCTGCAGCGCAGCAAGTAAAATCAGCCTATTTCAAGAGCTTACGCGACTTTTCGCCCCCCTCGAGATTGACTTTACAAGTCATTGATTTCACTGGCATTTCTCAGTTGGTTGCATGCCGTGATACCAAATTGGGGTGTGCCAAGCTGGCGGGGCGGCCGGAATGAGCGGACCACAGCGCGAACGGGGTTCTCTATACTGCGCAGCGACGGGCCATACAATCTAAACCTCCGGCCGCGGCGCAGTCCCGGATCGGCGCGCGCTGACAGCATCGCGCGGGGTCTTTGACCCTGGCGTCGCCCTGGGATCCTGCCGCGCGGTCTTGCCGGCGCTGGCCCGGCCCGTGCCGTTTCCGCCGGGCTGGGGACGCTGAAGACGGCCTACAATATCGCGGAGTCATCCCACGCCGCAGCCGGGTCCGCCCGCAGGGTCTCGATCCGACGGCTCACCGCCCGGCAAAACAGTTGCTTATGGACCCACGGCTGGGTCCGGCCGGTTTCGACCGCTATCGACTTGCGGATAAAAGCATAGGCCTTTTGCATTTGCTCGAGTTCGTACCCGCGCTCGGCCAATGCCGGCCAGGATGGATCGATCGGGTTGGGCAGCCGCAGGTAATCTTCCGAAACTGTACCCGGTTCCCCGAGAAAGCCGGTCAGCCTTGCCAAGCGGTCGACCGTGACGTCATCAAGAAAAAAGAACTGCGCATCCTTAAGGGTCGCAAACATGGAGATCTGCATGATGGTCGATTTCATCCATGCATTTTTCATCGAGCCGAAATCTTTTCCAGGAAACAATTTGCTCATCGAATACAAAATTTCGTCGGGACGGCGCAGGGTCAGGATGTAGCGTGCATCAGGGAAATAGCTTGAGTAGAATTCAAGGCAATACTGGTCGATTCCGTTCCAATAATGGTTGCCGTGCGGCCCAAATGCCTGCTTGGAACCGATCCATCGGTAGTGCTTGCTCAATTTCTGATAGAAATCGAACCAATATCCATCATTCATGCCATAACTTGGGATCAGATACCCTTTAAGATTGCCATAACCGGCATTGCGCCAAAGTGCATTGTACCAGCTGCGAAAATAGGCGCCCTTTTCCGCAAAGAACGGCAGATCTTCGCAGAGCAGGAACACCTGGTCGAATGTATTGAGATAATTGAACAACAGGGTGGTGCCACTACGGGCACAGCCAACCACAAATACAGCATTCTTACTATGATTCGAAAAAAAGTCTCGGATGGTTTCGCTGAAACTCATTTTTGGCGTCTCTCAATTTTTCGACAAGTGGCGTGGCAACAGCCTTAAAAATTATCTCAATAACCGGAACACGTCGCGCTCGGCCCCGCCGTATCTTCGACCGGCAGACGCCGACTGTGAAGAATTAATCATTTTACATTTGTCGGCGTCAATAGCCTTCACGAGACCAACCGCGAGCCAGCCGCCGGCATCGTGCTCTGGACCGGATACGGTCAGCCGTGTCGGCCAGCGGGCCGACGCCGGTCGGACTACTGTAGCACTAGGGCGCTGTCACCCAGCCGTCGCCAATATCCTCCAGGCTGCAGTAACTCTTTGCCTTTTCGCACATGGATCGACAGGCCTGCCCACCTGGGCGATGCTTGGCGTTGAGCCGGGACGGGACGGCGCCGTGCCCCGAGGCTGTTTGCTTTCCGCCAGCGGTCACTGGTTCGGGTGGTCGGGACTGGGTCCGAGGCAATGTTTGCGACGATCCGCCAAGCCGGGAGTGCGGGCCGGAAGGATTTCAGCCTGACCGGCGGTCGCTTGTTCGGCCTGCTCAAACCGCCGCTCAAGGCCGATCTGGTTGGCACCGGTTTTCTGCCAATCCGGGCAAGGGCAAGGTCGATGCCGGCGATCTGGCGCCGATACTGGCGGCACTCAAGTGAGCGGCCACGCCGCCTTGGAATCGCCGCGCAAGCCCTCCAGCTCCCGCGACGCCGTATCGCAGAACAGCTGCTTGTGGACCCAGGGGTGGGTGCGGCCGGTTTCGCCATCGAAATCCCGGCGAATGAAGGCATAGGCGGCCAGCAACTGATCGATCTCGAAGGAATGCTCGTCCAACGGCGGCCAATCGGAGGGAGGCGCCGAGCGCGAGCGCAGGTAACCCTCGGACAATGATGAAGGCTCGCCGACGACGCTGGCGATCCGGGCAATCCGCGGAAGGTCGACATCGTCCATGAATAGAAATTGCGCGTTCTTGGCGGTAGCAAAAATATGAACTTGGGTTATTACCGATTTGAGCCAGGTATTCTTTAGGGAACCGAAATTCTCTGCGCCAAACATCTGGCTCATTGACCAAAGATTTTCGTCGGGCCGCCGCATAGGCAGGATATAATGGGCATTCGGAAAATAATTCAAAAAAAAGTCAACACAATACCGGTCAATCTGAGCCCAATACTCCTCACCATGGGGTCCGAAGGCTTGCTTGGAGCCAATGATCCGATAGCGCTCCTTCAACAGCCGATAGTAGTCAAACCAGTAGCCATCGGCATGGCCGAAGCTCGGCAAATAATAGCCCTTCGTCTTGCTGTGGCCAAGGCTCCGCCAGTGCGAATTATACCACGACCGATAATTCGCCCCCCGGTCGTGGAAGAATGGCAAATCCTCGCACAGCATGACGCAATCATCGAATTCATTGATATAGTTAAATAATAGAGTGGTGCCGCTACGGGCGCAGCCGATCACAAAAACCGCTTCGCCACTTTTGTTAACAAAATATTGACGGATGCCGGCGCTGAAAGTCATCTCACCATACCATTGATTTTCATCGGAAATCTGACAGAAAGCGCTGGATCGGAGGTTCAATCCAGCGCCCTGGCGAATAAACTCAGCGAATCAACCATTCTTCAGCATCGCTGTCAAGCGGCCGCAATCGTATCCAGCGATCATTGACTGGCTGACCGACCCGGACCGGCACTTGCCCGAGCAGCCCGACGACATGCCACTCCGGCCGTTCGCGACGCGGAATATAGGCTGCGGTCGACTCATATTCGGGATTGAGCCGACGGCAGCGAACCGTGACCTGGTCGGCCCGGTCGGGCACCGTCACCCCGGCGGGAACGGCGTCCGCCCGATACTCATGCACGACCTCGACCGGCGTTGCCACCGCCGCCATGACCTCGACCATCATCACCCGCGCCGAGCCGTCGGCGGCGCGAAGCGGGTTGCCCGATTCATCGAGCACGCCCCGCGCCTCGAGCAGCGGTCGTTCGACGCTGCGCTCGACGATGCGGCGGACCAGATGGTCGCCCTCGGCGACGAATTCTTCGACGGTTTCAACCGTCGGCGTGGTCACGGGCCGGTTCTCGATGACGGTTGTCGTCTCGGTCCAGCGGAGCCGGGCAACGTCGTCGTAGAGCGGGGTGCCGAAAGTATCGGACAGGTATTTGCCGGCCCAGCGCAGGTCGGCGGTATTGCAGGTCAGGGATGCCGAGCCGGTTTTCGGCCGGACAACCCCGATCACCGCCTGCGGCGGGTCCGCCGGACTGGCGGCGCGAACACGATTGCCATCGAGCACCACGGTGGTTCCAACCGGGATTTCGGCGCCGTCCGCCGATTCGAAGAACTCGGCATAATCGGCCGGCGTCTGGTAGCTGGCGCCGTCACCGAAGATGGTCCCGTCCCCGCGCACCGCGAATTCGACGTCGGCGGTTCCACCGTCGCTCGACACCGCAGTGGCAAAGTTGAAGCCGGTGCCGTTGGCGCTGGCCGTGGTCAGGCAGAGCAGACCTCCGGTCGCGGTATAGCCGGCGCTGGCGGCGCGAATCTTGACGACCGGAGCGGCGGCGGCGGCGTCCTCGACCTGCAGACGGTAAGACGGGCTGGTGGTGCCGATTCCGACCGCGCCGCCCGACTTGACGCTGAGGCCGGCGCCGGCACTGTCGCCCAACGCCCGAAAGGCGGCGTATTTGCTGGTATTGTCGTAGAGCAGGACCATACAGTCGCCATTGGCGGAGTCGGTGCCGACCCGAATGTAACCGTTGCCGTTCTCATTGAAAAAACTGGCGACACACTTGTCGCCGGCCCCCAGCGGGCTGCTGGCGGTGATGAGATTGGCCGGGGAGGCGGTGCCGATGCCGATCTTGCCGGAAACGATTACGCTGGCCGCCGGAGCGGTGTTGGCCCCGGCGAAGCTGCCGACCGCCACGCCGCCGTTCACGTCGAGTCGGCTCAGCGGCGCCGCGACCCCGAGCCCCAACCCGGTGGTGGTGGTCCGCCACTGTTCGGCTCCGCCGGCGGCAACGGCGACGCAGTCGGCCGCCGGGTGGAACAGCCCGCAATCGGCGTCGCCGGTGAACGCGACGCCGGGCGTGGCGGCGCTGCCGACGGGCACCGTAACTGTGCCGGTGAAACTGGGGCCGGCAATCGGAGCGCGGTCCGAGAAATCCGGACGGGGCACCAGATGATAGGCGTTGGACATGGCGGTCACCCGTAAAAGACCAGATTGACGGTGCAGGCTGCGGCGGATACCAGCCCCAGGCTGGCGACCTCCTCGACGACCCGGGCGCTGGGATTTAATTCCGGCGCACTGCCGTTTGTGACGTCGGCCGTGGGCAGCGCCGCCGCGGCGCCGTACTGGACCCAGAAATATGCCTCCTCGACGCGGCGAATGGAAACGAGCCTCCCGGGAGCGGGGATCTGGCTGCAACCTTGAAGCGATTTTGGTGATCGGCTCGCGGTTCGGCGGCCGGGTCAAGGGCGCGCCCGGTCGGTGCCTTGGCGCCGA
>WGNK01000051.1 GCA_016124535.1 Azospirillum sp.
CCCGAACGGAATCGACAACCCCCGGCTCCTGCCAACCGATTCGCTTATTGCCAGGGCTGTCCTTACGGCATCTGTTCATGAAAAAGCCCCACCGAAGTGGGGCTGACTTGCTGATTTCGGCGACCAGGCCGGCGGTGCGCTGGATGTCGGGCACCAGCTTGGCCAGCATCTGCCCGGCCTCTTCTGAAACCGACAGGGTTTCCTTCGACAGGATGACGATCTCGTTGGACGCGGTCTGGCTGCGTTCGGCCAGTTTGCGCACTTCGCTGGCGACCACCGCAAAGCCCTTGCCGTGTTCGCCGGCGCGCGCCGCCTCGATCGCGGCGTTGAGCGCCAACAGGTCGGTCTGGCGGGCGCTCTCCTGGACGATGGTGATCTTCTCGGCGATCGCCTTCATCGCCGCCACCGCTTTGGTGACCGCATCGCCGCTCTTGCCGGCGTCGGTGGCAGATTGGCGGGCGATCTTTTCGGTCTCGCCGGCGTTGTCGGCATTCTGGCGGATGTTGGCCGCCATCTCCTCCATTGACGACGACGCCTCCTCGCTCGACGCCGCCTGCTCCGAGACGCCCTGGGACAAGGTCTCGGTGCCCGAGCTCAGCTGTTCGCTGCCCGACGCCACGTTCTGGGCGGCGGCCGACACCTCGGACACCACCTCGCGCAGGCGCTCGACCATGTTTTCCAGGGCGATGCCCAGCATGTCGGCATCGGACATCCGCTTGGCCTCGACGGTCAGGTTGCCCTTGGAGATTTCGGCCGCGATCTGGGCGGTGTTTCGGAGGTTGGTGCGCACCTGTTCGATGGTGTCGTTGATGAACGCCTTCTTGCCCGGGAACCGCTCCAGCGGCGCCTCGACATTGCCCTTGCCGAACTCGGCGATGCAGGCCATCGCCTTCTTCTTCACCGCGATGTGGCCGGCGACCATGTCGTTGATGCCCTTGGCCACCTTGGCGAAGTCGTGCTGGTACTTGTCGACCGGGACGACCACGTCGATGTCGCCCTTGTCGTGTTCGGACGCCATGTGATTCATGTCCGCGATGACCGCCTTGAGGTTGGCGCGCAAGGCCTCGATGGTGTCGTTGATGAACACCTTCTTGCCGGGGAATTTCTCCAAGGGCGCGTCGAAATTGCCCTTGCCGATCTCGGCGATGCAGGCCATCGCCTTCTTCTTCACCGCGATGTGGCCGGCAACCATGTCGTTGATGCCCTTGGCCACCTTGGCGAAGTCGTGCTGGTACTTGTCGACCGGGACGACCACGTCGATGTCGCCCTCGTCGTGCTTGGCGGCCATCCGGTTCATGTCGGCGATGACCGCCTTGAGGTTGGCGCGCAAGGCCTCGATGGTGTCGTTGATGAACGCCTTCTTGCCGGGGAATTTGTCCAAGGGCGCGTCGAAATTGCCCTTGCCGATCTCGGCGATGCAGGCCATCGCCTTCTTCTTCACCGCGATGTGGCCGGTCACCATGTCGTTGATGCCCGTGGCCATCCGCGCGTAGTCGCCCGAGAACTTTTCGGCCGGGATGGTCACCTCGATATCGCCCTTGTCGTGCTCGGCCGACATCCGGTTCATCTCGGCCATCAGCGCCTGCAGGTTGGCGATCATGGTCTCCAGCGCGATGCCGATCGTGTCCTTGTCGGACAGCCGTTTGGCCCGAACCGCCAGGTTGCCACTTGCCACCTCGTCGGCGACGGCGGCGCTGGCGCGGAGATTGGTGCACATCGCGTTCATGGCAACGATCAGGTCGCCGATCTCGTCGCGCCCGGGATGATCCACGGTACGGGAGGTGTCGCCCACCGCGACGGCCTGGGCCAAGGCGCTGGCGCGACCAAGTCCGCGGGCGATGGTCAAAGATAGCCACAACCCGACACCAATGCCGATCGCGATCGCGGCCAGCGCAATCATGATCAACTGGCCGCGCGCGGCAGAGTAGAGCTGGTCGGCCTCGTCGGCCGCCTGTTTCATCTGCTGCTGGTTGAGTGCGATCAGACCATCCAGGGATTGGTCGAGCTTGATGATGAGGTCACGGTTGTGCCCCATCGAAAGGGCGGCAGCTTGACGGGTGCTGTTCTTCAATGCCAGGTCCAGAACCTGCTTGTTGAGGGCGACATAAGCATCCCACTGCGACACTATCCGTTGAAGGTCGGCGCGCTGGGCGGGAAATGCCGCCTTCATGCGCGTGAAGTCGTCTTGGATTTCTTGAAGTACCGCGGTGATGCGCTCGACCCGTGTCCGCATCGTCGCCTCGTCGTCGAGCGCCAGCAGCGTCCGCTCGGCGTTGTTGACGTCGTAGAAATTGGTCAGGACCTCTTCGAGCTGGGCGACCAGGGTAGAACCGTTCTCGGCCGCATTCCCCGAAGCCGCCAGTGTCTTCAAACTGCTGACGGCTTGGCTGAAGACGTCGTTGGCGTGGCCCAGGGATAACTCGCGGGCATGCGCATCGGACTTGAGGGCGGCGAGCCGCATAACCTCGTCCTGGGACTTGAACAATTCATCAAGGTTGCTTGCAGTATCGTCGATCAGTTTTCGGCCTGCTACCGACAATTGGCGATAGTTGGCGGTGTGTTCCTGGATAGTGGATCGCACCTTCTTCAGGTTATCGACATAGACCTGAATCCTCTGCGCGTCGGTCTCCAGGATCGCATTCTTTTCCAGGCGCGCGAGCATTGCGATCTCGTTGCTGAGCTCCAAGGCCAGACGCTGGCGCTCGGTCGGTCCTGTGAGCACACCATTGAATCGACTGTTTTCGGCAGCGAGATTGGTGATGCCAATATAGGCGATGATCCCGGTGAGCAGCAGAATGGTTGCAAACGCCGCTGCCAGTCTTGCCTTGATGGTGAAGCGCATGGTTAGTCCTCCTGAATGGCAGCCTGCCACCGGCCTTGGGTCAGATTTACGACGCCCTTTGCATGGTTTCCCGATCGCGGGCGAAGGTGATCAGGTGCGGAATGTCGAGGATGAGGGCGACCGAACCGTCGCCCAGAATGGTGGCGCCCGAGAAACCTTCCAGGTCTCGATGCAGCCGGCTCAGAGACTTGATCACGGTCTGGTGCTGGCCGATCACCTGGTCCACCACCAAGCCGATGCGCGCCTCGCCGAAGGTGACGATCACCACCTTCTGGATCGCTTCCGGCTCCCCTTCGACCTCGAACAGTTGACGCAACCGGATAAAGGCGACGATCTCGCCCCGAATGTTGAGGAAACTGCGGCCGGCCGAGCGGTGGTCCTGCTCGCGGGTCAGTTCCACGCATTCCTCGACCGCGGCCAGCGGCACAACGTAGATTTCGCCGCCGACCCGGATCAGCAAGCCGTCGATGATCGCCAAGGTCAGCGGCAGCTTGAGCGTGATCGCGGTGCCTTTGCCAGCGGTGCTGGCGATGTCGATGGTGCCGCGCAGCCCGTCGATGGTGCGCTTGACCACGTCCATGCCGACGCCGCGGCCCGAGACGCTGGTGACCGCGGCGGCGGTCGAAAAGCCGGGATGAAAGATGAAGGAAAACAGCTCGGTGTCGCTCAGCTCCTGGCCAGGCGACAGCAGCCCCTTCTCCTCGGCTTTGGCCCGGATTGCGGCGCGGTTGAGACCCTTGCCGTCATCCTCGATGGTGATCAGCACCTGGGCCCCGGAATGGACCGCCGACAGCAGCACCCGCGCGGTCGGCGATTTGCCCAGCGCCTGGCGCTGGCGGGCGTCTTCGACGCCGTGATCGATCGCATTGCGGATCAGGTGGACCAGGGGATCGTTGAGGCTTTCGATCACCGTCTTGTCGAGTTCGGTCTCCTCGCCTTCGGTTGCCAGTTCGACCGATTTGCCGAGTTCGTTCGACAGATCGTGGACCACCCGGCGGAAGCGGCCAAACAAGGTGCCGATCGGCAGCATGCGGATGGTCATCGTCGTGTCGCGCAGTTCCGAGGCCAGCCGCTCGATATCCTCGGAGATCGATTTCAGGAGAGGGTCTGCCAATGACATCGCCTGCTGCATCAACCGCGCCTGGGCGATCACCAGCTCGCCGACCTGGTCCATCAGGCTGTCCAGGCGTTCGGCCGGAACCCGGATGGTCGCCGCCGAGGAGGTGACCTCCTTGGATTTGGCGACCCCGCGGACGTGTTGCTGCTCGACCAGTGCCGAGGCCACCCGATCGCCGGAAACCTTGCCCGACTTGACCAGCAGATTGCCCAGGCGTTCCTGCCGGCTGAGCCCCTCTTCCACGTCTGCGGGTGCGGCGTCGCCCCGCTCGACCAGGATTTCACCGAGCCGGCGCTCCCTGACCGCCTCGGGGTCGGTCGGAATTTCCTCGATCGCGAGGTCCGACTGGTCGGCGACGAAGATGAAGACGTCGTCGATCGCGCTGCGCGGCGCCTTGGTGGTCAGCACCACGTCCCAGGCCAGGTAACAGGCGGTCGGGTCAATCTCCTCCAGAGGCGGCACGGCATCGGTAATCGGGGTAACGGTGCAGGTCCCCAGGTCCCGCAGCTCGTCGAGCAGCAACAGAGGGTTGGTGCCGAACTGCATGATGTCGCGGCCGGGCCGGAAGCGGATGCGGAACGTCCGCGCGTCATCGTCCGAGGAAGTCTTCGCCTTTGGCTTGGCGGTCGCGGCCGCCTTGGCCGGTGCCGACGCGCGCCCTGGTGCGAGGTCGCGGAACGAGGCCAGCAGCGCGTTCTGCCGCACCTTGTCGGCCTGATCCGGGGTGTCCAGAAGGACCCGGATGTGATCGGCGGCGGCCAAGGTCAGCGCCACCAGTTCCTTGGAAACCTTGAGTTCGTTGCGCCGCACCAGGTCATACGTCGTCTCGACATGGTGGGTGAACGCAGCCAGAGCGTCCCAGCCGAACATGGCGCCCGAGCCCTTCAGCGTGTGCAGGGCGCGGAATACGGTGTCGACCAAGCCGCGGTCGTCGGGCGCCTTCTCCAAATCGAGCAACGTTGTTTCAAGCTGGGCCAGAAGCTCGACCGCCTCCTGGCGGAAGGTGTTTGCCGGATCGATTGCCTGCGCCATGTCCACCCCCTCGTTCAGGAAACCAGTTTCTTGACCACCGCCAGCAGCTGATCCGGATTGAACGGCTTGACGATCCAGCCGGTGGCGCCAGCGGCCCGGCCCTCCTGCTTCTTGCGCTCCTCGGATTCGGTGGTGAGCATGACGATCGGCACGAATTTGAAGGCGGGCAGCGTGCGCAGCTGCTTGATCATGTCGATGCCGCTGAGCCGGGGCATGTTGAGGTCGGTGATGACCATGTCGACACTGGTCGATTTTGCGCGGTCGAGGCCGTCCTGGCCGTCGTTCGCGGTCACTACCTCGTAACCCGCGGTTTCGAGCGTGAACGCCACCATCTGGCGGATGCTCGCCGAATCATCGACGCTCAGGATGCGTTTCTTGGCCATCGCGGTTCACCCTTCCACCAGCCAGGTGTCATCTCGAAACATCGGCCTGCCGCTGCGCAGTTCGGCCTCGCAGAGGCCGGCTGCCGCCAGGACCGGCATGACGGCACCGGGCTCGGCTCCGCCCGGCACCGGTAGCCGAAAGTGCAGACCGACGCCCCGGCGCACCGCGCTTGCCTTCATCGAGATCAACAATTGGAGGCCGGCGGCATCGATCGCCTCGACACCGCCAAGATCGACGGTCACGGCGCCGGACTGCGGCAGCAGTTCGACGAATTCTGCCCGCCGCACCTCGACGTCGTTGATCGTCAGGCGACCGCTCACGAGTTCCGTTAAACCGTCATCCGTCAATATTTCTGAAGGTAATTTGCCTGATTGTGCAGCATCTGCGTCCATCGTCGTACTCATTGTTAGTTATGGCGTCGAAATTCTTGGAATTTGAAGCGCAGTTTGCCGGACGGTTCTTAACAAAAACCTGCCCGAGACAGCGAAACTAGGTCACTGATGACGCTGGACAAGTGAATCTTTTGGAATTTTCACAAATTGAGTTCCCGTCTTACCGTTGGCAAAATCTCATATTCTTCAAATGGCAAAGATGAATTTTAGATAGGTTATGAAGAGTATGATTGGCGGCTCCCTGCGTTCAATTGCCGCTGGCATCCCGGTACGCGGCGCCCATGATGCCTTCAGACGGGATGGAACCATCCCGGAAAGCCGGCGGGACCTGGGACCTCGCCCATCGGCCCTGGCGGACGCCAACGAATTCGTTTGAAACCGTGCACTTGCCTGGCGAAATGGAATCCCGCCCGTACGGTTCTGTGCGGGGGGACCATTAATGGGCGTCCCTACCGCGATCGTGAGGGCCTATCAAACTGTTCGACCAAAAAAAAGGTAAGGCGCCGAAGTGTGATTCCGATCACAGACGCCCCTGACATTGCAGCGCAACATCAGGGGCAGGCTATCCACTGACGATGGGCTGCTTGAGCCGTGACGGTCGAACTCGCCATCTCCGCTTTTTCGCGCTTGTCGCCGAGAAGCTGGGACACGAGAGGCTGGGCATCCAGAGGGCGGCGGAAGCGCGAACGGCGGCTCGACGTGGCGCCCGGTCATGGGCCTGCTCGACGGCGAGATGGGGATCGCGGCGTGGGCATTGTGGGATGAGCGGCTGCTTGCGGTGCTGCCGTTCGGCCACACGCTGGCCGGCACGTCTTCGATCCGCTGGGCGGACTTGAGCCGCGAGCCTGTGATCGTCCGGACCTGGGAGAACGACGGGGAGATGCTCAACTTCGTGATCGGCAAACTGGCGATCCGGGGCCACTCCCCCGACCTGGTCCAGCATCGGATCGGCCGGGAAAGCCTGCTTGATCTGGTGGGGGTGGGCTACGGCGTCACCTTGGTCGCGGAGTCTGCAGCGGCGGTCGGCTATCCGGGCGTGGTGTTCCACCCGATCGCCGAGGACGACGCCAGGATCACCGCCAGTGCCGTCTGGCTGGCCGAGAACGGTAATCCGGCAGCACGGCGCCTCGTCAGCCTGCTGCGGCGGGCGGCTTCGACCGGGGTGGACAGCCGGGGTCGATCGCCTTCCGAGCTTGGGCGAAGCCACGATCGGAGCGGATGAAGTTTTCCACGATATGCGGCACCAGGGCGCGCGCCGGCAGGCTGCGGCCGGTCTCCTTGCCCCAAGCCCGATGCATGGGTGTCAACGGACGGCCAGAGCGTCGAGGCACAGCTCACCGCCTTGACCGTCGCCGGTGAGGCGCTGATGGTGACGCGGCTCGACCGGTTGGCCCGCTCGACCCTCGACCTGTTGCACACGCTGAAAGCCGTTGCCGACAAGGGCGCGGGCTTCTGTTCCCTCGCCGAAGTGTGGGCCGATACCACCACGGCGCAGGGCCAGAGCCTTGGCCGTCCCTTCAAGCTGACCGACCACCAGAAGGCCGAGGCGATCCAGCGGCGCGAGGCTGGCGAAGAAACGCTTGCGGAAATTGGCCGCAGCTATAACATCAGTGGCGCGACGCTTTCGAGATTGTCCACATGAAGGGGCAGTAAATGCCGACGACCCCAGAAGATGCGCATCGCTTAATTCATTCAGTTGTCGCCGAGCTTGGTTGGAGTGTCGATTCATCTGTTGTTACCGACAAAGTCCGGCGGCTCGACGTTGGGCTGCCATGCGAGGACGAATTTTCTGTGGTCTGCGGTTGGCTTGGAAAGTGCAGGCTATTGCACAAGCTCGATCAACAACAAATTCCTATCAGCTCTCGTGAAGAGTTTCAGGTACCAGATTTACTTGCTCTGTTTTCCTCGCAGAGCACGAGCGCTCCCGTTCTGATTGAAGTAAAGTCAAAAAATGAACAAACATTGTCTTTTAAGCCTGATTACCACAATAAATTGATGAATTACGCGAACATTCTCAATCTTCCACTCCTCATTGCGTGGAAGTGCCATAGCATATGGACTTTATTTGAGGTAAAGCACCTGACGAAAGCGGTCACTAATTTTAACATCTCTCATCAGACTGCAATGAAAGAAAACCTTCTCGGTGTCCTTGTGGGGGACGTAGCGTACACAATTGGTCAAGGCGCAGGGATATATTTTAGATTCTGTAAAGAGGAACTGCTTAGACAGGATGATAATGAAGACGGCAAATCGGAAACGTGGAGAATGGTGGTCGACGAGGCCGCATTTACCGATTATAATGGGGTTCGTCGAACTGACCTTGACAGCGAAGTAGCATCTCTGTTCATCGCTTGGAACCTGAGAGAGCAGGAGGAGCATACTGATACGCATGTTAATGTTAGTTTTGTGGCAGGGCCAAACGAGGTTCAGTTTGCTCACAAGGCGCTCGTGCACCTATTGAATTGGGAGTTGCCACATAATGAACAATTAAACTGGCGCAGAGTCCTTCAAAATGCCCAAATTACAAAAAATATAACGAACTTTTCTGCGGCTCTGGATACAGCCATGCGCCAGAATGTAGTTTACCATATTTTTCATCAACTCCCAACGTCAATGCCTGAGTTTGTATCTCGTTCATAAGACCTAACACCACTTCCTGTCATTCAGTGCGCCCTACCCTTCCCGGACTCCATCACTAAAGCAACCGCGTATACCACGGCACGTCCGTGTCGGATTAGAACCCTTCTGCGACATTCCCGGCGGGAACGCGCGAGGCTCGGGCCGGGGGCGCTTGCGGGCGGTGGGGCCGGGTTGTGCGCGGGGGCCGGCGGTGCGGGTGGGGACTGGATCGGCGATCGGAGGGAACCGCGCGCCGTGGCGCATGACGGCGGCGCGAAACGGCGCTATGTCGTGACCTGACCGGCCGCAACGGCGGCTGACAGAGCGGGCAGGGCGGCATGACCCTTTCTTTGGCGGCGATTTCGGAAGCGGTTCGGGGCCGGTTGCGGCCGCTTGCGCTGCGGCTCGCCGGGCTGACCGGCTGGCGACGCTGGGGCGTGGCGTTTCTGCTGGGCGCGCTGGCGACGCTGGCGCTGCCCCCGGCCTGTCTGGTGCCGGCGCTGCTGGTGGCGATGCCGGGGCTGCTGTGGCTGCTTGATGGTGCCGGCGGCAGTCGCAGCGCCTTGGCGATCGGCTGGTGGTTCGGCTTCGGATTCTTCTTCTGCGGCCTTTACTGGATTTCCTTCGCCATGCTGACCGACATCGCCCGCTTCTGGTGGCTGATGCCGTTCGCCATGGCCGGGCTGCCCGCCGCCCTGGCGCTGTTCACCGCCTTGGCGGTGCTGGCGCTCTACCGCCTGCACCTTGGCGGTCTGGCGCGCTGTTTCGCCTTCGCGGCGCTGTGGGCCGCGGCGGAATGGCTGCGCGGGCATATTCTGACCGGGTTCCCCTGGAACCTGCTCGGCTATGTCTGGGTCGATTGCCCGCCGGTGTTGCAGGCGGCGGCGGTGGTCGGCGTCTATGGGCTCAGCCTGGTGACCATTGTGGTCGCAAGCTTGCCGGCGGCGCTGGCCGACCGCGATGAACCGGCGCCACGCGCGCTGGCGGCCCTGGTGGCGGGCCTGGTGCTGTTGGCCGGGATCGCCGCGGCCGGAGCGGTGCGGCTGAGCGCTGCCGATTCGGCGACGGTGCCGGGGGTCCGGTTGCGTCTGGTCCAGGCCGACATCGCGCAAAGCCAGAAATGGCAGCCCGAGCAGCGCGACGCCATCCTCCAGCGCTATCTCGGGTTGTCGGCCGGGCCGCCCTCCGGCGGTGGGGCGTGGCCGACCGTGGTGATCTGGCCGGAAACCGCGGTGCCGTTCTTCCTCGACCAGGACCGCCCGCACCGGCTGAAGATCGCCGACAACGCCCCTGGCGGGGCCTTGACCGTGACCGGGGTGCCGCGGGCCGCCCCCTTGGGCGCCGACCGCTGGCGGTTCTGGAACAGCCTGGTTGCGATCGACGGCAAGGGCGCCGTCGTCGGGCTCTATGACAAGGCCCATCTGGTGCCGTTCGGCGAATATATTCCGGGGCACGACTGGCTGCTCGCCTGGTTGCCGTTTGCCTCGATCGCGGGCGGCATGGCCGGGTTTGCCGCCGGACCCGGACCCGCGACGCTCGATCTTCCGGGCCTGCCCCCGGTCAGCCCGCTGATCTGCTACGAAGCGATCTTCCCCGGCGCGGTGGTCGATCCGGCCCGGCGGCCGCGCTGGCTGCTCAACCTGACCAACGACGCCTGGTACGGCCACACCGCCGGACCGCACCAGCATTTCGCGATGACCAGGGTTCGCGCGGTCGAGGAGGGGCTGCCGCTGGTGCGGGCGGCCAATACCGGAATTTCCGGCGTGGTCGACGCCTATGGCCGGGTCACCGCCCGGCTCGGCCTGGGGGCCACCGGCGTGGTCGACGCCGATCTGCCGGTCGCAACCCCGGTTGCCACGCCCTATGGCCGCAGTGGCGACTGGCCGTTCGGAGTGATGCTGTTTGGTTGTGTCATCGTTACAATTTTTGCTCGACATCGCGGGGCGGCGCACCCATCATCGGCGTAATCCCCTGTAATTGGTCGTCGGGCACTGCGACCGTCCCTGCGGGGGGCGTGCCCGACCCGAGAGGCCGGAACATTCTCGTCGGAGATTTCTCCATGCAACAGGCACGAAGAGGGCGCCGCCCCGGCAGCGGCCGGCTGAAAACCGGAAAACCGAACCCGATCGACGTCCATGTCGGAACCCGCGTCCGGCTGCGTCGGACCTTGCTCGGGATGAGCCAGGAGAAGCTCGGCGAGGCGCTCGGCCTGACCTTTCAGCAGGTCCAGAAATACGAACGCGGCGCCAACCGGATCGGCGCATCGCGTCTGTTCGATCTCGGGCGGGTGCTCGACGTGCCGGTGTCGTTCTTTTTCGACGATATGCCGGACGACGCCATCCCGCTGCCGATTCACGACGCCGCGGCGACCGTGGAGGACCGCATGGCGTCGAGCGAACCCGATATGACCGCAAATCAGGACACTCTGGAGATGGTCCGGGCGTTCTACCGGATCGGGGATCCGTTGCTGCGCAAGCGGCTGTTTGAGCTGACCAAGTCGGTCGCCAATGCCGAAGAGGCGGAAAAGGCGGAATAATTGGCTGTAAGCTCGGCGCGGCGGGTGATGACTTGAGCGGCCCTCGCCGCAGTTGTTCTTGACCGCACCGGCGAAGCTTGCCAAAACACCGGCTTCCGATCGCCGGAAAGGCGTGTGGCGGTCGGGATTCATCCTGACCGAACGTGCCGAGGTTGCCCGTGGCCAAGCTCAATTACCTGTTCACCAGTGAATCGGTGTCCGAAGGACATCCGGACAAAGTCTGTGATCGCATCTCCGATGCCATCGTCGACCTCTATCTTGGTGCCGACCCCTATGCGCGGGTCGCGGTCGAGACCCTGAGCACGACCAATCTGGTCGTCCTGGCCGGCGAAGTCCGCGGCCCCGAGTCGGTCACGCCGGAAAAGATGATCTCGGTCGCCCGCCATGCGATCAAGGAGATCGGCTACGAGCAGGAAGGCTTCCACTGGGACAAGGCCCAGATTCAGGTTCACGTCCACTCCCAGTCGGCCGATATCGCCGTCGGCGTCGACGCGGCCGGCAACAAGGACGAAGGGGCCGGCGACCAGGGCATCATGTTCGGCTATGCCTGCCGGGAGACCCCGGCGCTGATGCCGGCGCCGATCTATTATTCCCATGCGATCCTGCGTTCGCTCGCCGAAGCGCGCCACTCCGGCGCGGCCCCTCTGCTCGGCCCCGACGCCAAGAGCCAGGTGACTCTGCAGTATCTCAACGGCAGGCCGGTGCGGGCGACCTCGGTGGTGGTGTCGACCCAGCACGACGGTTCGATCGACCAGGACGAGGTGCGTGAGATCGTTCGCCCCCACGTCGTCAATGTGCTGCCGGCCGGCTGGATGTGTGACGCCGACCAGTTCTATGTCAATCCCACCGGCCGCTTCGTGATCGGCGGGCCGGACGGCGACGCCGGCCTGACCCGGCGCAAGATCATCGTCGACACCTATGGCGGGGCCGCCCCCCACGGTGGCGGTGCGTTTTCCGGCAAGGACCCGACCAAGGTCGACCGCTCGGCCGCCTATGCCGCGCGTTACCTGGCCAAGAACGTGGTCGCCGCCGAACTGGCCGAGCGCTGCACCATCCAGTTGTCTTACGCCATCGGGGTGTCACGCCCGCTCTCGGTCTACATCGATACCCACGGTACCGGCCAGGTCGACGAGGACAAGCTGTCGGTCGTGCTGCAGGAACTGGTCAATCTCAGCCCGCGCGGCATCCGTGAGCATCTCGGCCTCAACAAGCCGATCTATGCTCGCACTTCGGCTTACGGCCATTTCGGCCGGGAGCCTGAGCCCGATGGCGGCTTCTCGTGGGAACGCATCGACCTGATCGACGACCTGCGGACCCGATTCGCTTGATCCGCCTGACCCTCTCCCCGCCGGGGAGAGGGTTATCTTCCCTGGTTTCGGCGATCTTCGCAAGCCAGTCTGTCGTGATCCGGGCGCGGCCAACGTCATCCATGAGCGAAAGCCAGCCCGATCGGGACGAGCGCTACCACGGCCGTCGCCGCGGCCGGCCGTTGCGCAAGCTGCGGACGGCGCTGCTGGAGACGCTGCTGCCGCGCCTTGCCGTCGACCGCCCGGCGCCCGGCAGCCGTCTGGATCCGGCCAGCCTGTTTCCCCATCCGGTTGCCGAGGTCTGGCTGGAAATCGGCTTCGGCGGCGGCGAGCATCTGGCGGCGCAGGCGGCGGCGCATCCGGCGATCGGCTTCGTCGGCTGCGAGCCCTTCCTTAACGGCATCGCCGGCCTGCTCACCCATATCGATTCGCGGAACCTGGCCAATGTCCGCATCTATCCGGACGATGCCCGGCCGCTGCTCGACGCACTTCCCGATGCCTCGATCGGCCGCTGTTTTGTCCTGTTCGGCGATCCCTGGCCCAAGCAGCGCCATCGCGAGCGGCGCTTCGTCGGGCCGGCCAATCTCGACCGTCTGGCCCGGATCCTGAAACCCGGCGCCGAATTGCGGCTGGCCAGCGACGATCCGGTGCTGATCGCCTGGATGATCGACCACGCCTGGCATCATCCGGCCTTCGAATGGCTGGCCGAGGGGCCGCAGGACTGGCGAACCCGGCCGGCGGATTGGCCGCCGACCCGCTACGAGCAAAAGGCGATCACGGCCGGCCGTCGACCGGTGTTCCTGCGGTTCCGGCGCCGATTCTGAGCGCGGCCGCTCCCGATGGCCCCCGATGGCCGGCGACGGGGCCCGATGGTTACGGCGCCGCCGGTCCGATCACATCAAGCGCATTCATCACCAGGACGCTGGGTTTGCCCGGGGGGCCCTCGGCCAAGCCATAGCTTGGTGGCGCCGGCGCAGCACTGGCGGCACGAAAATAGCGGGTCACGAAGAGCCGCACCGCCGCGGCCAACCCGACATCGATCCGCCGCTGGTCGATCAGTTCGAGCAAGGTAGCCGGGGTGCCGTTTTCGCGCCGGCAGATGTCATCGATCATGTCCCAGGTGATCGACTCCAGACGCAGGCGGACCGATCGTCCATTGACCGAGACGCTGCGGGCGACGGTCGCGACGGGAGTTTCGGCAGGGGGGCGTGGCTCGGACATCTGCATACGACACCGGCTCAATGGCCATATCCATCGTCCTTCTGCATACCATCGTCTGAGGTACAAATGAACCGTTTCCGACGGCCTGGACGATTTTTTTCGGCCTGCGTGCGATCGGTGTCGACGGTCGGTCGGAGTATCCGGTCCGCGGCGGCGATTGCGATGAAGGTTTCTGCTTTATCGCGATGTCAGGCTGGCAATAGCGGCCCAACCGGGTTATGGCTGACGGCGGGAGGACTGCGATGACGACGAGATTTTGGGCGATTGCGGTCGCCGGCTTGTTGGCTTTGGCTCTACCCCTGGCCGCGGCGCCGCCGGCCGGCGCGGCCGCGGCCGAGATTGTCCCGGCGGTGATTTTCGCGGTCGGCCAGAAATTCGACAAGAGCTTCAATGAGGCCGCCTTCACCGCCGCCGAACGCTTCAAGGCGGATACCGGTATCGGCTACCTGGAGTTCCAGCCCCAAGCGGTGGCGGAATTCGAGCGCGGCGTGGCCGCCCTGGTCCGGCGCGGGGCAACCGACATCGTCGCGATCGGCTTTTACTACGCCACCCCCCTGGACCGGGTGGCGCCGCGCTTTCCCCAGACCCGATTCACCCTGATCGATGCGGTGGTCGATCAGCCCAACGTCAGTTCGGTGGTCTACAAGGAGCAGGAGGGGGCGTTTCTGATCGGCATGTTGGCGGCGATGGCCTCCAAGACCGGCAAGCTCGGCTTCATCGGCGCCCTCGACATCCCGTTGCTGCGCAAATACATCGCCGGCTATGAGCAAGGCGCGCAGTTCGCCGTTCCCGGCGCCAGTGTTCTGGTCAATTTCGTCGGCACCACGCCGGCCGCCTTCAACGACCCGACCACCGGGGCCGAGGTCGCGCGCGGCCAGTTCGAGCGCGGTGTCGACGTCGTGTTCGCCGGTGCCGGTTCCTCGAATTTCGGGATTTTCCAGCAGGCCGCGGATCTGGGGCGTCTGGCGATCGGGGTCGACAGCAACCAGAATTACCTCCACCCCGGCGCGATCCTGACCTCAATGCTGAAACGGGTCGATCTGGCGGTGCTCCAGGCCTTCACCAGCGGGCGCGACGGCAGCTGGCGCGGCGGCGTCCATCGCCTGGGCCTGGCGGAGCAGGGTGTCGACTATGCCGTCGATCAGTACAACGCCGCCCTGATAACCGATGCGATGCGCCAGCGTGTCGAGCAGGCCCGCCAGGATATCATCGGCGGCAAGATCACGGTTGCCGACCCCAGTCGATAGGGATCCGCAAGAGGGAGTTGGTGCGGCATGACCAGTGCGATTGAGCTTTGGCCCGATGTGCTGATCGATCGGCGCCGGTTCCTGCTCGGTTTGACCGCCGCGGCGAGCGGGGTGGTTGCGGTGCCGGCGCCGCTGGCTTTTGCCGCCAACGAAATCGGTCTGTTCGCGGCACCTCCGGCGCTGGTGCTGCACAACGTCCACACCGCGGAGCGTCTGACCCTCGACCACACCGACGGCGGCTATTATCCCCCGGAGACCTTGGGCTCGGTTCGCCGCTTCCTGCGCGATCACCACGACGGCACCCTGCACGACATCGATCCCCGCCTGCTCGACACCCTGTTCTCGATCATGCAACTGGTTGGGCACAAAGGGGCGATCCAGGTGCTGTCGGCCTACCGTTCGCCCAATACCAACGCCATGCTGCGCCGGATCAACGAGGGTGTCGCCGCCCACAGCTTCCATATGCAGGGCAAGGCGGTGGATTTCTGGATTCCGGGGCTGCCGTTGACCGAGTTGCATAAGGCGGCGGTGTCGCTCAAGGCGGGCGGGGTCGGCTTCTACCCTTACAACAACTTCGTCCATGTCGATGTCGGACCCGTCCGCTACTGGGGGGGGATGGGCATGTCGCGCGGCCCGTCGCGGGTCACCGAGTTCTGGGAAGCGCGAGCCCGCTCGTTGGGCGAGCCGCGCCGCTATGGCGGGCTGACGCCCTACCAGGTGCGTCTGCTGGAACGGCGGCGGCGGGCGCTGTCCTTCGAGGGTCGGTCCCGCCGCCATAAGTGAGGCCAGTCGATGAGCGAATCTGCCCTGTCACCCGAGACACCGGCGGCAACCGGCACCGACCGGGGTACAGACCGCCTGATCGCGTCCTTGCTGACCATCCGTTCCGCGACCGAGGCGTTGGTCGAGGGCCTCTCGGCCGAGGATTTGGTCGTGCAGTCGATGCCCGACGCCAGTCCGGCCAAGTGGCATCTGGCGCACACCGCGTGGTTCTTCGAGACCCTGGTCCTGGCGCCAAGCGGTACCGGGTATCGGCTGTTCCATCCCCGCTTCGGCTATTTGTTCAATTCCTACTACGAGGCTTTGGGGCCGCGCCATGCCCGGCCGCAGCGCGGACTGCTGACCCGGCCCAGCCTCGACGAGGTCATAGCCTACCGCCGCCACGTCACCGCGGCGGTGGTCGAGCTGCTGCAGCGGCCGGGTGGGCTCAGCCAACCGGGGCTGCGCGATCTGATCACGCTCGGGCTTCACCACGAGCAGCAGCACCAGGAGTTGATGCTGACCGACCTGCTCCACCTGTTTTCGTGCAACCCCTTGCGGCCGGCCTACCGGCCGCGCCGGCCGGGCGCCGCAGCGGGTGGGGCCGGGCTCGGCTGGATCGAGTGTCCCGGCGGCCTGCGGGAGATCGGCCATGCCGGGGCTGGCTTTGCCTTTGACAATGAAACGCCGCGCCATGCCGTATTTCTGCAGCCGTTCCGGCTGGCCGACCGCGCTGTGACCAACCGTGAGTGGCAGGATTTCATAGCCGACCGCGGCTATGCCCGGCCGGAACTCTGGCTCGCCGACGGCTGGGCGACGGTGGTGGCCGAGGGCTGGCAGGCGCCGCTCTACTGGGAGCGGCAGGGCGAGGACTGGCGCTCGATGACGCTGGCCGGTCTGCAGCCGGTCGAACACGAAGCTGCGGTTTGCCATGTCAGCTATTTCGAGGCCGACGCCTTCGCCCGCTGGGCGGACGCCCGGCTGCCGACCGAAGCGGAATGGGAGAGTGTCGCCGAAACGGTCGCGCCGACCGGCAACACCGTGGGCTCTGGCCGGCTGCGCCCGGCGCCGGCGACCGGAGCGCCGGGCACGGCGCGCCAGCTCTACGGCGACGTCTGGGAATGGACCGCCAGCCCGTATCAGGCCTATCCCGGCTTCCGCGTGGCGCCGGGGGCGGCCGGCGAATACAACGGCAAGTTCATGTGCAACCAGATGGTGCTGCGCGGCGGCTCCTGCGCGACACCCGACGGCCATGTCCGGCCCTGCTACCGCAATTTCTTCTACCCGCACCAGCGCTGGCAGTTTTCCGGGTTGCGGCTGGCGAGGGACTGGTGATGGATGATCAATCCGGCGCGGGCTCGTCCCACTTGTGGATCGAGCCCGGCCACGATATCGCGCAGTTCCGCGCCGCCGTCGTCGCCGGGCTGGCGCGTGCCGACAAGGCCTTGCCGTGCAAATACTTCTACGACGAGATCGGTTCGCGCCTGTTCGAGCAGATCTGCACGCTGGCGGAATATTATCCGACCCGGACCGAGCTGGCGATTCTCGACGACCGCGCCGAGGACATTGCCGCGGCGGTCGCCGGGACGGTCAGCGTGATCGAATTCGGCAGCGGCGCCGGCCACAAGGTCCGCCGGATTCTCGATCACTTGGCCGGGGTTCAGGCCTATCTGCCGGTCGATATTTCGCGCGAGGCGCTGCTGGCCGCCGCCGCCAGGCTCGATGACGACTATCCCCGGCTCGCGGTGATGCCGGTATGGGCCGATTTTACCAAGCCCTTCGCCTTGCCCGATGGGCTGCCGCCGGGGCCTCGGCTCGGATTCTTCCCCGGTTCGACGATCGGCAATTTTTCCCCGGCCGAGGCGTCGGAGTTTCTGGCCGCCAGCCGCGCCGTGCTCGGGGCCGGCGGGCATTTCCTGGTCGGGGTCGATCTCGTCAAGGACGCAAGGGTGCTCGAGGCGGCCTATGATGACGCCCTGGGCGTCACCGCCCGGTTCAACCTCAATCTGCTGGCGCGGATCAACCGCGAACTGCACGGCGGTTTCGATCTCGGCCGCTTCCGCCATGTAGCCCGCTACGACCGGGCCGACCAGTGCGTCCGGATGTGGCTGGAGAGCCTGGTCGAACAGACGGTGCGGATCGGCGAAACCGCGTTCCGCTTCCGTCGGGGCGAGCGCATCCATACCGAAAATTCCTACAAATACACGATCGAAAACTTCCAGGTGGTCGCAGCCCAAGCCGGCTGGCACCCCACCGCCTGCTGGACCGACCCCGCCCGGCTTTTCAGCATCCACCTGCTGGGCTAGGGTAAACCGGCGATCCGGTCGCAGAGGGCTCCGACGTCTTCGGGACAACGCTGCTTGATCCGGTCGAAGCGCTTGGCTGCGGCTTCGGCCAGGGGTTTGCGGCCACCGCCCGGATGGTCGCCGAGTTTTTTGGGTTCTTCGACGCCTCAAGTGGATGGGAAGAGGTCGGGTAGGGGTGCTGCGATCAGGTAGATGATGCACGCGAAGGTGGCGGTATTTCGGTATCCCCTGGCTCTGGCCCTTGCGGCCTGGACGATGCCGTTGAGG
>WGNK01000042.1 GCA_016124535.1 Azospirillum sp.
CGTATTCGCCCCGATGGTCCGCCACCATCCGCACCGCCCGCGACCGCACTTCAGGCGAAAACGATGCCGTTGTCTTCTTGCCGTCCATGGCCCCATCCTCTCAAGAGTTGGAGCCTCCGGCAATCCCGGGGCGGTTCAGATAGGAAGTCGTTGAGAGGTGAGAGTTTCGGCATGGCGCCCTCGCTAGAAGCATTTCCGCTCCGCGACGATGCCGATCGGGTCAGGGGTCGGGTAGGGTAGACATTAGCCCCAGTTCGCTACCCCCATCGAAGTCACGGCGCGTTGGTGGCAGCGTCGCCGAGTACGGCAAGCGAGTTTCTCAGGATCATCTCCAGAAATCTCTTGTCGGCCTCGGTGACGTGCCGACCATCCTTCTTCGCCTCGCCGAGCCGGCGCGCCCGCACGCGATCGACGCTGGGGACAGCCTTGTTCCACGCCTCCAAAGTATCATTGCCTCTGAGGGGTACCGCGGGCCGGATGTGTCCGAGCCAGCCGCCCCCGTTTCGGCCAGCTTCGAAATGCCCGCGTAGAATTAGGCGTCGCGTCGCCTCATTCCGGAGCGAGCTCGCCCTGTTTCCATGTGCGTGGCGAATGGGCAGCAGCGGGGCTTCGCCGGCATTGGCCCGCAGCAGCTCTCCGGCCATCAAGTCGGCTACGGGTGGGGGGATTAGTCCTCGCAGGTCGAAGATAACCCTGGCCGCCGCTGTGCGCATCATGTCTACACCCCCGACGCCGTCCTGACGGGTTGTGGTGGCAACGGCGCCGACCGCCGCCCATCGTCGGTCGTCCGGATCGACTTCGGGGTTCGCCGAGGCAGCCGCTTCCGCCGCCGCTCGGTGGGCAACCAGCGATCCCACGCCAATTGCTCCAAGCAGTTCGACCGTCGCGGCGATCAGTTCGCCCGCCTGGTCGAACCGGCCGGTGTCGTCATTCCGGCCCTGGTATGAGTCCAGCCGCGCCAGCAAGGCTGCGAAGGCCGTGATCCGGGGATCCATGGGATTGTTCATGACGCTGCCCGCCGCGCCGCGAACTCGACCACGGTCGGACCGGTGTCGCCCGCGGCCACACGGGCGACATGCTCCGACCAACGGGTGAATGCGGCGACGCGCTCGGGCCATTTGTCGTCGCGGTCATAGATTTTGATCAGTTCGGCCCGCTGGTGTCCGATGCAGGTTTCCGCCAGTTCTGTCGGCACGCCCAAGCGGGACAGCCCGGACCTCAACGTGCGCCGCAGGTCGTGCAAATCGAAGGCGACGCCGCTCGCCTTCTCCACCTTCGCGACAATTTGGCTCCATCCCCTCATGACGCCGTTCGACCTTGGGCTGGCAAAGACCACCGAGGAACTGGTCCGGGGGCAGGCTTCCAGAACCTCCCGAAGTGCTGCGGTGATCGGGACGACATGCGCCCGGCCCTGTTTGGTGTGGGTTGGTGGCAGCGTGATCCGGTCGCTCCCCACCATGTCCCAGGTCAGCCCGGACATCTCGCCCCGGCGGCAGCCGGTCAGGATCAAGGCGCGGATATACCGGCCGACCACGGTATCAGGCGTCGCAGCACGCCAGAGGGCGGCCAGTTCAGGGTCGGTCAGCGCCCGGCCGCGGCAGGCCTTGACCAGGCGTTCGGTGCGCGTCGCCCGTTGCCGGCGAACGCCAGCCAGGACGTTGGCGTGGACGCGCCCGCTCATCTGCGCCCATGCCAGGAATGCCCGCACGTTCTTTCGCAGATCCAGCGCGGCACCCGGTTTGCCCAAAGCCTCGAGCGTTTCGATCGGAGCCAACACGTCGCGCAAGGTCAACTCGGCAACGTCCCGTTTCTCGTACCGGGCAAGCCCCCGCCGGAGCGTTGACATCGAGTCCTTGATCTTCACGATGCCTCGGGCAGCGAGGGACGCCTCATAGTCGGTCAGCGCCTTCTCGACCGTCGCCAATTCTTTCCGTTTTGCCTCCCGCAGCTCCGCAGCGGGGTCGCGCCCAGCTGCGATCTGTCCCATGCGTTCGCGCGCCGCCTTGCGGGCTGCTGCGACGGATACGGCGGGCCAGCTCCCGAGCGTAATCTTCTGCATCGCCACTCGACGCCCGCCGCCCTCGGGACGATAGGCGACAATCCAGGTCCGGGCATTCCCGCGGAGCCGCAGCGCCAAGCCGGCTTGCTTGGCATCCCACAGCATCACCTCGGACTTGCCCGCCGGGATCGCGGCTGCTGATGCCAGTTGCTCGGTGAGGGTGGTCTTCAAGGGTCAATCCTCCGATATCGTCGGCCGGGGCAGCACCGGGGCAGCACGGGCCGGGATCGCTCGGGATCGCCGAGCACCCCTCAATATCGGCAGTAAATGGCTGGTTTCAAGGGAGTTACGTGCTGCCCGATCGCAGGGTATCGGCTAGGATCGCCCGCTTGCCACTCCTTCTAAGCGAGTGGTCGCTGGTTCGAGTCCAGCCGGGGTCGCCATCGCTCGGACGCACAAGACTGCCCCCGCATCCAACCTTCGGGGGTATCCGGGCTCGGTGGGGTTGGGTCCGAGCGGCATCGGCGCTCGACATCCGCGCTCGGCGAGCGGGGCAATCGCCGCGCCCCGCGGGGGAGCCCGGCGGGGGAGCGGAGTCAGCCCTCGGCGTGGCGGGGGCGCGGCAGTTTGGCGCCGGTCAGGTCGGCGTCGTCGAGATCCGCCTCCTCCAGCATCGCGTCTGCCAGATTGGCCGAGATCAGGCGGCTGCCACAGAGCAGCGCCTGCTTGAGATCGGCGCCGAACAGATTGGTTGCCCAGGTGCGGCCGGTTGATCGCCCCTTGGGGTCCCTGATCTCCGCGGGCCCCAAATTACAGCGGGTGAGGTCGGCGCCGCGCAGCACCGCGTAACTGAGATTGGCGCCGGACAGATCGGCCTCGGTCAAGTTGGCGCCTTCGAGATCCGCCCCCGACAGATCGGCCAGCATCAGCCGCGCCCGGGTCAGCGCCGCCTGCGCCAGCGAGGCGCCGCGCAGGCTGGCGGCGCTCAGATTGACGTTGCGCAGATCGACCCGCCGCAGATCCGCACCATCAAGGTCGGCACGGCGCCCCTTGGAGCCGAAGCTGTCGATCCACCGTTCATGATCGAAGATCGAACGCTGCAACTCAGAACCCAAGGTGTCGAGCGGCCGGCTGAACAAGGCGCCGGTCAGGTCGGCGCCGCTCAGGTCGCAATCGGCCAATCGGGTCCCACACAGATCGGCGTTGCGGAAAATCGCCCCGGTCACCACGGCACCGGCGAGATCAGCACCATTCAGGCGGGAATTGGTGAAATTGGTCCGGATCAGCAGCGCGGCCGAGAGGTCTGCGTTGAGCAGGGTGCTGTCGGTCAGGTTGGCCTCGGTGAGTACCGCCTTATGCAGAATTGCCGAGCTGAGATCGGCAGGGGCAAGGGGCCGCGGCACCACGATCGGTGGCGGCCGCTTGCCGTTGGTGGCAGCCGAGGCTTTCGGACCGTCGCCCTCGCTGTCACGGGTGTTGCGCTGGGTGGTGACCAGGGAGCCAACCCGCAAATCGGCGCCTGACAGATCGGCCTGAGTGAAATTGGCGCCGCGCAGCCGGGCGCCGCGCAAATTAGTGCCCGACAGGTTGGCGCCGCTGATATCCGCCTGGCGGAGATCGACGCAAAAGAGATCGGCCCCGGCCAGATTTGAGGCGAGCAACCGGCATCGGCTGAGCTTGGCGCCGACCATCTTGGCCGCGCGCAGGTCGCAGTTGGTCAGATCGACGCCTTCGAGGTCGGCGAGATTGAGGTTCGCGCGGGCGCCGTCGGTCTGGCCCCGGACCCAGCGGGCATGTCGTTCGAGAATGTCGTTGAGCTGGTTCGGCGTCATTCAACGGGCTCGGCATCTCGTCACAGCGGATCGGAAACTGGCATGGTTCCATCGTACCGGCGCATGGCGGCGACTATGGATGGCCATTCGTTACTGAAGCCTAAACGCTGGGTCAGATCTCCGCCTGCTCCGGGGGTGCGGTAGCGCCGGCCGCCGGGGTCAATCGCTCACGATAAAATGATTCGGAATTTTGCCGCTTCCGAGCCCGGCGGCGGGACCGCGGCGGACTCCGGACGGTCCCGCTATGGCTAAATAAATCCGAGCAAAACCATATGTTTCCGGCGACCGTCAAATAGCTCTTGACAGTGACCCCGCGAAAATCGCTTAAAACCACAGTAACGGCGCTTCGCCGTCATCCGAATTCAAGGCTCGCGACCGATCGCGGAGGCTTCATGGCGGATCAGACTGCTCGTTCAGAATCGCGCTCCGACGTCGGCAGGCGGCAATTTCTCCGGCTCGGAGCAGCCGCTACCGTCTCAGCCGCAGTCCTCACGCCGACCGACCTGCTGGCCGGTTTTCCCCGACCGACTCGTCATCTTTCCTTCAACAACATCAATACCGGCGAGCGTTTTTCCGGGGAATATTGGTCGAATGGCCGTTATTTCCCCGACGCCCTGCGCGAAATCAACCGTTTTATGCGCGATTGGCGGACCGGAGACGTCCACTGGATCGACCCCAAACTGCTGGATCTGGTGTTCGCCCTGCAGAGCCGGCTGGGCATCAGGGGCCCGTTCCAAGTCGTCTGCGGCTATCGGGCGCCGCGGACCAACCGGATTCGCTACGCGATGCGCTCCGGCGTCGCCAAGAACAGCTTCCACATGAAGGGCCAGGCGATCGACATCCGGCTGCCCGGCGTATCGCTGAGCGAACTCCATGCCCAGGCGGTCAGCCTGCGCGCCGGCGGCGTCGGCTATTACCCGCACAGCGACTTCATTCACGTCGATGTCGGTCCGGTTCGCTACTGGGGCGCCGGCCGCTATCAGGTGCGGCCGTCCAATCGCGGCCTCGCCCGCCAGCCGCTCGATCTGCCCGGTGAGGATACCGATTCCGAAGCGCTGTTCGATGTCGAAGCCGTGCAGGAGGATGTCCAGCCGATCAGCCGCAGCGTTTCCAGGCACGGCAGCAGCGACCGCGGTGCTGCCCGTGGGGAGCCTGGACGTGCCCTGTCCCGGCGGGTCGCACGCAAGCCCCGCCACGACCTGACCTTGGCCGATAAAAGCGGGTCGTCGTCGGGTATGCAGAAAGTTGCGCACAAGCCCGGCGCGCAAATCGCGTCGCAGACCGGGCCGGTCGGCGGCGAACCGACGCTGGAGGCGCTGAAGCAGCGACTGGCGACGCAAAAGGCCAGCCTGGAATTCCCCGCGCCGGATCTGCTGCCTCCCGATCTGGCGGCTACCGACGACCTGCTCGACGCCTGGGTCCGTCAAATCCCACGCAAGCCCGGCAACCCCAGCTTCGACGTTGCCGAGCGGGTATTCGACGCGGTTGCCCGCCCGGCCGGGGCGAAGCCGAGCGCGCCAGGCCTCGGCGACTTGGTCAAGGCGCATCTGCGCCTGCCCGGACGCAAGCCGATCGGCTGACCGCCGCCGCTCCGCCCTCAGCCGCCAGCGCCCGGCGCTGGCGTGAGTGGTTTGCGGAAATAGATCTTGGTGAACCCGACTAGAAAATCGGGAATTTCGGCCAGGACCTGGTAGCCCTGACCGCGGTAGAAGGCCGGCGCCTGAAAGCTGAAGGTATTCAGCGTGCAGCGCTCGCAGCCGTGTTCGCGGGCCGCCTGTTCGATGGCGTCGAGCAAGCGGCTGCCCGCCCCCTGCCCGCGTAAGTCATCGACGACCCACAGCCAATCCAGAAAGAAGTCGCGGCCGGCGATAAAGCCGACCGCGCCACCGACCACCCGTGACGATTCGTCGCCGTCCACGCCCGGCGCCAGCGCGGCACGGCGCAGAAAGGCGGCGAGGCGCGCCTTGGACGGCCCGGTGTGGTGCTCGTTGTACGCCCGCAGGCCGATCAGAACGGCGTCGAGATCGCGCGACAGCGGTGCCGCGGTCACGTCGATCGTGCAGGCGCTCGCGCTGGTCATGGCTGCTCTGCCAGGACGCCGTCGCGCAGTTCCAGCACCCGATCCATGCGTGCCGCCAATTCCAGATTGTGGGTCGCGACCAGGGCGCCCAGCCGGTTGGCCCGCACCAGCCCGATCAGCATCTCGAACACATGTTCGGCGGTATGGTGGTCGAGATTGCCGGTCGGCTCGTCGGCGATCAGCACCGCGGGCTGGTTGGCCAGCGCCCGTGCGATTGCCACCCGCTGCTGCTCGCCACCCGAAAGCTTGGCCGGCCGGTGGCCGATCCGATCGGCGAGCCCGACCCCGGCCAGCAGGGCACGGGCGCGCTCCGCCGCCTGGCGCCGGGTGGTGCCGGCGATCATCTGAGGCAGCACGACGTTCTCCTCGGCGGTGAACTCGGGCAGCAGGTGGTGGAATTGGTAGACAAAGCCGATCCGTCGTCGCCGTAGTTCGGTGCGCTCCGCATCGCCCAATCCGGTCGCATCGGTGTCGCCGATCCGCACCGAGCCGGCGTCGGGTTTTTCCAGCAGACCGGCGATGTGGAGCAGCGTCGATTTGCCAGCCCCCGACGGTCCGACCAGGGCGACCAGTTCGCCGGGCGCCACCGACAGCGACGCCCCACGCAACACCTCCAGCCGCGTCCCCGCCTGCTCAAAGGTCCGCACCACACCGTCAAGTACGATCATCGGCAGGCAAACTCCAGGGGCTCTGCCCCTGACCCCGCCGGGGCCGCGAGGCCCCAGACCCCATCAATCGGTTTCCAAAGGCCCACGGCCTGTGGTGGGGTTGTAGGGGCAAAGCCCCTACGGTTCAATCACCCCAGCTTCAACTCGGCGAAGAAGTCGTTACCCTTGTTATCGACCACGATGAAGGCGGGGAAGTTTTCCACTTCGATCCGCCAGATCGCTTCCATGCCGAGCTCGGGATATTCGATGCACTCGACCTTCTTGATGCAATCCTGGGCCAGTCGCGCCGCCGGGCCGCCGATCGAACCCAGATAGAAGCCACCGTGCTGCTTGCACGCCGCGGTGACCTGCGGGCTGCGGTTGCCCTTGGCCAGCATCACCATCGAGCCGCCGGCCGCCTGGAACTGGTCGACGAAGCTATCCATCCGTCCGGCGGTGGTCGGCCCGAACGAGCCCGAGGCATAGCCTTCCGGGGTCTTGGCCGGGCCGGCGTAATAGACCGGGTGATTGCGGAAATAATCGGGCAGACCCTCGCCGCGGTCGAGCCGCTCACGCAGCTTGGCGTGGGCCAAGTCGCGCGCCACGATCAAGGGTCCGGTCAGCGACAACCGGGTACGCACCGGGTACTGGCCGAGGATGCCCAGAATCTGCGCCATCGGCTGCTTGAGGTCGATCTCGACCACCGATCCGCCCAGTGCCGCCTGGTCGAGCTCGGGCATGTATTTGGCCGGGTCGGTCTCAAGCGCTTCCAGAAAGATGCCGTCACGGGTGATCTTTCCCAAAGCCTGGCGGTCGGCCGAGCACGAGACGCCGATGCCGATCGGCAGGCTGGCGCCGTGCCGGGGCAGCCGGATCACCCGAACATCGTGGCAGAAATACTTGCCGCCGAACTGAGCGCCGATACCCATGTTCTGGGTCATCTTGTGGACTTCGGCCTCCATCGCGAGATCGCGGAAGGCATGCCCGCTCTCCGATCCCGCGGTCGGCAGCGAGTCGAGATAGCGGCAGCTCGCCAGCTTGACCGTCTTCAGGGTCAGCTCGGCGCTGGTGCCGCCGATCACCACCGCCAGATGGTAGGGCGGGCAGGCAGCGGTGCCGAGCGTGCGGATCTTCTCGTCGAGGAACTTCATCAGCAGGGACGGCGTCAGCAGGGACGGCGTCGCCTGAAACAGGAAGGTCTTGTTGGCCGAGCCGCCGCCCTTGGCGATGAAGAGGAATTTATAGGCGTCATCACCGTCGGCGTAGATCTCGACCTGGGCCGGCAGATTGGTCCGGGTGTTCTTCTCTTCGAACATGCCCAGCGGCGCCAGTTGGCTGTAGCGCAGATTGCGCTTCAGGTAGGCGTCCGACGCCCCGGCTGCCAGCGCTTCGTCGTCGCCGCCCTCGGTCCACACCCGGCGGCCCTTCTTGCCCATGATGATCGCGGTGCCGGTGTCCTGGCACATCGGCAGCACGCCGCCGGCCGAGATATTGGCGTTCTTCAGCAGGTCGAAAGCGACGAAGCGATCGTTGGCCGAGGCTTCGGGGTCATCGAGGATGCTGCGGAGCTGCTGGAGATGGCCCGGCCGCATCAGATGGTTGATATCGACGAAGGCCTGCTCGGCGAGCAGGCGCAAGGCCGATGTATCGACCTTGAGCACGTCCTGACCGGCGAACCGGTCGATCGCGACCGGACCGTCGGCGAGTTTGCGATAAGGCGTGGTATCCTCGCCCAGCGGAAACAGCGAGCCGGCACTCTGAGCCATTCTTGAAAATCCCTTGGCATTCGTTGGCTGATGGCTGGTCCACTATCGCACGAATTTCCGCCGCCACGCTATGCCGGGCACGCGGTCCCGAGCCTCCGGGGCGTGGTCACGGTCGCGGTCAGGCCGCCGCCGGGGTCGCGGGCGAGTTGAACCGTCCCCTGCAGCGGACCGGTGACGATGTTGTAGACGATCGCCAGCCCCAAACCCTTATGGCCGCGGCCGCGGGCCGCCGTGACGAAGGCATCGAAGGCCCTGGGCAGCAGCTCCGGCGAGATCCCGGCGCCACGATCGCTCACGGTCACGGCATAGGCCGGTCTGGTGCCGAGGCTGGCCGAAGTCACCGCGATCTCGAGGATGCCGCCGCCGGACGGATAGGCATGGTCGGCGACATTGTTGAACAGATGCATCAGCACCTGGGTCATCTGAAGTCGATGGCCCTGCCAGGCCGCCGTCGGTTCGGCAAAGCGGTAGTGTGGGGTGATGTCGGCGCGCCCGCGCTGCTGGCGGAACAACTCGGCGGTCTCGGTGATCAACTCGGGTAAATCCAGAGTCTGGGGGGCACCGCTGGTACGGCTCGCCGAAATCGCCGAGAAGGTATCGACCAGCGAGACCGCGCGTCTGAGATTGCCGGTCAGCAGCGCCGCCGCTTCGCCAAGATCGGCCAGATGGGGGCCGAACGGGCCGGCACTGACCTGACCGGTTGCCGCCGGCGACGCCAGCCATTCCGCGACCATGCTGGCCGCGGTGGTGCAGACGCCAAGCGGCGTGTTCAGCTCGTGGGCGATACCGGTGACCATATGGGTGATCGAGCGCTGCCGGGCCATTTCGGTCTCGACCGCGGCAAGCCGGCTGTCGATCTCCTCGCGAAACAGCATTTCCGTGGTCTTGCGCAGCTTGCGGCTCAGCCCCTCGAGCAGCCGGCCGAGCAAGGGCGGCGAGCGGGTGAAGATCGCCAGAAAGGCGGTGCGTTCGAGCACAAACAACTCGCTGTCGACCACCGTGCTGACCGTCGCCGAGCGGTTGCCGCCGTCGATCAGCGCCATCTCGCCGAAAAACTCGCCGGTCCCGACATGGGCCACCGTCAGTTCGACGCCGTCCTCGTCGAGCGAGACCCGAACCTCGCCCCGGATCACGACATAGAGACAATCGGCCTGGTCACCCTGGCGAAACACGGTGGTGCCCGCGGCCAGCCGGGTGACCGTCCCGGCTGCGGCAATACGCGCCAGTTCGTCCGGGAGCAGCGGGTCGAAAAACGCGATCCGAGCCAGGACGCCGGTCACTTCCGGCATGGCGGACCTCCGGGAGTTCGAGGGGGAGATGCCCCTGGTCGGAGCCGACGGTTCAGAACAGGTGCTGCCCGCCGGTGACGAAGATTTCGGTGCCGGTGATATAGGAACAATCGGCGGTACACAGCCGAAATACGATCGCCGCCACGTCGCCGGGGGTGCCCAGGCGCTGCAGCGGAATACGCGGAATCAGGACCTCGGTTTCGGGCGACAGCATGGCGGTCTCGATTTCGCCCGGCGCCACCGCGTTGACCCGCACGCCAAGGGCGGCGAATTCTACCGCCATCTCGCGGGTGAGTGCTGAAAGCGCCGCCTTGGACGTACTATAGGCCGAACCGGCGAAGGGGTGGACGGCGTGGCCGGCGATCGATGTGATGTTGACGATCGCGCCCTTGCCACGCACCAAGGCGCCTGCCAGCCCACGCGCCAAAACGATCGGCGCGAAGAAATTCAGCTCGAACACCGCCCGCCAGTCGTTGAGGTCGCCATTGAGGCAACCCAGCCGCTCCTTGAACGGCGTCTTGGGCGAGATGCCGGCGTTGTTGACCAGCCCCGCCAGTGGATTACCGGCAAGCACCTGGTTGGCCTCGGCGACGAAGCCGGCGCGGCTGTCCGGATCGCCGAGATCGGCCTCGATGTGGTGAGTCCAATTGGGATCGCGCCGGCATTCCACCGGCACCGCCTCGCGCGAGCAGGTGATCACCCGCCAGCCTTCGTCGCTGAAGCGTTTGACGGTAGCGTGGCCGATACCTCGGCTGGCGCCGGTCAGAATCACGGTGGGTCGGTGCGGCATGGCCGGGAGCTTACTGCGATCGGCCGCCCGTCGCCAAGCCCCCGCGGCTTCGCCTGCCGCAGCCTCGATTGCCGTAGCGTCGATTCCCAAGGCTGCGATCGCCGGCTACCACCGACGCGTCCCCGCGGGGGGGGGGGCGAGGGGAGACGCGCGCCGCTGCCTAGCCGACATCCCCCTTGGGCAGCAGGTCATATTGGTGGCGGCAGCCGGGCAGTGCCAGCATGCGCTGGTACCAGGCGGCAATCGCCGGATAGCCGTCCAGCGTCAGACCGGACTCGTCGATCAGGTCAATCATCGGAAAGACCGCAATATCGGCGATGGTCGGGCGGTCGCCGGCCAGGAAACCACTGCGGTTCAACGCCGTTTCCAGGATCGCCATCGGGCCGGGGGCGCGGGCATCCCACCACAGCCGGATCGGCTCGTCCCAGCCGAAGCGCCGGGCGGCACGGCAGCGCTGTAGCACCGACAAGCCGTCGTTGACCCAGGCCAGCCATTCGGTGATGCGCCAGCGCTCGGCCGGCGTCGCCGGCCCGAATTGGCCGGTGGTCTCGGCGAGATAGACCAGGATCGCGGTCGACTCGCCCAGCGCCAGGTCGCCGTGGCACAGCGCCGGCACCTGGCCCAGCGGGTTGAGCGCCTTGAAGTCCGGAGTCCTGTGAGTGCCATCCTTCAGCACATGGTGCTTGTACCTGAACGGAAGTCCGGCCATCGACAGGAACAGTGCCACCCGTGCGGTTGGTTGAGACAGATAGGTGCCATGGAGGGTGTAGTCAGGATCGGTCACGATGGTCATCCTTCTTTACGCGCTGCCAAATAGTCCTTGGCCAGGGCGACATAGCGGGCGGCCGAGACCGGGAACTCCTTGAGATCGGCTTGGGATAGATCACGGATGTGCTTGGCCGGCCGCCCGGCCCACAGCTGGCCGGCTTTGATCCGCTTGCCCGGCGTCACCAAGGCACCGGCCGCGACCATTGCCCCCGACTCGACATGGGCGCCGTCCATCACGCAGGCCTGCATGCCGATGAAGCAACCCGACTCCAGGGTGCAGGCATGGAGGATGGCGCCGTGGCCGACCGTGATGTCGTCGCCGATCAAAGTGCCCTGGAGCGTGCTGGAGACGTGAATGATGGTGCCGTCCTGGATATTGGTGCGGGCGCCGATGCGCACGATGTTGACATCGCCGCGCACCAGGCAGCCGAACCAGATACTGCTTTCGGCGCCGATCACGACATCGCCGATCACCGTCGCGGTGTCGGCGATGAAGGCGCTGCCGTCGATGGTCGGCAGGATGCTCCGATAAGCCAGAATGAGTCCGGTCATGGTGCAGATATTCCCTCAGCAATCGGCCGCCAGAGTAGCCTGGTTTTGCCGGCCTGTCTCGCCAAGGCGTCAGGCCCCCGGCGCTGCAAGGGGCAAAGACCCGGAGAAGATCGGCCCGCCCGATCCCAGGGGCGGGCCGATCATCGCGGCCCGGGGCTAGTGTTCCGACTCCGACGGAACGTAACCGCTCCCTCGGGCCGGAACACTAGCTTTCTCTATATGTTGTGTTCTGACCGCGACACGGTCATTGGGAATGAAGCGTCGCGGCCAGAACACTAGAACAGCACCCGCGACAGCAAATAGGCGGTGACGGTCGAAACCGAGACCCCGATCAGGCCAGGGACCATGAAGCTGTGATTGAGCAGGTATTTACCGATTCGGGTGGTCCCGGTGCGGTCCATGTTGATGGCGGCCAGATCGCTCGGGTAGAACGCGAAGAAGAAATAGGCATAGCTGGACGGGATCAGCCCCAGCATCAGCGTGGTCGGCAGCTGCAGCGCCAGCCCGAACGGGATCATGATGGTCAAGGTCGCCGCCTGGCTCTTGACGAAGGCGGACACCGCGAACATCGCCAGCGCGAAGCTCCACGGGGCGACCTCGACCATCGACTTGATCTGCCCGATCAGGAAGTCCTTGTTGCCAGAAACAAAGCAATCGCTCATCCAGGCGATGCCGAAAATCGACACCGCGGCGATCATACCGGCGGTGAACACGCTGGACCGCGCGATCTCGGCCGATTTGGTCCGGGCGGTGAACAGGATCAGCGCCCCCGCCGAGAGCATGACGATCTGGACCACCGTGGTCATCGGCATCGCCTTGCCGGCGTAGTGGGGCAGGAACTGCGGGAACAGCGCCAGCAGGACGACCGACAGAATGCCGCCGAAGAACAGCACCACCGACAGCTTGGCGGTTTTGGGCAGTTCCTTATCCAACGTGGTGACCGAAACATCGAGCGCCTTGCGGAACTCCGGATCCTCAAGACGGGCCAGGTACTCGGGATCTTTATCGAGGTCCTTGCCCCGGTTGAGGCTCCAGAGTGCGGCCGCGATCACCCCGACCAGCCCGGACGGCAGCGTGATCATGATGATATCGAACAGCCCGACCGGGTGGCTGGTCTTGGCGGCAAAGGCCAGGAAGGTGGTGACCGCGGCCGCAACCGGGCTGGCGGTGATGCCCATCTGGGAGGCAACGCTGGAGATCGCCATCGGCCGCTCCGGCCGGATGCCGGTGCGCAGCGCGACATCGGCAATTACCGGCAACAGCGAATAGACCGCATGCCCGGTGCCGACGCAGACGGTGAGCAGGAAGGTCGACAGCGGCGCCAGGACGGTGACCCGCTTGGGATGGGCGCGCAACACCTTCTCGGCCTGCTGGACCAGGAAGTCGAGCCCGCCGGCGACCTGAAGCGTTGCCGAGGCGGTGACTACCGCCAGGATGATCAGCATGACCGTGATCGGCGGCTCGGCCGGCGGATTGTTGAAGCCGAAGGTCAGGACGGTGACGCCAAGCCCGCCGATCATGCCCAGTGCCACACCGCCGCGGCGGATGCCGATCAGGATGGCGGTCAACACCAGGGCAAACTGAACCAGAAAAATTACCATAGACCTACCTCTCGCATGGCCCCGGCAGCGGGCCTCATCGTTGCGCAAACCTTTGCGCCGCCCCGGATTTTTCACCCGGAATCGGTGCATCAGGGGACTGAATCAGCGCATGTTTTTCTGCGCCACAGCCCGGTCGCAAAGCCGACCGGATCCCCGATGCCGCCGCCAGTGTAGCGCAGAGTGGTGCTGGCTTACAGCGGCCCCACAACGGCAGGTGGCGCCCCAGACCACCGCTAGCTGCATGCGTTGGGGGGCAAACTGCCGGTCCTTCGTCCCGTTCGGCGCTGCCGGCAGCCGCGTTGGTGGCCCTCGTTGCCTGGGACCGATTGCAGCCGCCCACCGACCCCTGGCGCGGAGCGGTGCGGCGGCCTAACCTGCCTGGAGGCAACCGGGACGGGGAGGGAGGCCCGGCATGGACGCGCTGCGCAACGTCATCATCCATACCGGAGACGGGGTCGAGACCGACGCCGCGCTGCTGATCGCGGACGGGGTCTTTGTCGATCTGGTCCCGGAGTCGAAGATTCCGGCCGAGGCCCGGAGCCACGACCTCGGCGGCGATATCCTGGCGCCCGGCTTCATCGACGCCCAGGTCAATGGCGGTGGCGGGGTGCTGTTCAACGACCGGCCCGACCGTGCCGCGCTGCGACAGATTGCCGCAGCTCACCGCCGCTTTGGGACCACCGGCCTGCTCGCCACCGTCATCACCGACCGGCCCGACGTCCGGCGGGCGGCGGCGGCGGCGGTGCGCGAGGCGGTCGCGGCGGGCGAACCGGGCATTCTGGGCATTCACTTCGAAGGACCTCACATCGCGCCGGCCCGGCGCGGCGTCCATGCCGAGCGTTGGATTGCGCCCGCGAGCGCCGATGACGTGGCGCTGGCCTGTTCGCTGCCGGGCATCCCGACCCTGGTCACCCTGGCCCCCGAAGCGGTTGCGGCCGAGACGATTCGGCGGTTGAGCGCGGCCGGAGTCCGGGTCGCGCTGGGCCACACCGACGCCGGCTGGGCCGCGGTGATGGCGGCGCTGGACGCCGGCGCCAGCGGCTTCACCCATCTGTTCAACGCGATGAGTCCGCTGAACAGCCGCGAGCCGGGCGCCGTCGGTGCCGCGCTCGACCACGCCGACAGCTGGTGCGGCATCATCGTCGATGGCCATCACGTCCACGATGCCGCGGTGCGCCTGGCCTGGCGGGTCAAGCCGCGCGGCCGGCTGTTTCTGGTCACCGATGCGATGCCGCCGGTCGGCACCCAATGCACCGAATTTTCGCTGTACGGTGCCGCGGTCACGGTCGCGGACGGCCGCTGCCTCGATGCCGAGGGGCGTCTCGCCGGATCGGCGCTCGATATGGCGACGGCGGTGCGCAACTGTGTGTGCAGGATTGGTATTCCGCTCGACGAAGCCCTGCGCATGGCTTCGACCTACCCCGCCCGCTTCCTCGGCATCGCCGATCGCCGCGGTAGAATCGCCCCCGGCCTCGCCGCGGATCTCGTACGGCTTGACGGCGCACTCGCCGCCCGCGAAATATGGGTGGCGGGTCGGCGCTTTGCCGGCGACGCGGCGGGTTTGCCGAAGCCCCCGCCGCCGAAGCTCCCGCCCATGTCACGGGAAGGTACATCATGAACTTGGAATTTATCCTGATGATCGCCGCAGTCGCGTTCTTCTTCTGGCAGACCCAGCAGACCTGAACCGCGGTTGCCGGTGGCCAGGCGATCGGCCGGCACCGCCGCGTGCCGGTCGAAGGCTGGTGGGGCCGGACCGGCGGGTGTAGGGTAGTCGCCGCAATTCTCAGGCAGCGTCTCAAGGGGCGGCAAAGCTATGGCGGGCAGCGTCAACAAAGTCATTCTGGTGGGCAATCTGGGTCGCGACCCGGAGATCCGCTCCATGCAAAGCGGCAGCCGGGTGTGCAATTTCACCCTGGCCACCTCGGAGCAATGGAAAGACCGCGCCACCGGAGAGCGCAAGGAAAAGACCGAGTGGCACCGAGTCGTGATCTATAACGACAACCTGATCGGTGTCGCCGAGCGCTTCCTCAAGAAGGGCTCCAAGGTCTATGTCGAGGGCCAGCTCGAATCGCGCAAATGGACCGACCAGAGCGGCCAGGAGCGCCAGACCACCGAAGTCGTGGTCAAGCAGTTCCGCGGCGAGATCACCATGCTCGACGGTCGCGGCGAAGGCGGCGGGGGCTATGATCGCGGCGGCGGCGGCGGCGGTTACGACCAGGGTGGCGCCAGCGGCGGTGGCGGCGGCTACGAGCGAGGCGGCGGTGGTGGTGGCGGCTATGGTGGTCGTGATTCCGGTCCGCCGCCGGCACCCTCCCGTCCCCACGACGACCTCGACGACGAAATTCCGTTTTAGCCTTCCGGTCCCTCTCCCCGCCGGGGAGAGGCCGCGCTCACGATTTGCGCATCCCGCCGAGCCAGGCGAAATAGCCGTTGATGGCGCGGGTCAGGGCCTTGGCCAGGCGCTCGCGGTATTGCGGCTGGGTCAGCAGATTGCTGTCCTGGGGACTCGACAGATAGCCCATTTCGACCAGCACCGAAGGCACATCGGGGGCGGTCAGGACGGCGAAGCCGGCGGAGCGGTGGGGCTTGGGCAACAGCTTCACGTCATGGCCGAGCTCGCTGGTCGCGATCGTGGCGAAGCGCCTGGAATGGTTCATGGTATCGCGCTGGGCGAGATCGATCAGGATGGTTGCGATCTGGTCGTTCTCGGCGCTGAGATCGATGCCACCCAGCGCATCGGCCCGGTTTTCCGAGGCGGCCAACATCTCGGCCTCGCGGTCGGAGGCCTTGTCCGACAGGGTATAGATCGACAACCCCCGCACCTGCTCGCGGCCGATACTGTCGGCGTGGAGTGAGACGAACAGGTCGGCCCCGGCTTCCCGCGCCTTGGCGGTGCGGTCGCGCAGACGGATGAAAGTGTCGCTGTCGCGGGTCAGCACGACCCGATAGCGGCCGGTCGCTTCCAATTGGCGGCGCGCTTCGCGGGCGGCGGCCAGGGTGATGTCCTTTTCATGGATGCCGCCGACCCCGATCGCGCCCGGGTCCTGGCCGCCGTGGCCGGGGTCGATCACGATCACCCGCTTTTCGCCGGCAACCGGTGGCCGCCGCCGCGGTAGCGGCAAGTCCGGCGGGATCGGCGGCGGTAACGCCGCCGCGACCTGGGTGATCGCCGGCGTGGGCGGCGGCAACGGCACGGGATGACCGGGCGGTTCGACCTCCGGGGTCGGAGTGAAGACCGCCGGCACCGGGGCGATCGCTGCTGCGGGCGGACGCACGGCGATCGGCTCCTCCGGGGGGGCCGTGCCGCCCCGGCTGTCCCGGACCACGCCCTTGTCGCGCATGAACTCGCCGAGACTGACCGGCGCCAGATCGAGCACGAAGCGGCTCCGGTAGCCCTCCGACGGCGGTATGATGTAGGCGCTGCGGACCGCCACCGGGCCGACGACATCGAGCACGGCGCGGGTCGCCCCGGTGTCGGTGCGCTGCTGGGCAAAGGCCAGGATGGCACCGCGGCCTTTGGTGCGGTGGCCATCGCCCGGCCACTGCAGCCGCGGAAAGTCGATCACGACCTGAAAGGGATCGGCCTGGGTGGTGACCCGATAGTCAATCGGATCTGTGACCTCCAGAACGAAGCGGGTCTTGTCCGGATGCAGGCCGATCCGTGCCGCGATTACCCGCGGCAGCGCCGGCATCACCGCGGTCTGGGTCTCCAGCGGTTCACCGACCGCGGTGGTCGCCTGGACCCCGTCCGACGCCGCCAGCATCAGACCCGTCGCTAGCAGTGATCCCGCGAGTGCCTGTCGAATCGGCTGCGACAGGCTCCCGACGGTGGTCACGAGGGGTGAGGAGATCCGTTCCATCCCAGGTGTACTTCCTCGGGGGCAAACACGATGACCTCTCTAATCATAAAAATCAATGTACTCAAACAAATTCATGATATGACATCTCACTTGAACGCACAGTGTTGCAAAAAAAGGACGGCGACACTTTGGGGCTCACTTGCGCCGCAGCCCCGAGCGGCCGGCGGGACAGCCTTTGCGATCACGCCTTGAACCGCCGATCCGCGTGCTATATCGCGTAAGAGATGTTCCAAACCCAGGACCGGTCATGGACAAGGCGACACCCCAGGCGATCCATCTCCACGACTATCGGCCGCCGGACTGGTTGATCGACCAGATCGATCTCTATGTAGAACTCGGCGACGCGGTGACGAGGGTGCGCGCGCAGCTGGCGGTCCGGCGCAATCCGGCGCGCGCCGCCGAGGGCAGCGTGCCCCTGGTTCTGAACGGCGAGAAGCTGACCCTGGTGTCGGTCGCGGTCGACGGCCGCCGCCTGACGCCGGCCGATTATCGCCTGGGTACCACCGAACTGGCGCTGGATGGCCTGGCAGAGTCGTGCCGCGTCGAAACCGTGGCCGAGATCAACCCCCAGGAAAATCTGGCGTTCGAAGGGCTCTATAAAACCGGAAGCTGTTTTTGTACCCAATGCGAAGCCGAAGGGTTCCGCAGGATCACCTGGTTCCTCGACCGTCCCGACGTGATGGCACGCTTCACCACCACCATCGTCGCCGATCCCTCAGCCTGCCCGGTGCTGCTGTCCAACGGCAACCCGGTCGCCGCCGGCCGGCTCGACGACGGCCGTCACTTGGTGCGCTGGCAGGATCCGTTCCCCAAGCCGTGCTACCTGTTCGCGCTGGTCGCCGGCGACCTCGCGGTGGTCGAGGATCGCTTTACCACCGGCTCGGGTCGCGAAATCGCGTTGCGCATCTATGTCGAGCACGGCAACCAGGATAAATGCGGCCACGCCATGCGCTCGCTGAAACGCGCCATGGCCTGGGACGAGGAGCGGTTCGGCCTGGAATACGACCTCGACATCTTCATGATCGTCGCGGTCGGCGACTTCAACATGGGGGCGATGGAGAACAAGGGCCTCAACGTCTTCAACTCGAAATATGTTCTGGCCAAGCCCGACACCGCGACCGACATCGATTTCCTCGGCATCGAAACCGTGGTCGCCCACGAGTATTTCCACAACTGGACCGGCAACCGGGTGACCTGCCGTGACTGGTTCCAACTCAGCCTGAAAGAAGGGCTCACCGTTTTCCGTGACCAGGAATTCTCCGCCGATATGAATTCGGCCGCGGTCAAGCGGATCAACGATGTGCTGCGGTTGCGCGCCGGGCAGTTCGCCGAGGACGCCGGTGCCCTGGCGCATCCGGTCCGGCCGGAATCCTATATCGAGATCAACAACTTCTATACCGCGACGGTCTATGAGAAGGGTGCGGAAGTGATCCGCATGATCCAGACCCTGGTCGGGCGCGATGGTTTCCGCCGCGGCATGGATTGCTATTTCGCCCGCCACGACGGCCAGGCGGTGACCTGTGACGATTTCGTCGCCGCCATGGCCGACGCCAACGGCGTCGATCTCGGACCGTTCAAGCTGTGGTATTCCCAAGCCGGCACGCCCGAACTCACCTTTGATGGGCAGTACGACGGCGTGGCGCGGCGCTACACCCTGACCCTGCGCCAGTCCTGCCCGCCGACGCCGGGCCAGCCGGTCAAGCGGCCGTTGCGCATCCCGGTCGCGCTTGGCCTGCTCGGGACCGATGGCCTTGAGCTGCCCTTGCGCTTGGCCGGCGAGCCGGCGAGCGCTCTGGCGCCGACCACGCGGGTGCTCGACCTGACCGGGCCGGAAGAGCGTTTCGTATTCCAGGATGTGCCGGTGCCGCCGGTGCCGTCGCTGTTGCGCGGGTTTTCCGCGCCGACACGCTTGGTTCCCCGGCGTCCCGAGGCCGAACTGGCCTTCCTGATGGCCCATGACGGCGACGGCTTCAACCGCTGGGAAGCCGGCTACGGGCTGGCCACCCAGCTGCTGCTCGGGCTGATCGAGGACTGGCAGGCCGGGCGGGCGCTGGTGCTGTCACCCGGCTTCATCGACGCGGTCGGCCGCCTGCTCGACGACGCCCCGCGCGATCGGGCCTTCGCGGCCCTGGCCTTGACCCTGCCCAGCGAGCATTATCTGGCCCAGCAGATGGCCGAAATCGATGTCGATGCCATTCATCAGGTCCGCGAGTTCGCCCGGCGGACGCTGGCGCATGCCCACGACGGCCGATGGCAGGCGGCCTATCACGGATCGGCCAGCAACCAAGCGTTCTCGGTCGAGCCCGAGGCGATCGGCCGGCGCAGCCTGCGCAATCTCAGCCTGGCCTATCTGGTCAGCAGCGGGGACCCGGCGGCGGCGGCGCTCTGTCTGGACCAGTTCGGAACCGCAACGACGATGACCGAAACCATTGCGGCTCTCGGACTGATCGCCGATGGCGACCACCCGCAGCGGCAGGCGGTGCTCGACGCCTTCTTCGAGCGCTGGCAGAGCGATCCGCTGGTGGTCAACAAATGGTTGAGCCTTCAAGCGACCTCCCAAAGGCCGGACACGGTGGCGGCGGTGCAGGCGCTGCTCGGCCACCCCGGTTTCGATCGCCGCAATCCGAACAAGCTCTATGCCCTGGTCGGCGCCTTTTCTGCCAACCAAGTGCGCTTTCACGGCCGCAGCGGACAGGGCTACCAGTTCCTCGCCGATCAGGTGTTGGCGCTGGATCCGGCCAATCCCCAGGTCGCGGCCCGTCTGGCCGGGCCGTTCGCCCGCTGGCGCCGCTTCGATCCGGCCCGGCGCGCCCTGATGCAGGGCCAGCTTCGCCGCCTGGTGGAAACCCCCGGCTTGTCCCCCGACGTCTACGAAATCACCAGCAAGAGCCTGGCGGCGACCTAGGCCCTGCTGACCGTCGTCGGCACGCGAGGAGCGCCCGGCCTTGCTGGGCGCCCCGCGACATCCAGGGTCACAACCAGGCGTCAGGCCATCTGCCTGGAGCAACCCGCCGGAAACCATCCCCGGTCGATGGCACCGCCGGGATCGCGGCCGGCGCCGGTTCGGGAGTCCGGCTCATCAGGCCAGTCCGGCGGTCTCCAGCAGAGCCGAGAGCAACCGCGACGCGAGGGTTGCGGTCCGGGAGAGCGCCCGGGGCGGTGGCGCCGCGGCGGTGGAGCGACTGTCGGTCTTCGCACCCGCGTCCAGCTACATCAGTTCGTTGGCGTAACGGTCGAGATCGCCATCGGACGGGGCCATGATGCTCGCCTCGGCATTGCCGCGCTCCCGCAATATCCGGCGTGCCCGCTCCCGCTTTTTTCAACTTGGTCGGCATCCCATCCCCAATTCTCCGCATCCCACCCGGCGGGCCGGCAGGCGGAGGTTCTGAGGAAATTCTTGAAGAGGAACGGCAAGGGTTGAACTGCATTGCGGATGAGGTTGTGCCGGCCACGGAAGGCGAGCCAAAGCGCCGCCATCGCAACAAACAGTTCGTTGTTAAAGGTGATAACCACCGAATCCACCGCCCTGATCGGAACCAACATGGCGGCCGGCGCTATTCCGCGAACCTCCGGTCGGCATTTTTGCCGCGACTGGCGAGCACACCGCAGACCGCGGTCCCGTGGCCCGGATTGCCGGGGTGGGTGCGCGGATCAACCGGTGGCTTCGGAAGCCCGAAGGACATGGGATCGCCGGGTCCGGTCTCCGCGATCTCCACCAGATTGACCACCCTGACCCAATCGACCGCGCCATCCAGCAGCCTGTGGCTGGCGATCCCGGTGGCGGGCTGAGCCACCAGGATCCCGGCACCCTCGGCAGGACAGCACACCGACTTGGCTTGAGCCCAGGCCTCCGGCACCTTCATGGCCTCAAGATGCCATTCGGTATCGGCCGGGACCTCGCCGGCATTGCCCGCACCGCTGGTCCCGCTGCTGCCCCCTCCAGGCTGTTGGCGCCGGGCCCGGGCCAGTCACCTCCTGGCTCCTCGTCCCCGTCAACGTCGGTCACCGGACGGTGGGGTCGGGCTTGCCCGTCCTCGACCAGCGGATCGGCCGAAATCAAGGACAAGCCATCGGCCAGATCCTGGGCCAGTTCGAACGGGCTTCCCGTCAACGCGCCGATCGGCAGACCGGGGATGGTCACGACGAAGAATTGCCCCAATGGCGGTTCGGTGCTGCCAAACAGCCTTTCGACCGAGAAGATCACACCCGGCAGATGCTTCGCCAGCTGCGCCTCCACCCTGACAACCTCCGGCAGGGCCGGAAACTCGATAATCAGCCGGGTCGATTGCAGGCGTCCGCCTTGATTGCGGCCCTGGAAGCCGGCGATAGCATTCGCGTAAAGGCTGGGCATGGCAAGCTCCCTCACCGTTCGAGAAAATATTTCATCCAGCGCTAATAGTTATCAATAAAACTAGGGAATTCTGAAAATTTATTGCTAATTTATCTACTATTTTCGTTAATGTCAGTGACGGGTTTCTTGATCTCCTTTAGGTAAATTATTTGGGGAGGCTGGTTGCGTCGTTCGATGCTTTTTGCGACCTCCCGGGCGACGAATATTTGCACCCCAGGCTTCGCTAGCCTGCAAGGACAACATCGGGAGGAACGGTGCTTCGGAAGGCGCGCATAGGCTGCCGGGGGGGCGAGCCACAGCCCGGCCGGCTTTCCGCGCCGCGCCTGTCGCGATGGCGCCAGGGCGGCGCGCGCGGAAACGATCACACCGCGCATTCTTCGGTGCGCAGGCGGTAGCCGACGCCGGGGTCGGTGGTGATCAGGCGTGGCTGGGCGGGATCGGTCTCCAGCTTGTGGCGGAGCTGGCCGACATAGACCCGCAGATAGGCGGTATCGTCGACATGGGCCGGTCCCCACACCTCGCGCAGGATCTGCTTGTGGGTGACGACGTGGTCGGCGTGGCGGGCAAGCAAGTGCAACAGGTCGTATTCGCGGCGTGACAGGCGAACCTCCTCGCCGTCGCGAGTGACGACGCGCCGGGCGAAATCGAAGGTGAGCGCGCCAATCCTCAAGAGCTCGGCTGGTTCCCCGCGGCGGATCGAGCGCAGGGCGGCGCGCACCCGTGCAACCAGCTCGCCGATACCGAACGGCTTGACCACGTAGTCGTCGGCGCCGCGGTCAAGCGCTTCGACCTTGTCCTGTTCCTGGGCGCGGACCGACAGCACGATGATCGGCAGCGCGCTGAACGCGCGCACCGCGGTGATCACCTCCTGGCCGTCGCGATCCGGCAATCCCAGGTCCAGGATCATCAGATCGGGGCGCTGGTCGCGACAGCCGGCGATCGCCGCCGCCGCAGTCTCGGCCTCGATCACTCCCCAGCCGCTGGCTCCCAGACTGATCCGGAGAAACCGTCTGATCTGCGGCTCGTCGTCGACGACCAGGAGGGTGGCCGGCATCAGGCGGGCTCCACCGGCGGCGGCGCTTCCGGCTTGGGCCCCGGTTCGAGCGGCAGGCCGATGACGATCGCGGTGCCGCAGTCGTTGACACCGCTGGCAGCCCGGATGGTGCCGCCATGGGCCTCGATGATGCCGCGGCAGATCGCCAGGCCCAGCCCGGTGCCGGCGGTCTGGTTGTCGGCGCGGCGCACCCGGTAGAACATATCGAACACCCGCTCGCGGTCGGCCTCCGGGATGCCCGGCCCCTGGTCGGCGACTTCGATCGCGATACGGTTGTGCCGGGGTCGCGCCCACACCGTAACCGTGCTGTGATCGGGAGTGTATTTGCTGACGTTATCCAGAAGATTGAAAAATACCTGTTCGAGCAGCACCGAGTCGACCCAGAGCAGCGGGAAATCCTCGGGAATGTCGATCTTGACCCGGCGGTGGCCGAGCAGGCGGCGGGCGCGTTCGGCGGCCGCGCGCACGATGTCGCTGAACTCGGCCCAGTCCCGGCGCGGCTTGAGGGCGCCGGCGCCGAGCCTAGTCATGTCGAGCAGGTTCTGGACGAAGCGGTTAAGCCGCTCGGCCTCGTCCTGGATGGTCCGGGCGAGTTCGTGGCGGCTGAAAATGTCGAGCGTGTCCTCGTAGTTGATCAGGCTGGTCGACGCCCCCAGGATCGACACCAAGGGCGTCCGCAAATCATGGGACAGCGAGGACAGCAGCGCGGTGCGCAGCCGCTCGGTCTCGCCCGCGACCCGCGCCGCCTCGATGTCGGCGACCAGCGCGGTTCGCTCGATCGCCAGCGCGGCCTGGTCGGTGACCGCTTCCAACAGCCGGACCTGGTCCGGCGCCAGCCCGCCGCCCTGGGCCTCCAGCTGAACGCCGAGCACGCCGACCGGTCCGCGGCCGGTGCGCATCGGCAGAAACAGCCAATCCGACGACGGCAGCGTCGCCGAACCGCGTCCGGCCGGCTTGCCGTGGCTCCACGCCCAGTCGGCGGCGGCGGCGGCGCGCTGGTCGAGCGTGTCTTCGGGCGGGTAGCCGGCGGCGATGGCCAAGCATCCGGTGCTGGCGGGCAGCAGGACCAGTGACTTGCCCTGGATCGTGACCGCGACATGGTGGACCACCGCCCACAGCACGTCGTCGCGGGTGGCCGCGCGGGCGATCTTGCGGCTGAACTCGTAGAGCACGGTGGTGCGCCGGGCCGACTGGCGGGTCGCCTCGATCTGATTGTGCAGCCGGCTCGCCAGATTGCTGGAGATCACCGCGACCACCAGAAAGCAGGCGACCGTGACCAGGTTGCGCGGGTCGGCAATGGTCAGGGTGAAGCGCGGTTCGGTGAAGAAGAAATTCAGCGCCAGGAAACTCAGCAGTGAGGCGAAGATCGCCGGTCCCAGACCCAGCCGCACCGCGACCAGCAGCACCGCCAGCAGGAAGCCGAAGGCGATGTTGACCACCGGCAGCAACGGATCCACCAGCAGACCGAGCCCGGTGGTCGCCGTCAGCACGCCGGTGGCGACCAGCCAGGGCCGCAGCCGCAGCGGCGGGCGCAGCTTGTCCGGCGCCGGCCTGGGCTCCGGCCGATCCTCGTCGTCGCCGCTGACCACCAGCACATCGATCGCCCCGCCGCGCTTCAGGACGGCGTCGGTGACGCTGCCGCCCCACCAGGGGCGCCGCCGCGGCCGCCCAACCACGATCTGGGTGACGTTGCGGCTGCGCGCACAGGCGAGCACCTCGGCGACCACGTTTTCGCCCTGGATCACCAGGGTCTCGCCGCCGAGCTGTTCGGCCAGGCGCAGCGCTTCGGCGATGCGGTCCTTGACCGCTTCCGGCAGGGTCTGATGGCGGTGGGTCTCGACGTAGAGCGCCAGCCACGGCGCCGTGCGGCGTTCAGCGATCCGCTTGGTCGCCCGCACCAAGCGCAGCACCGCGACATCGTCGCCGATACAGACCAGGATGCGCTCGCGCGCCGGCCACGGCCCCGGAATGGCGTGGGCGCGCATGTAGTGGACCATCTGGGCGTCGACCCGGTCGGCCGCCTGGCGTAACGCCATCTCGCGCAGTGCAGTCAGGTTGCCGGGGGAGAAGAAGTGGTCAACGGCGCGCTGGGCCTGTTCGGGCAGGTAAACCTTGCCCTCCTGTAACCGCTTGATCAGGTCGGCCGGCGCCAGGTCGACCAGTTCGATCTCGTCGGCCTGCTGGAGCACGCTGTCGGGCAGGGTCTCGCGCACCTTGATCCCGGTGATCCGCTCGACCACGTCGTTGAGGCTTTCCAGGTGCTGGACGTTGAGCGTGGTATAGACGTCGATGCCGGCGGCCAGCAGTTCCTCGACATCTTGCCAGCGCTTCAGGTGGCGGCAACCCGGCACGTTGCTGTGGGCAAGCTCATCGACCAGGGCGATGCGCGGACGCCGGGCGAGTACGGCGTCGAGGTCCATCTCCGGGAAGCTGTGACCGCGGTACTCGGTCGCCCGCCGCGGCAACACTTCCAGGTCGTGCAGCAGCGCTTCGGTCTCGCGGCGGCCATGGGTCTCGACTACGGCGACGGCAATGTCGATGCCTTCCCGCCGACGCTCCTGTGCCACCTCCAGCATAGTGTAGGTCTTGCCGACTCCGGGGGCAGCACCCAGGAACACCTTGAGACGGCCACGGTTCTCCTGGCGCGCTTCGGCGAGCAGGGCGTCGGGCGACGGGCGCGCCAGTTCGGGATCAGCCTCGGCCATGACGACTCACTTGGGCAGCGGCCAGCGCTTGTCCAGTTCGAGATTGAGCCGCAGCACCTTGACCCGCGGCTGGCCGAACAGGCCCAGGGTCCGCCCCTCGGTGAATTCCGCGACCAGCCCGCGCAGCTGTTCCGCACCGATCCCCCGCAGTTTGGCGATCCGCGGCACCTGAAAGAGTGCCCCTGCCGGCGTCAGATCCGGATCGAGCCCGCTGCCCGACGCCGTCACCAGCTCGACCGGTACCGGCCCGGCGGCGTCGGGGTTCTCCGCGCGGAGACCTTCGATCCGCGCCTTCACCTCGTCGATGAACGCGCGCCTGGTCGGCGCCGCATTGGAGGCGCCGGAGGCGGCGGCGTTGTAAGGAGCGGGTGCGGTCGCCGAAGGCCGGGAATGGAACCAGCCAGGGCCAACGAAACTCCGGCCAATCAGCTCGGAACCGACCACTCGGTCGTCCTGCACGATCAGACTGCCGCGCGCCTGGTGGGGAAACACCAGTTGGGCGACGCCGGTTACCACCAGCGGATAGGCGATCCCGCACAGCACGGTCAGCACCAGCAGCAGGCGGGTCGCGGGGATCAGGGCTTGGAGCATGATCGGATTTCCTCACGCCAGACCGAGGGTGGCGATCACCAGGTCGATCGCCTTGATGCCGAGGAAGGGGGCCACCAGGCCGCCCAACCCGTAGATAGCCAAGTTGCGGCGCAACAGCGCCTCGGCGCCGGCGGCGCGCCACGTCACTCCTTTCAGGGCCAGCGGGATCAAGGCGACGATGATCAGCGCGTTGAAGATGATCGCCGACAGGATGGCACTCTCCGGGCTCGAAAGCCCCATCAGGTTGAGCGCCTGGAGCTGGGGATAGGCGCCGACGAACAGCGCCGGGATGATCGCGAAATATTTCGCCACGTCATTGGCGATCGAGAAGGTGGTGAGCGCCCCCCGGCTCATCAGTAATTGTTTGCCGATCATCACGATCTCGATCAGCTTGGTCGGATCGTTTTCCAGGTCCACCATGTTGCCGGCCTCGCGTGCCGCCTGGGTCCCGGTGTTCATGGCGACGCCGACATCGGCTTGGGCCAGCGCGGGCGCGTCGTTGGAGCCGTCGCCGCACATCGCGACCAGCCGGCCGGCCGCCTGCTCGGTGCGGATCAGTTCCAGCTTCTTCTCCGGCGTGGCCTCGGCCAGGAAGTCGTCGACCCCGGCCTCGGCAGCGATCGCGGCGGCGGTCAACGGGTTGTCGCCGGTGATCATGACAGTGCGGATGCCCATGCGGCGCAGCACGGCAAAACGCTCGCGGATGCCCGGCTTGACGATGTCCTTCAGGTGGACGACGCCGAGCAGCCGGCGGTCGCTGGCGACCACCAGCGGAGTGCCGCCGGATTTGGCGACGGTTTCCACGGCCAGAGCCAGTTCGCGCGGCAGCGCGGCGGCCTTCTGAGTGCCCTCGCGGCCGGAGATCCAGGCGGCGACCGCGTCGGCGGCGCCCTTGCGAATTTCCAGGTCGCCATCGCCGCCGGTGATCCCGCTCATCCTGGTGTGGGCGCTGAACGGCACGAAGGTCAGGCCGTCGCGCGCCACCGCCGCCTCGTCGAAGCCGAAGCGGGCCTTCGCCAGAGTGACGATCGAGCGGCCCTCGGGGGTCTCGTCGGCGAGCGAGGCGAGGAAGGCGGCTTCGGCCAACGCGCGTTCGGAGATGCCGGGCAGGGACAGGAACTCGGCGGCCTGGCGGTTGCCAAGCGTGATCGTGCCGGTCTTGTCGAGCAGTAGCACGTCGATGTCGCCGGCGGCTTCGACCGCGCGGCCTGACTTGGCAATGACGTTGACCTTGACCAGGCGGTCCATGCCGGCGATGCCGATCGCCGACAACAGTCCGCCGATGGTGGTCGGGATCAGGGTGACCAGCAAGGCGACCACGAACACCACCGGCAGGTCAACCTTGGCGTAGGCGGCGAACGCCGGCAGGGTGACGCAGACGATCAGGAAGATCAGGGTCAGCCCGACCAGCAGGAGGGTCAGCGCGATCTCGTTGGGGGTCATCTGGCGTTTCGCCCCTTCGACCAGTGCGATCATGCGGTCGAGGAAGGATTCGCCGGGATTGGTGGTGACCCGGACCACGATGTGGTCGGAGACCACCCGCGTCCCGCCGGTCACCGCGCAGCGGTCGCCGCCGCTCTCGCGGATCACCGGGGCGGATTCGCCGGTGATCGCCGACTCGTCCACCGTGGCGATGCCGGCGACCACGTCGCCGTCGGCCGGGATCGGTTCGCCGGCGGCGACCGCAACCAGGTCGCCGCTGCGCAAGCCAGCGGCCGGCACCGGCTCCCAGCCGTCGGCGTCGACGGCGCGCAGCCGGCGGGCGGTGGTGTCGGTGCGGCTGCGGCGCAGGCTGGCGGCCTGGGCTTTGCCGCGGCCCTCGGCGACCGCTTCGGCGAAGTTGGCGAACAACACGGTCAGCCACAGCCACAGACAGATCTGGACCGAGACCGCGAGCGTCGTCCAGGTGCCATTGACCAGATCACGACCCAGGAGGACGGTGGCGAGCAGCGCCACGGTCGCGGTGGTGAACATCACCGGGTTGGCGGCAAGGGCGCGCGGGTCGAGCTTGGCGAGTGCGGCCCGACCGGCCTCATGGGCGATGGCACGGTCGAACAGCGGGATCGATTGGGGGCGATGAATGCTCATCGATGGCACCTCAGAACAGCCTGCCGGAGGCCTGGGCCAGGTGCTCGGCCACCGGCCCCAGCGCCAGCACCGGAAAGAAGGTGAGCCCGCCGACCACCAGCACCACCGCGACCAACAGGACGACGAACAAAATTCCGTGGGTTGGGAAGGTGCCGGCGGAGGGCGGGATGGTCTTCTTGGCGGCCAGTGCTCCGGCGATCGCCAGTACCGGTATGATCACCGAGAAGCGGCCGACCAGCATCGCCAGCCCGAGCAGGCTGTTGGCGTAGAGCGTGTTGCCGTTGTAGCCGGCGAAGGCCGAACCGTTGTTGGCGGTGGCCGAAGCATAGGCATAGACCGCCTCGGACAGGCCATGGGGACCGGGGGCACCGACCGAGGCGACCCCGTCCGGCAGCACCAGCGACAAGGCCGACAGCCCGAGCACGCTCAGGGGGAAGAACAACAACGAGAGGACCGCGAGCTTGATCTCGCGCGCTTCGATCTTCTTGCCGAGATATTCCGGGGTGCGCCCGACCATCAGGCCGGCGATGAACACGGTGACCAGCACGAACACCAGCATGCCGTAGAGCCCGGAGCCGACGCCGCCGAACACCACCTCGCCCAGCATCATATTCACCAACGGCACCAGGCCTCCCAGCGCGGTGAAGCTGTCGTGCATGGCGTTGACCGCGCCGCACGAGGTGACCGTGGTGGCGACCGCGAACAGCACGGACTCGACCACGCCGAACCGGACCTCCTTGCCCTCCAGGCTGCCGCCAGGGGCTATGCCCAGATGGGTCAGGGCCGGATTGCCCGCCGCCTCGGCGCCGTAGCAGACCGCAAGGCCGGCGAGCAGCAGCACGCCCATCGCGGCGTAAAGGGCAAATCCCTGGCGCAGGTCGCCGACCATGCGGCCAAACATCACCACCAGCGATGCCGGGATTACCAGCAGCGCCACCATCTCGGCGAAATTGGCCAGCGGCGTCGGGTTCTCGAACGGGTGGGCGGAATTGACGTTGAAAAAGCCGCCACCGTTGGTGCCGAGCAGCTTGATCGCCTCCTGCGACGCCACCGGGCCGCGGGCAATGCTCTGGGTGACGCCGTCGAGCCCGGTCGCGACGACCGCACCGCCCAGGGTCTGGGGGACGCCTTGCCCGACCAGGAACAGAGCGAAGATCACGGACGCAGGCAACAACAAGTAGAGTACCGCCCGCACCAGATCCACCCAGAAATTGCCGACGCTCCTGGTGGAGCGCCGGGCGAAACCACGCGCGACCGCCACCGCCACCGCCAGTCCGGCAGCGGCGGACTGGAAATTCTGCACGGTCAGCCCGGCCATCTGGGTGAAATACGACATCGCGCTCTCGCCGCCGTAATTCTGCCAGTTGGTATTGGTGGCGAAGCTGACCGCGGTGTTGAAGGCGAGGTCGGGCGCCACCGCCGCCTGGCCATCGGGATTGAGCGGCAGCCAATCCTGGACCCGCATCAGCCCATAAAGCAGCAGAATGCCGACAAGCGTGAATGCCAGCACCGACCCGGCATAGTGGGTCCAGTGCTGTTCCTGCGCCGGGTCGACTCCCGCAAGACGGAAGATCAGCCTCTCGACCGGAGCCGCGGCCGGCGTTGCCCAGGTCGGTTTTCCCTGAAACACCTGGGCCAGATAAAGCCCGAGCGCCAGCGCCAGCCCGGTGACGGTGGCCAAATAAAGCGCGATCTCCAGCCAGCCTTGGGTGGTCATGGCCGCCTCCTCAAAACCGCTCGGGTGAGATCAGGGCATAGACCAGATAGCCGAACAGGCCGGCTGCGACCGCGGCGCCGAGCCACAGCTCCAGGGTCATCCCCGCCTCCTCAGATACCGTCGCAGCCGCGCGCGAACAGCGCGGCGACGGCGAAGACCAGGACGATGCCGCCGATGAAGGCCAGGTCGAACATGGCGTGCTTTCCCTTGCCGATGAAACCGCCACACCCCTACCGCTCCCGCCCGTAAGGGCGCGATGCGGATTTCCGGTCGGCGGATAAGGGATGCGTAAAATCGGGCCGGCGCGGGTTCGCGCGTGACCACCAGGCTCGACACCTCGATCGGCACGGGGGCGCCGGCATCGAGATCGACCTGCCGATCACCGTCGATCCCGAGACCGTCCGGCGCAAACCCTGGCTTGGAGCGCTGGATTAGAGCTGCCGTGACGGCGGTACCGGGCAGCTCTAAGAAACCAAACGCTATTGCGAGTTTTTCGAGCGGACGAAGACCAGCATGCGGATGTCGCGATCGGGAACGAAGTTGGCGATCGTCGATTCAAAAGTCGTGGGACCGGTCTTCTTGAGGCCAGTCCAACACAGCGACAGGATATTTTCGGGCGCACCCTTGTCGAGAGTGAGGTGGAAGCTGCCGATCGGTCCACGCCAGTTGCGGGCGGTCGTCAGAATGTATTCGATCTCGGCGGCATAGAACGGCATGGCTTCGTCCGGATGGCGGCTCTGCACGGCGGCGAGGGCCCGCCGGGTGGCGCTGTCGAGACAATAGCGGTCGCCCGCCGGCGTCTCCGCCTCGCCGATGAAGCGGCCGACCACAGCGCGGCCATCGACTTCAGTGACGTTGCCGATCAGGGCGCTGCCAACGAAGGGCTGGTAGACGTGCCGGACCCGCACCTCCGCGCCAGCGGGAAAGCTCTGGCGCCAGAAATAGCGGGTACGGAGCTGCCACTGTGGCGTATTCTGGTCTTCGCCTTCCTGGATCAGGCCCGCGCGCCGCAGCCGTTCGAGCGCGGACGGGGCGAGCGCCTTGGCCTGCTCGTCATAGCCGCCTGGTTTCCACGGCACCAGGTCCAAAGCCCCGGCCGCCTCGAGTTCGCGGGTGACCTCCCGGCCCTGGTAGAAGGCGCGGCGCTCCAGGCTGGGCGCGAGTGGACGCTCGTCGATCCACAGCTGAAAATTCAGAAAATCCCGGTTGTCGGTCGGAAAGCCCCAGTTCGGCTCGGTAAGACCACGCGACAGATCGAGCTCGGGCAGCGGAAACGCTACCAAGGTTTCGACCGGATGGTCGCTGACGTTGCGAAAGACATAGGATACCCGGATCTGGTCGAGCCCGATCCGTAAGTCTTCCGACATCATTCGAATGTCGTCGGTGGTCGAAAGCTCGATCCCGGTGGTACCCTGAAATCCGGTGCTGTCGTTGGCCGCCGCCGCACCGGCGAACAGCAAAAGGCCGGCGACCAGGACGAACACCGAGGAAATCCTGCATTCCGATGCCTGGCGTTCGCTCATGTTGACCGTGACCCTCTGAACAGAACCCGCGCAAGCGGCTCCGGGCGGCAAATTCCGCGGCCCGGTGCTCAGAAGCCGTCGCTTTTGCCAAGCTGTCAATCGAGTTTTGGCCGCCACGACCGGGCAAGAGCGCCGTTACCGACAGCCGACCGGTTGGTCAGAAATGCCGATCGTAGAAACCCCGCAAGTCTTTGATCGGGCGGGAAACGAAAGCGGCGACCTCACAGCGGGCGGTTTGCGGCCATCGAGCGATAGCTGCGGAATTCCTTGAGATTTTCGCGCCGTCTGCGGGGGGCGACGGGCTCGGGCGTGGCGGCCAGACCTGATCCGGGAGGGTTTCCCGAGCCCGGCCGCGCGGGCGGCATGCGGCCGTCTCAAACCGGTGGCAATGGCGCAGGGCGGGCATCGAGCCCGGTCGGGGTGATCAGACGGGTGTTGTCATCGGTGGGGCGTCGCGCAGGCGGTCCCAGATCTCGGCAAATTCCTGGTGGTGTTCGGCGAATAGTCGGAGCAGGGCGGGATCGAAATGGTTTATCGGGTCGATGCGCTCGTCGCCGTTGCGCATGATTTCCAGTGATTGCGCGTGGCCGAAGCCCTTTTTGTAGGGCCGCTCGCTGCGCAGGGCGTCGTAGACATCGGCAATCGCGACGATGCGGGCAGAAAGCGGGATCGCCTCGCCGACCAGACCGCGGGGGTAGCCCTGGCCGGTCCATTGTTCGTGGTGGCAATGGGCGATCTCGGCGGCCATCAGTAACCGGTCGGAGGCCTTGAGAATTTCGTAGCCATAGACGGTGTGGCGCTGCATCTCGCGGAACTCGGCGGCGTCGAGCCGGCCCTTCTTGTGCAGGATCGCCTTGTCGATGCTCATTTTGCCGACGTCGTGGAGCGCTGCCGAATAGCGGATCTCATCGCAGAACGCCTTGGGTTGTCCGGCCAGTCCCGCGAGCAGCCAGGCGTATTCGTTGACCCGCAGGATATGGTTGCCGGTATCGGCGTCGTGGAGTTCCGAGGCGCGGGCGAGCAGCCCGACGGAGAGCATAAAGGCGTGCTCCGTCTCGGCGCGCAGAGCCTCGACCCGGCGGCGCTCCTGGACCAGTTCATGGTTGCGCTGGCGCAGCTTTTCATTCTTGAGCGCCATGCGCTCCAGATGATCGGCGCGTTCGATCGCCCGGCCGACGATCAGATTGACCGGGGCGATCATGGCGACGTGGTCGGGCAGGAAGTTCAGGGGCTCGCCGGGCAGATCGCCCCTGCGGTTGATCAACTGGACCGTGCCGATGATCCGTGACGGCGCGCTGAACAGGGCAAAGCACAGGATCGAGCGGGTGCGAAAGCCGGTCAGGCGGTCGAACGAAGGGTTGAAGCGATAGGGGCGGTCGGCCGGAATGTCATAGGCGTCGTCGATAAACACGGTCCGGCCGCTGGCGGCGACATAGCCGGCGATCGAGCCCTCATCGACCGGCACCTTGAAGCTCTCGTTCCGGGTCGGCACCACCGCATTTTGGCTGCTCATCGCTTCGAGCCAGCGCAATTTGCCGCGGCGGCGCAGGATGAAGACCGTGCCGGCCTCGGCCCCGGTCAGTTCGCGGCACCGGCTCAGCACCCGATCGCTCATCGCCCGCGCCGATCCGACCGGGACCTGCTCGATGAACTCGACGAACTGTTCGAGCAGACTCAAAGCCCCCGGCCTCCGTCGCCCCCAGAGTCAGTCCCACGGACGGGCGGCCGGCGCTCCGCCATCCCGATCCCTCGGCAGCCGATCACAAGAGGTCGATGGTGGTGCTTTCGCGGGCGGCGAAAACCGGTGGCCACAGTGATCGCGCCTCTCCTTCGATCATCGCCATGGTGGCATCGTCGTGGTCAGGTTCGTGATGGAAGAGAGCAAGACACCGTGCCCGCGCTAACTGCGCGAGTCGAATGCCCTCTCGCCACGTCGAATGACCCCAGCCGATCTTGGTTTCATATTCCTCGTCAGTGTAGGTCGAATCATACATGACGAGATCGGCATTTTCGATCAGGGTCAGGATATTGGCGTCTGGCCCGCTGCGAAAATGCTCGGTATCCGTGATGTAGGCGATCGATTTGCCGCCATAGTCGATGCGATAGCCGGTTGCCCCGTCGGGATGATTGAGCGGTGCCGTGCGCACCCGCACTTCGGGGTCGAGGTCGAAGCTGGCGCCCTGGCTGATTTCTTCGAATCGCAGATTGCAGCCCATGGTCTTGAGCGGCACCGGAAACAGCGGGCGTTCCATCTGGCGGGCCATCACGCTCTGGATGTCGGGCGAGCCGCCCAGATGGCCGGCGATGATGCGAAGATCGAAGCCCGGCTGGAACGCCGGCGCGAAGAAGGGGAAGCCGCTGATATGGTCGAGATGGGTGTGACTGAGCAGCAGCGTTGCGCGCTTGGCGCCGCGGGCGATCATCCGCCGGCCGAGCAGGCGGATGCCGGTGCCGGCGTCGAGGATGATCCGCTGGTCGCCCGCGATGATCTCGACGCAGGAGGTATTGCCGCCATAACCCATATGCGAGGCGGCCGGGCAGGGGATCGTCCCTCGAACGCCCCAGAAGGTCAAAGAGAATGCCATAGCAACAACGTGCCAGCCCGAGACGTGCTTGACAAGCCTATCACAGCGGGCCGGGGTTGATGTGATCAAGATCACAGGTGATGCTGGGCAAGCATGCCGTCGCGCTCAATAAACGCCGGCGGCGGTGCTTGGCGGCTTGGCGGGCATCCCGGCGCTCCCGGCGCCGACTCCGCGGTCGATACCGGCGCCGATACCGGCGCCGCTACCGGGGGTGTCCCGCTCTATCGCCGGGATCGAGCGGACGTGGGGAGGAAGCCGACTGCCTGCCTTAGCCAAGCTCATGCCTGCCAGAACGGTTTGCCGGCCTCAAGCTCCAGATCAGCGCGTGACAAGCCGATGTCGCGCAGCAGATGGTCGGGCATGCCGCTGAGATAACGCCGCTGCTCGGTCCGCTCCGACCAGGTGGAAATCTGGTCATGAAGCCGGACCAGGGCCTCCCCGGCGGCGGTAAACAGCGCGCGCAGACGGTCGCTAAACCGGCGGGCCTCGTGGTTGCCGCTGTGGATGGTGAGGGTGGTGGTGTTCATCGCGGCTCTCCTGCTTCGTTCTGTCGCCCCGCGCCTTGCCGGGCATGTCCCAGACTGTTGCTCAGGATTTGAATGTGAGCGACCCGGTTCTTGCGCGCAAACGACGGTTTCTCATAAGATCGATTAGGAAAACTAATCTGACCAGGAAAAGGCCGGGGCCATGGTCCGCCGTCTGCCGCCACTGAACGCGATCCGCGCCTTCGAGGCCGCGGCCCGCCATCTGAGTTTCACCCGTGCGGCCGGCGAGCTCAACGTCACCCAGGCGGCGATCAGCCACCAGATCAAGGGGCTGGAGGAGCGGCTGGGCACGCCGCTGTTTCACCGCCAGAGTCGTGGGCTGGTCCTGACCGAGGCCGGCCAGCATCTGTTGCCGCCGGTGCGCGAGGCCTTCGACCAGATCGCGATTGCGGCCGATCAGCTGATGCGCCACGACCGCCACGGGGTATTGACGGTCAGTACCATGCCGTCCCTGGCGGCCAAATGGCTGGTGCTGCGGCTGGCCCGGTTCCAGGCGATCCATCCCGAGCTCGATGTCCGGCTGTCGACCTCGGCTGAACTGGTCGATTTCACCCGCCAGGATGTCGATATCGCGATCCGTTTCGGCAAGGGCGATTGGCCGGGCCTGCGCGCCGATTTGCTGATGAGCGAGCAGATTTTTCCGGTCGCCAGCCCGCGGTTGATCAGCCGCGGCCCGCCGCTGGTGGAGCCCGGGGATCTGCGTCGCCACGTCCTGCTCCACGACGACTACGTGATCACCTGGTCGATGTGGCTGCGGGCAGCCGGGATTACCGGGGTCGATGCCGGACGAGGTGCCCGCTTCAACGATTCGGCGCTGTTGCTCCAGGCCGCCGCCGAAGGCCAGGGCGTGGCTTTGGCCCGCGACGTGCTGGCCGGCAACGATCTCGCCAGCGGCCGTCTGGTCCGCCTGTTCGAAGTCGCCATGCCTGGCGCGTATTCCTACTATGTTGCGGCGCCGCCCGCCCATTTCGCCCGCCCCAAGATCGCCGCCTTCCGCGACTGGCTGATCGAAGAGGCACGCCGGGGATGACGGGAGTGGCGCCCGGTCGGTTCCCGGTGCTAGCAGAGGGGCCTGCGATAAGGATCTCCCGCTTGGACAAACCCGCCTTTCTCAACGTCGTCCGCTCGCTGACCGGCCGGCGCTGGCAGGCGACGCCGGCCGATGAACGGCTGGCGCTGGCGCTGGCCCAGAGTCGCGGCTTGCCCGAGATTGTCGGCCGGGTGCTGGCGGCGCGCGGCATCGGCCTGGCCGAGGTCGATGGCTTTCTCGGACCGACCCTGCGCGCCCTGCTGCCCGATCCCAGCCACCTGCGCGACATGGACAGCGCCGCCGAGCGCATCGCAGACGCGGTGCGCGGCGGTGAGGCGGTGGCGGTGTTTGCCGATTACGATGTCGATGGCGCGACCTCCGCGGCACTGCTCAGCCGGTTCCTGGGCGCGGTCGGTGCCCGGCCGCGGCTTTATGTCCCCGACCGCATCGACGAGGGCTACGGCCCCAATCCCGCCGCCTTCCGCCGGCTTGCCGCCGAAGGCATCCGGCTGGTGGTCACGGTCGATTGCGGCGCCACCGCGTTCGAGGCGCTGGACGCCGCCCATGCCGCCGGGCTTGCGGTCGTGGTGCTCGACCACCATGCCGGTGAGCCGCGCCTGCCCCGCGCCCATGCCGTGGTCAATCCCAACCGGATCGACCAGGACACGCCCCACCGCACGCTGTGTGCCGCCGGTGTCACTTTTTTGGCGGTGGTCGCGGTCAACCGGTGTTTGCGCCGCGCTGGCTGGTACCGCGCCCGCCGGGAGCCCGACCTGCTCGGCTGGCTCGATCTGGTGGCTCTGGGCACGGTATGCGACGTTATGCCGCTGACCGGGCTCAACCGCGCCCTGGTCGCCCAGGGGCTCAGGGTGATGGCCGGGCGGGGCAATCCGGGGCTGGCGGCGCTGGCCGACGTGGCCGGGCTCAAGGACCGGCCCGACGCCTACCACGCCGGTTTCGTGCTGGGCCCCAGGGTCAATGCCGGTGGCCGGGTCGGCGCCGCCGATCTCGGCGCCCGCCTGCTCAGCACCGACGATCCGCTGGAGGCCGCGGAGCTGGCGCGCCGGCTCGACCTGCACAATGCCGAGCGCAAGGTGATCGAGCAGGTCGTGCTCGACGAGGCGCTGACCCAGGCGACCGCGGAGGCTGCGCCCGCCCTGGTGCTGGTCGCCGGCGAGGGCTGGCATGCCGGGGTGATCGGCATCGTCGCCGCCCGGCTGAAGGAGCGCTGCCACCGTCCAGTTTTCGTGGTGGCGCTGGACGGTGCCACCGGCAAGGCGTCCGGCCGCTCGGTCAAGGGCGTGGATATCGGCGCCGCGGTGATCGCGGCACGCCAGGCCGGCCTGCTGATCAGCGGCGGCGGCCATGCCATGGCCGCCGGCTTCACGGTCGCTCGCGATACTCTGCCGGCCTTGCGCGAATTTCTGGCGGCGCGGGTCGCCGAACAATCGGCCGGGGTCGCCGCCGAGCCGACGCTGGAACTCGATGGCGCGCTATCGGTCGGCGGCGCCACCCCGGCCCTGGTCGCCCTGCTGGCGCGGCTGGGCCCATTCGGCGCCGGCAACCCCGAGCCCCGCTTCGCGCTGGCCGACGCCCGGATCGTCCGCGCCGACGTGGTCGGCGCCAGTCATGTCCGCTGCATCGTTGCCGGCAGCGACGGTGGCCGGGTCAAGGCGATCGCGTTCCGTGCGCTGGACACCGATCTCGGGCGCGCCCTTTTGAACTCGGGCCGTCGCCCCCTCCATCTCGCCGGCCCGCTCCGGCTCGATCGCTGGAACGGCACCGAGACCGTCCAACTGACCATTGACGACGCCGCGGGGTGACAGCGGGCCGTTGCCGTTATTTTTGCGCTTTCTGGGAGGTCTTTTGGGAGACGTCCGAAATATGTCGCGAAGGCCTTTCAGCAGAAATAGGATTCCCCGCACGAACAAGAATGCAGCGGCCTGTGCCGCCGGCCAGGTCGATCGCCGGTTCCGTCCCGAACATCGCCCGCTCCCGGTCGTCGCGGTCCTTCGCTGAACAGAAGGGGCCTCAGCCGTGGCATAAAGCCCACATTGGCAGAGGGGGCCGGGTTCGGTTAAGACTATGGCTATGAGCGAACTCGACGACGTTTCCCGGAAACACTGGTTGGCCAAGGGACGGACTTTGTCCGAGGCCTTGCCTTATATGCGCCGTCATGCCGGCAAGACCTTCGTGATCAAATATGGCGGCCACGCCATGGGTGACGAGGAACTGGGCACGCTGTTTGCGCGCGACATCGTGCTGCTGAAGCGGGTCGGGATCAACCCGATCGTGGTCCATGGCGGCGGACCGCAAATCGGCGAGATGCTGAAGCGGCTGAAGATCAAGAGCGAGTTCATCGACGGCTTGCGGGTGACCGACCGCGAGACCGTGGACATCGTCGAGATGGTGCTGTCGGGCCAGATCAATAAGCAGATCGCCGCCGCGATCACCGCCGCGGGCGGCATGGCGATCGGCTTGTCGGGCAAGGACGGCCACCTGATCAGCGCCCGCAAGGTCGAACGGACCCGGCGCGATCCCGACAGCAGCATCGAGCAGGTGCTCGACCTCGGCTTCGTCGGTGAGCCCGAGGTCATCGATCCCCATCTGCTGCGTTCGTTCGAGAAGTCCGACATCATCCCGGTGATCGCGCCGATTGGCGTCGGCAAGGATGGTGCGACCTACAACATCAACGCCGACACGGTCGCCGGGGCGATTGCCGGCGCGATAAAGGCGAGCCGGCTGTTCCTGCTGACCGACGTGGTCGGCGTGCTGGATCGCGACAAACGCCTGATGCCGCAATTGACGGTATCCACGGCGCGCGCCCTGATCGAGGATGGCACCGCCAATGGCGGCATGATCCCCAAACTCGAGACTTGCATTGCCGCGGTCAAGGAAGGGGTCGAGGCGGCGGTGATCCTCGACGGCCGGGTGCCCCACGCCCTGCTGCTGGAAATCTTCACCGAGGGCGGCGCCGGCACCTTGATCGGGCGCGGCTAAGATCGGGCGCGGCTAGCCGGTTCCTCGGCCCTCTGGGGCGGCCCCCGGGGCGCCCGGAGTGGTCGCGCCGGGGCCCGGATCGTGCTAGGGTTAGCTCGGTTTGCGTTCCGGAGGCGCCCTTTGTCCGACCCGCGCAAAACTCTGCTCGATCAGATCGCGGCACTGCGCAGCCAGGTCGATCCCGACCTGCTTGACCGCGCGCGCCTCGCCGCCGAGGGCAAGGTGCCGTTCGACCGCCTGGCGGCGCGCGATGCCGTGCGCGCCTTCCTTGATGGCCGGGCCGATGGCGGCCGTTTCAAGAAGCAACTGGTCGAACAGCTGAAACGCTACGACGCCGGCGAACGCCACGAGTTGCCGCCGCCCGGCACCAAGCCGCAGCCGCACCCGGCCGCTCCGGTGCAGCCGCGCCCTGCCGCCCAGGCGGCACCCGGCGCTTCGGCGGGACCGGCGGCGCCCGGCGCCGGCAGCCCGGATTACGACCGGCGCTGGACGCGGCGATAGCGCAGCGAGCGACAACACTGGTGGGCGCCGCCACGATGGCGCCACAAAGATTCGCTTCGATGCTGCGTCTGCACAGAGACGAACGCTGCACCGCGTCGTGTTGCGCCAAAGCAAGAGCAACAGAGGGTTCAATTGGTGGGGCGGCTCGCCTGGTTGCGATGTAGAGAAAACTGTGCCAGGATTTCAGACTGGTGGCGTGGGGCGGCCGATATTTGCCACGGAGCGAGAGATACGGGGTTGATGATGAGCGATGACATGCAGTGGAGCGATGACTATCGGATCGGTGAGCCAACCCTCGACAACGACCATAGCCAGCTGTTCAAAATTCTCGACGAATGCCGCCGCGCCTTGTCACGCCTGGATGCCGCCCAGGTCTTGCATCCATTGCTCGACACCGCGTTTGAACATGCCGAAGGCCATTTTCAGCGCGAGGAAGCCTTGATGCGCCAGGCGGAATATCCCGACGCCGAGGGGCATGCCGGGATTCATCGCTCGTTTCTCGGCCAGCTTGCCCTGATCCGCCGGGAAATCGGCGCCGAAGGGCCGGGGCTGGCCTTTCTTTACGAATATCTGCACCGCTGGATCGCCGGGCACATCCTGATTTCCGACCGCAAATTCGGCGAGTTTCTCGACCGCCGGTCGGTTGCCGCCGCCGAATAGGCGGCACCGGGTAAGGCGCGCCGAACCGGATGTGCTGCCGGCGGTGGCCGGGTCAGCCGTCGAAGCGCTTGACCGCGAGCACCGCGTTCAGTCCGCCGAACGCAAAGGAGTTGGACAGGGCGGCGCGGATGGTCTGCTGGCGGGCCTGGTTGGGGACATAGTCGAGATCGCACAGCGGGTCGGGGTCGGTATAGTTGATGGTCGGCGGAACCACCCCGTGGCGCAAGGCCAGGACCGTCGCGGCCAGTTCCAGCGCCCCTGCGGCGCCCAGGGCATGGCCGAACATCGACTTCGAGGATGACACCGCCAGCCGATCGGCGCTGGCGCCGAACGCCTTGCGGATCGCGGCGGTTTCGGTCTGGTCGTTGGCGGTCGTGCCGGTGCCGTGGGCGTTGATATAGTCGATGTCGTCGGGCGCCAGCCCGGCATCGGCCAAGGCGCCGGTGATCGCGCGCGCGGCACCGCCGACATCGGGGGCGGTGATGTCGCGGGCATCTGCCGACATACCGCAACCGACGATCTCTGCCAGGATTTCGGCCCCTCGCGCGCGCGCGGCCTCAAGGCTCTCCAGCACCAGCATCGCGGCGCCCTCGCCCAAGGACAAGCCGTTGCGGTTGCGCGAGAACGGCCGGCAGGCCTCGTTGGACAAGACCCGCATCGCCTCCCAGCCCTTCATGCCGCCGATCGTAATGCAGGCTTCAGCGCCACCGGCGACGGCGGCCTCGACCATGCCGGTGCGCACCATCTGGAAGGCCTGGCCGATTGCGTGGGTTGCCGAAGCGCAGGCGCTGGCGATCACGAAGGTCGGGCCGGTCAGGCGCAAATCCATCGTGATATGGCTGGCCGGGGCATTGGCCATCAGCCGCGGAATGGTGAAGGGGTGAACCCGGGCGGCATTCTCGGCGTAGAGCTTGTGGAAGCTGTCGTCGAGGGTGGACATGCCGCCGACGCCGCTGCCGACGATGGTCGCGGTGCGTTCGCCGAGCCCGTCGGCAAAGGGGGCTCCGGACTGGCGCACCGCTTCGCGGGCCGCGACCACGGCAAATTGGGAGACCCGATCGAGCATGCCCAGCCGCCTGGGCTCGAAATGATCGGTCGGACGGAAGCTGGCGATCTCGGCGGCGATCTTGACCCCAAGCCGCTCGGTCGGAATCCCGGTGATCGGCCCGATACCGCAACGGCCTTCCTGGAGCGACGACCAGAATACCGGAATGGTCTGTCCGATCGGCGAGACGACGCCGAGACCGGTGACGACGACGCGTTTCACGCTCAGGCGGCCTTTTCGTCGATGACTTTTTGCACGGCCTTGATCACGTCGCCGACCGTCTCGAACTCCACCTGGGAGGTATTGGCGTTGAACGGGATCTGAATGTCGAATTTCTCTTCCAGGGCGAACACGATCTCGACCACATCGAGCGAGGCGATCTCCAGATCCGCCAGCCGTGCCGTCGGCTCCAGCTTGGCACGGTCGACGCTCGTCTTGGCGGCAATGATGTCGATCACGGCCTCGGCCAGTTCAGCCATTCCCATTTCTCCCTCGCGCGCAACGGCTCAATCCATGGAACTGCGCGGCCGCGAACGATCTGCGGACCGATGGCGGGCGCCCATGGCGGGCCTCGTTAGCCCTTTTCCGGGGGCGGCTCAACTGATTTCAGGCGGGCCTTGAGCGCAGCGACCTCGGCATAGAGGCTCTTCAGCCGGCCGATATTGACCACCTGCTCCAGCGCGCGGTCGCGCGGCACCGCGGGATAGCCGCCATAGACCGCCTTCGGTGGCACATTGGTCGCAACGCCCGAGCCCGCCATCACGATGGCGTCGTCGCCGATCTTCTGGTGATCGGCGACCCCGACCCGTCCCGCCAGGACCACCCGGTTGCCGATCACGGCGCTGCCCGCGATACCGGTCAGGCCGCAGATCATGCAGTTTTCGCCGACCACGACGTTGTGGCCGATCTGCACCAGGTTGTCGATCTTGCTATTGCGGCCGACCCGGGTGGCGGTGACGGTGCCGCGATCGATCGCCGAGTTGGCGCCGACCTCGACGTCGTCACCCAGAATGACGGTGCCGATCGAATTGATCCGCCGCAGCAGCCGATTTGACGCACCGACCTGGCCGGTCGCCTTGGCGGTCTCGACACTGCCCGGCTCGGGGGTGATGAAGCTGAAGCCGTCGGCGCCGATGCTGGCATTGTGGTGCAGGATGACGCGGTCGCCGATCTCGACCCGCTCGCCGACTCGCACGCCGGGGTGGAACAGGCAGGCCGCGCCGACTCTGGCTTCGGCCCCGATCGTGACATGGGACATCACGATGGTGCCGGGACCGATGACCGCCCGTGAGCCGACGAAAACGAAGGCGCCCAGCGAGACGCCGGTGCCGACGACGGCGTCCGGCGCGACCACCGCGGTGGGATGGATGCCCGCCTCGGCATGGATCGGCCGCTCGAACAGAGTGGTCAGTCCGGCCATCGCGGTGGCGGCGCGCTTGACCACGACGCAGGCCACGACGTTGCCCGTCGGCGGTAACACGCCCTCCAGCACCACCGCGGCGCGGGCTGGAGTGGTCGCCAGCAGCGGCAGCAGCGCCTTGTCCATCGCGATCACCAAGTCCTCCGGACCGGCGGCATCGGCGGGGTGGACCGCGCGCAAGACTTCGATCGTGCCGTCTCCGGTCACGCGGGCGTCCAGGGCTTCGGCAATATCGACGAGTTTCATCGGTTCGCTTGATGAGGAAATCGTGTGGGGGGGACCGCCGGCGAGGTTAGAACCAGCGGCCGGACCCTAGCACGCCCCACCGGCACTGGCGAGCGGCGAAACCGCCGGTTCGGGCAAGCGGAGGCGGTCGGAACACTGCTCGATGAATAAATACTGGAAGCCGGTTCCGCGTGTCGGACATCCCTGCTATCACCGACTCCGCGCTTGGCCAGCGTGCAATCGGTCCGATCGAAGCGCCGTTGCAGGGGGGGCGGTCGCGGCAGTCTCGCCCACTCGAAAGCGTTTCCAAGGTGCAGCACGGCAGCAGATGGTATGGTTAAGCCTTGAAAAATTCTGCTAGCCAGGCTAATCTGGCAGCAGAAATGACAGAATATAGAAATAAATCACACGAAAAACACTTATAACAAGAATGCGGCCGATTCCAAGTGAGTTTCCAGTGGGTTTCGGAAAGCGGCGGCGGCGGGTGCTGCGATCGGAATACGGGGTTCGTTGGCGGGGTCGGGCCACCGACCGGGCCGGCTTGCCGAGAGGACGCTTTCACCGGGGGGATTGCACAATGCTGATCATGGGTCAGACTCCTGATGTCCAGGGTGACACGCTGCCACCTGGTTCCACACGTGACCAACGCATCCTCACGGTCCCGCTCCTGGTCGGAGCCGGCGACCCCGGCAACGACGCCCGCACGATCGTCAATCTGAGCCAGAGCCACGGGCGTCCGGTTACCTTCAAGCTGGACAATGCGGTGCTATTCCTGACGACCAGCCAGTTTGCCGATCTTGGCGACGGCCAGAGCGCCGATCTTGGCTTCCGCTTTGACGTCTTCGACGGCCGGCGGTCGGAGCCCGAGACGGTGACCATCAGGCTGATCGGGCGCGGTGACAGCGTGGAGCTGCAGGCGGTGGCGACCGTGGCGGGCACGCCGGAAGTCGGGACGGGTCATGGCTGCCACGCAGCAAATGCCACCGGCTCGGCCTGGCTGATCGGAATCTCCGCCCTGGCGTGATCGCCCCCGCAGCGCCGGCCAGCCGGCCGCGGGCCGCGACAGGCTTGACGGCGCCGGGTTTTTCCGCCCTTCTGACACCGCTGGAGCGAGCGTCAACCGTGACCGGAGAAACCACCGATGTTTCGTGCCATTCCGCTGCTTGTGATCGTGTTCGTGATCTACAACGTGATCGCGTTCACTGCCCCCGGCATGCTCAGCACGCCGGTGCTGCCGTTCACGCTGCCGTCGGGCAGCCCATGGAAATTGTCGGTGAGCGAGTTGATCTCGGCGTTCGGCCTGATCCTGCTCTATCTCGAAATCCTGAAATCGACCCGGACCTCGCTGGCCTCGGTGATCGACCATGCGATGTCGCTGCTGTTGTTCATCGTCTGCCTGATCGAATTCCTGGTCGCCGCTCCGGCATCGACCGGCACCTTCTTTCTGATCACGCTGATGACGCTGCTCGACGTGGTCGCCGGCTTTACCGTGACCATCTCGGCCGCCCGGCGCGATATCGACGTTGGTCGATCACTGTAGTCCGTGCCGGCCAATCGCTGTAGTCAGCGGCCAAGCAGCCGGTCCATGCGATGCAGCTCGGACCGGCTGTCCTGCAGGCTGCGCTGCTGCAGGATATCGGCGGCGCCGCTGTCCGACTGGAACTGCAGCGAGTCGACGCCGCGACGAAGATCGTTGCGATAGGACTCCGCGATACCGCGCTCCGCCGGGGTCAGCCGCTCCGGTGGCGGGGCGTAGCGGTAGGGCGCCAAACGCGACGGCTCCCCCGGTGACGGGTCGATTGATTGGGCGCCGGCCCCGACCGGAAGCCAGGCCAGCAGCAGCGCAGCGGCGATAGGAAATCTCATGTCTTCTTAGGTCGGGCGCCGGGGCCGGAGTGCAAGGGGCGGCGCTGCCGGTTCCCCTGATCGTCAGGCCACGGTAGGATGGTCCCGAGCGCGGCGGGAGATCCGGTATGACCTTTCAGCTGAAGATGTTTCGGCTACTGGCCCAGGACCACATGCGTGCCCAGCCCCCGGTGCTGCGCTATGGTACCCCCTGCCAGGAGGCGGTTGCAACCATGGCGCGGGCCGGCGCGTCCTGTGCACTGGTGATCTCCGCGGCTGGCCGCATCAACGGCATCCTGACCGAGCGCGACGTGGCGCGCCGGATTGCCTTTCAGGTTGCCCCGGAGACGCCGGTCGAACGGGTAATGTCGGGGCCGATCAGCACGGTCAACGCCACCGATTATCTCTACCGCGCGGTCTCGATGATGCGCCGCCTGGGCATCCGGCACATGCCGGTGGTCGATCGGCCGGGCAAGGTGGTCGGCGTGCTCGACCTCCACGATGCCATTGCCGCCCTGGCCGGCTTTCTGATGGACCAGATCGACCGCCTGGCGGTGGAAGGCACGATCGAGGGCCTGCGCTCGGTCAAGGCCGCTCAGGTCCAACTCGCCGCCGAGATGTTCCATCAGGACGTGGCGGCACCGGAAATTCAGCAGCTGTTGACCGACATCAACATGGATATCTACCGGCGCATCGTCGAAGCCAATCTGGCGGCGATGGCCGAACAGGACTGGGGCCGGCCGCCGGTCGATTTCAGCGTCCTGCTGATGGGCTCGGGCGGTCGTGGCGAGAATTTTCTCTATCCAGACCAGGATAACGGCTTCGTTCTCGAAGAGTATCCCGACGAGAACCACACCGCGATCGACAGTTTTTTCATCCAGCTGGCCGAGCGGATGACCCGTGATCTCAACGCGATTGGCTTTCCCTATTGCCATGGCAATGTCATGGCGACCAACCCGCTGTGGCGCAAGACTCTGCCGCAATGGCGTCGCCAGATTACCTATTGGACGCTGAGGCGTAACTTTTTTGCCGCCCGTCTGGTCGCGATTTTCCTCGATTTCCGCAGCGCCTATGGCCGGCAGGACCTGGTCGAGGAGCTGCGGGTCCATGTCACGGCGACTCTGTCCCACGCACCCGGTCTGTTGAACGAACTCTACCAGTCCGAAGCCGAGCACGGCACCGCGCTCGGATGGTTCAACTGGGTCAAGGTCGAATCCGGGCGCGGCGAACACAATGGCGCGGTCAATCTGAAATTGAACGGCCTGCTGCCCCTGGTCGAAGGCGTGCGCTTGTTAGCGTTGCGGGCCGGCATCCCGGAGACCCGGACCCTGACCCGGCTGGACCGGCTGGCCGAGGCGGGAGTCGTGACCAGGGACGAGGTCGAATACCTGGAATCCGCCTTTGTGCATCTGACCGGGCTGCTGATGCGCCAGCAAATCGCCGATTTTCAGGCCGGGCACCGGGTCGGCAATCATCTGGATCCCTACCGGCTGTCGAAGCGCGACTATGAACAGCTGGTCGACTCATTCCAGTCGATCGAGACCCTGCGCAGCCGCATCCGCCAGGAATTCACCGCCGACGTCTTCTGACCGCGACCGTCGCCCCGGACGCGGCGGGATCAGCCATCCTCCAGCGTCGCCTTGAGGTGCGACAGCACGGGGTAGAGCGCCGCCATCAACGCGATCAGGAAGCCCCAGCCGCCTTCCTTGTAGCCCTTGCGCCCGACATAGCATTTGTAGAACCGGGAAAACATCCGCTTGACGTTGCGCCCCAGGCCTTCGTCGATGCCGTTTTCCCGCAGATCGCGGGCGCGCGCGCTGGTATAGCGGTCGAGCCGCCGGATCATGTCCGAGATGCCGGTATCGACATAATGCGCCAGCGGCGTCTCCAGGGTCGCTCCGACCCGGCCGCGCAACGCGATTTTGGGGTGGACGCGCTGGTCGCCCCAGCGCTTGGCACTGCGGCGGAACAGGGCGGCAACCTGGCCGCGACCGAACGAGGCGCCCCAGCCATAACGGATCAACCGCTGGCCGACATAATTGTCGACCGGAATGCGGTGCCAGTCGGCGGTCGAAGATCGCACGGTGCGGCGGATCTCCTCGCCCAAGGTCGGCGAGATCCGTTCGTCGGCGTCGATCTCGAGCAGCCAGTCGCCGGTCGCCGCGGCAATCGCGGCGTTGCGGCGATCGCCCTCGATCTCGAAGGCTCCCTCGATCAGGCGGGCGCCGAAGCCGGCGGCGATCTCGCGCGAACCGTCGGTGCAGCGGTCGAGCACCACCACCAACTCGTCGCAGAATGCCAGCAGCGCCAGGCATTCCGCCAGCTGGTCTGCCTCGTCGTGGACGCACAGCACTGCCGACAATCGTGGATTGCTCATAAGCAGGTACCCGTTAAGCCGATCATAAATTGATAACGACACTAGATATAGGGCTGGCAGCGGCGGCCGGGCAAGGGGCGGGCTGCCGCTGCCGGTGGCGCGCGCGGGCCGGGGTCAGCGCATCAGGCGGAAATCGGCGCAGGAGGGCAGGTCGCACAGGCGCTGCACCGCGAAGGCGGCCGGACCGGGGAAGGCGATCTCGAAATCATCCTTGACCAGGCCGTCGGCGATCCGCGCCGCGGCATCTTCCGCTCCGATGAGGAACGGCATCGGATAGTCGTTCCGGGCGGTCATCGGAGTCCGGACAGAGACGGGATTGACCACCTGGATTTTCACACCGGCCCGGTCGAGGTCGAATTTGAGGCTTTCCGCCAGGGTGATCAGCACCGCCTCGGTGGCGCCTTAGTCGACCGAACCGGGTAGCCCGCGATATCCGGGCGAGCTGGTCACCACTACCAGGTGACCGCGGCGGCGCGCGATCAGGCGCGCCAGCAGGGCTTCCAGGCAATGCACCATGCCCATCAGGATGACCTCGACCTGGGCGCGGATGGCGCCGCTGTCGAGGGTCCGGGCGGTCATCGGCTGCATCCGTCCGGCGTTGAGCACCGCGAGGCCGATCGGGCCGAGTTGCGTCTCGATCCGGTCGACGCCGGCGCGGCCTGCGGCGAGGTCCGTCACGTCGACCGGGACCGGCAGAATGCCGCCGGCCACCGCCGCGGCGGCGGTGAGCGCCTCCGCTCGGCATGCGCTGGCCGCGACCTGCCAGCCGCGTCTCGCCAGCAGCGGCGCCGGGGCCGCGCCGATCCCCGACGAGGCACCGGTGACCCAGGCACAGCCGCCTTGGGGCGTCGTCATCCGGCGCCGTCTCTCAGGTCAGCGTGTTGAGGAAGCTTTCGGCACTGTCGCGAATCGCCGCCAGCTTGGCCGGCGGAATGGTCTCGAGCACGGTCAAGACCACCTTCATATGTGGGTTGCCCGCCAGCCGGTTACGGTTGGCAGCCATGAAGTTCCAATAAAGATAGTTGAAAGGGCAAGCGCTGTCTCCGACCGTGCGCGCGACGTCGAACGTGCAGCCGCGGCAATAGTCCGAAATCCGCGCCAGGTAGCGCCCGCCGACCGCAATCGGCCGGGTGCCAACCAGCCCGCCGTCGGCATAGGTGGCACGGCCGATGACATGGGGAATGGTCAGCCACTCCTGGGCGTCGGCGTGGACGGCGAGGAACCAGTCGGCGGCCTCCTTAGGTGCAATTCCCGCCAGCAGCGCGAAATTGCCGGCGACCATCAGGCGCTGGCGATGGGCTACATAGGCCGAGCGGCGGGCGGACTCGACGGTTTGGCGCAGACAGTTCATTGCGGTCTCGCCGCTCCAGAACAGCGACGGCAGCGGACCATAGGCGCCGAAATGGTTGAGCTCGGCATAATCGGGCATCTTCAGCCAATAGAGCCCGCGCAGATACTCGCGCCAACCCAGTATCTGGCGGATAAAGGCCTCGGCGGCGGGCAGAGCGATGTGGCCGGCCCGGAAGTCGGCCTCGACCGCGGCGCAGACCTCGCGGGGAGCCAGCAGGCCAAGATTGAGAAAAGCAGCGATTCCGGCGTGAAACAGCCAGGGATGCCCCTGCCGGATCAGGTCGAGATGGTCGGCATAGCCGGGCAAGGCCATCGACCTGTAGCGATCGAAGCTGGCGCGGGCGTCGCACCGGCGGACCGGGAACCGGAACGGCTCAAGCGCGCCGAAATGGGTCCCGAAACGGCGGCGCACCAGGGCGATGACCTCGACCGTCAGCGCGTCGGGCGCGAAGCCCAGCGGTTCGGGCGGAATGGCGGTCGCCGACAGCGGTCGGCTGCCGTCATGGGCGCACCGCCAGCGACCGCCTTCGGGTTGTCCGGTGGGCGTGAGCAAAATGCCGGTGCGCCGTCGCATCCAGGCATAGAACGCGTCGAAGCCGGGCTGGGCCCGGCCTTTGGCCCAGGCGGCGAATTGCTCGATCGAACAAAAGAAGCGATCGTCGTTGCGAATTTCCACCGGAACGCCGCACAGCAGCGGCCACTCGACCATGTCATGGCGGATTCGCCAGGCGCCGGGCTCGGTCATGATCACCCGCTCCGGCCGATGGCGGGCGACCGCGCGGACCAATTCCGTGCGCAACGAACCGGTATTGTCGGGGGCGTCGAACCCGACATAATCGACCGTATGGCCGGCCGAGGCCAACTCGGCCGCGAAATGGCGTTGCGCCGAAAATTGCAGCGCCAGCTTCTTGGGGTGGTGGCCGACCGAAGTCGCCTCTTCCAGAACTTCGGCGAACATCACCCGGTCCAGGCCCGGCCCGGCGTCGGCCAGGGCAGACAGCGCGTGGTCGAGCTGGTCGTTGAGGATGAAGCGCAGCGACCGGCACGTCATGAGTGGCTCCCGTCACCTCGAATCGCGATCTGATCAGGTCTCGGCGGAGTGAATTCCTTGGCATGAGTCGATCGTCTGCACGGCCACCAAGGTTTGCGCGAGCGCATATCCGGAGTTTTACTTAGGAACAAAAGCTGAATATGCGATCAATAGCGCACACCATCGGAAATTTGTCTCCCTAGGGGCGAGTTAAGTTCAGTGCGCTGCAAGTCAAGGACGGCGCCGGAAATCCCTTGCGTCGGTGCACAAAGGGTCATCCGGGCCTACCGGCCGATCTTGCGAAATTTCACCTTGACGATCCGGGGGGCCGCAACCAGCCTGTCGGCTGCGTTCCCCCACTCGGATGATTGCCACCGTGGCCGGGCCATTGCTTCCACAGCAGATCGCGCCGGTCGACCGCCGGCAGGCGGAACTGACGCGGCAGTATTTCGACGGCCGGTTGGAGCAGATTTACCCCTATTTCCTGGCCTTGCGTACCCAAGTTGACGCTGAATTGGCGACCAAGCTGCCCCTGGCCGGCGGCAAGCCCTATCCCTATGGCCGGTGCGAGGAAATCACCCGGGCTTGCTTCAAACGATTGGCTGCTCGGATGAGAGGTCCGTCCGGTCCGACCGAGAACGCGATCCGTGACTTTGCCAGAAATGGCGGCATCGTGCGCACGGTGTGGGGGGTACTGCGCGGCCAGTATTTTCAAAATGCCCTCCAGTTTGGCGCGCTCTACGTCGACGTGGCCAATGACACGGTGGTCGTGACCAAGCCGACGGTGGAAATTCTGCCGATGGCAGAGTCTGGTCTGGTCGCGCTGCGCGACCTCGACCATTTTCGCGAGATCGCCGCGATCTATTGGAAGGCGGCCGTCTGGGCCAACGTCCTGGTCCCCTCCCTGGCCCCGCTGCTGCCGCTGGTTACGGTCAATCCCGGACCAGTGGTACCCCAATTGCAGGCGGCCAGCGACTACATGATCGCCCTGATGTGTCGGGACGGCTTTCGCCAAGCCGAGGCGTGGCTGCACACCGGCCCGACTCCGCCGCCCGAGGTTGCGGCGGCGGTCCTGGCCACGCTGCCCCAGGCGCTATCGCCACAGACGGCGGATGGCCGGGGCGAAGCCATCGAAGCCTGCCGGGCTGCGCGGGCTGCCGGCCACGATGAAAATGGCCGGTGGCGAAGCGAACGCGTGATGGACTTCCTGAGCCTGCGGAAGCCGCAGGCCAGCAGGGGGCAATCGACCGAACGATAACGCTCCGGCCAGTGCCCGCGGGACGGCACCAACCGGGCCGACCGGGAGTCTTGGGTTCGGAACAATGTTCGGGCGGAAAAACCGCAGCAGCTTCCTATCGCAAGCGCAAAATCTGTGGATTTGCCGACAGTCTTTAATGTAACGTCTCAGCAGCGCCGATTAAGTGGCGCTGGTACGCCGGTATTGACGCGGAGGGAAGAGCATGCAGCCAGAATTCCGGACTGACCGTTGTTGGCGCTTGGCGCCGTTCGTCGCCGCCATGCTCCTCCTCGGCGGCTGCGCCAGCAGCTCGGGTCCGGAATTGACGACCGCGGCTGCGTCTGCCGGTGTCGATCAGCGCTACCCCTGGAACGCCTATATACAGGAAGCATCGCAGCGATTCAACGTACCGGAACCATGGATCCGCGCCGTGATGCAAAGAGAAAGTGGCGGGCGCACCCATGTCAATGGCAAGCCGATTACCAGCAACAAAGGCGCCATGGGGCTGATGCAGGTCATGCCGGAGACCTGGGCGGAACTGAGCCGGCGCTATGGTCTCGGCAACAATCCCTACGATCCCCATGACAATGTTATCGCGGGAACCGCCTATATCCGCGAGATGTACGAGATTTACGGTTCGCCGGGCTTCCTCGCCGCTTACAATGCCGGGCCCGCGCGCTACGCCGATCATCTGAATCACCGGCGGACGCTTCCGCTCGAAACCAAGAATTACATGGCGGCGATTTCCCCCAAGATCGCCGGGATCATGCCGGCTCCGGGCGGCGCCGATGCGCTCATGCTCGCCGCCTTGCCAGCGGTGCCGCGGCCGGCGGTCGCCGCCGCTCCGTTGCCGCTGGTTGTTGCCGCCGCTCCGGCGCCTGTGGTCCCGGTCGCGCCGACGCCGGTTGTTACGGTTGCTCCGGCGCCGGTATTCGCGCCGGTGACCATCGCCGCCGCACCGCCACCCGTACCGCATAGCGCAATCGCCAGCCTGCCGCCGGCCAAGCCGCTCCCGGCGGCGCCGGCAGTCGCTGCGGTCGCGACCGCGGCGTCGGTCGCGGTGCTGCCGCCGACCAAGCCGGTCCAGCCCTTCCAGATCGCCGCCCCTTCGGATAGCCGGGCCAGCCGGGAACTGGTCGCCGAAGCGGAAGTGTCGCCGCCATCGTCGTCGTTCCGGAGTCTTGGGCGGATGCCGAGCGAAACCGCCGCGGCCGGTTCGCGCCCGACCAAGCAATCCAACGGCTTGCCGGTCGGCTGGTTCGTGCCGGTCGCCCGAGTTGATGGCTGAGGCGTCGGGCTGAGGCGAGGGGGGGCCGGTTTAGCTCTTGAACCGGTTGGGGGAACGCCGTTCCCCCAACATTTTTCCGGCCCGAGAGCCGGTGGTCCCAACAGTCTGTCCAGCGATCCCGTCAGCGGGTCGGAACCGGCGGGGTCTTCGCGTAGTCGTAGAAGCCGCGTCCGGTCTTACGCCCGAGCCAGCCGGCCTCGACATATTTGACCAGCAACGGGCACGGCCGGTACTTGCTGTCGGCCAAGCCCTCGTAGAGCACCTGCATCACCGCCAAACAGGTGTCGAGCCCGATGAAGTCGGCCAGTTCCAGCGGGCCCATCGGGTGGTTGGCGCCCAGCTTCATCGCGGTATCGATCGAGACGACGCCGCCGACGCCCTCATAGAGGGTGTAGACCGCCTCGTTGATCATCGGTAGCAGGATGCGGTTAACGATGAAGGCCGGGAAGTCTTCGGCAACCGCAGCACTCTTGCCGAGCCTGACGATCATTGCCTTGGAGGCTTCGAAAGTCTCGTCGTCGGTGGCGATGCCGCGGATCAGCTCGACCAGCTTCATCACCGGCACCGGGTTCATGAAGTGCATGCCGATGAACTTGCCCGGGCGGTCGGTGATCGCCGCCAGCCGGGTGATCGAGATCGACGAGGTATTGCTCGCGACCATTGCCGACGGCTTCAGCGCCGGCACCAGCTTCTTGAAAACGTCGCGCTTGATCGCCTCGTTTTCCGATGCCGCCTCGATCACCAGGTCGGCATCGCCGAACAGGGACATCTCGGTGCCGATCTTGATGCGGGCAAGCGCTGCCGCCTTGGCCTCAGCGGTGACTGCGCCTTTGGCGACCTGGCGGTCGATATTCTTGCCAATATTGCCGACGGCTTTGGTCAGCAGTTCTTCTTTGATATCGGACAGTCTCACGTCATATCCGGCGAGCGCGCAGACATGGGCAATGCCGCTGCCCATCTGTCCGGCGCCGATCACGCCAACAGTCTGGATCATTTTGTTATCCTTTGTTTCCGACGGCCTTGGAGGGGGCTACTGACGCACCTTGTCCAACTCGGCGAGCAGGTCGGGCACCACCTTGAACAGGTCGGCAACCAGGCCATAATCGGCGATCTGGAATATGGGCGCTTCCTCGTCTTTATTGATCGCGACGATGACTTTGGAGTCCTTCATCCCGGCCAAGTGCTGGATGGCACCCGAAATACCGACCGCGATGTAGAGTTCCGGCGCCACGACTTTGCCGGTTTGCCCGACTTGATAGTCATTGGGGACGTAGCCGGCATCGACCGCGGCACGGGTTGCCCCGACCGCGGCGCCGAGACGGTCCGCCAATGTTTCCATCATCTGGAAATTCTCGCGTGATTGCAGGCCACGACCGCCGGCCACCACGACCCGCGCCGCGGTCAGTTCCGGACGCTCCGATTGCGACAGCTCTTGAGAAACGAATCGCGAGACCGTGCTGGCCTGCGCGCCGGTGATCGACTCGATCACGGCACTGCCGCCGGTCCCGGCTGCCGGTTCGAAGGTGGTGCCGCGCACCGTGATCACCTTGATCGGGTCGCTCGACCGGACCGTTGCGATCGCGTTGCCGGCATAGATCGGGCGGGTGAAGGTGTCCGGCCCCTCGATCCCGATGACCTCAGAAACCTGAGCGACATCGAGCAGCGCCGCTACCCGTGGCATCAAATTCTTGCCGAAGCTGGTCGCCGGCGCCAGCAGATGGCTGTAGCTCCCGGCAAGGCCGACCAGCAACGGTGCCAGCGCTTCGGCCAAGCCATGGGCGGCAGCCGACTCGGCGACCAGCACCTTGGTCACGCCGGCGATGCAGGCCGCGGTTTCGGCCACGCCGCCGCAGCCCTGGCCGGCGAGCACAACATGGATCTCGCCGCCGAGTTTGGCGGCGGCGGCGACCGTGGTCAGGGTCGCCGGCCTGAGGGTGCCGCTATCGTGTTCGGCAATGACCAGGACCGCCATCTCAGATCACCCTCGCTTCGTTCTTCAACTTATCGACCAGTTCGGCCGCCGAGCCGACCTTGATCCCGCCCTTGCGTTTGGGCGGCTCGGTCACCTTCAGGACGGTCAGCCGCGGCGCCGGATCGACGCCCAGGGCTTCGGGTGTCAGGCTCTCAATCGGCTTCTTCTTGGCCTTCATGATATTGGGCAGCGAGGCGTAGCGGGGCTCGTTCATGCGCAGATCGACCGACACCACCGCTGGCAGGCTCAATTCCAGCACCTCCAGACCGCCGTCGATCTCGCGGGTAACCACCGCCCTGCCGGCTTCGATCGCAAGCTTGGACGCGAAGGTACCCTGGGGCCAGCCGAGCAGGGCCGCCACCATCTGGCCGGTCTGGTTGCAGTCGTCGTCGATCGCCTGCTTGCCAAGCAGAATCAGCGACGGGCTTTCCTTGTCGGCGATCGCCTTCAGCATCTTGGCGACCGCCAGCGGCTGCAGGTCGGCGCTGCTGACCACCAGGATACCGCGGTCGGCGCCCATCGCCAGCGCGGTCCGGAGGGTTTCCTGGCAAGCCTGAACGCCGAGGCTGACGACGATGACCTCGGTTGCCACGCCCTTTTCCTTGAGCCGAACCGCCTCCTCGACCGCAATCTCGTCGAAGGGGTTCATCGACATCTTGACGTTGGCGGTATCGACGCCGGAGCCGTCGGCCTTGACCCTGATCTTAACGTTGTAGTCGACGACCCGCTTGACCGGGACCAGAATTTTCATGGCATTACCCTTATCTACAGGCGGGCGCGGGGTCTTAGAATTCCGGAGCCGGCACCTTAGGAGGGGCCTGACGTCCTGTCAACGTGTTCGCTCCCGCCCACCGGCGCGCCGCTGACAACCATCCGGGGGCAGCTAGCCGGCGGCCAATGGCAGACGGCCCGCCGGCGTGCGAGCCCCAGGGAAAGCCCCGGAATCCTCAACGATTGGCGCCCGGCACCCACAGAACATCGCCCACACCCTTGTCGTTGGCCCAGCGCGCCAGGACAAACAGATGGTCCGACAGCCGGTTGGCATATTTCAGCGCCGACGCCCCGACCGGTTCGACCTCGGCCAGTTCGGTGATCAGCCGTTCGGCCCTGCGACTCACCGTCCGCGCCAGATGCAGATAGGCGGCGAGCGGCGAGCCGCCGGGCAGGATGAACGAATTGAGCGGCTGCAATTCCGCATTGAGCCGGTCGATCTCGGCCTCCAGCCGGTCGACCTGGGCGTCGGAGACTCTGAGGGGCGGGTATTTGGGCTGCTCCTGCTCGGGCGTGCACAGATCGGCGCCAAGATCGAACAGGTCGTTCTGGATGCGCATCAACATGGCGTCGATCTCGGCATCGCCGCCGGCATGAAGCCGGGCGATGCCGATCACGCCGTTGGTTTCGTCAACCGTGCCATAGGCCGCGACCCGCAAACCGTGCTTGGCCACCCGGCTGCCGTCGCCGAGCGAGGTCTGCCCCTTGTCGCCGCCGCGAGTATAGATACGGGTCAGCCGGACCATCGTCGCGCTCCTGCCGTGGTTGAGGGGGGGCCGGCCGAGCGGCCCGGCCGGGCTTGTGACTGCGAGGCCTCATTCCCGATGACGCTGAGCGCAGCCGGAAGGCAACGCAATGACAGAGAACCTATAGACAGCGCCCCCGTTCTGGCTCGAGGGCGCCAAGCCGTTTCGTCGGAGTCGGAACACTAGCGCGCGGTCATCATGGCCAGCGCGAACAGCACCAGTGCCAGCCCCTGCAACAGGACGCGCGCGCGCATGAACCGGTTGCTGGCTCGCCCGGAGGGATCGTTGCCGCGCACCATGGTGAAGACGCCGACGAACAGCGTGCCGAGCACTGCTGCCATCGCCAAGGCCATCAAGAAAGAGAAGAGTCCGCTCATAGGGCCGACTATAATCGGCCGGCGCCGGAAATCCCAGCGGGTTCGGCCGCGAGTCCAAGGCGATCCTGGAAATCCCCGGCGATTGCTGGCACGGTAAGGCTGGCCGCCACGGCCGCCCCCGTCGATACGAGTATAGGGTGCACGGATGTCCCGATCGACCGAAGAGATCAACGACTGGATGAAAATGTTCCGGTGGATCGTAAAACTGATCCGAGATGAATTTGCCGTAGAAGAAAAACTTCTGACCAGAAGCGCAAATCTCGAAAAGGATTGCCAGCTATCGGTCGAGCAGATCGAGCAGATACTGGATTTTATCGCCGAAGAGTTTTCGGTGCATTTTCCCGATGATGCGACCACCGAAGTCGTCCGTCTCGATGATCTGTGCATGCTGACCAGCTGGATCAAAGGATTCTATAAGCGCCCTGATTTCGTCACCGCGGAGTTCGAAGCACGCTGCCGTCAGCTCAATGCGATCGAGGCCTGACCGGGCGTCACCGAACCGCCACGAGAAATTCACCGAACCAGCAACTTTCTGCTGGACAGGCCGGAGCGACCCTCCTATAACCACCCTCGTTGACGCGCCGAACACGGTTTGGCGGGCCGGCGGTTCTCGCCCCGAGCCACGGCGGAGCGAGGCGGGCAGGACAGACTTTTAGGCTTGCCGAAATCAAACGTAGAGAATAAGGTCAGCGATTGAGTTGACAGCCTCCAGGTTCCGGCCGGGAGGAAGGGGATGTTTCCCCTATGGTTGTTGGACATTGTGGAACCCTTGTTTAGAGAAGGGATGCGCAGGCGGCGGTGACCGTTGGACCGGGCGACTGGTTTTACAGGAACCGTTGAGTGAAGATGCGCAGACCAAGAACGAGGTGCCGTTTCGGACCTCCCCCCGGGGGGATCGGATCGGTCGAGACCAAGAGGTGTGACATTTCACGCAAGTGAGATGACACGCACAGGTTCGAACTCGGGACGGGACCGTGTTGAAGACGACGGTTTCCGTTGGATGGCTTGAGCTTGATCTGCAAGGATCGAGCAATTGCA
>WGNK01000027.1 GCA_016124535.1 Azospirillum sp.
AGCAATTCGTCGGGGCCGATGTTGTCGCGCTCGTGCTTGGCGAAACCGTAGAGAAAGACGGCCCGATCTTCCGCACGGTAGGCGATCAGCATCCGATAGCCGGCGGATCGGCCTTGCCCTGCTCGCGCCACCCGCTGCTTGATGATGCCGCCGCCAAGGTCAGCATCGACAAGCCCACGCGCCGCCCGCGCGATAGCCTCCTTCAAGCTATCGTCCGCAATCCGCTCACGTCGCGCAAAGCGGACGAGCCACCTGGTTTTGAAAATGCGCAAGCCTCTCCCTATCTCTATAAACTATAGCACACAGAGCGATAATTGTAAGCCCCTTGAGGCCATCATTCTGAGCCTGACTTATGCAAAGGAAACTCCATTTCGGATCAATGGCCTAACTTTTTTGCATAAGTCTTGACTTGCACCAATTTACAGATAATCCGACGCAATCGGCTTAAAACAATCACATGCGGTTGGGAATGTCCGACATCGCGTAGAAAACGCCGGAGATGACTGGCGGAGTCGTCAGGCTGTAGGAAATCCAATAGCTACCTTCGATGATCCAGCGACGGCCAGCCTTGGCGAGGGCAGGGTAAGGACGCGGCGCAGGCACCCCCGCCTCCGGCCTCTCCGCAATTCGAGTTCTCGCCCGTTCAAGCGCATTTAGAAGATTGATTGACGCTTCGACACGGCCAAGCGCCTCGTAATGCGCAATCAGAGCGTCGAGCTGAGCCTCGGCTTCAGGGCTCAGCGCGATCATGTCTCGGGCGACGACGCCTCTGGCTTCTCGTCAGCCTGCATCCGGGCAATGCTGGCGCGCAGCCGGTCGAGCACCGGCTCAATTGGCACGATTTGCCCCGCCGCAACCTGCGCCTCGCTGCGCGCGAGGCTGGCGGCGATAGATTCAGGAACCGGCTTTTCAGGCGGCGTGTAATTCATGACTCCACTATACCACAAAACAGCAAGGGCGGGGCACTCCACCTGATCAAGCCAAGGGCTTCGTCGTACTGCCCAAGACCCTGGCGATAATCGCGGGCTGTCCGAACTGTTGGAACTGCCTGCCGATATCCTGGTGCAGCCTTACCCGATCAACCGCGCCGCATAGACCGCATCAGAAAGGGCTCTTTTCGACACACTCCCTGTCCGCAAATAATTGCAATGGGTTACCTGTCGCAAAATCCTGTCACGAATTGGCCGGAAAAACCGGGCCTGGAGGCAACCCGCGCCAGCGCCGGCGTCGATGTGCGACGGTCGTTGCCGACTGAGCATCGACTCGGGTCGGGTCTTGGGCAATCCGGAATCAGTCGGTGGAATTTGAGGGGTGCGGGCAGAAAAGCCTTTTCCCCGCCGGGGCGGCGAGGTTAGAGTGGGAACGGTGAATTTGCTCAACATATTGATCTATTGAGCAAATAATGCAGCCACGGCGATCTGCCCCCGTTGCCGGAAGGTGGGGCGCCGGTCGCGAGCCCGCGATTGACGGGCGGTGCCTGCCCCCAATCAGAAGGGGGTCTGGGGCCGCCGGTCCCAGCGGGGTCCAGGGGCAGCGCCCCTGGTAACCCAAGGAGGCGAGACAACCGATGCAACGTGTCGCGATCGACATGGATTATGTCACGGCGTTGTTGGCCAAGCTGCTGGCGATCCCGAGCCCGAGCGGCTACACCGACGAGATCGTGCATTTTTGCGGCGGCGAGCTGAAGCGGCTGGGCATCCCGTTCGAGCTGACCCGGCGCGGTGCGATCCGCGCCGACCTCAAGGGCCGCCAGTCGAGCCCGGACCGCGCCGTGGTCACCCATGTCGATACCCTGGGCGCCATGGTCAAGGCGCTGAAAGCCAACGGGCGGCTGGAACTGGTGCCGATCGGTACCTGGTCGGCGCGCTTTGCCGAGGGTGCGCGCTGCACGGTGCTGACCGACCGCGGCAGCTATCGCGGCACGATCCTGCCGCTCAAGGCGTCGGGCCATACCTACAACGAGGAAATCGACAGCCAGCCGGTCGGCTGGAGCCATGTCGAGCTGCGGGTCGATGCGGTGTGTGCCTGCGAGGCCGACCTGATCCGCCACGGCTTCAATATCGGCGATTTCGTCGCGATCGATCCCCAGCCGGAATTTCAGGACGGCGGCTTCATCAATTCCCGCCATCTCGACGACAAGGCCGGGGTGGCGGTGATGTTCGGTGCGGCCAAGGCGGTGCTCGACGCCGGCCTGGCCTTGCCGGTCGATTGCCACTTGCTGTTGACGATCTCCGAAGAGGTCGGCTCCGGCGCCTCCTCGGTGCTGCACGGCGACGTGGCCGAGATGGTGACGATCGACAACGCGACGCCGGCACCCGGCCAGAACAGCCGGGAGTCCGGGGTCACGGTGTCGATGGCGGATTCGACCGGGCCGTTCGACTATCACCTGACCCATCACCTGCTGGCGATCTGCCAGGAGTATGAGATCAAGCATCAGCGCGACGTGTTCCGCTATTACCGCTGCGACAGCGCCGCCGCGATCGAGGCCGGCAACGACATCCGCACCGCCTTGATCTGTTTCGGCGTCGATGCCTCCCACGGCTATGAGCGCACCCACAGCAATTCCCTGCGCTCGCTGGCCGAGCTGGTCGCGCTCTACATGCAGAGCGAGCCGGTGGTGCCGCGCGACCGCATCGGGCTGGGGCCGCTCAAGGGCTTTACCCGCCAGCCGCTGGCCCCGGCCGATGGCGTCGAATAGGTGCGGTGCGAAAGACCGGTCCCGTCTTGCGGCGATCGCGAATGCACATTTGCCTGCTGTAAATAATGGCGGGCGAACTTACGGCGCAATTTACCACAAATTCTATTAAAGCCGGCGCTCTCGGAGCCTTTCCCAAGAGTGTCCAAAAGGTCGCACCGCAGCATACCGTCAAGCAGTGCCATCTTAGTGTCATAACAATCGGCTATTTTAGGTCGGCAGTCGGGACGGAACCCAATATTGGGCCGCACCGACTTTAGACGTGTGCTTAGACTTTAAGCAATGCGACCGAATGAGACGGTAGAACATGGAATACGAAATCAATAAGCGCCCCGGTATCACCGAATTTCGCCTCAAAGGGCGGATGGGTTTTACCGATCACTCCCAGTTCAAGGACCTGATGTCGGCGTTCGGCGACGAGGACAAGGCCCATGTCGTCTTCAATCTCGATCAGCTGAACGGCATCGACTCCTCCGGGCTCGGCATGTTCCTGATCGCCCGCGACGAGGCCGGCAAACGCGGGCTGTCGCTGTCCCTGGAACGTCCCCATTCCGAGGTTAAACGCCTGTTGGAACTGGCACGGTTCGACCGGCATTTCGATATCAGACCGTGACGGTGTTGGGGATCGGGACGTGGGCTCGAACATACCGATCGGGCTCCGGATTGGCGCCCTGGTGATGATGTCTTTGGCGACCTTGCTGGTATTGGGCGGCACGGTCGCAATCGGTGAACGCCAGATTTTCCGGGCAACCCGCGACCTCAACGATTTCGGCGCGGTGTTCGAACAAACCATGCTGGCCCAGGAGCAGGCCGGCCGATTGCGCTATCAGGCGCTCCGCTTCGTCGCCGAGCGCGACGAAGGCGCTGCGAGCGCGGTGGCGGCCGCCGCCCATGAAATCACCCAGGCGCTGCAAAGCCTGCGGCAGGGACCGGGTGCGGCGCCGATGGCCGACCAGCTCGACCCCCTGGCGGCCGGGATCGCGAGCTTGGGCGAGACCTTCGGCCGCCTCGCCCAGATTGCCCGCGAGCAGGGGCTGGACAACGAGTCTGGCCTGCGCGGCCGGCTGCGCGCCGCCGGTGCGGCGGTCGAAGGCGAGCTCAAGCTGTGGCCCAACCTCGACAAGCTGATCGTGCCGATGCAGTCGATGCGGCTCAAGGAGAAGGACTTCGCGATCTTCGGCGACGACGAGGTGCTGGGGCCGCACGGCAAGGCGTTCGGCGAATTCCGCTTCAAGCTCAGCGATCCCAGCATGGGGCTGGATGCCGAGACCACGGCCAAGCTGGGCAAGCTGGTCAAGGAATACCGCTCGGCCTTCCGCGATTTCGTCGATGCGACGCGCGCCTGGCGCACGGAACTGGCGACCCTGAACGACACGCTCAAGGGCCTGGAACCGCGGTTTGCCGCGCTGCTGGAGGCCGCGCACGCGGGCATGACCGGTGCCGCCGAACGCCAACAGCAGGTCCGCGATCAGGCGGTCCGGACGACTTTGACCATGGGATCGCTCCTGGTTGCCGGTTTCCTGCTCTGTACGCTCCTGGTGGTTCGCAGCATCACGCGACCGCTGCGCGCGATCGAGGCGGCGATGGAGCGGCTGGCTGGCGGCGATGAAACCGCGCAGGTGCCGGGCACCGCGCGCGGCGACGAGATCGGCTCGATGGCGCGGGCGGTCCGGGTGTTCAAGGAGAATCTTGCACGCACCCAGGAGCTGGAGCAGGCGGCGCGGGACAACGAGCGCAGCGCAGCGCTTGCACGCAAGCAGGAGCTGATTGCGGTTGCCGACGAAGTCGACACCACTCTGGGACGGGTGTTGTCCACGGTCTGCGACGCGGTCGAGCGCATCCGCGGCGGCTCCCAGGACATGAGCGGCGCGGCCGAGAAGATGAAGCTGCAGGCGGAGGAAACTGCGGCGAAATCGAGTCGGACTTCGGAGATCGTCGCGGTGGTCAGCGGCATTTCCCAGACCCTGTCGCAGTCGATCGGCGAGATCGGCCAGCAGGTCTCGACCACCAGCAGTGCCGTCGGGCGCGCCGTCGACTATGTCCGCACCAGCACGACCATCGTCGGCACGCTGGCCGAAAGCTCCAGACGGATCGGAGAAATCGTCAAACTGATCAGCGACATCGCCGACCAGACCAATCTGCTGGCGCTCAACGCCACGATCGAGGCGGCACGCGCCGGTGCTGCGGGCAAGGGGTTTGCCGTAGTCGCCGGCGAGGTCAAGGCGCTGGCCGGCCAGACCGCCCGGGCCACCTCGGAAATCTCCAGCCAGGTGGTGGCGATCCAGACCGCAACCCGCGACGTGGTCGGCACCATTCAGGGGGTGCGGGCCACCATCGAAGAAATCGACGGCCTGTCGACTGCGGTCTCCGCTGCGGTCGAAGGGCAATTGCGCCAGACCCGTGAGATCGTCGGCGCGATCGACGATGCCGATGCCAATGCCAGCGCGGTGTCCGAGAGCGTCGCCAACATGGCGATGAATGCGGCGGAAACCGGGCGGTCAGCGGTCGAGATGGCCTATGCCGCCGACCACCTTGGCGAGGAGCTGGGACTGCTGAAGCACGATGCCGGGACCTTCACCGCCTCGATGCGGGCGTAACAGTGCCGCGTCCGGCTCGGGGTTTACACCTACCCCGCCATGACGCATTCTGGTCCACCGGGTGTCGCTGAGCGCCGGGGCACCTCGCGGCCGAGGGGGCAACCGAAACATGGCCAAGCTCAACCAGGTCCTGATTGTCGGCGCCGGCCCGGTCGGCTTGGCGATGGCAGTGGAACTGACCCGTCACGGCGTCGGCGCACGCATCATCGACCAGGCGCCGGCGCGCTCGGAACACTCCAAGGCGCTGGTGCTGTGGGCCCGCAGCCTGGAACTGATGGAGGCCATGGGCTGCGCCGACCGATTCGTTGCCGCCGGGCTCAAAGTTCATGCCACCCGGATTTTCGCCAACCAGCGGCCGGTTGCCCGGATCGCGCTGAATGCCGTGCCCAGCCGGTTTGATTTTGCCCTGATGGTCAATCAGGCTGAGACCGAGCGCCTGCTCGAGGAGCATCTGAACCGCCTCGGCGTCAGGGTCGAGCGCCGGGTCACACTGACCGGCTTCAACCAGGACGGCGAAGGCGTGCTGGCCGCGCTCAGCCTGGCCGACGGGACCGGGGAAACCGTGACGGCGGACTGGCTGATCGGCTGCGACGGCGCCCACAGCACCGTGCGCCGCACCCTCGGTCTGGAATTCCAGGGCGATACCGAACCCAGCGACTGGGTGCTGGCCGATGTCTATTTCGACGGACCGCGCGACTGCCCGATTCTGGAACCGGGTACGGTCAATTTCTTCTGGCATCCCGAGGGCATCCTCGGCACGTTTCCGATCACCGCAGATCGCTACCGGGTGGTCGCCGACCTGGGTGAGGCCAAGGGCAGGGGGCGCCGCGCGGATCCCACGCTCGAGGAACTCCAGCAGCTGCTCGACCGCCGCGGTCCCGGCGGCATCGTCGCGCACAGCCCGGTCTGGCTGTCGGCGTTCCGGATCAACGAGCGCAAGGTCGGACGCTACCGGAGCGGCCGGGTCTTCCTCGCCGGCGACGCCGCCCATATCCACAGTCCTGCCGGTGGTCAGGGCATGAACACCGGCCTCCAGGACGCGGTTAACCTGGCATGGAAACTGGCCCTGGTGTGCCGGGGACGGGCGCAGGATGGCGTGCTGCTGGACAGCTACGATCACGAGCGGGGTCCGGTCGCTGCGCGGGTGATCCGAGCCGCCGGGCGGGCGACCCGGGTGTCAATCCTGCGCAATCCCTTGGGCCAAGCGATCCGTAACCGCCTGGTGGACGGGCTGACCAGGCTCGCGGCGGTGCGCCGCGCCGTGGTCAGGATGCTGTCGGAAATCGATATCGCCTATCCGGACAGCCCGTTAAATCGCCTGGGACGATCGGCGCCGCGCCGCCGCGGCCGGCCGGGACCCGGCGATCGTGCGCCCGACCTGGCGCTGGCACCGTCATCGGGAGAGCCGGCCACGCTGCACTCGCGCCTGGCGAGCGGCCGCTTCCTGCTTCTGGTCTGCGGCGCCGAGGTGGCGTCCCCGGCGTTGAGCGCCTTTGCCGCGCGCTGGGCCGCGGACCTCACGGTCGTCGAACCGGCATCTGGCGCTGGAGCAGCTTACGGCGGTCTGACCCTGATCCGGCCCGACGGCTATGTCGCGGTGACCGCCGAGGCCCGCGATGTCGGCGCGGTGGAAGGCTGGCTGACCGCCCTGTTGAACGGGCGGCATGCTCGCGCGACGCCCGGGTGAGGGCATCGCCCGCCGCTTGACCGACTTCGACTTCGGGCGACTATGGAGGCCACCGTGAAGGGTTGATTGCAAAGCGCGCTCGGGGCATGATGACCGGATCGGCAACGACCGAATCAGAGCAGGCAGGGAGGCCACTCAAGACATGCCCAATCGGCCCGTCCGCGACATCATCCGCAATCAGGAACCCATAACGGTAGGTCCGGAGATGACCGTCCGTCAGGCTGCGCGGCTGATGCGGGAGAAGCGCGTCGGCTCGGTTCTGGTGGTTGAAAAAGGGCAATTGACCGGCATTTTCACCGAGCGGGACGCGCTGAATCGGGTTCTGGCGGCCGCGCTGGATCCGGACCGGACGGTGATTTCGGAAGTCATGACCAAGTCGCCCCAGACGATTTCGCCCAACCGCCCGGTGGTCCACGCCCTCCACATGATGCATGACGGCGGCTTCCGCCATATGCCGGTGGTCGATGGCGGCCGGCCGCTCGGCATGGTCTCGATCCGCGACGCCATGGGGCTGGAGCTGGTCCGCTTCGAGGAAGAGGACGCGCAAAAGGAGGCGATCGCCGAGATCATCGGCTGATCACGCGCCGCTCTGGGGGCTGCATCCCGTGCAGCTTGGGTCGCACGGCCACCCGGAGGACCTATTCGACAGCGAATGCGCTGGGATTGGGGCAGGGATCACAGCCCGATGATCACCGACGGTAGCAAATCGCGCTAATCCTGCCCCATCATGCACGACATCGTTCCTACCTTGCTCGGCATGGCCGGGCTGCTTGCCCTGGTCAGCGCGCTGCCGCCGCTCGCCGGTCGGCTCAACGTGCCGTTCACGGTGCTGCTGGCGGCGGTCGGCGTCCTGCTCGGGCTGCTGATCCGGGTGGCGGTAGCGCTCGACCAGAGCGGGCCGTTCAGCGATTTCGTCAAGTCGCTGAACATCTTCCACTTCACCGCGGAAGCCTTTTTCTATCTATTCCTGCCGGTCCTGCTGTTCGAGACCGCGTTCACCATCGATGTCCGCCGCCTGATCGACGATCTTGCCCCGATCCTGCTGTTGGCGGTGGTCGCCGTGGTGGTTACCACCCTGGTCGCCGGCTATGCTCTGGCCGCGGTCAGCGGGATCGATCTGGTCGGCTGCCTGCTGCTGGCGGCGATCATCGCGACCACCGATCCCGCCGCGGTGATCGGCATTTTCCGCGACCTCGGGGCGCCGCGGCGTCTGTGCATGCTGGTCGAGGGCGAGAGCCTGCTCAACGATGCCGCGGCGATCGTCATTTTCACCCTGCTGCTCGATATCCTGACCGGCGAACGCACCGCCGATTTCGGCGCCGCCATCGTCGCGTTCCTGCGGAGCTTCTGCGGCGGTATCGTGGTCGGCTATCTGATCGGGCGGCTGGCCTGCCTGCTGGTCGGACCGATGCGCGACCAGCCGCGCGCCGAGATTTCGCTGACCGTTGCCTTCGCCTATCTGTCGTTCATTCTCGCAGAGCACTACGCCGAGGTCTCCGGCGTGGTGTCGGTGGTGGTGACCGCACTGGTGGTGGGCTCGGTCGGGCGCACCCGGGTCTCGCCGACCACCTGGAGCGCCCTGGAGCATGTCTGGCACCAGCTGGGATTCTGGGCCAATTCGCTGATCTTCGTGTTTGCCGCCATGCTGGTGCCCGAGACCCTGCGCTCGGCGGAATGGTCCGAACTGGGCCTGTTGCTGGTGCTGGTGGCAGCGGCGCTGGTGGCGCGCGCCGCCGTGCTGTTCGGCCTGTTGCCGGTGCTGTCCCGGCTCGGCGCATCCCAGGCGGTCAGCCATGCCTACAAGACGGTGATTCTGTGGGGCGGGCTGCGCGGTGCGGTCTCGCTGGTGCTGGCGCTCGCAGTCACCGAGAGCCGCTATGTCCCCCAGCAGATCGAACATTTCGTCGGGGTCCTGGCGACCGGCTTCGTGTTGTTCACCCTGTTCATCAACGGCACCACTTTGCGGCCGCTGATCCGGCTGCTCGGCCTGGACAAGCTGCCGCCCGGCGAACTGGCGGTACGCAACCGCGCCCTGCTGCTGTCCTTGACCACCATTCGGGACGAGATCGACGCGGTCGCCCGCGCCTACCAGATCCGCCCCGAGGTCGTGATCAAGACCGCCGAGCAATACGAGCTGCGCATCGGGGCGATCCAGCGCGAGATCGCCGGAGAGCCGCCGCTGAGCGAGGCCGACCTGCTGACCATCGGGCTGATCATCCTGATCAACCGGGAGGAGGAGCTGTACTTCAAGCATTACGAGGAAGGGGTCATTTCGCGGCGGGTGGTCGAGGTCCTGACCGAGCGCACCGGCTGGTTGCTCGATGGCACCAAGAGCGGCGGGCTCGACGGCTACGAGGCGATGGCCCGGCGGGCGATCGGCTTCACCGGCAAGATGCGCCTGGCGGTCCTGTTGCAGCGCAGCCTGGGTCTGCGCGCCATGCTGGCACGGCGCTTGGCGGTGCGCTCGGAGGCCTTGCTGATCGTGCGCATGGTGCTCCACGAATTGGGCGCCTTTAACCGCAGTCGCCTGGCGTCTCTGCTGGGGGAAGACTGCGCCGAGGCCCTGGCCGCGGTGTTGCGGGGGCGCTTGGCCGCGGTCGAGCAGGCCCTGTCGGCGATCAAAATCCAGTATCCCGACTTCGCCCTGGTGCTGCAGCACCAGTATCTCGGCCGCGCGGCCTTGCGGATGGAGGAGACCGGTTTCGTCCTGATGTGTTCGGAATCCCTGATCAATCAGGAAATCCTCAACGATCTCCGCCGCCAGCTGGAGCAGCGCCGACGCGCGCTCGAGCGGCCGCCGCGGCTCGATCTCGGCCTGCGCCTCAACGATCTGGTGGCGCGGCTGCCGATGTTCGCCGGTCTGCCCGAGCGCCGTCTCCATGCCGTGGTCAAACTGCTGCGGCCGCGCCTGGCGTTGCCGGGGGAAATGCTGCTGAGGCGCGGCGATTTCGGCTCCAGCATGTATTTCATCTCGTCGGGCGAGGTCGAGGTGCTGCTGCCCGGAACCTCGGACAGCCATCGGCTTGGTCCGGGCGATTTCTTCGGCGAGCTGGGGCTGTTGTCGCGCCAGCCGCGCACCGCCGACGTCCGGGCGCTGGGCTATTGTCGCCTGCTTGAACTCGACGAGCGCGACTTCCGGCGCCTGATCGAGCAGGACGACGACCTGCGCCGCCATATCATGGCGGTCGCGGAAAAGCGGCGGGTCGCCCGGTCAGGTTCGGCCGCTGGCAATCCCAAGCATGGCGCCTGGACGGCCTAGGGCATGGCGGTCGCCATCGCCGATGGTTGTTTGGTGCCGCCGTTCGGACACAGCGGCGGGTGGTTTTCCCGGCGCAGACACGCTATGCTGCGATGGCCGGATGACTTTTCGAGAAAATCGGCTATTTTAAAGGATTGGTAATCGGCTGACGCCGATCATCAGGTTCGAACGACCATCGGCCCGTGCCATGACCGCCATCGACGTTTCCCTCGACGACAGCCGGACCATCCAGGCCATTGGTATCCTGGCCGATGTCCTTGACGGCATTTCCGGTCCGGGGGTGCTCGATACCGTCCTGGTCTCCAAGGCATTGCGTCAGGTGATTGCCACCCGTTCGCGGCCGGCCTTCGATTTCGCAGCGCGTGCCTTTTCGACGCTTGATCCCGAACTGAAGCAGCGGGTCGCCAGCGATGCCGATGCCGCCGCCCAGGATGCGGTCGAACTGCGGGGGCGGGTCGCCGGCTTCCTCAATACGACGCCACGCAAGAAGGCGGGCGATTCCGCTACCGGCTTGCTGGCCGCGCTCAACAACCGTGGTCGTGGCAAGACCGCCGGCTGAAGCGCGTCCAGCCGCAGCGATCGGCCGAATTTCCCGACCGATGGCCTGAAGCTCTTCCGCACGGCCCGGTATCGCCGGCCGGGCGCTGGCGCTGAGCGGCCGGCTCACCCGTACTCGTCCTGGTAGAAGACGACGCGGCCCCGCCCGATCTTCTTGCCATGGTAGAGGGCGGCATCGGCATGCCGCATCAGCCAGCTCGCCTCGCGGCCGTCATCGGGGCAGATCGCGATGCCGATCGAAAGGCCGATCCGGATCTCCGCACCGGCGACGCTGAAGGGCTGGCCAATCGCGTCCAGGCAACGGTTTGCCACGGTTTGAGCACTGGTCCGCGGCGCCTCGACCCCGGTCAGCATCATGATCACGAACTCGTCGCCCCCCAAACGCGCGACGATATCCAACGGCCGGACCGCGAGTTTGAGGCGGGCGGCGACCTGTCGCAGCACCTCGTCGCCGGCGGCATGGCCGTAGCTGTCATTGACCGGCTTGAAGCCGTCGAGATCCAGGAACATCAGGGCGAAGCTGTTATCGACCAGGGTGTTGAACGCGATCTCCTGCTGCAGGCACTGGTGGAACATCGCCCGGTTGGGCAGGCCGGTCAGCGGATCATGATGCGCCCGACGGGTCATCAACGCCTCGCGATCGCGCAATTCGGCTTCGCGCTGGCGCACCTGATTGAGCAGGCTGTTGAAGCCGAGGACCAAGGTCCCGACCTCATCCTCGCGGATCACCGGCAGCGGCTTCAGATCGGTTTCGCCCTCGGCCATTCTGCGCATTTCGCGTGCGGCGTCGCGTAGCGGTTTGAGGATGCGCGGCAGGATGTAAAGCAGACCGCCGAGCACCAGCGCGCCCATCCACACCGTGTTCCTCAGGCCGAAGGCGCGCATTCGCGTCGCCGGGGCGAAGGCCTCCGCGGTCGGCAGGTGGGCGACCACGAACCAGCCGGCGCTGTCGACGCTGGCGATCGCCACCAATTCCTCGACGCCGGAGGTATTGGCGGCAATTTCAGTGCCGCGAAATCCCGTCATGGCGCGGTCAAGGAGCGGGTTGGCGCCGGTCGGCGGCGTGCTGCGCAGGATCGTCGCCGGATCGCCGCCCGACGAGACAACCAGCCGGTCGCGCGGCGAGATCAGCACAAGCCCGCCGGTTTCGCCGATCCTGGTGGTGGGGATGGCGCCGAGGAAGCTGGGCACACCGAGCGCTGTGACGCCGGCCAGGACGGCGGCGGGCGGCGCCCCCGCGGTGCCGACCGGGACCGCCATGACGATCTCGGGCTCGCCGCTGGTCGGGTTGCGGTAGGGCCGGCCGATCGCCGCCCGGCCGTGGTCCCGGGCGTCGAGGAACCAGTCCATATCGCCGAAGGCGCGGTCCGCCCCGGGACGCCCCGGGGCGTCGGCCATAGCAGCTTCACCGGTGGTTGGCACCACCAGCAAGCCGTCGGAGAACAGGGGATAGAGCGCCTGACGCTCCGCCAGCCAGGCGCGCAGCCGGTCGGGCTGCGTGAGCAAGGCCGGGGGGAGATGGCTTGCCAGCCGGCGCAGCAGGGCCAGCCGTTCGCTCACCCGGTTGTCGATGTCCCGCGCGACATAGGTCGCGATCGACGCCTGCTCCGCTTCGACCAGCGCGGTGATCCCCCCGCGCACGTAGTCGGTCAGGATCACCGCACGCCCGATCGTGCCGATGGTCAGCAAAACGATCGCCACCGCCATCAGGCGGGTGACCAGGCTCTGGGAGAAACGGCGCAGCATGCTCGCTTCGGCGGCGCGGGGAAGCCGGGGTGGTCCGGCACCCCGACACCAATAGCCGGCGAATCGGCAATGGTCGGTTAAAATGCACCGGCATTTGACCAGAAAACGCCTGACCGGGCCGGACCTGCCCGGAGCCGGCTGGATCATCGCCAGGTGTCCGAGGCCAATCGCCTCAAAGGGCGGCGCGGATGCGTTCGGCCAGCGCGCCGATTGCCACCATGTCGCCGGCTTTGATCCCCCAGTTCATCGCCATGCCGTCGTCGTGACGGCGGGGGATGACGTGCAGGTGGAAATGCTGGACCGACTGTGCCGCGCCCGGCCCATTGGCCTGGAGCAGGTTGAGCCCCGCCGGGTCGAGCGCCCGGCGGACGGCGACCGCGACCTTCTGGGCGGTGACGATGGCGTCGGTCAGGGTCTTGGGCGATGAGTCGTACAGGTTGGGGTCGTGCTCTTTGGGCACCACCAGACAGTGGCCGGGATTGACCGGGTTGATATCCATGAAGGCAAGCGTACGGTCGTCTTCATAGAGTTTGAAGCAGGGGATTTCTCCGGCAATGATCCTGCAAAAAATGCAGCTGTTATCGTGACCCATGGTGGCAGCACTTCCCGTTTTGGTTGCCATGTCATTTGACCATTTTTCTCTGTATCGAGGAGTTCCTGCCAGTTTACATCGACAGATGACAAACCAACCGAGGTGGGTTCGATCACCCGTATTGTCAATACCATGACCTACGGAGGGCTGAGAATGCCAGTCACGTCCATGTGATGTCCTTCGATGACAAAAATAACGGTGTTTACCCCGAATTTTCGTACTTCAATCGCGATTATCCCTTTGAATCTATCAACGCTTTCGCGTCAATGCCGACTTGCTCGAATTATCTTCGTAAATTCTAATATTTCTATTTTGGTAATGACGCGCATTTAACAAATGGCTTTCGAGTAGCAGGCAGGTATCTGCTGCCGGTTATTGCAGTGGCCGGGTGAGTTTTTCGGCCTTGGCCCGAGCTGAACCAGATCGCTCCAGGCCTGTCGCAGGTTCGTGTTCCGCCTTGGTTTATCTTGGGGCTCTGAGTAGTCGAGGATGCCGCTGCGGCGAATATGAAAATGTTCAAAATGGAACCGGTCGGCATCTTCCAGAGTTTCCTCGATCTCCCGCCGGACCCTAAGCGGGATCGCGCCTCGGATCAAGATGCTGGGGCAGGCCGCGGCAATGCGTCATCCCAAGGTGGTTGGGGACCGAAGCGGGCGGCGAGGAAATCAATCAGGACGCGGACCTTCGACGACAGGTGCCGGCCGGGCGGATAGACCGCATAGACCGCCAGTTGGGGACGTAAGCGATCGGCGAACAAGCAGATCAATCGGCCATCGTTCAGCGCCTCGCCCAACAGGAAGGTCGGCAGAATGGTGATGCCGAGCCCGGCGATCGCAGCCTTCGCCAGGATATCGCCGTTGTTCGCCCGCAGATTGCCCGTGACCCGGACTGTTTGCGCGGTGCCGTCGAACTCGAACTGCCACTGATCGGACAAGGGCGAATTCGTGTAGATCAGGCAGTTGTGTTCGGCCAGGGCATCGGGATCGCGCGGCCGGCCGAAACGCTCAAGATAGGCCGGACTGGCGGCGACCGCCAGCCGGCACGGTGCCAGGCGCCGGGCAATCATCGAACTGTCGCGTAACCGGGCGATCCGGATCGCGACATCAAAACCTTCCTCGACCAGGTCGGTGATGCGGTCGCTGAGATCGGTTTCGATGGTCAAGGCCGGATGGTTCGCCAGGAACTCGGGCAAGGCTGGCGCCAGGTGGCGGACCCCGAAGGACAGCGGCGCGGCGATCCGCAGCAGACCGCGCGGCGCGCGGTCGAGATCGGCGGCGGCGCGCTCGGCGTCGTCAAGATCGGCGGCGATGCCGACACAGCGCTGGTAGAAGGCGCGCCCGGCTTCGGTGACGCTGAGCCGGCGGGTCGTCCGGTTGAGCAGCCGGGTGCCCAGGCGATCCTCCAACTCGGTCATCCGCCGGCTGACCGCGGATTTGGAGATGCCCAGCCGCTCGGCGGCACCGGTAAAGCTGCCGGCTTCGACCACGCGAAGGAAGGCGATCATGTCGTCGAACCGGCTCATCGCGGGATCGTTCTTCTCCGCTCAACAAACTTGTTCATTGTTGAAGGATTGTGGGCTCCACCGCAACCGGCCATCTACCGAAAACTGGCTAAGATCGGAGGGGAAGCGTCATGTCGAAAATTCTGGTGCTCTATTACAGCAGCTACGGCCATGTCGAGACGATGGCGGGGGCGATTGCCGAAGGGGCGGCCTCGGTCGCCGGTACCGAGGTTACCATAAAACGGGTCGCGGAACTGATGCCGGAAGAGGCCGCACGCAAGGCCGGGATCAAACTTGACCAGGCGGCGCCGGTCGCCAGCCCGCAGGAACTCGCCGACTACGACGGCATCATCTTCGGCACGCCGACCCGGTTCGGCAACATGGCCTCGCAGATGCGCAATTTCCTCGATCAGACCGGGGGGCTGTGGATGAAGGGCGGCCTGATCGGCAAGGTCGGCAGCGTGTTCGCCTCGACCGGCACCCAGCATGGCGGCCAGGAGACCACCATCACCTCGTTCCACACCACGCTGCTGCACCACGGCATGGTCATCGTCGGGCTGCCCTATTCCGCCGCGGGTCTGGTCAATATGGACGAGATCACCGGCGGCACGCCCTATGGCGCAACCACCCTGGCGGGAAGCGACGGCTCGCGCCAGCCCTCGGCCAACGAACTGGAACTGGCGCGCTTCCAGGGCCGCCATGTCGCCGGCATCGTCGCGAAACTGGCCGCCTGACCCGAACGCTACGACCGGAGAACCGCCATGGGATTGCTGATCGATGGGGCCTGGCACGACCGCTGGTATGACACCGGCACCACCGGCGGGGCGTTCAGGCGCGAAGACAGTCGTTTCCGCGATCGGGTCAGTGCCGATGGCGCCTCCGGCTTCGCGGCGGAGCCCGGCCGCTATCACCTCTATGTTTCGCTGGCCTGCCCGTGGGCGCACCGCACCCTGATCTTCCGCGCGCTCAAGAAACTGGAAGGCGCGATCGGGGTCACGGTGGTGGAGCCGCTGATGGGCCCGGACGGCTGGGTTCTGGCCGAAGCGGCGGATCCGGTCAACGGCGTTCGCTTCCTGCGCGACCTCTACACGCTGGCCAAGCCCGACTACACCGGCCGGGTCACCGTGCCGGTGCTGTGGGACACCCAGCGGCGGACGATCGTCAGCAACGAGTCTGCCGAGATCATCCGCATGCTCAACCGCGAATTCGACGCCTGGGGCGACGCCACGGTCGATTTCTATCCCGAGCCGCTGCGCGACGAAATCGACGCGATCAATGCCGTGGTCTACGACGCGGTCAACAACGGCGTCTACCGGGCCGGTTTCGCCACCTCCCAGGATCACTACGAGGCGGCATTCGACGCCGTGTTCGCCGGCCTCGATCAACTTGACCAGCGTCTGGGGCGCCAGCACTGGCTGGTCGGCGACGTCCTGACCGAGGCGGATTGGCGGCTGTTCACCACCCTGGTCCGGTTCGACACAGTCTATTACGGCCACTTCAAGTGCAACCTGCGGCGGATCGCCGAGTATCCCAATCTGTCGGGCTATGTGCGCGAGCTCTACCAGGTGCCGGGCGTCGCGCCGACGGTCAATTTCAGCCACATCAAACGGCACTATTACGCCAGCCACACCACGATCAACCCGACCGGCATCGTGCCCAAGGGGCCGGCGCTCGACCTCAACGCCGCCCACCATCGCGGCCGGTTTCAAGGAGTCCCATCATGATCCAGGTCATCCCGTTCGCTGCCCTCGGCCGCTATGAGGCCGACTGGCTGTCGGCCCGCCACCATTTCAGCTTCGGCGACTTCCATGACCCCGCGCGCATGGGCTTCGGTCCGCTGCGGGTGTGGAACGACGATACCATCCAGCCCGATACCGGCTTTCCGCCCCACGGCCATCGCGACATGGAGATCATCACCTATGTCCGGACCGGTGCGGTGACCCACGGCGACCATCTCGGCAATCAGGGGCGGACCCTGGCCGGTGACGTCCAGGTGATGAGTGCCGGCAAAGGCATCGTCCATTCCGAATACAACCGGGAAGCCGAACCGACCACGCTGTTCCAGATCTGGATTCAACCCAACGCCCAGGGTCTGGCACCGCGCTGGGAAACCAAGGCGTTTCCCAAGCAGGCCGAGGATGGTCTGGTTGTCCTGGCCTCCGGCCGCGACCAGGACCGTGACTCGCCGGCGCTGAGGATCAACGCCGATGCGGCGCTGCTCGGCGCCACGCTCGACGCCGGACAGAGCCTTGAGCACACCCTGGCGCCCGGTCGCCGCGCCTATCTGGTCCCGGCGCGGGGAACCATTTCCGTCAACGGACAGCCGGCCGCCGCGCGCGACGGCGTCGCCGTCGAGGCGGTGGAGCGGCTGGTCATCACCGCGACCGAGGACGCCGAAATCTTGCTCGCCGATCTGCCGTGATTGCGCAGCCCGTGGGCCTTCAGTCGCGGCAGCCCGGCCAGAACAGGGCGGCCGCGGCAAGGGCGGCCCAGCCGAACATCAGGCTGGCGCCGCCGAACGGTGCCGCGGCACCGAAGCCGCCCGGTCCGTTGAGCGCGATGGCATAGAGCGCGCCGCAGAACAGGACGATGCCCAAGGCGAAGGCGCCGCCGGCGATGATCAGTCCCAGCCGGGGCCAGCCCGGCGGAATCCGTTCGGCGAGCAGTGCGACCCCGATCAGCGCCAGAGCATGGAACAGCTGGTACTGCCCGGCCAAGCGAAAGAGCTCGACGGCATGCTCGTCACCCAGACGATGGCTGGCATAGGCACCGGCCGCCACCCCCAGCCCACCGGCCAGTGCCCCCAGCAGCACCAAGACGGGCACGATCCCGTTTTCCTCGAAGACTTTCATCTGATCAGCGGCCATCGGTTGCGGAGCGCCGGTCAGCCCCGCGTCCTACCCGGAGCCACCGGTTCGCGCACCCTCTAGCAAACCCGCGGACCCATTGAAAGCGCTGGTTGCGCCCGCTCAGCGCCGGCCAGGGCGATCGGCCGGGCCGCCGCGGTTGCCGGCCTCTACCCCGACTCCCGGCGCGCCGGCGCCGGCACCCGGCGTGACTCCGGCACCCCGCGCACCGGCACCGGCGCCGGGTGTCACCCCGACTCCGGCGGCACCGGCACCCACACCTGGTGCGACTCCGACTCCGGCGGCACCGGCACCCATACCTGGTGCGACTCCGACCCCGGCGGCACCGGCACCCACACCCGGTGCCACGCCGACCCCAGCGGCACCGGCGCCGACACCCGGTGCCACACCGACGCCGGGCGCACCAACGCCAGGACGGACCGTCGCGGCGGGCCGCGGAATGCAGCCGGGCGGCCGTCCGGGCGCGCGGCAATAGACTTGCGCCGAGGCGGGCTCAGGCGCGCCGGTGGTCAGGCAAACCAACGCCGCGGCAAGCAGCATCGTTCCTCTGGTCATGTCTCTTTCCTCTTATTCTTCTTGCCGGCAGTTCGGCCGGCCGTTGTCCGGTGGGCGGCAAACCTATCCGGGCACGGCTTAACAAACCGTGTTTTTCGACGTGGGACGGTCGATGGTCCCGGTCAAGGGCTGGCGCCTTCCGGTTTGGACGAGCGGCTCAGACAATGGTGCGGACGATGCCGCCTTCGACCCGCAACGCCGCGCCGTTGGTCGCGGAAGCCTGTTTCGAACAGGCATAGACCACCATATTGGCGACCTCATCGACGCTGGCGAAGCGCTGGAGCAGCGAGGTCGGCCGGTGCTGCTTGACGAAGCCCTCGGCCATGGCGTCGGCGGTGGTGCCGGCCTGGGCCGCCATCGCGCCGAGGAAGCCCTCGACGCCGTCGGAGCGGGTCGGTCCCGGCAGCACGCTGTTGACCGTGACGCCGCTGCCGGCGGTCAATTCGGCCAGCCCGCGGGCGACCGCCAACTGAGCGGTCTTGGTCGTGCCGTAGTGGATCATTTCCTTGGGGATATGAATCCCCGATTCCGAGGAAATGAACACGATCCGTCCCCAATTGCGCGCCAGCATCCCCGGCATCCAGGCGCGTGACAGCCGGATGCCCGACATCACGTTGGTCTCGAAAAAGCGATGCCAGTCTTCGTCCGGGGTTTCAAAGAAATCCTTGGGCTCGAAGATGCCGGCATTGTTGACCAGAATGTCGACCGCCGGAACCGCCGCAACCAGCGCGGCGCAGCCCGCGGCGGTCGAGACATCGGCGGCGACGCCTTCGAAACTGCCTGCGGGCACCGCCTGGCGCAGCGCTTCGAGCGCCGCCGTGACGGTAGCGGGCTTGCGACCATTGATCACCACCCGCGCCCCGGTGGCGCCCAGGCCCTGGGCGATGGCGCGGCCGATGCCGGCGGTGGAGCCGGTGACCAGGGCGGTTGTGCCGGTCAGGTCGATCTTCATGACGTGGGGTCTCCTGTTCGGGGCGCGGGTTCGGTGCCTGTGGTGCCGGTCGGGGTCAGAGCAGGGTGCCCTGGCTGTCCTTGGCGGCGCCGCGTTTGGTCGTCGGCCGGCTGCGCGGCGGTGTTCCGCCGATCACCGCGGCGATATCGCCGTCGTGGAAGGCCAGCGTCACCGCCTGGCCGCCATGGGCCTGGGCTGCCGCCGTGACAGGGTGGCGGTCGCGGTCGGTGACCAGGACGAAGCCGCGCGCCAGCACGCCGCGATAGGAATAGCTCTCGAGCAACTGGCCGAGGCCGCGCAGCTTTGCGGCGCGCTCGGCCTGGCCGTGGTCGGCGGCGCGGTCGAGCCGCGGCCCCAGGTCGTGGACCCGCGCGGCGGCATCGTCGAGGCGGCGGCGCAGCGGCGCCAGGGACAGCCGCGCCGCGACGCGGTCGCAGCGGTTGAGGGCGGCCTGGACCGCCTGGCGCAGCGCGCCGCCCAGCGCTCGGGCTTCCGGAGCGAGGCGGGTGCGGCTGCGTTCGACCAGCGCCGCGACGGCGAGCTGTAGCCGCTCGGCGCGGTCGTCGAGCCGCTGGCTGCGCTCCTCGATCAGGGCGCGGGGGTCGCCGAGGCCCCGCCCCAGCCCCTCCAGGCGGGTCCGCGCCTGGGCAATCAGGCGGTCGAAGGCGCCGAACTGGCGGCGTTCGAAATCGAGCACCTGGCCGACCAGTTCAACCCGCACCGGCACGGCCAGTTCCGCCGCGGCGGTCGGGGTCGGCGCCCGCAGGTCGGCGGCGAGGTCGATCAGCGTGGTATCGGTCTCGTGGCCGACCGCCGAAATCAACGGGATGACACTGGTCGCGGCGGCTCTCACCACGATTTCCTCGTTGAACGGCATCAGGTCTTCCAGCGAACCGCCGCCGCGCGCGACGATCAGCAGATCCGGCCGCGGCACCGGCCCACCCGCGTCCAGCCGGTTGAAGCCGGCGATGGCCGCCGCGACCTGGACCGCCGATTGCTCGCCCTGGACCGCCACCGGCCACAGCAAGACGTGACGGGGGAAGCGGTCGGCCAGGCGGTGCAGAATATCTCGGATCACCGCGCCGGTCGGCGAGGTGATCACGCCGATCACGGTCGGCAGATAGGGCAGTTTTCGTTTGCGCGCGGCATCGAACAGGCCCTCGGCGGCCAGCCTGCGCTTGCGCTCTTCCAGCATCTTGAGCAGGGCGCCTTCGCCGGCCAGTTCCATCGACTCGATGATCAGCTGGTATTGCGAGCGGCCGGGATAGGTGGTCAGGCGGCCGGAACAGATCACCTCCAGCCCCTCTTCCGGGCGCACCGCCAGCCGGCCGGCGGCGCCGCGCCAGCACACCGCCTCGATCACCGCCTCTGCGTCCTTGAGCCGCAGGTAGAGGTGGCCCGAGGAGTGGCGTTTGGGCTGGGAAATCTCGCCGCGCACCCGTACGAAGCCGTAGGCATCCTCGACCGTGCGCTTCAGCGCGCGCGCCAGTTCGCCGACGGTGAATTCCGGGAGGTTGGAGCCTGGGATCATGGTCGCACCATGATACAGGCCCGCTGCCGCATCACAAGCCGCCCACGACGGCGCCCAGCTATACCGGAGCCCCAAGGGCACGGGGTTGAGCAACGAGTGCCGGGCATGCAATTTTGCCGTCGACGCGTCGCCTGCGTTCAATTACCGCAAGGGCATGCCGGTGGCATTGCCGGGGAGCGATGCGCCGCGTTTGATCAACTCGCAAGGGGGCAGACCATGCACCAGCGTTTTCTCGAAGGACGGACCGCTCTGGTCACCGGCTCGGCCCAGGGGATCGGCCTGGGAATCGCCAGGGCGCTCGGCTCGGCGGGTGCCAGGGTCGCGGTCCATGGGCTGGCGACGCCGTTGGAGGCCGAGGCTGCGCTCGCCGCGGTGCGCGCCGCCGGGGCGGCCGAAGCCCGCTTCTTCGACCAGGATCTGCGCCGACCCGAGGCGATCGACGCGATGATGGACGATTTGGCGGCCTGGGGTGGCCCGGACATCCTGGTCAACAATGCCGGCATCCAGAAGACGGTCAGTCTGGCCGAGGCCGACCGCGCGACCTGGGACGCCGTACTCGCGATCAACCTGTCGGCCGCATTCCACACCATGCGCCGGGCGTTGCCCGGGATGGCGGCGCGCGGCTATGGCCGGGTGATCAACACCGCCTCGGTCCATGGTCTGGTCGCTTCGGCCAACAAGGCGCCTTATGTCTCGGCCAAATTCGGCCTGATCGGGCTGTCCAAGGTGGCGGCTTTGGAATATGCCACCGCCGGTTCGGCGGCCAGCGGCGGCGTTACTATCAATTGCATCTGCCCCGGCTGGGTGGAAACCGCACTGATCGAGCCGCAGATCCAGGCGCGGGCTGCCGAAAACGGTGGCGACCGTTTGGCCGGCATCGCCGGCCTGCTATCGGAAAAACAGCCGAGCCGGCGCATCTCCTCGCCCGACGAGATCGGCCAGGTCGTCTTGTGGCTGGCCCATCCGATCGCTCACAACATCACCGGCATCGCCCTGCCGGTGGATGGCGGCTGGACCGCACAGTAGCGGGGGGGCCACCTCGTTCTGTTGCGAAAAAATGAAATTATTGTGACGGCCGGTATTGTCGTAGATCTGCAAAACTATCGGCGTAATTTCTACTGATGATTGAGCAGGTGGGGTCGGGCTTGGCAGCATGTTCGGCTGCCGGGGACGGTTGTGGCTGCCTCGACGGTGTGATCCGGGGAGCAGTCGATGACTGGAGGCGACCTTGTGCTGGCTGACGATCTGGACAGCGACGGCTTCTGCGTAGACAGTTATCTGGAGGCGGTCAGCGCCAAGACGCGCTACGTCTTTCAGCCGATCGTCAACAGCTTCACCGGTGCCTGCTACGGCTTCGAGGCGCTGCTGCGTGGCCAGGAGGCGCTCGGCTTTGCGACCATTCCGGCGCTGTTCGATCATGCCCATGACAAGGGCTTCCTGCATCGGCTCGACGTTTTGCTGCGCGAGAAGGCGTTGCGCGGCTTCGTCGCCCTGGGCCTGACCGATCAGTGCCGGCTGTTCTTTAACCTCGACAACCGGGTCCTGCGTTCCCCCGATTACCGGCCGCACCGTACCGCGGCGCTGCTGCGGCACCTGGGCCTCGGACCGACCGCGGTGTGTTTCGAATTGTCGGAGCTTCACGCGGTGTCGACGGTGGCGGAAGCCGAAGCGACCTTGCGGCTCTACCGCGATCAGTCGTTCATGCTGGCAATCGATGATTTCGGTATCGGCTTCTCCGGCTTGCGCTTGATGTATGAACACCAGCCCAATCTGGTGAAGATTGACCGCTTCTTTGTCGCCGGGATCGACCACGATGACCGCAAGCGGACTTTCGTCGCCGCCGTCGCCAATCTGGCCCACGTGCTGGGGATCGCGGTGGTCGCCGAAGGGGTGGAGACCGAGGCCGAATTCCTGATGTGCAAACAGATCGGGTGCGATCTGGTTCAGGGTTTCTTCGTCGCCCGGCCGTTGGAAATCTCCACCGCCGTCCCCGCGGCCTTCCAGACCGTGATCGAGGCCAATCGCCGTGATCGCCGCCAGCGCCGCTCCGACGAGCGGCTGGTTCGGGTCGAACTCGACTCCCACCCGGCGCTTGAGGTCGGGGACGCGATGGCAGTGGTGTTCGACGGCTTTCGCCGCAACAAGGACCGCAGTTTCTTCCCGGTGATCGATGAACGTCGGCAGCCGCTCGGCGTGATCAGAGAGGCGGCGCTCAAGGAGTTTATCTACTCGCGATACGGCAAAGACTTGCTGCATAATAAGACATTGGGCCGTAACCTTCGCCACTTTCTCAGCGACTGCCCGGTGTGCGATATCAATACTGCGGTCGAGGATATTCTTTCGATCTATACCCAGACCAAAGACCCGGTCGGTGTGATCATCGTCGAGAATTTTCGCTACGCCGGGATGCTCAGCGCCGAGTCGCTGCTGCGGGTTCTCAACGAAAAAAACCTGGTGATGGCGTGTAACCAAAACCCGCTGACTAAGTTACCCGGCAACGACGCGATCAACGATCATGTCACGGCGGCGCTGGAAGACGGTTCGGTGCCGCGGGTGTTCGCCTATTTCGACCTCGATAATTTTAAGCCATTCAACGATCAGTTTGGCTTTCGTCAAGGCGATCGGGCAATTTTGTTATTCGCCGACTTGTTGCGCAGCCACATCATCGGGCCGGATTGTTTCATTGGCCATATCGGCGGCGACGATTTCTTTGCCTCCTGGCGTGCCCGCGAACCCGAACAGGTGGTGGCGCAGATCGGCGGCATTCTGGACAAGTTCCGCCATGACGCGGAAAGCTTCTACGACCTCTATACCCGCGAACGTGGCTATGTCACCGGCAAGGACCGCGACGGCAATCCCAAGCATTTTTCCTTGCTGGCGTGCAGCGCTGCGGTGGCAGTGGTGCCGGAGGGGGTTTGGCACCTGACCGCCGACCAGCTGGTCGGCCAGGCGGCCGACATGAAGCACACCGCCAAACGGGCGCGCGACCATCTCTGTGTGCGTTATTTTGGCGGCGACGGCAATGGCGCGGCGGCGCGGTCTCAGCCCTAGCAGGCCGGATTTCAAGGGCTAAACCAGGCCCCTGGCGGAGATTGCCAAGGGGGCGGCGCCCCCTTGGCTCCTGCTCGGATCATCCCTGGCGGGCGACCATCAGTTTCTTGATTTCGACGATTGCCTTGGCGGGGTTGAGGCCCTTGGGGCAGGTTCGGGTGCAGTTCATGATCTGGTGGCAGCGGTAGAGCCGGAACGGGTCTTCCAGCGCGTCCAGGCGTTCGCCGGCCATCTCGTCGCGGCTGTCGGCCAGCCAGCGATAGGCCTGGAGCAGGATCGCCGGGCCTAAGTAGCGCTCCGGGTTCCACCAGTAGCTGGGGCAGCTGGTCGAGCAGCAGAAGCACAGGATGCACTCGTAGAGGCCGTCGAGTTTCGCCCGGTCCTCCGGCGACTGCAGACGCTCGCTGTCCGGCGGCGCCGGCGACTGGGTCTGCAGCCACGGCTTGATCAGCGCCAGCTGGGCGAAGATGTGGTTGACGTCGGGCACCAGGTCCTTGACCACCGGCAGGTGGGGCAGGGGGTGGATGCAGACGTCGCCCTTGACCTCTTCGATCGGCTTGGTGCAGGCCAGCGTATTGAGCCCGTCGATATTCATCGCGCACGAGCCGCAAATACCCTCGCGGCACGAACGGCGGAAGGTCACCGTGCTGTCGATCTCGTTCTTGATGTGGATCAGCGCGTCCAGCATCATCGGACCGAACTTGTCGAGATCGAGTTCGTATTCGTCCAGGCGGGGGTTTTGGCCGTCCTCCTGGTTCCACCGATAGATTTTGAAGACTTTCTTGCGCTTGGCGCCAGGTGCCGCGGCGACTTTCTTGCCGGGCAAGACCTTGGCGTGGGCAGGCAGAGTAAATTCGACCATGGCTGCAGTTTCCTAACCTGGCTCCCGGCGGCGCGCGGCCCCTGATGCTTGGGGTCCGCGCGGCCAACCGGGAAGAGTTTGACCGGGCATCGGGTGTGGCGAGTCGCTCAGTAGACCCGCTTCTTGGGCGGGACCGGCTGGACGTCGTTGGTCAGGGTGTAGAGGTGGACCGGACGATCGCTGATCGTCACTTCGGCCTTTTCGTTGGCCCAGACCACGCTGTGCTTCAACCAGTTCTGGTCATCGCGATCAGGATAGTCCTCACGGGCGTGGGCGCCCCGGCTTTCGGTCCGGTTGGCCGCACACTCCAGAGCCACCACCGCCTGGTACATCAGGTTGTCGAGTTCCAGCGCTTCGACCAGATCGGAGTTCCACACCAGCGAACGGTCGCTGACCCCGAGATCGCCGCGCTTGTCCCAGGCCTGGCGCATCAGTCCGACGCCTTCCTGCAGCACCGGGCCGGTGCGGAAGACCGCGCAGTTGTTCTGCATGATCTTCTGCATTTCCAGGCGCAGATGCGAGACCCGCAGCGAGCCCTTGGCGTTGCGCGAGCGGTCGAGTCGGGACACCGCATAGTCGCCCGAATCCGCCGGCAGGTCCTTGTGGGCCTTGCCCTTCTCGACCACCTTGCCGGCCTGCAGAGCCGCCGCCCGGCCGAACACCACCAGGTCGAGCAGCGAGTTGGACCCCAGCCGGTTGCCGCCATGCACCGAGACGCAGGCCGCCTCGCCGATCGCCATCAGGCCGGGGACGACCGCGTCCGGGTTGTCCTTGGTCGGCCGGATCACCTCGGCTTTGTAGTTGGTCGGAATGCCGCCCATGTTGTAATGCGCGGTCGGCAGCACCGGGATCGGCTCGCGGGTCACGTCCACATTCGCGAACACCTTGGATGTCTCGGCGATGCCGGGCAGGCGTTCGTGAATGATCTTGGGATCCAGATGCTCAAGATGCAGGTGGATGTGATCCTTGAGCGGGCCAACGCCCCGGCCTTCGCGGATTTCGATGGTCATCGAGCGGCTGACCACGTCGCGGCTGGCCAGGTCCTTGGCCGACGGCGCGTAACGCTCCATGAAGCGCTCGCCTTCGGAATTGGTGACATAGCCGCCTTCGCCGCGCACGCCCTCGGTGATCAGGCAGCCGGCGCCGTAGATGCCGGTGGGATGGAACTGGATGAATTCCATGTCCTGGAGCGGCAGCCCGGCCCGCAGCACCATGCCATTGCCGTCGCCGGTGCAGGTATGGGCCGAGGTGCAGGAGAAGTAGGTCCGGCCGTAGCCGCCGGTGGCCAGCACGGTCATGTGGCCGCGGAAGCGATGCAAAGTGCCGTCGTCGAGGTTCCAGGCCATGACGCCGCGGCACACGCCTTCGTCGTCCATGATCAGGTCGAGCGCGAAATACTCGACGAAGAACTCGGCTTCGTGCTTCAGCGACTGCTGGTAGAGGGTGTGCAGCATGGCATGGCCGGTGCGATCGGCCGCCGCACAGGTGCGGTAGGCGATGCCCTCGCCGAATTTGGTGGTCATGCCGCCGAACGCGCGCTGGTAGATTTTCCCCTCGGCGGTGCGGCTGAACGGCAGGCCCTGCTGCTCCAGTTCGATCACCGCGCGCGGTGCCTCGCGGCACATGTATTCGATGGCGTCCTGGTCGCCCAGCCAGTCCGACCCCTTGATGGTGTCGTACATATGCCAGCGCCAGTCGTCCTCGCCCATGTTGCCGAGGGCGGCACTGATGCCGCCTTGGGCGGCGACGGTGTGACTGCGGGTCGGGAAGACTTTGGTGATGCACGCCGTCTTCAGGCCTTGTTCGGCCATGCCGAAGGTCGCGCGCAGACCGGCACCGCCGGCCCCGACGACGACGACGTCGTAGGTATGATCGATAATCGGATAGGCGGTCGCCATGATCTGCTCTCAGCCTCCCAGGGCAACTTTGAGGATCGACACAACGCACACCGCGGCCATCACGATGAAGGCGAATTTCATCGTGATCATGCTGATCAGCTTGGCTGATTTCGTGTGGATGTAGTCTTCCATGATGACTTCGACGCCGAGGATCACGTGGTGATACATGATCACGGTCAAAAGCAGGGCCAGCGCCGCATTGAGCGGACTGGCGAGCCAGGTCTTAACGGTGGCGTAATCGGCGCCGGCCATGGTCGCCATCGAAAAGGCGAACCACAGGCTGAGCGGGACGAGCGCGATCGACGACAGTCGCTGCGCCCACCAATGCTCGAAACCGTGGCCGGCGGCGCCCAGGCCGCGGGCGATCCCGATCGGATCGCGCAAGGATTTTTGTGCCGATTGACTGGTCATGGCGACGTCCTCATTTGGCGGCCAGAACGAGCAGGCCGACGACCCAGGCAAGCAAAGTCAAGGCAACCGCCGAACCGGCCATCACCCAACCGCTGGAAACGATGCTCTCCTTTTCCAGGCTGCGTCCGCAGTCCCAGACCATGTGCCTGATGCCGTTGGAGAAATGGTAGAACAGGCAGAAAGTCCAGCCGAACAGCATCAGCTTGCCCAGCCAGAAGCCGAGGAAGCCCTGGACCACCGCGAAATAGGCGGGGCCGGCCGCGGCCGCGACCAGCCACCAGGTGAACAGGAGCAGACCTACGATCAGCCCCATTCCGGTGATCCGGTGCAGGCCGGACATGATCATGGTCTCTTGCAGCTTATAGACCGATAGAAACGGCGATATCGGCCGTCTTATGCCGTTTGCCATGGGTGTCGTCCTCGCTTGATCGGTCGCCAACGCAGCCTGGCACCGCTGCTGACGTGGCTTGGGGTGGGTCCGCAGGGGACCATTGCAGATGGGGTGATCAGATACGAATACGGGGGGTCCCTTACGCCAGTCCGGGAGCCAAGTCAACGTGACCGCACGTCGCCGGATTCGATAACGATCGCCGGTTTACACTTGCTTGGGGTCGACGTAGCCTGAGCGGCAATGCCTTCCGGCGGGCCGCGCTGGCCCGCCACCTCGGCCCTAGGTGAGGATACCATGTTCAAAATCCTGTTTCAGGCAGTTCTGGTGGTTCTGGCAACGGTCGGTGCGGCCGGTGCCGCTGAACGCGCCACGCTGCAGGATGCCCGGGCGATGGCGGAACGCGCAGCCCAATTGATGCACCTCTCGGGGCCGCAGATGGCCTATGCCGCGTTCAACGACAAATCCGGCACGTTCCAGAATCGCGACCTCTACGTCTTCGTGCTCAACAAGGACGGGGTGATGCTCGCCCACGGCGCCGATCCCAGCCTGATCGGCCGCGATCTGATCGGCCTCAAGGACGTGACCGGCAAGCCCTTCGTCAAGGAAATGCTCGGCATCAAGGACAGCGGCTGGGTTTCCTATCACTGGCTCGATCCGCTGACCCGCACGGTCGAGCCCAAGACGTCCTATGTCATCCGGGTCGACGACGACGTGGTCGGGGTCGGCGCCTACGAGTTCAGCCGCGGCTCCGCGGAGGAAGCCAAGACGCTGGTCGCCCATGCGATCGCGCTCTACGACCGCATCGGTGCCACCGAGGCCTTCCACCGGATCAACGCCCATGACGGCGATTTCATGGATCGCGACCTCTACGTCGCGGTGATCGGGCCCAGCGGGTTGATTGTGGCCCAGGCCGACGACGAACGGCGGGTCGGGCTCGACGCCAATGCGATCACCGATATCGACGGCAAACCCTATGGCCGTGCGCTGATCGACCAGGCGACAGCCGACGGGGCCTGGATCGACTACCGGCGCAAAGACCCGCTGACCGGCGAAATCGAGGCCAAGTCGAGTTGGGCGGTACTCCACGATCACCACATCTTCCTGTGCGGCATCTATACGCCGAAGACGCCGGGCGCGAAATAGCGGGCGATACCAGCCAGCGGCCGGGCCGCGGTCCGAATTCTGCGCCGCGATCAGGTCTCGAAGACCTGGCGCAGCGTGAGGTCGAACACGGTCAGCACCTCGGCCAGATCCAGCCCGCGGCGCAGCCGTCGCCGCCCGGCCCGCACCAGGTATTCGGGGGGCCGGTTTGCGCTGGTGGCGAGTTTGGCAACGGTGAACAGCGGCATCGCGTCGCTGTGGCGAAATACCGAGAACACCGCGGCGTCCTGGTCGTGGTCGATCGCGTAGTCACGCCACTCGCCGCGGGCGACCCGTTCGCTGTAGAGTGCCAGCAACAGCGCCAGTTCGCTCCGGTTGAAGTAAACCCGGCGTTGGGAGTACCGGTAGTCCGAAAAGCTGATCGTCTCCGTCATCGCTCTGGAGCGTTCAAAACGGCCGCTGTCACCGAACGGTCATCGTCAGTTTTCCGCAAATCCGAGGCAACGTCCAGACCCGTTTTCAGCCAGATTGAGGCCAGGCCCGTGACCGCGGACGGCGATAGCCGCTCCGGCCGGTCTACTGGGCTCGGCTGGTCCCGGCGGATTTGCCGCGGGGCGGGCCCGGAAGGGCTGACTTGAACAGGAGGCTTGTCATGGCGTCAACCCCGACTCCTATCTGTAATTTCGGCTGGCCGGCTGCCGATTTCCGCCTGCGCGGCGTCGATGGCAAGTCCTGGACGCTGGCCGATATCCGCGGGCCTCGCGGCACCGTGGTCATGTTCATCTGCAACCATTGCCCCTATGTCAAATCGGCGATCGGGCGCATCGTTCGCGATGTCGGCGAACTGCAGCAGCACCACGGCATCGCCGCCGCCGCGATCATGCCCAACGACACCGCGCGCTATCCGGAAGACGGCTTCGGGTTCATGCAGCAGTTTGCCGCAGCCCACCGCTTGCCGTTTCCCTACCTGCTGGACGAAACTCAGGTGGTGGCCCGCACCTATGACGCGGTCTGCACCCCGGACTTCTTCGGCTTCAACCGGGCGCTGGAACTCCAGTATCGTGGCCGGCTCGATGCCGGGCGGATCGAGCCGGTGCCCGGTGCCAGCCGGGACCTGTTCGACGCCATGGTGCAGATTGCCGGCACCGGACAGGGGCCGGAGGAGCAGATCTCCAGTATGGGGTGCTCGATCAAATGGCGGGCGGCCGGATGAATTGGCGGGCACCTGCTTGACCGGCGGCCGTCAACTCTGCTATCCGCCCGTACGCATCTTTACAGGTGCCGCCAGCGATTGTGCGGCCGGAAGCGGGTGATGAGCGATATTTTCCGGGAAGTCGAGGAAGACATCCGGCGCGACCGGATGGAACGGCTGGCGCGACGTTACGGCCCGTTCGCGGTCGGGCTGATCGCCCTGATCGTGGCCGGCACCGCCGGCTACGTCGCCTGGAACAATTGGCAGCAACGCCAGGCCGCGGCGGAAACCCAGCGCCTGGTCGAAGCGGTCTCCCTCCAGGCCGGCAGCGGCGGCGGCGAGGCTGCCGCCAGTGCGCTGGCCGACTTCGCCGCGGCCTCCGGCGGCGCCCGCTCGGCGCTGGCCCTGTTCTACGCCGCAGGGCTGCGCGCGCGTGCCGGTGCCACCGCCGATGCGGTCAAGCTCTATGACGACCTTGCGGCCCGGAGCGATCTGGGCGCGGAATACCGGGACCTGGCGACGGTTCTGTCGATCTCGCACCAGATCGATGACGCTGCGCCGGAGTCTCTGTCGGCGCGATTGGCGCCGCTGACCGCGGCCAACAATCCATGGCGCCACCGGGCGCGCGAACTGGCGGCAATGCTGGCGGTTCGGACCAAGGACCTCGCCCGCGCCAAGGCTCTGTTTCAGGAGCTGGCGGACGATGCCACCGTACCGGCCGGGCTGCGTGCCCGTGCCGGCGAACTCGCCGCCCTTTACGGCAGGAGCTGAACGATGCGCCGAGACTTGCCCCAGCGTTTGCCGGCCCTGCCGCTTCTGGTCGCGGCCAGCCTCGGCCTGTTGCTCAGCGGGTGCGGCATTGGCAGTTGGTTCGACAGCGACAAGCCGCCGCCGTTGCCGGGCAAGCGGGTGTCGGTGCTCCAGCTGGAACGCAAGATCGAGCCCGACCCGAGCCTGCAGGGCCGGCCGGTGGTGCTGCCGCCGCCGGCGCGCAACCAGGATTGGCCGCAGCCCGGCGGTGCCGCCGATCATGCGATGGGCAACCTCTCGCTTGGTGAGAGCCCGCGGGAGGTCTGGAGCGCCGATATCGGCAGCGGCTCCAACCGCACCCTGCGCTTGCTGGCGCGCCCGATCGTTGCCGGCGGCAAACTGTTCGCGATGGATGCCGAGAGCGAGGTTTCGGCCTTCGACGCCGCCAGCGGCCAACGGCTGTGGCGGATCGATCTGCGGCCCGAAAATGCCACCGGCGATCCCCTGCGCGGCGGGATCTCCTTTGCCGATGGCAAGCTGTTCGCCGGGACCGGCGATGCCGAGGTGATGGCAATCGATCCGGCCAACGGCACCGTTCTGTGGCGCAAGAAACTGCCGGCACCGGTGCGCGGCGCCCCGACCGCCCTGGCCGGCCGGGTCTTCGTCGTGACCATCGACAACCAGACCCTGGCCTTCTCGGCGAGCGACGGCGGCCCGTTGTGGAACCACAACGGCATCCTCGAAACCGCCGGCCTGCTGGGCTCGGTCAGCCCCGCCGCCGATGCCGCGGTGGTGGTGGTCCCCTATTCCTCCGGCGAGCTGTTCGCGCTCCGGGTCGAGAACGGACGGGCCGCCTGGTCAGACAACCTGGTCGCGATCCGCCGGGCCGGTGCCATGTCGGGCATGGCCGACATCCGCGGCCTGCCGGTGATCGATCGAGGGCTGGTCCTGGCGGTCGGCCACAGCGGCCGCATGGTCGCGATCGACGAGCGCAGCGGTGGCCGGGTCTGGGAGCAGGAGATCGGCGGCGTCGACCAGCCCTGGTCGGTCGGCGACATCATCTTCGTCCTGAGCAACGAAAGCGAAGTCATCGCGATCGAACGGACCACCGGCCGCATCCGCTGGGTGTCGTCGCTCGATCGTTACGTGGATCCCGAGGACCGCACCGAAGCGATCGTGTGGAACGGGCCGATCGTGGCCGGCGGCCGGCTGTGGCTGACCTCATCGACCGAGAAACTGGTGGCACTGTCGGCAAATACCGGCGAGATCCTGTCGCGAACTGAATTGCGCGGTCCGGCCATGCTGTCGCCGATCGTCGCCGATGCCACGCTTTATGTCCTGACCGACAACGGTAGGCTCACCGCTTTTCGCTGAGGACCGATCTCTCTTGAGTGCCCGGATATCTTGAGTGCGCAGCCGCACGCCCGCGGCCGAAAGTCCCGTTCATGACCTTCACCGTGGCGATCGCCGGCCGACCGAACGTCGGCAAATCGACGCTGTTCAACCGGCTGGTCGGCCGCAAGCTGGCGATTGTCGACGACACTCCCGGGGTCACCCGGGACTGGCGCGCCGCCGAAGCGCGACTCGGCGGGCTGGAATTCACCGCGATCGACACCGCCGGGCTTGAGGAGGCCTTCGGTGACAGCCTGGAAGGCCGTTTGCGCCGCCAGACCGAACGCGCGCTGGAGCGTGCCGACGTGGTCCTGCTGTTGATCGACGGGCGCGCCGGGGTCACCCCGCTGGACCGCCATTTTGCCGGCTGGCTGCGCGAGCAGGGCCGGCCGGTGGTGGTGGTCGCCAACAAATGCGAGGGTAGCGCCGGCTTGTCCGGCCAACTCGATGCCTTCGAACTGGGCCTCGGCGAACCGGTCGGGATTTCCGCCGAGCATGGCGAGGGCATGGCCGATCTGGTCGAGGCGCTGCTCCCCTATGCGCCACCCGACCCGGTTGCCGACGACGATTTTGGCGAGGCCGCGCCGGCCGAGGATGGTGACCCCGAAGCGGTCGAAGACGGGATCGGCCCGGAACGGCCGCTCCGCCTGGCGATCGTCGGCCGGCCCAACGTCGGCAAGTCGACTCTGCTGAACCGGCTGGTTGGCGAGGAGCGGGTGCTCACCGGGCCGGAGCCAGGCATGACTCGCGACGCGATCTCGGTCGATTGGCACTGGCAGGATCGCTGGTTCCGCTTGGTCGATACCGCCGGGCTGCGGCGTCGCGCGCGCGTCGACGAGAAGCTGGAGCGTCTGGCGGTGGCCGAGACGCTGCGCGTGGTCCGGCTCGCCCATGTCGTGCTGCTGGTGGTCGACGCCGCGGCGATCCTTGACCGCCAGGACCTGACGATCGCGCGTCTGGTGGTCGATGAAGGCCGTGGCCTGGTGATTGCGGTCAACAAATGGGATGCGGTCGAGGACCGGACCAAGGCGCTGGCCCAACTCTCGGACCGTCTGCAGACCTCGCTGTCCCAGGCGCGCGGCGTGGCCACCGCGACGGTGTCGGCCCTGACCGGCCAGGGCATCGATGCCATGCTGGCGGCGACGGTGGCGACCTACCAGGTATGGAACCGCCGCATTCCGACCGCCCAGCTCAACCGCTGGCTGGAGCAGGCGACCGCTGAGCATTCCCCGCCCTTGGTCGACGGCCGGCGGATCAAGCTGCGCTACATGACCCAAGTCAAAGCCCGGCCACCGACCTTCGCGCTGTGGGTGAGCAAGCCGGTCGACCTGCCCGAGGCCTATCAGCGCTATCTGGTCGCGGGTCTGCGCGATCGCTTCACGCTGCCGGGGGTGCCGCTCCGCCTGCTCTTGCGCAAATCCCGCAACCCCTACGCCGAGGGCTGAGCGCCGGCGGCTTCAGCCGACCGCGGGCAGGGTGAAGCGGACGGTGGTGCCACAGCCGGGGGCGCTGACCACCCGGATGCAACCGCCCTGACGCTCGACCAGTTCCTTGCACAAGACCAGGCCGAGGCCGGTGCCGATCCGCCCGTCGGTATCGGGGCTTGCCGGCTGCTCGGCCAGGAAAAACAGCTTGGCCAGGTAGTCCGCAGGGATGCCGATGCCGGTATCGGTGACCACGATTTCAATGACATCGCCGATCCGGTCGCCGGACATCTCGACCCGCCCGCCCGGCGCGGTGAACTTGATGCCGTTGACCAGCAGGTTGCGCAGGATCGACTCGGTCATGGCCGCGTCGGCATGGGCGGTCAGCGGCGGCAGCCGATTGACCAGAGTTATCCGTTTGGCGTCCGCGATCCGGCCGTAGAGCGCCAGAATGCGGTCGACGGTTGGGCGCAGCGCCAGGGCGATCGGGTCGCAATGGGTCTTCTCCATCTGCACCCGCGCCCAATCGAGCAGGTTGCCGACCAGGTCGAAGATCTGCCGGCCACACTCGTTGGTTGCGCCGGCATAGTAGCGAACCTGTTCGGGGTTGAGGTCCTCACCGGCTTGGCTCAGCAGTTCGGTGAAGCCGAGCAGGGCGTTGAACGGGCTCTTCAGATCATGGGCAATGATCGAGAACAGCCTGGATTTCTGACGGTTGAGCACGGCCAGACGGTCGCGGCTGGCGGCGACTTCGCCCTCGGAGGTGCGGCGCTCGGTGATGTCGAGCACGGTGCTGACGCGGTAGGGATTGCCCGCTTCGTCGTAGATCCGGTTGGATGCCACGAGAATCCAGATCGGCGAGCCGTCCTTGCGCCTGGCCCGCCACTCGCCGGGCATTTCGCCTCCCATTGTAAGAAAGCGCTGATGCATTTCGAGGGCGTAGGCGCGCCCTTCCTCGGGCAGGAATATGGTAAACGGCTGGCCGATCACCGCCTCTGCGGTATAGCCATAGATCGCGCAATAGGCATCGTTGACGCTGACCAGCTTGCCGTCGCGGTCGGTAATGCCGATCCCCGACGGCAGGGTGGCGCTGATCACCGACAACACCGCTTCGGGATTCCGGTGCTCGGTCAAGGCGGTGGTCAAAGCATCGCGATGGGCTGTGCCGGCACCGCTCGTCCGCTTGGTACGACGTTGACGGGTCATTGGCTTTTGACGCCTGGCCCGTTCGCCGCACGGACACGGCTCGGTACACTCGAACACGACACGGCTCTCTCTCATCTCTGAAAACAGTTTTTTCAAATCCTCGGACGACGATCGGCCGCCGGCCATTCTCCGGCCCGAGGGAATCGGCTATATCCGGTGTTGCATCTTCCGTGCCGGCTACGACGCGGCCCTGCAAAGAACATCGTTCTGCCCGGATGTTCGCCAAGCCGGAGAAATCATTATGGACATCGTCGTCACCCTGATCGCCGAACCGACCGCCGCCGGGCTCACCGATGCCCTGGCGGCGGCCGTGCGCGACAGCCTGGTCCGTCTCGGTGCCGAGGTTGCTCCGCCGGACTGGCTGGCGCCCGGCATTGCCTGCGACCTCGCGCTTTCCGGGCTGGCCTCCGATCAGGCTGCGGCGGCGGCGCGGCCCGCCCTGGGGTCGGCTGCGATCGACGTGGTGGCTCAGCCGGCGGAGGGGCGACGCAAGCATCTGCTGATCGCCGACATGGAATCGACCATGATCCGCCAGGAAATGCTCGACGAATTGGGCGATCTGATCGGCCTTGGACCCCGCATCGCGGCGATCACGGCGCGCGCCATGAACGGCGAGATCGATTTCAGAGGGGCGGTGGAGGAGCGGGTCGGGCTGCTCGCCGGCTTGCCCGCGACCATGCTCGACGAGGTCTGGGCGCGCGCTGAGTTCAACCCCGGTGCCCACGCGCTGGTCGGCACGATGCGGGCTCATGGCGCCTGGAGCCTGTTGGTCTCGGGCGGATTTCGCAGTTTCACCGCCCGAGTCCGGGCCAGCCTCGGCTTCGACGAGGACCACGCCAACGCCTTGGAGATTATCGATGGCCGCCTGACCGGCCGGGTGGTCGAACCAATTCTCGACAAAGACAGCAAGCTGTCGGCCTTGATCGCCGCGGCCGGTGCCCGGCGGCTGCCGATTCGCGCTACCCTGGCGGTGGGCGATGGCGCCAACGATCTGCCGATGCTGCTGGCCGCCGGCCTCGGCATCGCCTGGCACGCCAAACCCGCGGTGGCCGCCACCGCCCGCCACCGCCTTGACCATGCCGATCTCACCGGCCTGCTCTATGCCCAGGGCTACCGCCGCGAGGAGTTCGTCACGGCTTGACCTGTGGCCTTCCCGAGGGGGCCTTCCCGAGGGGGGCTTCCGGGCGTTGCTACGGTGAGATCGGGTCGGTCGGGCCGGCCGGCAGCGGCAACAGCATCGGCAAGATCCCGGTTGGCCTCAGCGAGTCCTGCTTCTTGGCGGCTTTCGCCTGTTCATCTTCCTTGGCCTGGACCACGGCACGGGCCTCGGCATAAAAGCGTTCGGCGCCCGGATGGACCGGCACCGAGACACCTTGGCGGCCCTGCTCGATCTGGTGCAGCTTGGGCCCGTTTGCCAGGCCGGCGCTGAGTAGCTTCCGCGTGCTCTCGTGCCACAGCGCGCGGGTGATCCCATAGACCACGTCGTCGGCCAGTTCGGTTCGCACCACCAGCAAGGCGCCGACCCCGAGGGTGCGGACCGCGCCGACCCGGGGATAAGTTTCGGCCGGAATCTCGGTGTCGGTAAAATAGGGCAATTTCTCGCGCAAAGTCGCAGCCACGTCGTCGTCGAACGGCAACAGCCGCACCGGAATGCGGTCGGCGGCATCCTTGATCGCCCCGAACGGCGTGCCGCCGATCACGAACATCGCGTCGAGACCGCCGGCAACCAGTTGATCGACCGCGGGGCCGGGGGCCAGGAAGCGGGCCTGGTAGGCGCGCTCCTTCAGCCCATAGGCGGCGAGGATGATGCGGGCATCGTCGAAAAAGCCGGATCCTTTCTCGCCGATCGAGATGGATTTGCCGCGCAGGCTATTGACGAACAGGAAATCGCTGTCGCCCCGCACCACCAGTTGCACCGCCTCGGTGTAGAGCGAGGCGATCGCGCGCAAATCTTCGAACGGTGCCTCCTTGGCGAAGAGGCCGCCGCCCTCATGGGCCCAGAATGCCAGGTCGGCCTGGACCAGTCCGGCCTCGATCGCGCCCTCGCGCAGCAGTTTCAGATTTTCGAGCGAGCCCGCCGTGGCCTGCGCCACCGCGATCAGGCCGGGCACACCGCAGCTGCCGCCGCGATCACACGGCCGCGAACCCGGCGGATTGCTGATCGCATTGGCCAGTGCCGAGCCGATCGGAAAATAGACACCCGAGGTGGTCCCGGTGCCGATCCGAAAATATTGCAGCTCCTGCGCCCAGCCGGGCCGGGCCGAGACCACAGCCAGGGTCGCATAGAAGCAAGCGGCCAGCACCGAGGGCAGGAGTTTCAGGCCGGACAGGCGAACGGGCCGGGCCGGCCGATTCGAGCGCTTCATCGTCCTTGCTCCTGCGACGCTGATCCGGTCGGCGGTCCCGGAGATCACAGATGCCCCAACAGCACCAGCACCCCGACCGCGGCAACCGCCGCACCGGCCAGTCGGACTGCAAAGCTGCCAAGGATTTGGGAAACGATGCCGGTGGCGCCAATCCCCGCAGCGGCGGCAATCAGCACGCCAATGCCATAACCGGCCCAGAACCCCAGGGGATCGCCCCGGTCGCCGCCGGCGACCAGACCATTGAGCGCGCCCAGGATTGCGGTGATCGCCAGCGGGTAGGGCACCCGGACCGGGATCAGCACGACGCCGCCGAGCACGATCAGCGACAGTGCCGGAGCCTGTTCGGCATAAGGGACATGGAGCCCGGAACTCGCGAGCAGCCCGCCACAGGCGGCGCCGGCCACCGCAGCGATCGGAATTTGCCACAGCGCCGCGCCGCCCCAGCGGGCCGCCCAGAGGCCGACCGCCAGGAAGGCAAGCAGCGGCTCCAGCGAGCCCAGCGGCACCGTATAGCCGCTGGCCATCGCGCCGGCCGCGAAGGGTCCGCGCGCCGCCGCCTCGCCGGCACAGGCGAACAAGGTGACCAGAAATGCAGGAAGCGACGCACTCGCCGAGCGGTGACAACGGTCGTTCACGGGCGTCTCTCCCCAGGCGGCAAGGCCGACCGAATCGCTGAAAGGCCGGAGCCTAGGTGGCGTGCCGGCGGCGGTCAACTGTAGGACACTGCAGCGTGGCCGCTTCCGCACGGGCGTGGCGCTCAGAGCACTGCCGGCTGAGCCGCGATCAGCCCCGATCGCGGGGCCGGAACCGGCAGCCCGGTTCAGCCCCGCGGAGCGAAGGACAGAAAATCCTCCTTCCCGCCGGCCATCCAGTCCGCGATGGCGCCGAGGTCGGCCGCTCGTCCGGGGTCGCGGTCGGGCGGCAGGTTCAGCTCGACGGTCAGGCTGGCCGCGGCGTCCTGACGGAAGCCGAAGCGCACGGTGGAGAGTGGCGTCGGGCGGGCAAGCAACAGGCCGTAGGCGCAACGGCGGGCCAGTTCGGTCGCGGCCGGTGACGGCGGCGGCAGGGTTTCCAGGCGCGCGATCAGCCCGAGATGCTCCTCGCAGCTTTGCGGGTCCACCGTGAAGCCGAGACGGTCGTAGCGGCCGGTTCCGGCGGTGATGGTCTGGGCGCCGAAACAGGCGGACTCCAGGCCGGTGGTGCCGCGCACGGTCAGGCAAAAATCGACGATGTCGAACAGCGCCAAGGTCGAAATCTCGGTGTCGGCGGTCAGCAGCTTGACATGATCGGGCAGGGTGCCGATCGCTTCGCGGATCGCGACGATTTCGTTATGTTCACCACGGTAGCCGTCGCGGGAGTCCTTGGTGACGTTTGCCGGGTGGATCTTGATCAGCCAGTTCAGTGCCGGATTGGCGCAAGCCGCCTTGACCGTCTGGATGAACCAGTCCTCGTAATTGCGGTAGAGGTCGCGGCCCCAGAAAAAAGTCGCATCCCAGAATATATGGGCAAACACCGCGGCGGTCTTTTTCGCCGGATCCAAGCCGAGGCGAGCGATCAGTTCGGCACGCTCCGGAAACACCTTTCTGAACTGGGTTCCGACTTCGCCGTACCACTGGCCGGAGCGGTAGCAGAATTCAAGCTCCTGACGCAGTTCCTGCCAGTGCCGGTCGCTCCACGGCATTGCCTTCAGCCACGTCCAGCTTTCCTCGGACAAGGTTGCCGGGTGAATCCCCCGATTTTCCAGGCCATAGCGCTTCAGCATCAGCGCGCCGTCGCGGTGGGAGGCGTTCCAGGTCATGCAGGCGCCGCCGTCGCCGAGCACCAGATCGAACAGCTGCCCAGACGGGGTATAGCCATGATCGTTGAACAGCGCGAGCGCCGGGCGGTGCGCCGCGACGATCCGAGCGGCGGCGTCGGTATAGCGAACGGCGGTGCTCAGTGCCTCCCCGGCCCGCGCCCGGACCGAGGGCTCGGACAGATCGGGGTCGCCGCTGCGCGTCCAGCGCATCAGCGTCGACAAGGCGTATTTGCCGACTGAGGCCCCCTTGTAGGTGATTCCCAGGAGCGCCTCGGCGCTGTCGATTACGTTTGCCGCCGGCCCGGCGGCCGGGGTGCCGTTCGGCGCCAGATGATCTTCGAAGAAGACGAAGCCGCTGCTGCCCAGACGCCGATAGACGCTCTGCAAGGCCAGATTGCGTTCGTTCAGGAGCACGAGCGGACGATAGCCGGCCAACCGCAAGGCTGCGATCAGCGGCGCTTGCATCATGGCATCGGTAACCCGGAAGGTGCCGACCACCAGGGCCGAGGCCTGGGTCGGGCGCCGGTTCAGCGCCCGCTGCCACTGCCGACCCAGCCGTCGGCGGATTGCCCAGGCCCGGCCCAATTCGTTCCGTCGCTCCGGGACCACCAGGTCTTTGGCGATTCGGGCGAAGCGATGCAGGCCGAACCGGCGCAGCCATGCCCCGATCTGATCATTCATAGCGGTTCATCCAGGTCGTGCGTGGGGCGGCGGTCGCCTGTGACCGCCAGCCAGGACCGTCGCGCCTTACGCCGCGGCGGCCCGTTCGGCGGTTCACCGGGCGTCCGCCGAGGTCGAACGGTCGCGCAGCAGCACTTCGGCCAGCTTGAAATCGAATTCCGAATTGATGTCGTGCCCCTCGGCGTCGTCCACCGCGACCGCCAGCCATTCGGCGGCGACCAGCGAGCCGGTGGCGACCAGATGGTCCACGGTCGCGACATAGACCGTGCTGCTTTCGAGGTAATAGGGCACACGGTCCTGGCTGCGCCGCGGTGCCCCGGGATCCAGGCGCCGGAAGCAGCCCTGGTCCAGCCGTCCCAGGCTTGCACGGGTTTCCAGCACGGTGAGCAGCGAGGTGCCCTGGCGCTCGACGATCGTGGTCATGCACTGCCGGATGGTTTCGGGCCGGCGCAGCGGCGAGGTCGGCTCCAGCACCATGATGTAATCGAAGATGGCGCCGTCCGTCTGTCGCAGATGGTCGAGCGCATGGAGCAAGGCCTCCTCGGTGCGCGCGGTATCATTGGCCAAGGCCGCCGGCCGGATCACCACCTCGCCGCCATGGGCGCGGGTCAGCCCGGCGATCTCGTCGTCGTCGGTGGAGACCACGACGCGGTCGAGTTCGCCGACCGCCTGGGCCTGTTCCAGCGTCCAGACCAGCAGCGGCTTGCCCGCCAGGGGACGGATATTCTTGCGCGGCACCCGCTTGGAACCGCCGCGCGCCGGAATCACCGCCAGGAATCGCTTGCCCAGGAGCATGCCCCGTCCTTCATCCCCGTTCCGGCGCGGCGCCTTCGGCGTCGAGCAGCCGGACCCGTTTCAGCAGATCATTGAGAACGATCACGTCGCGCAACTGAAAGTCGCGATCCAGCACCGGCAGCAGGCTGAAGCCATGGGCGCTGAACAGCCGCAGCGCCTCGGTCTCGTCGCGCCTGGCCAGGAACTTGAAATTGCGGCGGACGAACGGCTGCACCGGCGCGGTCACGTCGGCACCGTGGAGCAAGGCTCGCAGGATGTCGCCCTCGCTGATCAGGCCGACCACCTTGGCGCCGCTGATCACGATCGCGCAGCGGCTGTGATTATGATCGATCGCTTCCGCCGCATCGAGCAGGGTGCCGTTCTCGGGAACCAGAAAATCCTCAAGTCGCCGTTCCATACCGAGTGCCTCCTCGAAGTCCGTCCGGGGGCGTGCCCGCGGCTGCCGATGGTACGGTCAATAGGTCAACTGCTTGATCAGCAGCCGGTTGTCGATCGGCATCGCCGCCAGCGTGTCGAGAATCCGCTCCGCCGAGCGGCCGTCGCCATAGGGATTGACGCTGTCCCTCAGCCGGGCCTGGAAGTCCGGTGACAGGGCCAGCGTCAGGGCGTCGGCGATGGCGCCCACTTCGAACGGCGCATTGATGACGTTTTGGCCCTGCACGCGATCGGCCTGGCGGCGCCCCAGATTGACCGCGGCAATCCGGAAGGTCGGGGCTTCAAGCAGGCCGCTGCTCGAATTGCCGAGCATGGCCGCGCAATGTTTCATGAAGCCGAGAAAATCCTGCCGTGTCAGGTTCTCGACGATGCGGATATCGGCGCGGCGCAGTTGGAGCAAGGTCCGCCGCAGGGCATGGGAGCCCGCATCATTGTTTGACAGGATCCACAGCTTGGGCATGTCGAAGCGCTCCAGCGCTTCGACCATGGCGGTGACCTGGGCGCCGACCTGGTCGAGCTCCTCCGTGACCGGATGCTGGATGACCAGGAGATAAGGGCGGTCGCAATCGAACTGGTAGCGCTGCTTCAGGGTTTCGACCGAGGTCACCTGGCCGGTCGCCAGTTCGTCGAGCTGCGGTGCCCCCACGACATGGATTCGGAACGCCTCCTCGCCCAGCTTGAGCAGGCGATCCGCGGCGTCCTGGTTGGCGGCGAAGTGCAAATGGGCGAATTTGCCGAGCGCATGGCGGGCGACGCCATCAATATTGCCCGAGCGCTCCCCGGCCTGGATATGGGCGACCGGCGTATAGGTATAGGCACCGGTGATCGCGGCGGCGAGTTGCTCGCCGCGGTCCCCCGCCAGCACGATCCAACTCGGTCGCAGCCGGTAGACCGTGTCGACGAAGGATCCGAGGAAGACCGCCAGGGATTTCGCCATGGTAAAATGATTGTGGCCTTCCAGCGACATATAGATCTCGTCGCTGACCCGGAACCCCTCGGCCCGGATTTCGTCGATCAAGGTGCCGTAGCCCGGCAGCAGCACCATGTTGGTGACGCAAAGGCTGTAGTCGATGCCGCGCTGCTCGCACAGGCGTAGGATGGGACGGATATAGCCCCATTCTCCGCGCGAGCCGGTGACGAAGACAAGCTTCATGGCAAGAATCTGTTCCGTGCCGCCACGACCCGGAAGGCCGGCCGGCGCAAGGGTTTCAATCGGCGGCGAGGTCGTCCCACGACAGCAGGGTGTGGACCGGCAGGTCGCGTCCGGCACGCCGCCCGATCACCTCCGCCATTAAATGCGACGGGATACCGGTGCCCGGCCGCTTCGACCAGATCATGTCCTCGGTGATGACCGCGCCCGCAGGGATCGGCTGCACCGCAACCAGGCTGCGGAAGGCCCAGGTCCGGATCGCCGCTTCGCGCCCGTGTACTGCGCGCCGGTCACCACGTGCCGCTTCGATCTTGCGGATGCCGTCGACCAGGTTGGCCAGATCGCGGAAGTCGATCGACACCGACTGGTCGGGACCCGGCTGCCGCTTGTCCAGGATGACGTGCTTTTCGATGATCGCGGCACCCAGCGTCACCGCCGCGAAGCAGGTGTAAAGGTCCGGGGTATGGTCCGAGTGGCCGATCACCGCCAGCGGGTAGCGCTCGGACATCCGGGTGACCACGTCGAGGTTGAGGTCTTCATAGACCGGCGGGTATTCGCTGACGCAGTTGAGCAGCGCCAGCGGCGTGCCGCGGTCGGTCAGCGCCCGGTAGGTGCGGTCGATCTCCTCGAAGGAGGACATGCCGGTGGAGACGATCATCGGCCGGCCAAGCGCTGCGATCCGTACCAGCGACGGGATGTCGGTCATCTCGCCGGAGCCGATTTTATACGCGGCGACATCCAGCGTCGCCAGTTCCTGGGCCGCCTTCAGGCTGAACGGCGTGCACAGAAAGGTAATCCCGATCTCGTCGCAAAAGCGCTTGAGCTGGCGGTGCTGGTCGAGGGTCAGCGCATGCTTTTTCAGGAACTCGTAAAGCGGTTCCTGGAAATTGTCGGACATCGGCGCGTCGGGCAGCATCTCCTCGTCGGGCAGATGATGCTGGAACTTGATCGCATCGGCGCCGGCCAGCTTCGCCTGGCGGACCATTTCCAGCGCCGTCGCCAGATTGCCCAGATGGTTGTCGCACCCTTCGGCAATGATATAGGCGGGTGCGCCATCTCCGACCCGCCGCTGTGCGATTTCGAAGGCCATAGCTTCACTCTCCCTCAAGCGATCGCCGGACAACGGCGGAGCGCGTCGCCGGCCGGGACCGTTGATCTCGGTTTCGGACTGCAATCCGGCTCATCCCGTCAGGCTCGGGACTGACCGCGGAAAAGTTCGGCATAGCGTCGAACCGTTTGTTCCCGCAACGCGATCAGCCGCTCGGCGTGGCTGCTCCGACTGGCAACCAGGCCCTCCACGGTATCGACCAGCTCGCCGGCATCGGCGTCGGCGACGAAGCGGCTGGGCAGGCCGATTTCGGCAACGGTTCCAAGCCGGCTGTCGGTGCCGACCACGGCCGCGGGCACGCCGGCGCCGGCCAGCGCGATAGCCGCGTGAATCCGGCTGACCAGGCCGGCCTTGGCGTTCTGAACCAGTTGCGCATAGGCGGCGAGCGAGGTCGGCTGCACGCAGGGAAGCTCCGGGGCCAGGTCCTTGGCCAGCCGGCTCTCTTCGTCACTGTGCGCCAGCATGATCATCCGGTGCCGTTGACCGAGGCGATCGATCACCGTGCGCAGGGTCGACCGCCAGCCTTCAGCGTCGACATTTTGTCCCCAATCTTCATTGGCTCCCCGCCGCTGGTAGTTGATCACGATGCTGCCGTCGCCGCCGGCCGGACCCGCCGGCGCCAGACGGCGCCCGGACGCCATTGCCGCGCAGGGAATCACCTCGGTGTTCGTGCCCAGCTCGTTCATCAGCTTTTGTGCCAGAGGCTCGCGGACCGTCACCTTGGCGCAGTACGACCAAGCCTTGCGATAGAATTGCCGATCGGCCTCGTCCTCGATCCGCTCGGGCCGCCGGGTCCACGGAAAGCACGACCCGACCGCGGCATCGATCAGCGGCACCCCCTGGTTCCAGAAGGCGCCATTCATATGGTGGAACAGCAGGGCCATTTCGGGCACACGGGCGGCACCGGCCACCAGATTGGGGCCACCGCAGGCGATCGCAAGGTCGAAATCGAGCCGGCGCGCTTGCGGCCACAACGAGGCGGTGGCGCGGTACAGGGCCCATCGCAGTCCGCTCCACCGACCGTGGCGCAGCCGATTGACCAGACGCAGCCAATGATACGGCGGATAGACTTCGAACGGTCGATGCTGCTCGAAATGGGTGATCTGGCGGTTCTGGCCGAACGCCTCCGACAGAATCTCTTCGATGCCGCAGGCCATGAGGTCGTGGCCGATGTTGCCGCCGCGATGCGACAGCAGGGCAATCGAGACCATGAATTACTCTCTGTGGTTTGTCTGATTGGGCAGCGATTGCCGATCGCCCTGCAACATCTGATAGATTATATTTCAGCGACTGACAATATGGAATGCCCGGCCGGACTCAAGGCCGCCGGCGCCGGCTTTGCCCAGCCACGCGGCGGCGGGCGATCGGGTCGTTCCGCCCCGGCGGCCGGCGGCAGGAGCGGTCTTGGGACACCGGCGGGGAAGCCGCCGGGCGGCGAGGCGGGAAATTTCGGCTTGCGGGCCGATCATTCGTCTATATTGTCGCACCAATTGTGCAGCAACAAGGATAGACACAGGGGTAGACGACTGGTTATTTGGTTTCTGGCGAAAAATATAGAGGGTACCCCCGATCCGATGAGCGGCTTGCCAACCGAATCTTTCTTGAGCACGGTCCTCGGCGCCGAGGATGTTCTGATTTTCGTCGATGGAGGAGCCCGCAGCGGCGCTTACATCATCCCTGATCTTCAGCCGTGGTCTTGTATCTACTGTTTCGAACCGAACCCCGATGAGGTCGCCAAGATCGGCCGGCTCGGGGACGCGCAGGCTGCCTTGCCGCCGGCGCGCACCGCGATCCGGGTGTTTCCGACCGCCCTATGCACCGCGACCGGGACCGCGACCCTGAATATCTCGCTCCGTCCGGGGGCCACCTCGACCCTGCAGCCGGATGCCGCGCTGCTGTCCCGTTTCGCCCCGGACAATTTTTCCGAGATGGCTGAAATCGTCCGGCGGGTCGAGGTGCCGGCGATTTCCCTGGCCGATTTTGTGAGCCAGACCAGGCTCGAGCACATCGATTTTCTGAAACTCGATACCCAGGGCAACGAACTCGACATCCTTCAGTCGGCGGCCGGTTTTCTCGATCAGGTTTCGGTGATCAAGACCGAGGTCGAGTTCCTGCCGCTCTACAGGGACCAGAAATTATTCCACGACGTCATGGGGTTCTTGAACAGTCGCGGATTCGAACTGATCGATATCTGCTGGACCGCCCCTTGCCGACGTTTCCACGCGGTCGATGACCTGCCGGCCACCGCCTATCGTCTGGTCTGGGGCGATGCCATCTTCGCCCGGAGTCCGCACGGTCCACCCCATCGCCGCCGCTTGCAGCAGGCCTTGATTCTGGGCGGGCTCGGCTATGCCGACCTCGCCATCGACATGACCCGCCGGTATGGCAACCTGGCGGCCGGCACCCAGCAGGAGCTGGAACGGCAATTCCGGGCCTGGGTCTCGCCACGAAGCTTGCGCGGGCGACTAAAACGCGTGGTGGAACGATGGCTCGGTATCTCACTGACCCGCTTCGATTGGCGGCGCGGCCAACAAGTCGCCAGCGCCGCCGCCAACCGACCCCGGCCGTGACCCGGCGAGGGGCCGCGCTCAACCGGTCGCCGCCCGGCCAATCGCTGTCCGGCAAAGCGCCGCTCTGCCAATCGCTGCCTTGCTGATCGCTGCCGGAATCGGATTGCCGATGAGACGCCTGCTTAGAAAATCTGCCTGGTTCTTCCTGTCGACCATGGCGAGTACGGTGATTACCATTGCCGTGCTGCCGATTGCGACCCGCCGTCTGGGCCCCGACGACTACGGCAGTTTCATCCTGGCCACCACCATCGGCAGCCTGATTCTGGGAATCGCCTCCACCGCCACCGGTTATAGCCTGGCCACCCACCTGGCGACCCTCGGCGGCGTCGAGCGCCGCCGGCTGGTTTCTTCGGCGGCGGCGGCGGTCACCCTGGCAACCGGCCTCCTAGGCGTCGTCCTGGTTCCGGCGGCATTCCTGGGGCTGCCGCATCTGGTTGCGGTGGACTCCGCGGATCTGGCCGGATTCCTGCTGGTGATGACCGGCACGGTATTGGGGGCACCCTGGGTGGTTGCCGCCGAGGTGCTGACCATCGATGGCCGGGCGGCCGCGTTTTCCGCGGCCATGATCCTGCAGGCGGTGGTCAACGCCGCGGTCCTGCTGGTCTGTCTGCTCGGTCTGGAACTCGGGCGGGCGGCGCTGTTCATCGGGCAATTTTCCGGATCGGTGGCGATTCTGGCCGCCACCTTGGCCACCCTCGGCCGCGACCTGTCGGCGCGGCCGTCGCGGGCCTGGCTGGGTCAGATGGCGCACGCCGCCCCGGCTCTGGCCGGAGCCAACCTGGCCGAGTCGGCGCTGACCTTCTTCGAGCGGTATTATCTGGCCCATATCGCCGGCATCGGCGCGCTGGGCCTCTATGGCCATGCCCAGCAATACCGGGCCTATGCCATGTCGCTGGTCAATGCCGTGTCGCGGGCGATGTGGCCGATCAATCTGGCCGAGGCGCGCCAGGAGCCGGTGCGCTTTGAACAGACCGCCCGGTCCTGGGCGCTGGTTCAGATCGGGATCACCGCGATCGGGCTGACCATGGCGTTGACCGGCCGGGAAATCATCGGCGCCCTGACCAACGGCAAGTTTGCCGATGCCCATGTCGCCGCGGTTCTGCTGATTATCGGCCTGTTGCTCCAGAGTTGCGGCAAGGCGGACATGGCCTGGTTGATCGCGCGCGGCCACGGCCGGGCCTTCGCCCATTTGATGACCGTGGCCACCCTGTCTAGCCTGGTGGCGCTGGTCGGGCTGGTCGCCTGGCTGGGGATGGTCGGCGCCGCGCTCGCCGGTCTGGTGCGCTATGCCTGCCTGCGGATTACTGTCCATGTTGTGGCGATCGGCAAGGCCCCGATCCCGTTTCTCGATCACTGGGCGCTGGCCGGGATTGGCCTGACCGGCGGGGCCTTGGCGACCGTGCTGCTGTGGTCGCCGGCGCTGCCGTGGCGGCTGGGCGGTCTGGTGGCGCTGCTGCTCGGCCTGGCCTGGCTGGCCAGGGGGCGTTTTCTCGCCATGCTCGGTCAAACCGAACCCGGCCCAGGAGACTCGGTTCTGTCCCCGATCAAGCCGGCGGTACCGGCCGCCTGACCGAGCCGTCGGGCCTCCGGCCGGTCGGCGCGCGCTCAGCGTCCGGGCGCCTCGATGGCCGCGACAATCCGATCGACCACCGACCCGGCCAGGAACGAGTCGCGAAAGCTGCGGTAGCCGCCCTCGCCGATCTGCCGGCGCAATGCCGGGTTGGCCAGCGCCTCGGTGATCAGCTCCGCGATCGCCGCCGGGCTGTCACCGAGCAGCGCATTCTCGCCGTGGCGAATTTCCGGCATCGCCAAGGCCGCGTCACGGTGGGCGATGACGCAGCAGCCGAGCGACCAGGCGTGCAGATAGCGGGTGTGGCCGACGTTGAAGCGGCTGCCATTGTTCAGGCAGAGAAAGATCGGCGAGGAGAGCAACTCGCCGTCGATGTCGTCGACGAAGCCGCGCAGCCTGATTTCCGGTGCCGCCAGCCAGGGACGAATCGCCGGGTGCGGCTCGCCGCCGCCCAGGACATGCAGCTCGAAGCCGCCCGCCGGCAGACGCCGACGCAGCTCCGGTACCAGGTCGCGGCCGAGAATTTCCAGCCCGAAGGTGTTGGCGGTCGCGCTGACCCGTCCGACATTCGCGACAATTACCGCCGGCGCCAGCCGTTCGCCGGACTGCGCCCGCCGCGGTCGCCAGCTGTCGCCGAACCGGTCGATCCACAGATTTTGCACGTAGAAGGCGTTGGGATGCCCATGGTCGCGGTAGTAATCGGCATCATTGGCCGCGACATCGGCCAAAATCTCGTAGCGGCGCATGATTTCGAGATGCCGCGCCTGCATCCGCCACCAGTAGATCAGGCTGGCCAGATAGCGCGGCCAGCGCCGGCCGATGCGAAACTCGAAATCGGCCCGCGCTTTCATGGCCTTGGGTTCGGGGTTGCCGTAATAGGCGAACTTGCGCCCCGGATAGTCGCTGAAGAGGTTGGTCGCCCATTCGCTCCACGGAATGAACAGCAGATCCGGTGCGAAGGCTTCGGCCACCCGGTTGGCTTCGGCGCGATGGCTGATCTCGGGAAAGAAATCGACCGCCCGCCCCTTGAGCAATTGCGTCCGCAGCGGCGCTGCCGGCGTCGCCGGCAGATGCAGCGGCTCAAGAAAATCGACGCCAAGCTCCCGCAGGGCCGCGATGCCGGCCTGCTCGTGATCGCTTGCCGCCGCCGGGGCGCCGCGGCCGAGCTTGAGGAAGCCGATCCGGAGGCGGTCGCGACCAGCCATTTCCCGCATCAGCTCGAACATGATCACGTTTGCCGCCTCGACATGGCCGGGATGGGGCCACAGCGGGCTGATCACGAGAATTCGGGTGAGAGACATCAAAGCCAACAAATCTGGGAGCCGGTCCGCGCAATCCGGCGGCCCTGGGCCGGGGGGCACCGACCGAACGGTTGGGACGGGACGGCGGACCGCGAGCGCCGGGTGCGGAGATCGCGAACCCGGCGACCCTACGAAAGACGCGCGCTGGAGCCGCTGTCAAGGGCGCTGTCAAGGGGAGCGACGATCGCGGTCCGGCAGGGGAATCTCAGCCGCTGTTGCGCAGGCCGGCCGCGACGCCGTTGATCGACATCAAAATGGCGCGGCGGACCCGCTCGTCGGTCTCGCCGGCCCGATGGCGGCGCAGCAGTTCGATCTGCAGGTGATTGAGCGGGTCCATATAGGGAAAGCGATTGCGGATCGAGCGCGCCAGCAGGGGATTGCCAGCCAGCAGCTTGCCTTGCCCCATGATCGCCAGCAGATGCTTGTGGGTAAGCGTCCACTCCTGATGGATGCGGTCGAAAATCTGCTCCCGGAGCCGGGCGTCGGCGACCAGCTCGGCATAGCGGGCAGCGATCGCGAGATCGGTCTTGGCCAGAACCATGTCCATATTGGACATCAAGGTGCGAAAGAACGGCCAGTCGCGATACATCCCCTGAAGGCGGGCCAGCCCGTCGGGCATCTCGGCAAGCCAGGTCTCGACCGCGCTGCCGAAGCCGTACCAGCCGGGCAGCATCAGGCGGCATTGCGCCCATGAGAACACCCAGGGGATCGCCCGCAGGTCCTCGATCCGGTCCGAGCGGGTGCGCGAGGCCGGACGGCTGCCGATGTTGAGGGTGGCAATCTCCGAGATCGGAGTCGCTTCGCGAAAATATTGCTTGAAGCCGGGCGTTTCGTAGACCAGGCCGCGGTAGGCGCGGAACGCCAGCGCGCTCAGCCGCTCCATCGCACCATACCAGGCATCGGCCGGCTGGGTGGCCGCAGTCGGATCGGCCGCAGTCGGATCGGCCGCAGTCGGATCGGCCGCATTCGGATCGGCCGGCGCCGGGTTGAGCAGCGTTGCTTCCAGAGTTGCGGCGAGCAGGACTTCCAGGTTGCGGCGGCCGACCTCGGGATTGCCGTATTTGGAGGCAATCACTTCGCCCTGTTCGGTGATGCGGATCTGTCCGGTGACCGCCCCGGCGGGCTGTGCCTTGATCGCCTCGTAGGCGGGGCCGCCGCCGCGGCCGACCGAGCCGCCGCGGCCATGGAACAGCCGCAACCGCACCCGATGCCGGGCGAAGACCTGGGCCAGTTCGATCTCCGCCTTGTAGAGCTCCCAGCCGGAGGTCAGGAAGCCGCCGTCCTTGTTGGAATCGGAGTAGCCGAGCATCACCTCCTGCTCGTCGTTGCGAGCCCCAACCATGGCGCGATAGCAGGGCAGCCCCAGCACCTGGGCCATCGTCGCCGGCGCCTGGCGCAGGTCCTCGATGGTTTCGAACAGCGGAATGATATTCAAGGCGGACTGCGGCGGCTGGCCCGGTTGGGCCGGTGGCCGGAGCAGCCCGGTTTCCTTCAGCAGCAGCGCGACTTCCAGGAGGTCCGAGGCGCCATCGGTCTTGGAGATGATGCAGTTGGTCACCGCGGCGTCGCCATAGGTGCGCTTGATCTCGCGCGCGGTGCTGAAGATCGCCAACTCCGCGGTGGTCTCCTCGGAATAGGCGACATAGGGGGAATGGAGGGGGCGCGGGCTCGCGACCTCGTCGGCGAGCAAGGCCAGGCGATCGCCCTCCGACAGCGCGCCATAGTCGGCACAGCGGCCGGCGACGGCAAGCAGTTCGGTGACACTGCGCTGGTGGACATCGGAGTTCTGGCGCAGGTCGATCGGGGCCAGGTGGAACCCGAAGGAGCGCACCGCGACGATCAATCGATTGAGCCGTCCCGCCGCCAGCCGCTGGCAGCCATGGGCAGTGAGCGATGCCGAAAGCACCTCCAGGTCGGCGGTCAGTTCGCCGCTGCTGAGATAGGTGTCGGCCTGGCCGACGGCGTGGCGCAGTGCCTCATGGTGGTCGAGCGTCTCCACGGTCTTGGCCAGGCGGGCATAGATGCCGGTCAAGGCGCGCCGGTACGGCTCGTCGGCGCGGTGCTGCGAATGGTCGGGGGAGCGCTCGGCCAGCGCGCTCAGGTCCGGCGACACGCCGACCAGCAGTGTCGACAGCGGCAGTTCGACCCCGAGTTCGTGAATCTCGGACAGGTAGTGGTCGAGCGCGGCGGCGGACTGGAGCCGGATCGCCTCGGTCAGCACCGGTGCCGTGACGAAGGGGTTGCCGTCGCGGTCGCCGCCGATCCAGCTGCCGATCCGCAGCATCGGCGGCAATCGCCACGGCTGGTCCGGGTAGCGGGCCGCCAGCACGCCCTCGAACCGGGTGTGAAGCCTGGGCAATTCGGCGAAGAACGTGTCGAAATAGTAAGAGATGCCGTTGTTGACCTCGTCGATCACCGCCAGGCGGGTCGGCCGCAGCATGCGGGTTCGCCACAGCGCCAGAATCGCCGCCTTCAAGGCGTCGAGGGTCTCGGCGGCTTCGTCCGGGGTCAGGCGGGTGCGGTCGCGGGTATCGAGCAGGGTGGCGACTCGCCGCTCCAGGGTCAGGATGATCTTGCGCTGTACCTCGGTCGGATGGGCGGTCAGGACCGGGCCGATCAGCGCCCCGCGCAGCACGGATGCCAGGTGCTCGGGGGCGATCCCGGCGCCGTCGAGCCGGTCCAGGGTGTAGTCGAGACTGCCCGGCCGCGGCGGCGAACCTGCCGCCGCATGTTCGCGATTGCGTCGGATGTGGTGCTGGTCCTCGGCAATATTGGCGAGGTGCAGAAAATAGGAGAACGCCCGCACCACTGCGGTCGCGGTCGGGCGGGGCAGTCCGTTGAGGATTTCCGCCATCGCCTGGCCGGCCGCGGGATCATCGTGGCGGTTGAATCGGACTGCCTCCTGGCGCACCTGCTCGACCGCGTTGAACACGGCGTCGCCCTCCTGCTCGCGAACGGTATCGCCGAGCAGTCGGCCCAGCAGGCGGATATCCTCCCGCAGCGGCTGGTCCTTGTCGGCTATGGTGGGGGCGGCGGTGGCCGGATCGGCGGAAAGCTCGACGCTCGGCATCAACGTTTATCCCCTCGGGCAGGATGGGTGGTCGGTTAGATTTCTACTCTAAGGAACTGCGCCGTCCCTGTCTTCCATTGGTTGGGTCTTCCTCTGCTTGGGTCTTCCTGGTCTTGCGTCTCGGACCGGTCGGTGGTCGCCGGGAAAAACCGACGCCTCGAAACCTTATCGGCTGTGCCCGGTCGGGCGGGCGGGGATCGTCATCGCGGCGACGCCGGTCAGCACGCAGGCGAGCCCGACCCAGGCGGTCGGGGTCAGGGTCTCGCCGAGAGCCAGGACGCCGATCGCGACCCCGATCGGGACGCGGAGGTAGGCTTGAGCGGTGGTTCCGACCGAACCCAGGGTCTGGACCAGCCGAAAATAGATCACCAGGGCAAGCGCGGTCGAAAATGCCGCCAGACCGAGCAAGGCGAGGATCGAGTCCGCCGACGGCCTCAGGGTCCAAGGCCGGTCGACCACCAGGCTGATCGGAACCAGAATCGCCGCACCGCACAGCAGCGATCCCGCCGCGGGCAGGATCGGGTCCAGAGTCTTGAACTGGCGCCCGAAGATTGCGGCGCCGGCGTAGCATATGGTTGCCGCGACGATGGCAAGCTGCGCCCACAACTGGTGCCCCAGGCCGGCAAGGGCCTGGAACCCGATAATCAGGCAGGTCCCGGCGATGCCGGCCAGGACCCCGGCCAGCTTGCGCAAGGTGACGGTTTCATGCCGCGTGACCAAAGCGGTGAGCAGAAAGGCGAAGATCGGGGACGTCGAATTCAGGATCGCCGTCAGTCCGGCGTCGGTCGTGGTTTCGGCCCAGGCGATCAGGGTGAACGGGATCACGCTGTTGAGGGCGGCCTGGCCCAGGAACCGGCGCCACGTCGCCCCGTCCCGCGGCAGCGTCAAGCCGCGTGAGTGCAGCACGATCATGAGGAGGCTGCCGGCAATCAAGGTGCGGGCGGCGATCAGCAGTATCGGGGGGATGGTCGCGACGCCAATCTTGATCAAGCTGTAGGACGCCCCCCACAGGGTCGCCAGCAGCAGGAGCAGCAGCAGGTCGATCACGGTGTTCGGTCTTGCCGGGGGCATCGGGTCCGCACCTCTCCTGACAGTCGGGAAAATCTGCCGCCTGGGTAGCGCGAACGAGACCGGGGATGTTTCGGCCGCGGCCGAAACATTGGTGGCCGGCGCGCGCATTCGGGGTAGTCTTCGCCGATGACGGCCATTGCCTCCGCTAACGCCGTCGCCGAGATTGCCGCTCTGATCGGCGACCCGGCGCGCGCCAATATCCTGTCGGCACTGATGACTGGCCGTGCGTTGGCCGCCGGGGAATTGGCCTGCGCCGCCGGGGTCAGTCCGCAGACCACCAGCGGCCACCTCGCCAAATTGACCGAAGCCCGATTGCTGAGCGTCGAACAGCAGGGGCGCCATCGCTATTACCGCCTGGCCTCGCCCGATATCGCCCGCGCGGTGGAGGCTTTGATGACGGTCGCGGCGGCCGGCGTACCGCGCCACCGCCCGGCCGGGCCGAAGGACGAGGCGTTGCGGACCGCCCGGAGTTGCTACGACCACATCGCTGGCCGCCTCGGCGTCGCTCTTGCGGCGTCGCTGTGCCGGAACGGCCGGATTCTGCTGGCCGATGGCGCCGGGGCGATCACCGAGGACGGCTGGCGGTTTTTCGCCGCGTTCGGCATTGATCCTGGTGCGGACCCCCGGTCCAGGCGCCCGCTTTGCCGGCCCTGTCTCGACTGGAGCGAACGCCGTCCCCACCTCGCCGGCCGGCTTGGCCTGGCTCTGCTGAGCCGCTCCCTCGAACTCGGCTGGGTCGTGCCGGTATCCGACAGCCGGGCGCTGCGGATTACCGGCGCCGGGCACCGCGGCTTCGTCGGCCGGTTTGGGCTTTCGCCCGATTGGCCGCAGGGCCGCGAGGGTGCGCAAGAATTCTGACGCCGGCATTGGCAGAACCGGCTGGGCGCGCGTAGGATGGCGCCGGCAGTCGTTCTCCCGTTCTTCAGGAAACCGTCCATGAAGCTGAAGGATCACATCCGCGGCATTCCCGATTTCCCAAAGCCCGGCATCCTGTTTTACGACATCTCGCCGATGCTCGCCCATGCCGGGGCGTGGCGGGAAGCGATGCGACAGCTTGCCGAGTTGGTTGGCGCCCACAAGCCCGACCTGCTGGCCGGGATCGAGTCCCGCGGCTTCCTGGTTGCTGCGCCGCTGGCCCTGCAGCTCGGCTGTGGTTTCCTGATGATCCGCAAGCACGGCAAGCTGCCCGGCGACAAGGTCGCCCACAGCTACGATCTGGAATACGGCACCGACACCATCGAGATTCAGGCCGACGCGATCCAGCCCGGCCAGCGCGTGGTCGTGCTTGACGATCTGCTGGCGACCGGCGGCACCGTGTCGGCGGCGATCAAATTGCTGCGCCAAGTCGGCGCCGATGTTCGCGGTGCGGCGTTCCTGATCGAACTCGCCTTCCTCAATGGACGGGAGCGGCTCGATGTTCCCGCCGACTCGCTGCTCAGCTTCGACGCCTGATCCCGCCCGGGGCAACGGAACTTCAATGCACGATCTTTTGGCGATTCGGCCCGAAGTGGCCGAAGCCCTGACGCGGCGACGGCCGGTGGTCGCACTGGAATCGACGCTGATCGCCCACGGTCTGCCGGCGCCGCGCAACCTCGAGGTTGCCCGCCTGGTCGAGGCCGCGGTGCGCGAGGGCGGCGCGGTGCCGGCGACCATCGCCGTGGTCGATGGCCGGATACGCATCGGTCTCGACGACGACGATCTGGAGCGTTTGGCGCTTGGGCCGGCGGTGCCCAAGCTGTCTCGACGCGACCTCGCGATCGCCCTGGCCGCCGGCGGCAGCGGGGCGACAACGGTTGCGGCGACCATGAAGGCGGCGGCGCTGGCCGGGATCGAGGTGTTCGCGACCGGCGGCATCGGCGGAGTCCACCGCGGCGCCAGCAACGGCTTCGACGTCTCGGCCGATATCGAAGCGCTGGCACGCATCCCGGTCGCCGTGGTCTCCGCCGGGGCCAAGGCGATCCTCGATCTGCCGCGGACCCTGGAACTGCTGGAAAGCCGCGGCGTGCCGGTCATCGGCTTCGGCACTGATCACTTCCCGGCGTTCTATACCCGCTCCAGCGGCCTGAGCGTCGCCCATCGCCTCGACGAACCCGCGGCGGTCGCAAGGGTATTCCAGCTGCATGCCCGGCTGGGCGGCGGCGGCGTGCTGGTTGTCAATCCAATTCCGGAGGCGGCTGCCCTCGATCCGGGGGTGGTCGAAGCGGCGATCATCCAGGCCACCGCCGAGGCCGCGGCGGCCGGTGTTGCCGGCCCGGCGCTGACCCCCTATCTGCTGCGCCGGCTCGACGAGCTGACCGCCGGGGCCAGCCTCGATGCCAACCAGGCCCTGGTGGTCAACAATGCCACCCTGGCATCGGCGATCGCGCTCGCGCTTGCCAACCCGGCCGGGGACAAGGCGCCGCTCCGGCGCCTCTGGTCCGGTCGCCCCGGCCGTTGAGCCGACGAGGCGCTCAGGGGCACCGGCCCCGATCGTTGAATTCCTCACAGCGCACTGTGCCGCTGGACGCTTCGCCGCCGGACGCTTCGCCGCGGAGGGTTTCGGGGCCGGCGCGGCGCAGGAAGATCGGCGTCAGGCCGCCGCCGGCATTGAGAATGGCGGCGCCGCGGCGGGCAAAGCCGAGCCCGGCGAGCAGCCCGGCCAGGGCGCCGAGCGCAGCCGCCAGGTCGCCGCCGAACGCCCGGTCGCCGGCAATCGCGCCGAGGATCAGGCTGGCCAGCGGGATCAGGTAGGCCGCGAAGGAGGCGCGCAGCAGTTCGCCCTGGGCGATGCCGACCACGACATGTTCGCCGACCGCCGCGTCGAAATCATTGGCGATTGCGACCCGCGACAGCGCGGGGCGGGACCGGCGCAAGGCACCGCAGCCGCCGCCCGCGGCACAAGCACTGCAGGCGGCCGCGGGGTCGGCTTCCAGCCAGACCCAGGGCCCGTCGACCGCGATGACGCGGGCGACGGTTTCGGCCATGGCGGGGCCGTCGTCTGCCAGGCTTGCCACCGGGGATCAACCGGACAGCGTCGTGATGTCGCCGGTCGGTGCGACGAACAGCGCGGTGACGTTGCCGGCGGCGTCGAGGATGGCCTGCCGGCGCGCCACCGGGGCGACCGCCAGTGCCGTCGACAGCGCGTCGGCACGCGCCGCCGAGCCGGCGACCACGGTGACGCTCGCCCTGGCCGGCGCAGTGTGGCCGGATGCGGGATCGATCAGATGGGTGAAGCGGCCGTCGGCATCGAACCAGGTGCCATAACCGCCGGAGGTCGCGACTGCCTTGTCGACCACCTCGAGCACCTTGACGGTGCGTTCGGGATTTCGCGGGTCGGCGATGCCGATCCGCCAGGCCGAACCGTCGGGATGGCTGGACAAAGCGAGCGGTTCGCCCATATCGACCAGCATCCGTTCGAATTCGTGGGCGCGCAGCACCGCCGCGACCCGGTCGCTGATGTAGCCCTGGGCGATGCCGTTGAGGGTCAGTCCGGCACCGGGGCGGGTCAGGCGGATTCGCCGCGCCGCGGCGTCGATCTCGATGGCGCGCCAATCGACCCGTGCCTTTGCCGCGGCGAGATCCGCCGGAGCGGGGCCTGCGGGGTCCGGGGCGGCCGCGGTGAAGTGGCTGAAGTAAAGCTGCCACAGCGGCTGCACCGTGGGGTCGAAGGCGCCGCCGGAGAGTTCGGCCACCCATCTGGCGTGGGTGACCAGTTCGATCAGCTCCACCGGTGCCCCGTCGAGCTGGCCCTGGCGGTTGAGCGTCGAGAGCGCCGAGTCGGGCTGGTACAGGCTGAACACACGCTCCAGCTTGGCCAGTTCGGTGACCCCGGCGGCGATCGCCGCGCGGGCCACCGACTCCTCGGTGTGGTAGAGGGCGATGCGGGTGGTGGCGCCCAGTGCGGTGCCCTTCCAGCGGACCAATCGCGCCTCGGCGCGAGCACCCGACAGGACCAGCGGCAGCCCGGCCGCCGCCGCAGCCAGGGTGATCACGCGACGGCGCGAGAACGTGATGCTCATGAGGAACGGCTCCCCGGTTCGAGATGGCATGGCCAGGACGCACCAGGGACGACCATGATCGACGGTCGCACCGAGCGCAACTGGTGCTTCGCACATTTTATGCCAAGCCGATGGCTGCTTGTGCCCAGCCGATGGCTGCGCCGTCCGGGATCGGCCGGCGGGCCTGCCACGGGGGCCGATGCGGCGGGTTGCCGCAGTTTGCTTGGCATAGGGATTGCGACGACTCCCGGTAAACCCGATTGGCGGATTGGTTGAGACCCGCAGAGTCGTTGGAGTCGAACCAAAGTGCGCAAAGGATGTTGCCTAAGACTTAGGCCGTAAGGGTGACTACCGAGGCGCCACTTTTCGGCGGTGGCGAAAAGTTCGGGATCCGGCGGTCGCTGACTGGGTTTAGGGCATTACTACCGTGGTGGAATTGATTTGAATGCAAAGAATCGTGGTGGACAATCCCTGACCGAATATCCGGTCAGGATGGCGGTGGTCGATCTCGGCGTTGGTTTCGAATGCACCGGTGCAGTCATCGGCGGTTTGGACTGGCGTTGCACAGAGAGACGGGGGACGAAACATGTATTCGCCTGAAGCGGCAACAATGGCAATGGCGTCGTCCGACGGCGCGTCCTGTGGTTCGAAGGCCGGCAGTTCGAAGAGAGGCCAGGTCATGTCCATCCCAGCACGGAACAATCGGTCGAATCTGGAACTTCTGACGATCTACGAAGTCAGCAAGGTACTCAACTCGTCGCTCGACCTGCCGCGCGCCATGCGCGAGGTTTTGCGCCTGCTTGCCTATCAGCTGCAGATGGAACGTTCCAATATCTGCCTGCTGCGCGAAGATCACAGCCTTCGCTATGTCGCCGGCGTTCGCCTGCTCGAAGATGCCGCGGCCCCGCGCAGGCCCGACCCCTGCCATGCGATTGCCGCGCGCGTCATCAAGACCGGCATGCCGGTGGTGGTGCCGAACCTGTCCGAGGAGCCGACTCTCGCGGAATTCTCCGAGGAACAGGATGCCGGCCAAAACGATCCCAGTTGCTGGATCGGGGTGCCGATCAAGACCGCCGACCGGGTCGCCGGGGTGCTGGTGGTCGACCGCCAGGAACAGAGCCCCGGCGACCGCCAATACAGTGCCGATGTCCGAATTCTCACCATGATCGCCAGCCTGATCGGCCAGACGGTTCAACTCCATCGTTCGGTGATCCAGGAGCGCGAGCAACTGGAGCGCGAGCGCTCGAACATCGACCGACCGCCGCCGCTGCCCGATTGGACGGTGGCCGGCGTGGTCTCCGCCAGTGGGGCGATGCGCGAAGTCCTGAGCCAGGTCCACCGGGTCGCGCCGTTCAAATCGACGGTGCTGATCCGGGGCGAGAGCGGCACCGGTAAAGAACTGATCGCCAAGGCGATTCACGACTTGAGTGCGCGCGCCAACGGCCCGTTCGTTCGGGTCAATTGCGCCGCGCTGTCAGAAACGCTTCTGGAGTCCGAATTGTTCGGTCACGAACGGGGCGCCTTCACCGGCGCCAACCGCGACCACAAGGGCCGGTTCGAACTGGCGGCCGGCGGCACTCTGTTCCTGGACGAGATCGGCGATATCTCGCCGTCGTTTCAGGCCAAGCTGTTGCGTGTCCTGCAGGAGCAGGAATTCGAGCGAGTCGGCGGCAGCCGCACGCTGAAGACCGACGTGCGCGTGATCGGGGCGACCAACGTCAACCTCGAGGAGGCGGTCGGGCTCGGCACCTTCCGCGCCGATCTCTATTTCCGAATCAACGTCGTCACCATCCTGCTACCGCCATTGCGGCAGCGTCGGGACGACATCCCGGTCCTGGCCCAGCATTTCGTCGACCAGTTCGGTCGCGAAAACGGGCTGAAGGTGCGAATTGCCGACGAGGCGCTGACCGTCCTGCAGGGTTGCCCATGGCCGGGCAATGTCCGTGAACTGGAAAACTGCATCGAGCGCGCCGCCACCCAATGCCGTGGCAATGTGATCCGTGGTAGCGACCTGGCTTGCCAGGTCAGCCTGTGCAATTCCACCGCCCTGGTCAATTACCAGCAGCCGGCCCGGGCGCGCTCGGCGGCGCCGTCGGAGACCTCGGCACCGCCAACCGCTGCGGGCAAGACGCGCTGTGCTGCGGGAATTCCCGGAGGCTGTTCGATCGATCCCCCGCCGGATTGCGGCATCCCGGAGCCCCAAAACGGTGACGACGAGTGTGAAACTTCAGACGCACTGCCCTATCCGCCCGCGGCCGATAGCGACATGGCCGATCTGCCGGTGACCCGTGATCGTCTGGTCGCCGCAATGGAGCGCTCGGGCTGGGTCCAGGCCAAGGCGGCCCGCCTGCTCGGGCTGTCGGCCCGCCAGCTGAGCTATGCACTGCGTAAGCACGACATCGAGATCAAGCGCTTCTGAGTTTCCCAAACCGGTGTTTTCCCGACCGGACCCCCGGCGGACGGCGTGTTGCCGCCGGCGGAACTCGATCGGGGAGCGGGCATTCGCGGACCGGCCTGGGCTGGCCGGTGCGGGCGGGCATCGGGCTGGCTATACTGCGGGCGACGACCCGCCGTCCGGAGGGTTGCGCCAGATTTAGCCCGGCAGGCCAATCCCATGTTCGACAGCGTGATTGCCGTCCTCGACTGGTTCGGCATCGGAGTCTTCGCCACCACCGGGGCGCTGGTGGCGTCGCGCAAGCAGCTTGATATCGTCAGTTTTGCCTTGCTCGGGACCGTGACCGGGGTTGGCGGCGGTACGCTGCGCGATCTTTTGCTCGGGGTATCGCCGGTGTTCTGGGTTCGGGATCCGACCATCGTGGTGGTTTGTGTCGCGGTCTCGGTGCTGGTGTTCTTCGTCGCCCATATCCCGGAATCGCGCTATCGGCTGCTGCTGTGGTTCGATGCCGCCGGGTTGGCCCTGTTCGCGGTGGTTGGCGCGGAAAAGGGCCTGGAGGCAGGCAGCGGGCCGGTGATCGCGGTCCTGATGGGGGTCATCACCGCCAGTTTCGGCGGCATCATCCGGGACGTGGTCGGAGACGAGCCATCGATCCTGCTCCGCCCGGAAATCTACCTGACCGCGGCCTTGGCCGCGTCTTTGCTATTTGTCGCGCTGACCGGATTGGGTGTGCCGCGGACTGCCGCGATCATCGCCGGGGTCGGGATCGGCTTCGCGATCCGCGGCGGCGCGCTGCTCAAGGGGTGGGCGCTGCCGGTCTACCGGGCTCGGCCGGGCCGTACCCCCGATCAACTCGGCCTGTGAGTTGGGGGCTCAGATCGGGGGCCGGAGAGGGCAGACCGGCGACCGCGGACTGGTGATTTGTGCGGGTGTGGCCGGCCGGTGACCGGATCGCACGAATCCGATTGCAATGCAGCATCTGCAGTTGCACGCGCCTTGGCACGAGCGGCCGGTTCCTGCTACATCATCCCGATGGACGAGAATCGGATCATGCCCCGCCGACGGGCCGAAATCGAACGCGCAACCAAGGAAACCCGCATCCGGATCGCACTGGATCTGGACGGTACCGGCGTTTACGACGTGAAGACCGGCATCGGCTTTCTCGACCACATGCTGGAACAGCTGGCGCGCCACGGCTTGATCGATCTGACGGTGCGCGCCGAGGGCGACCTCCATATCGACGGTCACCACACCACCGAAGACACCGGGATCGCGATCGGCCAGGCGGTGGCGCTGGCCTTGGGCGACCGTCGCGGCATCGTGCGCTATGGCCATGCCTATGTACCGATGGATGAAACGCTGTCGCGGGTGGCTTTGGACTTCTCCGGCCGCCCCTATCTGATCTGGAAGGTCGAGTTCACCCGCGACAGGCTGGGCGACCTCGACACCGAGCTGTTCCGCGAATGGTTCCAGGCCTTTGCCCAGGCAGGTGGGCTCACGCTTCACGTCGAGACGCTCTATGGCCTGAACAACCACCATATCGTCGAAAGCTGCTTCAAAGCGTTGGCTCGGGCCCTGCGCACCGCGGTCGCGATCGATCCGCGCACCGCCGGCAGCATTCCGTCGACCAAGGGAACGCTCGGCGGCTCGCTTTAAGGGGGATCGGCGATGCCGGAAGGGGTGAGCCTTTGACCACTGTCGCACTGATCGATTACGGCTCCGGCAATCTGCGCTCCGCCGCCAAGGCGTTCGAGCGCGCGGCCGTCCTTGCCGATCTCGCCCGCACCACCATCCTGGTTACCGCCGATGCCGCAGCGGTGGCCCGGGCCGATGCCGTGGTCTTGCCCGGAGTCGGCGCCTTCGCCGATTGCCGCAATGGCCTGACAGCACTGCCCGGCATGCTGGAGGCGGTGAACGAGGCGGTGATCGGGCGCGGCGTGCCGTTTCTCGGGATTTGCGTCGGCATGCAGCTGATGGCCGAGCGGGGACGCGAGTTTCAGGTCACCGAGGGGCTGGGCTGGATCAAGGGCGAGGTGGTGCCGCTCGATCCCGCCGATCCGGCGCTCAAGGTGCCGCATATGGGCTGGAACGACCTGCGATTCCTCAAACCGGCGCACCCGGTGCTGGATCAGCTGCCCGAGGGCAGCCACGGCTATTTTGTCCATTCCTATCACTTGCGCTGCGATACCCCATCGGACCTGCTGGCGGTGGTTGATTACGGGGGACCGGTCACCGCGGCGGTCGCCCGCGACAACCTGATCGGAACCCAGTTCCACCCGGAAAAGAGTCAGGCGGCCGGCTTGCACCTGATCGCCAATTTCCTGCGCTGGCGGCCTTGAGCGATGCCGCCGCCGCGCTTTGCCCGACCGCCCTCCGCCCCCACGACCACCCGCGTCGACCACGTCGAGCAGCTCAAGACCGGTGACCTTCACGACCTCTGCGATGCCGCCGACGACGCGATTCACGACGGTGGTGGCTTCGGCTGGCTGGTGCCGCCGCCGCGCGAGATCATGGAGCGCTATTGGCGCGGTGTCTTGCTGGTGCCGGACCGCAGTCTCTATGTCGGGCGCCTCGACGGCACCATTGCCGGTTCGGTCCAGCTGATGCGGCCGTCGCGCCATAATGAGGCGCAGGCCCATGCCGCAACCTTGACCACGTCCTTCGTCGCTCCCTGGGCACGCGGTCACGGCCTGGCGCGCATGCTGACGCTGGCGGTGGAGGCCGAGGCCCGCCGCGCCGGCTTCGCCATCCTCAATCTCGACGTGCGGGAAACCCAGAGCCGGGCGATCGCCCTCTACGACTCTCTGGGATTCCAGCGCTGGGGCTGCAATCCCCATTACGCTCTGGTCGATGGCAGAGCGGTCGCAGGCTACTATTATTATAAAGAACTCACCGCTGACACCTTGCTGGACGATATGCCGCGATGATCCTCTACCCCGCCATCGACCTTAAGGACGGCGCCTGCGTCCGGTTGCTCCGCGGCGAGATGAACCGTGCCACCGTGTTCAACACCGACCCGGCCGAGCAGGCCCGCGCCTTCGAGTCGCAGGGCTTCGCCTGGCTGCACCTGGTCGACCTCAATGGCGCCTTCGAGGGCCATCCGGTCAATCGGGACGCGGTCGAACGGATCATCAAGGCGGTTGGCATGCCGATTCAGCTCGGCGGCGGCATCCGCAATCTGGAGACCATCGAGTTCTGGCTGTCGCAGGGGATCACCCGCGTCATCCTGGGCACCGTGGCGCTTCACCGGCCCGAACTGGTCCGGGAAGCCTGCACCAAATTCCCCGGACGCATCGCGGTCGGGATCGACGCGCGCGAGGGCTTCGTCGCGGTTGCCGGCTGGGCCGAGACCTCGGTGGTCAGGGCGCTCGACCTGGCGTTGCGCTTCGAAGATTCCGGGGTTGCCGCGATCATCTACACCGACATCAACCGGGATGGCGCGATGGGCGGGGTCAATGTCGAGGCCACCGCCGATCTGGCCTTTGCGCTGACCACGCCGGTGATCGCCTCGGGTGGGGTATCATCGCTGGATGATCTGGCCGCGCTCAAGGCCGAGGAGGAGACCGGTATCGCCGGGGTCGTGGTCGGCCGTGCCCTCTATGATGGTCGGATCGATCCGCTGGCCGCGCTCCAGCTGTTGTCCGCCGACCCGCGGGAGGAAGAAGACGCCGGAGACGAGGACGGGACGCCATGCTGAAGAAACGGGTCATCCCCTGCCTCGACGTCAAGGACGGCCGGGTGGTCAAGGGCGTCAATTTCGTCGACCTGATCGATGCCGGCGACCCGGTCGAACAGGCCCGGGTCTATGACCGCGAGGGCGCCGACGAGCTGACCTTTCTCGACATCACCGCCAGTCACGAGGAACGGGATACCCTCTACGACGTGGTCCGGCGCACCGCCGAGCAGGTGTTCATGCCGCTGACCGTCGGTGGCGGCGTGCGCACGGTCGAGGATATCCGCACCCTGCTGCTGGCCGGCGCCGACAAGGTCTCGATCAATACGGCCGCGGTCCACCGCCCCGATTTCGTCCGCGAGGGTGCGGAAAAATTCGGCAGCCAATGCATCGTCGTCGCGATCGACGCCAAATCGGTTGGACCCGGTCGTTGGGATGTCTTCACCCATGGCGGGCGCAAGCCGACCGGGCTCGACGCGGTGGCATGGGCCGAACGCATGGCGGCCCTGGGGGCCGGCGAGATCCTGCTGACCTCGATGGATCGCGACGGCACCCGGGTCGGCTTCGACCTGGCGCTCACCCGCGCCGTCTCCGATGCGGTGCGCATCCCGGTGATCGCCTCGGGCGGGGTCGGGACGTTGGACCACCTGGTCGATGGCATTCGCGACGGCCATGCCAGCGCGGTGCTCGCCGCCTCGATTTTTCATTTCGGGCTGTTTCGCATTGCCGACGCCAAGGCGTGCCTTGCCCGTGCCGGCATTCCGGTCCGTCCGGCGGCACATCTGGAGGAGGGCCGCGATGGCTGAGGATAAATTCGGCCCCGACATCCTGGAACGCCTGCACAAGACCGTGCTGTCACGGCGCGGTGCCGATCCCACCTCCTCCTATACCGCCAAGCTGTTTGCCCGCGGCACCGCCAAGATCGCCCAGAAGGTCGGCGAAGAAGCGGTCGAAGCGGTGATCGAGGCGATCCGCGGCGACAAGGCCAAACTGGCTGAGGAATCGGCCGATCTGCTCTATCACCTGGTCGTGCTGTGGGCCGATGCCAAGCTCGACCCCTCGGAGGTCTACGCGCTGTTGGCCAAGCGCGAAGGCACCAGCGGCATCATCGAAAAGAAGTCGCGCAAATCGGGCAATGACAGCAAATCAGGCAATGACAAGGGCGGAACCGACAAGGACGGGGGGGACAAGGATAAATGAGTTACGATCCCAACAACGTCTTCGCGCGGATACTGCGCGGCGAGCTGCCTTGCAACAAAGTCTACGAAGACGAGCATGTGCTGGCGTTCCACGATATCCGACCCTTGGCCCCGGTCCATGTTCTGGTCATCCCCAAGGGCGCCTATGAAAGCATGGATGATTTTACCGCCGGGGCCTCGGAGGCGGAGATTGCCGCCCTGTTCCGCGCGGTCGGCAAGGTCGCTCGCGACCTGGGAGTCGCAGGGGACGGCTACCGCTTCCTGACCAATTGCGGCGTCAACGGCAACCAGGAGGTTCCCCACCTCCACGTCCACGTGTTCGGCGGTCGCCCGCTCGGCCGCATGCTGGGCAAGGCTCCGGATTAAACGAACACGCAGTCCGGCATCGGTTTCCCAAGGCCCTCCGGCCCTTGGCGGGGCATTTGGTAGCGCCGTCGGGGCAAAGCCCCCCCCCAATACTTAACTGCACTTAACTGCGCGCGGTCCCGCACAGCCGGGTCGCGGCCACCCACCACGCGGGCTGTCCGGCCGCGATCGCCGCTGCAGCGGTTGCCGCCGCGGCGGCATCGGGATAGAGCCCGAAACAGGTGGCGCCGCTGCCCGAGAGCCGGGCGAGCAGGCAGCCGGAGGTTGCCGAGAGCGCTTCCAGCACCTCGGCGATCAGCGGTGCCAGGTGAATCGCCGGCGCGGTCAGGTCATTGTGCCGCTGAGCCAATAGTTCGGCGAGGGCGTGGGGCCCGGCCGGTGCCGCATCGAAGCGGGCCGGCTGGGAAAATCCGCCCTGACGCGCCTTGAACACCGCTGGCGTCGGCAGCGGCAGGCCGGGATTGACCAGCACCGCCGGGCAATCGGGCAAGGGTGGGGTCGGGTCGAGCACCTCGCCGATGCCGCCGAAGAAGGCCGGGCGCCCGGCCAGGCAAACCGGCAGATCGGCGCCCAGCCCGGCGGCAACCGCGGCCAGGGTGGGGTGGTCGGGCGGCAGGCTCCAGAGCCGGGCCAGGCCACGCAGGCAGGCGGCGGCGTCGGCCGAGCCGCCGCCGATCCCGGAGGCGACCGGCAAGGCCTTGGTCAGGGTGATCGCCAGCGTCGGCGCGCGGCCGAGGGCGAGGGCCAGCGCCTGGGCTGCTCTCATCACCAGGTTGCCGTCCGGCGGCTCGGCGGCCAGCGCCGGGGCGAAACGGCCGCGGAGACGGAGCGAAAGCTGCGCGGCGGGGGCGATGGTCAGGTGGTCGCCGGCCTCGGCGAACATCACCAGGCTGTCCAACTCGTGGTAGCCATTGGCCCGCCGGCCCAGCACATGGAGATACAGGTTGACCTTGGCCGGTGCCGCTTCGTGCACCGCGCCGGTGTCGTCGATCGCCTGGGTCATGGGGCTTGGCGGCTCAGTCGTAGACGCCGGGGATCATGCCGGCCCGGCGGTCCAGCTTGCCGCGCTCTTCCAGCTTTTTCTCGATCGCCTGCTTCAAGTCATCCTCGTCGGCGTATTGCAGGGCACGACGCCACTGGAAGAACGCTTCCTGGTGGCGGCCGATCGCCCAATAGGCGTCGCCCAGGTGGTCGTTGATTGTCGGATCGAGCGGCTTCAATTCGATCGCCCGCTCCAGCTGGCCGACCGCGCCGGCAAGATCGTTCATGCGGAACAGGACCCAACCCAGGCTGTCAATGATGTAGCCGTCCTTCGGCCGGAGTTCGACTGCGCGCTCGATCATCTGGCGCGCCTTGTCCAGGTGGTTGCCCTGATCGGCCCAGGAATAGCCCAGGTAGTTGAGCAGGATCGGCTGATCGGGACTGATCTCGATCGCCTTTGCAAGATCGGCTTCGGCGCGCGGCCAGTTGCCGGCGCCGTTGTAGACCACAGCGCGGCCGTAGAGCACCGGCCAGTAGCGCTCGTCGAGTTTCGGCAAGCGGGCGATGGCGCGATCATAGGCATCGATCGCCGCCTGGTTTCGCTTGGCGCCGCGCAGCAGGTCGCCAAGCCGGATCAGGGAGTCGGCGCGTTCAGGCCGCTCGGCGGCCATTTTTTCGAGATCGGCGGCGGCCTCGTCGAGACGGTCGAGCCGGGCCAGGCTGTCGACGTTGCGCAGCCGCGCGGTCCAGGCCAGGACCGGGTCGGCTTCGACCTCGCGGTACAACGCGATCGCCGCCTCGTGATGGCCGCGTGCCGACATGATGTCGGCGATCATCAACTGCGGCAGCGGCGAGGTCGGGCTGAGATACAGCGCGATACGGCCATAGACCAGCGACACCTCCTCCGATCCCTCCTGGTGGAGGGCGCTGGCGATGTCGAACAGGGCTTCGGCTAAGCCCTCACGCGCGGTGATTGCGAGCGGCGTCGGCGGGGTGTCGAGCGCATCCAGCGCGGAGTCCAGGATGACGCCGTCGGGGTTGTGTTCGACGAAATCCTGATAGAGCGAGCGGGCCAGCTCGATCTTGCCGGCGCGGCGGTAGAAGCCGCCGACCGCACGGACCACGCGCAACGTGTTGCCGCCGCCATTCAGCGCGATTTCGTACCAATGGGCGGCGCCGTCGGAATCGCCGGCGAGTTCGCTGATCTTGGCGGCATGCAGCGCATGCATCACCGCCAGGCCCGGAGAGGCTTCCAGCGGGGCCAGTTCGGCCAGGCCCTCCGCCGGCTTGCCTTCCGCCACCCGCAGCCAGGCGGCCACCATCGGCTTCAGGTATTTCGACAGCCCGTCATTGGTCAGATCCGCCAGATGGTGTGACCCGCTGGCCAGATTGCCGGCGACCAGATCATTGGCGATCAGCAGCACCACCGGGATCGGGGCATCGGCATGGGCCGGGAGCAGGCGTTCCGCGAGCGGCACCGCCTCATCGATATGGCCCTCGCCGAGCTTGAGCAGGAAGGTTCGGCGCAACAGGTTGAGGTCGTCGGGGTCGCGGGCGAGGGCGCCGGCCATGAACCGCGCCGCCGCCGCCCAGTCGTCCTGATGCTGGGCGAAGCGGCCGGCCAGATACTCGCCGACCGCGGGCACCGGTTCCGGTTCCGCGGGGGCGGTGCGCGCCTTGGGTCCCTCCGGAACCGCCCAGGTCGTCAGAGTGCCGGGCGTCGCCAAGCCGGCAACGAGGGCGAATGAGACGACGGCGATCGAGAGGAAGGGTGCGCGCCGCCGGGAAAGCCGATCCATTCCGAACATCCTCGAGGGTCCCTCGCCGCGGTCCCGGTGCCCCTTGACCGTCGCAGCCGTGACAGAATAGGTCACTTTCGCTTTATCGTCCAATAGTCGCCACGAATACCGCCAACCCGGCCTCCGGCCGGTCAAGTCGCCCGCCGGAAGACGTGGCGCAACGCGCCGGCCACTTGCTGGACCGCGAGATTGCCGGCATCGATGATGGCGCCCATCGAAAAGAAGCCGTGGATCATGCCTTCGTAGCAGAACCACAGCGCCGGCACCCCGGCTTGGCGCAGCTTCAAGGCGTAGGCCCGGCCCTCGTCGCGCAAGGGATCGTGCTCGGCGCCGATCACCAGGGCGGGGGCCAGACCGCGGTGATCGGCGGCCCGCAGCAGCGCGGCACGGGGATCCAGCAGATGTTCGCCGAAATGGAGGCGGTTGGTCCAGTCGAGCCCGGCATCGTCGATAAACAGCGCCTCGGTGACTCGACTCGACGTCTTGCCCGCCGGGTCGATCATCGGATAGATCAGCACTTGGTAGAGCGGCTGGCGCCGGCCCAGCCGCTTGGCTTCCAGGGGCACCGCGGCGGCCAGGTAGCCGCCGCCACTGTCGCCGGCCAACGCGATCCGGGCGGGATCGCCGCCGATCGCGCCGGCATTGAGGATCAGCCATTCATAGACGGCATAGCTGTCCTCCAGCGGGGCGGGAAACGGGTGCTCGGGCGCGCGGCGGAAATCCGGGGCGATCACCATGCAATCGGCCTCGGCCGCCAGTGCTGTGCTGGTGCCGTCGTAGTCCTCCGCCGATAGCAGGACGCAGCCGCCGCCGTGGTACCAGACCAGCACCGGGACCGCCGCGTCGGTTGCCCGCGGCTTGTAAAGGCGGCACTTGATCGGACCGCGCGGGCCGGGGACGACCAGCTCGGCGATGCGATTGAGCGCGCGTGACGGTGGGTTGAGCTTTTTCCACAATCCGCTGAAGCCGGCGCGCGCCTCTTCCAGCGGCAGGTCGGAGATCGCCGGCGGTGGCGGTTGCTTGGCCGCGCGGCGGTCGAGGAAGGCTTTGACCTGGGGATCGAGCGACATGGCGCGGGCGCCTCGGGGTTGGGGAACCGGCCGGCCGGCCGAGTCCAGCACCATCGGCCATGACGGCGGGGCAATTCAACCGGATCATTGCGACCGTATCGCATCCTGGCCACCGGAGCCTTGACCGAACGTGAGATAAGTTGATATCAACCTATATCTCCAACGATCTCGAAGGGTGCCCAATGTCCAGGTTCCAGGGGGCTTTCCTGTGGTACGAGCTGATGACCAGCGACCTCGCCGCGGCCACGGCGTTCTATCAGGCGGTGCTCGGCTGGTCGGCGCGTGACGCCGGGATGCCCGGCATGACCTACACCCTGTTTTCGCGACAAGAGGGTGCGATGCAGCAAGCCGGCGCGTTGCCGCTGCCCCGGGACGGTGCCTGCGCCGATGCCCGGCCGTGCTGGATCGGCTATGTCGGGGTCGACGACGTCGATGCCGTGGCCGCGCGGATCGCGGCGGCGGGCGGTGCCATCCATCGGCCGGGAACCGAGATTCCGGGCATCGGCCGTTTTGCCATCGTCGGCGAACCCCAGGGGGCGGTCTTCGCCTTGTTCAAGCCGGCCTGCTCGGAACCGCCGGCCGACGCGCCGCCGGCCGGACCGGGTCTGGTCGGCTGGCATGAACTGCAGGTTCCGGACACCGCGGCGGCGTTGTCGCTGTTGACGGCGTTGTTCGGCTGGGCGCCGGGGGCGGTCCACGAGATCGGCGCAACCGGCGGCCAGTACCAGGTAATTTCCCGGGGCGACAAGGATATCGGCGGTCTGATGCCGAATACCCACCCGCTACGGCCGCCGCATTGGCGGTATTATTTCAACGTCGACGACGTGGCGGCGGTGCTCGGCCGGGTCACCGGAAGCGGCGGGCAGGTGATGAACGGCCCCTGTCCGGTTCCCGGCGGTTTGCAGATGGCGCAATGCCGGGATCCCCAGGGGGCGGTATTCGCCCTGGTGGGCCCGCTTGACTGAGCCAGCGCCCGAGATCGGCCACGCCGCGACCCTGCGCGTGAGAGACAGCTGCCTTTGTCTTCACGCGCAACGCGCCGCGCGCGCGCTGGCGCGGCATTTCGACGACATCCTGCGCCCCGTCGGCCTGACCAACGGTCAATTCTCCCTGATGATGGCGCTCAACCGGCCGGAACCGCCGGTGATGGGGCAGGTCGCGGATCTGCTGGCGATGGATCGTACCACGCTGACCGCGTGTCTCAAGCCCCTGGTCGGGCGCGGCCTGGTCACGGCGTCGGTCGACGATCGCGACCACCGCCGGCGCCGGATCGCGCTGACGCGCTCCGGTCGGCAGCTGCTGGCCGCGGCCTATCCGGTGTGGCAGGCGGCACACGACGCCCTTGAGGGCCGATTGCGTGCCCATGACCCGGAGCGGCTGCGTGATGGCCTGCTGGCGCTTGGCCGACTCTGAGTGCCGATCGTGCCGCGAGCCGGCCGGTCTCACTCCCGACGGACATAACTTTCGACCAGGTCCTCGCCGGCACGGCGCACCCCGATCCGCACAAAGCCGGCGGCCTGGTCCACGGTATCGATGCCGAACGGGGCGAGTGCCGGGATGCCGTCACCGCCGATCAGTCGTGGCGCCCGGAACCATTCCAGGCGGTCGATCAGGCGCTGGCGCACCAGCCCGGCGGAGAGCCGGGCGCCGCCTTCGATCAGGATCCTGGTCAATCCACGCTCGGCCAGCACCCGGCACAGGGCCGGCAGGTCCAGCGTGCCGGCAGCGGTCACCGGGCTCTTGACGACCTCCAGGCCGCAGGCGCGATAGGCCTGGGCGCGCATCGGTTCGGCGTCGGGGCGGACCAGCAGCCAGGTCGGCACCTCCGCGGCGCTGCGCACCAGCCGGCTGGTCAGGGGCAGGCGCAACCGGCCATCGACGATCAGCCGCACCGGAGACCGCGTCTCCAGGCCGGGCAGGCGGCAGGTCAGCAGCGGGTCGTCGGCCAGCGCGGTGCCGATGCCGATCATGATGGCATCGTGGCTGGCGCGCAGACTGTGGCCCCAGGCGCGGGCGGTTTCGCCGGTGATCCAACGGCTGGCGCCGCTATGGGTGGCGATCCGGCCGTCGAGCGTGCTGGCGACTTTGAGGGTCAGCAGCGGTCGTCCGGCCTCGACCCGCTGCAGGAAGCCCTGGTTCTGCGCGCGCGCCTCGGCCCGGCACAACCCGACTTCAACCGCGATCCCGGCTGCCCGCAACCGGGCGATGCCGGCGCCCGAAACGCGCGGGTCAGGGTCTTCGCAGGCGACGACCGCACGCGCGATGCCGGCCCGGATCAGGGCATCGGCACAGGGCGGGGTGCGGCCATGGTGGCTGCAGGGCTCCAGGGTGATATAGGCCGAAGTGCCCTTCGCCGCCGCGCCAGCGCGCGCCAGCGCCTCGGTCTCGGCGTGGGGGCGTCCGCCCGGCTGGGTCCAGCCGCGCCCGATCGCTTGCCCGTCGCGCACCAGCACGCAGCCGACCGCCGGGTTGGGCCAGACCGCGCCCAGGCCGCGTTCAGCCAAAGCCAGGGCCGAACGCATGAAGCCGAGTTCGGCGGCGCTATGGCCGGCCTTGGTGTGATGGGCCGCTGTCAAGTATGCCCGTGCTCAGGTGCCAGTTGCTCGACGAATTGGTTGAAGTCTGCCGCCTCGCGGAAATCCCGGTAGACCGAAGCGTAGCGGACATAGGCGACCTGATCGAGATTGAGCAGATGGTTCATCACCATCTCCCCGATCTGCTTCGACGGGATTTCGCTTTCGCCGGAAGATTCCAACTGGCGAACCAGGCTGTTGACCACGCGGTCGATGCGGTCGGCATCGACCGGCCGCTTGCGCAGGGCGATGCGCATCGAGCGCAGCAGCTTGTCGCGTTCGAACGGTTCGCGCTGGCCGTTGCTCTTGACCACGGTCAGCTCGCGCAGCTGGACCCGCTCAAAGGTGGTGAAGCGGGCGCCGCAGCCGGGACACAAGCGCCGCCTGCGGATGGCCGAGTTGTCCTCGGTCGGGCGCGAATCCTTGACCTGGGTATCGTCGTTTCCGCAAAATGGACAGCGCATGAATGACCTCGCAGGTTAACCAGTTGGGACCGTATTATCAGCTGGTATAGATTGGGAAGCTGCGGCACAAAATCTTGACGCGTTCCCGGACAGACAACTCAATTTTGGAATTATCCCCGGAATTGCTGGCCGACAGGCCATCCAGGACCTCGACGATCAGGTTGCCGACGGCGCGGAACTCGGTCACACCGAAACCGCGGGTGGTCGCCGCCGGACTGCCCAGGCGAACCCCGGAGGTGACCATCGGCTTTTCCGGATCGAACGGCACGCCATTCTTGTTGCAGGTCATGCCGGCCCGCTCCAGGCTGGCTTCCGCCGCCTTGCCGGTCAGCCGCTTGGGCCGGAGATCCACCAGCATCAGGTGGCAGTCGGTGCCGCCGGACACGATATCGAGGCCGCCCTCGAGCAGAATTGCCGCCAGAGCCTGGGCATTGGCCACCACCGAACGGGTATAGTCCTTGAACGCGGGTTGCAGGGCCTCGCCGAAGGCAACCGCCTTGGCGGCGATGACATGCATCAAGGGGCCGCCCTGCAGCCCCGGAAACACCGCCGAATTGATTTTCTTGCCGAGTTCCGGGTCGTTCGACAGGATCATGCCGCCGCGGGGGCCGCGCAGGGTCTTGTGGGTGGTGGTGGTGACGACATGGGCGTGGGGCAGGGGGCTGGGGAAGACGCCGCCGGCAACCAGGCCGGCGAAATGCGCCATGTCGACCATGAAATAGGCCCCGACGGCGTCGGCGATTTTGCGGAAGCGGGCGAAATCGATGACGCGCGGATAGGCCGAACCGCCGGCGATGATCAGCTTCGGCCGATGTTCCAGGGCCAGGCGCTCGACCTCGTCATAATCGATCCGGGCGTCGTCGCGACGCACGCCGTATTGGACCGCTTTGAACCACTTGCCCGACAGATTGGGCGGGGCGCCGTGGGTCAGGTGGCCGCCCGCCGCCAGCGACATGCCGAGTACACAGTCGCCCGGCTGCAGCAAGGCCAGCAAGACCGCCTGGTTGGCCTGGGCACCGGAATGGGGCTGGACATTGGCAAAGGCACAATCAAACAGCTTGCAGGCGCGTTCGATCGCCAGCGCCTCGGCAATATCGACGAATTCGCAGCCGCCGTAATAGCGCCGGCCGGGATAGCCTTCGGCATATTTGTTGGTCAGCACCGAGCCCTGGGCTTCAAGCACGGCCCGCGAGACGATATTTTCCGAGGCGATCAACTCGATCTGATCTTGTTCGCGCACCAGTTCGGCGTGCAACGCCTCGGCCAGGGCCGGATCGCTCTCGGCCAGCGTGGCGCCGAAGAACCGGGCGGTGCCTTGGGCGGAATCGACGGGCGCCGGGCTCGCCGCGGTCTGGGGCAGGGACATGACGGATATTCCTCTCTGAATGGATAGCTGCAACGGGCGCGCGGTGTCAGCGGCCGGCTCAACCGAGCTTGGCGATCCGGCGGCTGTGGCGTTCGCCGCTGTCGAATGGGGTTGCCAGGAAGACATCCAGGCATTGCAAGGCGGTCTCTGGCCCGATTACGCGTGCCCCAAGAGCCAGGACATTGGCATCGTTGTGCTGGCGCGCCAGCTTTGCGGTCGTGACATCGTGGCAGACCGCCGCGCGCACGCCGGAGTGGCGGTTCGCCGCGATACTGATGCCAATACCGGTGCCGCACACCAGAACCCCGCGACTGGCCCGGCCGGCCCCCAGGGCTTCGGCCATGGCGCTGCCGTAATCCGGATAGTCCACCGACTCCGGACCATGGGTGCCGAGGTCGAGCACGGCATGCCCGGCGCCGAGCAAGCGGTCCTTGAGCTGGTTCTTCAGCTCGAACCCGGCATGGTCGGCAGCAACCGCAATGGTTTCTCCCGTGGTTTCCCCAACGGTTTCAGATGTCATCGAAAGCAACTCCGGAGACCCCGCCCGGAATCGCGGCCGGTCGTGGGGGCAAACAGTTCAGCGTGGCGCGATGCTACCAGATATCGGCGGGTTTGGCCAGTTTGCCACAAAGCCAAGGACAGCCTTGCACGTAGCGCGGAAGTCGTCCGAACCGGCGATGAAGCGGTCGAGACCCCGCCGGCCACCGCCTGATGCTTTCAGCGCATCCTCCGGGGATCAGGGACGATTCGGCGCGGGCCGGGCGGTCTGGGCGCTTGGCAGAGGGGTACGGTTCGGCCTGGGAAGAAGCGCCTGGAAACCAAGAATTTCTCACTTCTTGTAGGGATTTGACCGTGGCCACCGTCCGGCAAATCGAGGCTGGAATCCGCGCCAATCGCGCTGATCGCTGGCGATTAGAGTTTGGTATTGGTTGCCGAGATTGGGCCCGGCATCCTCGACTGTAGCCCCTCCGACTGTCACCGACTGCGCGAGTTCTGCAGACCATAGAATTGGTTGGGTGACCTATGCTGAAATTTTATTGACAGGCAAATCGCGCTGTGAGATTTGGTATAGACTGCATAATGAAAAACCAGGATTTAATCCGATGACAGACCAGCAGCACCATGACCTTCCGGAGGGCACCCTGTTGCGCATGACCGCCGACATAGTATCGGCCTATGTCAGCAAGAACGTGCTCCCGGCTCAGCAGATACCGGACGTGATCAACACCGTGTTCTCGTCTTTGACCGGACTCAACGGCACTCCGGCGGAAGCGCCGGCGGAGCCATTGAAGCCGGCGGTGCCGGTGCGCAAGTCGGTAACCCCCGGCTACATCGTTTGTCTGGAGGATGGCAAGAAGCTGAAGATGCTGAAGCGCCACCTGCGTTCGACCTATAACATGTCGCCGGATGAGTATCGCACCCGCTGGGGACTTCCGTCGGACTATCCGATGGTGGCACCGGACTATGCTGCCCAGCGGTCGGAGTTTGCCAAGCGAATCGGCCTGGGCCGCAGTTCCGGTCGGCAGACCCGCCGGAAGGCATCCTGAGAGGGTGATCGCGAGCGCCGGTCCGATCCGGGGCGGCGTTCACCGTCGGCCCGTTGCCGCTGGCATTACCCGCTTGCCACACCCCGGGCGGGTCTCCCGGCCGCAGCCGTGGCCCGGATCAGCCGGTGTGCTCAAGCCAATGCGCGGCAGCGGCGTCATCCTCGGCACGGGCCACAACCCAGCGTGGCCCGTCGGACGTCTCTTCCATTTTCCAGAATGGTGCCCTGGTCTTCAGCCAGTCGATCAGGAAGCGGCAGGCATCAAATGCGGCGTCACGGTGTGCGCTGGCAACCGCTACGAGCACGATGCGATCGCCGGGTTCCAATCGACCGACCCGATGGATGATCAGGGTTGCATCGAGCGGCCAACGACGGTTTGCCTCGGCCTCGAGTTCGCCAAGCTGGCGTTCGGTCATCCCCGGATAATGCTCCAGGGTCAGGGCCGCGATCGGGGTTTCGCCGGCCAGGTCCCGAACCAGCCCGACAAAGGAAACCAGGCCGCCGATCCCGGGTTTGCCCCGCGTGAGCGCGGCTAGCTCTGCCCCGGGATCGAAATCGGCTGCCTCGACCCTGATCGTCATGGCCCGCTCCAGTCCTTGCTGCTTCTCCGCCGCCGGTTCAGCCGCCGGTAACCGGCGGGAACAGCGCCACCTCGTCGTCGCGGCCGACCGGATGGTCGGGCTTGACGTAGGCCTGGTTGACCGCGGTTCGGACCACCCTGAGGTCGGCGAGCGCCTCGGCATAGCCGGGCCCGCGCGACTTCAGCCATGCGAGCAACCCGGCGACATCGCGGACGTGGTCCGGCACTTCGACCTCTTCGTGGCCGATTCCGATCTTCGCGCGCAGCCAGGCAAAGTAGAGCAGCCGCATTCCGCCCTCCTCACGACTCGCGCGGCTGCGGTGCCGCCATCATGTGACGCACGCCAACGCGAAGGTAGTCCCAGCCGGTGACCACGGTCAGAACCGCGGCCAGCCACAGGCCGGCAGTGCCCAGAGCGGTGGCCGGCAACCCGAGCGGCGCCTGGTTGCCCAGGATCAGCAGGGCCAGGGCGACCATCTGGAGTGCGGTCTTGGATTTGGCCAACCGGCTGACCGGCAACCCGATTCCGGTCCCGGCGAGGAATTCGCGCAAACCCGAAATCATCACCTCGCGCATGAGGATGACCACCGCCGGAATCACGCCGAGGCCATTCAGCCGGCCGGCGGCGACCAGCATGAACAGCACCGCGGCGACCAGCAGCTTGTCCGCAATCGGGTCGAGGAAACGGCCGAGTGCGCTGATCACGGCCAGGCGCCGCGCCAGCATGCCGTCGAGCCAGTCGGTGGCGGCAGCCGCGGCGAACAGGGCGAGATTGGTCCAGACCGCCCAGGCCTCCGGTACGAAAAACAGCCCAACCATCGGCGGAATCACCAGGATCCGCGACAAGGTCAGGAGATTGGGCAAGGAGGTCAGCATCGCCGGCCGATTTCCAATTTTGATCCGCCGGCGGTGCTTCGCTCCGCGGAAAGCGGCCTCGCGCGCCGCGGCGATCGCCGTGTGCCCGGGAAACCATTCGATGGCATGGAACGATACCCCGCACTCGTCAATTCGTCGAAGCTTTCCGTGGCGGCCCGGAGCAATTTGCCCACGGCATAGCCGCTGCGCAACATCACCGGGCTTGGGCGCTCGATTTCCTAGCGTATCGATCAGATATTTGGGGGCGGGGAAGGCCGAACCTGGGCCGCGGCCTAAAAAAATACTTTCACAGTGACGTAGGTCACGGTATCAGGCCACGGCTCGATCAATAGTTGCAGTCAGTATGGCCGCAGATGTGCGGCGACCAATGCCAGGGGAGCTGTCGACATGACGAAGCCTCTCGTCCCGCTCCGGTCGGGACTGATTGCCGCGCTCGCGGTTGCCGCCGCGATGCTGGCACCGCTGTCGTCGGCGCGGGCCGACGGCGTCGGCGCCTCGTTGTCGACATGGGTCGAGCGACTCGACCAGGAGGCGGCGAGGCTGGTCGCGCTGCCCGATCAATCGGTCACCCCGATCGGCGCCGGGGCGACGATCCGGCCCGGCGATAGCGGGGAACGGGTCACACGGCTGACCGCGCGACTGATCGAATTGGGCCTGCTGCCCGCCGAGGGCCGCAGCGACGTCTACGGCGCGGCGCTGGTCAAGGCGGTGCGTGGCTTCCAGGCGGCCCGCGGCCTCAAGACCGATGGCCTGGTCGGCGAAAACACCCGGTTCGCGCTGGAACAGACGCCGCAGCAGGCCGCGCTTCTGATCAAGCAGACCGCGCAGCAGATGCGAGGGTTCCAGGCAACCGCGCCCTCGACTTACCTGATCGTCAACCTGCCGAGCCAGACGGTCACCCTGGTGCGCGACGACCGCGTCGACTTCACCATGCGCGCGGCGGTCGGCCGGCCGTCGCGGGAAACCCCGCTGCTCAGCGACGTGATCACCCATGTCATCGTCAATCCGACCTGGACGGTGCCGCCGACCGTGCTCAAACAGGATAAGCTGCCGAATCTGCGCCGCACCGGTACGCCGGGGATCACCGCAGCGTCAGTCTATGTCGATGGCGCCGAAGTGGTGCCCGAGGCGGTCGATTGGCAGTCGGTGTCGCCGGGGCGGGTCCGCATCGTCCAGTCGCCCGGCGATCACAATGCGCTTGGCCGGTTCCGCTTCAACCTGACCAACGATCAGAACATCTACCTGCACGACACCAATGAGCCGCGGGTGTTCGATCGCGACCTGCGTGCGGTCAGCTCCGGCTGCGTTCGATTGCAGGAGGCGCGGCGTTTGGCCGAATTGCTGCTGGGCGAGGTCGGGGTCGGACCGGCCAAGATCGATCGCCTGCTGGCCACCGGGCAGACCCACTGGATCAAGGTCGCCCAGCCGCTCCCGGTCCGGTTCGTCTACTGGGTCGCCACCGTCGATGCCGATGGCGCGGTCCGTCTGCACCCCGACATCTACGGGCGCGAAGAGGAAGCCACGCCGAGTTCGGGGGCCTAAGCCCGTCCGGGAGGCTTTCTCGTTTGCCTTGAGCCCTTGCGGCCGCGAAACCCTGAGCGGGGACTGTGCCTCAGCTCTTGGGTTTGGCGGCGGCGGCTTGGCGGCGGTTTTTCAGGTACTGGCCGATCACCGTTTCGACCTCGGGCGGCAGCATGGTCCAGGAGCCGCTCAAGGTGTCGCCGCTGACGCTGGTATTGACCACCACCTTGGTGTCGAAGGTGAACTTGCCCCAGCGATCATCGACCATGACGGTGATCTGAGCCCGCTGGCCGGCGATCAAAGAGCCATCGAATTTGCTTGCGACGATACCGTCCCGTTTCAACTCGGTCAGCGGGTAAAGGCGGCTATCGATCTTGATCTGGTTGGGCGAGGGCGGTTTGCTGCCGGGCCGCTTGGCTGCCGGCTTGGTCTTGTCGGAACCGATGGTGACCTTCAACCACTCAAACATGACAGAGAACCTATTCAGCTTGATCCCGGATCCGTTTACCCGCTCGCGATTAAGGAGCGGTTAAGCCAGGCGCCGCCCGCTGCCGGCGAATGTCCGATCCGTTTCAGGGACATGACAGCGATTGCCATCGAGTCGAGCGCGGTGTTGGCTGATCGCGATCGGGTTGCCTCCGGGCGGGCGCTGCCCTCTGAGCTAGTCTTCCGTCTGGCCGCAGGCATCAGCCCCGCGCGCAGCGCTTCATCGCCGTCGCTCCGGGCGCGGTCCACCGGCGCCTCCGGCTCCGATCCGGAGCCGTCGCTGGGACCGGAAAAGGCGGACGCAAAAAAAGGGCGGGGACCTGAGCCCCGCCCCTTTCTATTGGGTCCGAACCGCAGTCCGCGATCAGTGGACCGTCGGAGTCACCGACGAATGGTGATCGAGGATCAACCAGCGACCGCCCAGGCGGTTGAATACGAAGCTGTAACGGGCCGGGACATCGACCTTGGCGCCGTCCTTCTCGTAGCTGAAGGTGTAGCTGCCGCTAACCACGGCGACATCGCCGGAGAGCCGAACGTTGCGGTGGGTGATCAGGCAGGACAACTTCGGCAGCGCGGTGAAGCGAACAAAATAATCGCGAATGGCGGCGTGATTGTCGCGGATCACATCCGAATAGGTCGCCCACAGCACGCCTTCGGGAGCATAATGCGCCACCGCGAGGTCAGGTGCGTCGGCGCGACCGGAAGTCACCGCGCCGACCCAGCTGTCGAGCGCCTGATGGATCATGCCCAGGTCGCACTTGACGGCCAAATCACGATCTGCCGACTGGACCTCGTTGGTCTTCAGGTGCGAACGTGCCCGCAGGCCGGCAGCTTCAATCGAATCGTTATGCGTAGTCTCGGTGTTGTTCATCGGAAAATCTCCGTATCAGCAGCAGCCAGGGACCGCGTAATTTCATTTTGTGAGATGCGATTGATCCGGCCCTTGAGCCGCCCGCCACGACCTCACGTCGCAAAAGATGTTTACCTAGGAGGGGGGCTGCGCGGCTACTGTCAGGCCTGGCAGCTGTCAGATCTGACAGGGTCCGGGGGCAGGGGCTTGACTTCCGGAATTTACCCGGCGACACGGCGAGGCCAGGGCGCGCGAAAGCACGAGCCAGGCGAATTCGGAATATATGTTGTTTTTCAGAGAGATGGGCTCGACCCCGGCGCCGGGGCCGGACGCCCCGGATCCGCCCAAGGTTCGGTGTCTCCCTGAGGCGCCCGGCCTCCGGCCGGGGCCGGACGACCGCGATCGACCGGGACCGCCCCTTAGGGAGCGTGCGCCGCAGCCGGCTGTGCCGGGGTTGGCGTCTCCGCGGCCGGGCAGGCTTCGGCCAGGTACTCCAGATAGCCCTCGCGCTGCAGGGCATAGGGATCGGTCGGTTCGTGGCCCGGCATGTCGTTGGCGTAGCGCAGGCTGGCGGCGGAGGCGCTGAAATCGATCACCAGATCAGCGGTAGCCAGGATCGGCGAGATCATGCTGAGCAGGTACCAGCCGCCGACGATGAAGCCGGTGACCAGGGAGGCTGTGGTCACGTTGGTCGGGCCGACCAACGGCAGCACCAGGTAATCGCCGGCCGGGGCGCCGGCGGCGCACAGTGCCTCGCCGAATTCGATGTGCCGGCGTTCGATGCCCAGCGCGCTGGCCACGTCGAACGCGCCGGCCAGGCCGACCGTGCTGTTGACGACGAAACGGCTGAAGGAATTGGTGGCCGACTGGTGATCGCCGGCGAGCAGATGGGCGACCACGAATTCCGGCTCGGTCAGATTCTCGTAGAGATTCTTGCCGATCTCGCGAACCGGGATCGGAATCCAGGTTTGCGTGAAATCACTCAACGGGTCGATGACATAATAGACCGCATAGTCGTTGAAGGTGAACATGGCCCGGTTTACCGGTTCCAGCGGGTCGCTGCGCGCCGGTCCGGCGGCGAGCGTCGCCGCCACCACCGCGCCGACGGCCAGGGATCGCGCTATGGATCCGGATATGGATCGCCGAAAGTCCCTCATTCTGCTGCGAATCCTTCATTCGGTCATGATTTGTGCCCGAAAGGATTGGAGCATGGTTTGGCCAAGCGGTCGAGTATCGATTCTCCGGCCGGCGCGGCCCAGGACCCGGCCGGCCCGGCCCAGGAAGTCGACAAAAAACCCCGCCGGCGAGCAGCGGGGCTTTCAGTGCGTGGGGCGGGCGAGCCGGCGTCGTCGCCGGTCGCCCGCTTCGATACTATTCGTAATAGCCGACGGCGCAGACCTGGTCACCGGAGGTGAAGACGGTGGCGTGCTTGGTCTTGGGCGCCTCGCCGGCAACCTGCGGCCACATATAGGTGACCTCGCCGCCGCCGGCGGCACCGGCCTTGTAGATCATCTCACCGACCGCTGAGGCCGGCGATCCCTTGTCCATCAGGCCCTTCAGCGACTTGCCGATCAGCGAGGGGTGGGCGGTGAAATTGCCGTCGGCGCCGCCGCAGAACACGTAGAGGTCCTTGAGGCCGAACGCGCCCTCTTTCTTGGTGAACATCGCCAGGGCCGCAGCCTGGTCGGCCTTCAGCGCGGCCTTTGCCGCCTCAACCATCGCCTTGGCCTCGGCCGGGGTACCGGCATCGGCCGCATAGGCGCTGCCGGCACCGGCCAGGATCAGACAGGGCAGGGCGGCGGCAAGCAGAAACTTGGAAAGCTTCATGGGATTTCCCCCTAGGGATGTGATGTGATTATTGTTGTCGTAAGCTCATGCACCAGATGCGGACCGAACCGAACCCCGCCCGAGGGGCGGTCTGTTCAGTCTGACCCGATCCCGGCAGCCTCCCGACATAACAAACTGGCAGCGGGCGGTCAAACCGTTTGGTCGTGGCGCGGTTTGAATTCGCAGTTTGACTTCCGGGTCGGAACTTGGGGGGCGAACCGGGCGGCCCCGTGGCTTCGGGTTCCGGAGGTCGCGACTTTCCGGTCGATTGCGCACAGGTAACTCGTCGCGATTTCGCGGGCGGGCGTGCCGGCCAATGTCGGGACGAGCGACCGGCAGCGTTTATCAATAAAGCTGAGATGGTATGGGTGAATACAATAGTATTCATTAGAATGAGCTATGTCATGTTCGCGAGATTCTATGCGAATTTCGGTAGACATGCTTGGTTGTTTTCGCTAGAGAGCATGGCCTGAAGTGATTTTCTGCTGATCTCTCGTCGGAAACGAGATCTGGGCCGGCCGGTCGTGGCCGCGGTGTTTGGCTATTCTATAGCGATAATGGTGGTGTGCATGAGGATGGATGACAACCCGGCGGCGCCGTCGGATCGCGGACAGACTCTGACCATGGGACCGGGCTTGTCCCGTCGCCAGCGTCGATCTGGTTTTGTCCCTCTGGTGATCTCCGCGGTGCTGATGTCCGCGGTGCTGATCTCCAGTTGCGGTGCAGAAAAGCCGGTCGCATGCCTGCCCGACGAGATCGCCGCGCCGGCGGTCAGCGCTGCTGGCGGCTCAGCCGCGGGGAGCGCCCAGGCACAGCCGGCCACCTCGACGGCCACCTCCCCGGGATCGGAGGCACCTTCGGCGGTCCACCTCTACCTCGATGCCTCGGGCAGCATGAAGCAGTTTGTCGAACGTCCGGAGGGCTCGCAGGTTCCGGACGCCCAGTACGTGTTTCCGTTGATCATGCGCGAATTGCCGACGCTGTTTCGCCAGATGGGGAACCAGGGCCGGACCGATTACGCCAGATTCAGCCACGGCGACGGTGGCCGAAAGCCAGCGGACACGACCGAGTTGGTGTTCCGCCAGGCGATCAACACCGCGTGCTACCGGGAAATTCGCGATATGCGGCAGAGACGGCGGCCGGAAAGGGAGATACGTGACAAGGGTTGTGACGGCTTTTTCAACGGCAACGACACCGATTTCCGTCCACTGCTCGACGAAATCACCAAGCACCATGCCGAGCAGGAGCAGGCCCTCGCCGAGGAGCATGCAGCCAATCCCCGCTCCGAGATCAAACACCCCCGCGACCTCTACCTGATCGTCAGCGATTTCATGATGTACACGCCGGGACTGGTCGGCAATGTCGCGCCTTTGACCCGTCCGCTGTCGAATCTGATCGACCATGGCCTGGCGGTTGGCCTGCTCGCGGTGTGGACCGGGTTCGACGGTACCATCTACGACCTGCCGGGCGGCAAATATCACCACTCCGGCCGGTTGCCGTTCTATATCCTGGCGGTTGGCTCGCCGTCGGTGGTCACACGGTGGTGGGAATGGGTTCAGAAGGATTTGAAAGCCGATCCCAACCGGCCGGGCACCCAGATCCTCGAACCCGACGATTTCCATTTCGTGTTGTTTCAGCGGGCGCCGGCCGGCTCGGTCGGGCTGACCGCAGCGCCAACCGGCATCGGCAACCAGGTTCCGGGGGTGAAATCCGCGCGTTTGGTCAATACCGGCGCGTCCCGAGCGCCGCTGTTCCAGTTTGACGTCAAGCTATCGGCCCTCGCCGGTTCGTTTGCCGGGGTCGGTGTGGCATGGCCCGAGCCGCAGGCGGCAAGCCGGATTCTGCCGTTCGTGCCGAAATACAACGCGAGCCCGAAGGCCTGGAGGTTCCAATCCGGCGCCGGGAAATGCGGCCAGAGCTGGACCGAAGTGGCGCCCAAGGAACTCGGCTCGTCGATGGCGGAGGCGCCGACCTCGGGAACCGCGGCCAAAGCCGCACTCGAAGCGCGGGTCTTGGCCGGTGGCCTGCCCCGAGGGCTGGTACCGGGCGCGGTCTATCTGTTCGCCTACAATCTGGTTCCCTCGGGATACATGACGGCTCCGAGCGAATTGCAGTTCCTGGTCGATCATGCGCTCAGCGAGCAAGATGAGCGGGACATCAGACAGAAATCGCCGAAGGATTTTCCGACACTGAATTTCGGCGCGATTTACCAGGACCTATGGCGTGCCGCCTATGATCCGCCGAACGGCGGCCGGCCAAGCCCGGAGGCGTCGGCCGCCGGCCCGCAGGCGCTGCTCGCCTTTAGGGTTAACTGACAGAGCATCTGACCGGAGCGAATTCGATGGCGCTGCAATCGACGGCTAGAATCAATGGTTCGCAGAAATTCGTATGGTCCACGATCTATGTCGCAATATTTGTGTTGGCGCCACTCGTCCTGGCAATATTCCTGTTCGATTTGCTCGGTCACTATCTGGCGCAGGATCAGGCATTCGCGCTTGCCAGTGATTTGGTCTTTCAGACAGAACCGACGATCGAGCATCTTGTGACCGGTCTGATCGTGAGTTTGTTTGGCGTCTATTTGTATATTCCGATTGTCATCGGCGCTTTGGCGTCGCTTGCCTGGTCGATATTTTATCGCAAAGGCGTCAGCGGGCGGGTATCGGGACCGCTGGATGCCGCCGATGCGGTCAGCTGGCTCAGGGTCGTCTGGATATTTTCGCTGGTCGTTTCAATTCTGGCCTACGCTGCGCTGTTTCTGTACAATGTTCACCAAATTCTCCAGTCAATTCCGCTCGGCAATAGAATAAGCGTGCCGAGTTCATTGGTGGGAATCGAAATTATCGATGCATTTATTCAAATAATTATTGATGTTCTTGGGGTTTATGACTGGCTATCATTTTCTCTCTTGGTTCTTACTGCAGTCATCGTCGTCCATGGTTTGGCGGTGCTGGCGTTTTCGGTGGTCCTCAAAGGTGCCCATCGAATATTTCCGAGCATTTCGTTGCCGCTGGTACCGGGCGGCATGGTGTTGACCAACGCGGTTCAAGGGCTGGTCAGGCTGTCCAGCGGCGCGCTCGATGCCGCGGTCGACAACCGTTTTCACGACCTCGCCCATGAGATGTGGAAAAGGGAAGGGCGGCGGTGACAACGAAACCTTACTTCATGGGGGCCGGCGGTAGCGGGGCGAAGACTTTGGAGGCCCTGGTCCACACCGCGGCGAGCGGTCTGGCGGGCTTCACGCCTGAAATCGAGGCCAGTCTGGTTGACCAGGACATCAACAACGGCAACCTGGTCTATGCGACGGCCTTGGTCAAACTCTATCAAGAGCTGTATCTGTACTTCAGTCAGCCGCTCCGCGAAGCAGGTAACGATGAACTGTTCGCGACACGCCTGGTCATGCCCAACGACAGCCAGGCCTGGTTGCCGATTGAGAGCGGCAGCCTGTCGCTCGGGGCCTTTTTCCAGCGTCAACTGCTGCGCGACGACGTCAATCTGCTGTTCCGCTGTCTGTTCGACCAGCGGCAGGAGATCGACCAGGATCTGGCCAAAGGCTTTCGGGGACGGCCGGTAATCGGTTCGGCGATCCTCGGCGCGATCGCCGACATCGACCATCGCCTCGGCCAATATCTTCAGAGCATCGCCGACTCCGAGCAAGGCGACAGCCGGCTGTTCCTGGTCGGCTCGGTGTTCGGCGGTACCGGGGCGGCCGGCCTGCCGACCATCGCCAGTCTGATGCGCCCGGGCCTGGGCAGTGAGGAGCCGGCAATTCCCCATGGGGATCGGGTCCGCATCGGCGCGGCGCCTTTGCTGCCCTATTTCCTCTACAAGGTGGTCGAGGGCGGCGGCGAGGACGCCGACGCTGCCGACGGCACCCTGGCAAAGACCGCCGACCAGCTGACGCGCAGCCGGATCGGGGTGGAATACTACCACTACCGCGGCAATGGCGGCGCCAACGGCAATGGCTCGCTGTTCGACGTTACCTATCTGCTGGGGCAGGATCCGCGGGTCGAACTCGGCTATCAGCAGATCGGTGGCGAACTGCAACGTAACCCGGCGATGGTGGTCGAGTTGCTGGCGGCCTTGGCGTCGCTCCATTTCTTCCGATCGAAGCGGAACGGCTCCGGAACGGTGATGCGGCTCAAGACCGAGAGCGACGAGCGCCTCGATTGGGAGGATTTTCCGGCAATTTCCGATGATGGCGATAACAGCGGCATCTACTATCAGCTGGGACAACTGCTGCGCTTTGCCTACGCTTATCGCTACTGCTATTGCTGGTGCCTGATCGGTGACGAATCCCGGCGCTTCGCCGGTCAGCCGTGGTTCCGCCGCCTGCTCGGGCCGGAAATGCGCGACGGGCTGACCGGTGAGGACGCCAAGATCGCGGAGAAGCTAAACGTCTATTGCGGCGAGATTCTCCGCTGGGCCGCGTCCTTGAAGCTGCTGGCGCCGGGAGCGTTCGTCGCCTTTGTCTCGGCTCGCGATTTTGCCGAGGCGCATGTCGCGAGCGAACACCGGCCAGCGCGGGTCCAATTGGCCAGCGAGCCCGACCATTATGACCCGATCCTGCCGACCACCGGCGGCGGTCTGGGCAAGGCGGTCAAACTGCCGCCGTTCAACGCCGCGATCGCCGAAGGGTTCGAGCGGCTGCTCGGCGATGACGAGCGGCGACCGGTGCCGGATCTGAGTGCCGTGTTCGAGTTCATGAACCGCCAGCGGCCGCCGCGGGCGATCCGGCCCGGCCTGGTCGCCTTCGTCAACGCCCTGTGGCGTGCCACCGCGGTGGTGCCGGAACGCACCCGGCGCAAGCTGCGTCAGACGCCCCGGTAATCGACCCGCGCCGCGCCCAGCCCGCTCAGGCCCCAAGTTCCCGAGGATCGACCGTCATGCCGACCAATCCGCTGCTTCCGCCGTTGCGCAGCAAGAAAATTTCGGTTCCGCCTGTCATCCACCATGGGCAGTGGGAGGCGGCAAACGACGACCAGCTGTTGGCCAAATTGGCGGAGAGCATGACCGACGGGGTCAGCGGCCTGACCCTGTCCCAAGTGACCTCGATGCCCGACCCCTGGGGGCAGGTCACCGCCTTTCTCTCCGCCTGGATGGACGGCAGCGCCGATAACCCGCTGCGCCGCACCATCGTCGGCGAATGGCGGGGACTGATCGGCCTGGTGGCGCTCACCGGCTGGCGCAATCTGCCGATCAAGCGGCGGGACCTGGACCTGAACGTCCTGGTCGAGCGGGCGTTTCGCGACGACCATCGCAACGACGACGCCGCCCGGAAGCGGGAAGGCATCCCGCATCTGGGCCGGGTGCTGCGCCGGACCTTGCCCTACGACCCCGGTCTGCTCAAAGGCAGCGATCGCATGTCGATCTTCTGCGCGATGCCGGAGGGCGGCGCGGACGGGTCGGAGGTTCCGGTCGGCTTGACCTTGCCGTTGACGCTCCTGGCGCCGGCGCGGAACTATCGCAATGCCCTGCCCCCGGAGGTTACCTGGGCGGCCATGCCCGAGCGCTACCCGCTGACCGATCCGGCGCGGGACGGGAAGCTGACGCCCGACGAGCGGGCGCTGATCGCCGCCTATGTCACCGAGCTGATGAAGCTGACGCCGCGCTTCCCGAACGAAATTTCCAAATACGCCAATGTGCTCAATCGGGAACTGACCTCCTATCACAACGATCTGACCGAGGATCTGCCAAAGCCGCTGATGGTCCCGCGCTGGTCGGAACAGGTGTTCGGCGCGATCAAGGATGACTCCTACCACGAGGTTATCCTGACCATTCCGGACCGGACGCCCGGCGCCGGCCCGGGCGAGACGCTGCTGCCGGCGCTGCCCGAATTCGTGCAGGCCGGATTCAACGGGATTTTGCTGTGCGGTGGCGAGAAGAATCAGCTGGCACCGGGCAAGGACGAGCGGTCGGTCAAGATCTGGGACGATTTTTGCCTGTCGCATTGGGGCCACGCCGCGGAACGTTCGCGCATGGTCGAACTGGCCGCGGAACGGGGCTATTTGCTGCTCGGCGCCGACGCGCTGCTGGTCGAGCCGATGATCGAGATCAACCAGGCGGTGCTCCATCATCGCCGCCGGAGCCAGTCGTTCCTGCTGCCGGTGAACCCGATCCTGCTCGCCGTCTATACCGCGGTCGAACTGGAAGAACGGATCACGATCGAACCGCTGGGCAGCCGGCGCTTCAAGGTCAGCCTGCGGCTTGATCTCAAAAGAAGCAGCGGTGAGCCGATCGAGATCGTGCTCAGCCACGAATATTCGCGCGACAGCACGATCAAGAAATTGGAAGCTCCGGTCTACTGCACGCTCTGGCCCGATTTTCAATCGGATTATTGGCATCATTACTATCTGGATATCTCCACCGTCGATCGTGGCCTCTATATCGGCGTCAATAGCCAGAACGACGCGGGCATCACCACCTCAGGGCTCTACAATCCCCAGGCGCTCGCCGAGCGTCTGGAGGAACTGCGCGATCGGCCGGCCAAGATCGACGTGATCTCCCGGCTGGCCCGCGGCGAATTCCCCGGCAGTCGGCTGCTGACCCCGAGCCAGCCGCCGCCGCGCGGCCGGGCGGCGCGGGTCCGGCTGCTGACCGACCGGGCGCCGACCGCGCTCTACCTGCGCAACGCCGATGGCCAGGGCGGGTTGATGCTGACCTTTGCCGCCGAGGAACAGCCGATCGTGCCTAACGATCAGCGGTGGAAGATTGCGATCGACTACGGTTCGAGCAGCATTGCGGTGCGGATGCGCACCCATGTCGAGCCGGAATCGCGGATCGTCAATCTCGGCGGCATGACCCGGATGTTGATCGGCGATCCGGGATCCGCCCAGGACAGCCGGCGATCGCGAATTCCGTTTGCCGCGGCCGATACCTTTCCGGTCAATGATGTGATGGATCCTCAGCTGACCCTGCTGTGGGATCAGCAGGCCGGCGCCCCCCGGCCGAACCGCGATGATCTGGTTCTGGAACGGTATTTCGTCCCCGATCGCAATATCACCAACTACATCTGGGAAAGCTGGGTCGGGGCGGCCCGCGGCGAGCCGTCGCTTGGCTCGCCTGAGGGTTTTCATTTCGGTATGAAGTATTCCCTGAACGATGCCAATGGCGACCGCATCCTCGAACTGATCGGCCGATTCGTGCGCCAGATTGCGCTGCAGGCGGGCGCGCGGGTGGTCGGGCTGGGCGCGCGTCCGGACAATGTCGAATGGACCACCGCCTATTCCGACACCATGGGATCGGCGGAGCGGGACCGCTTCCTGGGCACGATTCAGGAGGCTTTCTCGACCGTGTTCGTTTCTCCGTTCGCCCCCCATCGCACGCTGGTTGATTTCGAGCGGCAGGCGGAGAGCATGTGTATCGGGCTCTATCTGCGCTCGGGCGGCAGCCGCAAGCCGTTTGCCGATGCCGATCTTGCGGTCGCCTTCGATGTCGGGGGCTACACCACCGATATCTCGGTCTGGCAACGGGGCCAGCCGGTTTGGGTCGGGGCGCTGGCCCTGGCCGGCCAGCACCTGCTGGCCGACTACCTGCTCCATCACCCGACCGCCGCCGAACAGCTGGAGCCCCAACGCGGGCGCGACCTGGCGGCGGTGGCGGCCTATCTGGCGCGCGCCCAGAACGGCTCGGTGTCTTCGGCCAATACCCGCGGCCGCCTGGCCGCCGAGATCGTGATCAATCGCGACGAGTTCAGCCGCGCCGTCGAGGGCCGGGGTATTGGACGCCACACCAATAATGCCGATGTGGTGCCGTTCCGCAGCATCACCCAGTTCGCCTTCAGCGGCCTGCTGTACTACATCGCGATCCTGGTAGCCGAACTCGGGCGCGAGAAACGGATCGACCCGACCCTGTTCACCCCGTCCGGCGGGATCGCCGCCTCCCCGTCGGAGGGATTGCCGATCGGCGACGCCAGTGACGGCCACGGCCACGGCACCGACGGGCCGGAAAAGCGCATCTATCTCCATTTCGGCGGCCGGGGCAGCCGCATTTTCCGCCATTTCATGGATTCAACCGCCCACGCCACCGCACTCAATGATTTTTCCGCCAAGGCGAAGCTCCGCGCGACGGTGGCGCCCCCGGCCTTTACCATGCAGGAAAAGCAGGAGGTCGCGATCGGATTGCTCCAGAATACCGGCGAGCTTGACCTGAGCCGCCTGGAGTCCGCGCGGCTGTTGCCCCAAGGCGTTGCCACGAGAGGGGTATCCCAGGCCTTCGGGCCGGAGGCGACGCTCTATCCGTCGGCCGACGAGGACTATACGCTCGAGCGGGAATTGAAAGAATTCAGGCAGTTTCTCGACGGCTTCCTGGCCACCTGGGAACATGGACCGCGTTTCCTGCTGGAGCGCTGGAGCGAATTTGTCGACCAGGTTGCCGACGAATTCCAGGTCGAGAAAAAGCGTGCGCGCAACGGCATGGTCTCAGCCCATCAACTCGGCCACAAGAGCGAAGCGAGCAAGGTACCGATTCAGCCCGGCTTTATCGTCGCGTTGCGCGTGGCAGTTCGGGAGTGGATCCCCCGGAAATAGTCTTTTACCCAAGCCGACAGGGTTCGAGGACCATGGCCGTACGAGGATCTGATGCTCGAAGGAACCTCCTGGACCCCCCAGCTTGTCGCCGATGCGATCTTGATCGTCTTATTGGTCCGGGCCAATGTTCTGCTGTTCCGCCTGGTCCGCCAATCGGCCGCGACGGTTCGCCAGGGGCCGGGCCGCGGCGATGCCGGCGCCGACGGGACCGCCAAGCCGTCGGCGCGTCCTGCGGCCGCGCAGGCCCCGGTGGCCGAGCCGCCGCCGCAGCCCTTGCCACCGCCACCGCCACCGCCACCGCCACCGCCACCGCCACTGCCGTCGGCGCCGCTGGTTGCCGCGCCGGCCAGCAGCGCCAGCCGGCGGCTGGAGCCGTTGGCGGTGATGGTCGAGGATTTCAACTGGCTGGTCCGGGCGGCGACCTCGCCCGAGGGCTTCGAGGAGCGGTGGCATCCGTTGCGGGTCGATCTGACCAATTACGAGGCGCGGCGGCAGGACAGCTATGCCGAGCCGCATCTGGTGCAGCAGCACGCGCCGGCAGCGGAAAATCCTCTCCACTTCTGGCTGGTGACCGTCGATCCCGCCGAAGGTCGTTGCTGGCTGCTACCCTCGTTTCAAATGTATCAGAGCCGGGCGCTGTTCCTGACCGCGATCCGGGAGCCGGTCACCGCCCTGTTCAAAGATCTCTTCGATCTGCAGGACGGCGCCGGTTTCGTCGTCGACCGGCCGGCGGACTGCAGGATTTTCGATGGTGATATCGTGATCGCGCGCAAGGGTGCGCTGACGATTCCACGGACGCTCTAGCCATGCGCAAGACTAACTGCGTTTTGCACACCGCAATCGGTCCGAAGTGATTTGCCAATCACTTGCCGATATTTTGAATTGTGACATCGAAATGCCAAAAAAAGCCGCCGATCGCAACAAAAAAAAGAAGTCATGGCTTCTGACTTCTATCGTCGTGGTCATGGTGATCATGTTGGGGCAAAGCGACGGCAGCGAGAGTCTCGCCTCTCTGTATTGGTCAAATTCCGACGTGATCGTAAGGTGCGATCGGCCAAATCATAATATAGAACAGCTCCACTGTGGTTTTGCGCTGGAAGATTATCCGGTCGGTGAGATTTATTACGACAAAGTCGATCGTCTCGCTCGCTACGCCGCCCGCGCCGTCCATGCCTTCCCCTGGTCGATCATGACTTATAAATTGACCATATGGGGGGAGGCCGACGGCGCCAGCCTGGAAAATAAGCCTCCTCGACGCGGCGAATGGAAACGAGCCTCCCGGGAGCGGGGATCTGGCTGCAACCCTGAAGCGATTTTGGTGATCGGCTCGCGGTTCGGCGGCCGGGTCAAGGGCGCGCCCGGTCGGTGCCTTGGCGCCGAGTGGTG
>WGNK01000037.1 GCA_016124535.1 Azospirillum sp.
ACCACTCGGCGCCAAGGCACCGACCGGGCGCGCCCTTGACCCGGCCGCCGAACCGCGAGCCGATCACCAAAATCGCTTCAAGGTTGCAGCCAGATCCCCGCTCCCGGGAGGCTCGTTTCCATTCGCCGCGTCGAGGAGGCCTAAAAAAGCGGTTTGAAGATTACTGTTCTGAAATATCAAAGTGGTATGGAACTATAAATGTTAGCAAATTTCTTGCGAATTTTATCGAAAAAAATCCGATCTACAAGGTAGCAAAAGAAGCAATAAAAGAGATTGGGCGGGATGCGCTTAAAGAAAGCAAGTGGCTTGTTCCTGTTTTATTTGAAGTCTCGGAGCGCGCCGTGTTGAGATTAAGTAAGTATGTGCCGGATGTTCATTTAAATTTAAATCAGCGCATCATAAAGCCTGAGTTAACAACAAAAAATGATCTAACTAGATATTTATAGGTTTTTTATTGGCGGCCGACGGGCGAAGCCTTGCCCGGCTGCCGTCGCCGCGGCGGTCGTTGGGCTCGTTGCTCGGCAACGGCGTGCGGTTCATGGCCAAGAAGCCCGGAGCGAAGGATCGTCTGGTCGTCGGCGAGGGGATCGAGACCGTCCTCTCGGTGCAAGCGGCGCTGCCTGATTGGCCGGCGGTGGCCGCACTCAGCGCCAACCATCTGGCCGCCCTCATCCTGCCGCCTGGTCTCAAGGTGCTGGCCATCGCTCGCGACGACGATGCCGCCGGATGGCAGGCGGCCCGGCGGTTGCGCAACCCTGCCCAGTCCCTCGGCATCGCCGTGATCGACCTTGTTCCCGCCCTCGACGACTTCAACGACGATCTGCGACGGTTCGGGCTGCCGGCGTTGCGGCGGCGGATCATGAGGCAACTCGGGCTTCGTTGACCTCGGCGCGAAGGGGGTCGTTCATCGTCCAACCGAGCGACGGTCGCGGGCAAGTTAGAGGCCTCGGTGTCGATGGCAACGCGCCAAAGTCCCCTGGTTTCGCGGTCCGCGCCCACGGGCCTTGCCTGGCTGGCGATCTACCGGAGGTCGGGCGGCAAGAGGCCGCTCTCGCTCCCGGCCGGCAAGGACGGCGACCGGCTTTTTTCCCCGGCCTGCGGCCTTCCTCGCGAAGCAAAAAAGCCGGCCGCCCGTCCTCCTCCGCTGACGCTGCGGCCCTTCGGGTGCCGGCCGCGGGCGCCTCCGGGGTTCGATCGCCGTCAAGGCCGCGAAGGGCGCGGCCCCCAAAAACCCAGGAGACTACCGATGGCCCGCCCAACTCCCGACCCCGGCTTCCCGACCCGCTCCGCCACCGCCGCCCTGCTGGAAGAACTGGCGCTCTACGGCGTACGCCCCCACGACGACGAGCCCGATCACCGCCCGCTACCCGACGCCGAGACCTGCGATGCCGCCCTCTCCGACCTGTTCGATCTCCTCGCCCAGCTATTCGAGGGCACAAGGCTGGAAGACGATCTGGAGCCGGTACTGTGGGGCCTGGTCAACCTGTTCCATCGCCGGATAGACCACCTGCACCGCACCCTCGACGACAACGAGAGCGCTCAAGCCCGTTCCCAGCGCGAGCAGGACGGCTCCGAGGTCAAGTCGGTTGAGCTGGAACGCCTGATCGCCCAGGGCCTGACCCTGATCGAGCGCCGCAACGCCTTCGAGGCCTTCCGCGACCGCGCCGCCGAGCTGTTCGAGGTCCGCACCGGGTCATCCTGGCGCCCGCACGCCGGTTCGCTGGTTTCCCGCCGCACCCTGACCGCGGCGATGATCGACAGCCGCGACTTCGTGGCCGCCCGCCGTCGCGCCGAGACGCAAGTCCACCTCCCGCCCGGTCCGCGCATTGCGTTTGCCGGTGGCGTCGATTACCAGAACGTCGAGCGCATCTGGGCCGCCCTCGACAAAGTCCACGCCAAGCATCCCGACATGGTGCTGCTCCATGGCGGTTCGCGCGGTGCCGAACTGATTGCCGCCAAATGGGCCGAACATCGCACCGTCGTTCAGGTCGTGTTCAAGCCCGACTGGAACCGCCACAGCCAAGCCGCCCCGTTCAAGCGCAACGACCAGATGCTGGACGCCCAGCCGATCGGCCTGATCGCCGCTCCCGGCTCCGGCGTCACCGACAACCTGGTCGACAAAGCCCGCCGCCAGGGTATCCCGGTGTTCCGGATCGACGGCGGCGGCGCCTGAGCGCCGCCCTGTTCAAGCCTCCGGCGGGCAAAGGGCCGTAGGCCCTTTGCAATCCCGTTCGTCTTCACCCTGGTTGGACAATACTATTCGTTTGTTCTGGAACTCCTGGTTTACAGATGGACCGGCGTTGCAATGGCGTTCCTGGCTGCAGTGATGATCTCCTCGATGTTGAAGGGTGGAGCCTCGCCTTGAGTCGACTGGACCAGACCGGCCGCAATCGCCTGTCCCAGAACGGCGACCCTCGCCTCGTCGATCGGACGCTCGGACAGGGGCTCGGGAATGGGTTCGCCACTGGCCCGCAAATCTTCGATGATCTCGGCCACCAATCTCTTGATCCCGAGAAAACCAGCAAGGGCGTCCTCGTCCAGCCAGGACAGGCTCGGGAATTCAAGGCAGGTTGCCACGAACTCATTGTCCTCGGGAGACCAGCGTGTCTGGTAGGTGTAGTGGTCACTTGTCATCGACAGCCTCCGTTCCAGCAGCCTTCAGCGTGTTGAGTCGGTCAATGGCTTGAACGATCTGCCGCACCTGATAGCCCTTTGCCTTTCCGCTTTTGCCTTCCTGGATGTTGACCCGCGGGTCACCCGGCCAGGGCATCTTGTAAACTGCGTGGCTCGTCCCCTTTTGTCGCGGCTTCCCGAAATAGTGCTCACAGATACTGGAGGCATCCGCGAACGAAATGCCGTTCGGATTGGTGCGCATGCGCTCCAGGATGTCGTCTATCTTAGCCATCGCTTCCAGTATGGATCACCGCTTGCCTGGCCGTCCACCCGCTTGCCGGCGACGACGGCGCGCCGCCCTCTTGATGCCTCCGGCGGGCAAAGGGCCGTGAGGCCCTTTGCAATCCCATGACTTCTTGGCGCTTAGCCGGAAAGCGCGGCAACGTTGACGCCTGGGCGAAGAGCCGCATGTGTGCGGCGGCCTCAACATCCTCGGGGGCAGCCTCGCGTTGTCTCGATCTTGGTGGAAACCGTTCGGAGACCCCGCCCGGACGCGATACACGTCACGGGAAGAGCAGCAGCTCCAGGTCTTGGCCATCGAGTCCGCCTTCGACCCGGCTTGACAAAGCTGCCGGCGGCGGATGGGTGAGCCATCCCTGTCGAGGTATTGGCCGCCGCTCCTGGTCCTCGCCATCGACTCCGATCGCGCCCGTGGTGTCGGCAATTTCCCGCGTTGAGGGACGGTTTCGGCCTTGCCCGCAGCGACACGCCTTTGACCAACGGGGTGCATGGCGAGCCCCGGTTTCGGTACAATGATCCGGGCGCTGCGGATGATCGTGGCCAGCGGTCTCCTTTGCGGTTCTCGTTCAGCCAACGACGCGTGCGGGCCTTGATTGCGGGCGATCTACCGGCGGGCGCGGGACCTTGGCGCAACGGCCTCCGGCGACTTTTTTCCCCGGCCTCTCGGCCTTCCTCGCGCACCAAAAAAGATCGCCGGACGCCGTCCTCCACTTCGTTCCGGCCCTTCAGGTGCGCCGTCCCGGCCCGCCGGTCTTGGGATCGCCATCAAGGCCGCGGCGGTCGCGGCCGAGATCACACCCAAGGAGACTTTCCCATGGCCACCATCGGCAGCTTCACCCGGACCAGCAACGGCTTCACCGGGACCATCCGCACCCTGACCCTCAACGTCAAAGTCAACATCGTCCGCGACGAGCACAAGGCCTCCGACACCGCCCCCGACTACCGGGTCTACGCCGCCCAATCGGTCGAACTCGGCGCCGGCTGGAAAAAGGTCGCCAAGACCGGCGGGCGCGAATACACCTCGCTCAAGCTGGACGACCCGTCCTTCCCCGCCGCGATCTACGCCAACCTGGTTCAGACCGAAGGCGATCCGGAGACCTTCACCCTGATCTGGAGCCGCTGACCCCGCGACGCGCCCCGCCTCCGGGCGGGGTGCCTTTGCCGCGACCGGCTTTTTTGCTCGGCTGCTCTTCGTCGAGCGGTTGCGGCGGATCGTCAATCTCAAGGTCGGGTGCGACCAGATCGACGTGACTGACCCCCAGCGCCTGCGCCAGTTCGAACAGCGTCACGATGGTCGGATTGCGCCGGCCACGCTCCAGGCCGCTCAGATATTGCTGGCTGAATCCGGACAGCGCCTCGACCTGCTCCTGGGTGAGGTTTTTCGCCTTGCGGATGCGGGCAAGGTTGCGGCCGACCAGCTTGCGCATGTCCATGCGCCAAGCCATGCCGATCTACACACTTTAAGATTATGTACTTTAGTATGTATAATCGGTCGACCGCCGACCGATCGAACTTGCCTTCAGTTCGATCTATCCCCATAATTGTCCCAATTTGGTGCCAATAATGTCCCCGCCCGCCCTCATCTCACCTGGAGGAGATCGTCGACATGGCAGATCGCGCGGGTAGTCCATCGGTGGCCGACCGGGCGCCGTCGGACGGCCGGATCACCGAGTACGACCGCTCTCACTTCGCGATCTATACCCGTTTGCTCGATGCCGAGCGCGCCGGTGCCTCGGCCGAGGAGATGGCGCGCAATATCCTGGGTCTCGACCCCGGCGACGACGCGGAACGAGCGCGGCGCGCCGTCGCCAGCCACCTTGAGCGGGCGCACTGGATGACCGTGCACGGCTATCGCCAGCTCGCCGCCGGGCGCCGCTGAGCACCGCCGAACGGCGCGCTGCAGCGGCGAAGCGTCAGCCTTGTGCATCTCGCCGGAATTGCGGCTCAACTTATCTTTTTCTCGATTGTGCAGCGCGGTCGAACACGGCATCGAAGCCACTGGACTCGACACCTCCGACACCGACCTTAACCTATGGGTAACTATGGTCATATCGCGGAGGCAATCATGCCGGCGGCTCATGACACGACCAACGCCGACGATGACGACACCCTCGGACTCGACGACGCCGGCTGGGCGTGGGAGTTCCTGAGACGCAATCTGGAGTACGGCACCGACTATCAGCGCTGCCACCAGGCCGAGCAGGCCGGCGCGCCCGATGCCGCTCGGATGACGGAGGGCGCCAGTCAGCGTTGGGGGCTCCGATTTCCTGCTCGATCCGGAGCTCAGCGCTGCTGAAGCCACGGTGTTCTGGCGGCCCGATATCGATCCCGCTGTCCTCTGCCTGACCTCCGGCGACTACGCTCCCGACGCTCTGCATGTCGCCGCCGATCCGCGGCGCTGGCGCGGGAGAGTGGCGGTGATCGGCAGCAATCGCGGCGACGGCCGGCACGTTGTTTTGCAGGTCGACGGCGCCTCGTTCCGCCTGTGGCTGACCAGATCCCGAAGGTCCGACGCGCGCGGTTTCGGGGTCTGGCTCCCGTTCGACCGCTATTTCGCCGAACGAGCGGCGCTGGCCATTAGTTTCTGGCAATCCGCCGCCGACCCGCCGGTTTCGGCCGCCACGGTCCGCGCCGTGATGATCGTACCGCCGCAGACCGGCAGGACCCGCCGCCGCATTCTGCGCGCCGTCGACGCGAGGCTCGCCGGCGCCAGCTATCGCGAGATCGCAGCGGCCCTGTTCGGCGAGGCGGAGGTCGGCAACGTCCGCGACTGGAAAAACCATCCCACCCGAGCCGTGGTGATCCGGCTGGTCAGGACCGGCTTGCGCCTGATCAACGGGGGCTATCTCGGCCTGCTGCTGCCGGTCAAGCGAGCGCCGCGCCGCTGCAAGGGTGGACGTTCTTAACCCCCATTACTTCGTCATCCACCCTGGCCTTCGCCGTTTGCCATCCTGCGCCACCAGCCGACGGTCGCTTCCGGCCTCGGCTTAGGTTCGACGGAGGTGTCGATGCGAACGACGACCAGCGCTGTAGGCGCCGATTCCAGCCCCGATTTTACGGCCAATCCGGGTGACGGGCCGTTTCTCACCACCAAGGCGGCGGGCGAACATCTGTCGCTGAGCCCGCGCACCCTGGAGAAACACCGGGTCACCGGCACCGGGCCGCGCTACCGCAAGCATGGCGGCAAGGTGGTCTACCGGCTCGAGGACCTCGACGATTGGTCGGCCCGCGGCACCCGCGCCTCGACCTCGGATCCGGGCCATCCCAACGCGCCCAAACCCTTCCGCCATGGTCTGCCGTTGGGACGCAAGAAGCTGTCGGGAGCCAAGAAATGACCGCTCCCGCCAAGCCCGCGGACGACCCGTCGTCGAGCCCTCTGGTGGTGCCGTCCGACGGCGGTTGCGTCAAGTTTCGCGACCTGCGCGACCTGATGAGCCTGCCCTTCTTCAGCCTGTCCAAAGGGCGCCGGCTGGTGCCGATCCGTTATGCCGCGGACACTTTGGAGCTCGAAGTTTGCGGCTCCCCCGACCACGGCATGGCGACGATCTGGGACGCCGATTTGCTGATCTGGGCGACCTCGCAGCTGATCGACGCCCGCCGTCGCGGCCTCGAACCGTCGCGGTATTTGCGCTTCCGGCCGCGCCAGCTTCTGACCGCGATCGGCCGCGGCACCGGGCAGAGTCAGTACCTCCAACTGCGGGCCGCCTTGCAGCGTTTGCAGACGACTCTGGTCGTAACCTCGATCCGCCAGGACGGTCGGTGGCGCGGCCAGCCGTTCTCCTGGATCACGCGCTGGGAGGACATGCTCGACGGCGGCGGGCGCTGCCTGGGCATCGAAGTGGTGCTGGCGGAATGGCTCTACCGCGCAGCCCTCGACCGCTCGTTGGTGCTCAGCCTCGACCCCGGCTATTTCGGGCTGACCGGCGGCATCGAGCGCTGGCTTTACCGGCTCGCTCGCCGCCACGCCGGCCGCCAATCAGAAGGCTGGGCGTTCGAGTTTCGCCAGCTCTACCTCAAGTCCGGCAGCCTCGCCCGGTACGCCGATTTCGCCGTGGATCTGCGGCGGATCGCGGCCAAGGGAACCCTGCTCGGCTACCACCTCGGCCTGGAATTCACGGGCGACGGAACCCGGTTGCGGATCGCCCCGGCGGCCCCAAAAGGCTTATCCCCGGATTGTGTGGATAACCCTGTTGGCAACCCTGTTGATAACCATGTGGATCAGTTATCCACATTCGGCAGATCGGGCGGCGACTCTCGGCAGATCAGGCGCGAATCTGCGGCCTATCAGGCAAAAAATAGCTCGTAACTTATTGATTCTAAAAACGAATTCTCCCCTTTAACTTATAACTTTACTAAAGAAAAGAAAGAGAAGGTGGTTGGGACCATGTGCGCAGACCCAAGATCCCCCTTGCCCGCAGTTCGGCGCGGAACGCGATGACCAATGTCGGTTTCCCGCAAAGCGTGGACCGGAGGCGATAAATGATTGAACGGCTCCTTAAATCGTGGACTCGCGTCCCTTTAATCGTTGAACGCCATTTCCCTTTAATCGTGGACTCAGGTATCGGCGTGAGTCCTGCGATGGGGTGCGCTGACGCGACGCCGGACCCAAGGTCCATGCTTGCGCAGCAGACGCGCGGCAACCTCCAAGCTGATCTCCAGCCCGAAGCGACGCAAGACCTCGTTCTTCACGCGGTTCGAGCGCCAGCGAGGTTGGTTGGTCGGAGCCTCGGCGATCCATTGCGCGATCTCAACCGCCTGGGCCTGGTTGAGTGCGCCGCGTTGCCGGTCGAGCGCGGAGTCAAGGCCGCCCGCTGCGCCGCGTTTGAGCCAGATGTAGAGGGTGCTCGGCATGACGCCTGCCGCTTCCGCCGCCAGTTCGATCGGCATGCCGTCACGCACGTCGGCAAGCGCCAACAGCCGGGCACGGCGATGCGGGAACCGATCGATCGCCGCGCGCGCCCGCAACTGCTCGCCGGCTTCCGGCAGGTTATCGATCCAGGCGCGCCACCATGCACGATCTTCGGGATGCTTCTGGTCGGGCCATATCGCCAGCAGCATGCCGAGCAGCGTCTGCCTGATGCCGTCATCGAGATCGTGCCAGCGTTCGAGCTGCCGTCGCAGACGCGGCCCTTGCACGATCGCAATGGCAGTGCGCACCCGATCGGGCCAGCCCTCCAGTATCCAGGCCAGGATCATCAGGCCTTCGTAGCTTCCCGTCGGGTCGTTTCCGAGCGAGCCGCGGCCGAAGTCGCCCTCGATCCGGTCGAACAGGCGACGCCGCATCACGAGGCGGGTGTCGATCCAGACCGCGCCGAGGACCACGTCGAACAGCGCCAAGGCAACCGGCCAGGAGACAGCCCCTTGTCCCGGAAGCATAAAGGCGCCGCTGTCGCGCGCTTCCAGAAGCCGCCGGTGCAAGCTGATGACAGCGTCGTGGGCCTCGCGGGGCGATGCGGTTCCGAGACGGAACGCGCAGCGGGGACAGCGATCCGGCGCGAAGTCGTCGCGCGAGGACAAGGCCGGCATCCGCAGTCTGTATCCGCATTCCGGACAGGCGCCGATCAACACGGCGGCATGGTCCGGGCAGACCGTCGTCCATCCTACGGTCCAGTCGCGGCGCACATAGGGCGTGGCATCTTCCGCCAGGCAGTGCGGACAGACGGCCATACGCCGCTGGCGGCGGCTCATCGTGCTCGCGGCCCGGAAGCGCAACGCCGAGAAGCGGTCACGCAGATCGTCGGCGGCTTCGTCGCCGGACCACAGCGTCAGGCCGGCGACCATCATCGGATCGGTTCCGGTCGCCTGCGCCAGGCGCTCGATCAGCGCGGGATGCGGCCTACGCGACCAGTCGCCGTGTATCGTCCGTTCGATGTCGCAGTTCCGCAGCAGCAAGTCGTCGGGCGCGATCCCGAAGGGTTCGGCATAGCGCAGCAGCCACGACGCCAACGCTTCGCCGGCGAACGGCGTCACCTGTCCGGGCAACCGCGGCCGATGCGCCGCCGGTTCATCGACCATCGGCTCAAGCAGCTCGACCTCGAACAGATCCTTTTCAGACCACGGCATGACGACGCTCGGAGGGCGGCATGAAGCCCAGCTCATCCAGCATCTCGGAACGGATTCTTTCCTCTCCAGTTTCGATAGCGGCGACGGCCGCGCGGGTGACGATCGTCACCACCTCGCCAAGGATGCCCTCGGAGACCGAGAGCAGGCGCTGCGCCGTCGCCGGCGCCAACAGGTTCGACGGTCGCTTGAGCGGCATCGACGCCTCCAGCGTGTTGACCAGGCGCGAGAACTCCGCACCGCCTTCCCAGGGCGGCAGGCCGAACGGCGCGAAGCGGTTGGCGAGCTGGTCATCGCTCTGGATCGCGCGCAGCCCCTCGGCCGTGCCGACCGCGACCAGCGGTATTTGCAGCTCGTTGCCGAGCCAGCGCAGCAGATTGAGGAAGCGCCGCTGCTGGTCCCGCGACCCGCACAGCATGTTGTGGACCTCGTCGATAACGAGCATCCGCACGCCAGTCGCCCGCATCATCCGCACCGCGGTATCCTGCTTGGTCGACAGCCGGTCGTTGAGCCGATCCGGTGCGCCGAGCGCTTCGAGGATTGCCGAGAAGAACCTCCGTTCGTCCGGTGCCGGCGGCATCTGCACCTTCAGCACCGGCACGCGGATCGCGCCATCGCGGGCGCTTTCCTCCGATCCCGGCAGGTGGCTGCGCCGGAACTTCTCGACGATCATCGTCTTGCCGTTGTTGCTGGGACCGACCAGCAACAGGTTCGGCATCCGGGTCCGCTTCGGGAACGACAGCAGGTCCTCGAGCGCCGACAGGGCGGCTTCCGCCCGTGCGTAACCTAGCCAACGATCCGTCCGGATCCGCCGTATGCGCGCCTCGTCGGGCGCATCGGCCAGCGTCTGCACGGCAGGCAGCAGATGGGGATAGGTCTCTCCAGTCACAGCCATTCCTCCACGTTGGTGAACAGCCGCTCGTTCTCGGGCAGCGGTTCGAACGCCGAGGGATCAGGTTTGGCGGGCTTGGTGGCGGCCGGCTTGAGAGCGGCGGCCTTGGCGGCTTGCAACCGGCGTTCGCGTTGCCGCCGCAGGGTCTTGGTCTCCGTGATCGCCCGATCGGCGATGCCGCGCATCTTGTCGACCGCGGCAAAGATCGCGCCCTCGTCCACCTGGTCGCGGCCTTGCTCGCGCAGACGCTTCAGCGCGAGACGATGCTCCCACAGGCTGATCGGCGGTCGCCGGAGATCGGCATAGCTGAGGTCGTAATAGCGCCCGTCCGGCGCCCACAGATAGATGCGGCTCAGGTCGCGCGGATCGTAGCGGACGATCATCTTCTCCCGCTCGCCGATCAGCGTGCGCAGAACATCCGACCAGTAGCTGATCGAGTGCAGGAACACGCCCTGGCGGCGCACCAGGCGCCGCTCCATCGGCAGGAAGTCGATCAGGAACTTGCGCGGATCGGTGACGGGGGTCGTGCTGCCGCGGCCCGGCTGCTCCTCGTTGCCCTCCAGTCCACTGCGCCATGCGGCGAGCGGCGTGGCGCCGATGCCGCGATGCAGATCGCGATGATAGACGCCAGCAATGGCGTAGCCGAGCCAGCGCTCCACCTCGTCGAGCGTCATCGCCGCGCTCTTCGATGGATCGAGATCGCCCTTGCTGCGCACGTCCGAGAAGGTCGTGCCCGGCAGCAGATGGACCTTGCCCATCATCGTGCCTATCAACCGCTCGATATGCGCACCGTAATGCGGCGTGCGCACCGGCCGATAGTCGATGTCGATGCCGTGCTCGTGGCAGCCCTGCTTCAGCGCGGCGGAGCGGAACTCCTTGGCATTGTCGAGGTGCAGGCGCTCGGGGATTCCGCTGACCGGCCATTCGCCCTCGATATCGTGCGTCCGAAGCCAGTTGTCCTTCGGCAAGGCCGCATGGGCGATGCACAGCGCCACGCTGGTCGCGGCCGGCGGATCGAGCGCCAGATGGAAGCCTGCGACACAGCGCGAGTGGACGTCGATCGCCAGCGTCAGCCACGGCCGTTGGATCGGCTCACGCGTCCGGCTGTCGACCACGATCACGTCGACCAGCGTGTGGTCGATCTGCACCAGGGACAGCGGCCAGGGCGCATCGAGCGAGCCGATCGCCGGCGCGAAGTGGTCGCGCGCGGCCTTGCGGCCATGGCGCTTGCGATGCACCTCGGCGGCCGGGCGCAGACGCACGCGAAGATCGATCGCCTTGCGGCTCGGCGCCGGGAAGCCCAGCGCCTTGCAGCGCTTGCGCACTTCCAGAACGACGTCGCTTACGCGCTGGCGCTGCCGTGTCAGGAACAACTCGTCGATAACAGCGGCGATGATTTCGTCGACTTCGGCCGAGAGAACCAACTGGCCTTCGCGACGCCCGCGCCGTTCGGGCAACAGGCTGGTCAGCCGTGGATCGGCCGCGTAGCGGGCAAGCAGCCGATAGACCAGCGTCAGGCTGACGCCGAGCGTGTCGGCTGCTTCCTGCACCGTGCCGCGCGACCGCCGCTCCGCGTCGGCCAGCGGCTTCAGGACTTCGAACCGTCGCCGCGCCTTCTCCCAGTCTTCCGGGACAACCTCGGACAGATCGGGGGCCGGCGATGGCCGGGTCATGACAGCCTCAACCGTGTATCGAACCCAACGGCCCGCTGCGCATCGAACAGCAGATCGCCACGCGCCATCAGCCGCCAGATCGCGCCGAGCGCCGCCACTCGGTCGCACGGCATCGCCGTCACCGTATCTCGCAGCGTCGGCCTGTCCATCGTGGCAACGATAGCCTTCACCGTGTCCGCCAGCGTGCGGTCGAGCGGCGCCCGGCGCAGCGGCAACAACCGCCGCGCATTGTCCAGCCGGGGACCGCGGATGCTGCGCTCCGTCGCGATCCGGAATCCTCCGCCGGCTGCTCGGGCGGCATCACGCGCCGCCATGAATCCCGGTCGTAATTTCGGCCAGTCAGCCCGCAGGTCGGCGCGGTATTTGACCTCGACGAGTTCGAACCGCCCGTCGCTCCACTTCACGCTGAAGTCCGGTGTGTATCGCCGCCGGCTATCGGCCGCGTCGAACCGGAGCGTCATCGGCTGCGACACGATCACCGCGCCGGGATCGTCGAACGTCGCAAGCAACGCGAAGTCCCGTTCCAGCGCGCTCTCGTGTTCGACCGGACCGCTCGCGAAGCTCCCAACCCCTGTGACGTGCGAACGGCGACTGAGTGGGATGCGTCTCATCGCTCCCTCCGCCTCATCTACGTGTCACTTGAGCCTACACCTAGATGTAGCGGTCAGTCCACGATTCAAAGGCAAAATCTATGATTAAAGGGAAATCGGCAAATGCCCAACCACCCGGAAAGACTCGGCATTCCCCAGCGGCCGGATTCGGATTCAAGGAAAAACGACAACGGCGAGGCCGGCGATGAGCGCCGCCAATTCGTGCCCCCAGGCAGGCACCAGTCGGCCAAGTGCTGTCGGCTCCTTGACCACGGTCGAGTTGGTCTGGGTCGAGGACCGGATCAACCATTGGCTCCGCTTCGGCCGGCCGGCAGCCGAGCGTTTCGTCGGCCGCTCCCGCCGGGTCGTCAGCTTCGCAGCCGGCGCGATCTTCGGCTATCTGCGCTGGGAGGGCAACCAGCACGGCACCACCGACATGCGGCTGGCGATCCTGGCAGCAGTTGAACCAGGGACTCCCATCGCCACCGTGCCGGGGGTGCGGCCGGGCGGCGAGCTGCTGTTGCGGCTCTCCGGCTGGCCCCGGATCAAGCGCGGCCTGGCGGCGATCGACGCGGTCGAAACACATGGATTCGATGCCGCCGATGTCTCGCCGGACTACTGGCGCCACCTCCACAATCGGCTGTTGATCGGCGAGCTGCCGAGGGTCTACGGCGCCGATCAGCATCGCGCCTGGCTCCTGCGTCGGCGGATATCGCCATGACCGCGGGCTCCATCGCTGCCCTGACGGCGGCGGGCGTCGCGCTGATCGGGGCGCCGATCGCGCTTCCGCAGCGGCCGATCCTGGTCTGGAATGCCACCGCCAGCGTGCCGATCGGCCTCTACCGGATCGGCCTACCATCGACGCTTCGAACCGGCGATCTGGTCCTGGTTCAAGCCCCACCCGAGCTGGCCCCGGATTGGGCCGCGCGCGGCTATCTGCCCCTGGGCGTGCCGCTCTTGAAACCGGTCGCCGCGACCGCCGGCGACACGGTCTGCCGAGAGGGTCCTAACCTCACGATCGACGGCCGCCCGGTGGCCATCGCGCTGCCCGCCGATACCCACGGTCGGGCACTGCCGGAGTGGTTCGGCTGCCGGGTGCTTGGCCCCGGCCAGCTGTTCCTGCTCAACCCTGTCGTCCCGGACTCGTTGGACGGGCGATATTTCGGACCGGTTTCGATTGGTTCGATCATCGGAAAGGCGGTGGCTCTGTGGACCCGGTGACCCTGTTCGTCGCCGGCATGCTCGGCTTCGCCGGGCACGCCGCGACGCCCGCCAAGACCTCCGACGCAGTTGGTTCGCCGGTCGCGCGGTGGGCTCCCGTGATCGCCGAAGCCGCGGCACGGTTCCGCCTTCCTGCCCCCTGGATCGCCGACGTGATGCGCGCGGAATCGGGCGGCCACGCCTTTGTCGGGGGTCATCCGACAACCTCGCCCAAGGGTGCGATCGGCCTGATGCAGGTGATGCCGGAGACCTTCCGCGAGCTGCGTCGGCGCCACGGATTGGGCGTCGATCCCGCCGATCCGCGCTACAATGTCCTGGCGGGAGTGGCCTATTTGCGCGAGCTCTACGACCGCTTTGGTGCCCCTGGTTTCCTCGCCGCCTACAACGCCGGCCCCGGCCGCTACCAGGAATTTCTGGCTGGGAGGCGCCCGTTGCCGACGGAAACCAAACGCTACCTCGCCCAATTGGCGCCCCGGATCGGGGTTGCCGACGGACCGCCTGGCGCCGCTCCAAGACCTCCCTCCCGCCCGCCCGTGCTCCAAGAACTCGAACGCAGCGGAGCCCAGGCCCGTCCCGCCGGCTTGTTCGTCACCGGCCGCGCGGCAACGCCCCGACCGGCCGACCCGGTGTCCGGCGGCCTGTTCGTCTCGCTTAAGGCCACGGGAATCCACCGATGACAGCTCTCCATTTACGACATTCTGCGCCATCTCAGCAACCGGAGATAGGGCAAGATAAAAGGCGGTGCCACGGCAGGCCGTCGGCACGCGCTAAGTCTTTGTCTGCACATGGGTTGGGACGGTGCCGTGGAATACCGACGGTGCCGCGGCCAGCCGGAAACCGGCGGATTTCCTCGACCGCCACGGCACCGTGCCGTGACGGCCGCCCGGAGCCGGCCCGGTGACCGAGGACCGCGACGATTTTCGCATTCGGCTCGGCCGGATCAAGTCCCGGACCATCCGGGTCAAACGGCAACGCGGCTTCGTCGCCCACGTCCTCCAGGCGGCCCACCAAGCGGGGCCGGGCTTCGCCGGCATCGGGCGCCGCGGCACAGGCTCTTCAGCCTTCGGCCGCGGCCGGGTCGCGACCTGGCAGGCGGAGCGGCTGCTCAGGCGCCGCTCGCGCCGGGTGATCGTGAAAGCGCGCGTGGTACGCCAGCACGCGGCCACCGCGGCCTTGACCACGCATCTCGCCTATCTGCGCCGCGACGGCGTCACCCGGGACGGCACGCGGGCGGCGCTGTTCGATGCGACCAGCGACGCGGTCGATGCCGAGGATTTTGCGCGCCGCGGAGCCGACGATCGCCATCATTTTCGCTTCACGGTCTCGCCCGAGGATGCCGCCGCGCTGACCGACCTCAAGGCCTATACCCGCGACCTGATCGACCAGATGGCGCGCGACCTCGGCACCAAACTCGATTGGGTCGCGGTCGATCACTGGAACACCGACAACCCGCACGTCCATGTCGTCTTGCGCGGACGCGCCGACGACGGCGCCGATCTGGTGATCAGCCGCGACTACATCAGCCACGGCATGCGTGCCCGCGCCGCCGAACTGGCAACACTCGAACTCGGCCCCCAGAGCGACATCGAACTGCGCAGAAAGCTCGCTGGCGAAGTCGAGGCCGAACACTGGACCCGGCTCGACCGTGCGCTGCAATCGGCCGCTGGCGACGGCGGTGCGATCGACCTGCGGCCGTCGGCACCAGATCAGCCTTCGGGTTCGCTGCGCAACCTGATGGTCGGCCGGCTGCAGCGGCTGGAGCGGATGGGGCTCGCTCGCACCATCGGACCGGCGCAATGGCGGCTCAAGGACGGTGCGGAGCCGACTTTGCGCGCGCTCGGGGAGCGCGGCGACATCGTCCGCACGATCCAGCGGGCATTCACCGCGGCGGGACAAGACCATGGCGTCGCCGACCTCGCGATCCACGACGGCGCCCAGGCGCCCGCCGTGACCGGCCGGGTGGTGGACAAGGGCCTCGCCGACGAACTCGTCGGTTCCGCCTATCTGGTGCTCGACGGCACCGACGGCCGCGGCCATTACGTCCGGTTCGCGGCGCTGGCCGACCTCGACGAGGTCGCGATCGGCGGCATCGTCGCCGTTGGCCCGGCGCGGGCGCGGCCGGCCGACCAAACCATCGCCCAACTCGCCGCCGCGAATGCCGGCGTCTACCAGCCCGATCGCCACATGGATGAGCTGACCCGCGAGGGCCGCGTCGGCGATCCCGCGGCGATCGTCGAAGCCCATGTCCGTCGGCTGGAAGCGCTGCGCCGTCGCAAACTGGTCGAACGCAACGCCGACGGCAGCTGGCAGGTCCCGCCTGATCTGCCGGACCGGGTGCGCGTCCAGGACCGCCAGCGCGGATCCGACACGCAAGTCCAGGTGCTGTCCTCGCTGCCGATCGAACGCCAGGTCACCGCGACCGGGGCGACCTGGCTCGACCGCGAGCTGGTGGCGCGCGCACCCACCGAGCGCGCTGAGGCCGGGTTCGGCCGCGAACTGGGCGAGGCTCTGCAGGCACGGGCCGAGCACCTGATCGGCGAAGGCTTGGCGCGCCGGCAAGGGCAGCGGGTGATCCTGGCGCGCGACCCGCTCGACACATTGGAACGGCGCGAGCTCGATGCCACCGCCCGGCGGATCTCGGCCGACACCGGGCTGACCCACCGGCCGGTCGCCGACGGCGATCGGGTGCGCGGCATCTATCGCCGCCGGCTCGACTTGGTCTCCGGCCGCTTCGCCCTGATCGAGGATGGGCGCCAGTTCGTGCTGGTGCCGTGGCGGCCGGTGATCGAGCGCGAACTGGGCCGTGAGGTGGCAGGAATGGCGCGGGCCGGCGGCGTGTCCTGGCAGTTGGGCCGCGACCGCGGGCTCGGGGTCTGAGTCGCCGCCCAATTTCGCGCGCCGCCGTTGCTCTTGGATATTTGGCCGTACCCCATCCTGCGCCGGAATTTGTCTTTGCACGACTGAGCTTTGTTTTTCTGGACTTGGCCGATTTCCAAGGATTAGAGCGGTTTCTCGGGCAGTTTCCGCTGCCCAATTCCGGGCCAAAGCCGGAGGACCAGACGCCGATGAACGCCGGGCGCATCCTGTGGGGCCAGATGAGCTTGGCCGTGCTGCTGGTGGTTGCCGGCCTCACGGTCGGCACGGAGTGGACGGCCTGGCGTCTGGGCTTCCAGCCGGAACTCGGGCCGCCCTGGTTCGAGGCGTTCGGCTGGCCGGTCTATCCGCCGGCCCATGTTCTGCTGTGGTGGTACCAGTTCGACGCCTACGCCCCGCTGGTGTTCCTCGAAGGGGGAGCGATGGCGGCGGCCGGCGGCATCGCCGCGGTCGCGTCCTCGATCGCGCTCTCGGTGTGGCGAGCACGCGAGGCCAAACGGGTCACCACCTACGGCTCGGCCCGCTGGGCGACGACGGCGGAGATCGAAGTCGCCGGGTTGCTCGGGCAAGCCGGCGTCGTGCTCGGTCGCCATCGCAGCCGCGAGCTTCGCCACGACGGCCCGGAGCACGTGATGGCGTTCGCGCCGACCCGCAGCGGCAAGGGCGTCGGGCTGGTGGTGCCGACGCTCTTGACTTGGCCGGCCTCGGCGATCGTCCACGACATCAAGGGCGAGAACTGGCAACTCACCGCCGCCTGGCGCAGCCGGTTCAGCCACTGCCTCAAGTTCGATCCCACCGACCCGCGTTCGGCCGCCTACAACCCCCTGCTCGAAGTCCGCCGTGGTGCGGGCGAGGTGCGCGACGTCCAGAACATCGCCGACGTGCTGGTCGACCCCGAGGGTTCGATCGAGCGCCGCAACCATTGGGAAAAAAACAGCCACGCGCTGCTGGTCGGCGCCATCCTCCACGTCCTCTACGCCGAGCCGGACAAGACGCTCGCCGGGGTGGCGCGCTTCCTGTCCGATCCGGCGCAGCCGATCGAGCAGACCCTGCTGCGGATGATGCGCACGCCGCATCTGGGCACCGGCCAAGTCCACCCTGTCGTCGCGGCGACCGCGCGCGAGTTGCTCAACAAGAGCGAGAACGAGCGCTCCGGCGTGTTGTCGACTGCGGTGTCGTTCCTCGGGCTCTACCGCGATCCCGTCGTAGCCCAGGTGACCAGCCGTTGCGACTGGCGCATCGCCGACCTGGTCGAGGGGCCGCATCCGGTCAGCCTCTACCTGGTGGTGCCGCCGTCCGACATCAGCCGGACCAAACCGCTGATCCGCCTGGTGCTGAACCAGGTCGGCCGGCGGCTGACCGAGAACCTCGCCGCCGCCGGTCAGCGTCACCGGTTGCTGCTGATGCTGGACGAGTTCCCGGCGCTGGGACGGCTCGACTTCTTCGAGAGCGCGCTCGCCTTCATGGCCGGCTACGGCTTGCGCGCCTTCCTGGTCGCCCAGAGCCTGAACCAGATCGAGAAGGCGTACGGCCCCAACAACGCGATCCTCGACAACTGCCACGTCCGCATCGCGTTCGCCACCAACGACGAACGTACGGCGCGCCGCATCAGCGACAGCCTCGGCACCGCGACCGAACTGCGCGCCATGCGCAACTACGCCGGCCACCGGCTGGCGCCGTGGCTGTCGCACCTGATGATCAGCCGCCAGGAGATGGCGCGCCCGCTGTTGACCCCCGGCGAGGTCATGCAGCTGCCGCCCGCGGACGCGATCGTCATGGTCTCCGGGCTGCCGCCGATCCGCGCCCAAAAACTGCGCTACTACCAGGACCGCACGCTCGCCGTACGCGTCTCCGCACCGCCGGTCCTGAACGATGGACCCTACCACGACCGGCCGCCGCGGCGACCAGACGACTGGACGGGGCTCGCCATTCCCTCGCTGGCGAAGATTGACGCCACGGTGATCGACGACGCTGGCGACGACGCCAATGGCGGCATCCGCCGCGAACCCGAGCTGCCCGAACACGAGGAGATCGTGTTTGAGCCCGAACCCGCGCCGTCCGAGTTCGCGCTGCTCGACGACGCCGAGGCTGACGACGACACCGCGCCGCGCGCTCGGGTGATCGACCGCATGGCCGCGGTCACTCGCGCCGCGGTGGTCGATCGCGGCGATCCGATGCTGCCGCTCTTGTGAGGACGGCACCCATGAAGCCTCGCCTCAACGTCTATTTCGAGCCCGCGCTGATGGAGAGCCTGGCCGCCCTCGCTGCCCAGCGCCGGCTCAGCCGGTCGTCGATCGTCGAGGCGGCACTGGCGTCCTTCCTGTCGCCCGACGCCGCCGATCGGCGCGAAGCCGCCTTCGTGCGCCGGCTCGACCGCATCTCGCGCCAGATCGAGCGGCTGGAGCGCGACACCGGGATCGCGGTCGAGACGCTCGCCCTGTTCGTCCAGTTCTTCCTGTCGGTCACGCCCCCGGTCCCCGAAGGTCGCCAGGACGCCGCCCGCGCGCTGGGCAACAAACGCTACCAGGATTTCGTCGAGAGTCTGGGCCGGCGCTTGGCCCAGGGCCGCAGCCTGATCCGCGAGGTCTCCGAGGAACTCTACCCGGAATCCCGGGCGACGATCGACGACGAGGGCGACCATGCCGGACACGCATGAACTGCCGCCGATCGCCGAGACCACGGCGCGCCACAGCCGGATGCTGCTGACCGCGTTCGGACCGGTGATCGCCAGCCTGATCGAGGAGCCGCTGGTCACCGACGTGCTCTTGAACCCGGACGGGACGCTGTGGGTCGGCCGCCAGGGCGAGGGCTTGCGCTTCACCGGCACCACGATTGCGGCCGGCGATGCCGACCGCATCGTCCGCCTGGTCGCCAGCGCCAACGGCATCGAGGCGCACGCGCGCAACCCGGATTTCCTGGCGTCCTTGCCGCGCGAGGTGGGGGCCGGCGCCCGCTTCAAGGGCCTGCTGCCGCCGCTGGTCGCAGCCCCCGCTTTCGCCATCCGCAAGCCGGCGGCCCGCGTGTTCACGCTCGCCGACTATGTCGCGGCCGGCATCGCCACCGCCGACCAGGCGGCCGTGCTCGACGCCGCGGTGCGGCGCCGGCTCAACATCCTGGTTGCCGGCGGTACCGGCTCGGGCAAGACCACGCTCGCCAATGCCTTGCTGGCGGTGGTCGGCACCCAGAACGAACGGGTGCTGATCCTGGAAGAGAAGGAGGAGTTGCAGTGCGCCGCGGCCGACGTGGTGGCGCTGCGCACGGTGCCGGGGGTGCGGTCGCTGTGCCACCTGGTGCGCGCCGCGATGCATTTCTTCCCGCAGCGGATCGTGGTCGGCGAGATTCTGGGCGCCGAGGCGCTCGACCTGCTCAAAGCCTGGAACAGCGGCCATCCCGGCGGGGTTTCGACCATCCACGCCAATTCGACCGCAGGGGCGCTGACCAAGCTGGTTCAGTTCGTTCAGGAGGTGGTGGTCCAGCCGTCGCGCGAGCTGATCGCCGAGGCGGTCGACCTGGTGGTGTTCATCACGGTGCGTAACGGCGTGCGCCGGCTGCGCGCGATCTCGGCGGTCAGGGGCATCGGGCCGGCCGGCTGGGACCTGCGGCCGGTCGCCACCGTCGGCGACCTGCCGCAGCCGGAATTCGGCGAGGAGGAAGAGTCATGAACAATCCGATCGTTGCGGGTCGGCGGCTGCTCGCCGCGGGCAGGACCGCGATAGCGTTCGCGTTGCTGCTGCCGGGCGCGGCGCATGCGGCCGGCTCCGGCATGCCGTGGGAGCAACCATTGCAGCAGATACTGGACTCGGTCCAGGGGCCGGTCGCCAAGATCATCGCGGTGCTGATCATCATCTCGACCGGGCTGACTTTGGCGTTCGGCGAGACCTCGGGCGGCTTCCGCCGGCTGATCCAGCTGGTGTTCTTCATCTCGATCGCCTTTGCCGCATCGAGCTTCTTCCTGACCTTCTTCGGCTACAGCGGCGGAGCGCTGGTCCGATGATCGCGCGCTCTGGCGAGACCATCCCCGGCTTCGAGGTGCCGCTGCATCGCGCCCTGACCGAGCCGGTCCTGCTCGGCGGTGCGCCGCGCGGTGTGGCGATCTTCATCGGCACCATGGCCGCTGCGGTCGGGCTCGGCCTCCAGCTCTGGCTCGCCGGCTTGCTGATCTGGGGCATCGGTCACGCCGCTGCGGTGCGCGCCGCCGGTTTCGACCCCCAGTTTCCGGAAGTGCTCGCCCGTCACCTGCGCCACCGTGCCTGGCTGGATGCCTGAAGCGATGATGAACCTCGCCGAATATCGCCGCCGCCCCGACCGGCAACTTGCTCCGGGCAAACCGTCCTTTCGGGCGTGCGCGTCCTCACGCCTCCAGGGCCTGCAGCACCGCTTCGGGGCGGCGGTCGATCACCGTCAACAGGACGCGCGCCGCTCCTTCCGGTCGGCGGTGACCACGCTCCCAGTTCTGCAGCGTGCCGAGCGGGAAGCCGAAGGTACGGGCAAACTCGCTTTGCGACATGCCGAGCCGGCCGCGGATCGCCTTCACGTCTACCGCTTCGGGAACCATCACGACATGGTGGCGGACCCCGGTTGCTTCGCCGCGGGCATCCGCCAGGGCCTCTTCCAGGGATTCGATGATCTGCTCGCCGATCTCGCTCATCGCCGTCGTTGCTCCACAAAGTCAGACACCAGGCCCGCGATCCGCCGCTTCTGGTCTGCCGAGAGGTCGTCGGCCGCGCCCTTGGCATACGCCAGCAGCAACAACACGGGCAGCGTGTCGTCATGATAATAGTAGATCACCCGGGCGCCGCCGCGCTTGCCCATCCCCGGCCGCTGCCAGCGCAGCTTGCGTACGCCGCCGGTGCCCTCGATCACCGCACCCGCAGTCGGATGGCGCGCAATGGTGTCGATCAGCGCCGCGATCTCGTCCTCCCCCAGCACCGCCGTTGCCGAACGCCGGAACGCGGTGGTTTCGCTGACGGTGATCGGCCGGGTGCTCATGCCATCCATGATATGGGCAGCGGCGGGTATCGGTCAATGACCGATATTCCGGGTTCCGGGTTTACTCAGACCCGCCCTCCTGCCGGGCTGGGGGTGTGAGGCCATGATGAACCTTGCCGAATATCGCCGCCGTGCCGATCGGCTCTCGGACTATCTGCCGTGGGCGGCCCTGGTGGCGCCCAGCGTGGTCCTGAACAAGGACGGTTCGCTGCAGCGGAGCCTGCGCTTCCGCGGTCCCGACCTGGAAAGTGCCACTGCCGCCACCCTGGTCGCCACCGCGGCCCGGCTCAACAATGCGCTGCGCCGGTTCGGTTCGGGTTGGGCCTTGTTCGCCGAAGCCCAGCGGCTGCCGGCCGCCGGTTATCCCGACAGTGCGTTTCCGGATGCCGTCTCTTGGCTGGTCGACCAGGAGCGCCGGGCGATGTTCGAGGCCGAGGCCGCCCACTTCGAGAGCCGCTATTACCTGACCTTCCTCTACATGCCGCCGGCCGAGACCACCGCCCGGCTCGGCGACTTGATCGTCGACAAGGCTGAAGGTGCCGCCGGCGTCGATTGGCGCGCCGTGCTCGCGGGTTTCCTCGACCGCACCGAGCGTGCCCGTGCCCTACTCGACGGCGTGATGCCCGAAGCGGCCTGGCTCGACGATGCCGAGACGCTCACCTACCTCCACGCCTGCATTTCGACCCGGCGGCACCGGGTGACCCCGCCCGAGGTGCCGATGTATCTCGACGCCTTCCTCGCCGACGAACCTTTGTCGGGCGGGCTGGAGCCGATGCTCGGGAGCTCGCATCTGCGCGTCACCACCGCGCTCAAATTTCCCAGCGTCACCACCCCCGGCCTGCTCGACGAACTCAACGGGCTGGGCTTCGCCTATCGCTGGTGCTCGCGCTGGCTAGCGCTCGACAAGCCCGACGGCCAGCGGGTGCTGAACCGCATCCGCCGCCACTGGTTCGCCAAGCGCAAGTCGATCATGGTGCTGTTGCGCGAGGTGCTGTTCCAGCGCGAGGCCGTGCTGGTCGACTCGGACGCCCACAACATGGCGCTCGACGCCGACGAGGCGCTGCAGGAATTGGGCGCCGATCTGGTCTCGGAAGGCTATTTTACCGCCACCGTGGTGGTGTGGGATGCCGATCCGGCATCGGCCGAAGAAAAACGCCGCCTCGTCGAGCGGGTGATCAACGGCCGCGACTTCACCACCATCGCCGAAACGGTGAACGCGGTCGATGCCTGGCTCGGCTCCTTGCCCGGCCATGCCTACGCCAATGTCCGCCAGCCGCCGGTCAGCTCGCTCAACCTGGTTCACATGCTGCCGATGTCGGCGGTGTGGGCAGGGCAGGAACGCAACGTCCATCTCGACGGCCCACCGCTGCTATTCGCCAAGACCGCGGGCTCGACGCCGTTCCGGCTCTCGACCCATGTCGGCGATGTCGGCCACATCATGGTGGTCGGCCCGACCGGTGCCGGCAAATCAACCCTGTTGGCGTTGATGGCGCTGCAGTTCCGCCGCTATCCGGACGCGCGCGTGCTGATCTTCGACATGGGCGGTTCCGCGCGCGCCGCGGTCGCCGGCATGGGTGGCGCCTGGCACGAGCTCGGCGCCGGCATCGGCGGCAGCGGGCTCGCCTTCCAGCCCCTGGCGCGGATCGCCGATCCCGCCGAGCGGGCTTGGGCGGCGGAATGGCTCGCCGCCTTGCTGCGCCGGGAAGGCTTGGCGCTGGAGCCGGCCGAGCGCGAGCATCTGTGGTCGGCGCTGGGCGCGCTGGCGTCAGCGCCGGCCGAGCAGAGGACCCTGACCGGGCTTTCGGTGCTGTTGCAGTCGAACCGGCTGCGCCAGGCGCTGCAGCCCTTCACGCTCGCCGGTCCCTACGGCAGGCTGCTCGACGCCGAGGGCGACCGGCTCGGCATCGCCGATGTCGCCGGGTTCGAGCTGGAGACGCTGCTGGAGACCGGTGCCGCCGCGCCGGTCCTGGCCTATCTGTTCCATCGCCTGGAACAGGAATTCGACGGGCGGCCGACCTTGCTGATCATCGACGAGGGCTGGCTGATCCTCGACGACGAGGGCTTCGCCGCCCAGCTGCGCGAATGGGAGAAGACCGCGCGCAAGAAGAATGTCGCCATCCTGTTCGCCACCCAGTCGCTCGCGGACATCGAGAGCTCTCCGATCGCGGCCTCGATCATCGAGAGCTGTCCCGCCCGGATCTTCCTGCCCAACGACCGGGCGATCGAGCCACAGATCCGGGCATCTTACGAGCACTTCGGCTTGAATCAGCGCCAGATCGAGATCATCGCCCAGGCCCAGCCCAAGGGCCACTACTACCTCCAGAGCCGGCAAGGCAACCGCCTGTTCGAACTCGGGCTGGGGCCGGCAACGCTCGCCTTCGTCGGCACCTCCACCAAGCCGGACCTGGCACGGATCGAGGCCCTGTTGCGCGAATTCGGGCCGGAGGCCCTTGCCGCTGTCTGGCTGCAGGAGCGCGGCCTCGATTGGGCGGCCGAGCTGGTTGCCGGCTGGCAGCCGGCGGATATCCCGGATCGGAGGGCCGCTTGATGTCCATGCGTCGGCTGGTATTCGCTGTCGTTGCCGTGATCGCCGCATGCTCGGCGATGCCCGCCCGCGCCCAGTTCGCGGTGATCGACAACGCCAATCTCGCCCAGAACCTGCTTCAGGCCTCGCGGGCGCTGGAGGAGATCAACAACCAGGTCGTCCAGATTCAGCAATTCGTCCAGATGCTGGAAAACGACGCCCGCAATCTCGCCAGCCTGCCGTTTTCCGTTTTGCAGCCCCTGGTGGACTCCGCCAACCAGATCAATGCCCTGATGGGCCAGGCCCAGGGCATCCTCTACAGCATCGACAGCGTCGAACAGCAGTTCCAGCGTTTCTACCCGTCGGCCATTGCGGCCGGCACTCCGGATTCCCAGCTCATCAACGATGCCCGCATCCGCTGGGAGAATTCAAGGGTCGCCTTCCAGCATTCCATCGAAGTGCAGAGCCGGATCGTGGCCGATCTACCCGACGACCAGGCGCTGATGGCGGCTCTGGTCGCGCAGTCGCAAGGAGCGACCGGTCAGCTGCAGGCGACCCAGGCCGGCAACCAGCTCCTGGCGCTGCAGTCGCGCCAGCTCGCGGCAACCCAGGCCCTGCTCGCCGCCCAGGCCAGGGCGGACGCCCTGGAGCAGGCGCGCCGGGCCGAAGCGGAAGCCCAGGCCCAGGAACAGTTCCGGCGCTTCCTGGGCACGCCCTCGACCTATGTGCCGACGCCGGTTCACGCCTTCCACTGAAGGGGACCAAACCATGAGCCGATTCAAACTTGCCGCCTGGCTGGTGCTAGCCGGGATTGTGCTGCAGAGCGCCGCCGAGATCGGCTCCCATGCCGCCGACGCCCAACCCGCTTCGCCGGCCCCCTCCACCGACTGGATCGCCGCCGAAATGGCGCGTTGTCGCGGCCTTGGGCTCGCCGCCGCGACCGATCCCGACTGCCAGGCCGCCACCAAGGCCAACCAGGACCGGTTTTTCGGGCAGCGGATACCCTATGAACCGAGGCCGATCGACATTTTTCCCGCGACATCTGACACGCTGAAACTGAACCCCGTGCTGCCGGACTCCCAGGAAAGAAAGCGCTGACCGATGCACGGAACCGATGTCATCGACCGGTTTCTGGAGGTCTTCACGACCTATATCGACAGCGGCTTCGGTCTGCTGCGGCCGGAGGTGGCATTTTTGACTGTCGCCCTGGCAACAATCGATCTTACGCTCGCCGCTTTATTCTGGGCTATGGACGATAGTTCGGACGTCATGCAGCGCCTTGTCCGGAAAACTTTGTACATAGGCTTCTTTGCACTCCTGCTCGACAACTTCAACACCTTGGCAAGGGTGGTGTTCAACTCCTTTGCTGGCCTCGGCCTGCAGGCGGCCGGTTCGGGGCTCAACTAACAGGATTTCCTCCAGCCGGGCCGGATCGCCCATGTCGGCATTGAGGCCGGCCGGCCGATCCTGGAGGCGGTCCGCAGTCTGCTCGGCTTCGTCAGCTTCTTCGACAATTTCGTCCAGATCTTCGTCTTCCTGTTCGCCTGGGTGCTGGTGATCGCCGCCTTCTTCGTGCTGGCGATCCAGCTGTTCGTCACCATCCTGGAATTCAAGCTCTCGACCCTGGCCGGCTTCGTCCTGGTGCCGTTCGGCCTGTGGGGCAAGAGCGCCTTCCTGGCCGAGCGCGTGCTCGGCAACGTCGCCACCACCGGGGTCAAGGTGCTGATACTGGCGGTGGTGATCGGCATCGGGTTCACCCTGTTCGGTCAGTTCACCGCCGCCTTGCCGCCGGGCCAGCAGCCGACGGTCGAGGACGCACTGGGCATCGTGCTGGCCTCGCTGGTCTTGCTCGGCCTGTCGCTGTTTGCCGGCCGGATTGCCGCCGGCGTCGCGTCGGGCGCGCCGCATCTCTCGGCGGGCGAAGCCGCCGGCACGGCTGCCGCTGGCGCCGGCATCGCCGCCCTGGGCGGGCTGGCCGTAGTTGGCGGCGGCAGGGCCGCCTTGGTCGGCCTTCGCGCCGCCGCTACCGCGACCGGTGCGGCAGGTGCGGCCTATGCCGCGGGCGCCGCCGAGGGCGGCGGTGTTGCGGGCGGGCTCGCCTCGGTCGCCCGCGCCGGTGCCGGGGCGTTTACCGGCCGGGCCGCCACTTCATCGTCTGGTCCCGTGGCCGGCCCATCCCCAGCACCATCGGCCGGACCCGAAGCACCTGCCGCTCCCGAAGTGCCCGCAGGGGATGCTGCCACTGCGTCCGGATCCACCGCCGCGCCCCCAGGCTGGGCACAGCGCCTGCGCGCCCACCAGGTCAGCGCCGCCGCCGAAGCCGTGGTCCGGCCGGTGCTCCACAGCGGCCAACCGGGCGCTGGCGCCGCTCCCGCCCTCGACCCCGAAGGGAAACCCGAGCCATGAAGGTGTTCTGGCGGTCGCTCCAGCGCTACGGCCGCACGCCGCCGGCCGAGACGCCCTACCAGCGCGCGGCGCAGGTCTGGGACGACCGCATCGGCTCGGCCCGCGTCCAGGCGCGCAACTGGCGGCTGATGGCCTTCGGGCTCCTTATTCTGACCGCGGCCACGCTCGCCGACGACATCTCCGTGCGCACCCACCAGCAGATCGTACCCTGGGTAGTCGAGGTCAACAAGCTCGGCAACGCCCGCGCCAGCGGTCCGGCCGAAGCTGACTACCAGCCGAGCGATCCCCAGATCGCCAATGCCCTCGCGCGATTCACCACCGACTGGCGCGCCCTTTCGATCGACCCGGTGGTGGTGCGTCAGAACTGGCTGGAGGCCTATGCCTTCGCTACCGACCATGGGGCGGCTACCCTCAATGATTGGGCGCGACAGAACGACCCCTTCTCCAAGGTCGGCAAACGCTCGGTCGCGGTCGAGGTCACCAGCGTGGTCCGCGCCTCGGCCGCCTCGTTCCAGGTCAAATGGATCGAACGCGCGTTCGACAACGGCGCCCTCCAGAGCGCCGACCGCTTCACCGCGATCTACACCGTGGTCCGCAAGCCGCCGCCCAACCGCCAGGCTTTCGAGAAGAACCCGCTCGGCATCTTTGTCGAGAGCATCGCCTGGTCGAAGGAACTCGGATGAGGAGCCGATCCATGCCAAAGCTGATGTTCCTGCCGGCGATCCTCGCCGCCCTGTTGGCCTTGGCGGCTTGCGCCCACCGGCCGCCGCAGATCGCCTACGACGACCCGCCGGCCAGGCTCGAGCCGATCCCGGAGCCGCCGCGGCCGGTCGAGATCGTCACCTTGCCGGAGCCGCTGCCCTTGCCCGGTCAACTGAAACCCATCCGCGCCAAGCCAGAAAAGCCCGAACCGGCCGATCCCCGCACCCGTATCCGGCTCGCCAATGCCGCGGCCAAGGAAGACCCGGTGCGCGCCGGGTTCCTCAATGCGATCCAGGTCTATCCCTACAGCGATGGTGCGCTCTATCAGCTCTACACCGCCATGCTCAAGATCACCGACGTGGCGTTGCAGGAGGGCGAGCAGCTGGTGTCGATCGCGGCCGGTGACACCGTGCGCTGGACCATCGGCGATACCGAGAGCGGCACCGGCTCGACCAAACGCGTCCATGTTCTGGTCAAGCCCAACCGCGGCGACTTGCCGACCAATAGCATCGTCATCAACACCGACCGGCGGACCTACCACCTGGAGGCCCATGCCGGCGCCGAAAATGCTGCCTATTTGGCCGCGGTGTCGTGGACCTATCCCCAGGACGAGCTGCTGGCCTTGAAGCGCCGCAATGTCTTGGCCGAGGCGGCGGCTCCGGTCGCTCAGGGCGTTGACCTCGACCGGATCAAGTTCCGCTATGAGATTTCCGGCGACCACCCGCCGTGGCGGCCGGTGCGCGCCTTCGACGACGGCGCCAAGGTCTATATCGAGTTCCCGGCCGGGATCGCCCAGGGCGAACTGCCGCCCCTGTTCCTGGTCGGCCCGACCGGCGAAAGCGAGCTGGTCAATTACCGGGCGAACGGACACTACTATGTTGTCGATCGCCTGTTCGCCGCCGCCGAGCTGCGCCTGGGTGCCGATGGCCAGCAGGTCGTTCGTATCAGTCGCACCGACGGGAGACCGTCGTGACAGCGGTCCCACCCAAGGAAGACCCGGCCCGGTTGATGCCGAGGGCCGAGCCGCGACCGGTAACGCGGTTCTCGCGCCGGGCGTTGATTGGCCTCGCCACTCTCGCGGGCACCGGGATCGCGATTGCGACCTGGTACGCGCTCGACGCCGGCCGGCTGCTCCGGCGCCCGCCCGGCCCCGAACTCTACAACACCGAAAACAAGCCCGAGGCCGAAGGGTTGGCGGCACTGCCGCGCACTTATGCCGACCTGCCGAAACCACCGCCGCCGCCGCGCCTTGGCCCGCCGCTGCCGGGCGATCTCGGCCACCCCATCGGGCATGCCGCCCCGCCAGCGCCCACTCTGGCCGGACCACTCCGCGCCGACGACGAAGAAGCCCGGCAGCGCCGGCGCGAGGCCGACCAAGCGGCGTCGTCGAAGGTGTTTTTCCCGATCGCCGCCAAGCCAACGGTCGCGGCATTGGCCGGCCCGCCGCCAGGTGCCGCGCCTAACGCCGAGCCGTCCTCTGCGGTCCCGCCGCACGATCCCGACGCCGCCCAGAACCATCAGGACCGCAACCATGCGTTCCTGGCTCAGCCGGTATCCAGGGACATCACCTCGCCTCAGACCCTGCAGACCCCGAGCTCGCCCGATCAGCTGATGGCCGGCACCGTGATTGCCGCCTCCCTGGTCACCGGCCTCAGTTCGGACCTGCCCGGCCCAGTGATCGGCCAGGTCACGGAGAACGTCTACGACAGCGTCACCGGCCGCACCCTGCTGATTCCCCAAGGCAGCCGGCTGATCGGCAAATACGACAGCGTGGTCGCCTACGGCCAGCAGCGGGTGCTGTTGATTTGGACCCGGCTGATCATGCCCGACGGCAGCTCGATCGTGCTCGACAATCTGCCGGCGACCGACACCGCCGGCTATGCCGGCCTTGAGGACCAGGTCGACTATCACACTTGGCGGCTGATCAAAGGGGTAGCGCTGGCGACCCTGCTCGGAGTTTCCAGCGAACTCGCTGCTAATAACGGAACCAGCAATGGCAACCGCATCATCGCCGCCGCCCGCGACAGCGCCGACAGCTCGGCCAACCAGGTCGGCCAGCGCATCGTTCAGAAGGAAGTCGCGATCCAGCCGACGCTCACCGTCCGCCCAGGCTGGCCGCTCCGGATAATCGTCAACCGCGATATCTCATTGCGGCCCTATCGAGGCTGAGAGGAACGCCATGCCGTCGTTGAAACTGGGCGCCATCCCCGACGACAAACCGGTCAGGATGACCATCACGCTTTCGGCAGGACTCGCCCGCGACCTCGACGCATGCGCGAAGGCTTGGGGTCGGGAAACCGGCCGCAGCCTGCCGGCCCGAGCCCTGGTGCCGCATATCCTGGAAAACTTCATCGGCTCCGACCGCGGCTTCGCCCAGGCCCGCAAGACCCTGGACACCGACCGGGCGCCTTACAAGAAGCCTGCCGCCACAGCCGTCTGACGGCGACACGCCCGGCGCCCTGCTCAAAGGAATGATTCGCGTTCGACCCCGGCGAGCCGCTGCGAGTCGCAGAGCGCCCATTCGATCTGGCGCCCGGTCGGAAAGTCGATCAGCCCTTCCAGGCTTCCGGTGCGCGCCCACTGGGCGGCGACGCACTCGATATTGAAGGCCATGCGCCATTTGAGCACCGCCCCCAGCCAGGTCTCCGCCGGGGTTGCCCAGAACGCGCGCTCGATCGCCGCCACCTCTCGGTCGGCCTCGAGAACGGCAGGATCGTCGACGCTCTTCGCCGACATCGCGCACCGGGCATCGGCGGCGCGGTGGTAGTCGCGGTAGAGACTGAGCAATCGCCCGTCCGCCGTGTCGCTGTTTCCGTAGCCCAAAGGGACCGCCGCGACGCCGAGGAGGTTGCGGCGGTTCACCCGATCGGGCAGGGTTAGCGGTTGGCAACGGTTCTTCAGGTCCCCGGCCATGGCAGATGTCCCCATCCTCGGTACGATCGGCAAGCTAGCAGAACCGCGCGCCGTTGGCAATGTTTTTCGTTGTTGGCAACGATAATGAATGCCGATCAGGTCACCATTACCCCGGCCCAATTGCGTGCAGGACGGGCTTTCCTCGGATGGTCCCAAACCAAACTCGCGAAAGCCGCGGCAGTCAGCCTCAGCACGGTGCGCGATTTCGAGAAGGGGCGGACGTCGCCGATCCGGACGACTCTATTGGCCATGCGCACTGCCTTGGAAGCGGCGGGCATCGAGTTCCAAGGGACCGATAGCATCCGCTTGCGTTCCCCAGCGCCGGATGCGGGGAACGACAAGAGTTCAGGCGGAGCGAGCCCGACATAAGCTGAGAAATCGGCGCGCCGCTGGGTTGCCGTTCTCGGCCAGCCAAGCGGCGCTCACCTTAATTGATGCGTCGTCCTCGGCGATCGGCCGGAACACCACGCTCGGATAAGGCACGGCTGCGGCCGACTCGGCGACCACGGTGACGCCGTAGCCGGTGCTGACCAGGTTGAGCAGGCTCTCCCGGCCGACCTGGTGCTTAAGCAGGTACGGGGCGCGGCCATCGACCGCCAGCTTGGCGACCAAGAAATGGAGCATTTCCCCATCCTTCTCCCAGGTGCGGACCAGCATCCGGTCGCGGGCCAGATCGCTCCAGCGGATCGTCGGTGCCTCGACCAATGGGTGTTCGGCAGGAAGCGCTGCCAGAAGCCGCTCGTCCCACAAGGCCCGCGCCTCGATCCCGCTGTCGCCATCGAGTCGCCCCATGACCAGCGCCACATCGAGCCGCCGCTCGCGCACCCTGGCCAGCAGATCCACCCGGTTGCTCTCGACAAACCGGACGTCGACGTCGGGAAAACCCTCTCGAAAACGCTGCAGCAGGTCTCGGAGACGGCCAGACGCCAAGGATGTGAATATGCCGACCGCCAATTCGCCGGTTTCGGCGCGGCCGAGGCGGCCCGCAAGGCCGACCGCCTGGTCGAATTCCTGCAAGACCCGGTAGACGTGAGCCAGAAATTCGCGGCCCGCTGGGGTCAGCTCGATTCCGTTCCGCCGACGGACGAAGAGCCCAACCCCCAGTTCCTCTTCCAGCGTACGGATGTGATGACTGATTGTCGACGCCTTCAATCCTGCCGCCTCCGCCGCCCGGCGAATGCCGAGCTTCTCGGCAACCAGCGCGAGGAAGCGAAAATGGCGAAGCTCGACCGTCACGGTGCCCAGTGCCCCGTCATCAGTGGACAAATCACTGATTTGTTGCGGCGCAGGAACCGCCGAAGCTGTGATCCCCGTCACAGGGGGCTATTGGAAGGTCGGCTCTCACCGATTCTTGATCGAGTATTCTCGCGTGGAGCAGGGTTTTCGGCGGCTCACTCGTAGCAGGCAGTCAGTCGGTGCCGACGGGCAATATCGCGGTACCACCACAGCGCGAACAGGAGAGCACTCGTGGCCATCTCGCGCGACAGACTTGGCACAGCAGGTAGGACCCGCGGCTGAATTCCGCGCAGATTTCCAACGCCGCGGCCATCACTTTGCCGATCGCCGGCCGAGACTCGATGGCCGTGACGTCCTCGTCCATGCGGCAGGAGAGGTTGTCGGGTTTGCCGGACGCCGAAGTGGCACGACGGGTCGGCTTGGGTGAGCGGCGCTATGCCCATTACGTCGCCGATACCCGCGAGCCCTGCCTGTTTCCGTACCGAATTTTGAGCCGGATGTCGTTCGGTAATGGTCGGTACTTGGTCCCAGGCACGGTATGCCGACGGGGTTTTCAGAGCAGGCATTATCGGATGGCGGCGGCGTCCTCGGCAGGAGGGGGCGGAACGCCACCATTGAAACCCTGCCCGCACCGGCCCACTTGCTTAGCACTCTCCGGCAGAGACTGCTAACAGCGCTCGTTGGACCGGATTTCCCGACAAAGGCAGGGAGTGCCCCGATGAAGTTTCGTCCCCTTCACGACCGCGTTGTGGTCAAGCGCGTCGAATCCGACCAGAAGACCAAAGGGGGCATCATCATCCCCGACACCGTCCAGGAGAAGCCGCAGGAAGGCGAGGTGGTCGCCGTCGGCCCCGGTGCCCGCGATGACAATGGCAAGGTCGTGCCGGCCGACGTCAAGGCGGGCGACCGCATCCTGTTCGGAAAATGGTCCGGTACCGAGGTCAAGATCGACGGTGACGAGTTTTTGATCATGAAAGAGTCCGACATCATGGGCGTGATTGAAAAATAACCCAACCGGCCGGCCCGATTTCAACTTTTCTTCAATCGTTTCAATCGATCAAGGGAAATAAACATGTCCGCTAAAGACGTAAAATTCGGCCTCGATGCCCGCACACGGATGTTGCGCGGCGTCGATATTCTCGCGGATGCGGTCAAGGTGACGCTCGGCCCCAAGGGCCGCAACGTCGTCCTCGACAAGTCCTATGGTGCGCCGCGGATCACTAAAGACGGCGTCACCGTCGCCAAGGAAATCGAGCTTGCCGACAAGTTCGAGAACATGGGCGCCCAGATGGTGCGCGAAGTCGCCTCCAGGACCAGCGATCAGGCCGGCGACGGCACCACCACCGCGACCGTGCTGGCCCAGGCGATCGTCCGCGAGGGCGTTCGGTCGGTGGCGGCGGGCATGAACCCGATGGACCTCAAGCGCGGCATCGACCTCGCGGTCGAGGCGGCGCTGACCGACATCAAGACCCGCTCGCGCAAGGTCGCGACTAATGCCGAGATCGCCCAGGTCGGCACCATTTCGGCCAACAGCGACAGCGATATCGGCAACAAGATCGCCGAGGCGATGGCCAA
>WGNK01000031.1 GCA_016124535.1 Azospirillum sp.
ACCACTCGGCGCCAAGGCACCGACCGGGCGCGCCCTTGACCCGGCCGCCGAACCGCGAGCCGATCACCAAAATCGCTTCAAGGTTGCAGCCAGATCCCCGCTCCCGGGAGGCTCGTTTCCATTCGCCGCGTCGAGGAGGCACAAAAATCCTGTAGGCTGCGCTGCCAAGGGAGCTTGCGCCCCCTTCCGACCCCTCGCCCAAGGGCCATCGGCCCCTGGACCCCGTTTACCGGCGGCAGGAACGCGCCCATGTTCGCTTATGTCGTGCGCCGGATCATGATCATGATCCCGACCCTGTTCGCGATCAGCGCCATCACGTTTTTCATCATCCAGCTGCCGCCCGGCGACTACCTCACCACCATGATGGCCGAGTTGGAAAGCCGCGGCGAGGCGGTCGATCACAGCAAGATCGACTTCCTGCGCCAGACCTATGGCCTCGACCGGCCACCGATCGAACAGTATTTCATCTGGCTGGGTGGGCTGCTGCAGGGCGATTTCGGCTATTCCTTCGAACACGACATGCCGGTCAACGACGTGGTCGGCGACCGCCTGATCCTGACCGTAGTGGTCTCGTTTGCGACTATCATCTTTATCTGGCTGGTCTCGTTCCCGATCGGCATCTATTCGGCCACTCACCAGTATTCCTGGGGCGATTACGGCCTGACCCTGCTCGGATTCTTAGGACTCGCCACACCCAATTTCCTGCTGGCGCTGGTTTTGCTCTATTTCGCCAATGTTACCTTCGGGCTCTCGGTCGGCGGGCTGATGGACCCGCGCTACCTCAACCAGCCCTGGAGCCTGGCCAAGATGGTCTCGGTGCTGGAACATCTGTGGATCCCGGTGGTGGTGATCGGCACCTCGGGCACCGCGGCAATGATTCGCCGCTTGCGCGCCAACCTGCTCGACGAGTTGCACAAGCAATATGTCGTGACCGCGCGCGCCAAGGGCCTGCCGCCCGGCCGCGCCCTGCTGAAATATCCGCTGCGGATGGCGCTCAACCCGTTCATCGCCGATATCGGCAGCCTGTTGCCCCAGGTGGTCTCGGGTGCTGCGGTGGTCTCGGTGGTGCTGTCCTTGCCGACCACCGGGCCGATGCTGCTGGATGCGCTGCGCAGTCAGGACATGTACCTGGCGGGGTCGTTCCTGATGTTCCTGTCGGTGCTGACCGTGGTCGGGGTGTTCCTCTCCGACCTGGCATTGGCGGCGCTCGACCCACGCATCCGGCTCGGCGGTGGAGCGGTCAAATGAGTGCAGACCGTCTGGCCCATACCGTCTCTGCGGCGCCGTTCGACCCCCATGTCGTCGATGCCCTGACACCGGAGCAGGAGCGCTACTACCAGGCCTCGCAATGGATGATGATGTGGTGGCGGTTCCGGCGCCACCGCGTCGCCGTGCTGTCGGGCGCGATTTTGCTGCTGCTTTATGCCAGCATCCTGGTCAGCGAGTTTCTCGCACCCTATGGCCTCGACAGCCGCAACACCCGGTTCATCCAGTCGCCGCCCCAGCAGCTCCATCTGTTCCACGACGGCCAACTGATCGGGCCATTCGTCTACGGCTGGCGCTACCATCTCGACATGACCAACCTGAAGCGCGAGTACGAGGTCGACCGCACCCAGGTGCAGCCGCTGCGCTTCCTTTGCCTGGGCGACGAGTATGATTTCTGGGGCATGATCCCCGGCCGGCTGCATCTGATCTGCCCGGCCGAGGGTGGTACCGCCTTTCTGCTCGGCACCGACCGCCTGGGCCGCGACATGCTGAGCCGCATCTTCTACGGCACGCGCATCTCGCTGACCGTCGGCCTGATCGGCATCATCGTCAGTTTTTGCCTGGGCATCACGATCGGCGGGCTGGCCGGCTATTACGGCGGCTGGATCGACGACCTGATCCAGCGGATGATCGAGATCATCCGCTCCTTCCCCGAGCTGCCGCTGTGGATGGCGCTGTCGGCGGCGCTGCCGGTGACCTGGAGCCCGCTGGTGGTCTATTTCGGCATTACCCTGATCCTCGGCATGCTCGACTGGACCGGGCTGGCCCGCGCGGTGCGTTCCAAGCTGCTGGCGCTGCGCGAAGAGGATTTCACCACGGCCGCCCAGCTGATGGGCGCCTCGCCGGCGCGGATCATCCGCCGCCACCTGCTGCCCAGCTTCATGAGCCACCTGATCGCCTCGGCAACCCTCTCGGTGCCGGGCATGATTCTGGGCGAGACCGCGCTGTCGTTTCTGGGGCTCGGCCTGCGGCCGCCGATCACCAGCTGGGGCGTCTTGCTGAACGAGGCCCAGAACATCAACGTGGTCGCACTCTACCCCTGGCTGATGCTGCCGGTGGTGCCGGTGATCGTGACCGTGCTGGCGTTCAACTTCTTTGGCGACGGCCTGCGCGACGCCGCCGACCCCTATCATTGACGAGCGGGGCCGGCGACGAGCGGGGCCGGCGGTTTCGTTGTTCGTTCAGTGGGACATCAGCACCGGCACATGCATGTGGCTGAGCACGGTCTGGGTAGCACTGCCGAGCAATAATTCCAGCATGCGCGAATGACCGTAGGCTCCCATCACGATGGCGTCGCAGTCGAGTTCCTTGGCGGTGCTGAGAATTTCCTCCCCCGACTCATGGCGGCCAAGCACGGTCACCAGTTCGCACCTCAGGCCGTGGCGCTCCAGATAAACCAGCAGATCCGCGCCGTCGTCGTCGTCCTCCGGACCGGGGCGGTCGATGGTCAGCACCGTGATCTTTTCCGCCGCCCACAAGAACGGCATGGCATCGCGCAGGGCACGGGCCGCCTCGCGGCTGCGCCGCCAGACCACCAGAATGTGGCGGCCGGGCACGAAGGGTTGCCACCGCCAGGGCAGAATCAGCGTCGGACAGGCCGCCAGCAGGGGCAGACGGTCGGGCAGATGCAGGATCACCTGGTCTTCCAGATATGCCGGATGGGCCTGGGTGACGATCGCCAGATCGGCGAAGGCGGCGCGTCCGGCCAACAGCTCGGCGTGGTCGCCCTCGGCAACGGTCCAGGCGAAGGACACCGACTTGCAGGCCTGATTGACCTCGGTTTCGATCTGCTCGGCCTTCTCCTGGGCGATCGCGGTCGCCTCGGTGATATAGGCGAAGGAAGCGCCGCGGCCGGTCATCCCGGCCGGCATGCTGACCGGTGTGGTGACGTAGAGAATATCGAGGAACGCTTCAAATTTCCGAGCCAGGCCGACCGCGACCATCAGCCGCGCGGCATGCTTCTCGTCATCTGACATGTGGAGCAGAATCGTCTTGATCGGCATCGCCGCCGTCCTCCCTTCTGGGATCTCGCCCCTTCGAATCCGGGCAGACGAATACTACCGCGCCGACGCGTGGTCGGCACTTGACATTCCGGTGAACGAGTCTGCTCCCAAGCAAGCGAGCGTCAGCAAACGAGCATCGCCCGCAGATTCAGCCGTGACGGTGGTCGTGGGGCTCCAGGTCGGCCAGAGGGTGGACGTGTTCGTGAGGCTTGAGGTCGTGGCGAACGTGTTCGTGGCTGTGGCCACCGGCATCATGTCCTGCCCCGCCGTGGCGGTCGGCACCCTGATCGTCGTGGTCATGGGGATGGGAATGCTGGTGGATGTGGCGATGCTCGTGAATGTGGCCGTGCTCGTGGCTATGCACCAGCTCACCATGGTGGTGTTCGTGGCTGTGAGTGTGGCGGTGGGGATGCTGATGGACGTGCTTGTGTTCGTGGCTGCCCTTCATGACCCTTTCCCTTCCAATTCTAAGTTTCTGTGTTGCCGTTGCCGTCACCGGCAACTGCAAGGCGTGCCCTGCCGCGCTCATAGATACCGATATAGGGATCGCCGCCGCCGCTGCCCAGACGGTTTTCCGGCGCCCGGACCGGGCGCCGGGACCGGGCGAAACGCATCGGCCGGCCCCCGGCGCGGGGCGGTCGCCACGGCGGTGATGGCTCGGTTGCAAGGCCGGCGGTTCTCGCCGGGGCCAAATCTCGCTATGGGGGTTACCCGCTGTCTTCGGCCTTGGGTCCCCTCCTGTCCTCCGCCCTGTCCGCCGCCGCCCGTTTTGACAAGCACCGGCCGCCCCCTGGCGGCGATCGATCGCCGCCGCCTGCGCTCCGCTTGGTCGGGCTGATGATTGCCGCAGAAATCCTCAGCATGGCCGGATTCTCGCCCTTTGCCGTGACCATGCCCGAATTGATCGGGCTGTGGCGTCTGACCCCGAGCGAGGCCGGTTGGATCCATGGCGCCTATTTCGCCGGCTATGTCGCCGCGGTGCCGCTGCTGGTCGGGCTGACCGACCGCTGGGACGCCCGCGCGATCTATCTGCTCGGCTGCCTGGCCGGGGTCGCAGCCGGCCTCGGCTTCGCGCGGTACGCCGACGGGCTGTGGCCGGCCATCGGGTTCCGGGCACTGGCCGGGGCCGGGCTGGCCGGCACCTATATGCCGGGTCTGCGCATCCTGACCGAGCGGCTGGGACCCCAGGCGCGATTGCGCGCGGTCCCTTATTACACCGCCAGTTTCGGCATCGGCGTCAGCCTGTCGTTCCTGGCCGCCGGCTGGATCGATCAGCGCTGGGGCTGGTCCGCCACCTACCTCGCCGGGAGTGCGGGTGCTGCGCTCTCCGTGGCTCTGCTGCTCGTGGCGGTCATCGGCACCACCCGTCAGGCCGAACCGGTCGCGGCGGGACCGCGGCGCCATCCGCTGGATTTCCGCCCGGTCTTCACCAATCGCGGTGCGCTCGGCTATATTCTGGCCTATGGCGGGCACTGCTGGGAGCTGTTTGCCTTGCGCTCCTGGATCGTCGCGTTCCTGCTGTTCGCCTGGAGCCGCAGCACCAGCGCCGCCCCCGGCGAGGTGGTGACCCATTGGGTCACCGTGATCGTGCTGGTCGGCGTGCCGTCGAGCATTCTGGGCGCCGAACTGGCGCTGCGCCGGCGGCGCCGTCCGCTGGTCTTGCGGGTATGCGGCTTGACCGTGGCCGCCGGGCTGGCCTGCGGCGCCCTGGCGGGTTTCGGCTTCCCGGCCGTGGTCGCCGCCGCCCTGGCCTACAGCTTCCTGATTACCGCCGATTCCGGTGCCCTGACCGCCGGTGCGGTCGATCAGTCGCGGCCCGGCGAACAGGGCGCTACCCTGGCCGTGCACTCGCTGATCGGCTTCACCGGCGGTGCCCTCGGCCCGATCGCCGCCGGTACCGTCCTGCAGATCGCGGGCGGCCTTCAGTCCGCGCTGGCCTGGGCGGCGGCGCTGGCGGTGATGGCGGCCGGCTCGGCGGCGGCCGGCCTCGCCCTTTACCTGGCCAAGCCGCCGGCAAAGGGCTGAGGCCCCGGCAGTGTTCCCGGCAGTGTTCAAGGACCCCTCACATCAAGGTGACTGGAGGGTGCCGGGGCCGGGTGGTACCTCTTAGGGAGGCGGGACGCTTGCCGAGCTCGCCGATGAAGCCCCAGAACCGGATCACCATGGCATGGACAGGGTAAATCCTGAGCCCGGCAGCCTGATGGCTGTGCCCGAAACTCGGCCGACCGCGGATCATGCCCCGTCGAACCGGCCGGTCTGGCGTTGGCTGCCGCTGGCCCTGCTCGCTGCGGGTTTCACCGCCTTCGTCGCGCTGGGCGGTGGCGACTGGCTCAGCTTCGCCATGCTGTCGCAAAATTATGGCGCCCTGGAGGCGCTGGTCGCCGGATACCAGGTCGAGGCGGCCTTGGTCTTTATGGCGGTCTACGCCCTGTCGACCGCGTTTTCAGTGCCCGGCGGGGTGGTGCTGACGGTCGCCGGCGGCTGTCTGTTCGGAACCGGGCTGGCCACGGCCTATGTCGTGCTGGGGGCCACCGCCGGCGCGGTCGCCGTGTTCCTGGCGGCGCGCACCGCTCTGGGCGACCTGCTGCGGCACCGGGCCGGACCCTGGCTGACCCGGCTGGAAGCCGGGTTCAAGCGGGACGCCTTCAGCTATCTGCTGGTGCTGCGCCTGGTGCCGCTGTTTCCGTTCTGGCTGGTCAATCTGGTGCCGGCCTTCCTCGGCGTCTCGCTGACCACCTACACGGTGACCACGGTGGTCGGCATCATCCCCGGCGCCTTCGTCTACGCCTCGGTCGGCAATGGCGTCGCCACCCTGATCGAGCGCGGCGGCACCCCCGATCTCGGCGTCATCTTCGCCCCGGAAATCCTCTTGCCGATCCTCGGACTGGCGGTGCTGGCGATGATCCCGGTCGCCTATCGTTGGCTGGTCGGGCGCCGGGCGGGACGACCGTGAGCGCGCCGATCGCCGCCGATCTCTGCGTGATCGGGGCCGGCTCGGGCGGCTTGTCGGTGGCGGCGGGTGCGGCCCAATTGGGTGTCTCGACGGTGCTGATCGAGCGTGGCCGGATGGGCGGGGACTGCCTCAATACCGGCTGCGTGCCGTCCAAGGCGCTGCTCGCGGCGGCCAAGGCCGCGGCGGCGATCACCGAGGCCGGGCGGTTCGGCATCACCGCCGGGCCGACGCGGATCGATTTCGGCCGGGTCCACGATCACGTCCACCAGGTCATCGCCGGCATCGCTCCCCATGACTCGGTCGAGCGCTTCGAGGGGCTGGGCGTGCGGGTGATCCAGGCCGAGGCCCGCTTTGTCGCGCCTGACACGGTGGCGGCCGGCGATGTCCTGGTCAAGGCGCGGCGCTTCGTGGTCGCCACCGGGTCTCGGCCGGCGCTGCCGGCGCTGCCGGGACTGGCCGAGCTGCCCCATCTGACCAACGAAACCGTGTTCGAGCGGCGCGACTGCCCGGCGCACCTGATCGTGATCGGTGGTGGCCCGATCGGCGCCGAACTGGCCCAGGCCCATCGTCGCCTGGGCGCCCAGGTCACGGTGCTCGAAATGACCACGCTGCTTCCCAAGGACGATCCCGAACTGGTCGATGTCGTGCGCCATCAACTGGTCGCCGAGGGCATCGACCTGCGCGAAGGGGCCATGGTGCTGCGGGTCGAACGGGCGGGCGACGGCGTCGCCGCGGTGCTCGGCGACGGCACGCGGATCGAAGGCTCCGACTTGCTGATCGCGGCCGGCCGCAGACCCAATGTCGAGGGATTGGGGCTCGACACCGCCGGGGTGGCATTGGATGGCCGCGGCTTCGTCGCGGTCGATGCCCGCCTGCGCACCGGCAACCGCCGCATCTTCGCGATCGGCGACGTAGCCGGCGGCCCCCAGTTCACCCATGTCGCCGGCTACCATGCCGGCATCGTCATCCGCAATGCCCTGTTCAGATTGCCCGCCAGGGTCGACTACCGGGCGTTGCCCTGGGTCACCTATACCGAACCGGAACTGGCCCAGGTCGGCCTGACCGAGGCCGCCGCGCGCGACCGCCATGGCGCGATCCGGGTGCTGCGCTGGCCGTTCGCCGACAACGACCGCGCCCGTGCCGAGCGCCGGATCGACGGCCTGGTCAAGGTGATCACCCGGCCGTGCGGCCGGGTCCTCGGCGCCTCGATCGTCGGCGCCCAGGCCGGCGAACAGCTGATGGTATGGTCGCTGGCGATCGCCCAGGGCCTGAAAGTGGGGGCCGTCGCCAATCTGATCGCGCCCTATCCGACGCTGGGCGAAGCCGGCAAACGCGCCGCCGGCAGCTTTTTCACCACTGCCCTGTTCGGCCCCCGCACCCGGCGCCTGGTCCGGTTCCTGTCGCGGTTCGGCTGAGCGGTGGCCCGATCGATACCCGGTGCGTCGTTGCAGCGGCCGCAGTCGCCCACCCAGCCAAGGCAGCGCAAGCGAAATCTCCCGACAACGCTCCGGCCGGCAACCTGCTGGCTCAATCAATTGCGATCAGCGCTGATTTGTGGTCTAGATATGGGCACCGGACCGGCACGACCCAGGGTGATTGGGATAAACCGTGCGCCGACGTCGCGACCAGGGAGTTCTGGCGATGCAGCCCGAAGCGATCTTGACCAATGCCCAGGTCGTCACGGGAAGCGAGCAGTTCACCGGCACCGTTGTGATGCGCGACGGGCAGATCGCCGAGATCGACCGTGGGCGGTCGCGGTCGCCGGCGGCCGAAGACCTCGACGGGGAATTCCTGCTGCCGGGGCTGGTCGAGTTGCACACCGACAACCTGGAGCGCCACTTCATGCCGCGCCCGGGCGTGGTCTGGCCCTCGGCACTGGCGGCGGTGCTCACCCATGATGGCCAGGCGATCGGCGCCGGCATCACCACGGTGCTCGATGCGGTCTGCGTCGGCGAATACCGGGAGGGCGGCCGGCGACGGGTAATTCTCTCCGAGTCGGTGGCGACGGTCACCGCGGCCCGCGGACAGCGGTTGCTGCGCGCCGAGCATTTCCTTCATCTGCGCTGCGAGGTCGCCGACCCCTGCGTGGTCGAAATGTTCGAGCCCAACGCCGACCATCCGCTGCTGCGCCTGGTCTCGCTGATGGATCACACCCCCGGACAGCGCCAGTGGCAGGATCTTGGGCGTTTCCGCGACTTCCACCGCCAGGCCGACTGGACCGACGACCGGCTCGACGCCCTGGTCGCGGAGCAGTTGATCACCCAGGCGCGCTTCGCCGCATCGAACCGCTTCGACGTGGTGGCTCAATGCCGCGCGCGGGGTATTCCGCTGGCCAGCCATGACGACACCCTGGCCGAGCATGTCCGCGAAGCGGTCGCCGACGGCATCACGCTGTCGGAATTCCCAACCTCCCGACCAGCGGCGGAGGAAGCCCGGCGCCATGGTCTGGCGATCATTCTGGGCGCCCCCAATCTGGTCCGCGGCGAATCCCATTCCGGCAATGTCTCGGCCGGGACCTTGGCCGACGACCGGCTGGTCGATGTCCTGTCGTCGGACTATGTCCCGGCCAGCCTGCTCCATGCCGCCTTTCTGCTGCGCGACCGTCACGGCTGGTCGCTGCCGGACGCGGTGCGGACGGTCAGCGCCGCCCCGGCACAGCGCCTGGGCCTGGCCGATCGCGGCGAGATCGCCCCCGGTCGGCGCGCCGACCTGATCCGGGTCCGGCCGGTCGGCGACTTCCCGGTGGTGCGCGCGGTCTGGGTGGCCGGAAGCCGGGTTCAGTAAGGACCGCGGTCGGATGATTGCGGAACGCTGGGCGATCTACTATGCCCCGGAGGACGACGCCCCGCTCGCCCGCTTCGGCAATTCCTGGCTCGGCCGCGACCCACGCCGGGACATGCCGCTGCCCCGCCCGCCGCTGGCGGGGTTTTCCCCGGAGCGGCTGGCGGCGCTGACCGCCGAACCGCAGCGCTACGGCTTCCACGGCACCTTGAAACCGCCCTTTGTCCTGGCCGAGGCCTGCCAGCCCGAGGCGCTGCGCCAGGCCATCGCGACGCTGGCGGCATCCCACCGGACGATCGCCCTGCCGCCCTGGTGCCTGGCCGATCTCGACGGCTTCCTGGCGCTGGTCCCGGCGGCTCCCTGCCCGGCGCTCGGCCGCCTGGCCGATGCCTGCGTGCGCGAGCTGGATGGCTTCCGCGCCCCGGCCTCGGCAGAGGAACTGGCCCGCCGGCGCGCCGCCGGCCTCAGCCCCGGTCAGGACGCTCTGCTGACCCGATGGGGCTATCCTTATGTCGGCGCGGAGTTCCGCTTCCACCTGACCTTGACCGGGCGGATCTCCGATCCCGCCGAACGAAAGGCGTTGAGAGTAGCCCTCGACTCAGTGCTGGCGGCGCTGCTCGACCCGGCACCGGCGCTGACCTCGCTCAGCCTGTTCCATCAGCCGGCTGCCACCCGACGGTTTTTCCCGGTCGATCGTTTCGCCCTGAAGCCGCCCCAATGACCGCGCAGAATTCACCCTGCGCCGGAGGGCGGCGGCAGCCGGCGGTATCAAGGGCTGGTGTCACCCCGCCAGCGGTGGTAATCACTCCCCTGCACCACAGCCGCCCCAACCCGTCGGAGTTTCATAGGGAGCCGATGTCCCTCTCCGTCCCCGTGGACTGGCCCGTTGATGGGCCGGGAGACTGGCCCGCAGGCCGCAAAGCGGCCGGCGACCGGTCGCCGTTGCGGGTCGCCGTGCTGGTGGATCTGACGCTCGAGCCCGACGCTGGCGGCCACGTCAAGTGCTGGCAGCGCCTGGCCGCCGCCGCGGTGCCGCTCGATGGCGGGCTCGACCTCACGGTCCACTTCTCCGGCGCCCGCCCCGCGGTTCAGGAATTGTCCCGGTCGGTGCGGTTCATGATCCATCCGCCGCGGTTCAGCACGGCACGCCTGGGGTTCCTCTCCCACATCCCCGATCACACCGACATTGCCCCCAGCCATCCCGGCCTGGCCCGCCAGTTGACCGGATGCGACGTGATCCACACCACGGACGCCTATTTCGCGTTCGCCCGTACCGCCCTGACGGTCGCTGGCCGCACCGGCATCCCCCTGGTCAACTCCATCCACACCGATACCCCGCGCTATACCCGGCTGTTCACCCGCCAGACCGTAGAGCGGGTGGCCGGGCGCGGTCTGCTTGGACGCGTCCTGCTCGATCGGCTCGGGGTCGATGCCTGGGCCGGCCGGAACATGGCGGCCAAGCTGGCCCGTTACCAGAAGCGGTGCGATTTCGTCCTGGTGTCCCGGCCGGACCAACGGCGGGAGCTGCAGCAGACCCTCGCCGCTGAACGGGTCGGCATCCTGCGCCGGGGCGTCGAGCGCGCGCTGTTCTGCCCGGAAAAGTGCGACCGCGCGCGGCTGGAGGCGGAGTTTGCAATCCCGCCGGGCCGCGTAATCATCCTGACCGTCGGCCGGCTCAATGCCGGCAAGAATGTGGTGGTGGTGGCGCAGGCGGTACGCCACCTGCTCGACCACGGCCAGCCGGTCCACCTGCTATGCGCCGGCGACGGCAGCGACCGCGCCGGGATCCAGGCCCTGCTCGGCGATCACGCCAGCTGCCCCGGCGTGATCGAGCCGGCCCGGCTGGCGCGGGCCTATGCCTCGGCCGACCTCCTGGCCATGCCCTCGCAAATCGAAGTCTTCGCCAATGCCGTGGTCGAGGCGCTGGCCAGCGGGCTGCCGGTGGCGGTGGCAGCGGCCGGCGGCATGGCCGAACTGCTGCCGCTCGCCGAGGCCGGTGTGGTGGTCGCCGGCAGCGGCCCGGAGCCGTGGCAGCGTGCCTTGGCGGCCCTGGTTGCCAATCCGGAGCGCCGCCGCCGGATGGCCGCCGCCGCTCGCCGTCTGGCCGCCCGCGAGCTGCCGGGCTGGGACGACGTGCTGGCGCAGGACCTGCTGCCGGTGTGGCGCACCGTCGCGGCGTCCCGCGCTGCAGCCGGGAAACCGGACTTCGGCAGGCCAGACCTCGACCGCCCAGACTTCGACCGTCCAGACTTCGACCGTCCAGACTACGGCAGGCTGCGTCGGATGTGATCGGCCGCCGCATCCTGATCCTGGCCCCCCATCCCGACGATGAGGTGGTCGGCGCCGCCGCCGCGATCAGCCGCGCGCGATCCGCCGAAGCCCGCCTCTGGGTGTGCTGGCTGACCACCGGCGTACCGGCCCGCACCCTGCTGTGGCCGTGGCAGCGTGCCGGCCATCCGGCGCGGGTGACCCGCCGTCGCGCCGAGGCGGCGGCGGCCGCCGCCCTGCTCGGGCTGGACGTCGCCGGCTTCCAGGACTGGCCGACCCGAACCCTGAAGGATCACTTGCCCGAGGCCCGTGCGGTGATCGCCGCCGCGATCGACCGGCTCGCGATCGACCGGCTGTGGGTGCCGGCCTTCGAGGGCGGCCACCAGGACCACGACGCCGCCAATTGCCTGGCATCGACCTTCCGCGGCCGGGTCGCGGTGTGGGAGTTCGCCGAATACGGCCTTTTCGGACGCCGCATTCGCCGCAATCAGTTCCCCCGACCGAGCGGCGGCGAACAGGTGCTGCGGCTGACGGCCGGCGAAGCCGCGTTGAAGGCCCGGGCCCTGGCGATCTATCGCTCCGAAGCCGGCAACCTCGGGCATATCGGGCAGGCCCAGGAATGCTTCCGGCCGCTTGCCGCCTGCGACTACGCCCGCCCGCCCCATCCCGGCCCGCTATTCTATCAGCGCTTCCAGTGGCTGCCGTTCCGCCATCCGAGGGTCGACGCCACCCGGCCGGACCAGGTCGCAGTTGCCCTTGCGGCATTCCTCAGCAGTCGGGACCGCTGACCGGCGGCACAGCAGCGAAACGCCCCGCGCCCCTCGGCCCACTGCCAGGCGAGCAGCGCCGGGACCCCCAGCACCAGGTCGCGGAAGCGCTTGACCAGGGCGACCGCCAGGGCGACCTCTGCGGGGAGCCCGATCAGGCCGCCGGCAACCACCATGCCGCCCTCCTGCACGCCGAGCCCGCCCGGAATGGCGAAGCCGGCATTGCGGAACAACTGCCCCAGGCTCTCCAGGATCACCGCTTCGACCACGCCGACCGGATGGCCGAGCACCGTGAGCGCGACCCAGACCTCGGCGGCGCCGCCCAGCCAACCGGCCATCCGCCAGACCGCGCCGCACCACAGCGGCCCGGGCCGCCGGTAAAATTCGCCCAGACCGGCCTGGAGTGCCAGGGCGCCGCCACTGACCGCGGCCAGTGCGGCGCCGCCGGCATGGCCCTCGACCAGACCGGCCAGACGGGTCAGCAGGTCCGAACGCTGCAGCCGGTAGAACAGCCAGAGCAGCCCGGCAAACAGCGCGGTGCCGGCGACCATCGGCAGCATCCCGGCGTGCTGAGCGCGCAGAGCGACCAGGCCAAGGCCAGCCAGGATGAAGACGATCAGGGTGGCCAGGCCGAGGGTAAGATCGACCAGCACGCTCGCCGCCGCGCTGGCCGCCCCGACACCGGCGCCGGCCAGCCGACGCCCTCGCACCACCTCGCCGCCGATCTGGGCCACTGGCAGCAGGGCATTGATCGAATCGGCCAGCCAGCGTTCCAGAAACAATCCGATCCGGGATCGGATGATGCCATGGCCGCGGAGCAGGACTGCCCAGGCCATGGCATTGGCGAACACCGGCGGCAGATGGGCCAGGCAGACCAGCAGCAGCGCCGGGCCGGCCGCGGCAAACAAGCCGGCCAGCGCCCCGACGCCCTGCCAGGCGACCAGCCCGACCAATACCAGGACGCCGACGACCAGGCCGGCGCCCGCGGCCGCCCCGAGCGCTGAGACGCGCCGCGGGACCGCTGCGGGCAGGTCGCCGGCTTCGATCATCAGGCCAGGCGCGAGGCGACGAATTCCCAGTTGACCAGGCTTTCCAGGAACGCCTTGAGGTAGTCGGCCCGGCGGTTGCGGTAGTCGAGGTAATAGGCGTGCTCCCACACGTCGCAGCCGAGCAGCGCGTGCTGGCCATGGGCGAGCGGGTTCTCGCCATTGGGGGTCTTGGTCACCTTGAGCTTGCCGCCGTCCTCGACCAGCCAGGCCCAGCCGCTGCCGAACTGGGTCAGACCGGCCTGGGTGAAGGCCTCCTTGAACGCCTCGACGCTGCCGAAATCGGCCTTGATCCGGCTTTCCAGGCCGCCCGGAATGGCGCCGCCACCGTTCTTCTTCATCGCCTGCCAGAACAACTCGTGGTTCCAGTGCTGGCCGGCATTGTTGAAGATGCCCGCCTTGGCCGGATCGCCGTAGGATGCCTTGACGATGGCATCCAGCGACTGGCCTTCCAGGGCCGTCCCTTTGATCAGGTTATTGAGATTGGTGACGTAGGTCTGGTGATGCTTGCCGTGATGCAGCTGCAATGTCTCCTCGCCCATGAAGGGGGCAAGGGCATCGTGGGCATAGGGCAAAGGCGCGAGTTCGAATGCCATATCTCTGACCTCTCCGGTATCTCGTTGGTCGGGTGTTTCGTTGGTGGAAATTCCGTCGAACCGCAGCGGTGTGCGGGGTCGACAACACCGGGCCTTGATATACCTGACTTTCGTGCTCGGTCAAACATGTCGCAGCCGAGTGCCGCCGATACGGCATGGCTCGGTCCATTCGGGCCCGATCTTATTTCTAACCGGACACGCCATCATGTTATCCTGACCATCATGTTATCCGGGACGGTACGACGGGTTTGCGGCGAACCGGAAGGCGCGGTCCGGGCCAGTCGTTGGCGTCGCTTCCTGGTGAGCATAAAGAAACGGAGGGAGCAATGCCGGATGCTCGGGAATTTAGCGGTCTTGTCGATGCGATGACCGACGACAACCACTCGAAGTCCAGCCATATTGCCGTAGTCGACGACTACGACAAGCGTCGGCGTCATATCGCGAGCGTGCTGCGCCCGCTGTATCGAGTGGTTGAATATAGCAGTTCGGTCCGCGCCGTTCACGGTCTGGGTATGGCCCCGCCCGGCCTGGTCCTGGTCGACCAGGATACCCTGCCCCATGGCGGGCCGGAATTCGTCAGGCTGCTGCGGCAAAATGAGGCGTGCCGCAAGGTTCCGGTGGTCCTGATTGCCAAGAATGACAAGGACAACCTGGCAGAAATCATCAACCAATGCGGCGCCAACGCCTTCCTGCCGCGGCCATTCCGCCGCAGCACGCTGATCAAATGTGTCTCGGCGTTGATGAATGCCCAGGTTGAGCGCAAATGGGACGAGCTACCGACGGTCCAGCGGGTGGCACTGCGGAAGTCTCTCGATCTGTTCAATAGCATCTCAGACGCCCTCGACGAGGGCGGATCGATTGAAGTCCCGGTGCTCGAAGCGGCTTTTTCACCTTTGGTCGAAGCGGTGACCAATCAAGAGTTTCAAGCGATTCTGAGCGCGGTCAAGGGCCATGACAATTATTCTTACGTCCACAGTCTGCGCGTCGCCACGCTGTTGACTCTGTTCGCTCACGCGATCGGCTTGCGGAAATCGGATTTGACCACGGTGGCCGGCTGCGGCCTGCTCCATGATGTCGGCAAACTGTCGATCTCCCACGAAGTGCTGAACAAGCCGGGCAAGCTCACCAGCGACGAGTGGGCGGTGATGCGGGGCCATGTCAACGCCTCGGTTCAGTACCTGGAAGCGGTCGGCACGATTCCGCGCCCGATCATCGCAATTGCCCACGAACATCACGAGAAACTCAATGGCTCCGGCTATCCCCGTGGTTTGACCGGCAGCGAAATCAACGAGTTGACCCGCATGGCGACCATCGTCGACATCTTCAGCGCCTTGACCGACGTCCGCGTCTACAAGGCCCCGGTCTCGGTCGACCGGGCACTGGCGATCATGACCGAGGAGTCGCCGGGCCATCTCGATCAGCGCCTGCTCGCGATGTTCGGCAGCGTTCTGCTCGACGTCGGTCTGCAGGTCTGAGGTCTGCGCCCGCAAGTCTGCAAGTCTGCAGCCGTGCATCGGCCCGGCTCGTGTTCCGAATCAGACGCCCCCGCTCCCGCGGGCCTGAGCCGCCGCGTTCTCGCAATCCGGTCGCGCTGAGTTCGTGTTCTGACCGCGTCACGGCCGATGGGAATGAAGCCCCACGGCCGGAACCCTAGTCGCGAATCGTCAGGCTGGCGCTGCCGCTCAGCACGCTGACATTGCGGCCGTTGATCACGGTTTGGTTCTCGCCCCGCAGAATCCGGCACGAATAGTCGAACGTGATGTCCTGGCTCAGAGCGGAAATGGTGATGTCGCCGGCCAGTAAATAGGTCGTACCGGTAATCATCGAGAATTCAGTTCGGTAGGTCGTCGGCAACATGGCGCGCAGAATCGCCAGCCCCGGCACCTTGGGCAGCAGTTCGGCCGCCATCAGGAGACATTTCTGAGCGACGATCTTCGGCGTCTCGGGGCTCTCCGCCGCTGCCACAACCCCGGGCCCATGGATGGCGCCGGTCAGGGCCGCAGCGGCAGCGAAAACGACGCAACGAGTCTGGTTTGGCATGTCGGGGCTCGCGGGTAGGGCGCTCGGGGCCGCCGACGGCGGGCGGGCTCCACCGTAGCCTCGATCAGTTCACCCGGTCCGGCAAGGGCGCAACCGGTCGCACCCCCCTGGTTGCGGTGGCTCACCCCGGCCCAGGCTGCCAGCCCGGCGGCGCCAGTTCGAAGCCCGCGAAGGCGAAGGCCGGAGCGACGGTGCAGCCGACCAGGGTCCACGGCCCCAGGGAGACCGCCGCCTGCCAGACCCCCGCCGGAACCACGCCCTGGGGCCGTTCGCCGCCCGCCAGGTCCGCGCCAAGCCGGAGACTGGCGACACCCCGGCCGTCGGCCGACAGATCGAGCCGCAGCGGCGCGCCCGCATACCAGTGCCAGATTTCCACCGCATCGACCCGGTGCCAGTGGGAGCGCTCGCCCGCCGCCAGCAGGAAATAGATCGCGGTCGAGGCGCCGCGACTGCCATCGGCCGGGCGATCCCGGAAACTCTCGACGAAATGACCGCCTTCGGGATGCGGCTGCATACCGAGCCGTGCCACGATCTCGGCCGCGTTCATGGTCCCGGTCATCGTCCCGGTCCTCGCCCTGGGTTGGTCATGGTCATTGCGCCGGCGGCCTGGTCAGGGTGAAGCTGTCGCGGGTCGCGTTGGCCGCGAACCAGGCCGCGAGCACCGGCCGTCCCTGGCGCCAGGCATCCGCGGCAAAGCGCAGGTCGAGATAGCCAAGCGCGGCCTGCACCGCCAGGGTGGCGATCGTGATCGGCCCGGCGTCCAGGTCGGCGGCACTGGCCTCCAGGGCGTCGAGCGCGCGTTCGATCGCCCGGCGCTGGCGTTCCATCCATGACGGCGAGCGTTCGCCCTCGGCCCGCCGGCTCTCGAGCAGCCGCTGCACCGCGGCATCGCAGATCCCGTCGGCCAGCGCCTGCAGGGTCAGCGCCCGCCACCGCGCCGGTCCGGGCGGGGGAAACAGTTGGCCGCCGCCCAGGCTGTCGAGATACTCGCAAATCACCGGGCTGTCATAGAGCGTGGTGCCATCTTCCAGCATTAGTGCCGGCACCTTGCCCAAGGGATTGTCGTCGCCAATGTCGGTGGTCGGCGACCACACGTCGGTGACGACGATCTCGATCCGGTCGGCAATACCGGCCTCGTGGACCACCATCGCCACCTTGCGAGCATAGGGGGAGGTCGCAGCGAAGCGCAGTTTCATCATGGTCGCAACCTCCGGAATGGGGTGCCGCGGCGATCAGCCACGGCGCCGTGCCCAAGGCCAGCCTGGGGCAGGAAGCGGGCTCAGACCGCGAACGACGAGCCGCAGCCGCAGGACGAGGTGGCGTTGGGATTGTTGATGCGGAACGAGGAGCCGACCAGGTCCTCGACAAAGTCGATTTCGGCGCCGCCCAGCAGGTCGAGCGAGCAATCGTCGATCACCACCGCGGTGCCGCCATGCTCGAACACCGCGTCGTCGTCGTTGAGCGCGGCGTCGAGGGTGAAATGATATTGAAAGCCGGAGCAGCCGCCGCCGGAAACCGAGAGCCGCAGCCGCTGGGGCGATCCGCCTTCGGCGGCAACCAGGACGTCGATGCGACGGGCCGCGGCATCGGTAACGGTCACCCGCCGTCCGCTGGCCGGGCCGGCCGCGTGCGCCGTGTCGGTGGTGGTCGGTGCGGTCATCGGCGGGGTCCTCATGCGGGTCGCGGGGAATTCCGGTTCCAATGTCGTTCCAATGTAGGCAGTGTGGGCGCCGACGTCAAACCGGCCACGGCCGCGGCGCGCTCAACCGCCGGTGCGAATCACGCCGCCCCCACGGCCGTGGGGACCGGACGGCATGCCGATATAATAGCGGATCAGCCGTTGGGCATCGCCGGAATCCCAGTCGGCATCTCCCTCCAGGCGGCCGACCTGGTTGCCGTCGCGATCGATCACCAGCGAGGTCGGCAGGCCGCGCAGGCGAAAGCTGGTCATCGCCTGGCTGCTCGGATCGAAATACATCGTCAGCGCCTTGATCCCGGCCTTCTTGAAGAACGGCTCGACCACCGCGGCGCCGCCGCGGTCGAGCGAGACCGCAACCACCGCGAAATCGCCGCCGCCCAGCGCCGCCTCCAGGCGATCGAGCGCCGGCATTTCCTTGACGCAAGGGCCGCACCAGGTCGCCCACAGATTGACCAGCAGCACCTTGCCGGCAAAGTCCTTCAGCGCCATCCGGCCGCCGTCGCGATCGAGAAAGGCGAAGTCGGGCGCCGGTACCGCCGGGTCGATCGGCAAATATTTGCCGATCGACCCGGCGAGGTCCGGTGGCGTCCGATCGGCAACAGCCGCCGGCAAGCTGGCGCCGAACCCGATCAGCAGCGCCGCGGCCATTGCGAGAGCGGTCCGAGTCCGCGTATTGACTGTCATCCTGGTCACCCGATTTCCTCGCCCTTCCGACCGCTGGTTCTTACACCAATGACTGCGAAGCCCGCACCCGGCCAAACCGATCCCGTTGCCATCGATTCAGCCTCCGGCAAGGCCGCCGCCGCCGCACCGCCGGCCAATCCGCTGTGGGGCGGCCGTTTCGCCGGCGGCCCGGCCGAGATCATGGCGCGGATCAACGTTTCGATCGGGTTCGACCAGCGCCTCTATGCCGAGGACATCGCCGGTTCCAAGGCGCACGCCGCGATGCTGGGGCAGCAGGGCATCATCGAAGCCGCCGATGCCGGCCGGATCATCGCCGGTCTCGACCGGATTCTCCAGGAGATTGAGCAGGGTTGCTTCCCGTTCAAGGCAGAGCTGGAAGACATCCACATGAATGTCGAGGCACGCCTGGCCGAACTGATCGGCCCGGCCGCCGGCCGCCTCCATACCGCCCGCTCGCGCAACGACCAGGTCGCAACCGATTTCAAGCTGTGGGTACGCGCTGCCCTGGAGCGGTGCGACGCCGGGCTGCGCGACCTCCAGGCGGCGCTGATCGACCAGGCAGACCGCCACGCCGCCACGGTGATGCCCGGCTTCACCCATCTTCAGTCCGCCCAGCCGGTCACCTTCGGCCACCACCTGCTGGCTTATGTCGAGATGTTCGGGCGCGACCGCTCGCGCCTGCGCGATGCCCGCGCCCGGCTCAACGAATGTCCGCTGGGCTCGGCGGCGCTGGCCGGCACGCCGTTCCCGATCGACCGCGCGATGACCGCCCGGACGCTCGGCTTCGACCGCGCCACCGCCAATTCGCTGGATGCCGTATCCGACCGGGATTTTGCCCTGGATTACTTGGCGGCGGCGGCGATCGCCGCGGTGCATCTGTCGCGGCTGGCCGAAGAGATCGTGCTGTGGTGCTCGGACCTGGTCGGGTTCGTCCGGCTCAGCCATGCCTTCACCACCGGCAGTTCGATCATGCCGCAGAAGGAGAACCCCGACGCCGCCGAGCTGGTACGCGCCAAATCGGGACGTCTGATCGGGGCGCTGAATGGGCTGCTGATCGTGATGAAAGGCCTGCCGCTGGCCTATTCCAAGGATATGCAGGAAGACAAGGAACCGGTGTTCCTGGCCGACGATACCCTGGGCCTGTGCGTGGCCGCGATGGCCGGCATGGTCCGCGACCTCCAGCCCAATCCGACGGCGATGCGCAGGGCGGCGGAACAGGGCTTTCTGACCGCCACCGATCTCGCCGACTGGCTGGTCCGGGTGCTGGGATTGCCGTTCCGCGAGGCGCACCATATCACCGGCCGGATCGTCCGGCTTGCCGAAGACGGCAACCGGCGCCTGGCCGAGCTGGAATTGTCGGCGTTACAGGCGATCGAGCCCAGAATCACGGCGGCGGTGTTCGACGTCCTGACCGTCGAAGCCTCGGTCGCCAGCCGAACCTCGCCGGGCGGCACCGCGCCGGCACGCGTGAGAGAGGCGGTCAATGCCGCCCGGGAGCGATTCCTGTGACAGCACCATCCCAGACCCGCGCCGTCGGCATCGCCGTCGCGGCGCTTGCCCTCACGCTGGCCCTGACCCTGATCGGCTGCGGCAAGAAGCCGGGTATCGTCGAACCGCCCCAGGGAGCGGCGGCGGACACCTTCCCCCATCGCTATCCCAACCCCAAGCTGGATCCCCGGCCGGTGACGGCGGCGGGCGAACCGGTGCCGGAATCCCCCGCGGCGGCGGCGGGCACGGCGCCCCCGGCCGAAGCCGGTGCATCCCAGTGGCCGCCACCGCCGCCCGGCGCCTATTCCGGCAATGCCGTGATCGACCCGCTGAGGCCGCCGACCCCGCTCGATTTCCCGCAAACGTCGCCGCTCTCACGATGAGCACCGGGACCAGCGAGGCCTTCAGCTATCGCAGCGGCGAACTCCATGCCGAGGCGGTCGCGCTTGCGGCAATCGCCGAGGCGGTCGGCACGCCGTGCTACGTCTATGCCAGGGCGGCGCTGGAGGTCGGCTACCGGGCCTTTGCCGAGGCCTTCGCCGACGACGACGTCGGGCTGTGTTACGCGCTCAAGGCCAACGGCAACCTCGCGGTGATCCGGACCCTGGCCCGGTTGGGCGCCGGTGCCGACGTGGTGTCGGAGGGTGAACTGCGCCGGGCGCTGGCGGCCGGCATCCCGCCGGACCGCATCGTGTTTTCCGGAGTCGGCAAGACCAGGGCCGAAATGGCGGCGGCACTGGACGCCGGCATCCACCAGCTCAATGTCGAGTCGCTGCCCGAGTTGGAGGCGCTGAGCGAGGTCGCCAGCGGCCGCGGCCAGACCGCCGCGATCGCGATTCGGGTCAATCCCGACGTCGATGCCCGGACCCACGCCAAGATTTCGACCGGGCGCAAGGAGAACAAGTTCGGCATCGATATCGACCACGCCCCCGCCGCCTTCGCCCGCGCCGCCGCCCTGCCCGGCCTCCGCCCGGTCGGGGTTGCCCTCCATATCGGCTCGCAATTGACCCAGCTGGCGCCGTTCCGCGCCGCCTTCGAGCGGGTCGTGCCGCTGGTTGAGGCGCTGCGCGCCGCCGGCATCGCGATCGACCGGCTCGACCTCGGCGGCGGGCTGGGCATCCGCTACCGCGACGAGACGGTGCCGCCGATTGCCGATTATGCCGCGATGGTCCGCGATGCGGTGGGCGGGCTCGGCTGCAAAGTGACCTTGGAGCCCGGCCGGGTGCTGGTCGGCAATGCCGGGCTCCTGCTCGCCCGGGTGATCTACCGCAAGGAAGGCGCCCATCGCCGCTTCCTGATCCTCGACGCCGCGATGAACGACCTCATCCGGCCCTCGCTTTACGAGGCCCATCACGGCATAATACCGGTTCGCGAATCGGCTCCCGGGACCCGCACCGCGCCGATCGATGTGGTCGGACCGGTGTGCGAGAGTGGCGACACCTTCGCGCTGCAGCGGTTGCTGCCGCCGCTCGACGCCGGTGATCTGGTTGCGATCCAGTCGGCCGGGGCCTATGGCGCGGTCATGGCGTCGAGCTATAACGGCCGTCCGCTGGTGCCCGAGGTGCTGGTCGATGGCGACCGCTTCGCGGTGGTGCGACCGCGGCCGACCATCGAGGAGATGTTGGCCCAGGACCGGCTGCCGCCCTGGCTGGCATAAGCCGGTTCCGCCGCAGCCGGGCAAGCGGTCGAGGCGGTGAGGACGGCAGATGACGGCAGAACGCGGCGAGACCCCAGCCAGACTGGCGCCCTTCAAGCAGGGATTGGCCCGCGCGGCGCTGATCTGGGAGCGGCTGTGGCCGGCGTTGTGGCCGGCAACCGGCGTCGCCGGCGGGTTCCTGGCGCTGGCCCTGTTCAACCTGCTGCCGGCGCTGCCCGGCTGGCTGCACCTCGCGATCGTGCTCGCGGCCGCCGCGGCCGTGGCCGGTCTGCTGTGGCGCGGCCTGTCCCGCCTGACCCTGCCCGATCACCGGGAGACGCTGCGCCGGCTGGAGCGCGACAGCGGGCTCGTCCACCGTCCGCTCCATGCCCTGCAGGATACCCTGTCCAACGCCGACCACGACCCGATCGCGGCGGCGCTGTGGCGCCGCCACCGCGACTCCATGGCCGGCAAGGTCCGCCGGCTCCGGGTCGCTCTGCCTCATCCCGGTCTGGCGGCGCGGGATCCCTGGGCGTTGCGCGCCCTGGTCGGGCTGGTGCTGTTCGTCGCCGCAGCCGGCAGCTGGGGCGATTGGGTCCCTCGCCTTTACGCGGCGCTGTCCCCGCGCTTCGGCGGTGGGGCGACGCCGCCGGCGCTCGATGTCTGGCTGACGCCACCGGCCTATACCGGCCTGGCTCCGAGCTTTTTGAAATCCGACGGCGGGAACGCCGCCACCACCGCCACCGCCGAGGTCGGAACCGGACCGCTCGCGGTGCCGATCGGCAGCGTCGTGCTGGCCCGGCTGAGCGGCGGTCGCGGGGTTCCGCGCCTCACCGTCAACGGCGGCACCACCGATTTTGCCGCCAATGACGGCAGTCAATTCCTGATCAGCCAGACGGTCGAGCGAGGCGAAAGCATCGCTGTCGATCAGGACGGCCGCCGTCTGGGACACTGGGCGATCTCGGTCAAACCCGACGCGCCGCCGACCATCGTGCTCGCCGAACCGCCGTCGGCGACCGAGCATTTCGCCCTGAAGCTGGACTATGTGGTGGCCGACGACTACGGCGTCGATACTGCCAGGGCGGAGCTGCGCCGGCCGCGCGGCGACCCGGCCGAGGACGCCAAAGCGGTGGAATCGCCGGTACTCGGGCTGCCGCTGACCGTGCCGGGGGGACGCCCCAAACAGGCGCAGGCGGTGTCGTTCCATGACCTGACCGCCCATCCCTGGGCCGGACTGCCGGTACTGGTTCGCCTGGTCGCGACCGATGGCGCGGGCCAGACCGGGCAATCCGCCGAGACCACCGTGGTGCTGCCCGAGCGGCGGTTCAACCACCCGGTCGCGCGCGCCGTGATCGCCCAACGCAAGCACTTGGTCGAACAGGGCGACCCGGTTCGGGTGGCGGTTTCGCGGGCGCTCTCGGCCTTGTCGAGTCGACCGGCCGCGTTCCAGGGGGATCTCACCACCTTCCTGGCGCTGCGGGTCGCGGTCGCACGCCTGCTCCTGTCCGGCGAGGACGGCACGCTGGACGAGGTCGTGAACCTGTTGTGGGAGACCGCACTGCGGATCGAGGAAGGCGGCGTGGCAGTGGCCGAACGCCAGCTGCGCGACGCCGAGCAGGCGCTCGGCGAAGCGCTCGACCGCAATGCCGGGGACGCCGAGCTGCGCCAGTTGATGGATCAGTTGCAGCAGGCGCTCGACCAATATCTCGACGCGGTCGAGCAACGCCTGCGCGAGGCCGCCGCTCAGGGCCAGAAGCCGCCCGAACTGCCGCCCGAACTGGCGCAGCAGATGCTCGACCGTTCGGACCTGCAGTCGATGCTCGACCAGATGCGCGACATGGCCGAAACCGGCGCCCGCGACGGTGCCCGCCAGATGCTCTCCCAATTGCAGCAGATGCTGGAGACTCTGCGCGCCGGTGCCCAGGGCGGCCAGGGTCAGGACCAGGGCAGGCAGATGCTGCGCGAATTGCAGCAGATGACCGAGCAGCAGCGCGAGTTGCTCGACCACACCTTCCAGCAGTCCCAGGGACCGGAGAACCAAAGCCTGGGCCAGGCGCCATCGCCGCTGCCCTTGATCCGGCCGCCCGGCCGTAGCGGACAGCGGCACGGCGGTCGCAACGAAGCCCGCAACGATGGCGCTCATCAGCAGACAACGCTCCGGCACCGGCTCGGTGACCTGATGCGACGGCTCGGCGAGGCGACCGGCGACATCCCGCGCCCGCTGGGCAACGCAGAACGGGCGATGCGCGATGCCGAGATGGCGCTGGGTGCCGGCCAGCCCGACGCCGCGGTGCCGTCCCAGTCGGAAGCGGTCGATCAGCTGCAGCAGGGGCTGCGTGGCCTAGCCCAGCAGTTGGCCGAACAGGCGGCCGGCTCGGCCGGCGGCGGCACCCGCCCCGACGCCTCGCGCCCCGGACGCGGGCGGGATCCGCTCGGCCGGCCGTCGGCCAATTTCGGCGGCTTCGGCAATGACGACGTTCGCATCCCCGAACAAGCCGAGTTGCAGCGTGCCCGCGAAATCCTCGACGAGTTACGCCGCCGTGCCGGCCAGTTCAGCCGCCCGCGCCTGGAGCTCGACTACATCGACCGCCTGCTCCGGCAATTCTGAGCCGACCGGCGATCACGCCCGAGGCCCCCGTCGGCGAACGCCTGCCAGCGGGGGCCGGACAAAGCCCGAAGCGCCGGCAGTTCACCGCATATCTTCGGCGAAATGGCGTTCCATCTCGTGCTGCAGGTCGAGTTCGGCGATCTCGTCGCCGACGAAGTCGCGCATCGAGACGATGCCGACCGCGCGCCCCTGTTCGACCACGACGCAGTGGCGGACATCGGTGGCATCCATCACCGCCATCGCCTCGCGCACGGTATGGCCACCGGTAACGGTCGCGGGTTCCGGGGTCATCACCTCGGCCAGTGTCGTCGTCGCCGGGTCCAATTCGGCCGCGACCACACGGTCGACCATGTCGCGTTCGGTAAAGATGCCGTCGAGGCGATCGTCGCCTTCCGTTACCACCACCGCCGCCACGCGGCGTGCCGCCATCTGTCGCGCGGCCTCCCGCACGGTTGCGGTCGGCGGCAGCTTCAACAGGCGCTGATTTCTCAAGATCTGTTCGATACGACGATGGGGCATGGCAGTCTCCGATCGGGAGGCGCTCGCAAGGGGGCGTTGCGACGAACGAACGCCGGAAGAGCCGGAGCGCACTCCATGAGCTACAGGTTGCGCCTTCGGTCCGGGCCGTCCAGACCATCCGAGACCCGACCGGCGTGGCATTTTGCCACCCCGCCGCCGATCAATCCTTTGCTCGATAACGATTTATTGGGCCAGGATCGAAGCGGCCAGCCGGGGCGATCGCAGCGCCGCCGCCGGCCGGGCCGCCGATCGCTTGTTGCAACGCCCCGAGGCCACGGTCATAATGACGGCATCAAGGAGCGGAAGCGGTTCGATGCAGGTCAACAACAAGATATTCGACGATCTCGCTCGGATTGCCGGCGGGGCAATGGGCGCCGTTGCCGGGATGCGCAACGAGATCGAGGCGCAGATCCGTCAGCAGCTGGAGCGCGTCCTGGCCCAGATGGATGTGGTCGGGCGCGACGAGTTCGAGGCGGTTCGCGCGATGGCGAGTACCGCCCGTGCCGAACAAGAGGCCCTCGCTGAGCGGGTGGCGGCGCTGGAGGCAACCATTGCTGCGCTTGTGGCGGCTCAGCCCGCCGCCGGCGGCGACTCAGCGGGACCGAAACGGCGTGGGCCGCGGCCGGTCGGCGGTAGCCCGAGCGAGCACGCCCAGCGTGACGGCGAGTAGATTTTCCCACCAGCCTGGACTAAGGTTTGGCCGCACCCGGCGGGGAATGCCCCCGGGTCGGTGGCAAATCCTGTTGCGTGGGCGGCTGGGTTCTGGCACGGTCCTTTCGCTAGTAGGCCGAATGATCGCCATACACAAGGTATCGATCGACAAGGTGTCGATTCGTCCCGCAAGTGTCCTAGGGGTAAACGCCGTCTACCGCGCACCTTCAGGAGGACGCACGAGATGACGAACGTGGCTGTCGAGTCCGTCAGCGCCACCCGCAATCCGTTGGATGTGGTCGAGGAAATCGTCACCGCCAACGAGTGGCCGTTTGACCGCCTGAGCGACGACGAGATGGTCGTCGAGATCGGCGGCCGGTGGTGCGACTATCGACTCTATTTCGTCTGGCAGGGCGAAATCAGCGCCTTGCAGTTCACCTGCCAGTTCGACATGAAGATCCAGTCGAACCGGCGCAGCGCGGTGCATGATCTGCTGGCCGAAGTGAACGCCAAGATGTGGATCGGCCATTTCGACATCTGCAGCGACGAACACACCCCGATGTTCCGTCAGACCACGCTGCTGCGCGGCTCGCGCGGGGCCACGATCGAACAGCTCGAAGATCTGGTCGAGATCGCGCTCAGCGAATGCGAACGCTTCTACCCGGCGTTCCAATTCGTGATCTGGGGCGGCAAGAGCGCCTCTGAGGCGGTCTCGGCGGCGATTCTCGACACCGTCGGCGAGGCCTGATCCCGGTGGTCGCCGGTCTGCTCCTGGTCGGCTGCGGCAAGATGGGCTCGGCCCTGCTTGACGGCTGGCTGGCCGGCGGTGCCGCCGACCGGGTGATGATCGTCGAGCCGCGCGACCTGCCGGGCTATGCCGGTCACGAGCGGGTCTTGCGCTGCGCCTCGGCCGCGGCGATTCCGACCCGGTTCAGCCCGGACGTCGTGGTGTTGGCGGTCAAGCCCCAGCTGCTCGATGATGTGATCCCCGAATACCGCCGTTTCGTCCAGCCGGGCACGGTGTTTCTGTCGATCGCCGCCGGAACGCCGCGCGGCCGGTTCGAACGCCACCTTGGTGCGGACGCGGCGATCGTTCGCGCCATGCCCAATACCCCGGCCGCGGTCGGCCGCGGCATTACGGTGGCCTGCGCCAATGGCCGGGTCGCCGAACCCCAGATCGCCCAATGCGACGATCTGCTGCGCGCGGTCGGCGATGTTGCCTGGGTCGAGGACGAGGGCCTGCTGGACGCGGTCACCGCGGTGTCGGGCAGCGGTCCGGCCTATGTCTTCCTGCTCGCCGAATGTCTGGCCAATGCCGGGATCAAGGCCGGCCTGCCCGAGGACCTGGCGGTTCGGCTGGCCCGTGCCACCGTCGCCGGCAGCGGCGAGTTGCTTTACAAATCGATCGAACCGGCTGGCAAGCTGCGCGAAAACGTCACCAGCCCCGGCGGCACCACTGCCGCCGCGCTGAAGGTGCTGATGGCTGAGGACGGCGTGATCGGGTTGATGGAGCGTGCCGTCGCCGCCGCCGCGGCCCGCTCCCGCGAGCTGGCCAAATAATTCCGCCTTGTCGCCCGGCCGGCAGGATCCGCTATGATCGGGGATCAACCTCCCGGTTCGGGATTCAGGCCGCGACCGGCCCGGTGCCCAAGGGGGCGGCGGCATAACCCGGCGGCGAACACAGGCACCCGATGGCTCGATCATCCCGCCCCGGCTTCCTCCGTCAGGTTCATTGGGCGCGTACCGCCGCCGTCCTGGTCCTGCTCTGCGGCGTGATCGCAACCCCAGCCACGGCACAAACCCGCAAGGCGCCGCCGGTGTTCGATCAGTTCGCCTCGCCGTTCACCGAATCCGAACTGGGCGGAATCGGCTGCCTGGTCGCCAGCGCCGCCGCGACCGGGCTCACGGTCTGGCTGATGGGCGGCCTCGGCAACATCGCCACCGCGATGGAAGGCGTTCCGTCGCCATCATGGGTGCTGCAAGGCGCCGCCGCCGGCGCCTTTGTCTATTCGAGCGCCTGCTATATCGGCCAGGCGCTGTCGCCGCTCGCGCTACTGACCTATTACACCATCGCCGATGGTGTGGCCGGCCAGACGCCCTGACCATGCAACGCGGGCGTCCGGCAGCGCAGAGCGTTCGGACCGATCCGGCGCCCCGCGATCAGGGGGCACGCGGCATCATCGCGGCCATGCCCCGGCTTTCCCGCCTCGCCGCCATGCCGCGCTGGTTCGACTCGCGTTCGCCGCGGCCCCAGCGCTCGGCCGAATTCCCCGGACCGCCCCAGCGCCCGGGCTCCGCCAGGACCAGGCCCCGCTCGGCCGCGCGCTGGCGCAGTTGGCCCCATTTCTGTTCGCGAATCTGCGCTCGCTCCTGGGCCGTGGTCGCCCCGCGCATCGCCTGGCGATAGGCTTGGCGATCCTGGGGCGTCATCAGGTCCCGCGGCCGCACCGTCTTGGTCTCCGCGGCCCGAGTCTCTGTCGCCCGAGTCTCTGTCGCCCGAGTCTCTGTCGCCCTGGTTTCCGCTGCCGCTCGCTCCGGTGCCGCCACCTGCCGGGCCGGTGCTGGCTGGGCCGGCGCCTGTTGGGCGGTCACGGGCGTGGCGGCAGTCACCAGCACGGCCGCCAAGGCCAGCATAGAGATCCCGCCTGTCATCTTTGCCATGTCGATGTCCTCGATGGTGGGCAAATGATCGGCCTGCAGCCTGCCGATTACCGACGGGCCGCGACCCTGTTGCAGAGGATTGGGCCGGCAGGCTCGGAGTAAAACCGCAAAACCATCAACGCAGCCCTACTGGCTCGACATCGCGCCGTCGAGACCACCGGCTCGCCAAGACCAGAGATCGTTTGATTTGCGATGATATTCTGCGTGATCGAATGAATATTTTGTCATTTTACCAGGTTTATCGGCTACCAGGATTACCGGTCACCAGGGTTACCGGGCGGCAGAGCCGACGGAGTCCGGCACGGTGACATCGCCAGCCGGTGCGACGCCGGTGCTCAGGCCTTGCGCGGGAAGCCTCTCATCAGGCGGTCGGTCAGGCCGGGCGACAGCACGCCCAGCAGCCAGGCGACGGCATAGGTCGGCCACGGAAACGCGATGCGGGCGCGATTGCGTGCCAGGCCGCGTCGGATGATTCGGGCGGCGCGATCGGCATCCATCAGAAGCGGCATGGCGAAGCGATTGACCGCGGTCATCGGGGTCTCGATATAGCCGGGGCAGATCACCGACACCTCGACCCCCTCCGCCGCCAGCTCGACCCGCAAGGCCTCGCCGTACAGCCGCACCGCCGCCTTGGTCGCACAATAGGCCGCGGACCCCGGCAGGCCGCGGAACGCCGCCAGCGAGCTCATCAACGCGATCTGGCCGCCGCGCCGCGCCCGCAACGCCGGAATCAGCGGCAGCACGGTATTCAGCAGCCCGTCGAGATTGGTTTCGAAGACCGCGCGCACCCGTGCCTCGCCCTCTTTGCCCGAGGCGGTGCCCAGGGAGATTCCGGCATTGGCAACCACCAGGTCGACCGGCGACCACTCGTCGATCCCGACCAACCAATCGGCGATATCGGCCCGCTGGCGCAGGTCCAGCACCCCGGTCCGGGTTTCCGCCCCGGCCCCGCGGCAAGCCGCGGCGACCGCAGCCAGTCTTCCGGCATCCCGACCGGTCAGCGCCAGACGGATGCCCGGCGCGGCATAGGCCCGTGCCAGTGCCGCGCCGAGTCCGCTCGAGGCGCCGGTGATTACGATCGTCTTCGGCTCGCGCATCGTTTGTCGTCCCCTGCCCTAACGCCAACTGCCCAACCGGCATCTGGCCACGGCCAACCCTTGTTGACCGCGCCCGCCATCGGTATAACTCGGGGCTCCGTCACAATCGAAACCAAAGAGGTCGCGTGGCCAATCGCAAATCCGTTTCCAGCATGACCGGCTTCGCCCGCGCCCAGGGCCAGGATTGCGGCTGCAGCTGGACCATCGAGATCAAGAGCGTCAACGGCCGCAATCTCGACATCCGCTGTCGCCTGCCCACCGGCTTCGACGTGCTGGAAGCGGCCGCCCGCAGCGAGATCGGGCAACGCCTGAAACGCGGCAATGTCTCGCTGACGCTCACCCTTAACCGGCTGTCCGGCGCCAGCCAGTTCCGGATCAACCATGAGCTGATCGCCCAGATCGCCGAACTGGCGCGCAAGGAGATCGACGGCTTCGATCCCACCCTGCTTCGCCTCGACACCATCTTGTCGGTCCGTGGCGTGGTCGAGCCGGTCGAGGACGCCGAGTCCACCCCGCGCGAGGCGCTGGAGGCGGTCCTCGGGCGCGGCCTGATCCAGGCGCTGCAGCGCCTGCAGGAGGCGCGCGCCGCCGAGGGCGCCCGGCTGGCGACGGTACTGGAACGCCAGCTCGGCGAAATCGCCGCCCTGGTCGAGGCCGCCCGCAACGCCGCCGCGACCCAGCCGGCAACCCTCAAAGAACGCCTGCGCGCCCAGGTCGCAGCGCTGCTCGACGCCGTCCCCGCCCTGTCCGAGGAGCGGCTGGCCCACGAGGCCGCGATCCTGATTGCCCGTGGCGATGTCCGCGAAGAACTGGATCGCCTGGTCGCCCATGTCGCGGCGGCCCGCGACCTGCTGGCCGAAGCGGCCGCGATCGGCCGCCGCTTCGACTTCCTGTGCCAGGAATTCAACCGCGAAGCCAACACCCTCTGCTCGAAATCCTCCGACGTCGAACTGACCCGGATCGGTCTGGCGCTCAAGGCCGCGATCGAGCAACTGCGCGAGCAGGTCCAGAACATCGAGTAGCGCACCGCCGAAGGGGTGCCACAGCCCCCTCCCCGGACCCCTGAAGGCCCCGTCGACCGGTGATCCCAACCACCGCAGGCGCGTGCGCCCAACGCTCCTTCGGCCGCCTCCCCCCTGTTCCGAAAGCGTTCGGCTTACCGGACCGTCCTGATCCGCATCACGCGATCCTGCGGTGCCGTAGCCGGCCGCGGTCCGGCCTCAGATGGTTCTGTCGAAGAAGATCGTCGAGAGCCCCGCCCTGATCCGGTAGAGCTGCGCCGGCCGGTTGCTGGCCAGACGGAATTCCCCCGGCACCGCCTCCAGGAACTCGGCCTCCGCGATCCGTCGGCGAAACTGGGATTTGTCCATCGGCCGGCCAAGAATTTGCTCGTAGACCCGCTGCAGGTCGGTGAGGGTGAAGCACGGCGGCATCAGGTGGACCGGCAGAGAGGTGTATTCCACCTTGTTTCGGATCCGCGTCACCGCCGCGGCCAGGATGCGCGTGTGATCGAAAGCCAGCGCCGGCTCGACGCCTGACCCCGCAACCGGCCACCAGGCCACCGAGTCCGCGTTCGCACCCTTGCTGAGCATCATACCTTCGGACGCGATCAGGGCGACGTAGGCGAAGGTCACAGTCCAGCCGCGGGGATCCCGCCGACGGTCGCCGAAGCCCTGGAGTTGTTCGACATAGGGCGCCGCGATCCCGGCCTTGACCCCGAGAATCCGCCGGGCCGCAGCCTCCAGGTCGTCATCCTCCTCGGGATGGATGTAGCCGCCGACCAGCGCCCAGTCGCCCCGGAACGGTTCGGCTGCCCGCTTCATCAGCAGTGTTTGGAGCCCCCCGTCCTTCAGCGTCAGGATCACCACGTCGACCGTCACCAGTGGTCGCAGGAAATCCGTCTCTGCCGTCATGTCCCGGTTCCCGGTCATTGCCGTCCGCTCCGTCGGCGGTGGCGCAGTCTAGCGCCGCGCCTTCTTCGTGGCAATACGCAACTAACTTCGTTGATATTTGCTACTAAGAGGGCCATATCAGCGTTCCGGGGGATCGCCCGGACCACAGCCTCGGAGGCCTCCATGTTCGGACTGAATTTCATCAAGACCCAGCCGACCCATTACGTGATCGCGTTCCGCGGCGGCAGACCGGTGCGGGAAGGACCGGGACTGTCGATCGTCTACTTCGTACCGACCACCGCCCTGGTGGTGGTACCGACCGGGAGCATCAGCGAAGCCTTCATGTTCGAGGAGACCACCGCCGACTTTCAGGCGGTAACCATCCAGGGCCAGTTGGTCTACCGAATCGCCGAACCGCGCCGGACCGCCGAACTGCTCGACTTTTCGGTGGACAATCGCGGCCGCCATGTCTCCGAGGACCCCCAGAAGCTTTCCCAGCGCCTGATCGACAAGGCGCGGGTAGCGGTCATGACCGAGGTCCGGACGATGGCCCTGACCGATACCCTGGTCCGCGGCGACCGCCTTGTGGCGCAAGCCACCGAGGCCTTGCGCGGCGACGGGATGGTCGCCGCCCTGGGTGTCGAGGTGCTTGGCCTGTCGATACTGGCGGTCCGGCCCAAGCCGGAAACGGCGCGTGCGCTGGAGGCCGAGGTCCGGGAGGCGCTGCTGCGCCGGGCCGACGAGGCGACCTATGCCCGGCGCAACGCCGCGGTGGACCAGGAACGCGCCATCAAGGAGAACGAACTACAGACCGAGATCGCGATCGAGCACAAGCGCCGCCAGGTCAAGGAGGCGCAGATGGAAGCGGACCGGGCGGTGCGGGAACGGCGCCGGCAGATCGAGCGGGAGGAACTGGACGGCGAAGTGGCGCAGGAGGAACGCCGCAGCGATCTGGTCGGACTGGCCGCGGCGAACGCGCGCCAGGAAGCCGACACCAAGGCCTATGCGATCGATGCCGTGATGAAGGCGTTCTCGGCTGCCGATACCCGAGTCCTCCAGGCGCTGACCAGCGTCGGGCTGGAACCCGGCCAACTGATGGCCATGGCTTTCCGCGAGATCGCCGGCAACGCCGACAAGATCGGCCAGCTCAACATCTCGCCCGACCTGCTGCGGGAGATCATGGGCAAGGAGGACGCTCGCCATGGCCGATGACCTGAACCGAAAGATCGTGTTGGTGGTGCGGCCGACCCGGCTCGACGAACTGGTCGCCCGTTACAACACCGTCGACCAGGCGCGCTTTTACGTCGAACACCTGGGTGCGGATTTTTCCGACTATCTTTGCGAACACCAGCTCTACCGCGCCGCGATGAGCGAGGCCGAGGAGATCTTGCGCGATTTCGGCCTCGTCCAGCGCCTGGACCGGCGATTCCTGCCGAATTTCCTGTTCGGCCCCGAGGACGGCGTAGTCGTCCTCGGGCAGGACGGACTGGTCGCCAATACCCTCAAATATCTGAGCGGCCAGCGCGTGATCGCGGTCAATCCCGACCCTCGGCGCTGGGACGGCGTGCTCCTGCCGTTCCGGGTCGACGACCTTGGTCGGATCATGCGCGACGAGCGCGCCGGCAGGCGGTCGACCAAGCTGGTCACCATGGCGGAGGCGGTGCTCAATACCGGTGAGCGCCTGCTGGCGGTCAACGACTTGTTCATCGGGCGGCGGACCCATGCTTCGGCGCGCTACCAGGTCCGGGTCGGGGATCGGGAGGAGGTGCAGTCTTCCAGCGGCGTGATCGTCTCGACCGGGCTCGGCTCGACCGGATGGCTGAAGAGCCTCTATGCCGGGTGGAGTGCGGCAACCCGCATGCTGCTCGGTCCCGAGGCGGCGCCCGCGACGCCGCCGGCGGCCCCGTGCTTCCCGTGGGATGCCGACCGCCTGCACTGGTTCGTGCGCGAGCCGTTTCCGAGCAAGACCTCCGGAACCGATCTGGTGGTCGGCTGGCTCGCGGCGAAAGAGAGTCTCTGCCTGATTTCGCAGATGCCGGAGGACGGGGTGATCTTCAGCGACGGTATCGAGGCCGACTGGTTGAGCTTCGGCAGCGGCGCAAAGGTCGTGGTCTCGCTCGCCGAAGCCCGCGGTGTCCTGGTGACCTGAGCCCTGGCATGTCGGTCGGCGCGCGCCCTGCCCCCCCGCCCGCGGCAACCGGCTTTCGCCGCAACAAACCTCACGGTGGTTGAGAGCACATGGAATCAGGGCCTTGCACCGATCAAAATCCTGCCGCAAAACAGCCCGATGTTGATCGGCTATGCCCGCGTGTCCACCGATGACCAGAATCTCGGCCTTCAGCGCGACGCGCTGAACGCGGCGGGCTGTGAGCGGCTTTTCGAGGATCAAGGGGTTTCCGGCACGATCCGCGCCCGTCCCGGCCTCGACGCGGCACTGGCCAGTCTCACGGATGGCGACACGCTGGTGGTGTGGAAGCTCGACCGGCTGGGCCGGTCGCTGCCCCACCTGATCGAAACCCTCGCCGCCCTCGGCACGCGCGGCATCGGCTTCCGCTCGCTGTCGGAATCCATCGACACCGGCTCGGCCAGCGGCCGGCTGCTGTTCCATCTCATGGGAGCACTGGCCGAGTTCGAGCGCGCCTTGATCGCCGAGCGCACCTCTGCGGGCCTCAAGGCCGCCAGGCAACGCGGCGTCCGCCTGGGGCGGCGCAAATCCCTGTCGGCGGCACAGGTCGCCCATGCCCGGCTGCTGCTCGATGGCGGCGAACGCGCATCCGCGGTCGCCCGCTCGCTCAACGTCTCCCGGTCAACGCTCTATCGGGCGCTCAACGGCAGCGCGGATCGCCTCACCTGAACGGCAAGCCTCCCGTCTTCAGGCGGCATCCAATTGGCTTTGCGCTCCCGCCAATGCCGGAAGGCGTCCGGCGTCATGGTCGCGCCGGTCTGCTCCTGCGCCAGCCGCCACAACGGGTCGGCCGCCATGCCGATGGTGTCCGGCCACACAACGTCCGTACCATGCTCACCGAGTCGCACCCGCCAATGTCAATGCAAGCTGCCGATGTCAGCGTTCATACAAGGCAGAAATGTCAGCGTCGCCGCGGGTGGGTTTGTCGCGGGAGTCGATGGGAGGGAGCTGTGGGCAGCCGTCGACAGCCCTGGGTTGCCGGGCTGCCGATCGATCACCCGACCTTGAACAGCCGGCCAGCCTGGCCCTGGCGACGGGCCGCCTTCCTGTTGCGGCTTGGCGGGGGCAACGCCGGGCGAGGGGCCGAACCTTCGGGGTGCAGGACTGAAGCGGGACCGCCACACTGAAGGAAATTCAGGCGAGCATGGCTGCGGTCCTGGCTTGGACCGAACTACCTGGATCGGCGAGCCTACGACCGGCCGGAGTCTCCGCTCCGGCCCAGCCGCGAGACGCCGATCATGGACATGCTTGCCCAGGATTTTCCGGCCTATATCGAGCTGCAGCGCGATATCGTGGTCAATTCGATCCTGTGGACCCCGACGGCGCAGATCATGGCCGCCGATTTCGGTTTCGAGGGCATCATCGGCGTGCCCGGATTCAACTCGGTCGAGACCATCGGGGCGGCGATCGCCGCCGGCGCGGGGGTCAATCTCGACTACGCCGCCCTGGTGCCGACGCCGCCCTTGCGCAACATCGCGCCGGCAACCTCGGTCCTCGGCACGGCATCGGCCGGGTTCGGCGCCTTCGTCACCCTGGCCGACGCCCTGCCGATCGAGGTCAGCTGGCCCCTGCTGCCGAGCACGGTATCGCCGACCGACATCGCGATCACGCTGAACACCGGCGACGTGGTGACGCCCCAGGCGGCCGCGCTCAATCCCAACTACGACTACAACGAGCGCCACGTCATCGTCGTGTTCGGGCAATTCGGCAACCGGCTGACCCCGGGCACGCCGGGCGCGATCTACCCGGTCTCGGTCAGCTTCGTCGATGACGGCACGCCGCTCCAGGCGATCGGACCCAACGGCCCGCTGTCGCTGGTCGGGCTCTCGGCGTCCAGCGTCTCCCCTTATGCCAATGGCCCAAGGCTGCTCGGCGCGCGGCTGACCCGCTACTCGTCGGTCGGCGACTATGCCCCGCAGAACCTCAGCAACAATGCGCCCAACGATGGCGCCACGCTCTACGGCAACGACGCCGCCTATCGGCTGCGCCTGTTCACCAATGCCGGATTCTCGCCCGACGGCGTCAGCCCGATCCTGCCCAGCGAATTCTCCAGCTATTTCCGCCTGGCCGCAACCGACGCCAACGGCCAGCCGGTGACCCTGACCCAGACCGGCGTCGATTACGACCTCGGGACCGGGCTCGGCACCGTGCAGGTGGTGGGCCTGGCCGAACTCGGACGCGCCGCCGACGGCACCACCGTGGTCTATGGCCCCTACTACACCGAAGACCACGACAACTATGTCGATATCATCCTGAAGGGCGACGAGGCGGCGATCCGGCACCTGGTCAGCGTCGATCTCCCGACTTCGGCGGTGACCGGCTACAACGACATCTATTCGCCGGGCGGTCCCGGCCGCACGCCGACCACCGGCGTCACCTATACCGTGCCCGCCCCGGCCCAGACCATTGCGATCAGCTTCGATCTGGAAAACGCCCAGTCGGTCAGCTACGCCGCCCAGACGGTCGCCAGCTACGATGCCGCCGACGGATTGCCGGTGGTGTTCCGCCTGCACAATGCCGCCACCACCGATACGATCTACACCGCCAGCACCAACCAGGCCGCGACCCTGCAGGGTCAGGGCTACCAGGAAAAGGGCGTCCCGTTCTCCAACGAGACCAACAGCCTGGATCTGGTCCAGGTGCGGGAGTTCTATTCGGCCGGCCAGACCGACCACCTCTACACCGCCGATGCCGCCGAGATCACCCAGCTGAGTGCCAATGGCAGCGGCTATGTCGATCAGGGCGTCGTGTTCTCGGCGATCGGGCAAGCGGCACTGGGGGCCAGAGCGGTCTACCGCTTCCACTCGGCGAGCCTGGGCGATCACCTCTACACCCCCGACCTGTCGGAGGGCTTTACCACCCAGGGCTACGGCTATGACGGCATCGCCTGGTACGCCGCCGCCCTGGTTCCGGGCCTCGGAACCGACGTGGTGTTCGATCGCCCGGACGACGTCCGGTTCGGCGACGCGCTCAGCGGCTCCGGCAGTCTGACCAAGCGCGGCACCGGTACGCTGACCCTGTCCGGAACCAACACCCTGACCGGCGCCACCCTGGTCGAAGCCGGGACTCTGGAGGTATCGGGGGCGCTCGCCGCCAGCGCAGTCGCGCTGGCCGCCGGCGCGACACTCAAGGGCACCGGCACCGTCGGTGCGGTCACCGCGAGCGGCCACATCGCTCCCGGTGCCTCGATCGGCACCCTCGCCGCGATCGGTACCGTCGCCTTCGGGAGCGGCGCCAGCCTTGACCTCGAAATCGACCCCGGCGCCGGCGACCGGCTCGCGGTGACCGGTGCGGTCACCATTGCCGATGCCACCCTGTCCCTGCTGCCGCAATCGGGCAGCTACACCGACGGCACCAGCTACGACGTGATCACCGCCACCGGCGGCATCACCGGCAGTTTCGCGTCGCTGGAGACCGCCAATTCCGACCGGCTCGGCGGCCTTGTGGTCAGCACCGCCAATCTCGGTACCCTGATGCGCCTGACCCTGGCGGCCGGAGCGACCCTGACCGCCGGCGCCGATACCGTCAGCTTCAACGGCAGCGCGGTGACCACCGACATCATCGGGCTTGCCAGCAACGATACCCTGGCGTTCTCGAGCACCGGGAACAGCGTCGCCGCCGCCATCTCCGGCACCGGGCTGCTGACGGTGGGCACGGCGGCCGGCGCCCCGGCCGCTCTGACCTTGCTGTCGGGGGCTCAGAGCGTCGCCGCCGTCGAGGTCCGGCCCAATGCCAGCCTGTCGGTCAATTCGACGCTGAATGCCGGCACCGTGACCGTGACCGGCACGCTCGGCGGCACCGGCACCGTGGTCGGCGCGGTGACCAACCAGGGCACGCTGGCGCCGGGCAATTCGCCGGGCATCCTGAGCGTCGACGGCGCCATCACCAATGACGGCACCGCCGCCCGGCTGGAGATCGACATCGACGGGCCGAGTGCCGGCACCGGTGCCGGGTTTCACGATCAGATCCGGGTGACCGGCTCACCCGGCAGCTTCACCGCCGCCGGCACCCTGGTGCCGATCACCCGCGGCATCTCGGGCGGCGCCACCAACGCCTACACCCCCAGCCTCGGCCAGAGCTTCAGCGCAGTGACCGCGACCGGCGGCGTATTCGGGTCTTTTGCCGGCCTGACCCAGCCGGGCAGCGGCCTCCCCGCGGGCACTCGGTTCGACGCCGTCTATCGCCCGACCACGCTCGATCTCGTGGTCACCCCGGCGGCCTACGGCCAGCTTGCCGCGGCCGGGCTCGGCCAGACCGCCAACCAGCAGCAGGCCGGCCAGGCGATCGACGCCTTGCGACCACCCGCCGGCGTCCGGCCGAACGGCGATCTGAAGACCGTGCTCGACAGCCTCTACCCCCTGGGCGCCGCGCAGATTGCGCCGGCGCTGGACCAGATCGCAGGTGCGATCCATGCCGATGCCGGCCTCGCCGATCTCGGCGCCCGCCGCCTGGTCGGCCGGATGATCGAGAGCCACCTTGCCGAGGTGCGCAGCGGCGGCGGAATGGCCTCGACGATGGCGAGCGCAGGGTCATTCCAGTTCAGCTATGCCGGTGCCGCTTCGGCGGCAAGCCAGGGGCTCGATGCCGGCGACCAGGGCGAAGCGGCCGCCGGGGCCGCCGCCCCGAACGGAACACCGCAGCTCGCCCCCTGGAGCCGGCTGATCGGCAGCTATGGCAGCCATAGCGGCGACGGCAACGCCGCCGGCTTCGAGCACTGGACCGGCGGCGCCCTGGTCGGCGGCGACATCGCGCTTGCACCGGATTTCCGCCTCGGCGGTGGCTTCGGTTATGCCCGCACCGAGCTGACCGCGGAGCACAACGGCGGCACCGCGACGATCGACGGCTACCAGGCGTTGCTCTACGGCAGCAAGAGCCTCGGCCGGTCTTTCGTCGACGCCCAGATCGGCTATGCCTTCACCCAGTACGATACCAGCCGGCCGATCGCCTTCGGCCCCCTCGCCCGCACCGCCGAAGCCGACGCCCACGGCCATGATTTCTCGGTCGCGATCGCGGCCGGGCGCGACTACCGGTTTGCGACGATCAGGGTCGAACCGGTCGCGGGCTTGCGCTACGACCTGATCAGCCGCAGCACCGTCTCCGAAAATGGCGCCGATGCGCTCAATCTGTCGCTCCGGAGCGAACGGAGCCACTTCCTGCAAACCTCGCTCGGCGCACGGGCACGCAGCCGGCTGGACCTCGGCGGCCTGGTCCTGGAGCCGGAGGCGAGTCTGGCCTGGAGCTATGACGCCCTTGGGCGGTCGCCGCGCGCCCACCCGGCACTTGGTGGGGCTCATTTCACCGTCGATGCGCCGCAGCCAGGACGCCACGCCGCGTCCTTCGGCATCGGCACCTCGGCGGCGCTCGGCGACCGCTTCCAGGCATTCATGCGTTACGACGGCCAATGGCGGGATAACCAGACCGACCACGCGCTGCTCGCCGGGCTCCGTTACGCCTGGTAACCGGGCTGGCTCGCGGACTCACCCGGAAAAAAACAGCTTCTCACGCTGAAACAGGGCGGTGGCAACCCGGAACATCCCAACCGTCACGACGCCGGTGGTGACCGCCGACAGGACGAGGTGGAGCGGCGCCACCGGATCGCCGGCAACCAGCTGGCCGAACACCATCATCTGACCAAGGACCGGCACCGCCGCCATCCAGGTCTGGACCTGCAGCGGCACGAACACCATGGCCATGCCGGGCAGCGCCGGCACCAGCGGCAGCAGCCCCAGGTAGATCTGCGCCTCCTTCATGCTGCGCGCGATCGAGGCGATCGACAGCTGAAGCACCACCGACAGCGCCATCAGCGGCAGGGCGACCCCGAACATCGCGGCAAAGGTGATGCTGTCGGGCGGAGCGGCCAGCCCCGGATTACCGGCGGCGGCAATGCCCAGAACGATGCGGAAGGTCGCCAGATTGACCCCGACCGCGGCGGCGGTAAACAGGAAGGCGGCAATCGCCTTGCCCAGCAGCAATTCCCAACGTTCGACCGGTGCGGTGAGCAGCGGCTCCCACGAGCCCCGTTCGCGTTCGCCGACCGTGGTGTCGATTGCCAGGTGAACCGCGCCAAGGAAGATCATGAAGATGGTCAGGGGGGCAATCAGGTTATAGAAAAACAGCGCGATGTTAGCGCCCCGACCGATCTGGACCGTCGCCACCCGGACCGGGTCGAGCACCCCGGCTTCGACGCCGCGCTCGGCGAGCAGGCGCCGGCTGGTCTCGCGGCCGAAGCCGCCGACCATCTGCGACAGCGTCGCCGCCGCCGTGGTGCTGGCGACCCGTGAGAAATCCACCAGCAGGCTGACGGCGAAGCTGTCGCGACCTTCGGCGTCGGCCCCGATCCTCAGGACCACCGGCACGCGGCCGGAACGGATCGCCAGGGCTTCGTCGCCGGCCGCGACCTCGACCATCGGCAGCTCATGCTGCCACAAGTATCGGATCAGTCCCGGCGCGAACCGGGCGCCCTGAACGCCGACCGTCACCATCCGGCCCGACGACATCAGCATGCTGGCGCTGGACACGCTGAGCAGGATGCCGATCATCAAGGGGCCGAAAAACGGGTAGATCAGCGCCAGCACCAGGCTGCGCAGGTCGCGCACGTGGTCGCGAGTTTCCTTGGCGGCGACCACCCGGATGCGCCGCCACCGGGTCGGCGCCACCGGCGCCGGCAGCGTCATGCCGGCACCTGTTCGCCGCCGATCGCCTGGACGAAGACGTCCTCGAGGTCTTCGGAGCCGCCACGCGCGCGCAGCTCGTCCAGCGTGCCGCCGGCGACCGCCCGGCCGCGCGCCATGATCACCAGCCGGTCGCACAGCGCCGCCACTTCGGCCATGATGTGGCTGGAGATCAGAATGCAGCAGCCGGCGTCCCGCATCTCGCGGATCAGCCGGCGCACCGCCCGGCTACTGACGACATCGAGGCCGTTGGTCGGCTCGTCGAGCACCAGATTGGCTGGCCGATGGACCAAAGCCCGCGCCAAGGCGACCTTGAGCTCCTGGCCCCGCGAGAAGCCGCGCACCCGCCGCTCGGCGATCTCGCCCATGTCGAGGCGCTGGACCAGCTGGTCGATCCGGCGGTCCAGGTCGATGCCGGACAAGCCGTGCAACTCGCCGAAGAACCGGATGTGTTCGCGCACGGTCAGCCGCGGATAGAGGCCGCGGACATCGGGCAAGGCGCCCAGCCGCTGCTGCACCGCCAGCCGCTGGCCGACGACATCCAGACCATCGACCGCGGCCTGCCCGGCATCGGGACGCAACAGGCCGTAGAGGACACGGAAGGTGGTGGTCTTGCCGGCGCCGTTGGGGCCGATCAAGCCGGTGATTTCCCCGTCCGCGGCGTGCAGCGACAGGCCCTCGACCGCGCGTACCCGTCCGAAAGCCTTGCTGAGGCCGGTGATCTCGATCATGGCCACGATCATAGGCGCGCTGTCGCCGCGACGAAAACGTCTTTTGTCCAATTCCGGCTGCCACACCCCTTGCCAGACCTGAGCAAATTGGATCAAATGCCGCAAACATCGGTTGGCCGGGTATCCGCCGATGATCGATCATTGAAGATTGGCGTTCGACCGCCGCACCGCAGCTTTTGATTGCCGGGCAAGGTTCAGTCGAGGATCTCACTTATGACGACTCTGACCTTTCGACAGTGCCGCCCATTTGTGATTCTTGCCCTGGTCTTGATGATCGAGGCCTGCAATGCCACCGACAGCCCCGCCCAGCTCTACACCCCGCAACAGCCGATCGACTCGCCGACCGGGGCGATGCCCCAGGATATCCTGAAAATTCCACAGCTGCCGGTGCCGCCGAACGCGACGGTTGCGATTGCCGACACCGTCATCGTCGGCAATGACGAGGAATGGACCGGACAGGTGATCATGTCGGCCCCCTATACCGTGGTGCAGATTACCCAGTTTTACCGTAACGAGATGCCCAAGCTGGGCTGGGTCGAAACCGCGATCGTGCGCTCGCGACGGACCTCGGTGTCCTACACGCGCGGCAACCGGGTTGCCACCTTGCGGATTACCGCGCAACGCGACGACGAAAAATCGACCGATATCGATGTCGTGGTGTCGCCGATCCAGAACCCGGCGACGGCCTCCCCGGTCCGAACCCCGAGCAGCCAGTCGACTCAGCGGCGGTAATTACCCAGCCGGGTTTCGGCGACCGCGCACCGGAGCGGCACGACCGGCCGCGCGGGTCTCGATATAATGGTGCCAAACCAGACGCGCGGCCAGGCTGCGCCACGGCCGCCAGGGTTCGGCCAGCGCCACCAGCCGGGCCCGATCGGGACGGGTGTCCAGGCGCTTCAAAGCCTGCACGCCGAGCGCGATGGCAAGATCATCGACCGGCCAGATGTCGTCACGGCCGAGATGAAGTAACAGATAGACCTCGGCACTCCAGCGCCCGATCCCCTTGAGGCCGACCAGCGCCGCCACCGCCTCGTCGTCGGGCATCCGTTCGACCGCCGCCAGGTCGAGCCGCCCTTCGAGCAACGCCGCGGCGAGCGCGCGGGCATAGCCGGCCTTCTGACGGCTGAAGCCGCAGGCCCGCAGGGTCTCATCGTCCAGCCGGGAAAAGCCCGCCGGCGTCACCGGGTCCAGCACCAGGGTCAGCTTTCGCCACATCGCCTGCCCCGAAGCGGTCGACACCTGCTGGTCGAGGATAATCCGCAGCAGGCCGACAAAACCGGCAGGACGCACGACCGCAAGGTTGGGGGTTCCGCCGACACCCAGGCATTCGGCGAAGATCGGGTCGCTGGCAATCAACATCCCCAGACCCGGGTGGTCGGCCGCGGTCGTCATCAGGCAGCTCCTTGGATCGGTCTCGCGGCGCCACAGGGTCCCAGTATCGGCCATCCGGTCAGGATCTGGCTACCCCCCCAGTCCTCCGGGCCGGCCGGCCGAGTCGCGAATCACGGTTCCGGCGGCAGGATGCGGCAAGAAGTGAAAATCCCACCGACAGCCGCAGCATTTTGTATTATACACAGCGCTATAGTAGTAATAACGTAGTTGCACTGGCGCTGATCGTATATAAAAAATATTATAGAGCAATACAGTCGTATTCACTGCTCGCATACTCTTGTGTGCCCAGATGCGTTCCGAACATTTATTTTGACTCCGCAATTCATACGGATAAATTTTTACCGTCAACTCAAGCCGATGCGCTCATACAGCGGCTTATCTTGGCATAAATAATCAACATTGGAGAAGAGCCATGGCGTTGCAGGCAAATGCCAGTCACATCCACATCGCTTCCGAGTTCGGTCTGCTGATCGCTCACGACAAGAACGGCACCCTTTCCGAAAGAATCGGGGCCACCGTTCTGTGGGTCATGGGCCTGTCGGCGGCGGAAGTCGCCAACATCCAGATCGGCCAGCATTACCGCGTCGGCGGTGTCCACAATCCCTATGGCAAGGATTTGCATGAGACACTGCACACCCCGTTCAGCCTGCCCTATGCCCGAGCGGCCAGCAAGGGGGCCGACCTGAGCGCCGATACCGTTCAGTTCGTGCAGGTGATCGCCCCTCCGTCGGTCTGAGCGAAATCGGCAGCCCGGCCCAGGCCGACGCGGATCCTGACGGGCAAGTTTCGCCCGAGCGGGCCGGCAGCAGGCTGCCGGCCCGTTTTCGGTCGCGTCAATCCTGGCTGCGCGCCATATCTTGCAAGCTGGCGCGCCGCAGCTTCAGGAATTGGTTCCGCGAGTGCCGATGCCACCGCAGACGATGGCCGCGATCAGCCGCCGGTGCGCAAATCGTCGCAGACCGTCCGCCGCTGCTCCAGATAGGTACTGCGGGTGGTGTCGAAATCGCTCTGGGCCACGCCCAGGGGGATCGGCCGGACCGGCATGAAAGCGATGGCGTCGGCGTAAACGCCGACCGTCTCGGCGCCCAGCACCAGAGCGAGTGCCGCGCTCGGCCCGGCCGCTTTGCTCAGAGCATAGAACAACAGGGCGTTGACTACGACCAGATCGACAAAGCCGTCGCGCACGGTGCGCGGTCCGAACAGAGGCACCACGACATAAGGGCCGTCGGGCACGCCATAGGCGCAGAGCGCGCCGCCGAGGTCGGAATGGCGGGCGGGTAAGCCCAGGTCCGCCGCGGAGTCGAAATAGCCGCCAAGGCCGACCGTGGAGTTGATGGCAAAGCGCGCAGCGGCGTTTCCCGCGTATTTCAGATTGGCCGCGATCAACCCGCTGGCGATCGTGATCGGCTCATTGATCAAATTCGAAACGATGTTGCGCAGTCCGCTCCCGGCCTCGTCGGCCGCTCCGTCCGGGTTGACCGCCCAGTCGGTCAGGGACTCCCAAGCCGCGCCGACGCGGTTGTTGAAGTCGAACACTGCATGGTTAAAAGTCTCCAAGGGCGACTGGCCGAACTGGCTTGCCAGGGCGGTCGCCGGCGACCACGGCAACAAAATCACCATAAGCCGCGGTAATACCGCAAAATCGAGCAGTTTCATCGCCATTTTTCTACTTTTAGTGCAGCGCCAACTCAGCAAAATTTCTTCGCGCGTTGCGATAATTCGCGGGGCCATGGGATATCGTCAAGTCAAAAGCGTCGAATCCGTCGCCGCTTGGCTTTGCTGCCGCCCCATGCCATCCTGGCCGCCATGGCACGGGACGACGAACAGAACACGCTGGGTGGCCGACTGGTCCGCTATGCCCGGGTCGGCTCGGCAATGGGCGGGGTCGCGGCACGCCTGGCCGGTCAGCGCTGGCTCGGTCTGCCGGGCGATCGCACCGACAACGCCGCTGAGCTGCGGATCGCCCTGGGCGGGCTCAAGGGACCGTTGATGAAGGTCGCGCAGATGCTGTCGACCATCCCCGATGCCCTGCCCGAGGCGTATGTGGTGGAACTGGCTCAGCTCCAGGCCGATGCCCCCTCGATGGGCTGGCCTTTCGTCCGCCGTCGCATGGCCGCCGAGTTGGGGCCGGAATGGCGGAACAAATTCGCCGCGTTCGAACACGGCGCGATCGCCGCGGCGTCGCTGGGTCAGGTCCACCGGGCGACCGGCCACGATGGCCGGTTGCTCGCCTGCAAACTGCAATATCCCGACATGCAGTCGGCAGTCGAGGCCGATCTCCGCCAGCTCGGATTGGCCTTTGCGGTGTTCGAACGCGCCGACAGCGCGATTTCAACCCGGCAGATCCATGCCGAGATTTCCGCCCGCCTGCGCGAGGAACTCGATTACGCGTTGGAGGCCCGCCATCTCGCGCTGTTCCGCGACATGCTGGCGGAGACCCCCGGTGTCCGGGTCCCCGAAGCGGTGGCGGCGCTCAGCACCGGCCGGCTGCTGACCATGACCTGGTTGGAGGGGCGACGCCTGCTCGACACCGTCAAAGACCACCCGGAAGCGGGCAACGCGCTGGCGATGAACATGTTTCGCGCCTGGTACGTGCCATTCTACGGGTTTGGCGTGATCCATGGCGATCCCCATCTCGGCAACTACACGGTTGGCCCCGACCATTCCCTCAACCTGCTCGATTTCGGCTGCGTCCGGGTCTTCCATCCCAGCTTCGTCAAGGGCGTGATCGACCTCTACAACGCGCTGCGGGCGGACGATGACGACGCCGCGGTCGAGGCCTACCGCATCTGGGGCTTCGCCAGTCCGCGCCGGGAATTGGTCGATGTGCTGAATATCTGGGCGCGGTTCGTCTACGCGCCAATTCTCGACGACCGAACGCGCAAGATCGAAGAGACCAACAGCGGTCTATACGGCCGTAAGACCGCGGCCAAGGTCCATGCTGAACTTCGCCGGCTGGGCGGCGTCGAGGTGCCGCGGCCCTTCGTGTTCATGGACCGGGCGGCGATCGGCCTGGGCTCGGTGTTCCTCCACCTCAGGGCCGAGATCAACTGGTTCCAATTGTTCCAAGAGCTGATCGCCGGGTTTACGGTCGAACAGCTGGCGCAACGCCAATCCGAGATGTTGAGTCGCCACGCCGTGCCGTTGCCCGGCTGACCCGCCAATATCGCGCCGATCGGTTTAATGCGTAAGTAACCGCCCGGATTCTGCAGCGCCGGACTTCAGGCTATTCTACATCATCGAATTCTGGACCGCAGCCGTCTTCCACAGGAAGGATCATCGATCTTTTCCGGCGCCGGACCTGCGCTCTCCTTCGATAGAATTTCCGATCATTTCAAAGATCTGGAGGAATACCAATGTCCGAACAGAAGCCGCTGCAGTTTCGTGCCGCTGCAAACCCTCAGGACGGCCAGGAATCGGTCTTTGCCCCAATCAAGGAGATTCTGGCGCCGGTCCGGGAAAGCGTGTTGCCGATCACTGAAGCCACCCAGCCGATGCGCGACGCCTTCGAGCCGCTGCGGGAGGGCTTCGCGCCGCTCAAAGACGCATTCGAACCACTGACGAGCGCATTTCGCATGGGCTGGCCCAAACGCAAGCGCCGGTGAGGCGAATACCGGCATCGGACTCCGGTCCGGCCACGGATTGGCGCTGGTTTCAACGCAGTCTCCCGGTACGCGACAATCCGTCACGCCGGGATCAGCCGGGTGAGACAAAGGAACCATCCTGTTCACCCGGCAAAGCCGATATACCAGGGGCCTGCGGCAGCGTCGACTTCCCCCCGGTCCGGCGCGCGATACTCGAGGAGACGATCATGGGTGAGGCGCTGAAGTCGGTGGAATGGACGGATGTTCTCGGTGTCGGTAATAAGACCATCGATGACGAGCACAAGTTCCTGTTCAGCATCTACAACGATCTGGTATCGGCACTCGAGCGTGACGAGACCGAAACCGTGGTCGGCCGCGTGGTCCAGGAACTGCTTGCCTATACCAACTACCACTTCGGTCACGAAGAAGAGTTGATGAGCACCTTCGAATACCCGGATCTCCAGGCCCATAAAAAGCAGCACGACAATTTCATTGCACAGTTGCACAAGATTGAGGCGCATCTGGCTGCCGGCGAGTGGGACCTGGTTTCCTTCGCCGGTTTCGTCAAGAAGTGGATCCTTGGTCACATCATGGTGACCGACACCAGACTCGGCGAATTCCTGAAAACCCGGATGCCGGCCAACAGCACCGGCTTCGAGTTCAAATTCGACCCGGCGACCGGGGTTTCGCCGTAAACCGAGCGTCCTGTGCCGCCGGGACCATCCCGGCGGTCGGGAGCAGAGACGGCGCAACCGCGCCGACCGGCCGATCCATTTTCCGCTTATCATGATTGCCGGCGGTGGCCGCGGCGCGGCGACGCCCCACATCCCCCCCGCCCGTAGGGCCCTCGGACCCTGCCCGTTCCGGTCTAAGCCGGTTACGGTCTGCAGCGGTCGGGGTCTGCCCGGCCCGTTACGCTGGGCCGGTCAGCTTGGCCAAAGCGCTGTCGCGAGACAGTTCGGCCCGTTCGCCGGTCGCCCGCCGTTTGAGTTCGACCACCCCGCTCTTGACCCCGCGCGGTCCGACCAGCACTTGCCAAGGCACGCCGATCAGGTCCATGTCGGCGAATTTAACCCCCGGCCGTTCGGCGCGGTCGTCGTAGAGCACCTCGACCCCGGCCCGGCGCAGGTCGCCATAGACCTCGGCGGCGACCCGATCGCACGCCGCATCGCCCGATTTCAGGTTGATCAACCCGACCTGGAACGGCGCCACGCTGTCCGGCCAGATGATCCCGGCCTCGTCATGGCTGGCCTCGATGATCGCCCCGGCCAGCCGCGACACCCCAATACCGTACGAGCCCATCTCGACCGCCACCGGCTCGCCGTCGGGACCCGCGACCACGGCGCCTAACGGCTTGGAATATTTAGTACCGAAATAAAAAATGTGCCCAACCTCGATGCCGCGTGCCGAGACCAGTCGGTCAGCCGGAATCGGGCAGTCGGCGGCGTCGTGCTTCTCGTCGGTCGCGGCATAAATGCCAGTTGCCCGTGCAAAAAACCGCTCGAGATCGTCGTCGAAGCCGGGCGCCTCGGCCATCACGTCGAGATCGAGCCAAGTCCGGTCGCAGAATACGCCGCTCTCGCCGGTTTCGGCCAGGATGATGAATTCGTGGCTGAGGTTGCCGCCGATTGCCCCGGACTCGGCGCGCATCGGGATCGCCTTCAGGCCCAGGCGGGCGAAGGTGCGCAAATACGCCAGGAACATCTTCTGATAGGCACGCCGGGCGCCGGCGGCGTCGAGGTCGAAGGAGTAGGCATCCTTCATCAGAAACTCGCGTCCGCGCATCACGCCAAAACGCGGCCTGATCTCGTCGCGAAACTTCCACTGGATATGGTAGAGATTTTTCGGGAGATCCCGGTAGCTCTTGCACGAATTCTTGAAGATATCGGTGATCATCTCCTCGTTCGTCGGACCATAGAGCATTTCGCGGTCGTGACGGTCACGGATGCGCAGCATCTCCTTGCCGTAATCGTCATAGCGCCCGCTCTCACGCCACAATTCGGCCGGCTGGATGGTCGGCATCAGCAGTTCCTGTGCACCCGAGGCGTCCTGCTCCTCGCGCACAATTCGTTCGATCCGCTTCAGCACACGCTGGCCCAGCGGCAGCCAGGCATAGATGCCGGCACCGGTCTGGCGAATCATGCCGGCACGCAGCATCAGCCGGTGCGACACGATCTGCGCCTCGCTGGGGTTTTCCTTCAGTGTCGGCAGAAAATAGGCTGACAATCGCATGACGGGCGTCTTTGTTCAGGAAGTTGGTGGGCGGACGCCCGGCGCAGTCTGAAAACTGGAAAGAACTCTAGGCAATGTTCGCCGGCCTGTCCACGGCGGCGCGAGAGGTTTTATTGTGCGCCGCCGCAGCAACTTGTGCACTGCACCAAGAGCACCTGCGGCCAAACGCCGCAAAAACCTTACTTTTTCATGATAAGGGTGGTGACTCGAGCAACGCTTTGGCATACCATGCGCCGCGCTTAGAAAAAAGGGACCGCGCTGCGGTCGCAGCGCGGTCCGAGTTTAGGGAGGAATCGCCACCAAGCGTCGGATAAGAGGGGAACACCCCCTTAACAACAATAAGTCTGATGTCGGATGGTCGGCATGGCAAGCCCAAAAATTTGGGCTTGCCATACTTTTTGTTGTTTTTTGCGTCAGGTGACGGCATATTGAGCAGTTGCACGGCCCGGATCAGGGATCTGCCCAGATTTTAAGCTTCGTATCCTGCATAGCCGGCCTGCACTGCGACAAGCCAGGGCGGCGCGAGCGATTCGAGTCGGCGATAGACCGGACAGCTCGGCCGGTGCGCCCCTGGAAGATAGCCGGTGCTCAGCAGGAACTCGCCGACGATCTCGCCGCCCATGAAGCGAAACTCCCGCCGGAACAGCGCGACCCAGTCCGCCTTGGGCCGCGGATGGTGGGCAGCGAGCCATGCGGCGAAGGTCGGATGGTCGCGCCGTAGCGCCACCAGACGGCGGGCATTGTCGATCACCGCGTCGACCTTCAGCCGGTTGCGGATAATTCCGGCATCGCCGAGCAAGCGCGCGCGCTCGGTCTCGCCATAACCGGCAACGCGGTCGATCTCGAATCCGTCGAAGGCGGCGAAAAAGGCGGCGCGCTTCTTCAGCACAGTCAACCAGGACAGGCCGGCCTGGTTGATCTCCAACACCAGACGCTCGAACAGCACGGCATCGTCATCGACCGGAAAGCCGTATTCCTGGTCGTGATAGGGACCGTGCCAGGGATGGCCGGGTGCGGCATCGCAGTAGCTCATCGGCTACATCCCCCGCGCCATCTCCCGGAACGAAATCCAGCCGGAGTCGACCAGGAAATAGATCGCGACCCAGATCAGTGCGGAAATCACCGTGGTCACCGCGGCGCGCAACCACATCTTGGGTTGCTCGGGTGCGCTGGAGGCCATGCCCGGCTCGGGCTCTTCCGGGGTCTTGACGCCCCACGGCAGCACGGCGAACAGCACCGTCCACCAAACCATGAAATAGACCGCGGTCCCGCTGACCCAGCCCATCGCTGTCTCCCTATTTTTGCGCACGCCAAGCCCGCCCCGGACTGGCCGTCCTCGTTGTTTTGATCTTCCGGCTATAGCAGAGATCCGCCCGAAACGTCATGGTCGGACGCACGCCGACCGGGGCAAAGCGGCCGTGCCCCTGCTCAGAAAATATCGTAGGAGAAATAGCGCTGGCTGAGCGCCTGGTAGCTGCCATCCTGGCGCAAAGCCATGATCGCCTGGTCGATTGCTGCCTTCAGATCGGCGCGTCCCGGTGGAAACACGATATGGACCGATCCGCCCAACCCGTTCCCGGTGATCGGATCGCCCATGGTCTTGAACCCCTGCCCTTCCGGCGACGCGACAAAATGCCGGGCATAAAGGGTCGGAGCGATGCCCAGCTCGGCGGTGCCATCGCGCAGCACCTGCCAGACCGCCTCGGTGGTCGCAACCGGCACCAGCTTGGCGGCATCAAGGGCGGACAGCACGTCGAACTGGCGCGAGCCGCGGCGAACCCCGATCCGGCGGCTATGTACCGCCTCAGCCAGGTCCAGGTCCGCAGCGTCCTTGGCACCGACCAGGCTGGTGCTCGACCGCCAAACCGGCGCGGAAAACAACACCAGCGCCTCGCGCTCCGGGGTGCGCAGCAGATTGGCCAGGGCGATATCGGCCTGGCCGGCCGAGATATGGTCGATGATCGCGGCGAATGGCTGTCCGCTGAGCGTGCAGATCGCGTGCAGAACGCGACACAGCGCGCCGGCCAGATCGACATTGAAGCCGGCATAGCTGCCGTCGGGCAGACGTTTGCTGAACGGCGGCGCACTATCGACCACCTCGACGCGCAACGCCTGCCCGGTCAGATCGGGCAACGCGCCTGGCCCGGCCAGGGCACCCAGCGAAATCAGCATCGGCAGGGCGGCCAGCCCCAGCGTCGCGAAGCTACGGATCATCGGCCCCTCACCATAATTGACGGACCGTCCGGTCACCGCGGCGGATCACACCGTCTGCGCCCGGCCGGTCAGTCCGACGCCGTCACAGCCTGATCAGATGGACCTCGGTCACCGGCTTGCGGCCGTGGCTGCGGTTAAAGCTGCGCCGGACCGCCGCCCGGACGGCATTGGTCACGACCGCGTCGTCGTGGCGAGCGGCCCGCGGCAGGTCCGCGACCGCTTCGCGCACGGCATCGATGGCATCAAGCAGATCATCGCGGTCGGAGTCGTCGTCGATCAGGCCAAAGGTCGAGACCTGCGGTCCGGTGACCAGCTCGCCCTTGCCGTTCAGCACCACGGTTGCCACCGCGCCGCCGTTGGCAAGAACCCTGCGACGGTTCTTGATCGCGCCCCCGCCCGCCGGAACCACGCGTTTGCCGTCGATCGCCAGGCGGCCGCTGGGCACCGAGCCGATCGCTTCGGCCGGGCCCGGAGCCAGACGGACCACGGAGCCATTGGCCGGAATCACCACTTGGCTGACCTGGCATTGCCGCGCCAGCTCGGCATGGGCCTGCTGGTGGCGCGGCTCGCCATGCACCGGCAGCGCGGCGCGTGGCCGCACCCACTGGTAGAGCCGGGCCAATTCGTCCCGGGCGGGATGCCCGGAGACATGGACCAGGGCGTCGTCCGCGGTCACCACTTCGATCCCGCGCGCCACCAGGCGATTTTGAATCTGGTGAATCGCGCGTTCATTGCCGGGGATTTCACGGCTGGAATAGATCACCACGTCACCGGATTCCAGGACCACCTGGGGATGGTCGTCGGCGGCGACCCGCGCCAACGCCGAGCGTTCCTCTCCCTGACTGCCGGTACAGACCAGCACAACCTTGTCCCGCGGCAAATAGCCGGCCTCGTGCTCGGACAGGAAGTCGGGCAGGTCGGTCAGGTAACCATTGGCGCGCGCCGCCTCGTTGATCCGCCACAAGGACCGCCCGACCAGGGCGACCCGGCGATCGTGAACCGCCGCCGCCGCAGCGATATTATGCAGCCGGGCGACATTGGAGGCAAAGCATGTGACCGCGATCCGGCGTTTGAACCGGCCGAACAGGCTGGTCAGCCCGTCGAGCAGCCCGCCCTCGGAGCCGGAATGCCCCGGCACCATGGCGCCGGTCGAATCCCCGATCAGGGCAACCACGTTCTCCCCGCCGAGCCGGGCGAGCACCGCCTCGTCGGTGACCGGTCCAACCACCGGCCGGGGATCGAGCTTCCAGTCGCCGGTGTGCAGCACGGTGCCGGCCGCGGTCCGGATGACGACCATGCTCGATTGCGGGATCGAATGGGTTACCCCGACCAGTTCGACGTCGAACGGCCCGACCTTAAAGCGCCCGGACAGCGGAACTTCGGTCAGCTTAAGCCGTCCGGCCAGCCCGTGTTCGTGGAGCTTGCTGCGCACCATCGCGGCGGTAAAGGGCGTGGCAAAGACCGGGCATTCCAGTTCCGGCCACAGATGCGGCACCGCCCCGATATGGTCCTCGTGGGCATGGGTCAGCACCAGCCCGACCAGATCGCGTCGTCGCCTGGTGATGAAGGCGGGATCCGCCATGATGATGTCGACGCCGGGCATCTTGTCATCGGCGAAAGAAATCCCGAGATCGACCATCAGCCACTTGCCGGCATGACCGTAAAGACTGAGGTTCAGCCCGATCTCCCCGGCGCCGCCGAGCGGCAGAAAATAGAGCGAGTCGCTGGCGGGAACGAAGCCCTCGCCCAGTGCCGCGAGCGCGGTCATGGTTGCCTGTTGCGTTGGTGGATCAGGAGCAGACCGCGCAGGGTCAGTTCGCCGTCAATATGTTCGATCGCCGTCGTTGCCTTGGCGAACAGAGCGGCCAGACCACCGGTGCCGATCACCGTCATCGCCTGGCCGAATTCTGCACGGATGCGGGCTACCAGTCCCTCGATCAGGCCGATATAGCCCCAGAATACCCCCGACTGCATGCAGCCCACGGTATCGGTGCCGATGACCTGGGCCGGCTGGACGATATCGACCCGCGGCAGCTTGGCCGCCGCCATGTGCAAGGCTTCCAGCGACAGGTTGATGCCGGGCGCAATCACACCACCGCAGTAGTGGCCGTCGCGATCGACTACATCGAAAGTGGTCGCGGTGCCGAAATCGATCACGATCAAGGGTGGGTGATAATAGGCCGCCGCCGCCACCGCATTGACCAGGCGGTCGGCGCCGACCTCGGCCGGCCGGTCGACCCGTGCCTCGGCGCCGAGCTCGACCACGGGATCGCCGACCACCATCGGCTCGCAGTCGAAATGGTCCTTGCACAGCCGCTTGAGGTTAAAGGTCGCGCCGGGCACCACGCTGGCCAGGATCGCGGCATCGATATCGCGGGGCTGAACCCCACGCAGCGCCATCAAATGGGTCAGCCACACCGCATATTCATCGGCGGTGCGTTTGCGGTCGGTCGCACAGCGCCACAGCCCGAGCTGCAGGTCGCCCTGGTAAAGCGCAAAGACAATATTCGTGTTGCCGGCATCGATTGCGAGCAGCAAGGTCAGGCCTCCGCCGCCGACGGCGCGAAAAAAACATCCCCCGCGGAAATCCGGCGAAGTCCGCCACCGCCCGCCAGCTCAAGCACCAGCGCGCCATCTGAGTCGAGATCGACGAAACGGCCGTGTAAAGTCTCATTGGCCAAACGGACGTCGACCTCCCGTCCCAACCCCTCGGCGACCGCCAGCCAGGCTGTACGAATCCGGGGGAAGCCCTCAGCCGCCCAGCACCGACGCCAAAAATGGAACCGCGCGGCGAAGGCGCCGAGCAGGCTCTCCGCGCTCACGCCGACCGCACCCTCGACCGCCAGGGCCGTCGCGGGAAATTCGGTATCGGCCGGAAACTGGTGGACATTGACGCCCAGTCCGACCACGACCCAGCCGAGGCCGCCGCTACTGTCCGCCTCCGCCTCGATCAGAATTCCGGCGACCTTGCGCCCGCCAACCAGCACGTCGTTGGGCCATTTCAGGCGTGGCGCCCGGTCGGTGGGCAACGCCGCGGCGACCGCGTCGGCCACCGCCAGCGCCGCGACGAAGGACAATTGCGCCGCGACCGCCATCGGGCACTGCGGCCGTAATACCAAGGAGCAGAAAAGATTGCCCTCGGTCGACACCCATGACCGGCCGCGCCGGCCCCGCCCGGAATCCTGGCTGCGCGCCCAGATCATCACGCCATCCGCGGCGCCATCGCGGGCGAAGCGGCGCGCCTCGTCATTGGTACTACCGACCCGGTCGAAGGCGACCAGCCGATACGCCCCAAGCAACCGAAATCCCGTCGCAGCGGCAGGGTCGCTCATCCGGTGAACAAAGCTGCCGCCGCCGCCGCCGCCCCGTTGAGGACGGGCACGGGAAAGGCGAAGAAAAACATCGTGAACAGTCCGGTTCCAACCAGAACCGCCGCAATCGAATCATCCGATTGCCGGTCGAAGGTTTCAATCGGATCGTCGAAATAGATCAGCTTGACGACCCGCAGATAGTAGAACGCGCCGACCACGCTCGACAGCACCCCGAACACGGCGAGAATATAGAGTTCGCTGTGCTTGGCCGCCGCCTCGATCACCGCCAGAAAGACATAAAGCTTGCCGAAAAATCCGGCCAGAGGCGGAATGCCCGCCAGCGAAAACATGAAGATCGCGGTTCCCAGCGCCATCAGCGGATGACTGCGCGACAGCCCTGCGAGCTGGCGGATATCCTCAACCATGCGGCCATGCTGCTTCATGCACAAGATCACGGCAAAGGTGCCGATGGTCATCACCATGTAGATCGTCATGTAGACGACGACGCCCCGCGTGCCCTGTTCGGTGCCGGCAGCGAGCCCCAACAGGGCAAAGCCCATATTGGCGATCGAGCTATAGGCCATCAGACGCTTGATGTTGGTCTGCTGGATCGCGGCAAACGATCCCAGCACCATCGAGGCCAGCGACAGCGCGAAGATCACCTGGCTCCACTGTTCGACCATGTGGCCAAACGGGCCATCGAGCAGCCGGAGGATCAGCGCCACCGCCGCCACTTTGGGCGCCGCGGCAAAGAACGCGGTCACCGGGGTCGGTGCCCCCTCATAAACATCCGGGGTCCACATGTGGAACGGTACGGCGGAAATCTTGAAGGCCAACCCGGCCACCGCGAACACCATGCCAACCACAACACCGACCGGCGGGGTCGGCGATGCCGCGATCAGTCCGGCGATGCGATCGAACTGCGTCGTGCCGCCAAAACCATAGATCAGCGACGCACCGTAAAGCAGCAGGCCGGAAGACAGAGCGCCCAGCACGAAATATTTCAGCCCGGCCTCGCTCGACTTGGCATGGTCGCGCCGGAACGCTGCCACGACGTAGAGTGCCAGGCTCTGGGTCTCCAAACCGACATAGAGCGATATCAAGTCATTGGCCGATACCATCAGCAGCATGCCGAGGGTTGCGAACAACATCAGCACCGGCAACTCAAACCGGTTCATATGCTCGCGCTCGGCATAGCCCTGGGCCAGAATGATCGACAGTGCGGAGCCGATCAGCACCAGGACCTTCATATAGGCGCCGAACCCGTCCATCACGAACATGCCGTTGAAGGTCACGGCACGCTCGGTACCGTGACCGATCACCAGCAGGCCGGTGCACAGCAGCACGACCACCGCGATCTGACCGACCAGGCGGGCGGTGCCGTCGCTGCCGAAGACGCCGAACATGAGAAGCGCCATGGTGGAAACCGCCAGGAACAACTCGGGCAGCGCCGGCAGGAATGCGGGAAGTTCGACCATCGTGCTATCCCCCAGGGCCGGCGCGTCAGCGCCCGGCCAGAACCATGGCGCCGGACTCGGCCAACGCGGTTTGATAGTTGTGGATCAGATTGGCGACCGAGGCAGAAGTCACGTTGAGAAAGCTCGACGGATAGACGCCCATCCACAGCACGACCACAATCAGCGGCGCAAACACCAGAATTTCGCGGAGGCTGAGGTCGGGCATGGCGCGGGCATCGTCATGGATCAGCTTGCCGAAGATCACCCGGCGATACAGCCACAGCATGTAGGTGCAGCCGAGTACGACGCCGCTGGCGGTCAGGAACGCCACCCAGGTATTGGCCTGGAAAGTGCCGATGATCACCAGGAACTCGCCGACAAAACCGCTGGTGCCGGGCAGACCGACCGAGGCCAGCATCATCACCATGAAGACCACGGCATATTTCGGCATGTTGTTGACCAAGCCGCCATAGCGCGCGATGTCGCGGCTGTGCAGGCGGTCATAGACGACGCCGACGATCAGGAACAGCGCCGCCGAAACCACGCCGTGGGACAGCATCTGGATGATCGACCCCTGTACCCCCTGCATGGTCAGCGTGAACATGCCGATCGTCACGTAGCCCATATGGGCGACCGAAGAATAGGCGATCAGCTTCTTCATGTCCTCCTGGGCCAGAGCGACCAGCGAGGTGTAGATGATCGCAATCACGCCCAGGGTGTAGATCAGCGGCGTGAAATAGGCGCTGGCCTCAGGCAGCATCGGGATCGAAAACCGCAAAAAGCCATAGCCGCCCATCTTCAGCAGCACGCCGGCCAGGATCACCGAGCCCGCAGTCGGCGCCTCGACATGGGCGTCGGGCAGCCAGGTATGAACCGGCCACATCGGCACCTTGACCGCGAACGAGGCGAAGAACGCCAGCCACAGCCAGAATTGCAGACTGGGGCTGATCTTGGCGGCGAGCGCAGTCGGGATGTCGGTCGTACCGGTGATGAAATAGATCACCAGAATCGCCAGCAGCATCAGGACCGAGCCGAGCAGCGTGTAGAGAAAGAATTTGAACGCCGAGTAGACCCGCCGCGGCCCGCCCCAGATCCCGATGATGACGAACATCGGGATCAGCACACCTTCAAAGAACATATAGAAGGCAAGGAAATCGAGCGCGCAGAACATCCCGACCATCATGGTCTCGAGGATCAGGAACGCGACCATGTATTCCTTGACGTGAACCTTGATCGAATCCCAGCTCGCCAGGATGCACAATGGCATCAGGAAGGTTGACAAGATCACGAACAGCATCGAGATGCCGTCCACGCCCATGTGGTAGCTGATCTTGAAGGCGGGGATCCAGTCTGCCTTTTCGACCATCTGGAAGGCAGCGGTGGTCGGATCAAAATTGATCCAGATGAACAGAGACAGGAGGAAGGTGACCAGCGTCGTCCACAGCGCGACGTTGCGGCTGTTGCGGATGACGACGTCGGGCTCGCCGCGGATCATCAGAATGAACGCGGCGCCAACCAACGGCAGGAATGTCGTCAGCGACAGGATCGGCCAACCGGCCATGGAAGCCCCCTAACCTCAACCGCGAACGAAGAACCAGGTGATGATCACGACCAAGCCGATGACCATCGCGAAGGCATAGTGAAAGACATACCCCGACTCCAGACTGGCGGCGCGTGCCGCCGCCGCCCGGGTCCGTGCCGCGACCCCGTCCGGGCCAAAACCGTCGATGATGGCGCCGTCGCCGGTCTTCCACAGACCCCGACCGAGCACCAGCGCCGGCTTGACCAGCATGGCGTCATAAAGCTCGTCGAAATACCACTTGCGTAAGAAGAAATTGTGCAGCGGCCGGAACAGTCTCACGAACTTCCCGGGCAGGTCCGGGATCATCACGTAGCACAGGAATGCGATGAAGATCCCGCTCAAACCGGCGATCAGCGGCTGATGCTCGATCCAGGCCGGCAAACCATGGTGGGCAGCTTCTATCGAATCATGGTTACCCAGAACCACCAAAGATCCCTGCCAGAAATCGCCACGGTGCTCGCCGATCAGGATCGGAGCGAACAGCATGCCGGCGAAGATCGACCCGAGCGCCAGCACGCCCAACGGAATGGTCATCACCAGCGGCGATTCGTGGACATGCGCCATCACCCGCTCGTTGGCGCGCGGCTTGCCGTGGAAGGTCAGGAACAGCAGGCGCCAGGAATAGAAGGCGGTCAGCAAGGCTGCGCCGACACCCACCCAGAACGCGAAGGCGCCGAGTTCGGTCCCGGAGGCGAACGCCGCCTCCAGGATCGCGTCCTTCGAATAGAAACCTGCGAAGATCGGAATGCCCGCCAGCGCCAGGCTACCGACCCACATCACGCCGTAGGTGAAGGGGATCAGCTTCCAGATGCCGCCCATGTTGCGCATGTCCTGCTCATCGGACATCGCATGGATCACCGAGCCGGCGCCCAGGAACAGCAGCGCCTTGAAAAAGCCGTGGGTCAGCAGGTGGAAGATGCCGGCACCATAGGCCGAGACGCCGCAAGCGAAGAACATGTAGCCGAGCTGGCTCATCGTCGAATAGGCGATCACCCGCTTGATGTCGAACTGGGTCATGCCGATGGTGCCGGCGATCAGCGCCGTTGCCGCCCCGACTACGGTGACCACGCCCAGCGCAATCGGTGCGTATTCAAACATCGGCGACAGCCGTGCCACCATGAACACGCCGGCGGTGACCATGGTCGCGGCATGGATCAGCGCCGAAACCGGGGTCGGGCCCTCCATCGCATCGGGCAGCCAGGTATGCAGCCCCAGCTGCGCCGATTTGCCCATCGCCCCCATGAACAGCAGCAGGCAGGTGACGGTCAGCGCATCGGCCTGCCAGCTGAGGAAGGTGAAGCTCTGGCCGGCCAGGCTTGGCGCCTTGGCGAATACGGTCGCGAAATCAACCGAGCCGAACAGCACAAACACCGCGGCGATGCCAAGTGCAAAGCCGAAATCGCCGACCCGATTGACGATAAACGCCTTCATTGCCGCCGAGCAGGCGCTCGGCTTCTCGTACCAGAACCCGATCAGCAGGTAGGAGCACAGGCCGACACCCTCCCAGCCGAAGAACAGCTGGACGAAGTTGTTGGCGGTGACCAGCATCAGCATGAAGAAGGTGAACAGGCTGAGATAGGCCATGAAGCGCGGCTTGTGGTGGTCGTGAGCCATATAGCCGACCGAATAGACATGCACAGCCGCCGACACCACCGTCACCACGATCAGCATGACCACGGTCAGGCTGTCGAAGCGCAACGCCCACGATACTTCGAAGGTGCCGCTGGCGATAAAAGTGAAGAGCTCGATCACCCGGTTGTGGCCGTGCAGGCCGACATCGATGAACAGGAACACCGAGATTGCCGCCGACAGGATCAAGGCCCCGCAGGTGACAATCTGGGCACCGCGGTCGCCGATCCAGCGCCCGAACAGTCCGGCGATGAAGGCGGCCAGCAACGGCAGAAAAATCGCAGCGACTTCCATGGCGGCGGTCCCTAGCCCTTCATCATATTGATGTCTTCGACCGCGATGGAGCCGCGGTTGCGGAAATAGACGACCAGAATGGCAAGTCCGATCGCCGCCTCGGCGGCAGCCACCGTGAGGATGAACATGGCGAAGATCTGACCGACCAGATCACCCAGATGAACCGAGAACGCTACCAGATTGATGTTGACTGCCAGCAGCATCAATTCAATCGACATCAAAATGATGATGACGTTGCGTCGGTTGAGAAAGATACCGAACACCCCGAGGGTGAACAGGATCGCGGCAACCGTCAGATAGTGGCCGAGGCCGATATCCATGTCACACCCCTCCCCTGGTCGGGACTTTGCGCACGGCCACCACGTCCTCGCGCCGTCGCGCCAGCTGGGCCGGAACATTCTGCCGGCGAACCCCTTCGCGCGACCGCAAGGTCAGCACGATGGCACCGATCATCGCCACCAGCAGGATCATGCCGGCGGTCTGAAACAGATAGAAATACTGCGTGTAGATCAGCTGGCCCAACGCGCGGGTATTGGAAATCTGGTCAACCGGCGGCACCGGCGCGCCCAGCTGCGCCAGGGCGCCGGCCGCCGGCACCCAGCCGCTAACCATCGCCACCAGCTCCGAGACCAGAACCAGCCCGATCAAGCCGCCGATCGGCAGGTAGCGGACCACGCCGCGGCGCAGTTCGACAAAATTGATGTCGAGCATCATGACCACGAACAGGAACAAGACCGCGACCGCTCCGACATAGACGATGACCAGGATCATCGCCAGGAACTCCGCCCCCATCAGTACGAACAGACCGGCCGCCTGGAAAAACGCCGCGATCAGCCACAGCACCGAATGAACCGGGTTGCGTGCCGAGATCACCATGACGCCGCAGATCAGCAAGGCGCAGGAGAACACGTAAAAGACGATGCTCTGTATGACCATGAATTTCCCCGCCTCCCCGGCTTAGGGTCGGTGTCAGTGGTGCCCTGGCGGCTGTTGCGTCGAGTCCTAACGGTAGGGGGCGTCCGCCGCCAGATTGGCGGCAATGCGCGCCTCCCAACGATCGCCGTTGGCCAGCAGTTTTTCCTTGTTGTAGAACAGTTCTTCACGGGTTTCCGTGGAGAACTCGAAATTCGGGCCCTCGACGATCGCATCGACCGGGCAGGCTTCCTGGCAATAGCCGCAATAGATGCATTTGGTCATGTCGATGTCGTAGCGCGTGGTCCGGCGGCTGCCGTCTTCACGCGGTTCGGCCTCGATCGTGATCGCCAGCGCCGGGCACACCGCCTCGCACAGCTTGCACGCGATGCAGCGCTCCTCGCCGTTAGGATAGCGCCGCAACACATGCTCGCCGCGGAAACGCGGGCTGATCGGCCCCTTCTCATAGGGGTAGTTGATGGTGACCTTGGGTCGAAAGAAATAGTCGAGGGTCAAAGCCAGGCCCGAGACCAGTTCGGTCAGGAACAGGCTACGAGCAGTCCGATCGAGGAATGCCATGGCACCAGGTCTCCTTGCCCCGGACGTCCGGGTTTTGCCGATTTGCTCAGCCGATGTTCTTGGGCAGCCAGCCGAAGCCGACCAGGACGCCGGCGGTCAGCACAACCCAAACCAGCGAAAACGGCAGAAACACTTTCCAGCCCAGCCGCATCAATTGGTCGTAGCGATACCGTGGCACGGTCGCCCGCACCCACAGGAACACGAACAGAATGAAGGCAATCTTGATCGCGAACCAGATGATCCCCGGAACCCAGATGAAGGGCACGACGTTGAACGGCGGCAGCCAGCCGCCCAGGAACAGAATTGTCGTGATCGCGCTCATCAGGATCATGTTGCCGTATTCGGCGAGCATGAACAGGGCATAGGCCATCGCCGAGTATTCGACGAAGAACCCGGCGACGATTTCCGACTCGCCCTCGGGCAGATCGAACGGAGCGCGATTGGTCTCCGCCAGCGCAGAGACGAAGAAGATGATGAACATCGGGAACAACGGAATGCAGAACCACACGGTCTGCTGCGCCAGGACGATCTTCGACAGGTTGAGCGAGCCGACACACAGCAACACGGTGATCATCACGAAGCCGATCGAGACTTCGTAGGACACCATCTGTGCTGCCGAGCGCAACCCGCCCAGGAAGGCATATTTCGAATTCGAGGCCCAGCCGGCCATGACGATGCCGTAAACCCCCAGCGACGAGATGGCGTAGAGGTAAAGTACCCCGACATTGATGTCGGCGAGCACGATACCGGCGTCGAACGGGATCACGGCCCAGGCGACCAGGGCCAGCAGAAAGGTCATCACCGGGGCGCCGATGAAGATCGCCGGATTGGCGCCGGCCGGGAAGATCATCTCCTTGCCAAGCAGTTTGATGCCATCCGCGATCGGCTGGAGCAGGCCGAACGGCCCGACCAGGTTGGGGCCCTGGCGCATCTGGATCGCGCCCATGACCTTGCGCTCGGCATAGGTCAGATAGGCGACGCCGAGCATGACCGGGCCGACGATCAGAACGATTTCCGCGACGATGATGACCAGCGGCAGGACGTAGCCGCTCCAGAAGCTAGCCATGGGTACCGGTCTTCCCTGTGGCGGGGCTGACGAAGGCTTCGGCACACTGAGCCATGGTTACCGAAGCGCGGCTGATCGGGTCCGTCATATAAAAGTTTTCGATCGGCGACTTGAACGGTGGCCCGTCGAGCGAACCGGGTTGGCCGAAGCTGCCCCAAGCGGCAGCGATGACCGCGTCGGTATGCGCGAAGACGGGGTTGGCGTCAACCAACCTCTGGCGGATCTGGGCCAGGCTGTCATAGGGCAGCTTGCAGCCCAGCACCTCCGACAGCGCGCGCAGAATGGTCCAGTCTTCCCGTGCCTCGCCGGGCGGGAAGTTGGCGCGGCGCCCTTGCTGCGGGCGGCCCTCGGTGTTGACGTAGGTGCCGTTCTTTTCGGTATAGGCGGCGCCCGGCAAAACCACATCGGCACGATGGGCACCGCGGTCGCCGTGGTGGCCCTGATAGATCACGAAGGCCTGTCCCAGCCGCGAGGCATCGATCTCATCGGCCCCGAGCAGGAACACCACCTCGATCTCGCCCTTCCCGGCGCCATCAAGGATGCCGCGGGTGCCGCGACCATCGGTCCCGGGCAGAAAGCCGAGATCGAGGCCACCGACCCGCGCCGCCGCAAGCTGCAGAACGTTGTAGCCGTTCCAGCCATCCCTGATCAGGCCGCAGGACTCGGCAACCAACCGCGCCGCCGCCTGAACCGCCAACCCGTCCGGCCGCGCCAGCGCGCCGGCCCCCAGGATCAACAGCGGGTGTTTGGCTGCCTTCAGCTTCGCCGCGAAGTCGTGGCGCCCTTCGGCGATCTCCTGCAGCGTCGGCGGCCCGGCCCCGAGATAGGTCGTGGGATAGGTCAGATCCACCCCCGGTCCGATCACCCCGACCTGCAACCCGCCCCGCCGATAGCGCTTCCGGATCCGGGCATTGACCAAAGGCGCTTCGTGGCGCGGATCGGTGCCGACCAACAGGATAACGTCGGCCTTCTCGATGCCGGCGATCGTGCTGTTGAACAGGTAGCCGGCACGGCACGAGGTATCAAAGGCCGCACCGTCCTGCCGGCAGTCGAGGTTGGGCGAGCCCAGCCCGGCCATCAGGTCCTTGAGCGCCACCATCGCCTCGGCGTCGCACAAATCGCCGGCAAGCGCGGCGATGCGCTCGCCCGGCACACCCTTCAAGCGCGCAGCGATCGCCGCAAAGGCCTCGTTCCAGCTCGCCGGCTTCAGCTTGCCGTCGCGCCGGATAAAGGGGCGGTCGAGACGCTGGCGCTTGAGGCCGTCGCAGGCGTAGCGCGTCTTATCGGAAATCCATTCTTCGTTGACATCATCGTTGAGCCGCGGCAACACCCGCAAGACCTCGCCGCCGCGCAGATCGATCCGGATATTGCTGCCGACCGCGTCAAGCACGTCGATGCTCTCCGCCTTGCGCAATTCCCAGGGCCGCGCCGAAAAGGCATAGGGTTTGGATGTCAACGCCCCGACCGGGCAGACATCGACCAGGTTTCCCGACAGCTCCGACGTGATCGCCTGCTCAATATAGGTCCCGACTTCCATGTGTTCGCCGCGCCCGGTCGCGCCCAGTTCGGGAACCCCGGCGATCTCTTCGGCGAACCGAATGCACCGCGTGCAGTGAATGCAGCGAGTCATCACGGTCTTGATCAGCGGCCCCAGTTCCTTGTCCTTGACCGCCCGCTTGGTCTCGCCATAGCGACCACGATCGAAGCCATAGGCCATCGCCTGGTCCTGGAGATCGCACTCGCCGCCCTGGTCACAAATCGGACAGTCGAGCGGGTGGTTGATCAGCAGAAATTCCATGACCCCGCGCCGGGCATTGCGCGCCAGGGGCGAATTGGTCTTGATCACCATGCCTTCGCTGCATGGCATGGCACAGCTGGCGACCGGCTTGGGCGCCTTCTCCATTTCAACCAGGCACATTCGACAATTGGCCGCGACTGAAAGCCGGTCGTGGTAGCAGAAGCGTGGCACCTCGACGCCGAGCATCTCACAGGCCTGGAGCACCGAAGTGCCCGGCTCGACTTCGATCGGCATGCCATCGATGGTCAGTTTCGGCATGGATAGGCTCTCGCTGTGGGGTGCGGCATACGGGCGGGTCGCGGGATCAGGCGGCAACGCGCCGGGCGGAACGATAGGCCAGAATGCGGCGTTCCAGCTCCGGCCGGAAGTGCCGGATCAGCCCCTGGACCGGCCACGCGGCGGCATCGCCGAGCGCGCAGATGGTGTGGCCTTCGATTTGTTTGGTCACTTCCTGCAGCATGTCGATTTCTTCGAGCCGGGCATTGCCCTTGACCAGCCGGTTCATCACCCGCATCAGCCAGCCGGTGCCCTCGCGGCACGGCGTGCACTGGCCGCAGCTCTCATGAGCATAGAACCGCGACAGCCGCGCGATCGCCTCGACGATGTCAGTCGATTTGTCCATCACGATCACCGCCGCGGTGCCAAGTCCGCTGCCCGCCTCGCGCAGGCTGTCGAAATCCATCAGCACGGTGTCGCACACCGTCCTCGGCAACAACGGTGTCGACGAGCCGCCCGGAATCACCGCCAGCAGATTGTCCCAGCCCCCGCGCACGCCACCACAGTGGCGATCGATCAATTCGCGCAGCGGAATCCCCATCACCTCTTCGACATTGCACGGATGATTGACGTGGCCGGAGATGCAGAACAACTTGGTCCCGGTGTTCTTCGGCCGGCCCAGATTGGCGAACCAGGTCGCGCCGCGGCGCAGGATCTCGGGAACCTGGGCGATCGTCTCGACGTTGTTGACCGTCGTCGGGCGCGAATAGAGCCCGGCCTGGGCCGGAAACGGCGGCTTGTTCCGCGGCTGGCCCTTCTTGCCCTCGAGACTTTCGATCAGCGCGGTTTCCTCGCCGCAGATATAGGCGCCGGCGCCGCGATGGAGATAAATGTCGTAATCGTAACCGGTGCCGCAGGCATTCTTGCCGAGCAGACCAGCCTCATAGGCCTCGTCGATCGCACGCTGGACGTTGGCGGCCTCGTCGTAGAACTCGCCACGGACGTAGATATAGCAGGCGGTGGCGCCGATCGCGACGCCGGCGTAGAGGCAGCCTTCAAGCAGCTTGTGCGGCTCGTGGCGCAGGATGTCGCGGTCTTTGCAGGTCCCGGGTTCACCCTCGTCGGCGTTGACCACCAGGTAGACCGGGCCGCCGTCGGTCTTCTTGGGCATGAACGACCATTTTAGGCCGGCCGAGAAACCGGCGCCGCCCCGGCCGCGCAGCCCTGAGTCCTTGACCTCGGAAATGATCCATTCGCGCCCCTTGGCGATCAGCTCCGGGGTCTGATCCCAGTCACCGCGCGCCCGCGCCGCTTCGAGGCTGAAGCTCTCGAAACCGAACAGATTGGTGAAAATGCGGTCCTCGTCGCGAAGCATCGCAAGCTCTCCTTAATCCGCGGTTCCGGCATCGGTCTTGGACTTGGCCCTGGCACGGCTGCGCGGCTTCGTCTTGGGCGATCCCGACTCACCGCTGTCTGCCGTCTCCGTCCCGATGTCAGCGCCCGCAGTTTCGACACCGGCCCCGGCATCAACCGTGGCCGCGGCATCGTCGGCTGCCGCCGTCGCTAGGTCGGGCTCGGCCGCCGGCGCCGCTTCGGGCTCGCTGGCCTGGCGCTTGGGAACATGCAAGAGCGTCGTCGGACCCTTGACCGAACACGAAGTGCTTCGACCGATCTGCGATCCCGGCGCCGGCACTTCGCCGCGCGCCAGGGCATCGAGCAGCGCTTCCATGCCCGGCCCGTCGAGATCCTCGTAGTAATGATCGCCGATCTGTACCATCGGCGCATTGACGCAAGCGCCCAGGCACTCGGCCTCGATCACGGTGAACTGATTGTCCGGAGTGGTCTCGCCCATGGAAATGCCCAGCTTGCGCTCGCATGCATGGACCAAGTCCGCCGAACCGCGCAGCCAGCAGGGCGTGGTCGTGCAGATCTGCACGAAGTGCTTGCCGACCGGCGTCTTGTTGAACATCGTATAGAAGGTCGCCACCTCATAGACGCGAATTCGCGGCATGCTGAGAAATTCGGCGACGTGGTCCATTGCCGCACGCGGCAACCAGTTATCACTCTGGCGTTGCGCCAGATCGAGCAGCGGCAGCACCGCGCTGGCCTGTCGACCGGGCGGATATTTGGCCACGATGCGCTCGGCGCGCGCCCGATTCTCGGGCGAGAACGCGAAGCTCTCGGGTTGCTCGACGGCGATGGCGGCGGCACTGCTCATCGATCGATCTCTCCGAACACGATATCGAGGGAACCGATGATCGCGATGACATCGGCCAGCATGTGGCCCTGCGACATGAAATTGAGCGCGGCCAAGTGGACGAAAGCCGGCGGCCGGATCTTGCACCGGTAGGGACGGTTGGAGCCGTCAGAGACCAGATAGACGCCGAACTCACCCTTGGGCGTTTCGATCACCGAATAGGTTTCGCCGGCTGGAACGTGATAGCCTTCGGTGTAGAGCTTGAAGTGATGGATCAGCGCTTCCATCGAACTCTTCATCTCGCCCCGTTTTGGTGGTGCCACCTTCCGATCCTGGACCTTGACCGGCCCCGGCGTGTCTTTCAGCTTTACCAGGCACTGCCGAATGATCTTGATCGACTGCAGCATCTCTTCCATTCGCACCAGATAGCGCGCCCAGCAGTCGCCGGTGGTGCCGACCGGTACGTCAAAATCCAGTTCCTCATAAATGTCGTAGGGCTGCGCCTTGCGCAGATCCCAAGCGACATTGGACGCGCGCAGCATCGGGCCGCTGAAGCCCCAGTCGAGCGCCTCCTGGTCGGTCACGACGCCGATATCGACGGTGCGCTGTTTGAAGATGCGGTTTTCAGTCAGCAGGCGGTCGACGTCGGCGTAAAATTTGGGGAAGCGCTCGGTAAATTCCCAAATGTCATCGGCCAGACCGGCCGGCAGGTCCTGGTGGACGCCGCCCGGCCGGATGTAATTGGCATGGAGCCGGGCGCCGCAGACGCGCTCGTAGAACTCCATCATGACTTCGCGCTGCTCAAAGCCCCACAGCGCCGGCGTCACCGCACCGACATCCAGCGCCCCGGTGCCGATGCACAAGATGTGGTTGAGGACGCGGGAAATCTCGGTGAACATGACCCGAATGATCTGGCCACGCCGGGGGGCGGTAATGCCCAGCAGCTTTTCCACCGCGATGGCGTAGGCATGCTCCTGGGCCATCGGCGCGACATAATCGAGCCGGTCGAAATAGGGCACCGACTGGATGTAGGTCTTGTATTCGATCAGCTTTTCGGTGCCCCGATGGAGCAGCCCGATATGGGGATCGCACCGTTCGACCACCTCGCCGTCCATTTCGGTGATCAGGCGCAAAACGCCGTGAGCCGCCGGATGCTGCGGTCCGACATTGATCGAATAGGGTTTGATGTAACCCTTCGACTGGACGTCGGCTGTCGTCATTTCGATTCGCTCCCGGTAATCGGCCCGCGCGCCTTTTCATCACCCGGCAGCATGACCCCGGTCATACCCTCCCAGGGGCTCAGGAAATCGAAACTGCGAAATTCCTGGGTCAGCTTGACCGGCTCGTAAACCACGCGCTTCTGTTCGTCGTCGTAGCGCATTTCGACATAGCCGGTCAGCGGGAAGTCCTTGCGCAGCGGGTGGCCGTCAAAGCCATAATCGGTCAGAATGCGCCGGAGGTCGGGGTGGTCGGCAAAGAAGACGCCGAACAGATCCCAGGTCTCGCGCTCGAACCAGTTCGCCGAGTTGAACACCGCGGTTGCCGATGGCACCGGCGTGTCTTCGTCGGTATGGACTTTGACCCGGACCCGATGATTATGCTTCAGGCTGAGCAGGTTGTAGACGACGTCGAAACGCTCCTCACGAGCCGGCCAATCGACTCCGCAGATATCCATCAGCAGCTTGAATTGGCACGCCGGCTCGTCTCGCAGGAAGGTCAGCACCCGCACGATCGCCGGCCGCTGCACGGTCACCACCAGCTCGCCGAGCTTGACTTCGGTGCTCAGCACCACATCGGACAACCCCGACTTGATGTGGTCGCCGAGTTCCTTGAGGGCTTGATCGCTCATTGATTTCGGCCTGAGGTTCAGCGGGCGAGGCGGTTGCCGCGCCGGATTTTGTTTTGAAGCTGCAAGATGCCGTAGATCAGCGCCTCGGCGGAAGGCGGACAGCCCGGGACATAGATATCGACCGGGACGATGCGATCGCAGCCGCGCACCACCGCGTAGGAATAATGATAGTAGCCGCCACCGTTGGCGCAGCTGCCCATCGAAATCACCCAGCGCGGCTCCGGCATCTGGTCGTAGACCTTGCGCAGGGCTGGCGCCATCTTGTTGGTCAGCGTGCCGGCGACGATCATCACGTCGGACTGACGCGGGCTGGGGCGGGGAATCACGCCGAACCGATCAAGATCGTAGCGCGCCATGTAAGCGTGGATCATCTCGATCGCGCAACAGGCCAGACCGAAGGTCATCGGCCACAAGGAGCCGGTCCGCGCCCAGTCGAGCAGAGAATCCAGACTGGCGACCAGAAATCCCTTGTCCTGAATTTCCTGAGTGACGGCCTTGAGATAGGCCTCCTGCTCCGGCCCCGGCGGCAGCGGTGCCCCGGAAACCAGGGCCTTGCCAACGTCTACTCCCATTCCAACGCTCCCTTCTTCCACTCGTAGGCGAAGCCGACGGTGAGCACGCCGAGGAAGACGATCATCGACCAGAAGCCGAACATCCCGATTTCGCCCAGGGTGACCGCCCACGGAAACAAGAAGGCAACCTCAAGGTCGAAGATGATAAACAGGATCGAGACCAGATAAAACCGGACGTCAAACTTTCGCCGTGCGTCCTCGAACGGCTCGAAACCGCATTCGTAGGGCGAAACTTTCTCGCTGTCGGGGTTCTGGCGCGCCACCAGCAGCGACATCACCACCGCACCTCCGGCGACCGCCGCAGCGATGACGAGGAAGACCAGGATCGGCAAGTATTGGATGATCAGCGGGTTGGTCATGGCATTCCCTATCAGGGCCCGTCCTGCCACGGTCGGCATCCGGTTCCGGGCACTCTCACCAGCCGGCCAACCCTTGCCGGATCAAGCCGCGTAGCCGGCCAATGAGCCGCGCGACTATAGGCCAGCACACCATATCCGAAAAGCAAAATGACGAGGCCTGCCCCCTGTCAGACTACTCAGGGAGACAAGCCGGAAGACCCCACATTTCCAAGGAGTTTGGCGCGAGTGACGGGACTTGAACCCGCGGCCTCCGGCGTGACAGGCCGGCGCTCTAACCAACTGAGCTACACCCGCTGAACGTGACTTAAGACCATACAAAATACTGCGATGTCCCTCGGAGTACCCTGGCCCTTGAGAGGCCGCGGTCTCCGGTGACACCGGATGGCGGCAGCTTCTATCCGAGCCGGCCCCGCCTGTCAACGCGCTTGCCGCCGCTTTGTGGCGTTTGCGTGATTTAACCTTCCCGCAAGCGTCGACGCAGATCGTCCAGGCGAACGAAGGCATCGACCATTTCCGGCGACAGGTCACGCATGTCGACCACGCCCGGGCCACCGAACCGGGTCAGCGTCTTTTCCAACGCCCGTTCGAGCAGTTCCGAGACCTCAAGGTCGCCTTGCTCCAGCGCCAGTTGCATGGCGTAGAGTATGCGGTCTCCCAGGCGCCGCTCGATCGTCACCGGTTCCTCCTCCGCGACATCGCCCGGTCCGAACGGAATTCCGTGCTTCCGACCGGCGGGAAAGAGAAATCGCGCCTTTGGCGTGGCCTGTCAACCACTCCGGGCGGTCGCCGTGCCGGGGTGACATTTCCCGGCCGAAGCCCCCCCCCCCGCGGAGGCCCGCACAGCTTACATCCGAGCTGCTGGTGGGCGCTGCTGGTGGGCGATGACGGGATCGAACCGCCGGCATTCTCGGTGTAAACGAGACGCTCTACCGCTGAGCTAATCGCCCATGCCCCCTACCCGCGCGGGCAAGGCCGAGGTCGTCCGCAAAACCGGCGGACGCAAGCGGTCGCCTGCCGACCGCCCTAACTCACTTCCGCGATTTTTCCTCACCGAACTTGCTTTCTCAAGCTCAGTTCAAGGAATCCTTGAGAGTCTTCCCGGGCTTGAATTTCGGCAACCGCGACGCCGGAATACTGATCGGCTCTCCGGTCCGCGGGTTCCGTCCCTCCGATGCCGCACGGTCGGTCACGGCAAAAGTTCCGAAGCCGACCAACCGGACTTCATCCCCTTTTTTCAAAGATCCGATAATACCATCGAACACCGCATCGACCGCCTTGGTCGCCTCGATTTTCGACAACCCGGCGGTATCGGCCACATGAGCGACGAGATCATTTTTGTTCACTATTTCCCCCTCCAAAGCCGGCAGGCCCATAGTCACGAACCCCCGTCTCGACTTGAGACGCTCCCCCAGCGTGCCTGCATCAGGTGTTTAACCGAGCCTTATCCTGACGTCAATTGGCGACGTCTACAGTGACGGCGCGACATATTGTGACCACCGCTCTCCGTCAATGACGGATCACCTCTTCGCGGTCGCCATCACCCTTGCCCCCGGCAACCGAGTCCACTTCGACCGGCTCGACCCATTCGATCGGCGTCAACGGCGTCGTCAAGGCATTGCGCAGGACGTCGTCGACGGTCGCCATCGGTAGAATTTCCAGACCGCGCTTTACGTTGTCGGGAATTTCCGCAAGGTCCTTCAAGTTATCCCTGGGGATCAGCACGGTCTTGATGCCACCGCGCAAAGCCGCCAGCAATTTTTCCTTGAGGCCGCCAATCGGCAGCACGCGACCGCGCAGCGTGATTTCGCCGGTCATCGCCATATCCTTGCGCACCGGGATACCGGTCAATACCGAGACGATCGACGTGATCATCGCGACACCGGCCGACGGGCCGTCCTTGGGCGTCGCCCCTTCGGGAACATGGACGTGGATGTCTTTCTTCTCGAACACGGTCGGTCGGATGCCGAACGCCTGGGCGCGCGACTTCACATAGCTCTCTGCCGCCTGCACCGACTCCTTCATCACCTCGCCCAGCTTGCCGGTGGTGGTGATCTTGCCCTTGCCGCGCAGGGATACCGCTTCGATCGACAGGATTTCGCCGCCGACCTCGGTCCAGGCAAGACCGGTGGTGACGCCGATCAAATCCTCCAGCTCGGCCTCGCCGAAGTGGAAACGCCGGACCCCGGCATACTTGTCCAGGTTGCGCCGGGTAACGTGAACCTTCTCCACGCCCTTGGACAGGATTTCCTTGATCGCCTTGCGGGCCAGATTGGCCAGTTCGCGCTCCAGATTGCGCACTCCGGCCTCGCGCGTGTAGTAGCGGATGATGTCGCGCAGCGCCTCTTCGGAAATGCTGAATTCGCCCTTCTTGAGGCCGTGATTCTTGATCTGCTTGTCGAACAGATGACGGCGCGCGATTTCGATCTTCTCATCCTCGGTATAGCCGGCGATGCGAATGATCTCCATGCGGTCGAGCAGCGGCTGAGGCATCCTCAGAGTATTTGCGGTGCAGACGAACATCACGTCGGAAAGGTCGTAGTCGACCTCCAGGTAATGGTCGTTGAAGGTCGCGTTCTGTTCCGGATCCAGCACCTCGAGCAACGCCGACGACGGGTCGCCGCGCCAGTCGGCGCCCAGCTTGTCGACCTCGTCGAGCAGGAACAGCGGGTTGGACGACTTGGCCTTTTTCATGCCCTGGATCACCTTGCCGGGCATCGAGCCGATATAGGTGCGCCGGTGGCCGCGAACCTCGGCCTCGTCGCGCACGCCGCCGAGCGACATGCGCACGAAGTTGCGGCCGGTGGCGCGCGCAATCGACTTGCCAAGCGAGGTCTTGCCAACGCCGGGCGGGCCGACCAGGCACAAAATCGAGCCTTTTACCTTGGTCACCCGCTGCTGGACCGCGAGATACTCAAGGATGCGCTCCTTGACCTTTTCCAGACCAAAGTGGTCGTTGTTGAGAACGTCCTCGGCCAGCTTGATGTCGCGCTTGATCTTGGTGCGCTGCTTCCAGGGGATGCTCAGCATCCAGTCCAGGTAGTTGCGCACCACCGTCGCTTCGGCCGACATCGGGCTCATCGAGCGCAGCTTCTTCAGCTCGCCCAACGCCTTCTCCCGCGCCTCCTTGGACAGTTTGGTCTTGTTGATGCGCTCTTCGAGCTCGGCCGACTCGTCGCGGCCGTCCTCGGTCTCGCCAAGTTCCTTCTGGATCGCCTTCAGCTGTTCGTTGAGGTAATATTCCCGCTGGGTCTTCTCCATCTGGCGCTTGACCCGGTTGCGGATGCGCTTCTCGACCTGGAGCACGCCGATCTCGCCTTCCATGAAGGCATAGACCCGCTCCAAGCGTTCGCTGACCGTCGGGGTTTCCAGAAGCTGCTGCTTTTCCGGAATCTTGAGCGCGAGGTGGGAGGCCACGGTATCGGCCAGCTTGCCGGCCTCCTCGATCTGATTGATCGAAACCAGGACCTCGGGCGGGATCTTCTTGTTGAGCTTGATGTATTGCTCGAACTGGGAGACCACCGCGCGCGACAGCGCTTCCAGCTCCTGGGTCTCGCCGATCTTCTCGTCGATCAGGTCGGCATAGGCCTGGAAGAACTCTTCATTATCGGTGAATTTGGTAATCGCGGCGCGCTGACCACCCTCGACCAGCACTTTGACTGTGCCATCGGGCAACTTCAGCAGCTGGAGCACGGTCCCAACCGTGCCGACACTGAAGATATCGGCAGGGGTTGGTTCATCCTGCGACGCGTTTTTCTGGGTGACCAGCAAAATCTGCTTGTCATCCTTCATAACGTCTTCGAGCGCACGCACCGACTTCTCGCGACCGACAAACAGCGGCACGATCATGTGCGGGAACACGACGATATCGCGTAGCGGCAGAACCGGATACAGGGCTCCGCGATGGATTTCGAACATGGACGCGCGCCTTCTCAAAAGGGTCGCCGGCAGCCCCGATTGGGCCTGAAGAGCGCCGCCCCGAAATGGGCACGGGATCGCTCGTCACCGACAGTTCCAGTAACGTGGCACAGCCATCCTGTCCCTTCAAGGGGCGCAGTGCCGCGACTTCCGTTGCAGAGTCGCCCCAGGACCGGCGGTTCTGGTCGGGTTGGCGGTATCACTCGGGACCGATGAAGTCACGCTTGCCCAGTTCGACGCCGCACTCGCGCAGGATTGCGTAGGCGGTGGTCAGGTGGAAATAGAAATTGGGCAGGGCGAAATGCAGCAGGTAAGGCTGACCGACGAACGAAAGGACCCGACCGCCGGCCTTCAGCGAGATCGCCCGATCCTCGCTGCCGTCGATCTGCGCCGGCTGGAAGGTGCTCACGAATTCCACCGTCCTGGCAATCCGGGCCTTCAGCTCGGCGATCGTGGTCTCACTGTCGGGATAACTCGGCACTTCGACCCCGGCCAGGCGGCCGCAAGTGCCCTTGGCAAAGTCGCAGGCGATCTGGACCTGGCGGGCCAGCGGGAACATGTCCGGGTAAAGCCGGGTCCCGAGCAGCACTGCGGGGTCGACCTTGCGTGCGGCGCAATGCGCGTCCGCCTTGTCGAGGATCGCCGACAAATTGTCCAGCATGCGCAGAAATACCGGCACCGACGCCTGATATATCGACACGGTCATGAAAATATTCTCCAAGGCAGGGTGCACCGGCTCGGACGTTGCCTGCAGGTGACCGACCGAGGCCAGTGGCTCATCCGCATGGGAGGCATGCGCCGCACCTGCGGCGATCCTTCGGCAGATCGACGGGGATCGGCCGCTGCACCGGCCGTTTGAGAAACTCAGCCGGCCCCGCGACACCGAGGCGGCAGCTCCGCTCATTCGCCGATTTGTCACCGCGTCGCCTCGACGGGCTCCGCCGTGGAAGGTGGTGATTCGAATCCGGCGTCTCAGTCCTTGGGCTGGCGCTCCGCTCCCCCTATAGTCCGCCCGCCCAGTGCCCGGCTTCACGAGTAAACTGACCAATGCCCCCCCTGCCCGACTCCGTCGCCCGACGTCGCACTTTTGCAATCATCGCCCATCCCGATGCCGGCAAGACCACGCTGACCGAGAAACTGCTGCTGTACGGCGGCGCCATCCAGCTGGCCGGTGCGGTCAAGGCGCGCGGCGAACAGCGTCGGGCGCGTTCGGACTGGATGAAGGTGGAACGCGAGCGCGGCATCTCGGTGACCGCTTCGGTGATGACCTTCGACTACGACGACTGCACCTTCAACCTGCTCGATACGCCGGGCCACGAGGATTTTTCCGAAGACACTTACCGAACCCTGACCGCGGTCGACAGCGCGGTGATGGTGCTCGACGGCGCCAAGGGCATTGAGGCCCAGACCCGCAAGCTGTTCGAGGTCTGCCGGCTGCGCGATGTGCCGATCGTCACCTTCGTCAACAAGTTCGACCGCGAGGCCCGCGATCCGTTCGACCTGATGAGCGAGATCGAGGAAGCGCTGGCCCTCGACGTCACCCCGGCCAGCTGGCCGATCGGCATGGGCCGGGATTTCCTGGGCTGCTGGGATTTATTCGGCGACCGCCTGGTCCTGACCGCGCGCAGCCATGGCGACCATGTTGACCAGGGGATCGCCTGCCAGGGGCTCGACGATCCCAAGCTTGACCAGCTGTTGCCGCCAACGGCCCTCGCCAAGTTGCGCGAGGATGTCGAGATGGCCCAGGGCTTGTGCCCCGAGTTCGACCGCGACTCCTACCGTGGCGGTCATATGACCCCGGTCTATTTCGGCAGCGCAATCAACAACTTCGGGGTTCGCGAGCTGCTGCACGGCCTGGCCCGGCTGGCGCCGCCGCCGCGCTCCCAGCCGGCCGAGCCGCGCACTGTGATGCCCGACGAAGACCGGGTCACCGGCTTCGTTTTCAAGGTCCAGGCCAACATGGACCCCAACCACCGCGACCGCATCGCCTTCCTGCGTCTGTGCTCCGGCCATTTCCGCCGCGGCGCCAAGCTGCGCCATGTCCGCACCGGCAAGACCATGGCGGTCAACAACGCCGTGCTGTTCCTGGCGCGCGACCGCGAGTTGGCCGAGGACGCCTGGCCGGGCGACATCATCGGCATCCCCAACCACGGCAGCTTGCGGATCGGCGATACCCTGACCGAGGGGGAGGAGTTGCGCTTTACCGGCGTGCCCAGCTTTGCGCCCGAGCATCTCCAGCGGGTCCGGCTCGACGATCCGATGCGCGCCAAACACTTGCGCAAGGCGCTCGACCATTTCGCCGAAGAAGGGGCTAGTCAGGTGTTCAAGCCGCTGACCGGGGCCGATTGGGTGGTCGGGGTGGTCGGGCCGCTGCAATTCGAAGTGCTGGCGGCGCGCATCGAGGCCGAATACGGCTTGCCGGTCCGCTTCGAGGGTGCCGGCGTCGACTCCGCGCGCTGGATCGAGTGCCGGGATGATGTGGCGCTGAAAAAATTTGTCGCCGCCAATCGGGTCAGTCTGGCCGAAGACCACGACGGCGCCCTGGTCTTCCTCGCCCGCAACAGCTGGCAGCTCAATCGCGCCCAGGAAGACCACCCGGAGGTTCGGTTCCTGAAGACCAGGGAGCAGAACCGCAAGGTCGAAACCAGCGCATACTAAGGCCAGGGGGCCGCGAGGCCCCCTGGAACCCCCATTCAAGGGGAGCCCGAGGGGCCTCCGGCCTCTCGGCCTTTTCCTTTAGTTCAAGTCAACCGCGTATTGCTTGAGGTCTTGAAGGCTGGCATAGGCTAGCGCGGCCTCGTGGGTGGCGGTCAGCACGACGCGGGGCGCCATGCCGGCCTCCAGCGCCTCGGCCCAGCGCGGTGCGCACAGGCACCAGCGCTGCCCCGGCTTCAGGCCGGCAAAGCCGAATTCCGGCCGGGGAGTCGACAGATCATTGCCGCGACTCCGGCTGAACTCCAGAAACGCCTCGGTCAGCACCACGCAAATGGTGTGGGAGCCGAAATCCTGCGGCCCGGTGTCACAGCAGCCATTGCGGAAGAAGCCGGTCATCGGGGAGATCGAGCAACTCGCCAACGGCCCGCCCAGCACGTTGCGAGCCGGACGCCCGCCTCCTCTCCGACCCGGATCATCACGCGGCATATCGACTCACTACTTCGTAATGTCGGTCGGGTGCCAGATCACGCCACGCGGCCGCCGGGACCGTCGGCCACCGCCATCCGAAGCGGCGTCCGAACTCGATCGGCCGAAGCTGCGCGGCGACTTGGTCGTGTGATTCTGGGCGTCTTCCGAAACGGTCATACCGGCGCAGATTTCAATAAAGGCCTTCAGGGCTTCTTTCGCCTCGGGATCCCGAATGCGCTGGAAATTGCGCGCCAGGATCAGTGCTTCGCGCGACCGCACCGGCACCTCACCAGTATTGGGATTGGTCGCCTGGATACTATCAGCTCCCATCTCCGGGACTTGGCTATCGCCCTGCTGGCCCTCAAGGTCAGCAAAGAAGGTCGAGACCGGAATGTTGAGATGTCGAGCGAGCAGATAAAGTTTACTTGCGGAAATTCGGTTTACGCCGCGCTCATATTTTTGCAGCTGCTGAAAGGTCAAGCCGATCGTAGCCGCCAGATCGCTTTGGCTTAGCCCTGCGAGCATTCTAAGCTCACGCAAGCGCTGCCCGACCTGGGCATCTACTTCGTTGGTGCTTTCGCCCTTACCCCTGGTCCGTCTCTTCACGACGACGATCTCCCTTTTTCTTACCTGCCCCAGCCTTCCACCACGGGACATTATAGCCTCATTGATATTTAATTGCAATTCTTTCGAAATGCACGGCAACCCGTCAACTTTGCGCCCGCAAAGAAGGCTTAGCAGCCGAAATTCTGCAATTTTTCGGGGATTTTTTGAAAATTTTGTCACCGGGCGCGATCGGGATTCGCGCCCACTGATCCTTGGTGTGGCGCCAATTACAATCGCGCACCGGAGCTAACACAACGCGGCCGGGCAAAGCCCGGCCGTCGCTGCAGAAACCTTAAGTCAGCCAGCTCAGTTGCCGGCGGCGGCTTGGGCAGCGAGTGCGGCTTGCGCGGCGGCCAGGCGGGCGATCGGCACCCGATAGGGCGAGCACGACACGTAGTCCAACCCGACCTTCTCGCAGAAACGGATCGAGGCCGGGTCGCCGCCATGCTCGCCACAGATGCCGAGCTTGAGCGCGGGACGCTGGCGCCGGCCACGCTCTGCCGCCATCGCCAACAACTCGCCAACCCCTTCGGTATCCAGCGTGGCGAAGGGGTCGTGGGGAAATATGCCTGCAGCCTGGTAAGCCGGCAGGAAGCTCGCCGAGTCGTCGCGGCTGAGCCCCAGCGTGGTCTGGGTCAAGTCATTGGTGCCGAAACTGAAAAACTCGGCAGCCTCGGCGATCTCCTCCGCACGCAGGGCGGCACGCGGCAGCTCGATCATGGTACCAACCAGATAGTCGATTGTCCGGCCGGTCGTCGCAGCGACCTCCGCGGCCACCCGATCGACCAACTTCTTGAGAATTTCCAGCTCTTTGCGCGTCGCGACCAGCGGGATCATGATTTCGGGGATCACCGCCGCGCCGCCGTCGCGCGACACCGCCGACGCCGCCAGAAAGATCGCCCGCGCCTGCATCTCGTAAATTTCCGGGAAGGTGATGCCGAGTCGACACCCGCGATGTCCGAGCATCGGATTCGATTCGTGCAGCTGCAACGAGCGCTGATGAACCCGCAACAGATCGGTGCCGGCGGCACTGGCGACCTGGGCCATCTCGGCTTCGGTCAGCGGCAGGAACTCGTGGAGCGGCGGGTCGAGCAGGCGGATCGTCACCGGCAATCCGGCCATGATCCGGAACAACTCCTCGAAGTCCTTCTGCTGCATCGGCTCGATCTGCGACAACGCCGCCCGGCGGCCCGCCTCGTCTTCGGCCAGGATCATCTGGCGCACCGCGATGATGCGATCGGCATCGAAGAACATGTGCTCGGTGCGGCACAGCCCGATGCCCTCGGCACCGAAGCGCCGGGCGGTGCGGGCGTCCAGCGGGGTCTCGGCATTGGCCCGCACCTTCATCCGGCGCAACCCGTCGGCCCAGCCCATCAGGATGGCGAAATCGCCCGACAATTCGGGCTGGATGGTTGATACCGCGCCCAGCATGACCTCGCCGGTCGAGCCGTCGATGGTGACCACGTCGCCGGCCTGGAGCCGGGTGGCGCCGGCCACGATCACCTTGTTGCGGGTGTCGATGCGCAGTTCGCCGGCACCGGCGACGCAGGCCCGGCCCATGCCCCGCGCAACCACCGCGGCGTGGCTGGTCATGCCACCGCGGGTGGTCAGGATGCCGCGGGCGGCGTGCATGCCGTGGATGTCTTCCGGGCTGGTCTCGATCCGGCACAAGATCACCGCCTCGCCGCGCTCGGCCAGGCTCTCGGCCTCTTCGGCGGTCAGCACGATCTTACCCGACGCCGCCCCGGGCGAGGCCGGCAGCCCGCGGGCGATCACCCGGCGCGCCGCCTTGGGGTCCAGGGTCGGATGCAGCAACTGGTCGAGCGAGGCGGGCTCGACCCGCTGGATTGCCTCGGCCTTGGTGATCACCCCGGCCTCGGCCATATCGACCGCGATCCTGAGCGCCGCCGCCGCGGTCCGCTTGCCCGAACGGGTCTGCAACATATAGAGCCGGCCTTGCTGGACCGTGAACTCGATATCCTGCATATCGCGGTAATGGCCTTCCAACCGCTGGCGGACGGCGTCCAGCTGCTGGAACAGCGCCGGCATCACCTCTTCCATCGCCGGCAGATCGGACTGGGTCGATGCCTTGCCGGCGAGGGTCAGGTGCTGCGGCGTACGGATGCCGGCAACCACGTCCTCGCCCTGGGCATTGACCAGGAATTCGCCGTAGAAGGCGTTCTCGCCGGTCGAGGGGTTACGGGTGAAGGCAACTCCGGTGGCGCAGTCATCGCCCATATTGCCGAACACCATGGCCTGGACCGTGACCGCGGTCCCCCATTCGGCCGGAATGTCGTGGAGCCGGCGATAGGTCACCGCCCGCTGGTTCATCCACGACCCGAAGACCGCCCCGATCGCCCCCCACAACTGGTCGCGCGGGTCCTGGGGAAACGGCCGCCCGAGCCGACGCTCGACCATCTCGTGGTAGCGCCCGACCAGAACCCGCCAATCCTCGGCGCCGAGATCGGTGTCCAGAGTGACGCCGCGGTCTTCCTTGAGATGCTCGAGCAGTTCCTCGAAATGATGGTGATCAACCCCGAGCACGACATCGCCATACATCTGCATGAAGCGGCGGTAACTGTCATAGGCGAAGCGAGGATCGCCGCTGCGCCGCGCCAGGCCCTCGGCGGTCAGGTCGTTGAGCCCGAGATTGAGCACGGTATCCATCATCCCCGGCATCGAGGCGCGGGCGCCGGAACGCACCGAGACCAGCAGCGGGTTCTCCGGATCGCCGAATTGCGCGCCGACGATGCGTTCGACCTCGGCCAGCGCCGCCGTGACTTGGCTTTCCAGCCCGTCCGGAAAGCGGCTGCCGTGGCCGTAATACCAGGTGCAGACCTCAGTGGTGATGGTGAATCCGGGCGGAACCGGCAGGCCCAGGCCGCTCATCTCGGCGAGGTTGGCGCCCTTGCCGCCAAGCAGATTCTTCATCCCGGCATGGCCATCCGCCTTGCCATCGCCAAATCCATAGACCCACCGGGTATTGCCGTCCTGACTGATCATGTTCAAGGTCCCTCAAGACGGCGGTCTTGCCGCCATCTTCCTTTATTACCGGTCCATGTGTTGGGACGCGTCTGCGCCAATATTCGCCGTCACGTTTCGGCCTCCTGTTCAGGCCCGCCGAGATCGGCCGGAAACATCGGGTCGAGCACCTGGGTCACCGTAAAGGGTGGCTCGGGCGGAAAGGTCTTGAGCGGCAGCCCGGTTTCGTCGGCAGCCCGCAAGCGCGCGCGGCGGCAGGTCTTCGCCATAGCCTCTTGAAGGATCGGTCTAGGGCTTGGGCTCTCTTCCAGCAGCGCATCGATTTCATCCCGCTGGTTGCTGATCGACAATCGCCAACTTGGCCTTCGGTGGCTGGGCTGGCACTGCCACTTCAACAAATGGAGCAAGAGCTGGACCATCCGGCTGCGCAACTCATGGCGAATCTGTCCGCCCATGCCTTCAAGCTCCTCGGCGAGATGGGCGAGATCGAGCTCCGACAGCGCGCCTGTCCGAAGCAACCCGGCCTGTACGTCGGCCCAGGCAACGAAGTCGGTTTCATAGGCGGCATGATTGCGGTGCATCGTCGCTCCCTATCCCTCGATCCTGGAAAAATCGGCGATCTGATCGAGTGTTGCCCTGATTTGGCTCAGCAGGCGCAGACGATTTTTCCGCAGCGTGTCCTTTTCGCAGTTCACGGTAACCCGCTCGAAAAAAGCATCGACCGGGCGCCGCAGGCCGGCCAGGGCCGCCATGCAGCCGGAAAAATCCTCCCGCTTGAGAAGCCCGGCGGCGGTGGCTTGCAAGGCGGCGAGCGCCTCGGCCAGGGCGATTTCCTCGTCCTGCTCGAGTTGGTCCGGCAGGGGGGCATCGTCGTAGGCGCAACCGTCTTTCCTCGCCTCGATCCGCACGATATTGGCGGCGCGGCGATAGGCGGTCAGCAGGTCGGCGCCGTCCTCGGTGGCGAGAAAACCCTGCAGCGCGGTGACCCGCGCGAGCAGGCGGACCAGATCGTCTTCGCCGCCCAGAGCAAACACCGCGTCGATCAGGTCGTGGCGGATGCCCTTCTCCCGCAGCGCCACCTTGAGCCGGTCGGCGAAGAAGGCGAGCAAATCGTCGCACACCGCCCGAGCGCGCGCCTGGTGCTCGGGATGGAAAGCCAGGCCGCGGTCGCGATGGAAATCGAGCGCGCTCAGCGGAACCACCGCACGGACCAGCTGCGCCTGGACCTCGCCGACGGTCGCGGTGGAGACGCCGAGATCGAGCAGACGCTCGGCCTCGTCCATCCGCTCCAAAATGCCGTGCAGGTGCGCCGCGGTCATCAGGCGGTCCAAGGCGGCGAAAAACACCGCCGACAAGCCCAGCCGCAGGCCATTCTCCAAGACGATGCGAATCACCCCGAGTGCCGCACGGCGCAGGGCAAACGGGTCCTTCGAGCCGGTCGGCTTTTCGCCAACGAACCAGAATCCGACCAGCGTATCGATCTTGTCGGCGAGCGCCACCGCAACCGAAACCGGTGCTGCGGGACAGGTATCGCCCGGCCCCAGCGGCTTGTAGTGGTCGGCGACCGCCTGGGCGACCGCCGCCGGTTCGTGGTCCTCCAGAGCATAGTAGCGCCCCATCACGCCCTGAAGCTCCGGGAACTCGCCAACCATGCCGGTGACCAGATCGGCCTTGGCGAGATGAGCGGCCCGGCCGGCCAGTGTCGGGTCGGCGCCGATCAGCCCGGCGAGTTCGACTGCCAGCGCCTCGACCCGCTCGACCTTCTCGGCGACCGTGCCGAGTTTGGCGTGAAAGGTAATGTCCTTGAGCGCGGACACCCGGCTGGCCAGGGTCAGCTTGCGGTCCTGGTCCCAGAAAAATTTCGCGTCCGACAGCCGCGCCCGCAGCACCCGCTGATTGCCGGCGACCACCGCGGCACCGCCATCGGCGGTCACCATATTGGCGACCACGACGAAGCGCGGCGCCAGGCTGCCGTCCTGGCGTAGGGTGGCAAAATACTTCTGGTGGGTGCGCATCGAGGTGATCAGCACCTCCGGCGGGACGCCCATGAATTTTTCGTCGATCGAGCCGATCAGCACCACCGGCCATTCAACCAGTCCGGCAACCTCGTCCAGCAACCCGTCGTCGGGCGCCAGCGCCAGCCGCTCCTCGGCGGCAAGCGCAGTGGCGCCATCGAGGATTTTGGTCTTGCGTTCCTCGCGGTCGAGCACGACATAGGCCTGCTCCAGCCGGTCGCGGTAATCGGCGAATCCGGTCACGGCGAACGGCGCGGGGGCCAGGAAGCGGTGGCCACGGGTGGTGTTGCCGAAACCGAGCGGCTCCTGGCCGCCGCCGAGATCGAAGCGGCCGGCCAAGGGTTTGCCGTCGAACAGCGCCAGCACCGAATGCAGCGGCCGCACCCAGCGGAAACCGCCCCCCGCCCAACGCATCGACTTCGCCCACGGCAACCCGGTGAGGCAGGCCGGAATCGCCTCAATCAGAAGCTCTGCGGTCGCCCGCCCCGGCTTGCAGGTCACCGCGAACCAGAACACGCCCTTCCCCCCGCTGGCGGAAAGGTCACGCTGTTCGCATTGATCAAGACCGGTGAGGCCCGCTGCCCTCAGGAACCCCTGGAGGGCCGCCTCCGGTGCACCGACCCGCGGCCCCTTCCTTTCCTCGGTGAGGTCGGCGGTGCGCAGCGGCAGGCCGTCGACCACCAGCGCCAGACGGCGCGGCGTCGCATGCGCCTCGGCACGCCCGAACGACAAGCCGGCGGCGGCGAGGCGCTCGGTGACCAGGCGTTTAAGGTCGTCGGCGGCGCGCGCCTGCATGCGCGCCGGGATATCCTCGGAAAACAGTTCGAGCAGAAGTTCAGCCATCGCTCAATTCCCCTGCCCGCCGGTCCCCTGCCCGCCGGTCCCCTGCCCGCCGGAGAGCCACATCTCGCAGCACCCTTTGGCGAGCGCCCGGACCCGTCCGATATAGGCGGCGCGCTCGACCACGCTGATCACGCCGCGGGCGTCGAGCAGATTGAACAGGTGGCTGGCCTTGATACACTGGTCATAGGCGGGCAGCGCCAGCCGATGGTCGAGCAGTGCCTGGCACTCGCCCTCGGCATCCTTGAAGTGCTGGAGCAGGCGGTCGGTATTGGCATGCTCGAAGTTGAAGGCGGAAAACTCCCGTTCCGACCGCAGGAACACGTCGCCATAGGACACCCCGGCGCCGTTGAAATCGAGGTCGTAGACGTTCTCCACCCCCTGGACATACATCGCCAATCGCTCCAGGCCATAGGTCAGCTCGACCGCCACCGGGTCGCACTCAATGCCGCCAACCTGCTGGAAATAGGTATATTGAGTCACTTCCATGCCGTCGCACCACACTTCCCAGCCCAGCCCCCAGGCGCCGAGGGTCGGGCTTTCCCAATCGTCCTCGACGAAGCGGATGTCGTGCAGCGACGGGTCGATCCCGAGCATGCGCAGACTGTCGAGATAGAGCTGCTGGCTGTCCGGCGGCGATGGCTTCAGGATCACCTGAAACTGATAGTAATGCTGCAACCGGTTCGGGTTCTCGCCGTAGCGCCCGTCCTTGGGCCGTCTCGACGGCTGGACATAGGCCGCTCGCCACGGATCGGGGCCGAGCGCCCGCAAGGTGGTTGCCGGATGAAAGGTGCCGGCGCCGACCTCCATGTCATAGGGCTGCAGGATGACACAGCCCCGTTCGGCCCAGAAATTCTGCAGCTTCAGGATCAATCCCTGAAAGGAAAGGCCGCCGGCGGCAGGCCGGGCGCCATGCGACGAAACCATCGGGAATCCCAAGTCTTTTTTGTTGCAACGCGAAAGACACTACGCGCGGTTGTCGCGGGAATCAAGTCGGCGCCGTCTCGTCGCGGCGAAGCAATTTCGGTGCCGCTTGGCCCCTTGTCACCGCCGGGGCTCACCCGCAAGGCTTCGGCCGCGGTGACCCAACGCCGTGGTGACACCGGCGTCCGCCACCGCTAAGATAGCCGTCCGCTGCTTTGGCCGGCCTCTCGTGCCGCCGGTGTTCGTGACGGCTGGTGAGCATGCCCATCGCTCGGGGGCGGGCTAAGCCCGCAAGTGAGACGCTGCAGACTCTGAAGATCGACGACCCCGCGGTTCAGCGGGCAATCGCCATTCTGGTCGATGCCCTGCAACGCAACAAGATGCGTGGCGTGGTGGAGATGCGCCAGGCGCTGGAGCTGCTGGAGCGGCTCAAGCTGGAACCCAACGAGGAAGCCTTCGAATTCGCGGTCCGCACCTTCAATTCGCTCGATGGCAGCCTCAGGGAAATGGTCGGCAAAATGGCGACCGATGCCGCCAAGGATCATAAGAAGGGTCTGACACCGCTCAACGGCAGCACCGCCAAGCCGTCCCAGAAGAAATACGACGCCGGCGGCTGGACCGAAATCGAGGTCCCGGTTGCCGACAAGCCCCTGGGCTTGCGCTGACCGACCGGGGATCAGTCCTGACCCTCCGGCCGCACGCCCCCAGCACCCCAGCCGCTCACAGCACCCCGGTGCCGCGGCCCACACGACTCATCCCGAAATCAAGTTCGGACGACCGACATCATGACCCAGATCGGAAACTCGGCGGCGAGCCGGGACAAGGCTTACTTCCTCCACCCCTACACCAATCTGCGCCTGCACGAGCAGCAGGGGCCGCTGATCATCGAACGCGGCGAAGGGATCCGCGTGTTTGACGACGCCGGCAAAGACTATATCGAAGGGCTGGCCGGGCTGTGGTGCACCTCGCTCGGCTTCGGCGAGGAGCGGCTGATCGAAGCGGCGGTACGCCAGATGCGCCGCCTGCCATTCTACCACGGCTTCACCCACAAATCCCACGAGCCCGGCATCGACCTCGCCGAAAAGCTGGTGTCGCTGGCGCCGGTGCCGATGTCCAAGGCGTTCTTCGCCAATTCCGGCTCCGAAGCCAACGACAGCGTGATCAAGCTGATCTGGTACTTCAACAACGCGCTCGGCCGGCCGGAAAAGAAGAAAATCATCTCGCGGATCAAGGCCTATCACGGCGTCACGGTCGCCACCGCCAGCCTGACCGGCCTGCCCAACAACCAGCGCTCCTTCGACCTGCCGATCGCGCGCATCCTCCATACCGACTGCCCGCACCATTACCGCTGCGCCGGACCAGCCGAGACCGAGCAAGCGTTCTCGACGCGCCTCGCCGACACGCTGGAACAGCTGATCCTGGCCGAAGGCCCCGACACCATCGCGGCGATGTTCGTCGAGCCGGTGATGGGCGCCGGTGGGGTGATCGTGCCGCCGGCCGGCTATTTCGAAAAAATCCAGCCGATCCTGCGCAAATACGACATCCTGCTGGTCGCCGACGAGGTGATCTGTGGGTTCGGCCGCACCGGCAACCGCTGGGGCTCGGAGACCTACGGCATCACTCCCGACATCATGACCATGGCCAAGGCGCTGTCTTCGGCCTATGTCCCGATCTCGGCGGTGCTGATCAACGACCGGGTCTATCAGGCGGTTGCCGACGAATCGGCCAGGATCGGCACCTTCGGCCACGGCTTCACCTATTCCTCGCACCCGGTCGCCGCCGCGGTCGCCCTCGAGACGCTGAAGCTTTACGAAGAGCGCGACACTTTGGGCCATGTCCGCTCCGTCGCCCCCCATTTCCAACGGCGGCTGAAAGCCTTCGCCGGCCATCCGCTGGTCGGTGAAACGCGCGGGATCGGCCTGATCGGCGCCATCGAGCTGGTTGCCGACAAACGGAGCAAGGCCGCCTTCGAGCCGGCGCTCGGCATCGGCGGCAGGGTCACCCGGATCGCCCAGGAGCACGGATTGCTGTGCCGGACCATGGGCGATACCCTGGCCTTCGCCCCGCCGCTGATCATCACCGAAGCCGAGATCGACCAACTGTTCGACCGCCTGGGCGCAGCACTGGACGAATCGGTGCCGATGGTGCGAGGGATAATCGCCACGACCTGAGCCGGGCGCGGACGCGGCGCCGAATTTTTGCGATTGGCTCCGGCACGGTTTTCGGACCGGTCACGAAACCGAATCGCCGGGGCGCTGCAGGACTTCGGACTCGACTCCGTCAAGCGCGATTTCCGCAGGCCGTCGGCCCCAGCCGAGCGACAGCCTTGCCCCGGTCGGTGGCGACGCTGGCACGCGGATCGAGGCGCGGCCGGCGGTGACGGCCGGAGCCGACGGCGGCGCGACCCCGACCGACTCCGCCGTCCCCCCCCCGCTGGCGCAAGTGCCGACCATCGACCACCATCGAAGCCAGACCAAACCATGGGGGCCGGTCGGATGTTGAACCTCAGCCTCGTTGTCCTGATAGTTGTCATTTATCTAGCAGCAGTTGTTGTTTTGAACCGCTTTCACACCCTTGGGAGAGCTTGAAGTCGTGGAACTGCCCGATGTCACGGTGTCAAGGCTCGGAGCCGGTTAAGACCTGACGATAGTGACCTGGAACGGCGGATCCGGCGGAATCGGCCGGGATTCCAGCAGTGCTCAGTGCGGCTGGCTCGCGATTGCAGGGGGGCAGAGTATCGCGGGTGCGATAAAATCGTCTTTCCCGACTGGGCAGCCCTGCTCCTCGCCATCGCCGTCCCCAAAGCACGACCGTGCTGACCCCAGCCCCGTCTCGAACCCGCCAAACCCAATCCAGCCACCGACATCCGATCGGTTCAGCAATGACCCCGACCAACTGAGAATTGCTGCTGAAACCAGACCGAAATCCGACCGCGCCGCCGCCCGCCTGCGGCCTTTGGCCGGCGGTCGATTCAGGATACCGGCCCCAATTTGGGCAGCTGTTCCAGGCGCTTTTTGAGATCGTCGGAGAACGCCTTGATATCCTCCAGAAACTTCCGGACCAGGGCCGAGGCCTCGCCGGCTTTTTCCAGGAACATCAATTGGGTCAGGAAATTCTCGTCACCGACCACCAGATTAAGCTGATCGGCCAGGTCCTTGCGGATCGCCGCGGTTTCCCGGCCGGCGCGTTCAACCTCATCGCTGCGCCGGGACCATTGGTCTTCCAGATAAGCCTTGCGCTCGCGACTCAGCAGCGGGTCGGCGCGGACCAGGCGTCGGTTGCGGTCGATCCAGCGCGACAGCTCATCCTGGGATTGAGCCAATTCGCTGCCGTAGCCGATCTGGTCGATGATGCGCTTGATCTGGTCCCGGATCTCCTCGACCTGGTGCTTGGCCGCGGCGAGGTCGAAATCGGTAATTTCCTTGATCGAGCGGTTATAGCTATCGACCGTGTCGGAAAACGCCTTCAGCGTCGTGCGCAACTCGCCCATATTGGCAGTGAAGCGATGGGTCGGGGTGTCGTCGGCCAGGGCCACGGCGGTGCCAGCGCCGATAGCCAGGAGCAGCACGACAACCAGCGGCCAAAGTCGCCCGATGGCGGGATGGGGGCCTCCCATTACAGCTCTCCACGTTTTTATTTCAGGACGGCGCCGCCCTTGTTGCCAGATGCCTATATGTGATCCGCGCAAACGCGGGATCAACACGGGGAGTGGAACCCATACAAGTTGCCCGTGATCACTTCCGCGCAACCAGCTCGACTTCCCGCACAATACGCTCGATTCCGGCCATGAATGTCCTAAAGCTCCTGGAATTATTGCGATGGCGCTCGATGTGATCGGCCATCGAGCGGGCACCAGAGCTCTTCTGAAATGCCGGCACCAGCCGGCTCAGCTGAGCACTGGGCTTAGTGATGGCGTCGGGTTCCCGAAATTGGCTGCGTTGACCAAGCCGGCGCAAGGACTCGTCACCGAACGCCGAGGCGAGCGCCTCCGGATCGCCCAGGTACCACGCCTCCAGTTCCTGGCAGACAATTCGCACCAGGGTTTCGCCACGGCCGGCCTCGGCGCATAGTCGTCCAAGCTCGCGCTTCACCTCCCTGCAGTCGCGACCATCGTTGTCGATAAGGACTGCAAACCGCGCCCCAGGTTCCTGCCAGGCGCGCAGTTTACGAGGGATACTCCGCAAGAGATCGGCTTTGCCCTCATGTGCGATGCACAGGAACGACAGGCTGGGAAACAGGCGCAGCAGTAGTTTTTCGAGCGAGATTGCCATCGAACGTTCTTCGAGCAGTAGGACGAGGCGGCTCATCGCGGTCCGGCGCCCTCGAACAACCCCTGCCGCCACAGGGCGCCGGGGAGATCACCCTCTGCCACCAATCGCTGCAGAAGCTGGCTGGCTGAAGCGCGACGCACCGTCGCGAAGCCTTCTTCCTTGGCAAGCCAATAGATCTCATCAAGCTTGGTACCATTGAGAAAATCGGGTGAGTGAGTCGAGACGAAAACCTGCCCGCCGCGGCGCGCGTAGTCGCGAAATTCTTCGACCAGTTCGTGCATAAGCTCCGGGTAGAGCTGATTCTCCGGTCCTTCGACCGCCAGCAGCGGATGTGGTTTCGGATCATAAAGCAAAACCAGATAGGCAAACATCTTGATCGTGCCGTCGGACACGTAGCGAGCAATAAAGGGGTCTTTGAAGCTGCCGTCCTGAAAGCGCAGAACTAAGCGGCCATCTTCGGTCGGCCTGGCTTCGACCTGCGAAACGCCAGCCACCCGGAGGCGCATCTGCTCCAGAATTCGAGCGAAAATTGTCGGGTGATACTCGTAAAGATATTGGGCAACCTGAGCAACGTTTTCGCCGTAGGTCGAAAGGTGCTCGGCGTAGCCGAACTCGGCGCTCGGCCGGGCATCGCCGATGTGGAAGTCGGAAATGTGCCAGTTTTCGATCAAACTGCGGAACTCCGCCACCACCCGGAACTGCTTGAACTGGCCAAGCCCCTTAATCGCCAGGACACTGGGGTCGTCGAGCACATGTTCGGCGCGCTGTTCTTCGACGCCGTCCAATTCATAGGCGGACTCGTTGGTGATGGCGGTACCGCGTCCCCTGGCAAAATCGACAAAATGCCACGGCTTGCCGCGTTGACCGCGGCGGAATTTGAGAATTTCCCGCTCGACCACGGCCCGGCCGTGTTCGGTTGCAATTCTCAGTTCATAGGTCGCCAAGCGACCGCCGCTCTCGCGGAATTTTATCGTAATTCCAATCGGGCCCTCCTGACCGCGGCTAACCAGTTCGTTAAAACCGCCGCGGCGCGCCACTGCCTGAGTGATGTTTTGCGCGAGTGCATCCTTGAGAAAGCTGAAGACGTCGAACAGTGTCGACTTGCCGGATCCATTGGCACCGACCACCACGGCCATCCGCGGCAGGCCAGTCAACTTTGCCTTGCGGAAGAGCCGGTAGTTCTCGATCTCGATCGTCTCGATTTGCATCCGGGAACGCCCTCAATGAGATTCCCCGATCGCGCCAAGCAGCGGCGCTTCGCCGTCCACCGCGAACTCGACCAGTTCGACACCGTCCTCGACCTGGTCGCCGACGCCGTGATGGAAGCTGACGACGGTGCCGGGGGCGGGGGCCTTCAGCGTGTGCTCCATCTTCATCGCTTCCATGACCAGCAGCGGCTGGCCCTTGTCGACTTTGGTGCCGGGTTCGACCAGAATCGCGATAATCCGGCCGGGCATCGGCGCGGTCAGCCGCCCGCCCGGGAGGTCCTGGGTGGCGGCGGCCAGCGGCTCCTGGAGGACCAGGCGATGGCTGCCGCCCTGGTGGAACACGGTCAGCTCGGCGCCGGCGCGGATCACCACCGCGGTCAGCCGGACGCCGCCGAGATCGGCTTCGAGCGATCCGTCCTCCAGCAATTCACCACGGGCCACGACCTCGCCGCCGGGGGCGCCATCGAGCAGATTCAGCAGATAACTGCCGCGCCGATAGGTCAGGCGGATCTGCCGTTCGACCGCACCGTCGCGAAAGGTCAACAGATCGTGGGCCTCGTCGTTCAGTCGCCAGCCGTCGCCCCGTGCCCACGGGCTCCAGGGATCGGCGGACAGCGCCGCCTCGGCCCGCGCGCGGGCTGCCCGGTCGAGCAGCACCGCCAGCGACGCCAGAACCAGGACCCGGTCGGCGGCCAGCCCTTGCTGCGGCCGGAGATCGCCGTGGTGGCGCTCGATGAAGCGGGTATCGAGGTCACCGGCCAGATAGCCCGGATGATTGGCGATCGCGGCCAAAAAATCCCGGTTGGTCGCCAGGCCGACCACCCTGGTCTCGGCCAGCGCGGCACGCAGACGCCGCACCGCCGCCGCGCGATCGTGGTCCCAAACGATCAGCTTGGCGATCATCGGGTCGTAATGGATCGACACCGTATCGCCGCTGCGCACCCCGGTGTCGACCCGAACATGGCAATCGGTTGCCGGAAATCCAAGATGGCCGAGCCGCCCGGCCTGGGGCAGAAAGTCGTTTGCGGGGTCTTCGGCATAGAGCCGGACCTCGATGGCGTGCCCATGCAGCGCCAGATCGTCCTGGCCGAGCGGCAGCGGTTCGCCCGCGGCGACGCGCAATTGCCACTCGACCAGATCCTGGCCGGTGACCATCTCGGTGACCGCGTGTTCGACCTGCAGGCGGGTGTTCATCTCGATGAAATAGAAAGCGCCGCTCGGGTCGAGCAAGAACTCGACGGTGCCGGCGCCCCGATAGTCGATCTTGCGCGCCGCCGCGACCGCAACCTCGCCCATCCGCCGGCGGGTGGCGGCATCCAGGCCGGGGGCCGGTGCCTCTTCGACCACCTTCTGGTGGCGGCGCTGGATCGAGCAGTCGCGCTCGAACAAGGCGACGCAGGCGCCGTGGCGGTCGGCGAACACCTGGACTTCGACATGGCGCGGCCGCGCCAGGTATTTCTCCAGCAACACCCGATCGTCGCCGAAGGCGCTCATCGCCTCGCGCCGGGCCGCGGCCAGCTGATCGGGAAACGCCTCGGGCGCCTCGACCACGCGCATGCCCTTGCCGCCGCCGCCGGCAAATGGCTTGATCAGGATCGGAAACCCAATCGTGCGCGCGGCCTGGCGCAGCACTTCGGGGTGCTGATCGAAGCCGTGGTAGCCCGGAATCAACGGCACCCCGGCTTCCGCCATCATCGCCTTGGCATCGCCTTTGCTGCCCATGGCCCGGATCGCGTGGGGCGGCGGTCCGACGAACACCACCCCGGCGCGCGCGCAGGCCTGGGCAAACTGCGCGTTTTCCGACAGGAAGCCGTAGCCCGGATGGATCGCTTCGGCACCGGAGCGTTCCGCCACGTCGAGGATCGCCACCCCCTTCAGGTAGCTGTCGCGAGCCGGCGCCGGCCCGATCGGGTACGCCTCGTCGGCCAGTTCGACATGAAGGGCGTCCCGGTCCGCCTCGGAATAGACCGCGACGGTGCGAATGCCCAGGCGCCGCGCGGTGCGGATGACCCGGCAGGCGATCTCGCCGCGATTGGCGATCAGCAGCTTGGAAAACATCGGCCGGCTCCGCTGTTCTGGCCTGCCCGGCCGGTCCGCGGCTGGGACGGCGGTCAGGACTGAGAATCGTGGTGGTCGCGCCGGCGGTCCGGCGGGGAATGGCGGATGATGGCGCTGAATCCGAACAGCAGCAACAGCACTCCCATGACGATTTCCAGGGATACCACCAGCCGCGCGACACCGGTGTGGGGCGCAATGTCGCCATAGCCGACCCCGCTGATCGTCACGATCGAGAAATAGAGGCTCTCGAAAAAAGTAATCGGCCGAGCAATCCCACCGATGATGAAATCGGGCTCGGGAGAAAAGCGATCAATCACTGAATAGATCGCGGCGAAGCCGATCACCAGCAGGGAATAGAAGGTCAGGAAGGCAAACACCGGCAGGACGTATTTGGCCGCCTGGGCGAAAAACCCCTCGAACAGCAGCCCGGCATCGACCAGAAAGGTCGCGATATCGCGGCTGACGAGATAGACGATCCCCGCCGTCACCGCCATCAGGAACAGGAAGGCAAATCGCGGCGGCGTCCCGCTGATCCCTTCCGACGGCAGCGCGAAGGTCAGTGCGGTCATGCCCGCCATCGGCAGCAACCACAAGAACAGCTCGACCGCCCGCGACTCCTTGAGCAGATGGCGTGACAGCACAATCCGGCGAAAGCTGTTGGAATGGAAGCAGGCGCCGGCACAGAAGGCGAGCAGCGGCAGCACGAAGCCCAACGCCTGGTCGCGCTGGGCGATGGTCTGAAAGTTGCTCTCGACGATCACCGTGAACAGACAGGCATAGGCGCCGATAAAATTGGCCAGCGCGATGATGAAAAAGCTGCTGCCGGGAAAGACCCGGTGGAAGACCGCGACCACGAAGACCACCGAGCCGACCAGCACGAAGGCCAGCGTCCCCAGCACCGCCTTGATCGCCAGTGCGATGACGCTGAGCAACAGGGCGGTAAAGATGACGCCGCGCAGCCATTGGCGACGGCGCGTCTCGGTCAGTCGGCCGGTGTGCTCGGGTCGAATCGGCTGGTGGTGATCCATCTCCCCGGTCGCCTTCCTGATCGCCTCCCGGTCCGGAGCTACCAGACCCCGCCCGCGGCTGTCCCGCGGTTAATCGCCGCTCCAGTTCGGCGGGCGCTTTGCCAGAAACGCCGCTATGCCTTCGCGGCCCTCCGGACTGGCCCGGCAATCGGCGATCCACCCGGCGGTCTCCGCGACCAGGCCATCATCGATCGGCCGCCCGGCCACCACGGCAATCGCCGATTTGGCGGCGGCCTGGGCCTGCGGCCCGCCCTCGGCCAGGCGTTCGAGCAGGCGCCCGCCCGCGGCGTCGAGCAGGTGACCCGGCACCACCTCATGCACCAGGCCCAGCCGATGGGCCTCCAGAGCGCTGATCCGCTCGGCGGTGAGGAAATAGCGCCGGGCCGCCCGTGCCCCGATCGCCGCGACGACATAGGGCGAGATCACTGCCGGCAACAGCCCCCGCTTGACCTCGGAGAGGCTGAAACCCGCGGTGTCCGCCGCAACGACGATGTCGCAGGCGGCAACCAGCCCGACGCCGCCGCCATAGGCGGCCCCCTGAACCAGCGCCACGGTCGGCTTGGGCATCCGGTTGAGGTCGCGCAGCAGTCCCGCCAGGACCAAAGCATCCTCGAGATTTTGCGTCCGACTATAGCCCGCGGTGCGCTGCATCCAGCCCAGATCGCCGCCGGCCGAGAAGCTCTTGCCATTGGCGCGCAACACCACCGCCCGCACCGCGGCATCGCCACCGACGCGACGAAAGGTCGCGGCCAGTTCGGCGATCATCCCCTCGTCGAAGGCGTTATGGACCTCCGGCCGGTTGAGCGTGACGGTCGCGACGCCGCCCGTGCCGACGGCCAGAATTACGCGGGAAGGGCTCATGCCGGCTCCGTCGAAACTTTCTGAAGTCTCCATACTTTCGCACCAATCCAACCACCATTGGCCAACGACGCGCAAGCGCTCACGCGGGCCTTTCGGAACGGCGAAGGAGGCGGATCGTGTTCCGGTCAGCGATTTCTTCGCCGAGCCGTCCCGGACTCTGGCGCACATTCTTGTCGAGGTTTTCGCCGGGGTCGATGCGGGCTGCCCTATCCCTCAGCCATCCCCTGATTTTTATGCCACCGAGAATCGGCCATTGAACGATTTGTCCTCGGAGCTGACTTCGGCAAAGCGGGCCATCAGGGGCTGAAGCCTTATCTCGGGCATAGTCGGGATGCGTTGGAAGCCCATGCATTCAACCGGACGAGGGCAAAGGCGTTGACCAGGAGCCGGCGGTCGCGCCGGGTGGGTTCGCCGATGCGGGTGGCTCCAAGCCCCATGCCAAAGACCAAATCCTCGATATCCCTGAAGCTGGGCGCGATGGTCCAGCGTTTGCCAGGTTGCCACGGCAGCGAATGCCGAAGCCCAACTCCTTCAAGAAAGAGAACAGCTTACGGTCGCCGAAGTACCGGTCGGCGGGGATCGTCGTCTTGACCCCGGACGGCACGGCCTGGACCAGCCGGGCCAGACAGGCATCGTCGACGGCAAGGCGCTGGCCGGTCAACTCGTTCTGCCACACCAAAAGCCAGACCAGCGGTGTGGCCCGGCCAAGGCTGGTGACCAGATTGAAGGCCAAGCTCGCCTGCCGGTCAGGATCGAAGTCAGACCAATCCATCGCCACCACGATCTGGCGCCGGACGCCGATCCGCTGAGGCACCCAGTAGGAAAAACTCTCTCAGATATCAATGCATTGGTTGGTCAGCCGGCGGTCCACCTGCCTGATCGCATGCTTGCTGACCGGTCCCCGCGCCAAAGCCAGCGCCTGACCGATCGTCGCCGCCGCCAACGGCGGCCCCGCCATCACCCCCCCCAGCGTCGCCCCGGCCAGGGAAGCCACCCGTTTGGTGTGAAGATCGCGGCCGTAAACGGCGTTGCTCGGATTTGCCTTCGCCAGCGTCCCCCGAGCGTCCCCAATGGAAAAGAGTTAGCCCCAATAGCTGGCTAACCCATTGATAAAATTGGCGGACCCGACACGATTCGAACGTGCGACCTTTGCCTTCGGAGCAATTTAACCTGTCCTCCTACCCATTTCGACAGGTTTCGCTCCAATGCGCTATACCACTGTAATGACTGATAAATTTGGAAATTCGCTCCGTCTCGCCTATGCTCGTCTACGCTCCGATTTGCGTTCTACT
>WGNK01000044.1 GCA_016124535.1 Azospirillum sp.
GCCGTATTCGCCCCGATGGTCCGCCACCATCCGCACCGCCCGCGACCGCACTTCAGGCGAAAACGATGCCGTTGTCTTCTTGCCGTCCATGGCCCCATCCTCTCAAGAGTTGGAGCCTCCGGCAATCCCGGGGCGGTTCAGTCCTCTGATAGCGCTGTGTGGTCTCGTAGCTTTTGTGTCCTGCCAGCTTCTGGGTAACGGCTCCCGGTTCGGTTGCCACCAGCGACGCCTGGAACCGGATCGCGATCAGCCTGCGTTCGGGGCAACCGGGCCGGGCCGCGGCATAACGCTTGATCGTGAAGGAGGAGGTTTCCATGACCCGCCCATACTCGCAATCCCGCGGCGCTCAGATCGCCGCGGTGGTGGTGAGCTATGCTCCGGGGCCCGCTTCGCCGTCGCACCACCACGCCGGCAGCGTGTTCGCCTTTGTGCTGACCGGCGCCATGCGCTCGGGAGAACTCGGCGACCGGCCCGGCGCGGGTCTATCAGGCCGGTGAAAGCTTCTTCTAACCGCCGGGCAGCCAGCCAGCATCTGGTCAGCGCGAACGCCAGCGCCACCGTGCCCGCCAGCCTGCTTGCGGTCTTCATCGCCGATGATGGCGCAGCTCTGACCGTGTTCGACCGGTGATCCCGGAGTCCTGTGGTTTTGGCCGGCGGATTTGACCATAGCGCGACCGGCCGACCGCCAAAGCGGGGGTTTTGCCGGCCGCCGGGGGGGCCTTGAACCGCTTGGGCTCCGGTCAACGGTGGTGCCGCTCCAGCCCGATCTGCTTGACCAAGGTATAAAGGGCGGGGATCACGATCAGGGTGAGCACGGTTGACGAAACCATGCCGCCGACCATCGGCACCGCGATCCGGCGCATGACTTCGGACCCCGTGCCGGTGCTCCAGAGGATCGGCAGCAGGCCGGCCATGATCGCGACCACGGTCATCATCTTGGGCCGCACCCGTTCGACCGCGCCTTCCATCACCGCAGCGTAGAGGTCGGCGCGGGTCATCGCCGCCCCCTCCGCGGCGCGACGGGCGGTGACCGCGGCCAGCGCGTGGTCGAGATAGATCAGCATGATCACCCCGGTCTCGGCGGCGACCCCGGCCAGCGCGATGAAGCCGACCGCGACCGCGACGCTGATGTTGAACGCCATCGCGTACATCAGCCAGACCCCGCCGACCAGTGCGAAGGGCAGCGACAGCATGACGATCAGGGTCTCGGCAATCCGGCCGAAATTGAGGTAAAGTAACAGGAAAATGATGAAGATGGTCAGCGGCACCACCACCGCCATCCTGGCCTGGGCGCGCTCCAGATACTCGAACTGGCCGCTCCACTGCAGGAAATAGCCGGTCGGCAACGCCACCTGCCGGGCCACCGCCTTGCGGGCGTCGGCGACGTAGCCGCCGATGTCGCGGCCCCGCAGATCGACAAAAATATAGACCGAGAGCAGAGCGTTTTCGGTGCGGATCGCCGCCGGCCCCTGCTCCAGCCGAACCGCGGCCAATTGACCGAGCGGGATCTGCTTGCCGTCCTGGGTGCTGACCAGGACCCGGGTTGCGATCGAGTCCGGGTCGGAGCGGAAGGCGCGCGGATAGCGGACATTGACCGAGAAGCGCTCGCGCCCCTCGACCGTGGTGGTCACGGTCTCGCCGCCGAGTGCGGTCAGGATCACCTCCTGCAACTCGCCGATGGTCAGGCCATAGCGGGCGAGCGCGGCGCGGTCGGGATCGATGGTCAGATAATAGCCGCCGCCGACCCGCTCGGCATAGGCGCTGGTGGTGCCGGGCACGGTCTTGACCGCGGCCTCGATCTTCTGGGCGAGCTTCTCTAACTCGTCCAGCGACTTGCCGAATACCTTGACCCCGATCGGGGTACGAATGCCGGTCGACAGCATGTCGATGCGGGCGCGCAGCGGCATGGTCCAGGCATTGCTGATCCCCGGCATCTGCAGCGCCTGGTCCATCTCGGCGATCAACTTGTCCATGGTCAGGCCGGGACGCCAGCTCGCCGCGGGCTTGAGCGTGATCACGGTCTCGAACATCTCGGTCGGCGCCGGGTCGGTGGCGGTGACGGCGCGGCCGGCCTTGCCCAAGACCTGGTCGACTTCGGGAAAGCTCTTGATGATCTTGTTCTGGGTCTGCAGCAGCTCCTCGGCCTTGCCGATCGACAGGCCGGGCAGCGTGGTCGGCATGAACAGCAAGGTGCCTTCGTCGAGTGTCGGCATGAATTCGCTGCCGAGCCGGAGCGCCGGCCAGGCCGAAGCGGTCAGCGCGACCAGAGCCAGCACGATGGTGGTCTTCTTGAAGCGCAGGACGCCGCGGATCAGCGGCCGGTAGAGCCAGATCAGCAGCCGGTTGAGCGGGTTTTTCTGCTCGGGCACGATCCGGCCGCGGACGAACAGCAGCATCAGCACCGGCACCAGGGTGACCGAGAGAAAGGCCGCACCGGCCATCGAAAAGGTCTTGGTGAAGGCGAGCGGCTTGAACAGCCGGCCCTCCTGGGCCTCCAGCGTGAATACCGGCAGGAACGAGACGGTGATGATCAAGAGGCTGAAGAACAGGGCCGGCCCGACCTCGACCGCCGCGTCGATCAGCACCGCGGCGCGCGCGGTGCCGGGCGGCGCCCGCTCCAGATGCTTGTGGGCATTCTCGATCATGACGATGGCGGCGTCGACCATGGCGCCGACGGCAATCGCAATGCCGCCCAGGCTCATGATGTTGGAGGTCATGCCCAGGGACTGCATCAGGATCACCGCGATCAGCACGCCGACCGGCAGCATCAGGATCGCGACGAAGGCGCTGCGGACATGCATCAGGAAGGCGATGCAGACCAGGGCGACGATCAGGGCTTCCTCGATCAGGGTGTGTTTGAGCGTCGCCACGGCGCTGAGGATAAGTTCCGAGCGGTCGTAGATGCCCCGGATCGACACGCCTTCGGGCAGCAGCCCGGCGACCTCGGTCAGACGATCCTTGACGTTGCGGATCACGTCGAGCGCGTTCTGGCCGAAGCGCTGGACGACGATGCCGCTGACCACCTCGCCTTCGCCGTTGAGCTCGGTCAGGCCGCGGCGCTCGTCCGGCCCCAGCTCGACCCGGGCGACATCGCGCAGCAGCACCGGGGTGCCCTGCTCGACCTTGAGCACGATTTGCTCGAGATCGGGAATGCCGCGCAGATAACCCCGCCCGCGTACCACGTATTCGGTCTCGGCCAGTTCGACCACCCGGCCGCCGACATCCAGGTTGCTGGCGCGGATCGCCTGGGTTACCCGGTCGAGGGTGATCCGGTAGGCCTGGAGCTTCTGGGGATCGACCACCGCCTGGTATTGCTGGACGTAGCCGCCGACGCTGGCGATTTCGGCCACACCCTCGGCCTTGGCCAATTGGTAGCGCAGATACCAGTCCTGGAGCGTCCGCAACTCGGCCAGGGTGCGGTTCTTCGCCAGCACGACGTATTGATAGACCCAGCCGACCCCGGTGGCATCCGGACCCAGCGTCGGGGTGATGCCGGTGGGCAGACGTTTGGCGGCGTAGCTGAGATATTCGAGCACGCGGGAACGCGCCCAGTAGATGTCGGTGCCGTCCTCGAAGATGATGTAGACGAAGGAGGCGCCGAAGAACGAGAAGCCGCGCACCAGCTTGGAATGGGGCACGGTCAGCATGGCGGTGGTCAGGGGATAAGTCACCTGATCCTCGACCACCTGGGGTGCCTGACCGGGAAAATCGGTGTAGAGGATGACCTGGACATCGGAGAGGTCCGGCAGGGCGTCGAGCGGAATCCGCAGCACCGAATGAACCCCGGCTGCGATCACCAGCAGCGTGCCGAGCACGATCAGAAAAGCATTGCGCGCAGACCAGCGGATGACGGCGGCGATCATCGGATACATCCCACAAGGGTATTGGGGTCCGGGGCCGCCGGCCCCGGTCGGGGAGTGCGAGGGGAGAGCCCCCTCGGGAGCGTCACTTGCCGTGCTCGAAATGGCCAAGGGCGGCGCGCAGATTGGCTTCGGCGTCGATCAGGAAATTGGCGCGCACCACCACGATATCGCCGGCGACCAGGCCGTCGCGCACTTCGACGTAGCCGTCGGCGCGGACGCCGGTGCGTACCGGCCGCGGTTCGTAGAGACCCTCGCCGCGCTCGACCAGCACGACCTGGCGGCTGCCGGTGTCGAGCAGTGCCGAGTCCGGCATCGCCAGCACCTGGCCGTCGCCCTGGGGGGCCGCCAGCACCACGGTGGCATAGAGCGCCGGGCGCAGCTCGCCATCGGGGTTGGCCAGTTCGACCCGGACCTTGACGGTGCGGGTTTCGGCGGTCAGGGTCGGATAGATGAAATCGACCTTGCCGGCGAACGGGCGGCCAGGAAAGGCGTTGAGGCTGACTTCGGCCTTTTGCCCCGGTCTGATCTGACCCAGATCCTGCTCGAACACCTCGGCAATCACCCAGACCCGCGAGAGATCGGCGATCTTGTAGAGCATTTCGCCGGGCATGAACCGCATGCCCCGGACCGCGATCTTGTCCAGGATCACGCCATCCGCCGGGGCGGTGATCGACAAGGTCCGGCTGGCGCTGCCGCGGCGACCCAGACGCTGGATCTGATCCTCGCCGATGTCCCAGTAGCGCAGCCGGGTGAGCGCACTTTCCGCCAGCTGGCGGGCGGTGGCGCGAGTCTCGGCATCGGCGTCCTTGAGTGCGGCAAGATTGCGCGCCGCCACCAGATACTCCTGCTGAGCCAGCACCAGGCCGGGCGAATAGACCTCCATCAGCGATTCGCCGCGGTGGACCCTCTGGCCGGTGGTGTCGGCGTTGAGCTGCTCGATCCAGCCTTCGAATTTCGGCGCAATCACCGTCAGGCGCCGCTCGTCGACCTGGATGGTACCGACCGCACGGATCGAGCGCACCATCGGCCGCAAGGCCACCGCCTCAGTCCGAACCCCCAGTTTCTGGACCTTGTCGAGCCCGACCCGCACCGTCCCGGCGTCGCCGGCCTCGTCCTGGTAGACCGGGATGTAATCCATCCCCATGCCATCCTTCTTGGGTACCGGCGAAGTGTCGGCGAGACCCATCGGGTTGCGGTAGTAGAGTATCTTGCGCTCGGCATGTGCCGGCGCCGCTGCGCCCTGGCCGGCATCCGCTGCTTGTGCCAGGCAATGGGCGCTCCAGCCGAGGATTACGGCGAGGAGTACGGCGAGCCCGGCAAAGGCCAAACCCCGCCGGGGCGATCGGGAAACGCCCATCACAAATCTCCTCCGATCGTCCGCTCGATTTCGGCGAGGCGGGCCTGTTGTTCGAATTGCACCTTGAGCAGATCGATGAAGGCGCGCTGCAGCCGCTGCACCCCGTCGAGCACCGGCGTGATCTCGCCGAGCCCGATCTCGTAGCTCTTCAGCGCCGATTGCACGGCGATCCTGGCCTGGGGAATCCCGGTGTCGCGCAGCACCTTGACCATGCCGGTAGCGGCGTCCAGGCCGGCCAGCGCCACCTGGAGGTCGGCATCGATGTTCAGGCTGACCGCATCGCGCCGGGAACGGGCCGCCGAAGCCATCGCCGTCGCCTCGGCCTGCTGGGATCGCCGCAGACCCCATTGCAGCGGGATATTGACCTCGACCATCGCCTGATAGCTGTCCAGGGTGTTGTTCTTCTGGACCACCCCGACGCCGACCCCAAGGTCCGGGTACCATGCCCGGTCAGCCAGCGACCGGGTGCCGTCGGCGGCCTCGATGCGGGCCGCTTCAATTCGCAATAGCGGGTTGGCCGCCTGCGCCCTTTCGCGCAAGACATTGAAATCCAGAGATCTGGCATCGGGCAAGGGTCGCGGTCTCGGCTGCTCGACCAGCGGCTGGTCGGGCGCGCGGCCGATCAGCGCGTTGAGCCGCGCGCGCAGACGGCGGCGGTCGCCATCCAGCCGGAGCCGCTCAGAGGTCAGCGCCGCGCGTTCCGCCTCTGCGGTGATCGGCTCCTGCTGCTGGCCCATGCCCTGGGCGTAGCGCAGCTGCGCCAGGCGGCCGAGCGCCCGCACGATGTTGAGCAATTCGTCGGTCTGGTCGGTGGCGAGATGGACCAGATGGTACTCGGCATAGGTGGTCTTGACCCGCATCGCCAGTTCGGTCAGCAGGCCGGCCAGCTTGCCTTCGGCCTGCCGGCTCTCCGCTTCGGCGATCTCCCGCTTCAGGCCGCGTTTCCCCCATAACGGAAACTCCTGCCGGAAGAGATATTTGGCGGTGCCGATCCGCGACCGCGGCAAACCCGAGGGGTTGCGGGCGATGTCCTCAACCTGGACCTGGAATTTCGGATCCGGCAGGGCATCGGCGCCCTCGATCCGCGCCGCCGCCGCCTCCGCTTCGAGTCCGCTCGCCGCCAGCTCGGGATTCATCTTGCGGACCAGCGCCAGCAACTCCTCGACCGAGGCGCCGACCGCCCCCGGAGCTTCCGGCCGATGGCGATGGGCGAGCGTCTCGGCCGGCGCGGCCTGGGGCGCCGCCAGGACCAGGCCGACCAGGCAGCAAGCAAAAAAAACGCTGGCCGACCCGGCCTTTACCGGGTGACCGGGAGATGCAGCGATCCGACTGGGCATGTGTGCCGTTCCCTAAGGGGCAACCGACGATTTGGCCGGCACCCTGCCGGGGATTTGTCACAGAAGTTTGTCAGGCCCGCCGATCGCAGCCTTGTCATGATTTGTTGCAATTTCGGCACTTCGCGGGCGCGCCGGAGGGACTATCTTGCGACCATGGAAAGGCAGCCGCATGTGCTGGTGGTCGACGACAACCGGGAAATCCGCGACCTGCTCGGGCGCTTTCTGGTCAGGCACGGCCTGCGCACCACCGCCGTGGTCGACGGCCCCGGCATGCGCAAGGTTCTCGCCGAGGCGCGGATCGATCTGATCGTGCTCGACCTGATGCTGTCCGGCGAGGACGGCCTGAGGCTGTGCCGCACCCTGCGCGCCGGCTCGGACATCCCGATCATCATGCTGACCGCGATGGGCGAGCAGCCCGACCGCATCGCCGGTCTGGAGGCCGGCGCCGACGACTATCTGGCCAAGCCGTTCGATCCGCGGGAATTGGTCGCGCGCATCCGGGCCGTGCTGCGGCGCACCGGACCCCGGCGGTCGGGTCGCACGATCCCGGCGGAGACGCGCATCCGCTTCGCCGGTTGGACCCTGGATCCGGCCCAGCGCGCGCTGATCGACGCCGAGGGCGTGGTCGAACCGCTCAGCAGCGGCGAATTCAGCCTGCTGATGGTGTTCGTCGAGCACCCCCAGCGGGTGCTGAACCGCGACCAGTTGCTGGATCTCGCCCGCGGCCGTTCGGCACAACTGTTCGACCGCAGTATCGATACCCAGGTCATGCGTTTACGCCGCAAACTTGAAGACGACCCTAAGGCTCCTCTGCTGATTAAAACCGTGTGGGGCGAGGGTTATCTGTTCACTCCTAAGGTCATCCCCGAATGATCCGCCTGGTCCCCGACAGCATCGCCGGCAGAATTATTCTGACCCTGTTTCTCGGGCTGACGATTTCTCACTTTATCAGCATCATGGTTTTTACCAGTGAAAAGCTGGAGGCGATCACCCTGGTCGGCAAAGACCAGATTATCGAACGGATCGCCGAGATTTCGCGACATTTGGCCGAAATACCCAAGGAGTATCGCGGCGACGTCATCGCGATCATCGACACGCCGCTGTTCCGGGTCAGCAGGGGCCCGCTGGCCGGGGCGGCGCCAGGCCGCGACCAGGGCGACGTCGACGAGGCGGAGCGGATCGCCGCTCAATTGCGGGCGCAGACCGGTAAGGCTGCCGTCGAAATCTCCGCCGTCCGGTCGCTCCGGTTCCACGACGATCAGGGCCTTACGCCGCTCTTGCGCCTGATGATGCTGGGTCAGCTGCAGGTGGTCGAGTGGCTGCACGGCCATGTTGACGATCGCGAAATTGCGGCGCAGGTGACCCTGTCCGGCGGGGACGTCATCACCTTCGCCAGTCACCCCTTGCGCCTGCATGGCTCGGTGATCGGGCATGCGACGCTTTCGGTTCTGATCATGGCGGCCTCGACCTTTCTGTTTTCGCTGATCATCGTGCGCTATCTGACCGTGCCCCTGACCCGGGTGGCGCGGGCCGCGGAACGGTTCGGCCAGGATTTGTCCGCGCCCCCCCTGCCCGAGGTCGGCGCCGCGGAGGCGCGTGCGGTCGCGCGGGCATTCAACGAGATGAACCGGCGCATCCGGCAATTCGTCGAGGACCGTACCCGGATGATTGCCGCGATTTCCCATGATCTGCGCACCCCGATCACCCTGTTGCGTCTGCGCACCGAGTTCATCACCGACCCCGACGAGCGGGCGCGGATGCGCGCGACGCTGGCCGAGATGGAGGGGATGATCGCGGCGACCCTGGCGTTCGCCCGTGACGATGCGGCCGACGAGCCGCGGCTGCGGGTCGATCTCGCCGCGCTGCTGTCGAGCATCTGCTACGACATGGCCGATGCCGGCCTGCCGGTCCGCTTCGAGCCCGAGAGCAAGGTTTCCCTGGAGTGCCGGCCTGGCGCGCTGCGCCGGGCCTTGACCAATCTCCTGGATAATTCGGTCAAATACGGCGGTGGTGCGCGGGTGTCCTTGGCGGAAAGCGAGCGCGAGATCCGTATCCTGATCGACGACGACGGTCCGGGGATTGCGGAGGCGGAGCAGGAAGCGGTGTTCAGGCCGTTCTACCGGCTGGAGCCGTCACGCAACCGGGAGTTCGGCGGCGTCGGCCTCGGCCTCAGCGTCGCGCGAACCATCATCCACGGCCATGGCGGCGCTATCACCCTCGCCAACCGGCCGGAAGGCGGCCTGCGGGTCACCCTGACCTTGCCGCTAAATCCGAACACCGGCTGACCAACCCGGCCGGCCCGGCGGATCGCGCTGCCGGCGGCCTTCGGGACCGCGGGTCTCTGGTTGGGCTGCGAGCCAGGCGGGCCTTAAGGGCGAGGGGGACCTTGCGGGCGAGCTGGATTGCGCATGTAGCGGAAGGCGATGTCCAGTCCGGCGGCGGCGAGGCCGGTGGGCAGGACGATGGTGAACAGGTCCTTGGAGGTGTGGCGGACCACGCCGCCGGTATGGTCGTCGAGGATGAACCAGATCAGATAGGGTGCGAAGCTCACGACCGAAAGAATGATCAGGTCATGAGTCCAGTAATTCAAATAGTATCGCAACAGAAGCAGCGCCACCGCCACAAATACCACCGAAATCACATATTTCGACATGTCGTCGAACACGGTGCCGGCGTAGACCAGGATCACCAGCCAAAGTGCCGTGAATACCATTAACGCGACTCCGCGCAGGCTGAGGTGCGGAGCGCCGGGGACGCCCCACTCGGATCGCCTCGCCGCGCTCGGGCACGGCGACGAAACGGCTGACCGGCGAGGCGAGCGCGTGCCGGCCGGAACAGGATAGCTGGGAACATGGTCGTCCTCGCAATGCGAGGGGGAGCTTGACCACGGGACCGCCGGCTTGTCCAGAGCCGGGGGCCGCGCAGGGCTGGATTCGCCACAGCGGCCGCGCCTGCCCGAGGTCGCCGCCCAATTCCAGGATCGTTCTGCCGCGCTGCGGCTGTTCACGATCGATCCGCACCTGGGCGGCTGGCCGTCGACGCAGCGGAAATTTTCGCCGATGGTGCCATCTTCGACCAGATCTACCAGCCAGTGCGGTGAACCATGAGCGGAGTCTCGAAGGCACAGCCGGCGGGTCCGGCCCGCGCGGCGCGGCCGGGAAGGCTGCGGCGGCGCGACAGCGTGGTCCCCGGCTTCGGGGCGACGCTCCGATTCTCGCTGGCCTATCTCTCCTTGCTGGTGCTGTTCCCTCTGGCGGCGCTCGCGTTGCGCGCGAGCGGACTGGGCTGGTCCGGTTTCTGGGCGGACGTGACGACGCCCGCGGGTGCTGTCGGCGTTCCGGCTCAGCTTCGGCGCCGCGGCGCTGGCCGCCGCGATCAATGCCGTGTTCGGCCTGGCCATCGCCTGGGTGCTGGTGCGCTACCGCTTGCCGTTCCGCCGGCTGATCGATGCCCTGATCGGCCCCACCGCGCGCCTCGACCTCGAACTCGCCGGCCAGCCGCTGGAAGCGGTGATCGAGCCCGAGCGTCTGAGCAGCCTGCGGCTCGCGGTCGGCGACACCTGCGCGCTGCACCTCAACCGGCCGCGCATCTTCCCGGCAGCCTGATTTTTAGGCATTTCTGCGCCCGACTTCTGGCCATCGCGTTGCTCGATTGTCTGAACCTGCGGTCTGGCCGACCGCCGGGGCAAAAAATCGGGCTGGGGCCGGAAGCGGGGGCGGTGCCGTTGGACGGCACCGATGCCGGCGTCACCCCCGTCGGAGCCATTCCTCGGCCTGGGCGGCGGCCATCGGGCGGGCAATGTGATAGCCCTGAACGAGATCGCAGCCGAGTTCGCGCAAGACCGCCAGGGTCGCGGCGGTTTCGATCCCTTCGGCGCAAGCGACCAGCCCGAGATTATGCGCCAGGTCGATCGCGGTCTTCACGATCATGCGCGACCGCGGCCTTCCGGCAGCGCTCGACCAGGCGGTCGGTGAAATCGGCGGCGTGCAGGTTTACCGCCGAGACGTTGATCGCCAGCGAGGTCGACAGCCCCAGCGCCCGCCATTCTTGCAGCCGTTCGAGTGCTTCGCCGATCACCAGGTCGGTGAGGTCGTCCATCAGCGGCAGGCTTTCGGCGAGCGGCAGAAACTCCGCCGGCGCCACGACGCCGCGCCGCGGATGATGCCAGCGCAGCAGCGCTTCGAATCCGGCGGTCGGACAGCGGCCGGACGCCTGAACCGGCTGGTTGAGCGCGACCTTGGGCTGATACACCAGGTGGAACGCGCGTTTGGCGATCGCCGCCCTTGATCTGTTCGAAGATGGCCCGCAGGTCGCTGGCGTGCGCCGGTTTCTGGATCATCGCCGCGATGTCGCGGCCACTACAAATGCCGAGGTGGCGCGCCGATTCGATGATCCTCTGATCGACCCCGTTCATCACCACGACCCGCGCGCGGCAGCCGCGGTCGGCGAGATAGCGCAGCAGTTCGATGCCGTCGCAGTCCGGCATCTGGAGATCGAGGACGATATGCGACGGCCGCCAATCTTCCAGACGGCGGCGGAACTCGACGGCCAGTGAAACCGTCTTCACGTCATAGCCGCACAGCTTCGCCACCGACGCGACATACTTGCCGACCTCGGCATCGTCGTCGACCACCAGGAGACGGCTGGCGGTCATGGCACTGTCCTTTGAAAATCAGCAGTCCCAGGCAAGTTTCGCGCCAGGCCGGCCTGACAATCGGGCGGGCCAGGACACCGAAGCCCGGCGGTTCCGCCGTTCCGGCTTCTTTGACCGCCGCCTGAAATCGGTGGACAGCTTTGCCAGGCCGTGCTTGGCGGCGAAGCGGCAGACCACGACCAGGAAACTGCGGTCATTTCGGGATGGGTTCAAGCGGGAGGTGCTCACCCAGCTGAAAAGCCCGTGGGCGGCCGCCGCCGCCGGCTGCTACCCCTGGCCGCGCAGGCTGAGATAGAGCTGGGGGTTCTGGCGGGCGAGGTCCTGGCAAAGCCGGATCAGATCATTCTTGGTCCGCCGCCACCGGGTCACCGCCGCCTCGGCCAAGCCGAGAACCTGGGCCTGGTCGCCGGTCATCACCCGCCCCGACGCCATTTCGAAGCCGAATTGGCTCTTCATCGCCGCGGCGATCGCCTGACACCGCTCGATCTCGGCGAACATCGCGGCCATTCGCCCGGCCGGTTCGTCCTGGTGCCGGTCGATCCAGGCACGGGCAAAACGCTTGGCGGCAAGCCAGGCGCGTTGCCAGTCGTCCTCGTGACGGCGTTTGCGCTCGGCGGCCACCCGGTCGGCAAAGCCGTCATCACCGCCGCCCTGGCGACGCAGGGCATCGAGCGGCCATTCGGCCGCCAGCGCGTCCTCGACCAACAGGCCATGGCCGATCACCATCGCCTTGCGCACCGACTGGCGGGTGTCGCCAATGCCGACCAGCAGACCATCGTGGATCGGTAGCCGGGCGCCGCCGCGGGTCACGAAGAACGCGGGCAACACCTCGCAGAGGAATAACCGGCCGCCTTCGGCGCTCAGATTGGCGCGGGTGCCGGCGAACATCACCGCCAGTATCCCCCGGTCGGCCAGCCGCGGATCGGGCCACGGCATCGCCTTGGCGGTCGAGCGCATCGCGCTTGCCATCTCGTCGTCAACGAAGGCGTCGCGCCCGACCTTGGTCCGGGTGTTGAATCCGATGGTGCCGTATTCGCTACGGGCGGCGCGGTGGATCTTCACCGCCAAATCGGCGAGGAAGCTGCCACCGAGTCCGCCGGCGTCGCCGGTGTCGATCTGCAGGAAGGCGCCGAAACTGCGCTCGGCACCGACCGCGGCTGCGGCCTTGCGTTGGGCGAACTCTTTACGGACGGAATTGGTGTGGAGCATGGTGCGGTCCGCAGGGGGCGGCAGCCGGGCTGCCGCTGCCATCATGCCTCCACGGGTTCGGCAATGCCAGTCGGGCAGCTCACGCCGGTGCCGCCCAGGCCGCAATAGCCGCCGGGATTCTTGGCCAGGTATTGCTGGTGATAGCCCTCGGCATAATAAAAGGGCGGTGCCTCGCTGATTTCCGTGGTGATCGGGCGATAGCCGCGTTTGTCCAATGCCGCGGCGTAGCGATCGCGGCTGCGCTCGGCTGCGCGGCGCTGGGTCTCGCCGAAGGTGTAGAGCGCCGAACGGTATTGGGTCCCGATATCGTTGCCCTGGCGCATGCCCTGGGTCGGATCATGGCTCTCCCAGAACACGGTGAGCAGCGTCTCGTAATCGACCACGGCGGGATCGAACACCACCAGCACCGCTTCGGTATGGCCGGTGCGGCCGGTGCACACCTCTTCGTAGCTCGGGTTGGGGGTGGCGCCGCCGGCATAGCCGACCGCCGTGGTATAGACCCCCGGCTGCTGCCAGAACTTGCGCTCAGCGCCCCAGAAGCAGCCGAGCCCGAAGATCGCCGTCGCCATTCCGGCCGGGAACGGCGGCACCAGCGGGTGGCCGTTGACGAAATGACTGGCCGGCACCGCCATCGGCTCCGGGCGTCCGGGCAAAGCCTGTTGGGGGGTGGGCAAGGTCACGGCCTTTCTTGTGGGGAGCCACATTTCGACATCCTTTCGCGACGGGGCGGGCCCCGGCATGTCCGCCAAGCAGGCCGCGCTGACCGTATTAGGTAAGGTCGGCCCGCGAAAAATCCCCTAACATATTGGATCACAACTCGGCGAGCCGCCGGTGACCCTGAACAGGATGCCTAACAGGAGGGTAGTGGAACCATGGACGCCTCGTTTGCCGAGAAATTCGGATCGCTGATCGCGCGGGCGCTGCTGGCGGCGATCTTCATTCAGTCGGGTCTGGGCAAGATCGTCGGATTTTCCGGCGCCGCCGCCTATATGGCCGGCCACGGCATGCCGGTCGCCGAACTGTTCCTGGTCGGTGCGATCGCGGTCGAGCTGGGCGGCGGCTTGGCGCTGCTGCTCGGCTGGCAGGCGCGCTGGGCGGCTCTGGCCCTGTTCTTGTTCATCATCCCGACCACCCTGATCTTCCACGCCTACTGGGCGGTGCCGGAAGCCCAGGCCCGCAATCAGGAAATTCACTTCATGAAGAACCTCGCGATCATGGGCGGCATGCTGATGGTCTGGGTCTTCGGGCCAGGCCCCTTGCGGATCGGCGGCGGACGATAGCGGCTCACCGCCGGGTCAGATCGTGGTCGCTGATCGGCAGGCTGCGCAAGCGGCGGCCGGTCGCGGCAAAGATCGCATTGGTCACCGCCGGAGCGATCGGCGGGGTCCCGGCTTCGCCGACCCCGCCGACCGGGCCGGCGCTATCGAGAATTTTCACGACGATTTCAGGCATCCCGGCCATGGTCAGCAGCGGGAATCCATCGAAATTGGCGGTGGTCACCCGGCCGCCCGCAATCCCGATCTTCTGAACCAGCGCCGCGTTGAGCCCGAACACGATGGCGCCGCGCAATTGGGCATCGACGGTGTCGGGGTTGACCACCGGGCCGCAATCGATCACTGCGAAGACCCGATCGACCCTGAGCCGGCCGTCGTCGAACACGGTGACTTCGGCGGCTTCGCCGACCAGGCTGCCGAAGGCGGCGTGGAACGCCATGCCGCGCCCGCGGCGAGCGCCCGCGACCGGGTCGAGCGGTTTGCCCCAGCCGGACAGCGCGGCAAGCTGGTTGATCACCCCGATCGCCCGGTCCTCCCTGGCGACCAGATCGCGGTGCAGACGCAACGGATCCTCGCCCAGCGCCGCCGCGACCTCGTCGATCATGCTCTCGACCGCAAAGGCGTTGATCCCGTGGCCGACCGAACGCCAGAAGCCGACCGGCACGCCAAGCTCTTGCCGGACATACTCGACCCGCAGCGCCGGCACCGCATAGGGTTGGTCGGCGATACCCTCCACCGCCGACTGGTCGATGCCGTCCTTGAAGGCGTTGGGGAACAGCCGGGCCATGATCGAAGGCGACACGACGCGGTGGCGCCAGCCGGTCAGCCGGCCCCCGCGCTCGAGCGCGACCTGGACCCGGGCCATCGCGGCGGGGCGATAGACGTCGTGTTGCATGTCCTCTTCCCGACTCCAGATCAGCTGGACCGGGCGCCCGACCTGCTTTGCGAGCAGCGCCGCCTGAATGCCGAAATCGATCTCGAACCGGCGCCCGAAGCTGCCGCCGAGGAAGGGGGTGTTGACCTTGATCTGCTCGGGCTTCAGGGCGAGAAACTCCGGCAGGACGCGGGCATAGAGCCCCTGTCCCTGGGTCGGCGCCCACACTTCGCAGCCGTCAGGCGTTACCCTGGCGGTGCAGTTCATCGGCTCCATCGCGGCATGGGCAAGAAACGGCACCCGGTATTCCGCCTCGATCACCCGCGCCGCGGTCTTGATCGCGCCGTCGACATCGCCGCGGTCGGCGGCAATCGTTGCCGGCCGGGTGAGGCCGTCCTGCAGCGCCTTCACGATCGCAGCATCGTCGTTGCCGGCGGCCGGCCCCGGCGTCCAGGACGTCGCGACCTTGTGAGCGAGCGTCGACTGGGCGCACCACCAGGTCTGAGCGACCACCGCGACGGCATCCTTGAACGGAACCACCGCGATCACCCCGGGTTCGCGGCGCGCGGCGGCATCGTCGACCCCGGCCAGGGTGCCGCCGAAGACCGGGCATTGCCGAATCGCGGCGTAGAGCATGCCCGGCAGGCGCACGTCGATCCCGAACACGGCGCTGCCGTCGGTTTTGGCCGGAATATCGAGCCGGGGAATCGGCCTGCCGATCACCCGCCACGCCTTGCGTTCCCTCAGCGCCACCTCGCCGGGCACCGCCATGCGTGCCGCTGCCGGAGCGAGCGCCCCATAGCTCGCACGGCGAAAGCTGGCGGCATGGCTGACGAAGCCCTCTCCGGCGACACAGTCCTCAGCACGGACCCGCCAGGCTTGCGCCGCCGCGGCAACCAGCATCATCCGGGCCGCGGCACCGGCCCGGCGCAGCGGCAGGAAGGCGGCGCGAATGCTGGTGCTGCCGCCGGTCGCCATGCCGCCGAACATCGGATTGACGTAATCCGGACCGAGCGGCGCCATTTCCGCCCGCACCAGCGACCAGTCACAGTCAAGCTCCTCCGCGACCAACATCGGCAACGCGGTGAACACGCCCTGACCCATTTCGGAATTGGCGACCGCGATCACGATCTCTGCCGGCGAGATACTGAGCCAGGCATTGACCGGGACCAGAGGCGGTTTGCGCACCGCCGCCCCGGCCAAGGTTGCAGCACAGACATGGCAGCCCAGCACCAGACTCCCGGTTGACGCCGCGGATACTTTGAGGAATGCCCTGCGGGTCAGGTTGATAATCTGGTTAGCAGGAATGCGGGCAAAGGGGGGCGTATTGTGGTCAATCATGACCCCGCCGCGCGATAAATGGCCTTACGCACGCGGTCATAGGTGCCGCAGCGGCATAAATTACTCATAGCGGTATCGATTTCCGAGGCGCTTGGATTCGAATGATCGGTCAGCAATCCCACCGCAGCCATGATCATTCCGGATTGGCAATATCCGCATTGCGGTACTTGCTCGGCGATCCATGCCGCCTTTACGCGATCGGCTGTGGCGCCGGATAAGCCTTCGATTGTGGTAATGGCCTGGTCTCCGACCGTCTCGATCGGAACGGAACAGGATCGGACCGGGCGACCCTCGACATGGACCGTGCAGGCGCCGCACAGCCCCGCGCCGCAGCCGTATTTGGTGCCGGTCAGATCGAGCAGGTCGCGCAGCACCCACAGCAGGGGGGTATCGCCTGCAGCTTCGACCTTAACAGATCTGCCGTTCACCTGAAGCGTCAACATGGCAGCAGCGTTAGCATGTCGCTATTTCCCTCGCTTTCAGGAATTCTAGTTCATTTCCCGGCCGGTTCCCACCGCCCTTGCCCCCGACGAGGACATAGGCCGCGGTAACCGGCGACGCAAGTGAGGCCCAAAGGGACGGATGGCGATGTTCGGCTCCCCGCCGGAATCCAGGATCGGCCCTGGCATCGGTGGCGGGATCGCTGATGGACAAACTATTCAGTCAGACGCGCTGGCCGTCGGACCGGCCAGCACTAGATTGGTTAAAAAATTAATGATTAATTTTGCTGTCAATGACCACACGTTCGAACCATCCACCCGCTGCTAAAGCCATCACCGCAGTCCGGTTATGGCGAGCACCGAAAGGCTTCGGGCCATGACTTGTACCCGCCATTCTTCTTGGTTTTGGCCCCGTTCCGGCTGGTCTTGGCCGTTGTCGTTGGTGTTGATCGCGCTGACGACGACACTATCCGGGGGCGCCCTTGCCCAGACGATCACTGTTGGTGGCAGCGGCGTCGGGGTCGGTATCTTCACGCTGCTGGGCGCGGCCTACCAGGAGCGCCGGCCGGGGATAAGGATCAAGGTGCTGCAGAGCCTGGGCAGCGCCGGCGGCATCAAGGCCGCCCGCGCCGGGGCGATCGATCTCGGTTTCAGCGCCCGGCCTTTGAACTCGGACGAGCAAGCTGGTGCACTCTGGTTTCCGATCGCCGATACTGCCATGGTGTTCGTGACCTCGAAGCTCGATCACGGGCTCGACATGACCACGGCAAAATTGCTCGAAATCTACAGCAAGCATGTTTCAACCTGGCCCGATGGCCGGGAAATTCGGGCCATCCTCCGCCCGGCTCACGATTCCACCACGGTCATGTTGCGCACGATCGCGCCGGAGGTCGCCGCGGCGGTCGATGCGATCTACCAGGAGCACGGTCTGGCGATGGCGGCAACCGACCAGGAGGCACTTGATCTCGCCGAACATTTGCCCGGCTCTCTGACGCTCAACAGCCTGCTGGCGGTCCGCGCCGAGCGGCGCAAATTGGCCGTGTTGCCGCTCAACGGCGTCGCCGCGACGCCAGAAACCATCACCTCCGGGCGCTATCCCCTGCGATTTACCCTTTTTGCGATACTCAAGCCCTCGCCGCGCCCGGAAGTGAGCGATTTCGCCGATTTCGTCCAGTCGCCTGCCGGTGAGAAGATGCTCCGCGAGAATGGCGCCGTTGCCGCTCGAACGACGACGCGGAATCAGATACCGTGAGTCCCTCCGTCGAGGTCTTTCGTCGCGAAGAACGCCGCCTGCATGGGCTAATCGTCCTGATATCCTGGGCGATCGCTTGTGTTATCGCACTGGGCGTCCCGGTGCTCTACTTCGTCCACGAACGCGGTGACTATGCTAATCGGCTGGAATCCCAGCTCGAATTGGCAGCACGTGCGATGACGGCGCTGGTTTCGACCGCGCCGGATCTGTGGCAGTTCCAAACCCACCGAATCGAATATGTGCTCGACGATGTGTTCTATGGGGTGCTCGTCGGCAATCCCCGCGTCTACGATCGCGACGGCACTTTGGTCTATAGCGGCACCGCCAAACTGGACGGGCCCTTCCTGCTCGAAGGCTCGCGGCCGTTTCTCCAGGCCTTCAAGCCGGTCGGCCGGATCGCAGCGAGCATCGATTTCGCCCCCATGCTGTTCGATACCGTGGTGATCGCGGGCGTCGGTTCGGCGATCGCGTTCGGGGTCTTCTTGCTGCTGCGCTGGTACGGCCTGCGCGTGCTCGGCAATGCCCTGAACGAACTGGAGGCGGCCCGCGACCAGTTGCAACGCCGGATCAACGAACTGGAACCGGCGGAGCGCCATCTTTCGGCGGCGATTGCCGGAATGTCCGAAGGCTTTGTGTTGTTTGGCCCCGACGACGGCCTGATCTTGTGCAATCAGCGATTCAAGGAACTCTACGAGCCGGTTGCCGATCTGCTGATCCCCGGCGTCTGCCATGACCTGATCATGCGGGAGTCGGCCCGGCGCGGCGTCTATGGTGTGATCGATACCGATCCCGAGACCTGGGTCGAACGGCGGCTGGCCGACCACCGCGGCAAACGCAGCGAACCGATCCTGAGCGAGATGTGGAACGGCCGGGTGCTGAAGACGGTGGAATATCCGACCCATGATGGCGGCATCGTCGCGATCCATTCGGACGTCTCCAACGAATTCTGGCGCGAGGCCGAATTGCGCACCGCCAAGGAGGAAGCCGAGGCCGCAGCCCGGGCGAAATCTGAATTCCTGGCGACGGTCAGCCATGAGATCCGGACCCCGCTCAATGGCGTGATCGGCATGGCCGAGTTGCTGATGGATACACCGCTGTCGGACGAGCAGCGCCACTATGCCCGGATCATCGACCGTTCGGCGGATGCGCTGCTGACCGTGGTCAACGACCTGCTGGATTTTTCCAAGCTGGAATCGGGACGGATGTCGCTGGATCTGTCCCAGTTCTGCCTTGCCCATCTGATCGAGGAGGCGGTGGGCGCGATCACCCCGATGGCCGCGGCCAAGGGCCTCAAGATCGGCTGCTGCGTGGCGCCGGAGTTGACCGGCACGGTGGTCGGCGATGCCAAGCGCATCCGCCAGATCGTGATGAATTATGCCAGCAACGCCGTGAAATTCACCGACCGCGGTGGCCTGACGATTTCGGCCAGCGTCCTCGATGGCGTTCCCGGCGTCGCCGCGATCAAGCTTTCGATCAAGGATACCGGGATCGGCATTGCCGACGCCAATATTCCGCGGCTGTTCACCATGTTCTACCAGGTCGACAGCTCGCTGACCCGGCGCTTCGGCGGCGCCGGGCTCGGTCTGGCAATCTGTCACCACCTGGTCACGCTGATGGGTGGCGATGTTGGCGTGGTCAGCGAATTGGATAAGGGCAGCCATTTCTGGGCGGTGCTGCCGCTGCAATGGGCAATAGGCAGCTACCCCGAGGACGATCGGTGCCCACCCGATCCGCTGGCGGACAGACGAATCCTGGTGGTCGATGACCTGGCACTGACCCGTGATGCCTTGGAACAGGAGCTGCACTGGTGGGGCGCCGAGACCGCGGCGGCGGCCGACGGCAGTCGTACCCTGGACGTGTTGCGAGCGGCGCGCGAAGCCGGTCGGCCGTTCGACCTGATGGTGATCGATGACGCCTTTCCGGAGATCGGCGCCGGCGAACTGATGGCCCAGGTCCGGGCGCCGCCCGAGGGTTTCGATCTGCCGATCGCCCTCCTGGCGACCGCGGCCGGGTCCGCCCCCGATTCGGTCGGATCGACCGCTCGCGCCGATATCGTTCTGACCAAACCGGTGCTGCCCTCGGTCCTCCATGAGGCGCTGGTCGGGCTGCTGCTCCACCCCAGCCGATCGAGCCGGGAAACCGCCGACCAGCAGCCGACGCCACGGCGGCCTTTGCGCATTCTGGTCGCCGATCCGCCGAAATCGGACGGCTCGTCTCCGGAGCTGATTCTGCGCCGCCTCGGGCATCAGGTCGATCTCGCGGTCAACGGCCGCGAAGTGGTGGCGGCGGTGCGCAACCGGACCTACGATATGGTCTTCATCGGCCTCGATCTGCCGCTGATGGACGGCAGCGCCGCCGTCGCGGCAATCCGGTCGATGGGCGCCACTTTTCAGAACCTGCCGATCGTTGGGCTCACCGCCGGCAGCGGTTCGGCGGAAGGCGAGCAATGCTTCTCGGCCGGCATGAGCGACCACCTGCCGTCGTCGTCCGAGTCCTCGCAATATGCCGCGATCATCAAGCGCTGGCTGCGCCGCCCGGTGATCGCCTGAGCCGCGCCCGGCCGATCCGCCCCCCGATCAGCGAATCAAGAACGGATTGCTGCGCCGTTCCCGCCCAAACGTCGACATCGGCCCGTGGCCGGGGATGAAGGCGATATCGTCACCCAGCGGCAATAGGGTCTGACGGATCGAGCGGAGCAGCGTGTCGTGGTCGCCGCCGGGAAAATCAGTGCGGCCGATCGAACCCTGGAACAGGACGTCGCCGACCAGCGCCAATCGGCTTGGCGGATGGTGAAACACGATGTGACCGGGGGTGTGGCCGGGACAGTGCAGCACATCCAGGGTCAGACTGCCGACGGTAACGGTGTCGCCGGCTGCGAGCCAGCGGTCGGGCACGAAGGCCGCTGCGGCGCCCAAGCCGAACATCCGCCCCTGCTCGGGCAAGCCGTCAATCCAGTACTGGTCGCCGCGGTGGGGCCCCTCGATCGGCAGCGACAGCCGCTTGGCCAGACTGGCGCTGCCGCCGGCATGGTCGATATGGCCGTGGGTCAACAGGATTTTCTCCAGGTGAACCTGCCGGGCCTCCGCGGCGGCCACCACCAGTTCAAGGTCGCCGCCGGGGTCCACCACCGCCCCCTGCATGGTTTCCGGGCACCAGATCACGGTGCAGTTCTGCTGGAACGGAGTGACCGGTACGATCGCGTATTTCATGGCGGGTCCATCGGCAGTGGCGGCCAGGGCGGCGGCGGATGCTGTGACCGCACCCTTGCCGGTCCGGTGCGATCGGTCAAGCAGCCAGGCAGCCCGGCGGTGCCCCGCGGGGTCAGGATCGCCGGATGCCGCCCAGGAAGGCGGCGCGATCCTTTTCATCGGGGATGTGTTCGGCCAGCGCGAGGTAGAGGCCGTCGATCGTGCCCGCGTTCTGGGCGCAACGTTTCACCAGAATCCGGGCGATCGGCCCGAGATAGCGGGTCAAGCGACCCTCCAGATGGGTCAACAGTTCCGGCGTCCGGGTCGCGTCGCCGCCGCTCCCGGCCAGGGGACCACCGGTCAGGGGACCACCGGTCAGGGGACCACCGGTCAGGGGTGGACCGCCCGTGGCGACGCCACCGGTCGGGGGGACGCCGGAAACCGATCCGGTCGCCGAGCCGGTGCCGGTCAGGCTCGCGCGGTCCGACAGCGCCATCGAGCCGCGCCGGCTGGCCGCCAGGAATTGGCCGCGCTCGCGCTCGCTGGGGATCTTCTCGCCCAGCAGCTGATAGAGCTGCCCCAGGTCATGGGTCTGACGGGCGGCGCGGCGCACCGCAATCTTCGCCATCGGTCCGAGATGGACCGCCAGGTCGCCCTCGACCCGGCTCAGCAGATCCTCGTTCCAACCGGCCTCGATCGGCAGGGCAACGGTCGGGGCGAGGACGACGGTCGCGTCGTCCGCGACCGCCGAACCGGGCAGGGTCGCAGCCTCGGCGCCGGGCATCGCGGCGGCGATCCCACGGGCGAACGCAGCGGCGTCGGGAAAGCGGCCGCCCGGCGCGCGGGCCAGAGCCCGGTTGACCACGGCGCGCAGCCCGACCGGTAGGGCCGGGTTGAGCGCGCAGATATCCTGCGGCTCCTCGTTCTGCACCCGCCACATGATCTCGGTCAGCCCCTTGCCGGGAAACGGCCGGCTGCCGGTCAGCATCTCGAAGAACAGCACGCCGGCGGCGAACAGGTCGGCGCGGCGGTCGACCGGATCGCCGGCGAACTGCTCGGGCGCCATATAGCCCGGCGTGCCGAAGATGTCGCCGACCTGGGTCATGGTCGAGGATTCCAGCCGGGCGATGCCGAAATCGGCAACCTTGATCTGGCCGCTCGGCAAGACCATGACATTGGCCGGCTTGATGTCGCGGTGGATGATGCCCTTGTCGTGGGCGAAGCCCAGCGCGTCCAGCACCTGGCCGATGATCGAGACCGCGCGGGGCTGGTCGAACCGCCCGAGTTCTTTCAGCACGCGGTCGAGGCTGCGGCCATCGACATATTCCATGGCCAGGAACGGTACGCCGTCGTCCTCGCCATATTCCAGCAGGGCTACGATGTTGGGGTGAAAACAGCGCCCGGCCGCCCGCGCCTCCTGGCGGAAACGCTCGAGAAACTGGGCGCCGCCCTCCTCCTTCAGCAACTCGCGGCGCACGGTCTTGAGCGCGACCGAGCGTTCGATCATCGGGTCGAAGCCGCGATAGACCGCGCCCATCGCGCCCGAGCCGAGGAGGCCGTCGATCCGATACCGTCCAAGTCTCTGCATGCCCGGAGCCTGCATGGTTGCATCGTCTTCCGCTGGGGTGCTCCCGAACCCGCCGCCCGGCCGGAGGGGGCCGCGGCGGTGACTAATCCTCAAGCATCTTCATGGCATTTTGCAGGCTGCGGCGCATCCGGTTGAACGACGCTGCGAGCGAGCCGATCTCGTCCTTGCTGTCGCGGACATATTCCGGCGCATCCATCTGGCCCATGCTGACATCGCTGGCGACCTTGGCGATCTCGACCACCGGTCGCACCACGATCCGCCGCAGCAGGAAATCGACCAGCAGAATGATCATGGCGAATATCGCGACCAGGGCACCAAGGAAGATCAGCAGGGTATGAAAGGCACGCTCCACCGGCACCGTCAGCGGGATCGACACCACCTGGGCGGCCACCGCCTCGTTGAGGGTCCAGCCGAAGCCGTTGTTGCTGCCATAGAGTGCAATCATGGTCGCCGGCGCCGCCTCGGGCTTGCTGTGACATTCCAGGCAGGCCTGGCTGCTGACCCGGATTGGCCGGGCCAGCGTCAGGAATGCGCCGGTCGGGGTGTCGCGGGCGGTAACCAGTTCCTTCAGCTCGGCATCATTGCGGAAGGCATTGATGATATCGGCTTCCCAGTCGGTCGCACGGTCATTCAGGTTGGTCGGGTTCAGCGCCGGCTCCCGATAGCTGTATTCCGGAATCTTGCGCTGGACCTTCTTGAAATTGTTCTGTGCCGCGAAGGAGGGCACCGAATAGGGCAGAAACTGGACCTTGAGCTGCTCCTCCAGCAAGGGCCGGATTTCAGCCGCGGTATAGGCCCGGATCGCGGTGGCGCTCTCCATCATCACCCGCGCCTTCTGCAACGTCTCTTCACGGGCGTTGTCGATCAATATCTTATAGGCCACCGTCCCGGCCGAGACCAAGCCGACGGTAAAGGCCGCCACCATCGCCAGAATGATCTTGCCCCTGATGCCCATCTCGTCCTCCCTCTGCGGATACGCCGATCGCTGACGGCTCCCCGGACGTCCAGGCAACGCCTCCGGTCCGGCCCAGGCCCAGGCCCAGGCCCAGGCCCAGGCCCAGGCCCAGGCCCAGGCCCAGGCCCAGCGTGCCCTTCAGGGCGGCCATTTCCGGCGTCCCTGCGAAAGCAGGGAGATTTTTTTTATGAGAGTAGCATGTTCTGATGGGGCAACAACTACGGGAACCAGCGGAAATCGACTTTTGCCGCCGACGGAGCGTTGACCGCGGCCGAAGAAGCGCCAAACTGTGGCCAGGCTGCGCCCGCAGATCGGGCCGGGCCGCGAGGCCAGGACAAGAGGACTCACCGCCATGACCGGTCGGATCGCCAGGCTGTTCACCGTCATCGCCATGCTGGCGCTGGCGATCGCGAATATGACGACCGAAGCGGTCGCCCAGGAAGCCGCCGCGGTCCGGGATGAGCCGACCGTCGCGGCGACGCCGGAGCTGATCCGCGACGTCCAGCTGCGCCTCGAACAACTCGGCATCCCGCCCGGACCGATCGATGGCATCGCCGGACCCCAGACCAACCGGGCAATTCGCTTTTTTGAGGCCCGGTACGGGCTGCCGATGGCCGATCTGGTGATCGACGGTCGGATCGCCAAGGCGGTGCTGGACGAGTTGCAACCACCCCCGGATACGCCGCCCGAACCCACGGCCCCGGCGGTGGCGGTCGAGCCGGCCCCGCCGCCGGTTTCGTCGCCGCCGGAGCCGCCGCCGGTCACCGCTGCTGTTCCCGAGCCGCTTCCCGAACCGGTGCCGGCTCCGATGCCGCCGCCGGCTGCCGCCGCTGCTGCCGAACCGGCAGCACCGCCGGTCGCCGCGACCGCTCCCGAACCGCCGCCGCCCGAGCAAGCGGTGCCGCTTGCCGGGCAAACCGCGATGGTTCCGCCACCGCCGCCGGTCGATCGCTTCGGGGCCTGCCCGCTGGATAACGCCGACCTCAAGATCGGCCGGGTCGAATATACCCCCGACAGCTTCCTCGCCCAGGGTTTCGGCGGCTCGGCCGAGCGCGCGGTGACCACGCTACGCCAGCGCCTGGAGGAAGCCCGACGGCTGGCCACCCAGATCGGCGGCCCGGCTCTGCTGGAGGTCCAGCGCCAGGGCCGGGTGCTCCACTATTTCGAGTGCCGGCTGTCGGTCGAATCCGGGTCGTCGAGATAGGCGTGCAGCAGCGTCTCGATGGTGTCGCCTGAGACGTCGCGAGTGATGAAGACCAGCCGGCTGCGGCGGTCTTCGGAGGGCCAGTCCGGCAATTCGACCGGCTCGTGGAACATGTGCTGGACGCCGTGGATCACCACCGGCCGGTCGGTTTCGCGCAACTGGAGCAAGCCTTTGAGGCGCAACAGGTCGCCGCCGTGGAGCGAGACCAGCATCTCGGCGAAATCGACGAAGCGGTTCCAGGATACCGGCGCCTCGAGGGTCAGGCAGAACGCCCGGATGTGGTCGTCGTGGCGGTTCACGTCGGCGCTCGGGTGATCGTGACCGTGCCCGCCGCCATGGCCATGTTCATGGCTGTGGCTGTGGCCGTGCCCGTGATCATCATGGTGATCATGGCCGGGCGGGTGACCGGCTTCGGCGTAGGCCTCCTGCCTGAGCCAGCGCAGCACGTCGGGGCTCTTGGTGTTTGGATCGTAGAGACCGGCGTCGAACAGCGCCGACGGCGCCGCCGCGCCGTTGACCGCACCGATGATCGGGGCGGCCGGATTGATCGCCCGCAGCCGCCGGGTCAGGTGCTCGATCGCCGCGGCGTCGGCCAGATCGCATTTGGTCAGGACCAGGCGGTCGGCCACCGCTACCTGCTTGACGTTCTCGCCATGGGCATCGAGCTGGCCATCACCGTGGTAGGCATCGACCGTGGCGATGACGCCGTCGAGCCGGAAACGGGTCCCGATCAGCGGGTCGGCCATCAGGGTGTGGAGGATCGGCGCCGGGTCGGCCAGCCCGGTGGTTTCGATCACCACCCGCTCGAATTCCGGGACTTCGCCTTTGGCTCTCTGCAGGTACAGGCTGCACAGCGTATTCACCAGATCGCCGCGTACCGTGCAGCACAGGCAACCGCTGTTGAGCAGGACGGTGTTCTCGCTGGAGCGCGCGACCAGCCAATGATCCAGCCCGATTTCGCCGAACTCGTTGATGATGCAGGCGGTGCGCGCCATCTCCGGGTGGCGGATCAACTGCGCCAGCAGGGTGGTCTTGCCACTGCCGAGGAACCCGGTCAGCACCGAGACCGGCAGGCGGGAGAGCGGGGTTTCGGTCATTGCAGGGTTTCCGCAGCCTCTTCGGGATCGGGGCAATCGCGACAACGGCCGCGCACTTCGACGGTCTGGCGGCTGACCCGGAAGCCCAGACGCAAGGCCCCGGCCCGGATCGCTTCGGCAACCACGCCGTCGTTCATCTCGATTGCGTTACCACAGCCGTCGCAGACCAGGAACTGCCCGCTGTGGGCGGCACCGGGCACCGGGCAACCGACATAGGCGTTGAGCGATTCGATGCGGTGGACCAGCCCCTGGGCGACCAGGAAGTCCAGGGCGCGATAGACGGTGAGCGGTGCCGCCGGTTTACCCTGCTGGCTCAGGTCTTCCAGAATGGCATAGGCGCCGCGCGGTTTGTGGCTGGTCCAGACCAGTTCGAGCACGCGGCGGCGCAATGTGGTCAGGCGCGCGCCACGGGTCGTGCACAGCGACTCGGCCCGTGCCAGGGCCTCGTCGACGCAGTGGCTATGGTTGTGGCGGGCGGTATCGGCCATCTCCGGACCTTTCCCGTAGCCACGCGGGCCCAGTGCCGCGCGGGTGGTGACGGCGATGATACACCAAGCAACCGGGTGCCGCCGCCCCTTTGCCGATGCCGCCCGTTGGCAGGACGGCGGCGACGCTCTATCCTGGACCCGACGTGATCGTGGGGCAGAGGGGACGGCAGCCATGGCGGGACGGATCGAGGCGCGGCTCAAAGACCTGGGCATCGAATTGCCGGCGGCGGCGGTGCCGGTCGGCAGCTATGTGGCGTTCGCGCGGTCCGGCACCACGCTCTATATCGCCGGGCAATTGCCGTTCCGCGACGGCGTGCTCAGCCATACCGGCAAGCTCGGCCAGACGGTCTCGCTTGAGGAAGGCCGGGCGGCGGCGCGGCAGTGCGGGCTCAACCTGCTGGCCCAGATGCGCGCGGCCTGCGGCGGCGACCTCGACCGGGTGGTGCGCGTGCTCAAGCTGGGCGGCTTTGTCAATTGCGGCCCCGACTTCCTCGACCATCCCAAGGTCGTCAACGGCGCCTCGGACCTGATGGCCGAGGTGCTGGGCGAGGCCGGGCGCCATGCGCGTTCGGCGGTCGGCGCGCCGTCGCTGCCGCTCGATGCCGCGGTCGAGGTCGACGCCGTGGTCGAGATCGCCTGAGGGCGGCGGGATTGGCCGCCGCTGCCGTTACGGTCAGATTGCTGCAGGGCCTGGGCGAGATCGCCGCGGCCGAGTGGGATGCCTGCGCCGGTACCGCCAATCCCTTCGTCAGCCACGCCTTCCTGAGCACCCTTGAGCACAGCGGCACGGTGTCGGGGCGGACCGGCTGGCTGCCGGTTCATCTGGTCGCCGAGGCGCCGGGCGGCAGGATCGACGGCGCGGTCCCGATGTACCTGAAGAGCCACTCTTTCGGCGAATATGTGTTCGATCACGCCTGGGCCGACGCCTATCAGCAGGCCGGCGGCGACTATTATCCCAAGCTGCAAATCGCGGTGCCGTTTACCCCGGTGCCCGGCCCCCGGCTGCTGGTCCGGCCCGATGCCGATCCGGCGACCGCGGCGTCGCTGATCCGGGCGATCGAACTGGTCGGACGCCAGCAGAGCGTATCCTCGGCCCATGTGACCTTTCCCGACCCGGCGGCGTGGCACCGATTGGGCGAGGCCGGCTGGCTTCTGCGCAGCGGCCATCAATACCATTGGCACAACCAGGGCTACCGCAGTTTCGACGATTTCCTGGCCGCGCTGTCGTCGCGCAAGCGCAAGGCGATCCGCAAGGAACGCCGGGCGGTCGCCGACAGCGGGGTCGCCATCGAGGTGCTGACCGGTGCGGCACTCCGGCCCGAGCATTGGGACGCGTTTTATCGCTTCTACATCGACACCGGCAGCCGCAAATGGGGCCGGCCCTACCTCAACCGCGGCTTTTTCCATCGTCTGGGCGCGGTGCTGGCCGAGCGGGTGGTGCTGGTGATGGCGGCGCGCAACGGCCGCTGGATCGCCGGTGCGCTCAACCTGCTCGGGCAGGACGCCCTTTATGGCCGCCACTGGGGCGCCGTCGAAGACGTGCCGTTCCTGCATTTCGAAACCTGCTACTACCGGGCGATCGAGTTTGCCATCACCCATGGTCTGGCGCGGGTCGAGGCCGGCGCCCAGGGTGAGCACAAGCTGCAGCGCGGCTATCTGCCGGTGCCGACCTACAGCGCCCATTGGATCCGCGATGCCGGGTTCCGCCGGGTGCTCGACCACCATCTGCGCCGCGAGCGCGAGATGGTCGGCCACACGGTGGCAGCGCTCGGCGAGGCGACGCCCTATCGGCACGAAGCCGCCGACGACGGCTGCGGCGAGCCATGACTCACCGCTCTGGGCCGGAGAACCGGCCGGACCGGACCGAACCGGTCTGGCTGCGGCTGGCCAGAGGCGGACTGGCCCTGGTGGCGGCCGGGATGGTCATCATGGCGGCCGGCTGGCTGGTGTTGCGCTGGAACGAAACCGCCGCCCTCGGACGGCCGGACAGCCATCCCGAGGCGTTGACCTGGGGGCTGCGGACCGGCGGCCTTGCCCTGGTGGCCGCCGGCATCCGCTTGGCGCTGGAGCCGGTCACCACCGTGTTCGGCTTTGCGCCCGAGGCTCGCGCCGGCCTGGCGCCGGGGGTCACCGTGGTGGCGCTGGCGCTGGCGCTGGCAGTCGCGGCGGTCACCATCGCCATGGTCTGGGTCGCCCGCACGCCCGGTCCGGCGCTGGGGCTCGCCGGCGGCGGCATCCTGTCGGCGGTGGTGATCCTCGTGCTCAAGCTGCGGGGGCCGCGAGACCCCCGATGACCGGGGATCCCACCGGCCCGGGACCACGGACGCCGCCGTTTACCTTCACAGTCTATCGATGGTAGCTTGCCGCGAGCCGTTTGCCGGCGGGGCGGCAGAGCGCCGGATCGGAGAAGGATCGAACGATGCAGTTGCCCAGGGCGGTGTTACCGGTTGCTCTCGTCGTGCTGATTGCCGGCTGCGCTGAAACCGCCGCGCCGCCGCATCCCGGAATCTCGGCCGGTCCGACCCTGACCACGGTCGGGAGCCCCAACCGGGCGGCGATCGGCGAAAATATCGCCGAAAGCCGCTGCGTCACCTGCCATCAGATCTCGCCCCGGATCGTCTCCGAGAACCGGATGCCGGGTCCGCCGTTCCCCGACATCGCGGTCCGCCCGACGATCAACGCCAAGGCGCTCGACCAGATTTTGCGCACCCGGCATATCGTCTTCGTCACCGGCAGCGCTCAGACCATGCCGGCCTTCAATCTTACCGATGATGAGCGCACCGCCATGGTCGATTATATCCTGAGCTTCCGCTCCCAGGACCTGCGAGCCGGAGCACCGCCAGCGGGCGGCGATCGGCTGCGCTGGCTCGCGGTCGAACCCCCGGCGCCCGGCTCGCGGTTCGAGACGCCCCCTTAGGCCCGGCCGATCAGGACCTCAGGCTACCGGCGGCGGATCACCTCGGGGCCGGACCACTCAGGATTGTCGCACTCAGGATTACACCGTGGCGGGAGCGGCACCGTAGTGCGGCCAAGTCTCGCAATCGACCATGGGCGGCAGCGCGGCGGAAGGATCCGGCCAGCGGCTGATCGGCCCATTGAGGCCGTCAAGGGTTCCCGGAACCAGATCCAGCCCGAGCAGCCGATTGTAATCGACCGGGCCGGGCAGGGTCAGGCCCAGAGTGGTCTGCCGGGAAAAGCCGAACGGTTCGTAATAGGGCGCATCGCCGACCAGGATCACGGCGCGATGGCCGAGGGCTGCGGCCCGGTTCAGGCTGCGTCCGATCAGCCGGGCGCCGACCCCCCGGCACCGCAGGTCCGAGGCCACCGCGATCGGTCCGAGCAGCAGCGCCGGCACGCTACCGGCCAGCAGGATCGGCCAATAGCGAATGGTGCCGGCCAAGGTGCTGCCTTCGAGCGCGATCAGGCTCAGGCCGGCCGCCGGTGCGACGGACTGGCGCAGCCGATAGACCGTTTTGCCGTTGCGCTCCGGCCCGAACGCGGTATCGAGAAGGGTTTCGATCGCACCGGCATGGCCCGGCTGCTCGTCGACGATGATCATCGAATGGTGTGTTCCCGGCATCTGACAGGGGAAGTAACGATGCCTTCCCTGGCCGGTCACGAAGGCCGCCGCGTTCAGGCGGCTGGCGCTTTGGCACCGGCGGGAAGGCCGCAGACGACCGCACTCGCATATCGCGAGCGCAAGATTCGTCGTCGGGATTCCAGCAGGTGCACCATGGTAGATGCCGATCGGTTGCCGCAAGCAGTCAACCAGATAGGGTATTTCCCGAAGGAAAGCCAGGGAATTCCAGTCGCATGGCTGGTCTGTGGCGAGACCGCTGGACAATCCCGAGAAGCTGCGTCCCGGCGTCGGGCGGTGAGGGTCGGCGAGAGTTGCGGTCGCCGAGCGATCGGTGCATCCTGACCGGCCCGAAGGCTGAACGACGGTTACCGGAAGGTCATGGATCAACGCAAGGAGACCGACTACGTCCCCGGCAGCTTTGCCGAACGTGGATTGACGGTACCCTTCACCACACCGATCGTTGCCCAGGCACGGGTTCGTCTCGACGGCAACGACCGGATCGAATTCATCCTGCCCAGCTTGTCCGGCGGCAAGGGTCGCTACGTGATGCCCTGGAGCACCGTGCAGTCGCTGGCGACCACGACGCTGCACGACCGGGCGCTCTACGACCGGATGTCGCCCGGCGTGATCGAAACGCCGGCGGCACTGCGCCGCGCCGCGTTGCAGGTGGCATCCAAAGGACTGGCCGGCCCGAAGGCGGCCAGGGCGGCCCAGGCGGCGCTGGCGGCGGACGAAAACTCCCAGGTCAGTGCCAATTTCCTGCTGGTCGCCCGGCTGCTCAGCCTGGTCGGCATGTCGACCAGCGATATCCTCGACGATGAGCGCCGCGGCGAAGTTTCCCGGACCAGGGTTCGGGCTGCGCTCGGCCGGGTTGCCGACAGCCTGACGCTGCCCAAGGCCGACCTTTATCACCGGGTCGAGGCTCTCAGTGTCCTGATCAGCCCGCTCGGCCTCGCCGATGCGCCGCAGCCCGGACGGTTGCGCGATCTGGCCCGGACGCTGGCGGCGTTTACCGCCGAGGTCCAGAACTGGGCCACGTCGACGGTTGCCGATGTCGCCCAACTCGGGAGCTTCGTCGGCCAGGTCGCCAATGCCACCCAGGCGATGGTCCAGGCCGAGATCGATCGGTTCGATGCCGCCCTGGCGCAGCCGGCGGCGATTTTCAAGGCCTGGGAGGGCCGGGCCGGGGCGATGAAGGCCTCGGTCGCGCGGACCGAATTGCTGCTCGACGGCTGGGAATACCTGCTCGGGTTGTGGCGCGTTGCCGCCGAGCGCGACAACGCCGAAAAGCAATCGGCGATCGCCGACCTGTTCCGCCTGCTGCCGATGATTCCAAAAAGCGAAGGCCGGTTCGCCAGCGCGAAGGAGTATGTGGATCTCGGCAACGTCCAACGACGGTGGGTGCGGGCCAACGAAGACTGGCGGTCGGGACGGCTGGATTTCGATCAGGTCCACAAAATCGAGGCGATCAAGGCGCAGCTGCGATGAGCACCTCCGACTATTGGCAGAAGGTGGCCGAAGCGACCCGGAATTTGCCCGATCACAAGCTTCTCGATGTGGTCGCCCTGATCGACCGGCTGCCCGACGAGGGCCGGCCGCTCCACGTCCTTGAAGCGATGCGCGGCCGGCTGACCCGGCTGCGGCCGCCACGGCGCCTGACCATCCAGCGGTTGCTGTTCCTGCCGGTCGAGGATCTGTTCGATCCGCCCGATGCCTACCGGCGCAAAATCGGCCGGCTGTCGCGCGCGGTTATCCGGGTGTGCTGGCGCACCCTGGTCGAACGCGGTGACGCCGCCCTGATCGAATCGACCGCGCGCCGGCTCAAGGGCCTGGAGACCCATGAGCCGGCGGAGCTGATGCCGGTCGCAGCACCGCTGTGGCGCTCGGCCGCCGCCACGCTGGCGGACGCCCACGCCATCGCCGAGCGCGACCGCATGGCCGGGGTCAAGATGTTCGGCCGGGACGATGATCTGCTGCGCCAGGTCGGCGACATCGCGATTATTTTCGGCATCGGCGAGCCGATCATGACGGCCAAGTTCGAGCTGCCGGCCAAGCCGATCCAGTCGATTTCGGCCGGTCAGGCCGAAATGCTGACCCGGATGATCGCCCAGCTCGGCAGCAGCCAATTGGTCCTGGCGAAGACCTTCGTGCTGGTTCTGGCGGCCCGCATGGCGCGGCCGGGCGACCTGCTCGAGGTGCTGGACAGCGCGCGATTCCCCTGCCAGGTCACCGAACGCGACACCATGGTGCGCGAGGTCGAAGCATCGATCATCGCCAATCTGGTGCGCGAAGCCCAGGCGCTGCGCAGCACGGCAAAGGCGCCAGCGGATCCGGTCGCGGCGACCGAGACCGCCCGCCGCCTGGTCGAGGGCCTGACTTCGCTGCGGAGCAGTATGAAATCGCTGAGCGAGCCGGCGACCATGGCGCATATCCAGAGCGCCCGGCGGGAGATCGCGGGCTACATCATGGGCAATGTCATCGATCGGGCCGAGCGGACCATGGCCAGCCTGATTGGCGCCGACGCCGGCTCCGCAGGGTCGTCGATCGAGACCCTCTCGGAACCGCAGCTGGAGGCGACCGAGGCGCTGGCATTGTCGCTGCGGCATTGCGCCGGCATGGGCGAGGCGGTCGGCATCCAACGCGAGGTCGCGGCCAAGCTGCGCGTGGTCTGCGACAGTTTGGCGCGCAGCATCGATGCGCTGAACTTGACGCCTGAGGCCCAGGAACGCCGACTCTACGGCACGCTGCGCCTGATCGAAATGATCGAGGGACCGGAGGCGGCGGAAGCACTGTGGCTGAAGGGCTTGGAGCGATTGGGATTCGGCCCCGCCATGTGATCCCGGCGCGATCGGCCGGGAGCGGATAACGGACCCTGGGAGCGACTGCGTCCTCACGGCAACAGCTGCGCATGGCTGCCACACCTTCCAGGCCGCCTGAGCAGGAAGACGGTTGACGATGGCGGCGAAACCGGGATCTGATGACCGCTTCAGGAGCAGCATCGGCACCGCGGTGGGAGTGCTGCGGCGAGCGAGGCAATGCGCAAGATACTGCCGGCAAGCCATGTTGACCCGGTCCTGCTCGATCCGATGGCACCTGGGCGGGATACGGCATCCCGGCCAGACGCGGCGGCCATCGGGCGGCGCGCGACGACTGGTACGGGCGACCAGGAAACCAATGGCGCGGCGCCACGGGGCGGACTAGGCCGGCTGCGCATCCTGAGTCGTGTCCGCCAGTGGTTCAGCCGCGGCGCCTCCCAAAGCCTGGCCGGCCGGGTCCTGGCGGTGGTGCTGCTGGCCCTGAGCCTGTCCCATTTGGCGGGGCTGGTGATCGGCGCAGTCGATCGGGCCGAACAGGCGACGGCGGAGGATTTGCGGGATCTGGCCGACCGCATCGCCCAGCTTGCCCTGGTGATCGACGCGGTGGCCGAGCCGGAGCGTGGCCGCCTGATCGAGATCGCCAGCGGCGGCGCGTTGACCGTGGTGGCCAGCGACGGACCGGCCTTCCGCACGGTTGTCGACGATCGCGGTCGGACGACGCTGGTCCGACACGCCATCGAGGCGGCCTACGCCAAGCGGTCGCAGCCCGAGACCGCGATTCAAATCTTCACGACGGCGTCGGGCGATGGCCAGCAAGCAGAGCGACGCCAGGAATTGCGGGTTTCGGTTCGGCTTGATAACGACACCTGGCTGAATTTCACGGCACCGCTTGCCGGTCCGCAGCTGACCATCCGGCCGCAGGCGGCGGTGATCGTTCTGGTGCTGCTCGGAACCACCCTGATCCTCTCGGGCTGGGCGATCCGGCTGTTGTTTCAGCCGCTGAACGCCCTGGCCGGTGCAGCGGTGCGCTTTCACCACGATGTTAGCAGTCCGGCGCTGCCCGAGACCGGCCCGATCGAGGTGCGCCATCTCGCCCGCGCGATCAACCGCCTGCAATACCGGCTGCGCCGCTATGTCGACGACCGGCGCCAGGTCCTGGGCGCGATCGCCCGCGACCTGCGCACGCCGATCACCTTGCTGCGCCTGCGCGCCGAGGCGGTCGAGGACCCGGATCTTCAGGGCAAGCTGATCGGAGCGCTCGACGATATGGAGGCGATGATCGCCTCGTCGCTGTCGTTCATCCGCCAGGATGCCTTGCGCGAGGGCATCCGCAACATCGATCTCGGCGCCCTGGTTGAGGGCATCTGTGCCGACATGGCCGAAGCCGGCCTGCCGGTGCGCCTGCTCGGGGCGGTACCGGCGGCGTGTTTCGGGCGGCCGCTGGCGATCAAGCGCGCGCTGACCAATCTGATCGACAATGCGGTTCGCTACGCCGGCAACGCCGATGTCCGATTGTTTCGCGACGGCGACCGGATCGTGATCACGGTTGACGACGAAGGGCCGGGCATGCCCGACGAACTGATCGAAATGGTGTTTACCCCGCTGGCCTCCAGTGACGAGGCGGCGATGCCGAAGGGCGGCCGGATCGGCCTCGGACTGAGCAATGCTTGGACCATCGTGCGCGCCCACGACGGCGACATCACTCTGGAGAACAAAGATGGCGGTGGGCTGCGTAGCGTGGTGTCGCTGCCGGTGCAAAAAGCCGCGCCGCCCGCCCGCAAGCTTCGACCGTAGTACTTGACCGGCAATCGCAGTCCTGGCTGAAATGGCGGCGATCGTTTCGGGCGGACAGGCAAGGAGAGCGAGCATGCGCAAACTGCTTTTGGCGACCGTGGTGGCGCTGCTGCCGAGCCAGGTCTTCGCTCAGGCCGAGGCGGTCCCGGCGACCGCCGCCGCAACCGCCGCAGCCGAAGTCGGCGGTGTCGAAGCTCTGGCGGCACTGATGCTGGCGGCCGGCATTGCCGGTGGGCTGGTGGTTGCCGAACTCCTGACCGGCGGGGCCGCGACCGGGCCGCTTGCGGTCGGCCTGGTGACCGCCGAGGGCGCGGAAGGGGCCGCCGCCGGGGGCGGCATGATGGCCGTACGCATCGGGCATCCCGAGGTCGCCGAGGAGGCCGCCGCCGGCCGCAGTCTGGCCCACGCCAAGAGCGCCGAGGAAATGACCGCGATGCGCGCCGAAATGCGCGAACGCATGCTCGCGCGCAGGCAGGAGGTCCAGCGGGAGCTGGCCGAGAGGAACACGGCCAACCCAAACCCGACGGTCGCGCGCCCGGCAAACCCGGCCGCTCCGGCCGCCCCCGCCCCTGCGGTCAGTCCAGCTGCAACAGCTCAACCTTGAGATAGGCGCTCTCGGGCAGCAGGGGATGAACCGGATGGTCGGGCGCCGCCCCGCCGGAGCGCAGGATGCGCCCGCTTCGCTGGGCGTCCTGAAGCCCGCGCGCGACTTCCTCGGCAAAGCGCGCGGGCTCGACATTGTGGCTGCATGAGGCGATCAGCAGGAAACCGCCGGGTGCCGTGACCGCCGCGGCCAAGCGGGTCAGCTTGCGATAGGCGCGGGTGCCGGCGGCCACGTCTTTCCTGGATTTTACGAAGGCTGGCGGGTCGGCAACCACCACGTCGAAGCGCTCGCCGGCCGCGGCCAAGCGCGCCAGGGTCGCGAAGGCATCGCCGCGTTCGAAGTGGCAGCGCTCGGCGACGCCGCTGGCGATTGCGGCGCGGCCCGCGAGATCGAGCGCCGGCTGGGAGCCATCGACCGCCAGAACCGCCGCCGCACCGGCGCGCGCGCCCTGAATGGCAAAGCCACCGGTGTGGCAATAGAGATCGAGCATCCGCGCGCCCGGACACAGTCCGGCAACGAAGCTGCGGTGCTCGCGCTGATCGAAGAACCAGCCGGTTTTCTGCCCCGCGAGCGGATCGGCGAAAAAGCGGCAGCCGTTCTCCTCGACGGCGAGCGGGCCATCCAGGCTGCCTTTGGCGACCCGGACCTCGGCTTCCAGGCCCTCCAGGCGGCGCGCCGGACTGTCGTTGCGCAGCACCACCAGGTCGGGCACCAGTGCGTCTTCGAGCGCGGCCAGCAGATCGGGCAGCAGGCGGTCGATGCCGGCGGCATTGGCCTGAACCACCAATGCGCTACCGTAACGATCGATCACCAGTCCGGGCAACCCATCGGCCTCGGCATGGATCAGTCGGTAATATGGTGCGGCGTAAAGCCGTTGGCGCAGCCCAAGCGCCCGGGCCAGGCGCCGGCCGAGAAAGCCGCGGTCGATCGCTTCCTCGGGGTCCTGGGAGTAGAGCCGGGCCGCAATCAGGGTGTGGGGGTTGAAGGCGGCACAGCCCAGCGCGCTGCCGCCCGCGGCGACCAGGCGGACGATCGTCCCCGGCGCCAGCGCCTTGGCCGCGTCGTCCATGCGGATTTCGTTGGAGTAGACCCAGGGATGGCCGTGGCGCAAACGCTTGTCGCGACCGGGCATCAGCGGCAGGGTCGGGCGCGCCGCCGGCTGCTCGCTCAAGCCCGCAACACCAATTCGTCGTCGCCCAGCGAAACGAAATGGGCCTCGATCATGGCGTCGGAGACCTCCGCCAGCGTCGCCGGTTGCCAGATCGGCGTCCTGTCCTTATCGACCAGCAGGGCCCGCACGCCCTCGTAGAAATCGACCCGTGCCATCACCGCCTGGCTCAGGCGGTATTCCATCGCCAGACAGCCTTCGAAATCCAGTCCGCCGCCGGTCCGCAGCTCGCGCAGGGTCAATTTGAGGCTGGTCGGCGACATCCGACCCAGCGTCTCGATCTGCTGGCGCGCCCAGTCCGAGGTCTCGCGCGCCAGGGCGGCCAAAATCTCCTCGACCCGATCGAAACCGAAACAGCGCGCAATCGCGGCCCGCAGCGGTGCCAGCGGCGGTGGGCCGGCCGGTTCGGCCAAATCGGCGATCACCGCGCCGGCAACCTGGTGCGGGTGGCCGGTCCAGTCGGCGCCGGCCAAAGCATCGACTAACGCCGGCAGCCGGTGATGGGGTACGAAGGCGTCGGCCAGTCCGAGCGCCAGCAAATCCGCAGCCCCCAGGCGGCTGCCGGTAAGGCCGAGCCAGATGCCGGTGTGATCGGGCAAACGGGACAGCACATAGCTGGTGCCGACATCGGGGAAGATGCCGAGCAGAGTCTCAGGCATCGCCCATTGGGTGCGCTCGGTGACCAGCCGGTGCGAGCCATGGACGGAAACGCCGACCCCGCCACCCATGACGAAGCCGTCGACCAGCGCGATATAGGGTTTGGGCAGGCGCCGGGTCCGATGGTCCAGGGTATATTCGACCCGGAACATCTCGCGGCCGAGCCGGCCGTGGTCGCCGGTGCCGGCCTTGCCGTGGCGGCCAGATCGGCAGACCTGGACGACATCGCCGCCGGCGCAGAAGGCCCGCCCGCCGGCGCCGCGCACCACCACCGCCTTGACCGCATCATCGGGAGCCCAGAGCGCGAGCTGGCGGTCGAACGCCCGCATCATCGCCATGGTCAGGGCGTTCAACGCCTTGGGCCGGTTGAGCGTGACCACGCCCAACGGCCCGATCCGCTCGAACAGAATGTCTTCGGTCTGGTCCATGGCCGGCGATCATAGTCTGCTGCGGTGCGCTGTCAAATGTCCTTGGAGTCGGCGGTGCTGAGGCGATCTGCCTGGCGGTCGCTTGCCGCGCTCCCGGCGATCCGTGGCAGGCACAGCCGGGCGTTCAGGCCCGGGTCGCGGTTGGCAAGGTCGAGGGTGCCGCGGTGGAGGTCGGCGACCGCCTGGACCAGGCTGAGACCGAGGCCGATGCCGGGGGTGTGGCGGCTGCTGTCGGCGCGGTAGAAGCGTTGGGTCAGCTTGGGCAGGTCCGGTTCGGCGACCCCCTGACCGCTGTCGGCGACCGTGATTTCCGCGCCAGCCGGGCCGACCGGGGCGACGGCGACCCTTACCACGCCGCCAGGCGGCGTGAATTTGAGCGCGTTGTCGATCAGATTGCCCAGCGCCTGGGACAGCAGGTCGCGGTCGCCCTCGACCACCAGGCCGGGGGGGGCGGCGACCGTGAAGCCGATGCCCTTGGCCTCGGCCACAGCGGCGTAGAATTCGCCGACATCGCCGACGACGGTGCCGAGGTCGACCGCGGCGAAGCCGGCGCGGCGGGTTCCGGAATCGATCTCGACCAGGCGCAGCAGCGCGGTGAAAATCGCGATCAGGCGATCGACGTCGCCTACCGCATCATCGATGCCGGCGGCCAGTCCGGGGCGGTCGTCCTGGTGTTGCCGCAAGGTCTCCAGCCGGCTGCGCAACTCGGCCAAAGGCGTGCGCAAATCGTGGGCGATCGCGTTGGAGACGTTTCGCACATCGGCGATCAAATCCTGGATACGGTCGAGCATCTCGTTGATCGTCGATGCCAGCAAGTCGAATTCGTCGTCGCTGTCGGCGGCGGGCACGCGGCGGGCGATGTCGCCATGGGCGATCGCCTCGGCGGTGGTGCGAATGGCGCGGAGACGCGCCTGGAACAACCGGCGCAGCAGCAGCCCGAGCAGGGCCGCCAGCGCCAGCGCCGCCGCCAGCCACCAGATCAGCGCCCCGACCACGCTGGCGCGCAGCTGCTGGCGCTCGCGCAAGTCGCGGCCGACCAGCAGCCGCTGGCCGTCCGGCAGGTCGAGCGTCAGCACCCGCGCCGGGGCGGCCTCGCCGCCGCGTACGATCTCGATGTCCGACCAGCCGCTGCGGCCGCCGATCCGCAGCGGCCAGGCGGCGAGGTTGCCGGCAATCGGCGCCAGATGCCGGCCGGCCAGCAGGTAGAGCCGGCCGCCGCCGCGGTCGTCGTCGAGCCGACGGCCGATCGCAAGCGCCAGGCCGTAAAAGCCCTCGTCGCGGTAGATTTGACCCAAGGCCTCGGCGTCCTCGCGGATCACCGCGTCGGTCTGGCGGGCAAGGCTGCCGGCGGTCGCCCACCACAACACACCGACCAGGATCAGCGCCGAGGCGGCGAAGGCGAGCCCGAAGCCGAGCGCCAACCGCGCCGAGGTCGACCGCAGCAGCCTAGGCATGGCTGCAGATCTTATAGCCGGCGCTGCGGATGGTATGGATCAGCGGCGGTTCGCCCTCGCCATCGACCTTGCGCCGAAGCTTGCTGATATGAACATCGACGACATTTGTTTGCGGGTCGAAATGATAATCCCAGACATTTTCCAACAGCATGGTCCGGGTCACCACCTGGCCGGAATGGCGCATCAGGTATTCCAGAATCTGGAACTCGCGTGCCTGGAGCGCAATCGCCCGGCCAGCCCGCCGGGCCTGGCGCGACGGCAAATCGAGGACCAGGTCGCCGACCGTCAGCGTGGTCGCGGCCACCGGCCGTTGGGCGCGGCGCACCAGCGCTTCGACCCGCGCCAATAACTCGCCGAACACGAAGGGCTTGGTCAGATAGTCATCGCCGCCCGCCTTGATGCCGCGGATGCGCTCGTCGACATCGCCGAGCGCGCTCAGGATCAGCACCGGCGTGTGGTTGCCATCGCGCCGCAGCACGTCGAGGATGGTCAGGCCGTCGATCCCCTTGGGCAGCATGCGGTCGAGCACGATCGCGTCATAGGGCTCGCTGGCCGCGAGGAATAAGCCGTCGCGCCCGTTGTCGGCGTGATCGATCACATGCCCGGCTTCGCGCATCCCCTTGGCGACGAAGTCGGCGACCTGGCGGTTGTCTTCGATCAGCAGAAGTTTCATGGCGGTCAGCCCAAGTTCAGCTCAAGTTCAGCCCGAGAGAACTACGGCGGCCGGACGCTCCGGCCGCCGCACCATTGTCAGGACTCGGCAAGGTTGAGCGCAATATAGTAGGAATCGCCATTGCGCAGAATCATCACCGGCACAGCCTTGCGACCGCCGTGCTGGAGTTCGTGCAGCTTCCTCACCACCTCATGGGGTGACGACACCGCATCGCCGCCGATTTGGGTAATCACGTCGCCTGGCCGCAGACCGCTGTCGGCCGCCGGACTGTCCTCGCTCACCTGGCTGACCACCACCCCCCTGGTTGAGGGCGGGAGGTCGAGCTGGTCGCGGGCATCCTTGGTCAGCGGCGCCAGCGCCAGCCCGATCCGGGCGTGTTCGCCGGAGCCGCCATTGTCCTCGGCTACGCCGGCAACGGTCTCCGACGGTGCCTCGCCCAGGGTGACGGTGACGTTCTGCTCGGCTTCGCCGCGCCACAGCCGGATCGTCGACGGCTCGCCTTTGTGAGCCTCCCCGACCATGCGGGCGAGATCCCGCGGGTTATCGACGGTGTGGCCGCCGAAAGCCAGGATGACGTCGCCCTGTTTGATGCCGCCGCGTGCCGCCGGCGAGTTCGGGTCGACCGAGGCGACCAGGGCACCGCTGGCGTGATCACGGCCGACCGCACGGGCGAGATCCTGGGTCAGCGTCTGCATGCGGATGCCAAGCCAGGCGCGCTCGACCGAACCATGGGCACGCAATTCGCTCGAAACCTTGGCCAGCAGATTGGACGGGATCGCAAAGCCGATGCCGACGCTGCCCCCGGTCGGCGAATAGATCGCGGTGTTCATGCCGATCACCTGCCCCGCAGCATCGAACAGCGGTCCGCCGGAATTGCCGCGATTGATCGGAGCGTCGACCTGGATGAAGTCGTCATAGGGACCGGAATGGAGATCGCGGCCGCGGGCCGAGATGATCCCGGCGGTGACCGTGCCACCCAGCCCGAACGGATTGCCGACCGCGACCACCCAGTCGCCGATCTGGGCTGCATCGGCGCGGCCCAGTTGAACGAAAGGCAGGGCGTGGTCGGCATCGATCTTGAGCAGAGCGATGTCGGTCTTGGCGTCGCGACCGACCAGCTTGGCCGGCAAGGTGGTGCCGTCGTCCAGCGTCACCTGAATCTTGTCGGCGTTGTCCACGACGTGGTTGTTGGTCAGGACATAGCCGTCGGCGTCGATGATGAAGCCGGAGCCCAGCGCGTGGGCGGTACCACGATTGCCGAAGCCTTTGGGCTGGAGTTGGTCGAAGAAATGCTTGAACATGTCGGGCAGCGGCATGTCGGGCGGAAACGGCGAGGATTGATCGCCCCCGGCCAGGGTGGCGTGCTCGGTGGTCGAGATATTGACCACCGCGGGCTTGACCCGGTTGACCAGCGGCGCAAAGCTCGGCGGCCCGGCCAAGGCAGCCGGCGCGATCCCTTCGGCGGCGGCGGGAAAGCTGGTCGGCGGCAGCACGATCAACCAGCCGGCCGCCAGGGCAGTGCAGGCGAGCAAGGCCGCTCTGGGGTGCCGGCGGATCGCCCGTACCGGCGCCGAGATCAGGGGTTGAGCCGTCATGATCAGACCTCCGTGGATTGAGAGACATCGTATCGGCTGCCGATCCGGCAACCTTGCGTGTAGCCCCAATATCGTCATCGGCCTTGCATTGCCGATGAAGCGGTCGTGAATTCTGATTCATGAAGGCCACCCGGCAGGCCCGCCCGCCGTGGCCGCCAGCGCTTCGCCGTTCCGAACCGTCGCCGGCGGTCGGCGATTTACGCTGGCGGCGGCGGTCCCGACCGCAGCGGCGTGGTTGAACCGGCCCGTTTTGCGCCAGCCAAGGAGACCCAGCGTCATGCCCGATTCGACCGGCCCCGTGATCTACAATCTGTTTCCGCGGCTGCTCGGGCCGGTTTCCGCCTGGACCGGGCATCTGCCACGGATCGCGGCGATGGGCTTCGACTGGGTCTACGTCAATCCCTTCCACTTTCCCGGCTTCTCGGGCAGCCTCTACGCGATCAAGGAGTACTACGCGCTCAACCCGGCCTTCGACGACGGCTCGGGCCGCCCGGCGGACCAACAGCTGCGCGACTTCACGGCAGCGGCAGAAGCGCAGGGGCTGGGCGTGATGATGGATCTGGTGATCAACCACACCGCCAGGGACTGCCCGCTGACCGAGAATTTCCCCGATTGGTACGAGCGGGACCAGGCGGGGACGGTGCAGTCGCCGTTTGCGGTCGACCCCAACGACCCGAGCCGGCGAACCGTCTGGGGTGACCTCGCCGCGCTGGATTACCGCGACCGGCCGCAGCGCGCCGAGATGATCGCCTATTTTTGCGACGTGGCCTTGCACTATGCCAGGCTCGGCTTCCACGGCTTTCGCTGCGATGCCGCCTATCAGGTACCGGGCGCGGTATGGGCGGCGGTGATCGCCGCGGTGCGCCGGGTCTGTCCCGAAGCCCTGTTTGCCGCCGAAACTTTGGGCTGCACCCCCGACCAGGTGGCGCAGCTGAAGCCTGCCGGCTTCGATTTCATCTTCAACAGCGTAAAGTGGTGGAATTTCCGCGATTCCTGGCTGCTGGAGCAATACCAGGCGTTCAGGGGCCTGGCACCGTCGATCGGGTTCCCGGAAAGCCACGATACCGAACGCCTGATCGCTGAAGTCGGGGCCGGCCCGGAGGCCGCGCGGCATTACCGCCAACGCTATCTGGTCGCCGCCGTGTTTTCGACCGGGGTGATGATGCCGATCGGCTACGAGTTTGGCTTCTCAAAAAAACCGGACGTTGTCAGCACCACGCCGGATGACTGGGAGGCGGCGGCCTTCGACCTTACCAGCTTCGCTACCGAGACGAATCGGATGCGGACGCAGCATAGGGTCTTTAACCAGCCGGGGCCGCAGCAGCGATTTACCTTTGAAGATCCGGCGGTCGTCGCGCTTTACCGGAGAACTCTTGATAACGCTGGATTCAGCCTTGCCTTCATCAACACGGATACCGCCCAGCCGCATGTCGTCTGGCTGGACGGCGAGTGGCTGGCCGAACTGCCCGACGGGCTTCTGGCCGAAGCCGGGGAAGTGACGCCGGGCCGGCGCCCGGAAGCGGTGCGCGCGGGCGCGGCACTCGGTCTGGCGCCCGGCGAGGTCCGGGTTTTCGTCAAGGATTGACGGCTGCCGGCCCAATCGTCCGGTCTGCCTTGACCCTGATCCGGGCTCACCAGCGTTCGGCAATCGGCTTTCTTGCCAGGAACTCGTCGATCCGCCGGCGCACCGCTTGAGCGGTCGCCGCCGGCAGGGCTTCGGCGGTGAAGAAGCCGGCCTCGATCACCTCGATCCCGTCCGGACGTGGTTCGCCCCGCCAATCCTCGACCACGAACACCGCGACATGGTCGCACGCGGTCGGGGTGAAGCGGCCATAGAGCCCCTGCAGGCGGGGCAAACCAACCGCCGTCAATCCGACCTCCTCGGCCAATTCCCGGCGCATGGCCGCCGCCGCCGTTTCGTCTTTGCCGACACCGCCGCCGGGCAAATGCCAGCCGTCCAGATAGCTGAGGCGCACCAGCAGGATGCGGCGCCTGGCGTCGATCACCAGGGCGCAGGCTCCGAAGGTCAGAGGCCGCCGCAGCCGGCCCCAGCCGCGACGCAGGGTATGGACCAGTCGAGGCAGCCGGCTCGCACGGATCAAGACGGCCAGGAACGGCGGGGCGGACAGCATGGGTTTGACCGGCCTCTGGTGGTCTGAACGCGACGCGACGCTCCCAATCGCCGTGTCCCGGCCAGAACGCGACACAGGGGGAAAAGCGCGAGTTCCGGTGCGAGGGCGCGGCTGTCCTGGCTCGGGATCGGAACCCTAGCCTCCGGCGGACAGTCGCCGCATCGTCACCGTCCGGCCGCCGAAATCAACCGATAAATCGGTCCCGCCCAGACGGTAGCCGAGGGTAATCGGCGCCAAAGACGCAGAACATGAATTGTTGGCGTCTTCGGCGTGGCTGCGGCCGCCGTCGATCACCCGGATCGTCCGTTCGGAGATTTCAACCCGGCTGGTGAAGCTGCCGGTCAGGCGGCTGCCGTCGAGGAACCGGCAGTCGTAGCGAAAGGTGACCGCGCGCTCGGCGATCTCCATGCGCAAGAACATCTGGCGCAGCCCCTGGTCGACCACCGGCCCCGCCGACTGCCAGGCCCCCGCCAAACCTGGCAACTCCGGCCGGGCCGACTCTGGCCGCCCCGGCTCCGAGCGGCGCGGCTCTGCGCGCGGGGGGCCGGGTCGGGGCGGTAACGGTTGGCCCGACATCGGCACCGCCACCCCCTTGGCTGCGAGATGGGCCGCGGGACCCACGGGCTGCATGGGCGCCGCCGGGGCCAGCCGGTCGACCACCTCCTGTGCCTCGGCATCGCCCTGGGCCGCGGCCAGCCGCAGCAGTCGCAGCCCCTCCTGGCGGTTCGCTGCAACCCCTTTACCCTCAAAGGTCAGCAGGCCGAGATTGCCCAGGGCATCCGGTTGACCCTGGGCCGCCGCCAGCCGGTACCACCGCGCCGCCTCGGCAAAATCCTGCGGCACCCCCCGCCCATTCTGGTACAGCCAGCCGAGATTGTTCTGGGCCTGGGCATTGCCCCGGCTGGCGGCTTTGCGATACCAGCGGGCGGCCTCGGCGGCATCCGCCGCGACACCGCGACCATGTTCGTAGAGAGTGCCCAGGCTGTATTCGGCACCGGCATTGCCGAGCAGTGCCGCCAGGCGAAACCAGCGCAACGCTTCGCCATAGTCCTGGGCGACGCCATCGCCGTTGCGGTAGAGCCAGCCCAGGATCACCTGGGCGGGGGTATTGCCCTTGTCGGCGGCCGCCCGGTACCATTGAACGGCGATGACATGGTCACCACGGGCATAGGCCTCGTCGCCGCGGCTGCGGCTCTCTTCGGGGCTCAGGGTATAGGCACCGGCGAATCCCCACCACCCCAGGGCGAACAGAATTGCGCAGACCGTCCTTGCCGTCATGGCCCTCCCGGCGCGATCCCGGCTCCCTTTTGGATGTCACGGATATTCATCATCATCGGCGGCTTTCCGAGCAAATACCATGACGGTCGTCACATCTGGCGACGGTTCGCCGTGATAGCCTGATCGTAATCGATTGGTTGGTTCGGCCAGAGGCCCTAAATTATACCAAGGCCCGGCGCGAATGGGCCACAACTTGGCCAATGAGCAGCCTCGCCGACAGCCGGATAACCAGAAAACAGGGGGACGGAGCGCGCCATGCCCAGGAACGATATCCAGGATCGCACCACAGCCAGGTCCTCGAACCGCCGGTTCCCACGCCGACTGGCCACACTTGCCGGACTGGCGTTCGCCATTACGGTCGGCGCCGACGTGCCACCGGTCGCCTTGAGCCCGGCCCAGGCCGCCGGGCCGTTCGGCGGCGCCAGTTCAGCGGTGATGCGGGCACAGACCAGCGTCATCACCAACGCGATCAACCGTCAGGTTCAGCGGGCAATGCGTCCGAAGCTGGTGGTCCGCAACAGCGCCGGACCGATCTCGGCGGTCGAACTCGGCACCGACGGTCGCTTCCTGGCGATCGCCTCGGCCGATAGCGGGGTGCGGGTGTGGGACCTGGAAAACGGCCGCCAGACCCAGCAGCTCGATACCACGGGTATCGGCGCGATCCGGAGCGTCGATGTCGCGGTCGCGCAAGGCGGTCCGGCCCGGCCGGGGACACGGGGCACCGGTTCGGCTCCCCAGCGGCTGGTGGTCGCCGCCGGCGACAACGGCACCGCCATCCTGTTCGATGCGGTCACCGGTGCGGCTTTGCGCCGCCTGACCGGCCACAGCGGCGCGATCTTGTCGGCGCGTTTCTCGCCGGACCTGCAGACCGTGGCAACCGCCGGTTCCGACGGCACCGTGCGGCTGTGGGAGGTGGCGAGCGGCCGCCAGAAGGGCCAGCTCTCCGGCCATAGCGGTGCGGTCAATGCGATCGCATTCAGCCCTTCGGGCCAGCTTCTGGTCAGCGGTGGCGCCGATGGCGCCGTGCGCCTGTGGCAGACCGCCAGCGGTACCGCGGTGCGCAGCCTGACCGGTCATAGCGGTGCGGTGCGCGCGGTCGCCTTCGCCGCCAACGAGACCCAATTCTATAGTGGTGGCGACGATGGCCGGGTGCGGGCGTGGACGACCACCGCCACCGATGAGGTCGAGTCCTGGCGAACCGGCGACCCGGTGACGGCACTCAGCGTCAACCGCGACGGCCGCATCGCGACCGCCGGCGGCGGCTCTGAAATCAAGGTGTGGAAGCCGGACGGCTCCCGGATCACCGAAATCGACGATGAAGGCAATCGGGTGTCCTCCGCGGTGTTCACCCCCGCCACCAGCCAGCTGATCGGTGCCGGCACCGATGGCCGCGCCAAGATCTGGGATGGCAGCAGCGGCCAGTACCGGGCGCAATTGATCCTGACCCGCTCGGGCTGGGCGGTTACCGACGCCGATGGCCGTTTCGACGGTTCCGACGCCGGGCTCGGCAATGTTTCCTGGGCCGGCGACAACAAGCTGTTCGAGATCGCCAATTTCTCCGACCCCTATTACGAGCCCGGCCTGCTGGCCAAGACCCTGCGCGCCCAGGGCGCGCTGATCACCGCCGGCGCACCGGCGGTCGAAGCCGGCGTCGGCATCCCACCCACCGTCACCCTGTCCGCGGCCAGCGGCAGCCAGGCCTCGGTACCCGGACCCAGCCAGGTCACGGTGGTTGCCCAGGACCAGGGTGCCGGCATCGACAAGGTCGTGCTCTACCAGAACGGCAAGGCCGTGGACCCCGCCCAGATTGCCAGCGACCAGACCGGCAGTGGCAGCCGGCCGAGCCGTACGGTGACCTGGAATGTCGAGTTGGGCGGCGGTGTCAACCAGTTCCGCGCCAGCGCCTTCAGCATCCAGCGCATCGAAGGCGTTCCGGCCGAGTTGTCGGTGGCGGTGCGGACGCCCGAGCCGAAGCCGAGCCTTCATGCCGTGATCATCGGCATCAACCAGTATGCCAACCCGCAATTGACCCTGAACTATGCGGTGGCCGACGCCAAGGGCTTTGTCGATTGGGCAAAGAAGCAGGCGAGGGGCAGCTTCGGCAAGATCGAGGTCCATCAATTGCTCGACCGTCAGGCGACACGTGCTAATATCCTGGATCTGTTCAAGCAATTGGAAAGCACCAAGCCCGAGGACGTGGTGGTGATCTATCTTGCCGGCCACGGCGAGAACGCCGAGCAAAGCTGGTTCTTCCTGCCGACCGAGTTCGGCCGCACGATCTCCCTGGCGGCGGTCGCCAGCGAAGGACTGTCGTCCCAGATGATCGAGCAGGCGGTGGTCAAGATGGGCGCCCAGCACGTGTTCCTGCTGATCGACGCCTGCAAGTCGGGTTCGTTGCAGAAGGCCTTCGCCGCCGATGCCGACCGCAAGGACATCTCAAGCCTGAGCCGTGATGCCGGCATCCATGTGCTGGCGGCAACCAACAAGGATCAACTCGCGGTCGAGCTTTCGGAAATCGGCCACGGCGCCTTCACCTATACCGTGCTCGATGCGCTGAAGGGCAAGGCGGACCGGCAGCCCCGCGACGGCGTGGTCCGGGCCAGGGAAATCCTGCAATACGCCGAAAAGGAAGTGCCGCTGGTCGCCTATAAATACACCAACCTGGAACAGTTCCCGACCGTCTTCAGCCGTGGTGCCGACTTCGAAATCAGCCGCGGCGGGCGATAGCGCGGGACGGGGGGCGGCGAGGCCCCCCGAACCCCCGACAGATCAGAAAATATCGGGCCTCGACCGGTCAGGGCGCCACCGCAGCCGTCATCACTGCCAGCCATTCGGTCAGAGTGACGAAGCGGTAGCCTTGACGTTTGCCGGCATCCAGGATTCCCGGCAAGGCGGCCACCGAGGCGGCCTTGGTGCTGTGGAGCAGCACGATGGCACCGGGGTGGAGGCGGTCGACCACCCGTCGCATGATCGCGTCGCGATCCAGGCCTTTCCAATCCTGGCTGTCGATGGTCCACAGCACCGTCGCCATGCCCAGACGCCGCGCCTCGGCGACCACGCCGCCGTCAAAATCGCCATAGGGCGGGCGGAACCAGGCCGCCTTGACACCGATCCGGGCGAGTGCCGCCGCAGCACCAGTCAACGACTGCCGCTGCGCCGGCGGAGCAAGGTCGGTCAGCATCGGATGATCCTGGGTGTGATTGCCGACTTCATTGCCGGAACCGGCGACCCGCGCCGCAACCGCCCGCTCGGCCGGCAGCTTCGCGCCGATATAGAAAAAGGTTGCCCTGGCCCCGTGCTCGCGCAGAATTTCGAGGAGCTTCAGATCATTGTGGTCGGGACCATCGTCGATGGTCAGGGCGATCACCCGGGCCGCCGGCGCCGAGAGCCGGACTCGCGATAGCGCGAGCGGACTGCCCGGCAGCAGATGTTCGGTAGAAAACGGCGCCGCCCCGTGGGTGGCGGTGTAACTGCGCGGTTTTGCCGATGCCGGCGCGGCCGCCATTGCCGCGAGCAGCACGAGCACGCCGAGCAGAGACCGGCGGGCGATCGCGAAGCACACTGTTTGTTCTGAATGCATCACCGGATTCCTTGGGCATCGGCAGACGCGTTACCGGCAAAATCAGCGATAGATCGAGAAAAAGAAAAAGCCCCTCCCCGGCAGGGGAAGGGCCTTTCCTGGAATCAAGGCTGGGGAAACCGGACGCGAGCGACTACTCCACGTCTTCGTCCTCTTCCTTTTCCTTGGCCTGGGCCCGCTTCAGCGCTGCACCCAGGATGTCACCGAGGCTGGCGCCGCTATCCGACGAGCCGTATTCGGCCATCGCCTGCTTTTCTTCTTCCATCTCGCGCGCCTTGACCGACAGGCTGATCCGCCGGCCACCGCGATCGATCTGGGTGACCTTGGCGTCGATCTTGTCGCCGACCGCGAAGCGCTCCGGGCGTTGCTCGGAGCGGTCGCGGCTGAGATCGGACTTGCGGATGAAGCCCTGGAAGCCGTCGCCGACCGAGACTTCGATACCGCCATCGACCACCGCTGAGACCGTGCAGGTGACGACATCGCCCTTCTTGAGCCCGGCCGCGGCACTCTCGAACGGATCCGACGACAGCTGCTTGATGCCCAGGCTGATCCGCTCCTTGTCGATATCGACATCGAGCACCTTGACCTTGACCTGGTCGGCCTTCTTGAATTCGGCGATCGCCTCTTCGCCCGACTTGTTCCAGTCGAGGTCGGACATGTGGACCATGCCGTCGATATCGCCCGGCAGGCCGACGAACAGACCGAATTCGGTGATGTTCTTGACCTCGCCCGACAGTTCGGTACCGGCGGGATACTTCTCCTTGAAGGTCTCCCACGGATTGTTCAGGCACTGCTTGAGGCCGAGGCTGATCCGGCGCTTGTTCGGATCGACATCCAGAACCATGACTTCGACCTCCTGCGCGGTCGACCCGATCTTGCCGGGATGGACGTTCTTCTTGGTCCAGGACATCTCCGAGACGTGGACCAGACCCTCGATCCCCGGCTCCAACTCGACGAAGGCGCCGTAGTCGGTGATGTTGGTAACCCGGCCCTTGAAGCGCGAGGCGATCGGGTATTTGGCCTGGACGCCTTCCCACGGATCGGCTTCCAGCTGCTTCATGCCGAGACTGATGCGCTGGGTCTCGGGGTTGAAGCGGATGACCTGGACGGTGACGGTCTGGCCGATCTGCAGCGCTTCGGAGGGATGGTTGATCCGGCGCCACGCGATATCGGTGACGTGGAGCAGGCCATCGACGCCGCCCAGATCGACGAAGGCGCCGTAATCGGTGATGTTCTTGACCACGCCCTGGAGGACCTGGCCTTCCTTGAGATTGGCGACCAGCTCCGAACGGGCCTCGGCCCGGCTCTCTTCGAGCACGGCGCGGCGCGAGACCACGATGTTGCCGCGCGAGCGGTCCATCTTGAGGATCTGGAACGGCTGCGGCGTGCCCAACAGCGGCGAAATGTCGCGCACCGGCCGGATATCGACCTGGCTGCCCGGCAGGAAGGCAACGGCGCCGGCGAGATCGACGGTGAAGCCGCCCTTGACCCGGCCGAAGATCACGCCGGTGACCCGGCTCTGGTCGGTGAAGGCCTTTTCCAGCAAGGTCCAGGCTTCCTCGCGCTTGGCCTTCTCGCGGCTCAGCACGGCTTCGCCGTTCTTGTCCTCCATCCGCTCAAGATAGACTTCGACGGTGTCGCCGATCTTGAGTTCAGAGGCGTGACCCGGCCCGCCGAATTCCTTCAGCGCGACCCGGCCCTCGGCCTTCAGTCCGACATCGATCAGGGCCATATCGCCTTCGACGGCGATCACCCTCCCTTTGATCACGGTACCTTCGAGATTATCCGCGGTACCGAGCGATTCTTCGAGCAGGGCGGCGAAGCTTTCCATCGCACCCTCACCGCTCCTTGCTATTGCTTGTGCCATTGAGACTCCTCGGGTTGACCAAATACGGCCACCGGCGCCGCCGATTCCGCCCATGGCATCGGGAGGAGGGTGACGCCGCGCGCCGCAGCGCCGGACCTCATGTCCGGCGGCTCGCAGAAAGAGGAAAGACAGACTCCCGCCCATACGAAAACGGCGACACGCCAGCGCCGCGGTCCCCCGCACGCCAGCCGTCGCAACCGATCTCCGAACGGAACTCTGTCCCCCAGGACGGTGCCGACCATAGCGGCTCGAAGGCGCCGAGGCAATCGAATCTCTCGGCACATCGCCGGCCCGAAGGGTCAAGGTGCCAGGGCCGCGGGCCCTGGCATCCCGGGACGGGAGTTTGACAATGCCGGCCGGGGAAATAATACTATGATCAGTGGTTGCTGCGATCGGCCCATTGACAGCAGGGTATCATAATGCTACCATCTTCGAACCTTGAGGCATTGGCGTGACCCCAAGCTATCCGCGAGATTTGGTGAAGCGACTGGCCGCCGGTACCGATTCCTTCGAGATGTACCGCATAGCGGCCGACGATGCCCTGGGCTTCGGTCTCGACAGCGACGATGTCAAAGAGATATTTCAACGCATTGAGCAGTGGCAGTGCATCGCCAGCAAACCGACCGTGCGGCATTTTCCCGGAACGATGTCGGACTACTATGTTTTCTTCGTCGAGGAATGCCTGACGCGAATGTTCATCAAGTTTTTGATATTCCAGGACCGGTTGGTCGTCACATCGTTCAAGGAAGATGACGGCAATGCTTGATCACATCGAATCCTGCTCGGAATGTGGCCAGCATACGGTCACCGAGAGTATCGGCCGGGTCGTTCACCGCGTAGGCCAGCGAGAGATCATCGTCGACCAGGATCGACATTTGGTCTGTGGTCATTGCGGCAATATCAGCTACCGCGGCGAGATGCTGGATGAAAGTCAGCGCAAGGTTGCCAGCATGCTCCGGCAGCAGGATAACCTGCTCACGCCTGACGAATTACGTGCAATTCGCCTGAAATATGGCTTCACCCAAGCGGAAATGGAAAAGCTGCTCACCATCGGTGCCAAGACTTGGGTTCGTTGGGAACGCGGCAAAGTGGTTCAGAGCAGTGCCGCCGATCAGATGATCCGGCAGATTTCCAAGAATCCTGAGTTGTTGAGGGACTTAATGAGGAGCGGCGGCATTAGAAATGATAGTGCGGAAAAATTTCTTGCCGCCATCGACGAGGAAGTCGAGCAACGAATTGCCGCCAGATTGTCGGAAAATTTTCCCGATCTAAAACACGAAACGCTCCAGGCCGCGGCGCGCATTGCCGCAGCCGAAGTGCGTCGATCACAACACGGTGGCGCCGACCAAGCGGAGAGGACGGCAGCATGACAGAAGACCCCAAAATATCGCATATCGCCAATCGTTTGAAGGAGCGTCGAGAAAGCGATAGTCCGGATCAGGCGCTCATTGAACGTGTTGCCGATGCGGTCGACATGCGCCTCGCCAAACATTTTCAAAGTCAGAACGAATTGCTGATGGCCAGTATTGGGCGCCTGATCGAGGAACTTGATGGCGTCAGGTCGGGGGCTGCCGAACATGCGTTTGACAAGATTGCATCATCGGACTGTCCGGCCGATATCTCGACCGTCCGTGTCGACCCTGCGCTCATCTATAAGTTTACCGCTGAGGAAATTGGCAAGACGCTAGGCCTTACGGCGACCCAGGTTGGAACACTTCTCGGGTCCCGAGGGCTGAATTGGGCAGACGACCCCGTGTATCAAGAGGTCGATCGATTTCGACCGGGTCGGCAGCGCTTTTGACACCATGAGGTCCCCGACAAGCTGGAGCAATTGCTACGCAATCCCCCGCCCGAAAGGGTGAGCGGACTACACCCTCGAGTAAGGGCCATCGTGCGCAGATGGCGAGAAAAAAACGGACTAGCTGAGGTGGTACCTTTTGCGGGAAGCTAATCGAAACGGGAGCTGGCGGCCCCCAATTCCTCATGCCATTCGTCGATTCCGGCCCACCGTCGCAATCAAATGTAATTGTTCGCCGTCGCCGCACTCGTCGGTTGCCGCGTCTGCTCCACGCCGGGTTGGAGATGTCCAGCGGGACGAAGCCGTAGTGTTTCAGCCAGCGCAGGTCGGGGATGCCGTATCTCAGCGTGGTGATCCGCCCATGGCATCGGGAGGAGAGTGACGCCGCGCGCCGCAGCGCCGGACCTCATGTCCGGCGGCTCGCAGAAAGAGGAAAGACAGACTCCCGCCCATACGAAAACGGCGACACGCCAGCGCCGCGGTCCCCCGCACGCCAGCCGTCGCACCGATCTCGGAACGGAACTCTGTCCCCCAGGACGGCATCGACCATAGCGGCTCGCGTGCGCCGAGGCAAACCGATTCTCTGATGGTCCTGACGGCCCGGCAGCGGTGGTCGCGGACAAGCGATTCCGCGGCCTGGCGGTTCAGCTGCCGTGCTACCAGGTTTGCGGCAGGGCCCGAACGCAAGCCTGGAGACACGCAATGGACCTGTTCTATTCTGCCGACCACGTCTTTCAGAATGGCGGCGCCGAACTCAACAAGGGCAGCCTGGTCCCCTGTTTCGAGAACCCGACCCGCGCCGATATTGTCTTAAGCGCCGTGCAATCGGCCGGCATCGGCACCGTTCAGAGTGCCGGAGATCATGGTTTGGAGCCATTGCACCGGGTGCATGATCCCCGCTACCTGGAATTTCTCGAGCATTTCTGGGACGAGTGGTCGCGGGCGGGACGGGACTGGGACGCCTTGCCCGCGGTGTGCCGGCCCGCCGCGGGCCGCAGCGGGCTGATCCCGACCACGATCGATGGCAAGCTTGGCTATTTTGCCTTCGGTGTCGACAGCCCGATTGTCGCCGGCACCTGGCGCGCGGCTACCGCGGCGGTGAAGGTTGCGCTGAGCACCGTCGCCTCGGCGGCGGATCGCGGCGAAGCGGCCTTCGGCATCGCCCGGCCGCCGGGGCACCATGCCGGCCCGGATTATTTCGGCGGCTATTGCTTTTTGAACAACGCCGCGGCGGCGGCGCAGGATTTTCTCGACCGTGGCTGCCGCCGCGTGGCGATCCTCGACGTCGACTACCACCATGGCAACGGCACGCAGGATATCTTCTATCGCAGAAGCGACGTCCTGTTCGTATCGATCCACGCCGATCCCCGGACGGCTTTTCCCTATTATTGGGGCCACGGCGACGAGACCGGAGCCGGGCCGGGCGAGGGGGCTAACCTCAACCTGCCGCTGCCGCGGGGCACGCAATGGCCGGTCTATTCGGAGGCCCTCGGCCGCGCCGCCGATCGGATTGCTCGAGTCCATGCCGAAGCGCTGGTGATTTCCCTCGGGCTCGATACCTATGAAGGGGACCCGCTCAGCGGCTTCCGTCTGCAGTCGGAAGATTTCGTCCGCCTCGGCCAAGGGATCGCGGCGATGGCCTTGCCCACGGCCTTCCTGCTCGAAGGCGGCTACGCGATCGATGCGCTGGGGGCCAACGCCGCCAATGTCCTCCGGGGATACCTGGGGCGATGATCGCGCTGCAGGCGCTTCCCCGGCAAAGCGGACACCGGGTTTCGCTGCCGCAGGCTGCGGCGTCGCTGGGCTTGGCAAGCAGGCCCGAACCGACTACCTCTTGGCCGGCACGGCTTGCGTTTTGGGCCAGTCCCGAGCGGTGGCCGCGCGAGCAACAAGAACACGCCAGGGGAGAGTGACCGCCATGACCTTCGCAGTCCCGCTGTGGCCGCAGCCGAGCATCCGAATCAGCGGCGACGAGATGCGCTTCCCGGTTCGTCGCATCTATTGCGTCGGCCGCAACTACGCCGCCCATGCTCGCGAAATGGGGGCCGATCCGACCCGCGAGCCGCCGTTTTTCTTCATGAAGCCAGCCGATGCCGTGGTCGCCGACGGCGGGACCGTGCCCTATCCGCCCGGCACCAGCAATCTCCATCACGAGATCGAACTGGTGGTGGCGCTGGGCAGCGGCGGGCGCGATATTCCGGAGTCAGAGGCCCTGGAGCATGTCCTCGGCTACGCGGTCGGGCTCGACATGACCCGCCGGGACCTCCAGAACGCGGCGAAGAAGGTCGGCCAGCCCTGGGACATGAGCAAGGGCTTCGACAATTCCGCGCCCTGTTCGGCGATTCGCCCGGCGACCTCGATCGGCCACCCCAGAAGCGGCACGATCGCGCTATCGGTCAATGGCGCGGTCCGGCAAACAGGCGATATCGGCGATCTGATCTGGTCGGTGCCCGAAACGATCGCCTATCTGTCCCGCCTGGTCGAATTGGCCGCTGGCGATCTCATCTATACCGGCACCCCCGAAGGCGTCGGTCCGGTCTCGCCGGGAGATCGCCTGGAAGGCTATGTCGAGACGGTCGGCGAGATCGCGGTCACCATCATTTAGGCATCCGCACCGGCACGAAGAGGGCATTGCCCCTTTCGTGCCGGTGCCGTCGGTCCTGGTGGCTCAGGGCGCAAAAATCTCGCGGGAGATCGCTGCGATGCCCCGGTCGGCGGCAATTCTGGCAGTTGCCGCCGCGATCCAGGGCCGGACGACCACGAGGGCGGGCGGCGACAACCGGTTCAGGATGGCAATCGCTCCGCCGAAGTCGTCGCGGGCAATCGCGGTCTCCGCCTGATGCAACAGGATCGAGCGCCCATTGCGTTCGCGCAGATTGCACAGATCCAGCGACAGGAAGGCGCCCAGTTCGCGGCAGGTCGCAGCACCCAGCGACACATCCTGGCCCGCGATGAAAGCCGGGCCCAGAAGGTCGCCGAACTGCTGGCGCAGGTCGGCGTCGGTGCGGATCCCGGTCTGGGCATAGGGGGCCAGAGCGGTCAATTCCACGCGCAGGCTCTCCGGCACCCGTGCGTTGCCGGTGACCACGCCGAGTGCTCCGGCGAAGGGGCGGCCGGTTTCCAGCGCGTCCCGCAATTGCTCCATCACCACGGCCAGGCGCAGCCGGTCGAGATCGCTGACCGCCTGGGCCGCAAGCCGGGCACCGGTGTCGGCGCCCTTGGCGGTGGCAGCAACCGCGCCGTTCAGCTGCTCGGTGGTCCGCTCCAGGGACGCGATCTGCTGGTTCGACTGATCGCCGGAACTGAGCCACGAGAGGATCAGCACCTGAGTGGCGACCAAGCCGATCAACAGCGCCACCGCCAGCAACTTGACCACCGTACCCAAGCCGCGGCGGCGGCCGGTGTCGACGGTGTGGTCGGCGCTGACCGCCCAATCGGCCTCCAGCGGCACCGGCAGGCCCCATTCCGGTCCGAACCCGGTCATGCCGGCCGGCGGACGGATGCCAAGGCCGCGGCAGAACAGCGCGAAATCCTCATCGGTCAGTCGGCGCAGCCTGAGATCGCGGTCGATCATCATGCGCCAGCGCTCTTCCAACGATAGGGCCAGCAGCTCCTCAAGCAGCCTGGAGCTTTGCTGGTTTCGAACCACCTCCCCACTGGTTACCAAGGCGATGGCTCCGCAATCGGGTTGACGACCGCTCTCGATGCAACCGGACCGTCCGACGCCGGGATGGGGCCCGATTCCGCGCGGCACGCGCGCCGGTCGCGACATTCTGACCCAACAATCATCGTTGAATCATGGCGCAGAGGCAAGTGAACCCCGGATAAAAATGCGCGGCGTGGTTTGACGGCCCGGTCATTTCGGCGACGACGCCGGCCAAGCGGGTCATTGCGGCGTCACCGGCGGTCCCGAACCAGGGCGACGGCGGTTTTGCCGCGCTGGAACTCCGCCCGCAGCTGCGCCCGCAGGCGGACCGGGTCAAAATTGAGCAAAGTACCGCCGGACTCGAAATGCTGGACCAACACCCGGCCCTGGGCATAGGTGATCGCCCCCGACAACAGCGAGGTGGCGGCGCCGCCGGCCAGGGTTCCTACCACCGGCACGGCCTTGATCAGGCTGGACAGCCCCAGCGCCGACGCCACCGGCAGGGCGCCGACCAGCGCGGAAACCGCGGCGGCGGCATGGTGGCGGGAAAACGGCACGCCGTATTCCCGGCACAGCTCATCGACCATCTTGATCTGCAGGCCGATCAGCAAGGCGGTGTCCAGCAGTGGCGCCGGCACCAAGCCGATCGCCATCGACGTGATCACGTCGTCCTTCAGAATATTCTCGATTCGCTGGAGATCCGGCCACAGCCGTCCGGACACTGCCGTTCCGGCGCTGCCCTCGGCTTCCCGACCTCCGTCCATCGCATCGCCTTTCCGGTTGCGGTCCTGTTCAGGGCTGGTTCCGGGCCAGCGGTTGCAGCCCCGGCCAGTCCGCGATGTCGTCACCGGCACCGACCAGGTTGACCCCGAGCCCGGCCCAGCGGGTGAATGCCGCTTCGGTCAGGTCGGTGAAATCGACCACCGGCGCGCCATCGGCGCCGAACACCACCACCGGCGAGCAACAGTCGCGCAGGATGAAGACCTTGCGCAGCAGGTCTGGGTCCAGCGCGGCGATCTCGGTCACCAGGTCATCGAGACTCCACATCACGCAGTGGCTCGCCGCCTGGCCGGCCACCACCACCGCGTCGTTGCGAACCAGTCGCCCGATCAGGTTGTGGTTTTTCTCGGCAAGGACGCCCTGGCCGTCCCAGCGGTCGCGCACCTCGGCGCCGAACACGCTGTAATTCTCGGTCCACGGGTTGCTGCCCTTGATCTCGACCACGCTCTGGACCCGGCGCACCGCGCTGTGGAACATCCGCGCCGCCTGCAAGACACCGACCAGGGCGTGGCCCTCGTCGCCGAGCAGGCAGTGATAGGGCCAGACGGTCAGGCTGTATTTGCCGGCGCGTTCCAGGGTCTCGACGTAGTGACGGGCCTGATGTACCGCCCAATCGTAATCGGGCCGGCCGTCGCCACCCGGCACCAGGTGTGCGGCGGCGGGATCGACCTGCCAGCGCCCGGACCGGACATCGTCGGCCGAGATCATGGTGAACGGCACCGGTCGCGCCCCGGAGCCATCGACCCAGAAGGCGTCAAAGAAAATCTGCATCCCGAAATGGGAATCCATGGTCGGGGTGATCCGGGTCAGCCGGTGCAGATTGCGGTAGATGAATCCGGCGATCCGCCGGGTGTCTTCGACCGCCCCGACCTTCGACCGGCCGGCGACGAACAGAGAGCCCTCGGGCAGACAGAAATCCTTCTGGACGTCGATCAGCAGCAGCTCGATCCGCAATCGGTCCTCGGCCGCCGGCGCGATCGCGAAGCGCCGCCGCCACAGCTCGGCCTCGGCGCGCAAGGGCAGCATCTCCGGTCGGTAGGTCCAGGACGACGCCTGGGCCGGTTCATAAAAGCCAGGAGTGTGGTCGATCACGGGCATGGGCGGTCTCCGTCGCACCGGGCTCAGATTATTGTCCGGCCTTTCGGCACAACAGCAGAAAATTGGCGTTGACCCGGTGGCGCCGCTTCAGGTGCGGCGTCAGCAGCCGGTCGGCGGCCAGGATTCGGGCGGCGAGGCCGGCCAGGGCGAGCCGGTCGGGCAGGTCGCGGCCGTAGATCCGGTAGTGGAAGGGATGGCCATAGGCGGCCAGCCGTGCCGCCGGGGTGTCGAGAGTGCGGTCTTCCCGGGTGTCGGAGGTCGGGTCAAACGGCACCATCAGCACGGCCCAGCCGCCGGGCCTGAGCACACGGGCGAGTTCGGCCATGGCAAGCTGGTCGTCGCGAACATGCTCCAGGACATGGGACGACAGGATCACGTCGAAATGCCCGTCCGGAAACGGCAGCCGGGTCAGATCGGCGCGGATATCCGCGTCCGGATCATCGCGGTCGAGCGTGACATAGCGGCGGCCATGGCGGGGCTTCAAGCGCTCCTGCAGGGCGGGTTCGGCCGCGGTATGCAGGATGCGGTAGCGGCGCCTCATCAGGTCGGTCGACCGCGTGAGGTAGAGCCAGAGCAGCCGGTGACGCTCGACCGAACCGCAGCCCGGACAGACCGCGTTGCGGCGCCCGGCCAAACCGAAGCGCAGGAACCGGCGGGCGCTGAGGCCGCAGATCGGACAGACCAGAACGCCGGGCGCCACCCTGCGGGGGCGAGGCACGCGGTGGTGCCTGGATTGGGCATAGAGCGTCCGCTCGTCGAGTTCGCCGCTCGCGATCCGGCCAAGGTGGCGCCCCAAGGCATACAGCATCGTGGACGCCGAGCGCGGTTCAGTAGGTCGGCTCTTTATAGAAGACGTCACCGGCTATGCCGCCGACCGCGGTGCTGGCGGCGATGCCGGCGCCCCACGCCGCCCAGCTGACCAAGCCCAGATAGCCGCTCAGCATGTTGAAGATCACCGCACCGTTCATGGCGTTGGCGCCGATATTGATGATCCGCGCCACCTTGGCCTGGGCCGGTGGCAGCGGCCGGAGGCCGAACTGATAGGTTTCACGCTTGGGGCCATGCTGGGCAAAGGCCGCAGCAGGCGCCAGGGCCAGCAGAACGACGGTAAGGGCGATCAACACTTTGCGCATGAGGGCAGAATTCCCGGACGGTGCAGGGGACGCCAAGGCTGACAGGACTCGCCGGTCCGCGTCAACGCGTAAATGCATGGTCATGAACCGCGCAAGAGCGCGCGTGTTCCGCCGGCCGGAGCGGCCACCGGGGCTGGCGTCGCAGTCGGAACACTAGCCGCTCCAGTCCTCCTTGAGGATGGCGTAGAGCCGGTGGTCGCACCAATCGCCGTTGATCCGCAGATAGCCGCGGGCGAATCCTTCATAGTGGAAGCCGAGTTTCTCCAACAGGCCGCGGCTGGGCAGGTTATTGGGCAGGCAGGACGCTTCGATGCGGTGCAGACCGAGCCGGCCGAAGGCGAAATCGAGCGCCAGCCGCACCGCGGCGCCGGTGAAGCCCTGGCGGGCGTAAGCCTGGCCGACCCAATAGCCGAGCGTCGCCGACTGCGCCACGCCGCGCCGGACATTGCCCAGGCCGAGACCGCCGACCAGGGTATCGAATCGCTTCTCGAAGGTGAGGAAGCTGTACGCCTCGTCTTCGCGCCATTCGGTGCCCTGTCGCCGCAGGCGGCGCAGAAAGGCGGCACGCGAGAGGGTGTCGGCCGGCCAGGTCGGTTCCCAGGGGGTAAGAAAGCCGCGGCTGCGCGCGCGCAGCTCGGCCCATTCCTGCCAGTCGCGGGCCTGCGCCGGCCGCAGATAGGCCTGCTCGCCGTCGAGCCGCACCGCCGGTGCGCTAACCAAGCCGCTACCCAGGAGCCGGATCATGGTGTCTCCCGGGTCAGAGCCCGCCGCCGACCGGTTCCCGCCTGGTCACGCCAGCCGATCCATGATGCGCTCATAGCCGTCCAGACCGTCGATCGGCCCGAGCGCCGCCACGGTCGGCGGCCGTTCCCGCAGGCGCCGGGCGACCCGGTGGACCGCCTGGACATCGACCGCGGCGATGTTGGCGACGATCTCGGACGTCGGCAGCGGCCGGCCATAGATCAGCAGCTGCTGCCCCAGATGCTCGCAGCGCGACATCGTGCTCTCCTGTGCCATCAGAGTCCCGGCGCGAAGCTGGGCGCGGGCGCGTTGGACTTCGTCCTCCTTGACCTCGCGGGCGACCTTGACGATTTCGTCGCACAGGATCGGGGTCAGAGTCGCGACCTGATCGGCGCCGGTGCCGGCATAGATGCCAAACAGCCCGCCGTCGCGATAGGCGCCGGAAAAGCTGTAGATCGAGTAGACCAGGCCGCGCTTCTCCCGAACTTCCTGGAACAGGCGCGACGACATCCCGCCGCCCAGCAGCGTCGACAGCACCAGCAGCGCGTAGTAGTCGGGATCGTAGACGCTGAGGCCGTTGAACGCGATCACCAGATGCATCTGTTCGAGGTCACGGTCCTCGCGGTAGTCGCCGCCGCGATAGACCGCAGTGTCGAGCGACCGGGTTTCAACCCTGGGCAGACCGGCGAAGGCCTTGGCGGCAAGTTCGACCAGGATATCGTGATCGATCTTGCCGGCCGCCGCCAGCACCATCGCCGGGCCGCCATAGTGGCCATGCAGGTAGTCGGTCAGCGCCGTTCGGCCCAGGCCGCTGACGGTCTCGCGCGACCCCAGCACCGGCCGGCCCAGCGCCTGGTCGGGAAACGCGGTCAGTTGCAGGTAGTCGAACACGATGTCGTCGGGCGTATCGATCGCCTGGCCGATTTCCTGCAGCACGACCTCGCGCTCGCGGCTGAGTTCGGTCTCGTCGAGCAGTGAATTCTGCAGCATGTCGGCGATGATATCGAGCGCCAGCGGCACGTCATCGGCCAGCACCTTTCCGTAATAGGCGGTCTGCTCGCGGGTGGTATAGGCGTTGAGCTGGCCGCCGACATTCTCGATCTCCTCTGAGATCGCAAAGGCCGATCGCCGCGCAGTGCCCTTGAACAGCATGTGCTCGATCAGATGGGCGACGCCGTTGACCTCGGCCCGCTCGTTACGGGTGCCGACCCCGACCCACAGTCCGAGCGTGACGGTCTCGACGCCGGCCATCGGATCGGTGGCGACCCGCAAACCGTTGTCGAGGGTGGTGACCCTGATGCCGCCAGGTCCATGCATGTCAGGCCACTCCTGTTTCCCGGACCGAGCCGGTGAGATGTGCGTGTCGGCGCACGAAAGCCTGCACCGCGGCCAAATCATTGGGCAACACCGTGACCCGCTCGGGCCGCTGCAGCAGATCGCCCAAACGCGCGGGCAGGGCCGGGCGCCGACCGGTTGCTTGTTCGACCGCGTCGGGAAATTTGGCCGGATGGGCGCAGGCCAGCGCGACCACCGGAACCGTTGGATCCAGCGCGGGTCCCTCCCCTGCCCCGCCGGCGATCGCCGCACGCGCCGCCGCCACCCCGACCGCGGTATGGGGATCGATCGCCAGACCGGCGTCACGCCAGGTCTGGGAAATCGTCGCCCTGGTCCCGGCATCATCGCAGCGCCAGCCGGCGAACAGCCCGGCCGTTGCGGCGCGTTGGGCCGGCGTCACCGAAAACCGCCCGTCAGCGCGCAACCGCTCCATGGTTGCGGCGACCGCGGTCCCATCCCGGCCGCCGAGATCGAACAGCAAGCGTTCGAAGTTGCTCGAGATCTGGATGTCCATGCTGGGACTCAAAGTAGGCGTCACCGGCGCCGGGACCATGGCCCCGGTGGCGAAGAATCGGGTCAGAATGTCGTTGCTGTTGCTGCCGACGATCAGACGCGCGATCGGCACCCCCATCGCGCGCGCCGCATAGGCTGCATAGACATTGCCGAAATTGCCGGTCGGTACCGCGAAGGCGATCTCGCGGTCGGGCGCGCCCAGCGCCACCGCCGCCCCGACGTAATAGACGATCTGGGCCATGATCCGCGCCCAGTTGATCGAATTGACCGCCGACAGGTTGAACGTGTCGCGAAAGCCCTGGTCGTTGAACATCGCCTTGACCAGGTCCTGGCAGTCGTCGAAGCTGCCCTCGATCGCCAGGTTGAACACATTGGCCGCCATCACCGTGGTCATCTGACGGCGCTGGACCTCGGATGTCCGGCCCTTGGGGTGGAGCATGAAGATGTCGAGATGGGCGCGGTCGCGGCAGGCCTCGATCGCAGCGGAGCCAGTGTCGCCAGAGGTGGCGCCGACCACGGTGACGCGGGCGCCCCGTGCGCCCAGCACATCGTCGAACAGCCGCCCCAGCAGTTGCAGCGCGACATCCTTGAACGCCAGCGTCGGCCCGTGGAACAGCTCCATCAGCCACAGCCGCTGGTCGATCTGGACCAGCGGCGCGACCCCACGGTGGTCGAACCCGGCATAGGCCGCCGCCACCAGCCGGCGGAACTCACCCTCCGGAATGGCGCCGCCCAGAAACGGCAGCATTACCCGGGTCGCCAACTCGGCATAGGGCAGGCCGCGGAGCGCGCGCAGATCGGCAGCGGAGAACACCGGCCAGGCGTCGGGCACATAGAGCCCGCCGTCACGGGCCAGCCCGGTCAGCAGCGTGTCCTGGAAGGAAAGAAGCGGGGCTTGCCCCCGCGTACTGACGTAACGCACCGACCGCCTGCTTTCACGAGTGTGCTTTTTGGAACCGTTCCGACTTTAGCGATTTTGCTAAACTACCGGCATGAGCCCGGCTCGCGCAAGCCTGTGGGGGACCTGCGGGCGGGTAATCGCTTGGACCGGAGGCGCAGATCGCTTCGGACCGCGGGACCGTTGCCGGTTTTGCCCGATCGCCTCTGCCGGCCGGCGGCGCCGAAAGACCGGTTGCTAATGATTGACCCTGGCCGGCCGGATCGCTATGTTAGCGCTATGGTTCGGCCACTGACCTTTCGCGCGGGCGCGCTTCGACTTACCGACCCGGTCTCCTCGGGAGCCCGGGACGTCGTCGCTTTTTCGCCTGTCAATGATCGAAGGTCCGTCTGCCGTGAGCGTTTCCGCCGCTGAGCCTTCCCGCCGCAACCGTCATGTGATCGCCCGCACCCGGCATTTGGCGCGACTTCGGCGTTGATCAGCCTTTGTCGCAGCCTGCCGCTTGTCCGCTCATGATCCGGCTGCCTTGGAAGAAAGCCGGAAACCAGGGAATTCCTCGATGACCGCCATGCCTTATCACCGTTACCAGCCGGTTCCCGCGATCAATCTGCCCGACCGCAGCTGGCCTTCCCGGATAGTGACCCAGGCGCCGGCCTGGTGCAGCGTTGATCTGCGGGACGGCAACCAGGCCCTGATCGAGCCGATGGATGGTGAGACCAAACGCCGGATGTTCCAACTGCTGGTCCGCATGGGCTTCAAGGAAATCGAAACCGGCTTTCCGGCGGCGTCCCAGACCGATTTCGATTTCCTGCGCCTGCTGATCGACGAAAACCTGATCCCCGACGATGTCACGATCCAGGTTCTGACCCAGGCACGCGAGCCGCTGATCCGCCAGACCTACGAGGCGCTGCGCGGCGCCAAGCGGGCGATCGTCCATGTTTATAACTCGACCTCGGAGCTGCAGCGCCGGGTGGTGTTCGGGCTCGACCGGCCGGGCATCGCCAAGATCGCGGTCGACGGTGCGCGCATGGTCAAATCGATCTCCGAGGACTATCCGGACACCCAATGGACCTTCCAGTACTCGCCCGAGAGCTTCACCGGCACCGAGCTGGATTTCGCAGTCGAAGTCTGCGACGCCGTCCTGGATGTCTGGCAGCCGACGCCCGACAATAAGGCGATCATCAATCTGCCGGCGACGGTCGAGATGTCGACCCCCAATGTCTATGCCGACTGCATCGAGTGGATGTGCCGCCACATGGCGCGCCGCGACAGTGCGATCATCAGCCTGCATCCCCACAACGACCGTGGCACCGGGGTGGCCGCCACCGAGCTCGCCTTGATGGCCGGTGGCGACCGGGTCGAAGGCACCCTGTTCGGCAATGGCGAGCGCACCGGCAATGTCGATGTCGTGACCCTGGCGCTCAACCTGATGACCCAGGGCGTCGATCCCCGCCTCGACGTTTCCGATATCGGCGATATCGTTCGGGTGTCGGAGGACTGCACCCGCTTGCCGGTGCATCCGCGCCACCCCTATGCCGGCGACCTGGTGTTCACTGCGTTTTCGGGCTCGCATCAGGACGCGATCAAGAAGGGCATGGCGGCGCTGTCCCGCGCCAACAGCGACAAGTGGGAAGTCCCCTATCTGCCGATAGATCCCGCCGATATCGGCCGCAGCTACCAGGCGGTGATCCGGATCAACAGCCAGTCGGGCAAGGGGGGCATCGCCTATATCCTGGAGCGCGACCACGGTCTGCACCTGCCGCGGGGTTTGCAGATCGAGTTCAGTGCGGTGATCCAGAAGGTTGCCGATCAGACCGGCAAGGAATTGACGCCCCAGGACCTGTGGCAGCATTTCCGCGAGGAATACCTCACCTCGGTGACGCCGTTCGAATTCGTTGAACACCAGAGCTTCCCCAGCCGTCAGGTTCAAGGTGGCCGGGAAATTACTGCGACGGTCAAGGTCAATGGCGAGCTGCGTGATATCACCGGCGTCGGCAACGGCCCGATCGATGCTTTCGTTCACGCGCTACAGCGGGAATGCGGCGTTGAGGCCACGGTGCTCGACTACCACGAGCACGCGGTCTCCGGCGGCTCCAACGCCGCCGCCTGCGCTTATGTCTCGGTCAAGCCGGGCAAGGGGCCGCCGCTCTATGGCGTCGGCGTCCACGGCAACATCGTGACCGCCTCGTTGCGCGCCGTGGTCAGCGCGGTCAACCGCGCGCTGGCGCGCGAGCGGCAGGGCTGATCCGGCCGGCGCGGGTCCTGAGGGGCGCCTTCGGACCCGCCGGCGAGGCGGCGAAATTATTTCGCCACCGGGCGGCAAGCGCCGCCCGGTGGTGTTGCTCGATCGCAAAATTGCAATATATGCTGGTCTAACTCGGACGTGCCCCGGATATAGTCGTTGTGCGGGATGTGGTCTGCGTCTTGAGGCTGTGGTCCCGGCTTTGGTCAACGCTCGCCGGTAGATTGCCGAGGAAGTGCGGCGAAGACTGATGCTGAACAGCTTCTCGGGACAGCGCTATCGGGCAGCTTGGGCTTTCAGTTCGCCTAAGCCACCATATCTTGAGACTGCTCTCGACACTGTGGCGGTAGCGAGAGGGGCCCATTGGGGATGATGTTTTCCGAGCAGGACATCGCACGCTTCTACTCCTACCATGAGCTGGAGAAGGGGCGGGCCTATCTGCGGCAGGGCCGGGTCATCGCCGCGACTCTGTCGGCCGACGGCACCCAGGCATCCGGCCGAGTCAAGGGCACCCAGCCGCGCCCGTACGAGGTCAAGGTCGACATCCACTACCGCCGGCAACGTGACGGCCGAACCAGTCCGACTTTTTCCGGGCGTTGCAGCTGCCCATTGGGCGGGTTCTGCAAGCACACGGTCGCGGTCCTGCTCCACGGCCTGATCACCGCGCCCCGCGCCGTCGCGCCGCCGACCGCGGCTCCAACACCTCAGCCGGTTGACGATTTCGCGCCGCTGCAGAGCTGGCTGGGCCTACTCGACCGGGCTGCGACCGGGACGTCGCCGGATACCTATCCTGACGACGTCCGCCATCGGGCGCTCTATATCATGTCGGTCGAGCAGACCGGAGACGCGCCGGTGCAAGCCATAATCGCGCCGAGGATGGTGCAGCTCCGGGGGAACGGCAGCCTCAGCGGCCATGTTGCGGTGATCCGGGCCTCGTCCCTGCTGGGCACCGCCGCGCCCAAATACCATCGCGAGACCGACAAGGTTATCCTTGGGCTGTTGTGGGCGGCCCATCTGGCGGCAACCGCCAACCGCATCGTCGATCCCGGGCAATACCCACTCTCCGGCGTTCTGGCCGAGCAAATCCTTTCCCTGGTCCTGGCGACCGGTCGGGCGCATTGGCGCGAGGTCGCCGGGCCGCAGCTGCACGCCGGCGCACCCCGCACCGGCCATGCCGGATGGGACGCGGCAGAGGACGGGACTCAGCGCTTCCGGATCGGCCTCGACCTGCCCGGTGGCGTGGTGCTGCCGCTACCCAAGCCCTGGTACCTTGACCCCGAGAGCGGCGCCTGCGGGCCGCTGGCGTTGGACCTGCCTCCGGCGCTGGTGCCGGCGCTGCTGGCGGCACCACCGGTCCCGGCTGCCGCAGCCGCCCGTCTGCGCCGCGCGCTCGACGCCAAGCTGCCTGGACGGTCCGAACTCATGCCGCAGGTGTTCGGCACCACCGAGGTCCACGATGCGGCACCTGTGCCGTGTCTCCGGCTCACCCGCCGGTCCTACCGCGAGCTGTTGGGCGCGTTGTCCGCCCGCGACCGGGGGTTCGAGGATGACGACATCGACGACCACGCCGCGATGGACACCGATCTCCATGGGGCGCTCAGTTTCGACTACGGCGGCGTCGTGATCGAGCCGGGCGATCCCCGCCGGGAGCTGACCGTCACGGGCGGGAACACCCTGGTGGTAATGCCACGCCGCGAGGCTGACGAACAGACTGCGGTTGAACAGCTGGAGGAGGCCGGCCTGACCCCGGTCCACGAGATCGATCTCCGCCGCGGTCCGGCCACGGCCAGCCTTCAGAGTGGCTACGTCCTGCTGCCCGATGCCGATGATCCGCACTGGATCGGCGGCGGCTGGAACGGCCTGCTTGCCTTCCTTCATCACCGGGTTCCGGCGCTGCGGGCGCAGGGCTGGCGGATCTCGATCGACGAGGCCATCGCCTGGGAGGTAACCCAACCTGACGACGACGCCTGGATCGCCGAGGTCGCAGAGGGCAGCAGCGGTATCGACTGGTTCGGGGTTTCGCTTGGGGTGACGGTCGGCGCCGAGCGGGTCGACCTGCTGCCGCTGCTGGTGCCGCTGCTGCGCGCCCTGCCCGAGGACGGTGATCTCGGGCCGCTGGAGGAATTGGCGGAGGCCGACGGCACCCTGTTCGCACCGCTGGGCGACAAGCGGGTGCTGCCGCTGCCGGTGGCGCGGATCAAGCCATTGCTCCTGGCGCTCTATGAACTCTACCGGGTCGGCGGCATCGGCGACGATGGCAGCATCAGTCTGACCGCGGCGCGTGCCGCCGAGTTGATCGAGATCGCGGCTGCAGCCGCCGCGGCCGGCCTGCGCTGGCTCGGCGGTGAACGACTGCTGGAGACCGGGCGCCGGCTCAAGGATTTTTCCGGGGTGGCCGCGGTGGCACCGCCGGTTGGACTTTCCGGTACCCTCCGCCGCTACCAGCAAGACGGGCTCAACTGGCTGCAGTTTCTGCGCGCGTTCGATTTCGGCGGCATCCTCGCCGACGACATGGGGCTGGGCAAGACCGTCCAGGCGCTCTCCCATCTGCTGATCGAGAAAGAGTCCGGCCGGCTCGATCGGCCGGCGCTGGTGGTGGCGCCGACCAGCCTGATGACCAACTGGCGGATGGAAGCGGCCCGGTTCACACCCTCGCTGCGGGTGTTGACGCTGCACGGTGCCGCTCGCAAGGCCAACTTCGACCGCATTGCCGAGTTCGACCTGGTGCTGACCACCTATCCGCTGCTGCCGCGCGACAAGGCAGCCCTGCTCGGTCGCGACTGGCGCCTCCTGATCCTCGACGAGGCGCAGGTGATCAAAAATCCCAAGGCCCAGGCCGCCCTGATCGCCCAGCAGATCAAAGCGCGCCACCGCTTGTGCCTGACCGGAACGCCGATGGAGAACAACCTCGGCGAGCTGTGGTCGCTGTTCCATTTTCTGATGCCGGGCCTGCTGGGCGATCAGCGCCAGTTCCAGCGCCTGTTCCGCGTGCCGATCGAGAAGAACGGCGACGCCCGGCGCCAGCGCGACCTCGCCCGGCGCATCCGCCCCTTCCTCTTGCGCCGGACCAAACAGGAGGTGGCGGGCGAACTGCCGCCCAAGACCGAGATCATCGAGCATATCGAACTGGAGGGCGGCCAGCGCGACCTCTACGAGAGCATCCGCCTGGCGATGGACGCCAAGGTCCGCGACGAGATCAAGCGCAAGGGGCTGGCGCGCAGCCACATCATCATCCTGGAAGCGCTCCTGAAGCTGCGCCAGGTCTGCTGCGATCCCCGCCTGGTCAAGCTGGCCGCGGCAGAAAAGGTCAAGCAGTCGGCCAAGCTCTCCCGGCTCATGGACATGGTGTCGGAGTTGGTGGCGGAGGGCCGCCGCATCCTCCTGTTCTCCCAGTTCACCACCATGCTCGGGCTGATCGAGGCAGAACTCGGCAGCGCCGGAATTGCCCATGTCAAGCTGACCGGCCAGACCAGGGACCGCCAGACTCCGGTCGAGCGCTTCCAGTCGGGCACGGTGCCGGTATTCCTGATCAGCCTGAAGGCCGGCGGCACCGGCCTCAACCTGACCGCCGCCGACACCGTGATCCACTATGACCCGTGGTGGAACCCCGCGGTTGAACGCCAGGCCACCGACCGCGCCCACCGCATCGGCCAGGACAAGCCGGTGTTCGTCTACAAGCTGGTTACCGCCGGCACCGTCGAGACCGCGATCCTCGATCTCCAGGCGCGAAAACAGGCGCTCGCCGACGGCCTCTATGATCCCGAAACCAACCAGGGCGTCAAGCTGACCGAGGACGACCTCAAGGCGCTGTTCTCGCCTTTGGGCTGATCCTGGCGATCGTGGCTGCCAAATCCAGCAAGTCTTTGATCCGATTCGAAACATAAACCAGCGAGCTGACTTTGGGCAGTTCGCAGGTTTCAGAGAAAGGGGGCCTGGAGAGAGCAAAATGGGGTCCGGAGACTGCCCCAGCAGTCCGTAGCTATTGGGCTATAACTGCGGAATTCCTTGGGACTTTTGGCGTCATCTTTCGGCGGAGAGAGAGTCTCCGAAAAGAATACTGGCGGATGGAGGAGGGCAACTTTCGAACCATTCTCTATTTTCTGGCGGCGATTTCAATAGCCTGCGATAGGTCAGGAGTCCGTTCGTGCTTGATGGATTTCTGTCGTTCGTAGCGGGGTCTACATCGAAGGCCGTGATTTAGGAACGCGCCCGAACTGTGCTCCTGGATAACCGAAAGGGATGGGAGCGGACGCAACGCGTTCCGGTCGGAAACTCGAGCCCGTGGGCGACGGTGTAGTCTCACCGCTCCCTTAAGACTTCGTGGCGGTATTTTAGGATGGGGGAGAGCAGGTATTCGACGATGCGGCGAGAGCCGGTGCGGATTTCGGCGGTGACGGCCATGCCGGGGGCGAGGCTGACCGGTTTGCCTTCGATCATCATTTCGGTTTGGTCGAGGGCGATGCGGGCGGTGAAGACCAGGTCCTGGCCGGCGCCGGAGGGCACCGGGCCGCCCGCTGCGGGATTTTGGCTGGTTCTGGCGTCACCTGGCCGGTCGCGCTGGATGGCGTCGTGGGAGACGCTGGTGACGGTGCCGTGGATCAGGCCGTAGCGGGTGAAGTTGAAGGTATCGATCTTGATCTCGACCGGCTGGCCCGGTTCGACGAAGCCGATATCCTTGTTCTGCAGGGTCGCCTCGACCTCGATCCGGCTGTCCTTGGGCACGATCGACATCAAGGGCTGCGCCGGGGTGACGACGCCGCCGACCGTCGTCACCTGCAGCTGCTGGATGGTGCCGTCGACCGGGCTGGCCAGCCGATGCAGGCCGGCGCGCTGCTCGGCTTTGATCAGTTCCTGGCCGATGCTGGCAGCCTTGTCGCGGGCGTGGGCGAGATCACCCAGCACGCTGCGCTGGAATTCGGCCTCGGCCTGACCGCGTGCCGCCACCGCACCGGCGATCGCGGCTTCGGCCTCGGCCAGCCGGCTGCGCTGCACCGCCAGCTCGCCGCCCATTTCCGACAGGTCTTGCTGCAGCTCCAGCCACGCCATGCGCGAACCGGTCTGGTGTTCGGCCAGGGTCTTGCGCGCGGCCGCCCGCTCTGCCAGCAGCGGCACGGTTGCTTCGAGCTTGGCAATGGTGGCGGCGATCGCGGCGCGGTCGGCCGCCTTCTGCGCCAGCTGCTGACCCAGCCCTATCAGCCGGGCGCGCTGCTCGGCCAGCATGCCGGCGAGCAGCCGCCGGTGCAGGGTGACCAGGGCGCCGCCGGCCCTTGCCGGCGGCACGAAGGCGCTCTCCTTGCCCTCGGCGGCGGCGGTCAGCCGCGCCACTTCGACCAGCACCGCCGTCAGCTCGCCAGACAAGCGCTCGCGTTCGGCGGCGCTGGTGGTGGGATCGAGTTCGATCAGGAGATCGCCGGCCCTGACCGCCTGGCCCTCAGCGACGTGGATCGCCCGGACCACGCCGATCTCCAGCGGCTGGATGGTCTTGGTCCGGTTGCTCGGGATGATCCGGCCGGTGGCGGCGGCGATCACGTCGACCTGGCTCCAGCACGCCCAGGCCAGTGCCACCACGAAGAAGCTGCAGATGGTCAGCGCCAGCACGCGGCCGGCCGGTGAAGCCGGGGTCTCGACGATTTCCAGCGCCGCCGGCAGGAATTCCAGCTCGTCGCGGCGCCGTCCCGATCTCCCCGCGTCAGTCGCCGCGCCCGGCCGCAGCAGCTCGTGCCAGCCCGCCGCCCGCCGTTGCAGAGGCTCGGCGGGCTTGGCCTGGGGTTCAGGCCCCGCCGGCACGCACGCCTCCCGCCTGGACCCGGTGCAGCCGGGCATAGCGGCCGTCGCGAGCGATCAGCTGATCATGGCTGCCGTCCTCGACGATCCGGCCCTGTTCGATCGTGATGATGCGGTCGGCCTGGCGCACCGTGCTGAGGCGGTGAGCGATGATCAGCACGGTACGGCCGCGGCAGATGCGGCGCATGTTGTCCTGGACGATCTGCTCGCTCTCGTAGTCGAGCGCGCTGGTCGCCTCGTCGAAGATCAGGATGCGCGGGTTACCGACCAGAGCCCGCGCGATCGCGATGCGCTGGCGCTGACCGCCGGACAGCGAGGTGCCGCGCTCGCCGACCAGAGTGTCGTAGCCCTCGGGCAATCCTGAGATGAACTCATGGGCGCCGGCCAGTTCGGCTGCTGCGATCACCCGCTCCAGCGGCATGGCCGGATCGGCCAGCGCGATGTTGTCGCGGATCGAACGGTTGAACAGCACGCTTTCCTGGAGCACGACGCCGATCTGGCGCCTCAGCCAGGCGGCATCGACCAGCGCCAGGTCGACGCCGTCGACCAGGACGCGCCCGCTTTCCGGCACGTACAGGCGCTGGACCAGCTTGGCCAGGGTGCTCTTGCCCGAGCCGGAGGAGCCGACGATGCCAACGGTCTGTCCCGGCGGGATCGCCAGCGACACGTCTTTCAGGATTTCCGGCCCATCGGGCCGGTAGCGGAAGGTGACGTGTTCCAGCGTGATCGCGCCGCGCACCTGCGGCAATGCCCCCCGCCCGGCACCGGCCCCCGGCTCGGGCGGGGTGTTGAGCACGTCGCCCAGACGCTCGATCGAGACCCGCGCCTGCTGGAAGTCCTGCCACACCTGGGCCAGCCGCAGCACCGGCTGGGCGACCCGGCCGGCCAGCATGTTGAACGCAATCAGCTCGCCCACCGTCAAGGCCCCATCGATCACCTGATGGGCGCCCCACCACAGCACGATCGCGGTCACCACCTTGCTGACCAGCTGGATCACCTGGCTCGCCCAATTGCCGAGCGACAGCACCCGGAAGCTGGCCCGGACATATTCGGCGAGCAACTCCTCCCAGCGCCGCTGCATCTGGGGTTCGACCGCCATCGCCTTCAGGGTGTCGACGCCGTTGACGCTCTCGACCAGAAACGACTGGTTCTCGGCGTTGCGGGCGAATTTGTCGTCGAGCCGGCGCTTCAGCACCGGGGTGACCGCCAGGCTGCAGCCGAAATAGACCGGCAGGCTGCCCAGCACCACCCAGGTCAGGCTGGTCGAGTAGAAATACATCACCGCCAGGAACACCACGGTGAAGAACAGGTCGAGCACCACGGTCAGCGCCGAGCCGGTCAGGAACTGGCGGATATTCTCCAGCTCGCGCACCCGCGCCACCGTAGTGCCGGTAGTGCGCACCTGGTGATAGGCCACCGGCAGCGCCAGCAAATGGCGGTAGAGCCGCGCGCCCAGTTCGACATCGATCCGGTTGGTGGTGTGGGCGAACAGGTAGGTGCGCAAACCGCCGAGGATGGTCTCGAACAGCGACACCGTGACCAGCCCGACCACCAGCACGTCGAGCGTCGACACGCCGCGGTGGACCAGCACCTTGTCGGTCACCACCTGGAAGAACAGCGGCAGGATCAGGCCGAACAGCTGCAGGAAGAAGGATGCGACCAGGACTTCGGTCAGGACGCCGCGATACTTGACCACGGCACCGGCGAACCAGGCGATGTCGAAGCGCCGGGCCAGCTCCGACAGTTGGGCGCGGCGCGTGACCAGGATCAGGCTGCCGTCCCAGCGCCCCGCCAGCGCCGCAAGCGGGATCAGTTCCGGACGGCCGGCCCGCGGGTCGTGGATCAGCGCCTGGGCCTGGTTGGCCTTGGCCAGGATGAAGAAACCGCCGTCGCGGTCGCGCGCGATCGCCGGCAGGGCGTGACGCTCCAGCCGGTCGCCGGTGGTCGCGACCTGGCGCGCCTTGACCGGCTGGTGCTTGAGCAGACGCAAGAGGTCGGCGGCGGATACCGCCGCAGCCGCCCCGTGCCGGTGACGCAGCTGTGCCGGGTCGGCCGGGAGCCCAAGATAGTGCAGGATCAGCACCAGACACAGCAAGCCACTGTCGCGCTCCGCCGGGGCCGCGCCGGAGGGCTGCGGAATGGGCGGGGTCCCGTCCACGACGGTCACGACAGCCAACCGCCCGCGGCGGAACCGGGTTGCCCCCGGCGCCGCCCCCGAAACTGCGCGCGATCGAGCTTCACTGCCAATTGGCCGCCAGCACCGGCTGCAGATCCTGCTCCTGAGCCGGGGTCAGCGTGGTCTGGCCCAGGGACGGCGGCGTCATCGACGCCATCGCATTGACCAGGTTCTGCACCTGGCTGTCGGCAAGCGTGTGGCCGTCGCCGGCCCTGAACTCTTCGAGATGATAGTCGCTGCCGCCGTACCAGTTCTGGACCGTCAGCTTGTCGTTGGTGCCGATGATCGAGACCACCAGATTGTTGCCGGTCTGGGCAAACCACAGCTGGTCATAACCGACATCGCTGCCGAACGCTGCGACATCGTGGTTGCCCGCGGTGGCGTCGTTATCGGTGACGCTGTCCGACCCGTAGCCGCGGCCCAGCACATAGGTGTCGTCGCCGCTGCCGCCGGTCAGGATGTCGGTTCCGGCGCCGCCATCAAGGGTATCGTTGCCGGCATTGCCGGTCAGGGTATTGTTGGCGGCGTTGCCGGTGATGATGTTGTCGAGTTCGTTGCCGGTGCCGTTGATCGTGCTCGACCCGGTCAGCGCCAGGTTCTCGACATTGCCGCCCAGGGTGTAGGTGATAGTGCTCCGCACGGTGTCGGTGCCTTCGTCGGCCTGCTCCGTCACCACGTCGCCGCTGCTGTCGACCACGTAGAGGTCATCGCCGCTGCCGCCGATCAGGGTGTCGGTGCCGCCGCCGCCGTTGAGGGTGTCGTTACCCGCGCCGCCACTGAGCGTGTTGTTGACGACGTTGCCGGTGATCAGATTGTCGAGTTCGTTGCCGGTGCCGTTGATCGAAGAAACGCCGGTGAGAGTCAAGTTCTCGACGTTGTCGCCCAGGGTAAAGGCAATCTTGCTCTGGACGGTATCGTTGCCTTCGCCGGCCAGTTCGGTCACGACATCGCCGGCATTGTCCACGACATAGGTGTCGTCGCCGGTACCGCCGCGCATGGTGTCGGCGCCGCTGCCGCCGTCCAGCGTGTCGTCCCCGGCACCGCCATCGAGGTTGTCGGCCCAGGTGGTGCCGGTCAGAGTGTCATTGCCGGCGGTGCCGCGGATCCAGGCATTGCCGTTGATCGTCGCCCGGTCCCAGCTGGAGCCGTCGGCGAATTCGAAGGATTCGATGCCCCAGTTGTAGGTGGTCGAGCTGAACTGCTTGACGATGGTAATATTTTCGCCAGTGCCGGCCAGATCGACCCGGAGATCGCTCCCGACCCGGGTCAGTGCAATGTCGCCAGCATTGAGATTGGTCAGGCGCAGGGTATCGGTGTCGGAGATCGAGGAATTGTTGTCGTTGATGGTGTCGTTGCCGTCGCCGGAGCGATAGACATAGATATCGCTGCCGCCGCTTCCGCTCAGCGTGTCCGCACCGGCGTCGCCGAACAGCGTGTCGTTGCCGGAGCTGCCGGTGAGGGTGTCGGCCCCGGCGGTGCCGCGCAGCCAGGCATTGGCGATGATCGTCGCCCGGTCCCAGCTGCTGCCGTCGGCGAACCGGAAGGCGTCGATGCCGACGGTCGTCGCTGACAAGAATTGGCCGGTGACGGTGATGGTGTCACCGGTCGGGAGGATGGCGACCTTGAGATCGTTGCCGACCCGGCTCAAAGCCAGATCGCCGGCGTCGAGGTCGAAGAAGCGCAACGTGTCGACTTCGCCCGCGGTTCCGGTTGGGTCGTTGAGGGTGTCGTTGCCGTCGCCGGACGAATAGCCGAAGGTGTCGCTGCCGACGCCGCTGTTCAGGGTATCGTTGCCCTTGCCGCCGTAAAAGAGATCGTTGCCCAGTGTGCCACTGATGGTGTCGTCGCCGTCGGTGCCGAACATCCACGCGGCGGCTTGGATCTGGGTGCGGTCCCAGGTGGTGTCGTCGGCGAAGACCAGTTGCTCGATGCCGAAGGACGTCGAGGCGAAATGGTTCTGCACGGTCAGGGTCTCGCCGGTGGCATTGATTTTGATTTGGAGATGGTCACCGCTGCGCCCCACCGTCACATCGGTCGGGGCGAGACCGACCAGGCGAACCACGTCGGTGTCCACGGATCCGCTGGTTTCGATGACGGTGTCGTCGCCGGAACCAACACCGTACCGGTAGGTATCCGAACCGGCACCGCCGGTCACGGTATCGTTGCCGGCACCGCCGTCGAAGGTTTCGGCTGCGCTGGTACCGGTGATGACGTCGTCGCCGCCGGAGCCGAGATAGAGCGCCTGGATCGCCAGCGCCGCACGGTCCAGGGTCGAACCGTCGGCAAACCGGACCACTTCGACGCCGGTCGAGGCCGAGGTGAAGTGCCCGGCAACGGTCAGCGTCTCGCCGGTCGCGGTGACCGTGATCACCAGATCATTGCCCGGCAGGCGATGGACCAAGGTGACGTCGGCGGTATCGAGGCCGTCCAGTTCGACCACGTCGAGATCCACCGCGCCGCTGGTCTCGACGATGGTGTCGTTGCCGCCGCCGGCCGAGAAGTGATAGGTGTCCGATCCGCCACCGCCGGCCAGACGGTTATCCGCGGTACTGCCGATCAAGGTATCGTCGCCGCTGCCGGCGGTGACGTTCTCGACCGAGACCACCGTCTCGGTGACGCCGCCGGCCGTCGCCGTGCCGGCTGCGAGATCGAACACCCAGTCGGCGCTGCTGCCGGCATAGTCGATTGTATCGGTGCCGTCGCCGCCATCGAAGCTGTCGGTGCCGTCACCGCCCGAAAGGACATCGTCGCCGGCACCGCCGTTCAGCACGTCGTCGCCGGAGTAGCCATAGAGCAAATCGTTGCCGTCGCCGCCGTCGATCAGATCGTTGCGGCCGGCAAAGCCCAGGATGGTATCGTCGCCGACGGTCCCGGCACCAGCGAGATAGAGGGCGCGCAAGGTCTCGAGGGTCCAGGGCGCATCCTGCTCGAAGGTAACGGATTCGACCCCTTGATCGAGATTGCCGCTGAATTCGCCGACCAGGCGGATGGTCCCGGCCGCCGCGACCCCGTCGGTCGGGATCAGCAGGATGGCATCGCTGCCGTCGCGCGCGACCGTAACTTCCGTGGCGGCGATCCCGACCAGGTGCAGGCTGTCCGCCGAGCCGGCGGCGACCCCGTCGCTGACGGTATCGTCGCCATCGCCGCGGGCATAGACATAGCTGTCGTCGCCGCTGCCGCCTTGCAGCAGGTCGTTGCCGCCGCCGCCGCTTAAGCTGTCGTCGGTGTTGAAGCCGTCGATGCTGTCGTCACCGGCGGTCGCCGCCCGGGCCAGCAGCAGCGCGCGGAAATCGGCCTGGGTCCAACTGCTGCCGTCGGCGAAGTTCACGGATTCGACGCCCTGGCCGACGACATCGTCCAAAGACTCGACGAGCCGGATCGATCCGCCGTCGCCGGCTTCAAGAGCCGAGGGGGCCACCACCAGGGTCACGTCGTTGCCGCTGCGGACCAGTGACACCGCAGTCTGGTCGAAGTCCAGGAACACCACCCGGTCGGCGAAGCCGTTGCCGGCATCCTCGGTGATGGTGTCGTCGCCGTCGCCACGGGCGTAGAGATAGGTGTCGTCGCCGTCGCCACCATTGATGGCATCGTTGCCGAGCCCGCCCGCCAGCGTGTCGTCGGTGTTGAACCCGGTGATGGTGTCGTCGCCGGCGGTGCTGGTCGCGGTCAGCATCCGGGCCTGGAGGTCGGCGCGGGTCCATTCGGTGGCGTCGGCGAAGGTGATCCGATCGACGCCGATACCGGCCAGATCCATGAACGACTTCTTGAGAATGATCTGGGCGCCGCCGGGACCGCTGATCGTGAGTACTACGTCGTCGCCCGAACGCGCCACCGACACCTCTTCGGGGGTAATGCCGGACAGGGACAGGGTATCGTTGGTACCGCCGCCGGGCGCCTCGGTGATGATGTCGTTGCCGTCGCCGCGGGCGTAGAGATAGGTGTCGTCGCCGAAACTCCCGTCCAGGCTGTCGTCGCCGAGCCCGCCGATCAAGGTGTCGTCGGTGGTAAAGCCGAGGATCGTATCGTTGTCGGCGGTGCCGGTGGTCAGCCAGGTCTTGATCTGATCGCCGGTCCAGACCGTGCCGTCGAAGAACTCGAACCGTTCGACCTGGCGGTACCAGAGCGAGAACTGATCGGCGATCCGCAGTCGGTCGGTCTGGCCGTCGATCGACAGCACCAGGTCGCTGCCGTCCCGCTCGACGGTCACGGCGTCCGCAGCCACCCCTTCATTGAACCGGACGGTGTCGTCGGTCGGGCCCAGACCCTCGTTGGATTCATAAATCGTGTCGTGGCCGTAGCCGAGGCCGAAGACATAGATGTCGTTGTCGCCATGGCCCCAGAGTTCGTCGTCGCCGGCGCCGCCGTCGATCAACTCGTCCCAGTCGCTGCCATGGAGAATGTCATTTCCGGACGTGCCGATGACCGGCACGTCGGCGGCGGCGAAATCGGCGATCGTCATCTCGGTGCCGTCGGCAAAGTCAAACAGCTCGATCGCACCCCACTGGTCGTCGAAATAGAGCCGGTCGTATTGGCCGTCGATGGTGACGCTCTCGCCGGTATCGTTGACGGTGAAGGTCAGCGCCTTGCCGAAATGGCTCACCGTCAGATCGGGCAGCGTCAGATGCTTAAACACCAGACGGTCTTCGTCCTCGATAAAATAGGTCGTCTTGTCGTCGTGGACGATGTCGTGGCCGTAGCCGCGCCCGAACACATAGGTGTCGCTGAAGGCGCCGCCCGCCAGGTAATCGTCACCGGCGCCACCATCCAGAACGTCCTCGCCGACGAAGCCAAAGATGACGTCGTCCCCCGCCGACGTGTTGTTACGGATCAGCGTGCGCCTGATGTCGGCGTCGCTGAAACCGCTGCCATCGTCGAACACCAGGTATTCGATCTGGTTGGCAAAGTAGGTGCCGAGCACGCCGGTATAGGTCGGGGTGAACTGGCCGAGGATGGTGATGCTGTCACTTGCGCCGGTCACGCCGATGGTCAGGTCGTTCGATTGACCGACCCGGGAGAAAGTCAGTTCGCCGGCGGTGATCCCGCCTTCAAACTTGAGCACGTCGATGCCGTCGCGGAAGACGTTGTCCTCGTGATCCTCGATCACGTCGTTGCCGTCGCCGCGAGCAACGACATAGATGTCGCCATCGCCGCCGCCGAGCAGGATGTCGTTGCCGGCGCCGCCGTCCAGCACATCGTTGTCGGCGGTTCCTTCCACGGTGGTGCCCGCGGCATCGACCCGGCTGACCGCATAGGCGAAGTCGAAGCCGCTCCAAACCGTGCCGTCGGCAAACACGATCTCCTTGACGCCGGTATCGTCGCTGAGGTCGTCGATCAGGATCGGACCGGGAGCCTCGCCATCGAACTGGCGCTTGATCCTGATCGACTCGCCGGTCGCCGCGACGGTGAGCACGAGGTCGATGCCGTCACGGGTCGCCACGATGTCCGAGGGCGTATGGTAGGAGAAGCGCAGCGTGTCTCCTGATCGATTGCCGAGATAGGGCTCGCTGTCGTCGATGACGTCGTGGCCGATCACCCGGCCGGCGACATAGGTGTCGGCGCCGCCGGCACCGGCCAGCACCTGGTCGCTGGCATCCAGATAGAAGATGTCCGCATCGTTGGTCCCGGCGCGGTCTCCGGACCCGGCGAGCAGCAGATCCTCCGGCAAGCCGATTGCTTCGGCGGCGGTAACGAAATCGTAGCTCGCCGCCGCCCGCTCGTAGCCGGCGACGAAATTCTGGGCGAGAAAGCCGTAAGTGTTGAGTTGGTAGGAAGCGCCGCGGCTATAGTCGCTGATGATCGTGTCGAGCAGCGGTTGCCAGCTCCGCAGCCAGGCGAACGGATCTTCGGCCGCGCTTGCCGCTCCGAGCACCGCCTCGAACACACCCGCCAGTTGGTCGTTGTCATTGGACCGGAAGCCGTTGGTCTCGGCGTCGTAGTGGATCGACGAGAAATAGGACGAGAGCGGGCCGCCCTGGACCGCCACCCGCGCGGCATAGAGTTCGACGCCGCGGTCGATCCGGCCAAGCAGCTCGGTCATGGCGTTCCGGGCACCGGCGACGCTGTCGGGCTCGATGAAGAACGGCGCCAGGGATTCGCCGATCAACCGCTCCCACACCGCGAAATCCTGCCCCAGCACCGCGCCATAGGTCGGCTCCTCGCCCACCGGGAAGCTGGCAATGTCGAAATTCTCCGGCGCGATGTTGCGCTGGACGCCGGGATAGGTGCCGCTGGTGACTGTCAGGGTCTCGCCGCTGACTGCATCCGACCAGGTCAGGCTGCGGGTCGCGATGTCTCCGGTGTCGCTGGTCAAGGCGGCGTCCGGCAACCACAGATTGCGCAGCTCGGCGACTGTCGGCGCCTCGGTGCCAAGATCATGAACCAAGCGGTAGGTCACGCCGGAAACAAAGGTCCAGGTGGTCCGGAGTTTGGTGACGCCCTCGACCTCGATGGTTTCTTCTTCCTGGCGCCAGTTATAGTCTACGATGTCGTCTCCGACCTTGACGATCGTGAGGTCGGGATAGTCGTTGAGCCCCTCCGGCCCCAGCAGTATCTCGCCGTCGGCCGTGCGCATCGGCGCGCCCTCCGCCCAGGCGACCAGGATCGGCCGCACGGCATCTCGAAGCACCGCGAAATCGGGCGAAGTGAACCCGGCGAGGGCAGCTTCGACCGCTGCGGCACTCTCAGGACGCAGGCTCATCGCCTGGCGGAGTGTAACCAGCGTGCCGCTGGCAAAGAGATCAGGCAGCGCCTCGGCGGTCGCGGTGATCTCGATCGGTGCGCCGACATAGACCGAGTCGAGGTTGTCGGTGCGGAAGACAACGTCGCCGATCACGCCGGTGCTGCCGTCGCTCCAGGTGAAGTCCGCAGTGGCATCGAGCCGGCTGCCGTTGATCAGCGTCCCCGGCTCCGCCGCGGTTGCATCCAGCGAGATGCCGGTGATGCCGCGCGCGGTGACGCTCAGCAGTTCTCCCTCGTCGGTGACGCCGTTCTCGTTCGCATCCTGCCACACCAGCAACTGGTCAAAGCTGTCGGCGCTGTTCGCCACGCCGTCGCCGTTGAAGTCGGCGAGGCCGTCGTCATCGGCATCGACCCGTCCGTCGAGATTTCCGTCGAGCGTCTCCAGCACCGAGAAACCAGGCGTGCGGCCGATGCCGAACAGTTCGCGAGCATCGTCGATCCGGCCGTTGCCGTCGAGGTCGCGGGCCAGCATGCCGTCGTCGGAACCGGCCAGCGCGGTGCGTTCGGCGTAGAGGTCGCCATCAATGTCGAAGCGGGCATTGAGCGAGCCGAACGGCGTCACCTCGATGCCGTCACCGTCGAGATCGAGCACCAGCGGGTCGCCGCCGCCCCAGCCGTCGATGCCGACCATGGATTTCGCGATCAGCCCGAACACCTGCCAGGCATTCCAGATCGAATAGCCATTGGGGTAGGGGTTGACGATTCGCTCCGCGGTGATGTCGAACTCGGCGAGGAAAATGTTACCGGGCCCGATTTCTCCGGCGCCATCGGCGCGCGCATGCTTTTCGGCGCCCCAGTTGGTGATGTACATCTGGTCGTCGACGGCATACGTCGCCCCCTCCTTGCGCGACCAAGCCGTCGCGATCGCCAATTCGCCTTTGGAGGTAAGGCTGTATTTGATCAATCCGCCCCAGGTCGAGGCGTAGGCGTCTTCCGAGTCTTGCTGGCGCAACCCACCATAGAGCGGCAACACCCCGAACAGCGCCACCCGATCTTCGAACGAAAGATCCGTGACCGCCACTCCGGGACTGTACCAAACCTTGTCGGCACCGCCTCCGGTCTCGACGAAAGTGCCGACCGGGCCGCCGAGAAAGGCATCGTCGCCGCCGGTCAGCACCACCTTTTCGGCATTCCGGACGATCAGATTTTCATTGTAGCCTAAGGCATATCCAGTCAGCTCCTGAACGAAGGCGTCGACGATGGTCGCCATTTCCTCGCCGAAGCCCTGTTGCTGCAACCCGTCATGGTTGACGCTGGCCGATCGGGTGCTGACATGGCCATAATAGTAGTTCAGGCCGCTGCCGGTCTTAGAGTAGTCGACGACGTCGACATTATGCAGAATATCCTCGTTCCGCGCCGACTCTCCAAGATCGATCGTCTGTTCAAGAGCGAGCGCGCCGGCCGCGATCTGCAGCCGATCGGGCCGCGCCGTCAGCTCGATCGTCTCGGCGCCGCCCAGGATGTAGGTGTTGCCGCCGCCTTCCAGCCTGACCAGTACTTGCCCGTCATTGGCGCTCTCGACCACCGAACTCGGGCTGGTTTCCTCGCTGAGGGTCACCGTGAGCCCGTTGCCCTCGCCGAAGGCCGTGAACCGGGCGAGATCCTCGTCGCCGGCGCCGAACAGCAGCGTCGCCCGGGGGATGCCATCCGTGTCGATTTCCGCCGTATCGTCGCCTTCCGACAGCACGATCACCTCAATGCTGTCGATTCGGCCGGTTATCGCCGAGTTGATGGAGCCGGATTTGATGGTGAATTCGGTAGCACCTCCGGTGTTCTTGACGGTGAATTCGAGATCCTGCCCCCAATCTCTTTTGGCGAATGAAAGAATATCCTCGCCGGCACCTCCGTTAAGCAACGTTGGTACCTCGCCCAGAACTATCAGGTCATCTCCATCGCCGCCGTCAGCCTCGACCACAATCGTCCCGCGATCCTTGTCCCAGCGGTTATCGCCGGCGGTGACCACGATCAGATCTTTGCCGGCATCGCCCTTGAGCTCCTGACGTGCCCGCTGGGTCGTGCCTTCGTCGCCGGTGCCCGGAGTCCACGGGTCACGCGGTCCGATGCCGACCAAAAGGTCGTTGCCGCCGCCGCCCTGAACGACGCCGAAGCCATCGTGGATCAAGACGTTGGCGTCATCCAAACCGTACAACTCGGCTTGGTCGGTGCCGATCGCGATGGTGTTCTGGTCGAAGGCAACCGTGACCCCACAATCTCCAGCGAGATTGACCTCCAAATTCTGTGTCTGACTAAGCGCGGTATAGAAATCTATATTAGGTGTAGCAATACTTTGCACGACATTTCGAATTTGATCGACAATTGCAGCCGGAAGCAGCGAGCTACCATCAGCGATTATCTTATTGATAATTTCGACAGCCTCGGTTGCCGCCTCGTCGATATTGCTTACAAAGGCAGGCATCATTGCCGCCACCTGAGCCAGACCGGAGATCAGACCAACTTGCCCCAGTCCCCACAACGCCAAAGACGCGAATTTCGCATAGGGATTGAGCACCGGAATTGCCCGAGCCAGGGCGGTGAGCACCCCCACACCCCCGAGAAGTTCGGTTCCGATCACAATGCCGTCGATCTGCTCATGAACGAGATTCTGAAATTCCTGCGGCCTGTCCCGATAAGCAACCGACCCCTCACCGATCAGCAGGAGCGGAAGGCCGACCATCCCGATGGCTGCGTGGAATACCCGTGAGGCAGCGTCGGCTGGGACTCCCAAATTCCTCGCTGCCAGGTCGCCCAGGCTATCGGTCGCCCCGCCTGTGATCTCGGCAACCCGCCCCAGCAGATCATTGACCGACTTCACCGCCAGATCGGCCTTCAATCCGGTTGCGCCCTCGCTGGCCGCCGCCAGTTGGGCAATGCGTTCTGGAAACTGCTCCTTAAATGTCAACAGAAGCTTGGCGCACAGTTCGGCCGTGTCGGTGGCGTTTTTCAGCAGTGCTTCCTGCAGGAACTTGGTGGCCGAGCCGATATCCGGGTCGTCGGGAATTCCCTCGATGAAGGTACTCCTGTCGAGACTGGCGAACTCGCCGAGAATCTGCTCGAATAGTGCGCTATTGACCCGGGCGAGCAGGTCGGCGTCAGTGGCGCCGGGAGCTTTCTCGATCGGTCCTTTTACCGCCTTGTCGTCTCCCGACAGCACCATCTCGGGAAAATCGGCTGCGGACCTGGTTTCCAGCTGTTCCAGCGTGAGGTGATAGTCGAGCACCGTCCGGAACAGTTCGGAACTCCTGATCAGTGGATCAGGGTAGTCGTTGACCGTTTTCCACAGCGAGTCAATCAAAGTCCGGATTTGTTCGTAACTGGTCGCATTCTCCCGAAATGTTTTCAGGAAAGCGGCGGGGTCCTCAGGCAGGTCCAGGAACCCTTCGAGAATCTCGCCTTGGAGCGCATCATCTACGCTGACGAGGTCGAATTTGGTCCGTGCCCCCGCTGCGATCTCTGCCGCCCGCTCGATCGTTGCCCTCAGCGGCTCGAACAGCCCCTCAGCCTTGCCGAGCCGTTCCTGGGGCGGTGCGTCCATCCACAACTTGTCCACGAAATTGGCATAGAGTGACTGTCCCTTAAAAAACCGAGCCAGTGCTGGATCGATGATCTGATCGACGCCGGCGAGCTTGATTGCCTCCAGTTGCGCTCGCGCCACGTCAGCGTATTCGGAGGCCGAAAGTTTGCCGCCGCCGGAGCCCCCAACCGGCGATTGGGCGCGAAAATGCGCCATCAGATCGTAGGGACTGACCGAGGGTGCATTGGACAGGCTCGACCCGAAATAGCGCTCGATCGCGCCTGACATCACCGCGGCTCTGGCCTCGAAGGCGGCGCTGTCGACCACGGATTCGAATACGCCGCCTTCGCCGGCCCTCGACAGATCGATGCTTTGGCCCAGCGCGATCCGCGTCATCAGCCGCCCGCGCAGGTTTGCATCCAGCATGACCTTGCCGTCGGGAAAGAACTGGAGCCCCAGTTCCGGGAATTGCTCCATCAAGTAACCGGGGCCGGGACTCTGGTTCAAATCGGCGCTGACCGCTTGCTCCAAAGCGCTGAACAGATCGAGAGTCTCGAAATCCGCATTCGACATCGTGTCGAGAATCGATTGCAGATTTATTTTGACGTCCAGGCGTCGAGCGCCGATCCCATCCCCGTCCGCCAGAAAATCGCGACTGCTGAATCCTAGATACAGATCTGGTGAAACCGCCGCCAGAAGTGGCGATGTCCGCATCGAAGGATGAGTTTCAAGCAGCCGGACCAGGTAATTGAAAGCCACCGCTTTAACTTGGTATTTTTCCCGAAAGGGGGCGACCGCAGTTTCCCATTCCGCAACGCCGATGTTTCCGGCTTCAAAATCGGCATTTATCGTGGCGATTTCTGCCTTGAATTTCTCGTCGAGGTACTGCAAGAATCCTTGACGTGATCCTTCGACTTCCGGTTTGGAGTTCCAGAACAGCTCATCGAATTCACTGACGTGGTTGGCATGGGTGGCGGTGCCGAGGATCGCAGAAGCGCGGGGATCGCTGCTGAGGAGGGCGCCGTTGAAACCGGCCGCGTCGACAGCGGTTGCCGGCATGCCGAACCCTGATCCCCGAACGCGCTCGATCACCTCTCCTGTTTCGGGATCGACGCGGATTTTCGGAGCCTTCGCGGCCAGAATGTCGCTGACGTCATCCCAAATTGAAGACGCGATTACGTGGGCACCTTCGAAGCCGCCGCGAGCCTGGCCTTCCGTAAATATCCACGGCAACAAGTTCTCTGGGATCTCGAGAAAATCGAATGCC
>WGNK01000061.1 GCA_016124535.1 Azospirillum sp.
GCCGTATTCGCCCCGATGGTCCGCCACCATCCGCACCGCCCGCGACCGCACTTCAGGCGAAAACGATGCCGTTGTCTTCTTGCCGTCCATGGCCCCATCCTCTCAAGAGTTGGAGCCTCCGGCAATCCCGGGGCGGTTCAGGATCGACATTGCGAAGAGTGTTTTTCAGGTTCATGCGGCGGATGGCACCGGAGCCACGGTTTACACGAAGAAACTGAGCCGTGGACAGGTTCTGCCATTCTTTACCAAACAGCCCCCGGCGATGATCGGCATGGAGGCATGCGCCACGTCGCACCACTGGGCGCGCGAACTGGTCAAACTCGGACATGAGGTGCGTCTGTTGCCACCGACGGCGGTCAAGCCATTCGTAAAGCGCGGCAAGAAGAATGACGCAGCTGATGCCGCCGCCATCTGCGAGGCTATGATCCGACCGAGCATCTATTCCGTCCCGGTGAAGACTGAGGAGCAGCAGTCGGTGCTCGCCCTGCACACGGTGAGGGAGCAATTGGTAGCGGTTCGCACCGGTTTCGTCAACGCCGTGCGGGCACACTTCGCGGAGCACGGGATGGTCGTCGGTCTCGGACGCGGTAAGCTCGCCGAGTTGGCAACGATGCGTCCGCACCTGCCGGACCGCACGGCCTTCGCCGTCGACATCCTGCTCGGACGGATCAAGGACCTCGACGCCGACATCGCCGGGATAGAGAAAAAATTGATGGAGTTTCATAAGACCTGCGAGGAAAGCCGAAACCTGGCGACCATCCCGTCGGTCGGGCCGCTGGCAGCAACGCTGATCGTCGCCAAGATTGGCGACCCATCCAGGTTCAATCGCGGACCGAACTTCGCCGCATGGCTCGGCATGGTCCCCCGGCAGAACTCCAGTGGTGGGAAGGAGCGTCTTGGGGCGATCACCAAAGCGGGTGACCAGTCGATCCGGAGGATGCTGTTCCTTGGAGCCACCTCCATGGTGTGGCGGGCGAAGCCGGCCACTTGGCTCGGCAAGCTGCGTGATCGCAAACCCGCCAAACTGGCGGCCATGGCGCTCGCCAACAAGACGGCTAGGATTATCTGGGCTGTGCTCACCCGCGGCGAGGTCTACCGCGAGACAATAGTGGCGGCCGTATAGACCATTTGCAGAGATAAATCGACCGTTAAACTGTTTGCAGGGTGCTTTGACAGAGATGGTACTCCCAGTGATCCGCAGCGATGAAGACCCGCATGTGTCCGTGCGCTTGCAGCGCGCCAGGCCGATTGGGACGTCGTTCGCGGATACCATCTTGGCCAGCGGCCATGTGCCGCACCGAAAGGCCGGACACACGACCGCACACCGGGGTGGATCATCGAGCCGAAATTGCCTTGCAAAGTCGGGGTCGTTCATACACGGACATATGACTGCACCTGACCATATCGTCACCCCAGACCCAAAAACCCTTGCAGGCGGGGGCCGTCCACATATGAGTTATGCACGAGAACACAGTGTGCGCGATCTTCCATCCGGCCCTCTTACGGTACTGCGCGATGAATTGAAACATACATAGCGCAACTAAAAAATGCCGCTCACCTTTTGGCTTTTCCAAAACTGTATAATGGTGTTCAGCAGTTCGTCTGCACTAATTTCTCCACTAGAATTTACCAGACCAACCATTAGTGGTTTTGCAAAACCAAACGAAAGACCTGATGAAAATCCAGGCTGAGTTCTCGTCGAAACTGTTTTTCTTGTTCTAAAGTACTTTGTGCCATTGGATATTCTTCGGGCTAATTCAAAATATTCACTCAGATGTGCTTGAACTGGAAATGTTTTTTCAAAGTGCTCTACCGAAAATACTGTACTTGGAAAAACCCATTCATACATATGGTATACAACCAAAATTGATAGCAATGCGTGACGCGATGATGAGTTTGTATTTAAAAAATCAATATACTGCGGCATAACAACTTCACTGAAGAAGTCGTCTGCATTCTTAATTTGGAACGTTGACATAAAATCATATACCTTAAATTATATCCGTTGGCACAGTTTCTCATTTTTGGATGATGCAGCAAACTACTTTCTGATCCGAAAATCGCATAAGTGCCGCTGTGGAATGTGCAGGCGGCTCGGTCAGTCCCGATTCTGCGCCCCGTGCCACACGCGGATGATCGTAACGCGACCTTCCTCCCCGATCTGATAAACGATGATGTACGGCTGAACTGGGACAAGTTCGCGGGTGCCAGGCACCCGCCCCGTGCGACCTCGGCGGGGGAAAACTGCCAGGCTGTCACCTGCCAATAGAAGCTCTCGGCCAATGCGACGGGCCGCGATCGGGTTTTCTTCGGTGATGTGACGGACGATCCGGGCCAGGTCTTCAAGTGCAGACGGCCGCCAAAATACCGTGTCGTTCATCAAGGTGACGGCGGCTCGGCGTCCAGACGACCCGCGCTGACGTCCAACAGCCAGGCCCGCACCTTGGAATGAGGGATTGACGGGCGAGGATCAGCAAGCGAAGCGGCAACCGCCTCCGTAAGCGCCGCAAGCTCGGCGGCTTCGTCGTCAAGGTCGGGTTGGTGGCGGACCGGCTCGCTCATGGCTTTAGTATATGCCAAGACAGGCGGCATCGCCACACATTGACCAGGACGCCGGCAGCAATCACCCGCAAGCGCCTTACCGCACCCGGGCCACGGCGCGTTGCCAGCCCTGGTAGAGTTTGGCCCGGCGGGCCTCGTCCATCGCCGGTTCGAAGCGACGTTCGCAGTGCCAGCCGGCGCTGACTGCCTCCAGCGAGGGATAGACCCCGACCGCCAGCCCGGCCAGGATCGCCGCCCCCAAGGCCGTGGTCTCGGTGACCACCGGGCGCTCGACCGGGATCGCCAGGATATCGGCCAGGAACTGCAGCATCCAGTCATTGGCCGCCATGCCGCCGTCGATCCTGAGCGCCTGGGGCCGGGCGGCGCCGTCGGCCAGCATCGCCTCGATCAGGTCGCGGGTCTGGTAGCCCATCGACTCCAGGGTCGCCCGCGCAATCGCCGGAACGCCGCAATCCAGGGTCAGCCCGACCAGGGCGGCGCGCGCGTCAGGGTCCCAATAGGGCGCACCAAGCCCGGTGAACGCCGGCACCAGATAGCAGCCATGATCGTCGGGCGCCTCTGCCGCCAGGGTCGCGGTCGCCGCGGCATCGGGGATCAGGCGCAGCTGGTCGCGCAGCCATTTGACCGCAGCCCCGGCGACAAAGATCGCGCCTTCGACCGCATAGGTCGGCTTGCCGTTCAGGCGATAGGCGGTGGTGGTCAACAGCCGGTTGCGCGAGATCACCGGCCGGTCGCCGATATTGAGCAGGGCAAAACAGCCGGTGCCATAGGTGCTCTTGATCATGCCGGGTGTGAAACAGGCCTGGCCGATGGTCGCCGCCTGCTGGTCACCGGCGATCCCGGTGATCGGCACCGGCGCGCCCAGGAACGATGCCTGAGCGGTGCCGAACAGCCCGCTGCAGTCCTGGACCTGGGGCAAGACCGCCTCGGGAATCCCGAACAGGCGAAGCAGCTCGGCGTCCCACTGCTGGGTCACGATGTTGAACAGCAGCGTCCGCGAGGCATTGGTCGCGTCGGTCGCGTGAACCGCGCCGCCGGTCAGACGATAAAGCAAAAAGCTGTCGATGGTGCCAAAGCAAAGCTCGCCGCGCTCGGCGCGCGCCCGTGCCCCCGGCACGTGCTCCAGCTGCCAGGCCAGCTTGGTCGCCGAGAAATAGGGATCAAGCAGCAGCCCGGTGCGTTCCTGCACCCAGGGTTCGACGCCGGAGTCCCTCAGCCGCCGGCAAGCCTCGGCGGTCCGGCGGTCCTGCCAGACGATCGCATTGGCCAGGGGCACCCCGGTCTGCCGGTCCCACAGCACCGTGGTCTCGCGCTGGTTGGTGATGCCGATCGCCGCGATCTCGGCCGCGGTCAGCCGGGCCATGGCCAGCGCCGCCCGCGACACCGCCTGGGTATCGCGCCAGATGCCCTCGGCGTCATGCTCGACCCAGCCGTCATCGGGGTAGAGCTGCGGCAACTCCTGTTGCGCCGCCGCCACCGGCAGGCCCCTGTGATCAAACACAATGGCGCGGGTCGAGGTCGTTCCCTGGTCGATCGCCAGGACGTGGTTCGGCTTTGACATGGGGGTTCCTCCGGGATCGTCTTCTTGTCCGGAGGCTTTGCCTCCGTTGTCATAAGCGGGGAGCCTTGATGCTCTCCCGCGCCCCAGTTTACCGGGTCGGCGCCCAGAGGCCATGGCAAAGGTTGAGACGACAGCGCGGTCGAGCCGCCCGAACCACGGTGTCGCCGGACCGCCCCGCCTTCCGGCGCGACCGCCCGGCGGCGCCTGCGGTCAGACGCCGCTCAAGCGGTCGAGCATCGCCTGGGTGATCAGGGTTACGCCGTCAGCGGTCCGGTGGAAGCGGGCGGCATCCGCCGCCGGGTCCTCGCCGACCACCAGGCCCTCCGGGATATTGCAGCCGCGATCGACCACCACTTTGCGCAGCCGGACGCGGCGGCCGATGTTGCAGGCGGGCAGCACCACCGCCTCGTTGAGCTCGGCGTAGGAATTGACCCGGACCTGGGAGAACAGCAGCGACTGGCGCACGGTCGAGCCCGAGACGACGCAGCCGCCCGAGACCAGGCTGTCGACCGACATGCCGCGGCGGTCTTCGCGATCGAACACGAACTTGGCCGGCGGCAACTGCTCCTGGTAGGTGAAGATCGGCCAGTTCGGGTCGTACATGTCGAGTGCGGGCGTGACCTTGGTCAGGTCGAGATTGGCCTCCCAATAGGCGTCGAGCGTGCCGACGTCGCGCCAATAGGGCTCGGCGCCGGGGGCACTGGCGATGCAGCTGTCGACGAAACGGTGGGCCATGACTTTGGCTCGCGGCACCAGATAGGGCACCAGATCCCGGCCGAAATCCCGCGTCGAGTCGGGATCCGCGGCGTCGCGGGCCAATTCCTCGAACAGGAAGCGGGCATTGAAGACGTAGATGCCCATGCTGGCCAGGGCGAGATCGGGCTTGCCCGGCATCGCCGGCGCGTCCTTGGGCTTTTCCAGAAAGCGCACCACCCGGCCCGAGCAGTCGACGTCCATCACGCCGAACGCCGAGGCCTGGGCGCGGGGCACCTCGACGCAGGGCACGGTGACATCGGCCTCGCGCTCGATGTGATCGAGCAGCATGGCGCCGTAGTCCATTTTGTAGATGTGGTCGCCGGCCAGGATCAGGACGTATTTCGGCCGGTGGCCACGCAAGATGTCGAGGTTCTGGTACACCGCGTCGGCCGTGCCCTTGTACCACGAGGTCTCGTCGATCCGCTGCTGTGCCGGCAGAAGATCGCAGAACTCGTTCATCTCGCCGCGGAAGAACCCCCAGCCGCGCTGGAGATGGCGCAACAGGCTGTGCGACTTGTATTGGGTCAACACACTGATCCGGCGAAAACCGGAATTGATGCAGTTCGACAAGGCGAAATCGATGATCCGGTACTTGCCGCCGAAATAGACCGCCGGCTTGGCCCGGCGGTCGGTCAGCTGGTGCAGACGGCTGCCGCGGCCGCCGGCCAATACCAGGGCGATCGCCCGACGCGGCGCCAGCCGCAGGTCCCGCCGTTCGCTCATCGATCCGCCTCCCATAGTTATCGGTTTCGCCCGGTATCGGTTTCGCCCGGCCGCTACTGCGCGGTCGGCCCGCGCTGGTCTCCCGCCGTCCCGACCGCTGCCGGGATCTGATCATACTCGCCTTCCCCGGTCTGTCTGGCGCAAATTGCCGCAACGCACCATCCGGAGTATTCCGCACCCGGCAGGTCGGTGGATTCGTCGCGAGAATCGCGCAATTGCCTAAATATTGTTCATGAACCGGGCCGCCCGGTCGCGCCGCCGCCAAATCATAGCCAGTCCTTGGGCAGTTGCCGGCGCCGTGAGCGCTCCCCCGGCGGCCCCGGGCCGGGCGCTGGCGAGATTTTGGGCATAATTATCGCGACGGCCTGGGCGGATTCGCGGCTCGCCCCGCCTATTTCCAGGGCAGCAGCGGACTTCGGGAAATTCGGCCGGATATGGCACGATTCTTGATTGTGCAGGCGCGATATGCTTTCCGTTCCTTCCGGGCCGATGCAGCGGTTTGGCCGGGGCAGGCAAATCAAACGGAAGCCGCATTCGCTTATTGGCGCCCGCCCCGCCAGAGTAACCGGGCATTCGGAACAGGCTGGGTCGGATCAAACATTCGTTCAAAGAGGAGCATCGATGAACCGTCTTAACAAGATAGCCGCCCCCTTCGTGGCGGCGCTCGTCGGAGTGATCGGCTGGTCGGCCGCGGCGCTGGCCGAGGAAGCGGCCGCGCCGAAGCTGGACACCGGCGACACCGCCTGGATGCTGACGTCGACGGCCTTGGTGCTGCTGATGACGATTCCGGGCTTGGCCCTGTTCTACGGCGGCATGGTCCGCAAGATGAACGTGCTGGCCACGGTTATGCAGAGTTTTGCCATCACCTGTCTGATGACGATTATCTGGGTGGTGGTCGGCTACTCGCTGGCGTTCACCGAGGGCTCGCCCTATATCGGCGGATTCAGCCGGGTGATGCTGAACGGCATGACGCTGGACGCCCTGAGCGGGACGATTCCCGAATCCGTGTTCATGATGTTCCAGATGACCTTCGCGATCATCACCCCGGCGCTGATCGCCGGTGCGTTTGCCGATCGCATGAAGTTCTCGTCGATGCTGGTCTTCATGGGCCTGTGGTCGATCCTGGTCTATTCGCCGGTCTGCCATTGGGTGTGGGGTCCGGGCGGCTTCCTGGCGGCCGACGGCGTGCTCGACTTCGCGGGCGGCACCGTGGTGCACATCAATGCCGGCGTCGCCGGTCTGGTTTGCTGCCTGGTTCTGGGCAAGCGCAAGGGCTACGGCACCGAGAATTTCTCGCCGCATAACCTGGTGCTCAGCCTGATCGGCGCCTCGCTGCTGTGGGTCGGCTGGTTCGGGTTCAACGCGGGTTCCGCGGTGGCCGCCAATGGCCGCGCCGGCATGGCGATGACCGTGACCCAGATTGCCACCGCCGCTGCGGCGATGGGCTGGATGTTCGCCGAGTGGATCACCCGCGGCAAGCCGGCGGTGCTCGGCATCATCAGCGGTGCGGTTGCCGGTCTGGTCGCGATCACCCCTGCCTCGGGCTTCGTCGATGCCTCCGGCGCCCTGGTGATCGGTGGGGTTGCCGGCGTACTGTGCTTCTTCTCGGCGACGACGATGAAGAACCTGCTGGGCTACGACGACAGCCTGGATGCCTTCGGCGTCCACGGCGTCGGTGGTTTCATTGGTGCGGTGTTGACCGGCGTCTTCGCGGTGAAGGCGATCGGCGGCAGCTCCGGTGCCATCGAAGGCAATGTCGGCCAGATCCTGACCCAGCTCTACGGCGTCGGCTTCACCGTCGTGTGGTCGGCCGTGGTCAGCTTCATCATCCTCAAGGTGATCGATCTGGTTATGGGCCTCCGGGTCGACGAAGAAGTCGAGCGCGATGGTCTCGACCTCGCGCTGCACGGCGAAACCGTACACTGATCCGATCGAACTACTGCCGATCGGGTGACATTGTTGACCGCTGCCGGGGTTCGCTTCGGCAGCGGTTTTTTTGTCCCCGCGCGTCGCGGAGCGACCCCGCCGGCGCCGGGTCAGGCGCGCAGGCGGAACAGGTAGGGCAGCCCGATCAGATAGGGCTCCAGTGTCGGGGCCGGGCCGGCCCTGGGGTCGTCGGCCGCGATATCGTGGACCCGGGCCGGGGCCCCGGAATGACGTTCGAGGATCCGGCAGGCGGTCGCCTCGCGGTCGGGATTGCCGGCATGGACCCACAACAGCAGGCCGCCGTGGCGCAGATGGTCTTCGACCTCGCGGGCATGGCGCGCGCCCAGACGCCGCGCAAACACCCCACCGATCGCACCCAGCCCGAGCCCGCCGGCCGCCGCCGCCATGATCGCAAACAGCAGGGCACCGCCCGATGCGACCACGGCCCCGGTGGCGCCGATTGCCCCGATATAGGCGAGACCGCCGATCAGGGCGCCCTCGCCGGCGCCGATATCTTCGGGTGCGACCAGCGTCCTGCGCGGGGTCGACGGATCGTCCGCCGCATCCTCGACCCGCTGGTAGCGTTCGCCCAGCTTGTCCTGGACTGCCCGCTCGCTTGCCATCAGGCTGATTTCGGCACGGTCGAAACCGTGCTCCTCCAGGTCGTCGACCGCGGCATCCAGGCTTTGTTCATCGGGAAATACCGCAACCACTTCGCGCAGGATCGATGCACCGCGTTCGGGACTGGCACTCTGTTCGGTCATGGTCCTTCTCCCTCCGCCGGAGTTTCCTCCCCTGACGATCAGGCAGCCGCCGGTTCTGCTATTCGTCCCCTGGATTGAAAACAGCCGCTCCGGCTATTTGCCGGCACTGATCGCAGTGTGACAGGCTGCGCCCGGAAAACCGCGTTTGCAATGGGCTCACGAAAAGCTGATCGAGCGCCGGGCCGCGCCGCCCGCCGATCGAACCGCGCGTCGCTCCGGCGGCAGCGCGCTGCGTCGGTTCGTCGCACACTCCCTAGCGAGGACGGTGCAGCGCCGGCAGCACATCTGGCAATCGGCCAGTTGCGCAGCTTTCGTGCCGGGATTCCGACCAACACTCGATCTCAAAAAATTAATCGTCAAACTGTTGCAGACAAAACGGTCGAATGGTATAAGAAAAGCACACGAGAAAAGCTCGAAGAGAAACTGCTGGCAATGAGTGGTTATTGTCGACCGGGAGGCTGGAGACCATGAATGCACTGCAACAGAGAGCCTCGGCCCACGACCGCATTGCGGTATTGCTCGACGATCCGATTGTCGAATTGGTGATGTGCCGCGACGGCTTAACGCGCGATGGGGTCTATGCCGCGATGTCGGACATGCGCCTTCGCCTTCGCCATCGGCAATCGCTTTACAATGAACCAAGACAATCAGCGGCGTAGCGGACCAACCTCGACAACGCAGGCTGGTCCGGCCAACGGCGGAGCCGACGCAGGCTCCGCCGTTTCGCGTTCTGCGGCGCCACAAAGACCCACCCGACGGACGGCAATCTCGGGCTACACCGCCGAAACCCCTTGACCCCCGCGACGCGGGCCGGCACCTATAGCGCCGCGATACCTGGTGGACTGCGGAGCCTATGGCCAAGGAAGATTTGATCGAGTTTTCGGGGACAGTGATGGAGCTGCTGCCCAATGCGATGTTTCGGGTCAAACTCGACAATGAGCACGAAGTGCTCGCCCATACCTCCGGAAAGATGCGTAAAAACCGTATCCGGGTGTTGGCCGGCGACCGTGTCAACGTCGAGATGACGCCGTACGACCTGACCAAAGGCCGGATCACCTTCCGGTTCAAGTAAACGGTTCAGCCATGCCGCCGACCGCGCCGCCGCCCCAGCCGCCGCGGGCGTTCGAGCCGTCGCGGACTCCGCCTCTGGTTCTCGCCTCGGCCTCGCCGCGCCGCTTGGCCCTGTTGCGGCAGATCGGCATTGAGCCCGCTGCGGTTGACGCCGCCGATCTCGATGAAACCCCGCTCCGCTACGAATTGCCGGTTCCCCACGGCCAGCGTCTGGCCGCCGCCAAGGCGGCGGCGGTTGCCGAGCGTCACCCCGATGCCGTGATACTCGCCGCAGATACCGTGGTCGCGTGCGGCCGGCGCATCATGCCCAAGGCGGAAACCGCAGAACAGGCCCGCGCCTGCCTGACTTTGTTGTCGGGGCGACGCCACCGGGTCTATGGCGCCGTCGCGGTGCAGGCGCCGGGCGGACGCCGCGGCGAACGCATGGTCCGCACCGATGTCACCTTCAAGGTGCTGTCCCCCGCCGAGATCGAGGGCTATCTGGCCGTCGGCGAGTGGCAGGGCAAGGCTGGCGGCTACGCCATCCAGGGACGCGCCGCCGCCCTGATCCGCTGGATCGGCGGCTCCTACAGCAACGTCGTCGGCCTGCCCCTGTTCGAGACGGCGGCCCTGCTGCGCGGTTTCGACGTTATTATCCCACCGTGACCGCCGTCGAGATCCTGATCGATCGCGCCGGGCCGCTGTTGCGCGCCGCGGTGATCGGCGACCAACTCGACCATCTCCATCTCGATCGCAGCGACCGGCCGAGCCTGCAGGGGGCGATCTATCTCGGTCGCATTCAGCGGATCGTGCCTTCGATCGCCGGCGCCTTCGTCGATCTCGGCGCGGACGGCCGTGGCTTCCTGGCGGCGGCCGACCTCCGGCCAACGCCGGAGCCCGGCGCCAGGCTCGGTGCCCGGATCAGCGGCGGCCAGACGGTGCTGGTCCAGGTCAAGAGCGATCCGGCCGCGGGCAAGGCGGCCGCCTTGACCATGGACCTCACCCTGCCCGGCCGCTTCCTCGGTCTCCAGCCGCTGGGCAGCGGCGTCAAGGTCTCGCGGCGACTGCCCCGCGACCGCAGCGACCGGCTGCGCCAGCGCCTGGCCGGCCTGGTCCCGGGCGAGGGCTGGTGCGCGCGCGCCGCGGCGGACCAGGCGCCCGACCACAGCCTGCTCGGCGAGAGCGCCGGTCTGATGAAACGCTGGCAGGAGCTGTCCGCTCGGGCCGCCGAGTCGGCGGCGCCGACGCGGCTCGCCGCCGGTCCGGATGCCGCCGTGCGCACCCTGCTCGACCATGGCGGCGGCCAGATCGCGGCGATTCGGATCGAAAGCGACCCGGACGCCGCCGCGATCGAACGCTGGTGTCAGAGCACCGCACCGGAGCTCAGCGGAAAGATCGTCGGTCACCGGGGCCGGCCAGGCCTGTTCGAGCTCCGCGGCCTTGATGAGGAACTCCAGTCGCTGACCAGGCGCCGGGTCACACTGCCGGGTGGTGGCGGGCTGGCGATCGACCGCACCGAGGCCTTGACCGTGGTCGATGTCAATGGCGGCGACCGCTGCAGCCCGCTCCAGGTCAATCTGGAGGCCGCACGGGAAATCCCTCGCCAACTCCGCTTGCGCAATCTCGCCGGTATCGTGGTGGTTGATTTCGTTTCGATGTCCCGACGCGGCGATGGCGCGAGACTGCTCGCCGCCCTTGGCGCCGCGGCGGCCGCGGACCCGGTCCGGACCGAGATCCATGGCCTGTCCCGGCTGGGACTGGTCGAGATCACCCGCGCCCGCCGCGGGGTACCGGTCGCGGATTTGCTTGCCGAACCAAAGGAGGCACCACCGTGACCGCGACGGAAAAGCCCTGCCCGATCTGCGGCCGGCCGGCCCTGGCCGAATTCAGGCGGTTTTGTTCGCGCCGCTGCGCCAATGTCGATCTGTCCCGCTGGCTCGGCGGCGTATACCGCGTCCCAGCCGACGACCAGCCGGAGGATGAGCCCGAACCGGAGTGACTGCCTAGCCGGGCGTCGGCTCGGGCTTCGGCGGTTGGGTCAGCAGGGCGACGCGGCTGGCGAATTTTTCGGGATGGCCTTCGACCAGCAAAGGGAAGGCGCTGGCACAGGCCTCGATCAGCAGCGCAAGCCAAGCCCCATCCGCTTTGGCGAAATCGTGCAGCACATAATCGTGGACCAGGTCGCGGTGGCCCGGATGGCCGACGCCCAGACGGACCCGCCAGTATTCTGGGCCCAGATGCTGGTCGAGCGAGCGCAGACCATTGTGCCCGCCCGCCCCGCCACCCTTCTTGACCCGCACCTTGCCGGGGGCGAGGTCGATCTCGTCGTGGAACACCACCATGCGTTCGGGCGCCAGTTTATGGAAGGCGAGTGCCGCGGCGGCGGCCTGGCCAGACAGGTTCATGTAGGTCAGCGGTTCCAGTGCCAGCACCTTGTCACCAGCGACCGTGCCTTCGGCGCTGCGCCCGTGAAAGCGCTTGCGCCAGGGGCCGAAGCCGTGGCGGCGAGCGATCTCGTCGACCACCATGAAGCCGATATTGTGCCGGTTGCCGGCATATTCGGCCCCCGGATTGCCCAAGCCGACCAGGAGCAGCATGGCGATCCCCTATTGGCGGTCCAGGGGCTTCAAGCCCCTGGCCGGGGGTCAAGCAAGGGGGGCAATGCCCCCCTTGACTGTTCATCACGCCTTGGCCGGCTCGGCCGCAGCCTCGCCGCCCTCGGCGGCATCGCTCTTGACGCCGGACGGCACCGCGATGGTACAGACCGTGAAGTCACGGTCGGTGATGGTCGGCGCCACCCCTTCCGGCAACGGGATGTGGCTGATGTGGATCGAGGCGCCGAGGTCGGCCCCGGCGAGATCGACCGTGATCTGCTCCGGAATCGCGTCGGCGCGGCACAACATCTCGATCTTGTAGCGCACGACGTTGAGCACGCCGCCGCGCTTGATACCGGGCGACTTGTCCTGGTTGACGAAGACGCAAGGCACATCGACGGTGATGCGGGTGTCGGTGGCGACCCGCAGGAAGTCGACGTGGACCGGCTTGTCGGAGACCGGATCGAACTGAACGTCGCGGGGCAGTACCCGGTGGGCGGTGCCATCGACGGTCACGTCGAACAGATGGGAGAGGAAGCCCTTCCGGCGCAGGATTTTTTCGAAGCTCTGCAGCTCCAGCGAGATCATCAGCGGCGGCAGTTTGTTGCCGTAGATCACGGCGGGAATGCGGCCAGCCCGGCGGGTTTGACGGGCGGCCCCCTTTCCGGCCCGTTCCCTGCGGTCGGCGGCGAGAGTGACCATTTCGCTCATGGCGACGCAATGCTCCTGTAAAATAAGGCGGAACGGCTCGGCCGCTCTGCTCGGGTTTGGCGCCGGCCTCCAGGGGTGCCGGCGCGGGATCTCGCCGCAACGCTGCGGCGAGCTAGACGGTAGAACTCAGGTGAACAGGCTCGAGACCGAGCGCTCCTCGCTGATGCGCATGATCGCTTCGGCGATCAGGGGTGCGATGGTCAGCTGACGAATATTGCGGGTGACCCGCATCGCTTCGGTCGCCTGAATGCTGTCGGTGGTGACCAGCATCTCGATCGGCGAGGAGGCGATTCGGGCCACGGCGCCACCCGACAATACCCCGTGGGTGCAGTAGGCGTGAACCGAACTGGCGCCCTCTTTCTTCAGGGCCACCGCGGCATTGCACAAGGTGCCGCCGCTATCGACGATATCATCGACCAGCACGCAGGCGCGGCCGGCGACGTCGCCGATGATATGCATGACTTCGGAGACCCCGGCCTGCTCGCGGCGTTTGTCGATGATCGCCAGCTCGGCGTCGAGGCGCTTGGCCAGGGCGCGAGCGCGCACCACGCCGCCGACATCGGGCGACACCACCACCAACTCGTCGCCGTTCAGCGACTCCCGCAGGTCGGTTTCGAACACCGGACCGGCGTAGAGATTATCCAACGGGATGTCGAAGAAACCCTGGATCTGCCCGGCATGGAGATCCAGCGTCAGCACCCGGTGGGCGCCGGCGACCGTGATCAGATTGGCCACCAGCTTGGCCGAGATCGGCGTGCGCGGACCGATCTTGCGGTCCTGGCGGGCGTAGCCGTAATAGGGGACCACCGCGGTGATCCGGCGCGCCGAGGCCCGACGCAACGCGTCGAGGATGACCAGCAACTCCATCAGGTTGTCATTGGCCGGGAACGACGTCGACTGGATCACGAAGACGTCCTCGCCGCGGACGTTCTCCATGATCTCGACAAACACCTCCATATCGGCAAAGCGCTTGATATTGGCCTTGGTCAGGGGCGTCCGCAGACAGGCCGAAATGGCTTCCGCCAACGGTCGGTTGCTGTTGCCGGCAAGCAATTTCATCGGGGATCGGCCCTCGGTCGTGGGAAATCCGGGCGTAAGCCACGGTGCCGGCGCGCGCAATGGCGCGCACCGGCAAAAACCGGCCGGACCATAACAACTGCACCGATGCCTGTAAATCTTTCGCGACGCAACGAATGCGCGCGGCCGTCACCGAAGCGTCATGCTGTGGCGCCGCTGCTGCAGCGCAGCGGCACGCCCCGACCGGCCGCTGACGGCGCTCAGCGGTGGCCGCCATTGGGCAGCGCCGGGTCCCACACTGGCCGGTCCATCGGCCGGGTCCGCAGCGTCCCGTCGCGCAATGCCGCCAAGCGAGCCCGCGCGATCGCGACATAGTCGGGGACGATGTCGCAGCCATAGCCGAATCGGCCATGGCGGACCGCGGCAATCAGACTGGAGCCCACCCCCATATAGGGATCGAACACCGCCTCGCCCGCAACCGTCAGCGCCAGCACCAGGCGTTCAACCAGTTCGACCGGAAACTGGCAGGGGTGAACCGTCTTCTCGACGTGGTTGCTCTTGACGTTCGGCAATATCCACACGTCACCGGGGTTCTTACCCAGCGGATGGCCCGACGGCTGACCCAGATTTGGACCCTTGAAATGCTTCTTTTGCGGGTATTTCTGAGGAACGCGAATCGGATCGAGGTTGAATGTGTAATCCTCGCCCGAAGTGTACCAGCTGATCGTCTCGTAACGCCCGGACAGGCGTCGGGAGCAATGCAGGCCGTGCTCGAAATGCCAAACGATGCGGTTGCGCAGAGTCAGGCCGTGGCGGCGAAAAATCGGATAGAGCAGGGTATCCAGGGGTACGATCGCGCCGTCCTCGACATGGTTGCCAACCTGCCAGCACAGCGAGCCGCCCGGCCGAAGCAGGCGGATACACTCTGCGATCACCAGGCTCTGGTGGTCCAGATAGTCGTCGAGCGATGAACGCCGTTCATAGGCCTTGCCGATATTATAGGGCGGCGAGGTCACGATCAGCGCCATGCTCGCCGTCGGCAGCGACGCCATGAAGCTGAGGTTGTCGGCACAGGCGATGACCGCGTCGGGCGCCGGCCGGTCTTGGTGCAGGCCGGGTAAGGGCACGCAGGCAGTCATGGCTGTCTTCCACGGCAGTCGAACTTCGACCCAAGATACGGTAGATTACCCGTCCTGACAGCCCCAATTGTGGCCGACCGTCAGATCGATTCGGTCAGCGGGATGACGCGGCCGGGGGCAACTTGACGCCGCGCGGGCGACGGCGGATAGTCTTCGGGATGATCGCGATCGTCAACCACACCCTGCAATCTGGCGGACGACCGGAGGCCTGCGGTTTCCCGGCGAAGCTCGGTCGGTGCGCGGGGAGATTGCCCGTCTCCGCCGAGACCCCCTGGTCGCGGGCCGAGTCGGCAGCGGCGATCGCGGGCGCGCGGCCCGAAGCGAAACCCGAAACCGCTGGCCTGCAGGCGCAGAGCAACCGCCGCTTCGAAAGCTTGGAATCGCGCCCGACCGTACGGCTCGGCTCGATCGCGGCGGCGGTGACGGCCGGTTTCGCGCCGACGAAGGTTTTTCATCATTAGCGGCCGGCCAACGGTCGCCACCCTGCCCGGCGGTATTTGGGCGCTGGGCCTGGTCAGCCTGTGCATGGACCTGTCGTCGGAAATGATCCATAGCCTGCTGCCGGTCTACTTGGTTTCGGTGCTGGGAGCGGGCGCGATTTCGCTCGGCCTGATCGAAGGCGTCGGCGAGGCGACCGCGGCGGTGGTAAAGCTGTTTTCCGGCGCGCTCAGCGACCGCTGCGGCCGGCGCAAGCCCTTGGTGCTCGCGGGTTACGGACTCGCAGCCCTGACCAAACCATTGTTCCCATTGGCCCAGGGCGTCGGCACCGTCCTGCTCGCCCGTTTGCTCGATCGCGTCGGCAAGGGGCTGCGCGGGGCGCCGCGCGATGCCCTGGTCGCCGACCTGACGCCGCCGGCGCAGCGCGGCGCCGCCTTCGGCCTGCGCCAGGCGCTGGATACCTTGGGCGCGGTCCTGGGACCGCTCGCCGCCGTCGCCCTGATGGCCGCGACCGACGACGTCCGTGCGGTGTTCTGGATCGCCAGCCTGCCGGCGGCCGTCGCGGTGGCGGTGCTGGTGCTGGGCGTCCGGGAGCCGGCGGCTGCCGCGGCCACACCGGCGCCCCCCCGGCCACCGCTGGCGCCCGGCCGGCTTGACCGCCTGGGCACGCCATTCTGGCGGTTGATCGGATTCGCGGGATTGGCCGCATTGGGGCGCTTCAGCGGCGCCTTCCTGCTGTTGCGCGGCCAGGACGCCGGGCTACCGGTGGCGCTGGTCCCGCTGATCCTGGTCACCATGAACCTGGCCGAAGCCGCCGTCGTGTACCCGGTTGGCCGGCTCAGCGACCGGATCGGCCGCCACGGGCTGCTGGCCGGCGGATTCGCCGCGCTGATTCTGGCCGACCTGGTGCTCGCCGGTGCCGACCAACTGTGGCTGGTCTTCGCCGGTGCGTCGTTGTGGGGGCTCCATATCGGCGCAACCCAGGGCCTGCTGACCGCGATGATCGCCGACGCGGTTCCGGCCGATTGCCGCGGCACCGCCTTTGGCGTGTTCAACATGGTTACCGGTGCCAGCCTGCTCACTGCCAGCATTGTCGCGGGTTTACTCTGGACGCTGGCCGGCCCCGGCGCGACCTTCCTGGGCGGCGCGATCGCCGCCGGGCTCGCCCTTGCCCTATTGCCGCGGCTGTGCCGCTGAGCTTTCCGCCGCCGGGGCCGGCCGGCCTCCAGCAGAATAGTTCGCCTTCAAGCCATTCGAGTTCGTCCAGACTGGGTTGCGTGGCCGCCAGACCTGTGATATTTGACCCTCTGCAGCGCGGCAGGGGGCCGGAACGCGCTCCAGGGGCGATTATTAAGCTCTTGAAATAATTATGTCCACGGACTCAAATCGGGGTACCAGGTGGCAGCCAAGGGATCAGGTTTGCACGAACTCGCAGCCCGCTACGCGGGAGGACTGTTCGAACTCGCCGGAGAGAGCAAAGCGCTCGACCAAACCGCGCAAGACCTTAACGACATCAAGCAGATCATGGCGGAGAGCGATGATCTGCGCCGTCTCGTGCGCAGCCCGACGCTGAGCCGGGCCGAGCAGAGTACCGCGATGGCGGCGCTGCTCGACAAGGTCGGAGCCTCGGATCTGGTCAAACGCTTTATCGGGTTGGTCGCCGCCAATCGACGGCTCTACCTGCTCGAGCCGATGATCGACGCGTTCATGGCCGAACTCGCCCGCCGTCGCGGCGTGGTCACGGCTCAGGTTCAGTCGGCGCAACCGCTTCAGGAGCCGCAGGCGGCGGCCCTGAACGCTGCGCTCAAGGCCTCATTCGGTACCGAGCTCAAGATCGATTTGACCGTCAATCCCGCCCTGTTGGGCGGTCTGGTGGTCAAGATCGGGTCACAAATGATCGACAGTTCCTTGCGGACCAAGATCGATAAGTTGCAACACGCCATGAAAGCTCCAGGGGGGCGAGTCTGATGGATATCCGCGCCGCGGAAATCACCGCGATCCTCAAGCAGCAGATCGCGACGTTCGGGTCCGAAGCGGAAGTCGCCGAGGTCGGGCAGGTGCTGTCAGTCGGCGACGGCGTCGCCCGCATTTACGGCCTCGACAAGGTCCAGGCCGGCGAAATGGTCGAGTTCCCGGGCGGCATCAAAGGCATGGCGCTCAACCTCGAAACCGACAATGTCGGCGTCGTGATCTTCGGTGACGACCGCACCATCAAGGAAGGCGACGTCGTCAAGCGGACCGGTGCTATCGTCGAGGTTCCGACCGGCAACGGACTGCTCGGCCGGGTGGTCGATGGCCTGGGCAATCCGATCGACGGCAAGGGTCCGATCAAGGACGCGGTGATGAAGCGCGTCGAGGTCAAGGCGCCCGGCATCATTCCGCGCAAATCGGTGCATGAGCCAATGCAGACCGGCTTGAAGGCGATCGACAGCCTGGTGCCGGTCGGCCGCGGTCAGCGCGAGCTGATCATCGGCGACCGTCAGACCGGCAAGACGGCGCTCGCGATCGATGCCATCATTAACCAGAAAATGGTCAATGAGGGGACGGACGAGAGCAAGAAGCTTTATTGCATCTACGTCGCGATCGGCCAGAAGCGCTCGACGGTTGCCCAGATCGTCAAGACTCTGGAAGACTACGGCGCGATGAAATACTCTATCGTGGTCGCGGCGACCGCGTCGGAACCAGCACCCCTGCAGTTCCTGGCGCCCTATACCGGCTGCACCATGGGCGAATTCTTCCGCGACAATGGCCGGCACGCGCTGATCATCTATGATGATCTGTCCAAGCAGGCGGTCGCCTATCGCCAGATGTCGCTGCTGCTGCGCCGCCCGCCCGGCCGCGAGGCCTATCCTGGTGACGTGTTCTATCTGCATTCACGCCTGCTCGAGCGTGCCGCCAAGCTGAGCGACAAGCACGGGGCCGGCTCGCTGACCGCTCTGCCGGTGATTGAAACCCAGGCAGGCGACGTGTCGGCCTATATCCCGACCAATGTGATCTCGATCACAGACGGCCAGATCTTCCTGGAAACCACGCTGTTCTATCGCGGCGTCCGACCGGCGATCAACGTCGGCCTTTCGGTCAGCCGCGTCGGTTCTGCAGCCCAGATCAAGGCGATGAAACAGGTCGCCGGCTCGATCAAGCTGGAATTGGCGCAGTATCGCGAGATGGCGGCCTTCGCCCAGTTCGCCTCCGATCTCGACGCCGCCACCCAGCGCCTGCTGGCACGCGGCGCCCGGTTGACCGAGTTGTTGAAGCAGGGCCAGTTCAGCCCGCTGCCGGTCGAAGAACAGGTGGTGGCGATCTTCGCCGGCGTGCGCGGCTATCTCGACAAGGTTGGCGTCGATGACGTGACCCGCTTCGAGCAGAAGTGGCTGGAGGAGATCCGGATCAAGGGTGCGGACGTGCTCAACACCATCCGCACGGAAAAGGCTCTGTCGGCGGCCACCGAAGAACGGCTGAAGAGCCTGCTCGACGGTTTCGTCAAACTGTTTGCCTAGGACCGGCGGGTCGCACCGGTCTGACCGGACACCACCGCCCCAGTCGCAACTGCCAGAGTAAGGGCCGGGCATGCCAAGCCTGAAGGACCTCAAGAACCGGATCGCCAGCGTCAAGTCGACGCAGAAGATCACGGCGGCAATGAAGATGGTGGCCGCGTCAAAGCTCCGTCGGGCTCAGGAGCAAGCCGAGGCGACCCGTCCCTATGCCGAACGCATCTCGCACATGCTGGAAACCGTGGCCCCGTATTACTACGATGTCGACACCGGCCCTCGGCTGGTGATTGGCACCGGGTCGGACGCGGTCCAGCTGCTGATTGTCATCACCTCGGACCGCGGCTTGTGCGGCGGCTTCAACTCCTCGATCGTGCGCGAGTCCAGGCGCCGCATCCAGCAGCTGCAGGCCGACGGCAAGACAGTCAAACTGATCTGCGTCGGCCGCAAAGGTCGCGACCAACTGAAGCGCGACTATGGCAAGCTGATCGTCCACAGCTACGAGGATCTGGGCAAGCCACGGCTCAGCTTCGCCGATGCCGAGACGATTACCGAGCGCGTGCTGGCGATGTACGAGGGCGGCGAATACGACGTTTGCTCGGTTGTCTACAACCGGTTCAAATCGGTGATCAGCCAGATCGTGACCATCCAGCAACTGGTTCCGGTACCAGCGCCTCCGCCCAAGGCAAGCTTGGAGAACCCTGACGAAGGGCCGACCTACGAGTTCGAGCCCGACGAGGAAACGCTGCTGACCAAGCTGGTGCCTCGCAACTTGTCGTTCCAAATCTACCGGGCGTTGCTTGAAAGTGCGGCCAGCGAGCAGGGCGCCCGGATGTCCGCAATGGATAATGCCACGCGCAATGCCAGCGACATGATCAACAAGCTGACCTTGAACTACAACCGTACCCGCCAGGCGGTGATCACCAAGGAGCTGATCGAGATCATCTCAGGCGCCGAGGCTCTGTAGCCGGGCGACGCCGGTCCGTCCTTCCATCTGATTTACGATTAAGAGTTCCGAGGGAGCATTACCCAATGGCAAAAAAGACCAAGGCGAGCAGCGCGGTCGGTAAGATCACCCAGGTCCTGGGCGCGGTTGTCGACGTCCATTTCGAAGGCTCGCTGCCCGCGATCTTGAACGCGCTCCACGCCAAGAACGAAGGCAAGACCCTGGTGCTCGAGGTCGCGCAGCATCTGGGCGAGCATGTCGTGCGCACGGTCGCGATGGACACCACTGACGGCTTGGTCCGCGGCGACGAAGTGACCGACACCGGCGCGCCGATTTCGGTGCCGGTCGGTCCGGAGACGCTTGGACGCATCATCAACGTGATCGGCGAGCCGGTCGACGAGCGCGGGCCGGTCAAGACCAAGATGACCTTCCCGATCCACCGTGCCGCGCCGGAATTCATCGATCAGTCGACCGAGGCCCAGGTGCTGGTGACCGGCATCAAGGTGGTGGACCTGCTGGCACCCTATGCCCGTGGCGGCAAGATTGGCCTGTTCGGCGGCGCCGGCGTGGGCAAGACCGTGCTGATCATGGAACTGATCAACAACGTCGCCAAGGCCCATGGCGGCTTCTCGGTGTTTGCCGGCGTCGGCGAGCGCACCCGCGAGGGTAACGACCTTTATCACGAGATGATCGAGTCGGGGGTTATCAAGCTCGACGGTCCGGGCTCGAAGGCAGCGCTGGTCTATGGCCAGATGAACGAACCGCCGGGCGCCCGCGCCCGCGTAGGTCTGACCGGCCTCACGCTCGCGGAATATTTCCGCGATGTCGAAGGCCAGGACGTGCTGCTGTTCATCGACAACATCTTCCGGTTTACCCAGGCCGGTTCGGAAGTGTCTGCACTGCTCGGCCGCATTCCCTCGGCGGTGGGCTACCAGCCGACGCTGGCCACCGACATGGGCGTGCTCCAGGAACGCATCACCACCACCAAGAAGGGCTCGATCACCTCGGTGCAGGCAATTTACGTGCCGGCCGACGACTTGACCGACCCGGCGCCGGCGACATCGTTCGCCCATTTGGACGCGACCACGGTGTTGAGCCGCCAGATCGCCGAGTTGGGCATTTATCCCGCGGTTGACCCACTCGATTCGACCAGCCGCATCCTCGATCCCCGGGTGGTCGGCGATGTCCACTACGAGGTCGCGCGCAACGTCCAGAAGGTACTGCAGACCTATAAGTCGCTGCAGGACATCATCGCCATTCTGGGCATGGACGAGCTTTCCGAAGACGACAAGCTGACCGTGGCACGGGCGCGCAAAATCCAGCGCTTCCTGTCCCAGCCGTTCCACGTCGCAGAAGTGTTTACCGGCACACCGGGCGTTCTGGTCAGCATCGACGACACCATCAAGGGCTTCAAGGGTATTGTTGAGGGCGCCTACGACCATCTTCCCGAGGCTGCCTTCTACATGGTCGGCACCATCGACGAGGCGATCGCCAAGGCGCGCAAGATGGCGGCGGAAGTCGCCTGACCGACACCATTCGGAGTCGCCGGCACACATCAAAGACAGGCTTGAACCGGGTTGCCGCTCCCTCCGCCCCTGACCGGGCGATGGGGAGCGCTCCAGGATGCGGCAGGGGATCATGAGCAACAAGGTCGAATTCGAACTGGTGTCGCCGGAACGATTGCTGGTTTCCCAGCCCGTCGACATGGTCGTGGTGCCCGGCACCGAAGGCTATTTTGGCGTGCTCTACGACCACATTCCGGTGATGGCGACGCTTCGGTCGGGCGTCATCGATATCTACGAAGGCAATCGAGTGGCAGACCGCATCTTCATCGATGGCGGGTTCTGCGAGGTCTCCCACACCACCTGTACGGTGTTGGTCGAAACGGCGATCAAGCTGGTCGACATCGACCCCGCGAAAGCCCAGCAGGAGTACGAGAACCTCAAAGAAGATCTGGAGGACGCCAAAACCGAAATCGAGCGGACGGCGATTGGGGAACGGCTGGAAATCGCCCGGACCAAGGTCGAGTCGGTCACCGGTCAGCCGGTTAAACTGTAAGCCAATTGGCCCTGTTGCAAGATCGCGCAAACATCCCAATGTGATGCGCGAGAGAGGTAGACTTTCGACCTCCCGTCGGGCTAAACGACGGCTACGCGCAACCAGGACCCGAGTCCCCGAGCATGGCCTACCGACACTGGACCCTCGATGACATTCCCTGGGGCCGGCTGGAGCCGGCCAAGGTGGACCCCGAACTGCTGAAGGTCATCAAGGCAGCCGGCTTGGTCGAGTACAACGCTGGCGATTACGCCACCTATCTGTGCAATGTTTTTCCTGACGACCCCCAGTTCCAGCAACTCGCTCGGTCCTGGGCGGTCGAGGAAATCCAGCATGGAGAGGCCCTCGGACGGTGGGCAACCCTGATCGACCCATCTTATGATTTTGCCACGGCCTTCGCCCGCTTCAAGGACGGCTACCGCGTTCCCCATTTGACCGCCACGGCCTCGGTGCGCGGCTCCCGCAGCGGTGAGATGGTCGCCCGCTGCATGGTCGAGACCGGCACCAGCTCATTCTATTCCGCGATCGCGGACGCCACAGACGAGCCGGTGCTGAAAACGGTTGCCCAGCACATCGCCGCCGACGAGCTGCGCCACTACAAGATGTTCTATATCCACCTCAAGCGCTGCCTGCAGCGCGAAAGCCTCGGCCGGATCCGGCGGGTTCAGATTGCGCTTGGCCGGATTGCCGAGTCCGAGGACGAAGAGCTGGCCTACGCCTATTATGCCGCCAACGGCTCGAACGAACCGTTCGATCGCGGGGCCTGCTTCCGCGCCTATGCCCGCCGCGCCTTCGGCTACTACCAGCGCCGCCACCTTGACCGCGTGGTCGGCATGGTGTTCAAGGCCTGCGGTCTGAAGCCCCAGACCCTGTTCTTTTCCGCTGCGACCAAGCTGGCGTGGTGGTTTATGGACAACAAGGTGCGCCAACTCAGCCGGATGGCGGCCTAGACCCCTGCGCCGCCGCGGCGAGCAGCGGCGCGAACTCCGCCAATACCGCGCGGTAGACCTCGCGTTTGAACGGCACCGCCAGGGCGACCAAGCTTTCCGCCGGGCTCCATCGCCAAGCATCGAATTCCGGATGCGCGGTGGCGAGATCGATGTCGCCGTCACAGCCGGTGAAGCGTGCCAGCAACCACTTCTGCTGCTGGCCCCGCCAGCGCCCCTTCCACACTTTCCCGATCAGGTGGTCGGGCAGATCGTAGTGCAACCAGGCAGTTGATTCGGCGATGATGACCGCGCGATCGGTGCCGATTTCCTCGGCCAACTCCCGCAGGCCGGCCGCCTGGACGGTTTCGCCCGGGTCGATGCCGCCCTGGGGCATCTGCCAGGCATCGGGGGTATCGATGCGCCGGCCGACGAAAACCCGGCCGACCGGATCGACCAGCATGATGCCGACGCAGGGCCGATAGGGCAGCGCGCCCCGATCACCGGCCATGCTGGCCACCACGCTCCTCTTTAGCGCTCACTTCTTGGCCTGCAGGTCTTCGACCTTCTTGGCCAGGATCGCGGTCAGGCCGTCATAGCCGTCCCGGCGCATCACCGAGGTGAATTCGGAGCGATAGGCGGCCAGTTGGCTGATCGTGCCCTGAAGGAAAACGTCGATGATCTTCCAGCCCTCGCCGCCGTCTTCCATCAGATAGTTGAGCTTGACCGCGTCCTCGCCCTTGGGCGTCAGTTTGGTCTCGACGATCAGCCGGCCGCTCTGATAGGGCTGGCTGCCCACAACTTCAAAGACCTCTCCCCCGAAATCATCGAAATTGGAGGCGTAGCTGGCGGTGCTGAAGCGGGCAAAGGCCTGGGCCAACACCGCCTGCTTGTCCGCGCTGAGGTCCTGCCAATAGGGGCCGACCGCCAGCCGGGTCATCTTGGGCAGGTTGAACGCACTCTCCACCGCCGGTTGCAGGCGCTTGAAACGACCGTCGAAGCCCAGGGTCTTGCCCTGCTTCATCACGCCGACCAAGGTCCGATAGAAGCCGTCGACCACCGCGCGCGGAGCCGCATCATCCGCCGCCGCCGCCGGCGCCGCTGGGACCGCCGCCCAGACCACCAGCGCGATCAGGGCAAGTCGGCGGAGGGGTGCGCGAAATTTGAGAGCGGAGCGGCAAATCTGTTCGATCAAGGAACCATACCTCCAAAGCGCTGGTGGGCAACGTACTGGTCGGCGTCATAACCGGCCCAGCCGCTTCGGAGCAAATCAAGCGCCTGGTACAGCGGCCGGCAGCAGAGTATACCGGCGGCGTTCGACCGGGCAAGAGGGGGCTTGGAACTTTGGACGTGGCCCAATTCTGGCAGTGGCTTGCACTCATCCAGCTGATCCCGGTGGTGGCTGGAACGATTTATGGCGGCTTGACGGTTTGGGCGGCATTTGTGTTCTGCCGCCGCAGGGCTCCCCGCCGGCCGCCGGAGTTCTGGCCGTCGGTCACCATTCTCAAGCCGGTCCACGGCCTGGAAAAGGACCTTGGGATCAACCTGCGTAGCGCCTGCCGGCAGGACTACCCGGACTATCAGGTGGTGTTTTCGGTTCAGCGCCTGGACGATCCGGCGATTCCGCTGCTGCGCGAGATCGCGCGGGAATTCGGCGGTCAGCGGGTCACGGTGGCGATTCGCGACAGCCTGCCGGTGCTCAACGGCAAGATCCAGAATCTGGAGATCGCGCTGGCCGCAGCGCGCCACGAGGTGCTGGTGATCAGCGACAGCGATGTGCGACTGCGGGCCGATTACCTGAAGACCATCGTCGCGCCGCTCGCCGATCCCCGGATCGGCGGTGTCTGCACACTTTACCGGGCCTGTCGGGCCGAAAGCCGGTGCGAGAAGCTGGAGTTGTTGACGCTCAATGCCGATTTCACCCCCAACCTGATGTTTGCCGCGACCACCGGTGCGGCCGATTTCTGTCTTGGCGCCAGCACCGCGCTCAGGCGAACGGTCCTGGAGCAAATTGGCGGACTTGAGGGGTTGGCGCATTTTCTGGTCGAGGATTATGAAATGGGCCGGCGCATCCGGGCCGCCGGTCTTGATCTGATCATCCTGCCCTATTTTGTCGACATGATGGTTGACCTGCCCGGCGTCGCGGCCTGGTGGCGCCATCAGGTCTATTGGGACCAGAACACCCGTGCCGCACGCCCTTGGGGGTTTCTTGCGACCATCGTGACCCGCGCCGTGCCCTTCGCGCTGCTGTTTGCGCTACTGCGTCTCGGAGATGGCCTGAGCCTCGCCGTGCTGGCCACCGCGGTGACGCTGAGATTGGCTGCCACGGCGGCAATTCTGGCGCGGATCGGCGACCATGAGGGCCTGGCAGCGCTGCTTTGGCTGCCGGTCCGGGACTTGGCCGGCCTCGCCTCCTGGCTCATCACCCTGAACCAGCGCCGGTTCGTCTGGCGCGGTCTGGAATTCGGCCTGACCGACGACGGTCGCATCGTCCCGAGAGCAACATGAAACGGTTGATCGTCACCGCCGATGATTTCGGCATCGCCGTCCCGGTCAACCAGGCGGTCGAACTGGCACACCGCAGCGGCATCCTGACCACCGCCAGCCTGATGGTCGGCGCGGCGGCCGCGGCGGATGCCGTCGCACGGGCGAGGAGTTTGCCGAACCTGGCGGTCGGTCTCCATGTCGTCGTGGTCGATGGCCACCCCTGCCTGCCGCCGGAGCAGATACCCGCCCTGGTCGGCCCCGATGGCGCCTTTCTCACCGATCTGGTCGCCGCCGGCATCCGCTTCTTCTTCCGGCCCGGCGCCCGTCGGCAATTGGAGGCGGAATTGACCGCCCAGTTCGAAGCGTTCCGCGCCACCGGTTTACCGCTTGACCATGTCAATGCCCACAACCACATGCATGTGCACCCGACCGTGCTTGGAATGATCCTGAAAATCGGTCGCCGTTACGGCATGACGGCGGTCCGTCTGCCGGCCGAACCCGCAGACACCGGCGGCACCGGGCGGCGAACCCCCGGCGGCATGGCGGTGGCGCCGTGGATGGCGCTGTTGCGGGCCCGTTTGCGCCGGGCTGGGCTGGCTTTCAACGATTACGTGCTCGGGCTCTCGGCCACCGGCGCGGTCGATGAGGCCTGCGTGCTGAGCCTGCTTGAGACCCTGCCGGAGGGCACCGGCGAGCTCTATTTCCATCCGGCAACCGCGCGTTGCCCGGAGATCGATCGCAGCATGCCCGACTACGACCACCAGGGCGAATTGGCAGCACTGCTCAGCCCGAAAGTGCGCGCTCGCCTTGAATCGCTCGGCGTCCGCCGGGTCGCCTTCCGCGATCTGGTCGAACCGCCGTCACCGACCTGACACGAACACGGGCCCGCCGCCGCGGGCCACAGCGGCCACGCCGCATTGGAGAATGGGTATGAAGCTCGCCGTCGGCTATGAAATGACCTATCAGTGCCCCCAACCGACGCCTATGATTTTACTGCTCAATATTCACTACACCCGGGTGTGTGACCTGGTCGTGGCGGATCAGATCGTGATCAACCCGCAGGTCCCGGTTACCGCCTATCGCGACGGATTCGGCAATTGGTGCAGCAGGATCGTCGCCCCCCCCGGCTTGACCACGCTGACGACCAGCGCGACCATCCATGACAGCGGCCTGCCCGACCCGGTGGTGCCGGCGGCCACCGAGACACCGGTGGAACAGCTTCCCGACGAGACCCTGGTCTTTCTGCTGGGCAGCCGCTACTGCGAGACTGACCGCCTTCTGGGGATCGCCTGGCAGCTGTTCGGAGCGGTTCCGCCGGGCTGGAGCCGGGTTCAGGCGATCTGCGATTTCGTTCATCGCCAGATCACCTTCGGATATGAACACGCCCGCCCGACCCGGACCGCCTGGGAGGCGCTCAACGAACGCCAGGGCGTGTGCCGCGACTATGCCCATCTGGCGGTCGCCTTGTGCCGCTGCATGAATATTCCGGCGCGCTACTGCACCGGCTATATCAGCGATGTCGGCGAGCCGCCGCCCTATGGCGTCGGCGATTTTGCCGCCTGGTTCCAGGCCTATCTCGGCGGCCAATGGTATACCTTCGACCCGCGCAACAATGTGCCGCGGATCGGACGGGTGCTGCTCGGCTGGGGACGCGACGCCGCCGACGTGGCGATCGCCACCACCTTCGGCCCCAACACGCTGGTCGGTTTCAAGGTCTGGACCGACGAAATTCCCGAACCCGCCGCCCTGCCCGCCACCGCCTGACTCACAGCAGATCGCGCAACCGGACCCAGGTCATCGCCAGGGTCAATAATGGGCGGCGCAGGGCGGCACCGCCGGGAAATCGGTAGTGGGGAATCCGGGCAAAAATGTCGAAGCGTTCGGCGGTGCCGGCGATCGCCTCCGCGATCACGCGGCCGGCAATCGCGGTCAGGGCCACGCCCTGACCTGAATAGCCATGGGCAAACAGGGTCGCCGGCCCCAACCGGCCGAGCCGGGGCGCGCGGTCGAGGGTAATGGCGACATCGCCGCTCCAGCAATAGTCAATCGCGACATCGGCCAGCTGGGGAAAGCACCGATGCAGCTTTTTCCGCAGCGCCTGGGCGAGATGCCGCCGGTCCTGCCCGGAATAGCTGGCGCCGCCCCCGAACAGCAACCGGTGGTCCTGGGTCGGGCGGAAATAATCGAGCACGAAATTGCAATCGGCCACTGCCATCCCCGAGGGGATCAGCGCTCGCAGCCTCGCTTCGCCGAGCGGCGCCGTGGCGATGATGTCGGTCGCCACCGGCATCACCCAACCAGCCAGCGCCGGTACCGTGTTGCCCAGATAGGCATTGCCGGCGAGCACCAGCCAGCGCGCCCGGACGCTGCCACGGTCGGTATAGGCGGCCGGGAGGGCGCCGGTATCCACCCGTTCGACCCGCGAACCTTCGAACAGGCGCACGCCGGCCTGACGCGCCGCCCGGCCCAGCCCCCGGCAATAGTCCAGCGCGTGGAGATGACCGCCGCCGGCATCGCAGAGCCCGCCCAGATAGCGCGGACTGTCGACCATCGCCCGCAGTTCGGTGCGGTCGATCAGGCGCAGACGGTCATAGCCTTGGGCGGCGACCTCATCCTGCCAACGCCGGAGTTCGTCGAGCTGGCGCGGCCTGACCGCAACCGACAGATGGCCGTCGCGCAGATCGCAAGCGATCTCGTGGCGGGCAATGCGGGCCCGAACGATCGCTTTGGCTTCTTCGGCCAGGCTCCACAGCCGGCGAGCGTCGTCCCGACCGACCCGCTGCCCAAGTTCCGCCAAACTCGGGTGAAAACCCGACATCAACTGGCCGCCATTGCGCCCGGAGGCGCCCCAGCCGACCCGGTGTGCTTCCAGGACGACGGTGTCGAACCCGCGCTCGGCCAAATGCAGGGCGCTGATCAAACCAGTATAGCCGGCACCGACCACACAGACATCGCAGGTGACGTCGCCGACCAAGGGCGGCGAGGGCTGCCACGCCGCCGCGGTGGCGTCGTACCAGGAGCAGGAATCGGGCGCGGTCAAGGGAACTCATCCTGGATCGGCGGAAGCCGCGACGGCGGCGCCATCGGGTCGCGCTCGGCTCTAACCGCTGATTGCCGCGCTGGCAAGCCGAGAGTCCGAACGCCGTCTCCGGCGTCGAAGGCGGGTGGGCTGGTCGGGCCGGGTATCAGGGGTCGTCGTGGCGGGGTTCATGGATCAAAGGCGGTCCCAGCTCGTCGAAGCGGAAGCGGCGAAACACCCGCTCGCCGCTGTAATCGAGTACCCGCAGGTCATCGCTCTCGCCGAGATCCTGCGATACCAAGTCGAAATGGTTGCCATAGCGCTGTTTCGCCAATTCCAGCGGGACCTGGTAGCAGAGAAATTTGTCAATTCCTTTGACGGTGAGCTTGCGCAGCAATGCCGGCTCCTCGGCCGAGCCATAGGTGGTCAAAATCGCCAGGGCACCACTGCCGGTGAGCAATAAGAATACATTCATCGCCGAATCCTCCGCAGGTCGCGCCGATTCGTCTGGGCACCGGTCTTCCGCCAGCGCCATCCTGGACGGGGTTGGAGCGTTGTCATGATAGATGGGGAGCACAAGATCAATCGGCCATGCTTGATCGCAAGCCAAACCGATCTTCGAGACTGGCCTTGCCCCCCGCCGGTGCTTTCCGGATCAGAATCAATGATCGAGTTCGATATAGCGGCTGCTGCCCCAGCCGGCCTTGTCCCCCGCGATCACCTGGACCCAGCCGTCTTCGCTATCAAGGACATAGCCGGTGTATTTGCCGGCAGGAAGATCGCCGGCGACCCCAAAATCGGTCCCTGGGCCGCGTCTGATATTCAGTGATCGCGCTCTGACCGTGAAGGCGACCACTGCAATCGGCGTCCCGTCACCCGGTTTGAACACCGGCGCGGCCACAAAAGAGTCGATCGCGCTCGACTGTTTGCGATCCGGCAGGGCGAGCCCGATCCGACCATTGAGCGGGAACAGACCGCTGGCAGCAAGATTGACCGACCAGGCCTCGAGCATTGATTCGCCGCAGCGCGGCAGGTGGCCGACCAGGAGTCGGGCGTGCCAGCCGGAATTTCGCAGGTTGGGATGGACCGTCTGGGCGACATCGGGCCGGGATTCGCCGACCGCAACCGCCCCGACCACCTGGCCGCAAAAGCTGAACACCACATAGCTGACGCGGATGCCGATCCCCGATTCGCCGGCCCAGCCGGCAAGCACCAGGACATCGTCATCGCGCAGCGGTCGCTTTTCCGGCGACTCAACCGTTACGCTGTCCAACCAGCCGGTGGTCACCGTCGCCTCGATCGGCCAATCGGTGAGCGGGTAGCTCCCGCTGCCGAAGGAATCCACCCGGATCGGCGTTTTGGCGAGTGAGAGGTCGAGTTGCGGCGCCGGTATCTGCAGCAAAGCCGAGGCAGCAGCGAGGCTGTTCAGCGACTCCGGACCCGAGGCTCCCGATGCTGCGGCCGGCTTGCCCGGCCGGGCTTGCGCCGCCGCGGACGCCGGCACCGGGAGTGACGGCGACGGCGGCGACACCATCGCCCCAGGCCCGGTCGTACCCGACCCGGCGGCCGGACGGACCGGTACCACTGCCATTTCCTGAGCCGTCTGCGCCTCGTCGCTTGGCCTGAGCAGCAGGATGGCGAGGAGCAAAACCATGATGCCGACACCGCCGGCAACAATAAGACGCTTTCTGTTGACCCGCATAATCCGTAACTCTGAGGTTGATCGGCCTCGCGACCGACGTTCCGGAGCTGGAGCCGGGCATTGGCTCGGGGGGCCGAGCCGGCCGCGGCGTCCGACGGCGCAGCCTAGCGATATCCTGGAACCGATCAATCACCGTGACTGGGTCGCCGCCAAAAGAAAAGGCCGCGGATCGATTAGATCCGCGGCCAGGACAGAAAGGACTTAGGATTTCAGATTAGAACTTGTAGCGAAGGCCAGCGGTAAACCCGTGATCGGTTTCGTTGGCGCCGACCCGGCCGCTGTAGTCGAAGTAGGCATCCAGGTGACCGGGCATCTGGGCCTTCAAGCCGATGCCGATCAGCGCCGCGTCGTCGCCAGAGCCCACGCCATTGACCGTGAACTTGCTGCCGCCGAGCGCCAGGCGGGCGGTGGCGGTGCTGTAGCTGTCAAGCAGCTGATGCTCCCAGCCGATCCGGGCTTCGGGGACCAGGACGGTGCCGCTGTCGAGCTTGATGTTCTTGGCAATCCGCGCGCCCAGGACCGAAGTCAGGGAGTTGTAGTCCTGCTCATCGACCGTCAGGTTGAGCGAATTGGCGCCGGTCTCGCTGAAGGCGTCCATGTGGTAGTTGTTGAACCGCAACCCGATCGACGGTTCGACCACGATGCCGTCCTGAAGGCTGAGGGTGTAGCCGGCGTCGGCCGCAAACGAGATGGTGCCGCCATCGGACGAGCCATCGGCCGTCCGGTTGAGGCCGCCGAAGGTGATGTTGCGCTTGGTATCGACATTCTTCAGGATGTAGCCGACCGAGGCGTCGAAGAACATCTTGCCGACGGTGGTGCCGCCGTAGACGCTGAAGGCGTAGTTGTTGACCTTGGCGGTGTTGCTGTAGTCGCTGGAGTCGATGTCGTCACGGACATAGCCGAAGCTGGCACCGATCACGCCACGATCGAGCTGCATTTCAAGGCCGCCCAACGCACCGTAGCTGGCGCGATCGAAGCCGCCGGCATTGCTGTCGCGGTCGGCACTGGCAACCTGGCCCAGCGGCTGAACCCATGCCGCCCAGCCCTTGCCGGAGGAGGTGTCGCCGCCATTGATCCCGACCAGAGTCGAGCTGCCGGCGCTCAGGCCGGTCTGACCCAGAACGCGGGTGTGGTTGGCGCGCGAGGTCAGGGCGTCGGTGATCAGGTTCGCGGTGTGGACCGAGGTGCTGCCGACGCTGGCGATCGAGCTGCCGCTGACCTGGTCATAGGCAACCTTCAGGTTGCTGGCCGACTGGGCGTACAGGGCACTGTAGACGGTGGTCTTGTCGGTGCTGTCCCGGCTCCCGGCTGAGGGGCGGGCGCTCTGCAGCGCATCGGCCGCAGCCGTCTCGCTCTGGGTCAGGGTGACCCCGGACGAGGACAGATTGCTGAAGCTGGTCGGCGTCACATAGAGGGTGACGGCGCTGGTGCTGTAGACCACGTCGAACTGGGTGCCGCTGAGCAGCCCGGAGCCCGGCTGGGTAACCGAGAATGAACCGCTGGAACTGACCGCGCCGCCATTGACGGTGGTCACCACCGCAAAGCCGTTACCGACGGCCGGGGTGAAATTGTTGTTGGCCGAACCGCTGATGCCACGGGTAATCGGCACCAGGGTGCCACCGGGGGTCAGGCTGCCGCCATTGACGATGATCTGGTCGAAGGCGCCAGCCCCGATGCCCGACGACGCCGGCCGGGTGCCGTCGATGTCGAGGTTCGTGGTGCCGCTGAGGGTCGTGGTCAAATTGGTCAGCGTGGTCGTGCCGGGCGAATTGCCGGGCGAAAAGGTGCCGGCCACGGTCAGGGTCGCACTGCCGCCGGTGCCGGCGATGGTACCACTACCAGACAGGGTCGACCCGCTGGAGATGGTGAAAGTCGGAGCAGACAGGGTCCCATCATTGACGACGGAGGCGCCACCGTCCGTCACGATAGCGACCGTCGAACTCTGGGAGGCGCCCGAGCCCACTTGCACGGTCGTGCCCGCGCCCACCCTAGTCGTGCCGGTGGTCGTATTCGCGCCGGTCAATACGAAGGTGCCGCTGCTGTTGGTGGTCGGAACCAGGATGATACTGTTGGTCGACACGATATTGCCGGTCCAGGTCCCGCCGGCGGTATCCAGCTGAACGCCGGTCGTGCCCGCCGTGATGTTGGTATCGACACCCGACGTGGAGTTGGACGTGGTTTGCGTGGTCACGTTGTCGGTGGTCGTCGGCGCGCCCGCCGTCGAACTGGACGCGTCGGAATAGGTACCGGCTGCCGCAAACGCTTCCTGACTTCCCCCGAGCACGCCGCCAACCGCGAGCCCTAAGAGCATCGCCTTTCTAAATCTGTCCATCCTTCTCGTCCTTTCTGCCTATCGCTTCTTGGTCCTTGACGTTCGACCGGCGTGCCGAGTTTGTCTTTGAATGGCTCGGCCGGGCGAAACCCTCGTCCGTCGGTCCGGTGCAGGTGCCGTCGGAACGACTTTAAGCCCGGCGCCCAGATGTCTACTGACTAGCCCCACTTTCACGGATTGTGTCAACCGACATCCGCGGCCACCTCTAATTATTCCGCCGATTGTCGCATGGAGGCAACAAGTTGAATAAACGGCCTATGCTTCATCTTAACCCATTGGTCGCCGCGCACCAAGACCAACCGACGGCGCGACCGCCACTTCACCGATTTTGCCTGCAGCCGGAGGCGCGGCGTCTGCCCGAATCCGCCGCCGACGGCAAGGACGGTTCGGCTTCTCCGACTTTTTCTGGTTCGTGCCGCCCCGATCGCCTATAGCATAGCGCCATCGTCGCATGCACGAAGGGGGGGTATCGGTGGGGCGCCAGGATCATCGACTGAAGTGGGCGTGGCTGACAGTCCTCTTGGTCACCCTGGTGGCTGGAGTCTGGCGGGACGCGGCGGCCGGACCGATCGAGATTACCAAACTGCGATTCGGTCAGGACGGGGGAAAAGCCCGGATCGTATTCGATATGCAAGGAACCCCCAAGTTCTACACCGCGGTTTCACCCGACGGGTTGACGCTGAGCGTCGGCTTGACCGGCATTGCCTGGCGCCCGCCGACGAGCGGCGCCATCCGGCATTCGGATCTGCTGCTGCGATATCTGTTCCGACCGGAACCGAAGCTCAGCAACGGCCGCCTGGATATCCACGCCCAAAGAGCGATTCACGTCGCATCCGCCGTGATTCTGCCCCCCACCGGTGGGGTCAGATTCTACCGCCTGGTGATCGATCTGGTCCCGCTCGACGAGCCCGCCAAACCGGGTCCGACCGCCGTGGTCAAGCCACCACCGCCGCCGGAACGCCCGCAGTCTGTGGCCCCGCAGTCAATGGCCCCGCAGTCAATGGCCCCGCAGTCGCTGGCGGAGCTTCCGGCGCCCGATCGCAAACCCGCAACGCCCGAAGCCCCCGCGGTGATAGCTTCGGAGGAACCCGGTACAGCGAATCCGCCGGGCGCCGCGCCATCCAAGGCACCGCCGCCGCCGGAAGCACCGCCCCCGCCGGACGCCGCGCCGGCACCGGAAGGGGCGACCGCTCCGCCGCCTCAGAAGGCTCCGGTCGTGTCACCGCCCGCCCCCCCGGCCACCGTTGCGCCGCCAGAGCCGGCTGCCGCGCCGCCTCCGCCACAACCGGCAGCCGCCCCCCCACCGGCGGCGCCCCCGGTGCAACCGGCTGCCGAATCCCCACCGGCAACGGTACCGGCGCCGGCGGCACCGCCGACCCAGACCGCGGCACTGGCGCCACCGCCGGCGACGCCCTCGGATCAGGCGGCATGGACCACTGACGAGATCGACCGCGACCTCGCCGACGCCACCAAGGCGATTGTCGGCCACGGCGACAGTCCGGACTACCGGACCGCCTTGCGGCTGTTCGAGCGCGCAGCCGCGGCGGGCAGCCCGATCGCCGCCTTCAACGCCGGGGAACTCTATCGGGCCGGCAAAGGGGTTCCGGTCGATTTGCCGGCGGCGGCGACCTGGTACGATCGGTCGGCGCGGGCCGGGTTTGCCCCGGCGCAATTCTACCTGGGCGTCCTGCTGTACAACGGGATCGGCGTGGCGCCCGATCGCGAACGCGCCCACCAATTATTGGCCGCCGCCGCCGGGCAAGGCCATGCCCAGGCCAAGGCGGCCCTGGCGGAGATCGAGAAGCAGTCGGCCGCCGCCCAATCCGCCGCGGGCGCACCGGCAAAGCCCGCCGAGGGCAAATAGCCGCCGCCGCGGGAACATCATCGCTAAGGCGCTGAGGCCGACAAGCCCCAGCGCCGCCCTTCGCGGTGTCCATGCAACTGGTAGTGCTGACGCGCACCGAACAGTCCCATGCGGCCATGTTCGCCGAACACCGCGTCCGCCGCGACATCGGGATTGCGCGACCAGTAGGCTTCGGCCAGGGCGCGTTCGCCGGCGAGATCGAGCGAACGGAGCGCCATCACCTGACGCAGATAAAGCTGCCGGTCCCGCGCCGCACCGTCGCCGGCCACCGAGTTCACGAAGCCCTGGGCGTAAAGCCCGAACGCGGCCGCCACCCCCAGCCACAGCAGGGCGGCCATCCCCCGCCGCTCCAGGAAGGGCGTCAGGGGGAGACGGTCAGCAGTATCCAGTCGCTCCATCGGTCGCTCCTTCCCTTGACCCCGACACGCAGTCGGAAACTGCGGTAGGGCAGCACAAACGTCTCCCAATAGCGCTGGTCAACCGCGCCGAATGCCTTGGTGGTCCCGACCACCTCGAGGTCGCCCGAAAGCTCCAGCGCGCCTTCCCCGGCCTGGTAGTGGACGACGTAGCGGGTCGCGGCGTCGCCGGTCCAGGCGAGGGTGAATCCGTCTGCGACATCGGCCAGGGTCACCGCCCGACTGGAGGCCGGCGTCACCCAGCGGGGCCGGGGCGCCATCGACACCGGCTCGCCCTCGCGGTCCCCGGCGCCGGGCGGCCGGAAGGCGGCGAGCTCCGGATCGAGATCACGACGCAGACGCCGCGCGATCTCCGGGTGCAAGGGCGCGACGTCGGTGGTCTCCGCGGGGTCTTCGATCAGGTCATAGAGCCGGGTTTCGACGTCGATGGCGCCCGAGCGGCGGACATGCAGTTTCCAGCGCCCCTCGACCCGCGCCACCACGAAGTCGGTCTGATGGCCGGCGTCGGGATCCGAAAAGCCGCCGCGGCTGGTCAGGCCGGACCATGGCCGATCAGGCGGCACCGCCAGCAGATCGCCGCCGCCCAGCGGGCGCGTCGGAACCACGCCCAGCAGACGCAGGATCGTCGGCATGATGTCGAGATGGCTGGTCGGGGCCGCGACCACTGCGCCCCGCGGCACTGCGATCACCGGCGGCAGCCACAGGAACAACGGCACATGAACCAGCTCATCGTGGAGATGGCCATTGTGGTTGGTCGAAGCATGGCCGACATCGCCGTGTTCGAGATGTTCGTCGCCGTGATCTGCGGTCACCACCAGAATGGTATTCCGGCTCAGCCCGCTCTTTTCCAGGAAGTTCCAGAACTCGCCGAACCAGGCATCGAATTCGCGCACCGCCCCCTGGTGCAGCGCCGCGATCGCCGCCCGGTCGCTAGGCTGGAAAGCGATGCTGCCATGGGGAATCACCGGCAGCCGCATCACCGTTTCAATCCGCTCGACCGCGGCCAGATCATTCGGCGGCAGCAAGCGGCGCCAGTCCGGCCGGAACGACGGCGACGGCGCATAGGGCAAATGGGTTTGCAGGTAATGGTGCCAGAGCACGAACGGTTCGGCTTTGCTCGCCCGTTCGGCCAGCCAGTACAGCGGATCCAGGCCTGCTTCGATGTCGAGACCGAGGTTCTGGTAGACGTCCATGTTCATGAACGCCTCCAGGCCACCGACCCGCCAGCCTCGCCCGGCCAGATCCTCCAGCGGCAATTGCCAGGAGGCCGGCACGTAGTTGCCGCGCGCGTGAACCCCCTGCTCGAATGGCGACAGCCCGTCCAGAATCGCGATGATATTGGGCACCGTCCAGGCCGAGACGGCACGATGGTTGGTAAAGCGGAGACCTCGCCGGGCGGCGGCCCACAGATTGGGAGTCGCCGACTGGGAAACCGCGTCGGCGCGAAAGCTCTCGACCGTCAGCACGATCACATTGAGCCGGGCCGGCGTGGCCAGCTGGCGGAGTGACGGCCACGCCGCCACAACCGCGATGCCCGCCAGAAGGCTAGCGAAAAGTGAGCGGCAGCGCATGGAGCAAACCCGGATAGAGCGCCAGCAGCAGCCCCAGGACCGCAATCTGTTCGGTCACCGCGCGCAGCGCGGGATCGGCCGGCGGCGGCAGCGCGAACCAGACCACCCCGCCGGCGAGCAGCGGCAGCACGGTCCACCAGGGCGCCAGGTCATCGCGGAACGCCGGCAACGGCACCATCAGCGCCACCACGCCGGCCAGGATCACCGTCAAGCCCGGCGGAACCTCGCGGGCCAGGCGGCGCAGGCCGGTCACGGCCGGTCCCCTCGCTTCGAACAGACCGATGCCGTGGGCGAGCAGGCTGCCCGCCGCCCCGGCCAGGATATCGACCAGCCAATCCTCGAGTCCGAACGTCCGCGCCGGATGCAACCCCTGGATCATCTCGTCATGGGCGCCGTAGAGTGCGGTGATCGCCACGCCGGCCACAGTCAGGGCGGCGCCCCCCAAGCTCCGGCGCAGGCCATAGCGGACCACCACCGCGACCAGCATATATTGCGCGACATGGATCCGCTTGGCCGGAAACTGCGCTTCCGGCAGCGCCAAAGCCACCCCGGCGAGCACGAGGCCAAGTACGACCATCCCTCGACAGAGCCGACCGCCGCGCCAGGCCCGCCGCGCCGCCAGGGCGAACAGGCCGAAGGCGGCCAGAACGGCGGCGAACGGGATCAGACTGGCGCGCTCACGCCCGAGATGGTCGGTCAGTGCCGTCCAGATCTCGAAGGTGTTGACGTAAAGCAGAATCAGCCCGGCGCAGAGGCCATGAAACCACGGGATCGGCAAACGCTCGATCTCCGGCGTCGGCGCCGCCGTCGGCGGGGAGGGGTGCATCGGGGTGCTGGTCACGGCGAGGAAAGGCTCAAGAGCTGTGGACGGGGCGATCCTGACCGCCACCCTTGCGACCGGTCCGGCTCAACCGTGAGGCGGGATACCCAGCAAAAGCGGCGCCGGTGCGGCGGGTGATGATAGCAGCGCGTCGGCGCGCCTGGACACCCCACGCACCAGCGGCCGGACATCACACCCGATCGCTAGGACCCGGACCCCGCCAAGCTGACCCGATAGACGACGACCCCGAACGGTTCGAACTGCTCCTGCCACGCCGTGACATCGGGACGCACCGGCGGGTCACCCGGCCGGAACAGCCGGCTGACCGCGGCCAGCGGCTGGTCGAAGGCGATGGTGGCGGTGAGACGGCGGCGGTCGAGGTTGACCGCAAGCACGGTCAAGGCGTCGCCGTGCGGCTTGATCAACAACCGGATCGGCGTCGCCGAAACCGGCGTCCCCGAGAGTTCGACCCGCGGCGTCAAAACCGAAGTCGGCGACAGCAGGTCCGGCGTCAGCGCCCGCAATTCGGCGTTGATTTCGGTCGCCGCCGCCCAGAGCCGGCGCGCGCCGGCCCGGTCGGCCGGGCCGGCCTTGAGCCCCGGACCACCCGACCCGAAGCCCGGAGTCGGGCCATAGTCGGCTTCCGGCTCCGGCGCCATGCCCAGGACATTGCCCTCTCGGGTGACAAAGCTGTCGTAGGCGAAATAGAAGACCCCGGTGGCGCCGTGGATCAGGGCGGCATAGACCATCGCCCGCAGTTCCTCGGGTGTCGGCATCCGCCAGCCATGGGCCGGGCTGGCCATCGCCTGCAGAAACACCCAGACCGGCCGGCTTTCGCCGGTCGACTCGACCGCCAGGCGAACCGAGCTGGGGATCCCGGTGGCGTTGTCGAGCGTGTCGATTCGCCCCCAGCGAATCGGGTAGTTGTCGTGGGCGGAGACGTCGCCGACCGCCGCCCAGCTGCGCCAGAACGGTCGCCGCTCGCCGATGAACGCCGGGTAGTCGAGAGCGAATATCGGGTGGCGGGCATCCTGCCGTCGGATTTCGTGATAACGGCGGCGGAACCCGGCCAATTGCTCCCGCTGTTCGGCGACCGAAAACATCAGATTGGGCTCCTCGTCGAGGTACCAGGCGAGCACCCGCGAGTCGTCGGCGAAGCCGGCAATGCCGGCATCGCTCGGATAATGGAACACCAGGCCAAGCCCATGCCGGCCGGCCGCCTCGACTGCCTGGGCCAGCGGCACGCCTTCCCAGGAATGAACCGCGTTAAACCCGGCCGCCGCCAGTTCTGCGAAGGAGTGGGTTCGCTGGAACCAGGTGCCGGTCACGCCGTGGTAGATGCCGATCGGCAAGAAGGACCGCGCCGGATCGAACTGCGCCAGGCGGCGGCCGCTGCGGTCGGTCTGGGGTACGCCGGCGCGGTAAACGCTCTGGACCGGGTCGGTCGGGACCGGACGATAGCGATCCCAGGTGCAGGCCAGGGGCAATCCCGAAATTACCAGCAGCAAAAGCACCGGCAGTCCCGACGGCGGAACGCGCCTGACCGACCCTGCCGCCATCGTCCTCCACCCGTCCTTTGCGGCGCTCCAAATCGACGGCCAAACCGCTTGTAGCGTATCTCGTGCCTGCAGCCCCAATTGACAGTATCCTACCAGCCGCGTATCCAGTCGTTACGATAGATCAAAAATCGGGCGGCTGTCTTGAGCATCGGGGCGACAGCGGACCACCGTCGAAACCGGTCGGCACCCCGGAAACCGGGGCATCGGCCGATCGGGGGAGAGGCCCTCCGGCAGGTCTCGTGGTCGTCCTGATTGGCCCCGAACCGGCTCGTGCCGTATCGTCTGCCGGTCCTGACCACCCCGATTGCGGGTCATGACGATGAGCGAGCCAAAAAGCGAATCGGTTTCGGCGATTGTGGTCAGCTATTGGACCGGCCCGGCGCTGGTCGATTGCCTGGACGCCCTGATCGCCCAGGCAGCCCTCACCGAAATCATCGTGGTCAATAACGGCAACAGCGTCGAGACGGTGACGTGGCTTCAGGAACTCGCCCGGCGCGAGCCACGGCTCTGCCTTGTCGAGCCGGGCTTCAATACCGGATTCGCCGCCGGGTGCAATTTCGGCGTCAATCATGCCTTCGGTGACTATCTGGCCTTCGTCAACCCCGATCTGATCCTGCCCGATACCGCGATCGAGCAGTTCCTTGAGGTGTTTCGCACCCATCCGGGGGTGTGGCTGTGCGGCGGACGACTGGTCGGCATCGACGGGCAGGAACAGCGCGGCGGGCGGCGTGAAGTCCTGTCACCGTGGCGCGCCTTTGTCGAGCTCAGCCGGCTCGATCGCCTGTTGCCCAACCACCCCTACTTCCGCCGGTTGCACCTCTATCAGCATGAGGAAATGCGTGAAATCTGCGAGGTGCCGACGGTGTCGGGCGCCTTTATGATGATACCGCGCCGGCTGTACCAACGGCTGGGGGGCATGGATGACAACATGTTCCTGCATTTCGAGGATGCCGACTTGTGTATTCGGGTCCGCCAAAATGGCGGCCGGATATTATATTGCGGACATATCCCGGTCAGGCACCATTTGAGCACCAGTGATGTCTCTCGTTTTTTTGTCGAACTGCACAAGACGCGCAGCACAAGCTATTATTTCTTTAAGCACTTCATCCATGATTACCCTAATTGGGTCATCTTTACCGTCTGTATGCTGCTCTGGGTCCGCTTGACGGTGTTGACGCCGCGGCTCCTGATCCGCGATCTGCCCGGTATGATTCGCCGCCAGCGCCGGGGTCGTGGATCCATCAGCAGTGCCGGAGCCGGCACTGTCCCGGAGGGCGGACCGACCAAATCACCCACCACCTTGGTCGATGTGATTTCCTGACGCCCCGAGAGTGCCCGGCCGGCGCGAGCCTGGACGTGCCGGTTGCCTGCGGCCCCATCGGCACGTAAACTCCGGCCCGACGACGCGCCGATCTGGCCGTAAATTGTGAAAGAGTCGCAGGATGAACCTTGCGGTGATCGGTCGCTTTTCCGTCTACGCCGCTGGAGTCGAGCTGCGTCGGTCAATGATCGGGGGACGGATCGGCATTCTTCTTGAATCGCTGGCCCTGCTCTTGGTCACGGCTGCTCTGGGAACCTTGTTCGGAACCATTTTCAAACAGAACATCGAGAGCTACCAGGACTATATCAAATCCCTCGGTGCCGGTCTGATCGCCTGGATCTATCTGTCGTCGGCGATCAATCGCTCCTGTACCAGCATTTCGGCCTGGAGCCGGATTCTGCGCCATGCCAGGGTCCCGGTCGCGGCCATCCCGCTGGCCACTCTGCTGCGCAGCGGCACGGTGCTGTTTTTGAACCTGATCCTGTTTCAGATCGCGACGGCGCTGCTGACCGATTCGGATCCGCTGTTGCCGATTTCATTTTTATTCGGGCTGGCGCTGCTGACCGCCAATCTTTATTGCTTCAGTTTCGTCGCGACCCTGCTGTGTCTCAGATTCCGCAATTTGCCCCAGTCGATTTCCGGATTGCTCCAGGTCGGTTTTTTTCTGACGCCGCTGGTGTGGCCGGATTTTTTCCTCGGGCGCTATCAGTTTCTCAATGAAATAAATCCGTTTTATCATTTGGTTGAATTGATCCGTTCCCCGTTGCTCGGTCGGCCGATTCCGCTTCTCGGTTGGGCTTACTGTGTTGCGACCTTGATCGTGGCCGCGCTTCTGGGCTTGGCGATGAATCGGGTTTCGACCCGGCGGCTGGCCTATTGGTTGTAGACCATGAGCCTGATCGCACTGCAAAACGTCTGGGTCGAATATCCGCTGTTCGGGGCCTGGAACCGCTCCTTCACCCGCAGCATGATGCCGCAGGGACGCAAGAATGCCGGGGCGGCGCCGGCCAACGGCCGGATGATCACCGCCCTGCGGGATGTCACTCTGACGATTGCCGCCGGCGAGCGTCTGGCGGTGCTGGGCTCAAACGGCTCGGGCAAAACCTCGCTGGTCCGGGTGTTGGCCGGGCTGGTCGCGCCGAGCCGCGGCAGCATCCGAATCGACGGCCAGCCCAGTGCGATTCTCAGCCTGGGTTGCGAGGTCTACCCCGATGCCACGATCTTCGAAACGATCGTGCTACGGGGACTGCTGAGCGGCAAATCCCGCCGCGACTCGATCGTCCTGGCCGAGAAGGTGATCGAGTTCTCCGAGCTGTCGAAAGTATCCGGTCAGCCGATCGGCGCCTTGTCATCCGGACTGGTCTTTCGACTCGGTATCGGTTTGGCGATTTTTCTCGGATCTGACATCGTCCTTCTCGATGAAGTGGTTGATACGGCAGACCCTAATTTTGTGACGAAGGTCAAAAAACAGTTCCTGGAAAAATTGATGCCGAATATCGTGCTGGTCATTGTCGAGCGATCCCAGGCAATCATGGAGGACATTTGTACCCGTGCCATTATCCTTGACAACGGCCAGATTGTTGCCGCTGGAAGTTATCGGGAAATTGCAGAGATTTCACGCGGCAGGTACACTTACTGAGATTTCGGTGAAAGCAGATCGGCATGCGTCAGGACTCGCCCTCCGCTGCGACCGCTGATCCGGCCGAGGCGCCGCGTTCGCGATCGGTTGGCGTACCGGCGGTCTTTCTCGGCCTGATCGCCGCCGGCCTCGGCCTCGGGCTGTTCAGCTATCTGGCCGCGCTGCTGCCCTGGCAGATCGGGATCTGGGCCGATTCCGAACCGATCGCCGCCGCGGTTCACGCCGGCGCAGGCGCGGTGGCACTTGGCTTGGCCGGTGCCTTGTGGTCGCGCTCCGAGGAGACATGGCCGGCATTCAGCCATCCCTTTGTCCTGCTGCCGCTGGCTTTGGCGGTCTGGAGTCTGGTCTCGGGACTGGCCGCCCGCAGTCCGGCATTGAACATCCTCGGCTCGCCGCAGACCGCCGAGGGCGTCCTGCTCTACCTCGACTTCGCGATTTTCGTCGCCGGCGGCATTCTGCTGGGCCAGCGGCCGCGGCTGGCCGCGATCACCGGCCTGATGGCGTTGGCCGCGGCGATCGTGATCCCGATGCTGACGCTGTGGCCGGCAACCCGCGTCTATTTCTTCGGTGCCTGGCTGACGTTTGGCGCGGTCGCCGCCGCGGTGATCACGCTCATTCTGTTGGAGCGCCGGTGCCCGCCCTGGATGCTCAGCCTGGCCGGACTGGCGGCGCTGGTTCCCGGTCTGGCGCTGTCGGACAGCAATACTGCGATCGGTGCCGGTCTGCTGATCCTGCCCGCACTATGGCCGGGCGGGTCTTCGAATCCGAAAGTGCAGCGCTGGCTGCCGCCCCGGCGCATGACGATCGCCATCGTGGTGGTTCCGATCGTCCTGATCGCAGTATTTCAGGCGATCGGCCAGATCACGCCGGAGCACGCCTTCGAACAGCCGCGCATGGTCGAAAGCCTGTGGTCGCGGGCACGGCTGCAGCGCGCCCTCTTGGCGGAGTTCGGGCAATCGCCCGCGGCCGTCCTGTTCGGCACCGGCTGGGGTCATATTCGCGACCTGTTCAGCCGCAATCTGCTCGCCGCCGAGGTCCCGATCTGGAACACCCGATGGGACATGCTGGGGCGCGACATCGTCAACAGCCACAGTTTCGTTCTGGAAGCGCTGCTGGCCGCTGGCCTGCCGGCCCTGGTCCTGCGGCTCGCGATGGTGGCCAGCCTGCCGCTGGCGTGCCGGCCGGGCCGTCGCCTGGCCGCCGCCTGTTTCGGCCTGTGCCTGGCGACGCTGGGTTCGCTGTGGTTCCAGATGCCGGGCACCACGGCAATGGTGGCCTTGGCCTATGCCGCCCTGGCCGGGGCATCGCCCCGACCCGCCGCCTCGCGCCGGACGGTCTGGCTGGCCGCCGGACTCTTGGCCGGGTTGGGCGTCGCGCTGGCCGCGGCCGCGGTCGGCCTGTTCGGCCGTGGCCTGGTCGAAGCCGAGTTGCAGCACCAATATTTGCCGCCCGACCACCCGCCGCCGCTGGTCGACTGCGACTCCCGACGCTTCGCCGCACCGCGCGGTGACGTCGTCCTCGCGGAATTGCTCGGGCGCCACCTGAAACAGATCCGCACCCCCGGGCAGACCGAACCGGCGTCCGAAGCGACGCTTCTGGCGATCGCCAATTTGATCTGTCTGTCGGAAAGGCCACCCTACCGGCAGGCGCCGGCCCCCCAGAGCTTCGTCATGGCCCTGACCGGCGACATCGCCCTGGCGCCCGCTGGTTACAACTACCGGCGCTATTTCAGCGGGCTGATCGACAGCTGGCCGGAGCGGCTCCGGGAGTTTCTGACGCTCGCGCCGGGCCGCAGCGACCTTGCCGTCGGCTATTTCACCTGGGCGACGCGCAATAACCGGTGGAACGAGGTGCGGACTATGGCCGAGAGCCTGCTGGCACGCGATCCAACCGACCCGGTCGGGTTGTGGTACGACGGCGCCGCCCTGCTGCGCGATCCCGCCCGCGTCGATGCCGGCTACGAGCGGCTTCGCCAGGCCCTGGCCCAAGGCATCGACCTCCGGCTGAACGTCTCGGAGTTCGATCGCCGCAATATCGCCAATCACCGACCAGCCCTCCTCCGGCCCTCCGTCATCCAGACGGCACCCTTCCAGCCGGCGCCCCCCACGGCGTCACCATGACCTTGCCGGTCGGCGCACTCTGGCTCCTCGCGGGCAGCCTGTGGTTCGGGCTCGGGCAGTTGGCCCTGTTGCCGCCGTGGGAGGGTTTCGACGAAACCGCCCACTACGCCTCTATCCAACAGATCGCGGCGACCGGCACCCTGCCCCGCCTGGGCGACGCGCGCTTGAGCCGGGAGACCGAGCGCTATCGGGCGCTGGCGCCGATGCCCTATGCCTCGACCCCGCCTTTCGAGCAGAATGGCGCGACGACCTATTTCGGCTTTTTCGCCGGTTCGCCGGCTTCGATCGCCGCCGCCGCCGAGGCGTTGCGCGCGCGCCTGCCGCAGACGGAGTTCGAGCCGGGCAACGAGGCCAATTGGGAGGCCCAGCACCCGCCCCTCTACTATCTGCTGATGGCGCCGCTGTTCCGGCTGGCGGCGACTTGGCCGCTGCTCGACCGGCTATTCGTCCTGCGTCTGGCGTCGTTTGCCCTGGCCTTCGGCGGGCTGGCGATCGCCTGCGTCGCCAATGCCGCGGTGTTGTTCCGGCACCCGCCCGGACCCTCGCCCCCGGCCGCGCCGCGCCAGCCTGTCCTGGTCACGGCGCTGGTCGCGGGTTGGCCATGGTTGATGCCGATGTGGTTTCCCACCATGGCCCGGATCGGCAACGACAGCCTTTGCCTCTGTCTGATGTCGTTATCCTGGGCCTGGCTGATCCGGCTCGAGCGGCCCCAGGCCGGTGCCCGCGACCACCTCCTGCTCGGCGTCACCCTGGGCTTGGGCTGCCTGACCAAGGCGTTTTTTCTGCCGGTCGCCGCCGGTATCGCGGCCTTCCTGGCGCTGCGCCGGGTGATCGGCGACCGCAGCGCTGAAACCGGGCGGAGCGACTGGAGAAATCTCGCCCTGATGGTGGCGGCGACCGCGGCGATCGGCCTGCCGTGGTACCTCTTCGGCCCGGCAGGCGGCCGCACCGCCGCGTTCGGCGTCGATTTCGCCGCACTCGGCGGCGCCGGCGGATTCCTGGCGCGGTGGTCCGACCTGGAGGCGCCCCTGTCGCTGCTCCACAGCGTCACCACCATCGCCAAGAGCTTCCTCTGGGCCGGGACCTGGTCGTTCGGCCGCCCGCCGCTGATCCTTCTGCTACCGCTGGCGGCCTTTTCGGCGATTCTGGCGGTCGGCTATCTGCGCACACTGCCGCCGCTGCGATCCGACGCGCGGCCCTGGGCGCCGCTGTTCTTCGTCGTGCCGATCCTGGCCGGCCTGGTTTTTCATGCCATCGTCTGGGTGACCCTTTATCGCCGCGGCGGCGGCACGCCCGGCTGGTACCTGCATATCCTGCTCGGTCCGCTCGCCCTTGCCGCCGCCCGGGGCGCCCGCGCCGCGGCCGGCCGTCCGGCCGCCCGGCTGGCGACAAGTGCCCTCGCGTCTTATGCCATCGCCTTCGGCATCGTGGTCACCGGCCTGCAATTGCTGATGTTTACCGGTTGCCTGTTCAAGGCCGGCGACGTCGTCGCCTATCAGTGGCCGGCCGATCCACGATGCCTGGTGGACGGTGCCGGCCTGGTCAGCCGACTGGCGGTGCTGGGCCGGCCGGCCCTCGGCCTGCCCTGTCTGGCAACCGGATTGGGGCTGCTGGCGGTCGGGCTATTTCGCGCCTCCCGAGAACACCCCGAGCCGCCGTCGGCGCCTTGAAACCGCGCGAAGGACGACTTTTCGCCGCGGCGTTTCGACTTGACGCCGGCCAGACGAGCGGGATCAATGCGGCGATTCCCTGGGTCCGCGCGCAAATGGAGCATGAGGCCACTTGATGAGAGACCGCCTTATGCCGCCGCGACGGGTCGTGATCACCGGTGGCGCTGGCTTCATTGGTTCCCATCTCGCCGAGGCGCTGCTGACAGGTGGCTGCGGGGTTCATGTCCTGGACGATCTCTCCGCCGGCCGGCGGGATAATCTTCCGGCGGCCTCTCCCGGTCTGACCTTCGACCAGGTCGATGTGACCGATCCGATCGTGGGGCGGCGGCGGCTGTCCGAGGCGGTGGCCGAGGCCGATCTGGTTTTTCATCTGGCGAGCCCGATCGGGGTGCAGCGGGCGCTGGCCCATCGTTACGATGTCTGCACCAGTATCCTGGCCGCCGGCCTGGCCGTCGCCGATGCCTGCCGAACCCATCGCAAACCGGTTCTGGTGTCGTCGAGCTCGGAGATCTACGGCACCGGCAGCCCGGAGCCATTGCGGGAAACCGATTCGGCCAACCTGCCGACCGACCCGCGCTGGGGCTACGGCGCCGCCAAATTTGCCCTGGAGCACCTGTTTCTCGGACTGACCCAGGAAACCCGGGTGCCGGCCTGGATCGTCCGCTTCTTCAACATCGCCGGCGCCCGCCAGCGGTTCAATACCGGGCTGTGCATCGCTTCCTTCGTCCGTTGCGCCATGGAAGGGCGTCCCCTGACGATTTATGGTGACGGCGAGGGTGCGCGGGCCTTCCTCCATGTCGCCGACGCGGTCGCAGCGCTGCTCACCATCATAGACGCGCCGGAACTGGTAGCGCGGCCGGTCAATGTCGGCGGCACCACGACCTATTCGATCCGCCGGGTTGCCGACGAGGTCGTGCGCATCGTCAATCCGGCCACCTCGATCCGTCATCTGGATCCCCGCAGCGTGTTCGGTCCGGGGTACACCGATGCGCCGATCCGGATCCCCAACCTGGGGTTGATCCTGCACGCCACGGATTGGCGGCCCGGCCGGAGCCTGGCCGACATGGTGACCGACTGCTGGCAGTCTTACCTCGCGGTTGAGGCGCCAGCGTGATGCCATGGACTGCTGCCCTTGGCGGCATCGTCACCGCGCTGGTTCTGATCCCGCTGCTCAATCGGTTTGCGCGAAAAATCGGCGCGGTTTCGAAAGTGGCGCCCGACCGTTGGCACCGCAGCGGCGATCGGCCGCGCCTGGCCGGACCGGCGTTGTTTGCCGCCCTGCTGCCGTGGTTGCCGACCACCGATCTGATCATCGCCGGCGGCTTCTGCGCGATCGGCTGCGCCGACGATATTCGGCGGTTGTCGCCTGGCCTCAAGGCGCTGCTGATGGCGGTCCCGGCGGCGGTCGCGGTCGCGGCCACCGGGGTGTGGTGGCTGGGTCCGGCACTTTGGCTGTGTGCCAATGCGATGAATCTGCTCGATCACGCCGACGGAGTCGCTGCCGCCAGCGCGCTTGCGACCCTGACCGCGGCGGGATCGCCCGCCGGATGGGCAGGGGCTGGCGGCTGTGCCGGGTTTCTCGTCTTCAATTTCCCGCCGGCACGCTGCTTTCTCGGCGACGGCGGCAGCCTGCTGCTGGGGGCGATCACGGTGCTGCAATGGCGGCACGCCGGCCCGCTGAGCACGCTTGCCTGGTGCGCCATCCCGCTGGCCGACGCGGTCACGGTCTCGATCCGCCGACTCCTCAGGCACCAGCGGCCGTGGGTCGGCGATACCGACCACAGCAGTCATCACCTCCTGCGCCGGGGCGTGCCGGCCGCGGCCCTGCCGCCCGCCTTTGTCCTGGCGACTCTGGCGGCCGGCCTGCTCGGCCAGGCGGTGCTGCGGCGGCTCGGCTGGTCCTGAGCCAGCCGGCCAGAGCGGCCCCGACGCCAATCATGGTTTCCTGCGACCGGTCCATTGATCTATGGTCACCGCAAGGCACGACTTCGCTGCCGCAAGAGTGAGGGGCGACCATGCGGTACCTGATCGGTCTGGTGTTCCTGTGCTTCGCCGCGTCCGCGCGTGCCGAGCCTCCCCTGGTCATCCTGGGCGGCGACCCTGGTGGCGTCTATGCCCCGCTGGCACGGGCGCTGGCGTCGGGCATAGGGGAGTCGGTGCCGGGCCGCAATGTCGAGGTCAAAGACACCGCCGGCAGCCCGGAAAACATCCTGCTGCTGCAGGCGGGCCAGGGCGACCTCGCCTTTGCCCAGGGCGATCTGGTGAGTGAAGCCTGGAAGGGCAATCGGGATCTGGGCTTTCCCGGCAAGATGGATCATCTGCGGGCGATCGCCGGACTCTATCCCGATTACCTGCAGATCGTCGTGGCACCGGGCGCCGGCATTGCCGGGCCGGCCGGGCTCAAGGGCAAGCGGGTTGGCGTCGGCGCGGTCCGTTCGGGCACCGAGCTGACCACCCGCGCGGTGCTGAAAGCCGCCGGACTGACCTACCGGGATTTCTCCGAAACCAAGCTGGTCGCCTTCGACGAGTCGATGGCGATGCTGCTGGCCGGTACGATCGACGGCTTTTTCGTCATGGCCGGCCTGGATACCCCGGCCCTGGCCAGCGCCGCCGCGGCGGCGAAGGTCGCTTTCGTGCCGGTGCCGCCGTCGTTGGTCGAGGCGCTGGGCGACCCGGTCTATGTCCCGACCTCGATTCCGGCCAACTTCTACGGTGGCGGCCAGCCCGAGGTCCCGACCGTGTCGATCCGCAACCAGCTGATCACCCGCGCCGAGGTCTCCGAAGACCTGGCCTATCGCTTGACCGAAGCGTTATTCGCCAGCCACGATGCCCTGGCGGCGGCGCATCCCAACGGCAAATGGATCACCCTCGACGCCCGCGCGACGCTGAGCCCGGTGCCGCTCCACCCCGGTGCCGCCCGGTTCTATCGGGAACACAAGCTGCTGGGCGACTGAATCGCCTGGGATCGCTACACGGCGGAACCAGCCGCCCCTTGACCGCCGCGCCGATCAGGCATTGCCGAGAAAGCGCTGGAGCGCGGTCAGACGTTCGGTTGCGACCGCGCGTTTGGCCAGCCCGGTGGCAAAGGCATCCGGACCGCCCGCAGCGGTCACGCAGGCAATGGCGCGGCGGCGGGCACCGTTGAGCGCGTCACCGCGGGTGAAGCTGCGCGCACCGACCAGATCGGCGATCGCCAGCGCCTGGTCGATCGGGTGCGGTTTTTGCCGCGCCAGCATCTTGAACAGATGGATCTTCTCGATGATGTCGACGCAGACCTGGTCCATCGCTTTGGCCAGGCGGTCGCGCAGATCGGGCGGCAGGTCGCTGCCCGAAACCTCGTCCTGCCAGCCGGCGACCAGGCGCAACTGCGCGATCGCCTGGGGAACGCCGACCTCGCAGAGCCGGGCCACCGCCGACTTGCTGCCCACCTGCATCAGCAGGTGGCGGCCAACCCGGCGGCGGTTGAGGTCTCCAACCAGATGGTGCCCCAATTCCAGCAGGATCGCGACGTTGGCGGCGATGCTTTGACTGTTGCCCAGACTGGCGCCAAGGCGTTCCGGCCGCAGCAAGGCCTCGGAACGGTTTTCCAGGGCGATCGCAATCCGGGTGACGGCGCCACCGCGCGAGCGAGCGGTCTGGCCACCGCCCGCTCCCTCCGCGGCGGCGGGCCGCCGCTCGACGAAGCTGCTGACCCGACCGTGAATATCGCCGATCGCGCGCGCCTCCTGAACAACGTCGAGCGTTTCCAGACTGCCGGTCAGCAACCGCGGGCTATCGAGCTCCTGGGCGATGCGCAGCAACAGGGTCTCGCCGCATTCGGGCAGCCGGCCGTTCTCCAATAGATAAAGCAGGCGTCGGGCTCCCGGGGCATCGATCCCGCCGCTGGGCATCGGCTTTCCGGACTCGATCAGGTCGAGAACGTCGCCGATCGTCGCGATCGGCGGCCGCCGGGCGCTGTCCTCCGCGGAGGCAGCCTCCGGCTGGGCGCCGCCGCCTCGGCTGGCCCGGAGCAAGCCGGAGAGTCCGGCATTGGTCGCGAGAATTTCGGCGCCGATGCCATCGACGACGACGAGTTCCTCGGGCCGGGGATCGGACGGCAGCAAGGCGACCAAAGCGTCGATCTTCTCAAGCCAAGTCTTTGCCGTGCTGAGATATTCGGTAACGATCGAATAGAGGGTCCGCTGCGCCGCCGGTGTCTGTCCGGTCCCGGCGATCAGCGCGCGCAGGTCGAGCGTCGTCGGTGCCGGAAGCGCGGTGCGCTCCTGATTGAGCCGGCGCTCGGCGGCCGCGATCACATCGTAGATTTGCTTGACCAGGCCGGATGCCCCGCCAGCTCCCTGGCGGGACAGGCCGATCGCAACCTTTTGCACCGCGCCCTGCATCGTGGTGCCGGCTTCCTGAAGCCGGCGCACGTGCTCCCAGCCGTGCAACAGCTCGGTCGGCGTGATCACCCAGTTTTCGAGCTGCTTGCCGAGCGTCGCGGCAATCGTCCGGCGCGCATCGGCGGTGTAGAGATCGTTGGCATTGCGGCACGCCTGGCTTTGCGGCGCCGTCGTGCCCTCGCCGGGCGACGCGGCTTTCGAAGCCGCACCGGCGCCTGACCTGTCCTCGGTCGGTGCCCTGGCGACGGTCTTGCCGACAATCTGAACGTCGGTCTCCTCGTAGAGGCCGGTTTCGGGGTCGAACACGCTGTAGACCACCTTGACCGAAGCGAAGCCCTCGGACTTACCCAGATCAGCGGCGTGGTCGAGCGCCTCCTTCTTCTCGGTCACGACGCTGTCGAGCGTCCAACCACTGCGCTTTCGCACCAGTACTTCGTAGTGACGATCGGATTTCATGCTGCGCGTTTGTAGCGGACTGACGATCTGCCCACTATGAGCGCGCCGTGCCGCCAGATCAATCATCGCCATGGCTCGGACCCTTCCCTGGTCGAGACGGGCCGCCGGGTTGCGCGGCGACAGTCCGCGTCGATTAGCCCAGTTGACGTCACTGACAAGGACGCTAGCCTGTTTCAATCGCTCTTGCTGTGCGCTTCATCACAGCCCGGGCGTCGAGTCACCGGGCGGTAACAGACCGCCGGGACAACTGATTGACGGGACAATTGATTGACCCGGCGACGGCGGGGCAGTATCCAGCATCTCAAGGGACCCCTGCCGCGAGGATCGAATCAGCCCATGAAATGGATTACCTCCGCTACCCGCATGCCGCCCGCCCGTCTGCGTAAGTTGCTGTGGATCGGCGCGGGCGTCGCCTTGATCGTGTCGGGCATCCTGATCGCGCTGACGCCGATCCTGATGGGATTGACCTGCATCATCATCGGCCTCTATATCCTGCTGCGGACCTCAGCCGATGCGAGGCGCCTGTTCGTCAGGATCAAGCGGCGATTTCCCGCCACCTTCCGGCCGTTCGACAACTGGCGCCACCGTCACCGCGATTAGCCAGCGCCGACGTCATCGACAACGGGGATCGTGAACCGTGAAGACCGGCAACGCCATTCTGTCGGGCTATGGCACCACGGTGTTCGAGGTGTTCTCGCGCCTGGCGGTCGAGTACGGCGCGATCAATCTGGGGCAAGGCTTTCCCGACGACCGTGGCCCGGCCGACGTGCTCGACGCCGCGGCCAGGGCCTTGCTGGAGGACTCCAACCAATATCCGCCGATGATGGGGCTGGCCGCGCTGCGCCAGGCCCTGGCCGATCATGCCCACCGCTTCTATGGCCTGGAGGTCGATTGGCAGCGTGAGGTGATGGTGACCTCGGGCGCCACCGAGGCGCTGACCGCCTGCCTGCTCGGGCTGATCGAGGCGGGCGACGAGGTCGTGCTGTTCGAACCGCTTTACGACAGCTATCTGCCGATCATCCGCTTGGCCGGCGGGGTGCCGCGCCTGGTGTCGCTGCGGCCGCCGGACTGGAGTTTCAGCCGCGCCGATCTGGCGGCGGCGTTTTCGTCCCGGACCAAGCTGGTCGTGCTCAACGACCCGCTCAATCCTGCGGCCAAGGTGTTCAGCGCCGAGGAACTCGCCCTGATCGCCGAATTCGTCGACGGCGCCGACGCCTATGCGGTGTGCGACGAGGTCTACGAGCATCTGGTCTTCGATGGCCGGCGCCACATCCCGCTGATCACCCTGCCCGGCATGCGCGAGCGCTGCCTCAAGATCGGTTCCGCCGGCAAGACCTTTTCCCTGACCGGCTGGAAGGTCGGCTACGTCACCGCCGCCCCGGCCCTGCTCCAGCCGGTGGCCAAGGCCCACCAATACCTGACCTTCACCACGCCGCCCAACCTCCAGACTGCGGTCGCCTACGGGCTCGGCAAGGACGATGGCTATTTCACCGGCTTGGCCGCCGACCTGGAGGCCAAGCGGGATCGCCTGGCCCGCGGCATCGCCGCCGCCGGCCTGACCGTGCTGCCATCGGCCGGCAGCTATTTCGTGATCGCCGATTTTCGCCCGACCGGCTTCGTCGGCAACGACGAAGCGTTCTGCCGGCACCTGACCACCGAGATCGGCGTCGCGGCAATTCCGGTCAGCGCGTTCTACGCCGGCCCGCCGCTCGACCACTGCATCCGCTTCTGCTTCTGCAAATCGGACGCCCTGCTCGATGCCGCCGCCGACCGCCTCGCCGGCGCTTTCCGATGACCGTTCCGCGCCGCAAAAGCGCTGACTGGCAGCCGGCCCCGTCACGGCCCGATGCCGCGGGGGCACCGGCCTCCAGGGCCATGCCCCCCGCAAGCTCGGCCTCAGGGCGCTTGGCGATGGTGTTGCCGGGGTTCGCCGGGCATACTCGCCGCCGATCGTCCCTCCCCTTGACCATCATCCTCTCCTCGTCCCGCAAGGGATCACCGCCAGGTTTCCGGAAGCGTCGTCACCATGCTGCGTCTGCTTGCGTCTGCCGTCCTTGCCACTGCCCTTGCCCTTCCCGTTGCAGCCACTGAGTCGCCGCCGCCGGCCCCGGCCGACACGCCGTCCAGGGCATTCGACGCGACCGCGGTCGAAGTGGTCGCAGAGCGGGATCTGCCGCAGGCCTGCTTCACCTTCAGCGAGCGCCTGGATAAGGCACCGCAGGTCAACTATCGCAGCTTCGTCACGCTTGATCCGCCGCGGGACGTCACGGTATTTGCCCGCGACAAGGCGCTCTGCGTCGAGGGTCTCGGCCATGGCAGCAAGGTCGCGATCACCCTGCTGGATGGACTGCCCGGCGCCGGCGGCGTCCGCCTGACGGCAGCGCGCCGTTTCGATGTCGAGGTTCCAAACCGGGCAACCAGCCTGAGTTTCCGCGGTGCCGGCTATATCCTGTCCCAGGTCGGACCGGAGGGGCTGCCGCTGCGCACGATCAATGTCGACAGCGCCCGCCTCCAGGTGATCCGGATCGGCGACCGCAAGCTGGTCGAGAAAATCTATTTCGGCAAGCTCAGCCAGACGCTCAGCACCTGGGACATCGGCGAACTGGTCGAGAAGAACGGTCAGCCGGTGTGGAAGGGGGAAATGGCGATTTCGGGGGCCCGCAACACGCCGGCGGTCACCCCGTTCCCGATCGACCAGTTCCTCGGCCGCCTGGAGCCGGGCGTCTACCTGGCGGTCGCCGAGGCCGGCGGGACCAAGACAACCGGCTGGGATGCCAAGGCGGCCCAGTGGTTCGTGGTGTCCGACCTCGCCCTGACGACCTTCGTCAGCGAAGGCGGCCTGCTGGTGTTCGCGCGCCAACTCGACACCGCCCGGCCGGCCAAGGACGTCCAGCTACGCCTGCTCGCCCGCAACAATGCCGAGCTCGGCGCCGCAACCACCGACGCCGACGGCATCGCCCGCTTCGATTCCGGCGCGATCCGGGGCACCGAAGGCAGCACCCCCCAGGCGGTGTTTGCCTATGGCGCGACCGGTGATTTCAGCATCCTCGACCTGGCGTCCTCCGGTGTCCCGGTCGCTGCCGCCCACGGCGCGGGTTCCGACGCCAACGAACCGCTCGATGCCTTCCTCTACACCGATCGCGGCATCTACCGCCCAGGCGAGATGGTCTATCTCTCGGCGCTGCTGCGCACCACCGGCGCCGCCGCCGCCGCCGGCCGCAAGCTCTCGATCAAGGTCTTGCGCCCCGATGGCTTCGAGGCCGACCGGCTTGAGGCAACCGATGCCGGCGACGGCGGCTACGCCGTCACCGTGGCGCTGCCACCGGCGGCATTCCCCGGCACTTGGACGGTCACCGCCCAACTCGACCCCCAGGGCCCGGTAATCGGCAAAGCCGATTTTCTGGTCGAGGACTTCGTGCCGCCGCGGCTGGAATTCTCCATCGCTGCCGACAGCCCGTCGCTGAACGGCACCGGCGGCACCGCGCTGTCGATCGCCGCGCGCTACCTTTACGGTGCGGCGGCGGCGCGGCTTCCCGGTGAGTTGTCCATGACCCTGCGGGCGGCGGAAACCCCGTTCCCCGAATTCGGCGGCTACCGCTTCGGCCTCGCCCAGGACAAGTTTACCCCGATCAAGGCGGAGCTGCCCGGCTTTACCACCAATGTCACCGGCAAGGCACGGGTCGACCTGGCGTTCGACAAGCGGCCGGAAACCAGCCACCCGCTCGAGGCGGTGGTGCGCGCCACCATCTTCGATGTCGGCGGCCGCCCGGTCCGGCGCGAGCTGGTGCTGCCGGTCCAGCACCAGCCGTTCGCGATCGGGGTGCGTCCGGGATTCGAGGATGGCGCGGTGCCCGAAGGGGCGACGGTCGCCTTTGACGTGGTCGCGGTCGATGGCGCCGGCCATCGGATCGAACGGCCGGAATTGTCCTACGAGCTTTACGAAGAAGAGAACGAGTTCGTTTGGTTCGAGGCCGACGGCCGGTGGGACTATAAGACGGTGGTTCACGACCACCGGGTCACCGGCGGCAAGCTCAACGTGCCGGCGATCGGTCCGGCCAAAGTCGAAGAACAGGTCAAGGCCGGGCGTTACCGCTTCGAAGTGTTCGATTCGCAGACCGGCGTCGCCTCCAGCGTTCGCTTTGCCGCCGGCTGGTGGGTGCGGCCGATCACCGCGGACCGGCCGGACAAGGTCGATGTCACGGTGATGCTGCCCGGCTATACCGGTGGCGATACGGCCTGGGTCTATGTCCGCCCGCCCTACCGCAGCCAGATGCTGATCGTCCTGGCCGACCGTATGGTGCGCAAGGTGCAGACCCGCGAGGTCGGGCCGGAAGGCGCCTTCCTCGACTTCCCGGTCGATCCGTCCTGGACCGCCGGTGTTCATGTCGTGGCCACCGCGTTCGAGCCGTCAGACCCCCGGCACGGCCGGCAGCCTCGAAGGGCGCTCGGACTGGGCTGGCTGGCGATCGATTCCGCACCGCGGCTGCTTCAGGTCGCCTTGACGCCGCCCCAGCAGAGCCGGTCGAGCCAGACCTTGATGGTGCCGCTGACCGTGACCGGCGCCGAACCCGGCGCCCCGGTCCACGCCACCGTTACCGCGGTCGACGACGCCGTCCTGCGTCTGACCGACAGCCTGCCGGCCGACCCGGTTGGCTATTACCTCGGTCGACGCCCCCTCGGCATCGATGTCCGCGACGTGTTCGGCCGATTGATCGAACCCGCCGCCGCCGAACGAGCCCCGGTCTCCAGCGGCGGCCCGCGCGGGCCGCTCCGCCAGGACCGCAGCCAGGCCCAGAGCCGTGCCCCGGTCGTTGCCCTGTTCTCCGGCGTGCTCACACTCGATGCCGAGGGCAAGGCATTGGTGCCGCTGGCGCTGCCCGTCTTTGCCGGCCGGCTGCGGCTGACCGCGGTCGCCTGGACCGCAAACCGGCTTGGCCGCGGCGATGCCGGTTTGGTGGTCAGCGATCCGGTGGTTGCCGACGTTGCCGCGCCGCGCTTCCTGGCGCCGGATGATCAGGCCGACGTCACCCTGGTGCTGTCGAATCTTGGCACGGCGGGTGCCTTCGAAGGCCGGCTCAGTGTCGCGGGGTCCCTCACTCTGGCCGACGACGGCGCCTTCCAGATCCGGCGGATCGAGCCGGGCGGTCGGGCGACCGTGGTACGCCGGCTGATTGGCGGCCCCCTCGGGGCCGGCACCCTGCATCTGGTCCTGTCCGGACCCGACGGCTTCACCCTGGACCGGGAGTGGGCGATCCCCGTGCGCCCGGTCGTGGCGCCGGTGATCCGCCGGAGCGACGCCACCCTGGCCGCCGGACAGAAACTCGCCTTGGCCGACGAGTTCGGCGCCGGGCTTCGGCCGGACTCGGTCCAGGCGGCGCTCGGCCTCGGCCCGCTCCCCGAGTTCGGCCTGCCGGGTCTCCTCGCCGCGCTCGACCGCTACCCCTACGCCTGCGGCGAACAATTGGCCAGCCGGGCGCTGTCGCTGGTCGGCCGTGACGACGGACTTCCCAACCTCGGCCAGGCGACCACCGAACCACCGCGGGCGCGGCTCAATCGATTGATAGCCTGGCTGTTTGCGCTGCAGCGGGCCGATGGCGCATTCGCCCAATGGTCGCCCCAGGGCGAGGCCGAACTCTGGCTGACCGCCTACGTCCTCGATGTTTTCGGGCGCGCCCGTGCCACCGGGGCGCTGGTCCCGGAGGGATCGTACCGCCTGGGCCTCGATTGGCTGCGCCGCCTGATCGACAATGCCTGGTTCGAGGACAAGGAATTGCCGGGGCGCGCCTATGCCATCTTTGTCCTGGCGCGCGCGAAGGCGATCGATGCCGCCGCGGTCGGCTATTTTCAACAGACCTATGGCGCCCGCCTGCAAACCGATCTCGCCCGTGCCCACCTCGGTGCAGCACTTGCCCTGGTCGGCGATCCGCGCCACGCCGCCGAGGCGTTCGACAAAATCGGTGGACCACGTCAGCCGGTCGCGGGCCTGCGGGATTTCGGCTCCGAGCTGCGCGACGCCGCCGGCGCTCTGGCTCTCGCGGCAGAATCCGGGGTGCCGGCCCGGGAAAAACTGGTCGATCTGGCGGATAAGCTGAACCGAAAATCGGCCGCAAGCCCGGCCGCCAGCACCCAGGAACAGGCCTGGCTGGCGCTGGCCGCCCGCGTTCTGGGCGAGCGCGCCGGCCCGTTCAAGCTCACCATCGACGGCACCACCACCGACCAGACCAAAACCTATTACCGCCGCCTTGAGTCGGCCGGTGACACCCCCGCCATCGTCAACCCCAATCCGACAGCGCTCTACCAGACGCTGACGGTATCAGGCGTCCCTGCCGCGGCCGAAGCGGTCGCCAACGGCTTCACGATTGCACGCAGCGTCTTCGACATGTCGGGGAAACCGGCTACGCTCGACCATATCCGCCACAATGATCTTCTGGTCGTGATTCTCGACGGCGCCAGCCAGGATGGCCGCGACCACCAGGCCATGGTGGTAGACCGGCTGCCCGCGGGTTTCGAAGTCGAAAATGTCCGGTTGGCCAACAGTGCCCAGCTCGGCGATCTGTCCTGGCTCGGCGAAATCAGCGCGGTCCGCCACGTCGAGGCGCGGGATGACCGCTTCGTCGCGGCGCTCGATCTCGACCGCGATCACCAAGGCTTCCGCCTGGTCTACCTGGTCCGCGCGGTTATCCCCGGCCAGTTCACGGTGCCCGGCCCGACGGTCACCGACATGTACCACGCCGAACTGGCGGCCCACGGCCTCCCGACGCAGCTTACGATCAATCCCGAATAGTGCCGCCCCGAATAGTGCCGCCGGCCCGAAACCAGCCCCACTGGAGGGAAGGCCAGGATTGCGCAAGAGATGGTTCCTGCCTATCTTTGACCCGTGCCCGAAGGCCACCAAGCCGCAGTAGCTCAGCCGGTAGAGCAGCTGATTTGTAATCAGAAGGTCGGGGGTTCGATTCCCTCCTGCGGCACCAAATAAATCGAGCATTCAAATTCACCCCCTCAAAAAACTGGTGTCCAAATTGGTGGCCATGAACGCCATGCTAGGCGGACACAAAAAAAGGCCCGCGGCCGTCGACGCGGGGAAGTGTCGACAGCCGCGGGCAGGTCAGACCGAACTGCTGGGTGGGACGGGAAGGGAAAGCGCTTAGTTGGAAGCGGCCGTGCCGGACACGGCCGAGCCGGCGGCCGCGGGAGTTGCGGTGACAGGCGTTTGAGCGGCCGGGACCGGGCAGGCGATGGCGAGGAAGCTGCGTTCCGCCGTGGGCTTGCCGGTCGTTGACGAAGGCTTCGACGGTGGCCGCATCCTTGCCCGGCGTGACGAACAGGACCCGCCGCAGGATCAGGTCAACGAACAGTGTCACGCAGTCATGGCCGCGCATGGCCTGGGTTTCGTCAAGTCCGAGCTTGGCGACGCCGGAGTAATCCGCCCGTGCTCGCCCAGCATCGACATAATGATGGATCACCCGCCACCGCCGCGCGTCGTGCTCGCCGACGATCCGGGCCGCCGGCTGGACCGGCATCGCGATGGCGCGACGGCGCGCCTTCACCGAACTTCAGTATCGCGGCACCGGCAACGAAGTCCTGGCGCGGCTCCGGCTTCCGCCGCCTGCCCGCGGAACCGTGAGGCCCGGATCGCGGTGGGGCGCAGATCGACCTGGCCCAGGTGCGGTCAATCGCCCGGTCGGCGCGGGGCGTCGTTGCCGTGGACGCCCAGCGACTTCAGCTTGCGGTGGAGCGCAGAGCGCTCCATGCCAACGAACGACGCGGTGCGCGAGATGTTGCCGCCGAAACGGGTGACCTGGGCCAGCAGATATTCGCGCTCGAACACTTCGCGGGCCTCGCGCAGGGGCAGGCCCATGATCTCGCCGCCCTTGTCCCATTTCAGCACGGTCGGCGTGATCGCGCCGATCTCGGGCGGCAACAGATCGGCGCGGATCGCCTCGCGCGGGTCCGTCGTCACCATGATCAACAGCCAGTCGATCGCGTTGCGCAGCTGGCGGACATTGCCCGGCCAGTCGTAGGCCTGCAGCGCGGCCATCGCGTCCTCGCCGAATTCGCGCGGCGCCAAGCCGGTCGCCTCGGCCGAGCGGGTCATGAAATGGCGGGCGAGCAGCGGGATATCTTCGCGCCGTTCGGCCAGCGACGGCACCCGGATCGGCACCACACTCAGGCGGTAATACAGATCCTGACGAAAGCGGCCGCCTTCGATCTCGGTGCCGAGGTCGCGGTTGGTCGAGGCGATCACCCGGACATCGACTTCGACCCGGTTGGCACCCCCCAGGCGCAGAAAGGTATTCTCCTGCAGCACCCGGACGATCTTGCCCTGAGTCTCCAGCGGCATGTCGGCGACTTCGTCCAGCAGCAGGGTGCCGCCATGGGCCTGTTCCAGCAGACCGATCTTGCGACTGCCGCCATCGCCGGGATGTTCGCTGCCGAACAGTTCGACCTCGAGCCGGTCCGGGCGCAAGGTGGCGCAATTCAAGGTGACGAACGGCCCGTCGGCGCGGCGCGAGCGGCGGTGGAGCAGGCGGGCGACCACCTCCTTGCCGGTGCCGGGCAGGCCGCTGATCATCACCCGGCTGCCGGTCGGTGCTACCCGGTCGATCGCCTGGCGGGCCTGATTGATCAGGGTCGAGCGCCCGACCAGTTCGACTTCGCCGCCGGCGCGCAGGCGCAATTCGGCGTTTTCCCGGCGCAGCCGGGCCGCCTCGATCGCGCGCTCGACCATCAGCAGCAGGCGGTCGGACTTGAACGGCTTCTCGATGAAATCATAGGCGCCATGCTTGATCGCCTGGACCGCCATCTCGATGGTGCCGTGGCCGCTGATCATCACCACCGGCATGTCGGGGTTGTCGCGCCGCAGTTCCGGCAGCAGCTCCAGGCCGTCGAGCCGGCTGCCCTGGAGCCAGATGTCGAGGATGACCAGGCTGGGCCGTCGTGCGCGGCACTGCGCCAGAGCCTGATCGGCATTGGCCGCCTCGCGGGTCTTCATACCCTCGTCGCTGAGGATACCCGCGATCAGCATACGGATGTCGGCTTCGTCGTCGACGATCAGGATGTCATGCGCCATAGGCCATCTGCTTCCGCTGCGACCCGTCCGCCGGCGCGGTCGCCGGGCTCGGGCCTAAGTCCTGGGTACGGGGAATGAACAGGCTGACCAGGGCACCGCCGCCCGGATGGTCATCCAGGGTCAGGAGCCCGCCATGGTCTTCCATAATCTTGCGCACGATCGCCAGCCCCAGGCCGGTGCCCTTCGCCCGCGTCGTGACATAGGGCTCGGTCAGACGGTGCCGCTCCTCGCCGGACGGCAGGCCCTTGCCGTTGTCCTCGACGGTGATCGTGACACCGTCCTCGTTGGGCGCCACCCGGATCGCGATGCGGCCGGCCGGCAGGCTCGCCCCCTCCGGCGCCTCGCGACCGTCGATCGCATCGACCGCGTTCTGCAGCAGATTGGTCAGGGCCTGGGAAATCTGGCGGCCGTCGCACGGCACGGTCAGGCGCTCCGAGGGCAACAGGCACTCGAACTGGATCGCGGCGTGGGCGGAGGCCTGAAGGAACACCGCCTGACGGCACAGGTCGTTGAGGTTCTGCGGCGACATCACCGGCGTCGGCATGCGCGCGAAGGCCGAGAATTCGTCGACCATGCGGCCGATATCGACCACCTGGCGGACGATGGTGTCGGTGCAGATCTTGAAGGTGTCGGGATCGCTGGTGATCTCCTTCAGGTATTTGCGGCGCAGTCGTTCCGCCGAGAGCTGGATCGGGGTCAGCGGATTCTTGATTTCGTGGGCGATCCGGCGGGCGACATCGGCCCAAGCCGCCTTGCGCTGGGCCGACAGCAATTCGGTGACATCGTCGCAGGTGACGACGAAACCGCGCACCTCGACCCCGGTCATTTCGGCGACGATCCGCACCAGCAGGGTGCGCAAGGGGGTGCCCTTGCGTTTGACCTGGACTTGCGCCTCGACCATGCGGCCGGGGCGGCGCAGGATCGATTCCATCAATTCACCGAGTTCGGGAACCACCTCGGTCAGCGATCGACCAACCATCGAGTCGAGGTCCGCGACCCCGAACAGATGGGCGGCCGGTTGGTTGGGCAAGTTGATCACGCCGGCATGATCGAGGCCGATCACGCCCGCCGACACCCCGGCCAGGACCGCCTCGGTGAAGCGCCGCCGCAGATCCAACTGATGGTTGGCCTCGATCAGGTCGGTGCGCTGGCCCTCGATCTGGCTGGTCATGCGGTTGAAGGCGCGACTCAAGGTGCCGATCTCGTCCTCCGGTACCGCCTCGGCGACGCGGGTCGACAGATCGCCGGCGCGCACCCGTTCCGCCGCCCCGATCAAGGCGCTGATCGGGGTGACCAGATCGGTCGCGAAATTCAGGCCCGACCACACCGCCGCCAGCAGCAGCAGCAGGGCGACCACGATGAAGATCAGGGTAACCGTGATCTTCAGGCTCGATCGGCTGCCTTCCAGCTCGGCGTATTGCTTGACCGCCTCCTGCGCCGTCGCCATATGGGCCAGCACCCGCGACTCGACGAAGCGGCCGACATAGAGATAGGCATCGACAAAACGGTCGAGGCGGACCAGGGCGCGGACCCGATCGTCGGATTCGTTGACCATCAGCGCGACCTCGCCGGAGCGCGCCTGCTCCAGGATCGACGCCGGCAACGGCTCCATCCCCAGGCTGAAACTGAAATCGGCGCGGGCCAGAATCTGGCCGGTGGTGCCATCGAACACCATCGCTTCCGACAGCGAACGCAAAGCCGCCTGCGTCGCGACGACGCGGTTGAAGCGGGCTTGGTCGAAGATCAGGCGCGGCGCTTCCTGATTGAGGTCGTTGGCCATCGCCAGCGCGTCGGCCCGGATGTTCTGCTGGTGCTCGTGGAGATAGGCTTGGGCCACCGCCAGCGACTCGTTGACCGCGGTGCGTACGCGATCGCTGAACCAGGCCTCGATGCCGACATAGAAGAAGATCGCGGAAAACGCCGCGACGATGATCGCCGGTGCCACCGCGAGCAGGCTGAACACCGCAACCAGCCGGACGTGCAGCCGTGACCCCGCCAAGCCGCGCCGCCGTTCCGCCCAGATGCCGACGACGCGGCGGGCGATCAGGGCGCCCAGCAGCAGCAGCAAGATAAGGTCGAGTGTCAGCAACAAGGTGACGGTTGCCGGCCGGGTCGCGCCGAAGGATTCGGTCAGCGCCCCATAGGTGGCAAGACCCGCCGCGATCGATGCCACGATCAGCGCCAGCGCCAGACGGCTGGCGAATCGACCGCCGTTTGCCCTGGCGAGCACTTGCCGCCACAGGCCGGGTAACGGCGATTCGGCAACCGTGTTCACGGCAGCCATCCTGGCTTCCGGGCGCCCGGTGTTGCCCCGGCGGCCACGCCTTGATGCTTGCCTGCAACGGTGCCGTGCTTGCTCATAACACTCTGATTTTTTATGGCTATCGCAATGTTATCCCCGCGCGGCGAGGCGATCTCTCCGTGCCTGTTGCCAGGAAGATACAGCCGACTGTGGCGTTGCGGAAGCCAAAAATACGGCACTGCGGTGGGTTGCGTCAGCTTCGCGCGGGCCGGGGGGGGTGGTCACTTCTGGTCGAGCACCACCAGGCCGTTCCAGTCGACCGGCGGCGGTGCCGCACGCCAGCGCCGGACGCGCTCGATCTGCAGCGCCGAGGGCGGATCATCGCCGCCGCGCAGCGCTATGACCTCGGCGAACAGCGCCTCGGCACCGTCCCAGTCACGCGCGGCCAGGGCATCGCCGGCCTGATCGAAGCGGGCGACCCACCGCCGGGCGTCGTCATCGGCGTCTTCGGCCAGCGCCACCAGTTCGAACACCGCCACGCCCTGGGCCTTGCCGTAGACCGCAACGCGGTCGAGGCGGCGTGCAACCACGGCGTCGCCGAGTTCGGCGCGGGTCTCCTCGCCGATCAGGATCGCGGTGCCATAGAGCTTGTTGAGCGACTCCAGGCGACTCGCGACATTCACCGGGTCTCCGATCGCGGTGTAGTTGAGCCGCTCGCGGCTGCCGACATTGCCGACCAGGACCCGCCCGGTATTGATGCCGATCCGGGCGCGGAGCGGCGGGCCGCCGAGGTGATCGCGCTCGCGGCGGATTTCGGCCAGCCGCCGCTGACAAGCCAGGGCGGCGCGGCAGCCGAGCAGGGCATGCTGACCTGTGGCGACCGGGGCACCCCAGAACGCCATGATGGCGTCACCGATATATTTATCGATGGTGCCTTCGCCACAGCGGATCACGGTCGACATCTCGCTCAGATAAAGGCCGAGGAACGGGATCAGGTCCTCGCCCAGCGCCTCGGAAATACTGGTGAAATTGGCCAGGTCCATGAACAGGATGGTCAACCGGCGCTGGTCGCCGCCCAGCCGTGCCTCGATGCCCTGGGCGAACAGCTGGCGTACCACCTCGGTCGGCACGTATTTGCCGAAGGAGGTCAGGCTGGCGCTCATCTGGCTGATCGTCTGGCTGAGCGTGCCGATCTCCGCCAGCCACGACGGGGTTGGCCGGATTTCCCGGAAGTCGAAGGCGCCGAGCTGGCGGGCGTCGGCGGTGACCCGAAGCAGCGGCTGCGCCAGCATGCGATGGGCCAGCCACACCGCGACCACCACGGTGAGGGCGAGAAAGCCGGCGACCGCATAGGTCAGGAAGCGGGTATTGGCCTCGATTCGGCCGAGAATGTCGTGCTGAGGCACGACCAGGGCGACGATCAGGCCCATCTCGGCGAGCGGCGCCAGGGTCACGAAAAAAGTCTCGCCCCGTTCAGGGTCGGCGTAGGACAGCTGGCGTGGCGCGGCGAGGTCGCGCAGGGCAACGCCATTTGCCCCGAGCGCTCTCACCGCGACCCGGACCAGCGGTGCTTCGGCGTCGGCCAGCCGGCCGATCCGTCGCCGGCCGTTCGGACCCGCCAGCGCAGCACCGGTGCCCCGCTTGGCCGCGACCAGCTCCTCATAGATATTGGTCAGGAAGACGGTGCCGTGGGGGCTGACCTCGATCCCGTCGAGGAAGGCCGAGATGCGCTCCAGTTCCAGCGACACCGCCAGGACTCCGGTCTGCCCGTCGGTCACCGTTACCGTGCCGGCGGCGGTGACGCCGAGGCGGCCGGAGCCGGCCATCGGGTAGATGTTGCTCCAGGTCGGCGTGGCGTCGGCCAACTGGTACCAGTATTGCCGGGTCGGAAACTGGTCGTCTTCGACCACCCGGCTTGCCGTGACCCTCAGCTCGCCCCCTTGATCGATCGCGAAGCGATCGGTGCGGCGGCGGACCTGGGCCGCCTCGGTCGCCGCGGTGACCGTCTCGATCTCGAGCGCTTGATCGTCCATCCGGCGAGTGGCAAAGGCGCGGTCGTCGGGCCAGATGAATTCGATCCCCGACAACGCGGTCTGGCCGTTCAGAAACGACAGGAAGAAAGTTCGTCGCCGCGCCTCGTCGGCCAGATCCACGACACCGGCGGCGAGGTTGGCCGCGATGGCCCGCTGGGTGACCACCGCGCCGCGCAACAGGTCGCCGACGCGTTCGCCGAGCCCGGCAATGATCTCGCCGTTCAACCGGCTGGTCAGTTCGGCGACATTGTCATGGGCGGTGATCGACCACGGGATATGGATCAAGGCGGCGGTGAGCAGAGCCGACGCGACCACGCCGATGGCGAGTCCGGTGCGGATCGAGACCTGCAGGCGGTCGGACATCGCCATCATCGCCGCCTGCTGTTATTGACCAGGCGGCGAATATAAGGCGTTTCCGGCCCGGCGGCGAGAGGCGAGGGCGCCTTGGCCCATCCCCCCGGGGGACCGGCTGCCGTTGGCGCGGTTGCCGTTGGCGTACATGCCGGCCGGGCTCGCGAAATTTGCCGGCAACGCCTTTTCGGTGGCACCGCGCGAGCGGTCGGTCTAGGACTGGATCGGCGGCGGCTCCGGGGCAGGCCCGCGACCGCGCCATTCCCGACCGCAAACCTCGGAACCCGGCATGTCGTTCTCGGCGCCCAATATCTCGATCGCCGTGCTGATCCCCTGTTACAATGAGGAAGCCGCGATCACCAAAGTGGTCGGCGACTTTCGGGCGGCCCTGCCGACCGCGGCGGTCTATGTCTACGACAACAATTCAAAGGACCGCACGGTCGAGAACGCCCGCGCCGCCGGTGCCGTGGTGCGCACCGAGCCGTTGCAGGGCAAGGGCAACGTCGTCCGCCGGATGTTCGCCGATGTCGAGGCCGATGTTTACGTCCTGGTCGATGGCGACGACACTTATGATGCGGCCAGCGCCCCGGCCCTGGTCGGTTGTCTGCTCGAGCAGCAGCTCGACATGGTCAACGGCGCGCGGGTGACCGAAATCCAGGCCGCCTACCGACCCGGTCACCGCTTCGGCAATGTCTTGCTGACCAGCATCGTGGCGGCGATATTCGGCAGTCGGATCGGCGACATGCTGTCGGGCTATCGGGTGTTCTCCCGTCGGTTCGTCAAGTCGTTTCCGGCGCTGTCGAGCGGTTTCGAGACCGAAACCGAACTGACCATCCATGCGCTCGAACTGCGCATGCCGATCGCCGAGGTCAAGACCGCCTACAAGGATCGCCCCGAGGGCTCGGCGAGCAAACTGCGCACCTTCCGAGACGGTTTTCGCATCCTGCGGACGATTCTGACTCTGGTCAAAGAGGAACGCCCGCTGCAGTTTTTCAGTGCGGTATTCGGGGTGCTGACCTCGGCGTCGGTGGTGCTGGCCTGGCCGGTCGTGGTCACCTATATGGAGACTGGGCTGGTGCCGCGCTTTCCGACCGCCCTGCTGGCGACCGGCACCATGCTGCTGGGTTTTCTCAGCCTGACCTGTGGCCTGATCCTCGATACCGTGACCCGCGGCCGCAAAGAGGCGAAGCGGATGCGCTATCTCGACAGTCCGGCCCCGCCAAGCCCGGCCCCGCCAAGCCCGGCCCCGCCAAGCCCGGCGCCACCGATCCCGACCGGGCCGATCCCGACCGGGCCGATCCCGACCGGGCCGATCCCGACCGGGCCGAGCCTGACCGGGCCGGGTGGAGTCGCGCAGTGACCAGCCTGTACGCGCGCGTGACCGCGACCCGTTTGGGGCGGCTGGGCGTCCAGTTCTGCAAGTTCGGTCTGGTCGGCGTGGTCGGGCTCGGAGTCGACACCGCCGTGCTCTACGCCGCCCTGGGGCTGGGCCTCGACCCCTATAGCGGCCGGCTGGTGTCGTTTCTGGCCGCGGCGACCACGACCTGGGTGCTGAACCGCACCTTCACCTTCCAGGGCCACCACCAAGGCCGCAAGCGTGAGCAGTGGGCTCGCTTTCTCGGTGCCAACGCCTTCGGCGCCCTGGTCAATTATGGCGTCTACGCCGTTCTGGTTGCGACCAGCGCGACGGTTGCCGCCGAGCCCTTTCTCGGCGTTGCGGCCGGTTCGCTCGCCGGCATGGGGTTCAATTTCGCGGCGTCGAAAAAGCTGGTGTTCGAGCGCACCGCCTGAACGCCGCGATCTGCCGGGACGCGAGGACGCGGGTTGCGCCGGTCCCGATGCCTCGTTATAGTCGGCCACCCCGGCCCAAGCGAGCGGTCGGGAAGGGCCGGGATCGGCCCACGGTCGGAGCGTAGCGCAGCCTGGTAGCGCATCAGTCTGGGGGACTGGGGGTCGTGGGTTCGAATCCCGCCGCTCCGACCAAATCTTTCAATGAATTAACGGACAATCTTGAAGCAATCGAGTACCTCGTGGGGGATCGATGTGGGGGAATTGGCGCGGCTGCACCTGCTGCGGCCGCTTCGATCGCGCTCCGTGCCGCTTGGTCGGCCACCCTCTGATAGCGCTGTGTGGTCTCGTAGCTTTTGTGACCTGCCAGCTTCTGGGTAACGGCCGCAGGAGCGACATGAGCGACGGCCGTCACGAAAGATGCCTTGGTGTCGTGGAATCGATGTTCAAGACCCAGTGTCTTTAGTGCGCGCGAGAACGCGCGGCGCGGATTCTTGATCGGTTTCGGTTTGCCATCGCGGCCATGCCGATAGGCGACCAACTGGCATAAGAGATCCATGGCTGCCGCCGGGCCACCAACGAACTCAGCGCGTCCAGCCTTTGTGGACTCGGCAGCCAGCCAGACCCCGCGGTTTGAAAAATCGACCTGGTTGATGCGCAGGCTGAAGACCTCTGCCTTGCGGAAGCCCATCCATCGCACCAAGCGGATCGCAGCGGCGAGATGTGCAGGGATGATCCGGCAGATCGCATCGAGGTCGGGATCGGCGATCGGCCGCGGCAAGTGCTCGGGCTCCCCGAGTTTGGGCACTCGAGGCAGGTGCGGAACGAGCCGCCGGCCGGTCCCGTCGCGGGCGTCGTGGGCTATTCGGAGGGCCGCCCGAAGGCAAGCGAGGTAGCGGTTTATCGTGCTCTCGGCGCGGTGTCCAACGGTAGCGCGGAAGCCCGGCTTCTGGTGGGTCGCTGCGAATTTGCTCGGCGTCAATCCCCCGCCGAGATAGACGCGCTTGGGGCAAGCGCGCGCCCAGGCAATGTAGTCCCAGGTTCTTTGTTCGGTAATTTCCTTTTCCGGGGTCGTTCCGCCAAAGTAAGACACCAGTTCGGCCAGGTAGATGCGGTTATTATTCCAGTTCTTTTCCGTTGATTTCCGAACTGCCATCAGAGCGAACATCTGCGCGACGGTAAATGCCTCTGAGACTGGCGGGGCGGGGGCTGGAGTCTGTTGGAGCGCCTGTGCCCGGATCAGCGCCTCGGCACGCCGCGCCTCAGTCTTGGTGCTGCAAGGCTCTCCATTCGGATCAAGGGCATACCCCTTGAAGCGCTTTCCGTTGAGTCGGGAATCATACGTCCAGTGGTTGCGGTCACCATTGAAGTATACGCTCATCGGCTGTGTCCCTACCTTCCTATCAGCAAGGTATACCGAGCGACTGAAGATAGGCTACCGCCTCGAAATGAGCGGGTGACGGCGGTTGCGGAGGCGACGGGGGCGGGCCGGCTTTTCCCGCTGGCGTGAGGGTCATGGCGGCCCGATAGCGGTCGATCGAAGACAGCAGGACCCGGATGCCGCGGGTGCCGACCCGGTGGGCGGTCAAGTCGCCGCGCCGGATTAGTTTGCGCACTTGGCAAGCGCTGCAGTCGAGAATCTCAGCCGCCACATCGACCCGCACCGAGCGTTCGAGCGGGGGCAGCAGCGGATCTACCTGGACGGCAAGACGAGCGCTCATCACTACCCTGCCCCGATCACGCGGAGGCCGCCGGCGGCGAGTTGCGGGCGCCAGTCCTGGCCGTCGAGGGCGGCTTTGCCGCGGTGGAGGTGGTCGGGCTGCCAGTGGCGGTATTTTTCGGTGGTGCGTTCGGAGCTGTGGCCGAGCCAGGCGCCGATCTCGCCCAGGGGCACGCCGCGGGACGCCATGATGGCGGCGGCGGTGTGGTGCAGAACGTGGGGGGTCAGTTTGCACGGGCCGGCCACCTGGAATCCGGCGCGCTGGGCCAGTGAGCGGATACCGGCGCGGACCGATTTCACCGGCTTGCCGCGGAAATGGGCCACCGGCAGATCGAGGGTGCCATCGGCCTCGGCAGTCACGCGTGCCGCGATCAGGACTGGCATCAGACGCTCGGGGATCGGCACGGTGGCGCGGCCTTTGGCGGTCTGACCGCGGCCAACCGGGTTGAGGCTGATCATCGGCTGCTTACGGCCCAGGTGGACCCGGTCCCAGGTCAGTTCGAGGATTGCTGCGTGGCGGCCAGCGCCGCAAGCGGCGAGCCAGGTGAACAGGCGGATGTGGGGCGGTGCGGTTTCCGCCGCGTCCAGCAGGCGGTCGCGCTGGCTTTCCGAAAGCGCGAAATCGCGGCCTTCACGTTTGGGTTGGCGGGGAAAGCCGGGAAGCCGGGTCAGCTTGCCGCCCTTGTGGACCGCGCGGATCGCCGCCTTCAACACCGCGAGTTCGCGGTCGACCGTCGAAGGCTGAACCGGTGGGCGGCCGTCGGCACCGGTCTCGCGGCGATCGCGGTAGTCGGCGATGGTCTCCTCGGTGATGTCGGCGACGGTAAGGCCGTCCCAGAAGCCGACCAGGCGGCGGATCGCGTGGGTGATCGCCGCCGGTCCCTTGACCCGCGGCTGGCACCGCTGGGCGTAGCGGGCGAGCGCCTCGGTGATCAGGAGCTCTTCCGGGGTGAACCGCCGCCGGGGGTCGGGAACAGGTCCGGCTGGGCCGGGTTCGGCGATCGGCGTTGCCGCCCGGAAGCCGCCGGAGGCGCTGTCGAAGCGGTTGAGCCAGGTTTCGGCTTCTGCAAAATCGCCAACACCTGTGCTGCGCTCCTGTGTCCGTCCGCCGCCCGTCCAGCGCACGTACCAGCGTCGGCGCGGCTCGCACCACACCAGGCGGGGTGGGGCGGCGGTGCGGGGCATGGTTCAGGCGCTCCCGGCGCGGGGGCCGGACGCGGCACCGATGGCGCCTCGATCGCGGCGAGCCAGCTTTGCACCTGCGCCTCGGAGATCCGCGATCCGTCCCCGAACGGGTAGTTCCGCAACGCGCCGGCCGTGATCGCCGCCTTGAGCGCCATTGGCGGCAGCCCAAGCGCCGCGGCGGCCTCGGCCACCGTGTAGAGCTTGGGCAAAGCCATCGGCGACGGTCCGGACCATCAGCCGTGCCTTATCTTGGCAGGCAGGTGGACTCTTTTGGTCCGGCGTCTTACCTTGAGCGCGGGAGCGTTCTTATGGCTGCGATCACATTCGACACCCATGCCTTTATCAAGCGTTTGGTGGCTGCTGGGATGCCAGAGCCCCAGGCCGAAGTGCTGGCAGAAGAACAGTCGCGGCTGATCGAGCCGCGGCTTGCGACCAAAGACGATTTGTCTGGTTTGGAAAAGTCGATGGCCGCGCGGATGGAAGCGATGGAACTGCGCCGGACCATCAAGCTCGGCGCGATGATCGCTGCCGGCGTCGCGTTCCTGTCGGCGATAAAGGTGTTCGGCCACTGAAGCGGGCATCATTGCGCGGCCTCCCCTGCCAATGACAGCGAGGTGAACTGAGCGCGTTGGAAGTCCTGGCCGTGCATGGCCTGAAAGAACCGGCCGACTTCATCGAAAGCGGCGAAGCGCCGACGGCAGTAGCGGTCGGCGCGAGCGGTGCCGCGTTTGGTTCCAGGCAGGATCGGCGCCTCGAAACGGGGCATGAACAGATTTGCGACCAGCAGCCCGGCGACCAAGAACAAGGTGCCGACGGCGAATCCCGCCACCAGCAAGCCCGGGCCGATCGGCGGCGGCACCCGAACCGGATCAGGCTTGGGCATGATCGCCCGCGTGAAGTGGCGGCCGGTCGTCGGGGGTGGGGCGATCGCCATCGCTTCAGCTCTCCGGGCTGTCGGCGCCCACGGTCAGGCGGGCGACCTCTTCGGTCTGGCGGTCGCGCGCATAGTCCATCGAGGGGCCGACATAGACCGGCCGCGGCGGGTGGCCGGCGCTCCAGATTTCGATCCTGCCGTTACCCTTGATCTCAAATCGATAGCCCGGGATCACCTGTTGATTGGCCCAGAAGATCACCTTCGGGGGTCGCATACCGTCTGCTCGGTTTCGGCGGCAAACGGATCGACGCCACAGGCGCGGCAGAGATCGGGACCGACCCAGTGGCAGGGCCGGCCTTGGCGCTGATCCCGGCAGGCGCGGGTCTCGGTGCAGCCGCAGGAGCGGCAGCGGCGGACGGTGGACGTGGCTGCGATCACATTCTCGACCATTTGGTCAGGCTTCCTGCCATAACGCGATGCGGTAACGATGGTCGGCGATCTCGGAGACCGCGACCGAGACGACGCGGCGGTGGCAGCCGGGGCATACCCGGACGCTGATGCAGCGCAGCAGGATCATGGCACCGGCTCCTGGGCATCGGCCGGCGGTTCGGCCGGTGACGGCGGGAAGCGGGCGAACAGCGCGGCGATCGCCTGCCCCTGGTCGCGGGTGACCAGAAGGCCGACCTCGTCGCGTTCGGAGTCATGCAGAATGATCTGACCGTTGCCGGTGATCATGGCCCAGTCGCGGTCGGCGTCGCCATTGACCGCGGCGACCGCCTCGACCAGGGTCGGCCGCAAGCCGAGCGCCAGCCGCAAGCAGTGGCCGGCCTGGGTGCCGAGCTCGCCGGTGTCGTCCTTGAACAGTCTCGCCACCGCAACGACGACCGCGCGCGCCGCCGCCTCGGGATCGAGATCGCGCACCGCCCGCCAGGCCTCCCCGGCCCGCTCGGCCAAACCGCGCCGGGTTTCCGGACCGTGGAGGCGCAGGATCAACTGGGCCAGGGTTTGAAGGGCGGCCATCAGCTCCTGTCGCCAGCGCGCACTGAGATGCGGCAACGGATCGGTCAATGGATCGGCGGCAACGGCGCTCTCGGCGCTCTCGGCGCTCGGACAGGATGTCGTCATGCTCCCCCCATGCACATGCTGTCCTCGGCCCTGGTCGACGGCGTGATCGGCCACCGCGAGCGCGCCCGGCTCGCGCCTGAGATGCGCCAACTCGCCACCCTGCTCGCCACCTTTGCCGATCAGCTCGAAGGTGGGCGGTCATGAACGGCGCGGGGTCAGATCTGGTCCCACCGTCGTCGGGCTGGTGCGGCGACTGGCGCCGGCTGCAGGTGGAGCTGGGGCGCAGGCGGCGGCGCCAGGGCGTGAGCCAGGGTGCCGCGGGGGCGCTGATCGGCGTCCCGACCTCAACGATCAAGCGCTACCAGTGTGGCGGCAAGGACCTGCGGTCGTCCGATCTCACCGCCTATGCCGCGCCCTTGGACTTGCGACCGGCCTGCCGGTGGCCGCGATCACGGCCGAGATCGAGCGTCAGATGGCGCAGATGGCCGCCCGCGGCACCCGCGCGCCCCGGGGGTTGGCGATGTTCCGGCCGGACATCGAGGCCCTGGCGACCAGGATTCCCGAAAGTGCCCGACGTGACACTGCCCAGGGATCAACACCGGAGTCACGGGGCTCCCCGGCCAATGTCACGCCCATCATCCTGCCGCCGCCCTGGCCCGAAGGTGCGGCAGCCGCCCTGACCGCCGAGATCGGCGCGCCATCGGTGCGCTCGTTTCTGATGCCCTGCCGGCTCGATCTGGGCCCCACCGGCCCGGTGCTGACCGCCGCCAGCCGCTTCGCCCGCGACCACATCGCCACACATTTTCTCATGGTCCTCGCCCGCGTCCTCGGCGCCGAACCCGAGGTGGTCTTCGCGGGCGGCGGCGGGTGGTAGCCCGCATTGCCGAACGCCCGCCGGACGGCGCCGGGAGATGACGACGGCGTATGCGACCTGCGTGATGTGGCGGCGGTGCGCTTGACTCATGGGGTTTAACTTGGGATCGTCGTGACCAGTCGCTATTTGCGAATGAGACGAGCAATGTCCGATCCTTTGACCCTACAGAAGTTGCTCGCGACAAAGGCCCTTTCGCAACCCGATGCCGGGCGGTTCTTCGAATGTCTTCAAGCCGAATTAGGAGGGGCTGGAATTCAGCCAGAAGCCTTCAGGACGCCCGAAGCCGCGGTTGATCTGTTTACCACTTGGCAGGTCGACCCAATTCAGAGACCGTTCTGGACGATCTGCGCTGCGCTCCATGCCTTCGACAAGACGCCAGTCGTCCCTGGCTCTGCCCGCGCTGCGGCGCGACACGCCGCCGTAGCGCTTTATGTGTTGGCCGCGTGCCGCCTGGTGAACCGGGCGGCGCGAGCGCGGGACGGGTACGCAATCAGAGTAGAGCTTAATGAGCCTATTATCTGTGCCGTGATCGCGACGGCACTGTTCGGCGGTGAATTGCACCTGAAACCGGTCGAAGGCGATGTGCCGCGGGCCGACCACGTCTACCTCGTCAAACCGTCCGTCGGCGGCGAGCATGAGGAGGCGGAATTCGAGCGCGCGCTCTTTCTAGCGTTCTTTCAAAATGATGCCAGGGCGCCCGAGATCGGCCTTGACGGCGGTCAATGGCGGCCGGGGCAGCGGGAGGACCTTTACGCCCGGTTGCGCGCGCGGTTGGGAAACATCCGGCACGCCAGGAAAAGCTGCCTGGCCTTGGTCATTGATGGGCAGGCGGGACATGAACCCGCTGTCAAATTTGCCGCCACCCACAGCGTCCCGGTATTTCTGCGAGATGACGCCGTGGGCCATGATCTGCTGGGGATGCCCGAAATGGATCTGCGGGCGGAAATTGTGCAGTTCTGGAGCGATCTGATGGCGATGGACCGAAGCGCGGCCGCGCCCGAACGGCCACAAGCGTCCGAGAAGGGAGGAGAGACGATGAGCAAGGGTGGTACCACCGTCAATTTCTATGGACCTGCAAGGGAGGTGACCCTCGCCGCCGACCACTCGTTGGCGCAACGGGGCGATCATGCCAGCGCCGTGATCGCCAGCCAAGTCGGGACCGATGCGACGTCCCTTGCTCAGGCCCTGAAAGAGCTTCTGGCGTCCATCAACGAGCAGAAGTCGTCGGCCACCCGTGATGAGCTGATCGGCCACACTGAGACGGCCGTGGCCGAGGCCGGCAAGGCCGGCCCGGATCGTGGCCGCATCCAGAAAGCCCTCGACGCCGTCAAAGCGCTGGTGGAGAAGGGTGCCGGTATCCTTGAGGGCGGACAAAAGATCTTCGACCTCCTGGATCGAGCCTATAAGGCGCTGTAAAGGCTCTGGAGTGCATAGCCTGTGAGCAACACGCCCGACCCTGCCGTCAACCTCTTCCTCGACCTCAAGCCCGGCGGCGAGGTGGTGCTGCCCGCGGGCGACCGGTTTCCGCCGGCCGGCCATCTGTGGCGGCAGGAGGAGATCTATGCCCTGATCCTGGCCTGGGCGGCCCGGCGGCCGCTGCTGGTGCGCGGCGAGGCCGGCAGCGGCAAGAGCCAGATCGCCCGGGCCGCGGCGTTCCATCTTTATCAGGGCGAACCGCTGGTCGAGGTGATTCACCCACGGTTCGAGGCGCTGGACCTGCTCTATCGCATGGATGTCGTTGCGCGCCTGGCCGATGCCCAGACGTCGGGCGCACTCGACCCGAGCAACGCCAAATACGTGAAGAGGGGGAAGCTGTGGCAGGCGATGGCGCCGGACTCGGTTTCTGGCGATGGCGCAGCACCAGTGTTGCTGGTCGACGAAATCGACAAGGCCGATGCCGAGGTGCCGAACGCCCTCTTGGAGGTGCTCGGCAACCGCAGTTTTTCCGTCCCGCCGCTGGGCGATAAGTTGGTCAGCCTGGCAAAAGGCCGGCGCCCGCCGCTGATCGTGATCACCACCAACGAAGAGCGGGAACTGCCGGCCGCCTTCGTGCGCCGCTGCGTGGTGCTCAACCTCAGCCCGCCCGCCGATGAGCCGGGACTGACCTTCTGGCTGGTCGCGCGCGGCCGGGTCCACCGCCATCTGCAGATCGCAGAGGCGGCACGTCTCCACGCCGCCCGCCAGGTGGTGGAAGATCGCGGGGCCGCCGTCACCAGCGGCTATCCCCCGGTCGGCCTCGCCGAATACATCGACCTGCTGACGGCGCTCGACGAGCTGACGCGAGGCGTCGCGGCCGAGCGGCGTGCGGCCGAACAGATCGGCTGGCTGGACCGGATCGGCGCCTACGCGCTGGTCAAGCATCCCGGCCGGGCGCAGGATCGCCAGCCGGTGGCGCGGCAGGCCGGCGGCGACACACCGGCGTGACCGACGCCGCGCGGCCTCTGGCGCGCAGTGCGGTCGGCCGCGCCGACCTGCTGCGGGCGCTGGCGGCCGGTCCGCGCGCGCGCCTGGTCCTGGACGAGGACGAGACCGGCTGGTTCGGCTATGCCCCCCGCCCGGACCTGCCACCGATGACGCTCGAAACCGCCGGGTGGACGGTGTCCGAGGCCGCGCAAACGGCACCGGCGCAGCGGCTGCCATTGCGGATGCCGTGGGCCTTCGCGGTGGTCGGGCAGGAAACCCGGGCGCCAGCCGAAACCGAGAGCCCCGAGCAGGCGGCCAAGCCCGCGACCCCGATCGACGCCGAGGCGGCGCGGCCGCTGTCTGAAACCCGACGGGTCGGGTACGAGGACCTGGTGCCGGCGGCCCGGCTGATCCCCGCCCTGAGGCGCCAGCTCGGCGCCACCCGTGCGGTCGGGCTCGACCTTGAGCGGCTGGCCGCCGAGCTGGCGGACGGCAGCCTGCCGCGCCGGCTGCCGCGGCGCATCGTCCGCCGCTGGCACCCGGACCTGGTGGCGGTGCTCGATTTCTGCCCGCGGCTGTGGCCCTACCGGGCCGACATGCACCGGCTGGCCCGGCGGCTGCTGCAGCATTGCGGCCAATCGGCGGTTTCTTTACGCATCGTCAATCACGGGCCGTTCGGCGGCTGGAGCGACTGGCAGGCCCACCAGAACCCCGGTGGCATCCAGGAACCGCTGGAACAGGCCTGGACCATGCCGCCGGCGGGCACGCCGGTGTTGATCGTCGGCGATCTCGGCCTGCTGTTGGGAGCAGAAACGCCGGAGGGGCAGGGCTGGACCCGGTTCATTGCCGGACTGCGGCAAGCGCAGCTTCGTCCCATCGCACTGGTGCCGCTGGGCGCGCGCCAGGTTCCCGGTGCCCTGGCCCAGGCTTTGCCGGTGCTGCGCTGGAGCCCGGACGCGCCTGCTCACCCGACCGCCGGCCATGGTGCGGCGCAGCCCCGGCCGGACGGTCTGGCTGACCTGCTCGCCATGATGGCGGTGGCGCGCCGGGTCGACCCGCCGCTGCTGCGCGCGCTGCGCCAGCTCAATCCCACAGGCCCGCTCGACGCCGGGCTGGAAGGGGCGGCCTGGTGCCACGGCGACGTCGCCGCCGGCTTCGCCGCCGCCATCCGCACCCAGGTCCAGGACCATCACCTGCGGCGTTTCGCCAGCCTGGTGCCGGCGCTGCAGGCGCGGCTGTTCCATCTTTCCCGACACCATCACGCCCATTTGCCGGCGGTGATCCGGCATGAGGAGGCGCTGGTGTGGGCCGCCAACCGGGATCCGGCAGCAACCGGCGATGGCGCGGTGGCCGAGGCGGTGGCCGAGGCGGTCGCGTTTCTCGGACGCCTGGTCGCGACGGTGGCACCGCCAGCGGGCAGTGAAGTGGCGCCGGGCGACTGGGCGGCGGCGGCGGCCGGGGTGCTGCGCCGCGCCGATGCCGGACCGTGGCGGGACCATCCATGGCTGCTCAGCCGCCTGGCGGCGCGCCTGCGCACGGTCAAGGGCGATGCCGCGGTGCCCGGCCGGGCGGATCCGGCGCAGCTCGCCGCAGCCGCTACGGACGACTCTCGGACAGCGGCATGGCTGGTCCAGGATGCCGCCCGCGGCTGGCTTCGGCTGCAGGCCGAGCCGCCCGGCGATTGCCAAGTCCCGCTCGGTGCGCCCTTGACCATCGATGCCGGGGGGCTGCGCGTCTTCGCCAACCAGGCCGAAGCCGGCACCTGGTACGCCGCCGGCCGCCTGCCGCTGGATCTGGCGCCGCTGAGCGCACGCATCTCGCTGTTGATCGAGACTGCGGGCGATCGTCTGGCGGTGGCCGCGGTCGACCGGCCGCTCGGTGCTGCGGGCTGGGCGTGCGGCCCCGCGGGGCTAATGGTGGACAGCCCGCCGCTTGGCGGTGTGACCGCGCAGTGGCAGGGCGTGGCCGCGGTTCTCCGGCCGGATGCGGTACCCGAGGAGATCGCCTGGGCGGAGACACGATCCGGCGCATTGCCGCTTCCGAAGGCGGCGAAGGGTAGCTGCCAGGTCCGCTTCGGCCTCGACCACGGCTTCGGCGTGTTCGCCGATCTGGAGATCGCGACGGAGCACGGGGCGGCGGTGCAGCGCCTGCGCTGGATCGAGCCGGGCTCGTTCCGGATGGGCTCGCCGGCGGACGAACCGGAGCGGGAGGAAAGGGAAGGCCCGCGGCATTGGGTGACGCTGACGCGGGGGTTCTGGCTGGCCGACAGCGCCTGCACCCAGGCGATGTGGCGGGCGGTGACCGGCACCGACCCGAGTGAGTTCAAGGGTTCCGACCGGCCGGTCGAGCGGGTCAGCTGGCCCGACGTGCAGGGTTTTTTGGCACGGCTGGAGGCTCTGGTGCCCGGCTGCGGTGCGGCGCTGCCGAGCGAGGCCGAATGGGAATATGCCTGCCGGGCCGGAACCGAGACGCCGTTCAGCTTCGGCGCCACCGTCACCACCGACCAGGCCAATTTCAAAGGCGATTTTCCCTATGCCGGGGGGCCGAAGGGGCAGTGGCGCAGGGAGACGGTGGCGGTCAAGAGCCTGCCGCCCAATCCCTGGGGGCTCTTCGAGATGCACGGCAATGTCCGGGAATGGTGTACCGATGGCATGCGAACCTATGGTGATCAGTCTGTGACCGACCCCCAGGGACCGCTGGATAGCGAGTCGCTTCGCGCCTGCCGTGGCGGGTCGTGGCTCGACTTCGCCAGGAGGGTGCGGTCCGCCTTCCGGATCGCGGTTCTCCCTGGCGACGCGAACGACTACCTGGGCTTCCGTTTCTGCCTGAGGTCCATCGAGCCAAGTTCGGGGTGGCCCGGAGGGCCGCCGGGCCGGGCGCCGGGACGGCGTCCGGCGGCTCCGCCTCGGGACGAGGCGGAGCCCGCGCGCGGATCCGGTTCGACGTCCAAATCCCGGAAGCAGCGTTCACCCCGCAAGAGATGACCCCGGCGATGGCCTACCACTTCTTTGCGATCCCCGCCTTGGACCCGAGGCCGGCCCAGGACGAGCTCAACCGCTTTTGCGCCGGACGCGGAGGCGCCGCTCCGAACGCTCCCCGGGCTGCCGCCGGATCCGAGTCATGACCGGCGCGGCTCGGCCCCTTTCCCCGGCACCGGCGCCCGACCGGTATCCCCAACCCTTTCCGCCGCGCTTTGCCGGCGCCTGGGGCGACGACCGCTGGGGGCTGTGGGCCGATCTGGCGGTGTCGACGGAGCACGGGGCGGCGGTGCAGCGCCTGCGCTGGATCGAGCCGTGGTCGTTCCGGATGGGCTCGCCGGCGGATGAGCCGGAGCGGTATAGTGATGAAGGCCCCCAGCATGGGGTGACGCTGTCGCGGGGGTTGTGGCTGGCCGACAGCGCCTGTACCCAGGCGCTGTGGCAGGCGGTGACCGGCACCGAGCTCAGCCGGTTCAAGGGTCCCGACCGGCCGGTCGAGCGGGTCAGCTGGCACGACGTGCAGGGTTTTTTGGCACGGCTGGAGGCCCTGATGCCCGGCTGCGGTGCGGCGCTGCCGAGCGAGGCCGAGTGGGAATATGCCTGCCGGGCCGGAACCGAGACGCCGTTCAGCTTCGGCGCCACCATCACCACAGATCAGGCCAATTTCAACGGCAATTTTCCCTATGCCGGGGGGCCGAAAGGGCGGTATCGCGGGGAGACGGTGGCGGTCAAGAGCCTGCCGGCGAACCCGTGGGGGCTATATCAAATGCATGGCAATGTCTTCGAGTGGTGCGCCGACGGCTTGCGGAACTATGGCGAAGAAGCCGAGACCGACCCCCAGGGACCGCTGGAAGCCAAATCGCCTCGCGCCTGCCGTGGTGGGTCGTGGGTCACCCGCGCCGGGAGGGTGCGGTCCGCCGCCCGGATCGCTTATCACCCGGGCGACGCGTACGGCCCCCTGGGCTTCCGTTTCTGCCTGAGGTCCATCGAGCCAGGGCGGCCCGGAGGGCCGCCGGGCCGGACGCCGGGACGGCGTCCGGCGGCTCCGCCTCGGGACGAGGCGGAGCCCGAGTCTTAGCGGGAGATCCTGCCGACCGTCGTCCCGCTGACTTCGGGCTAATTTTCCTATATGCTGCGGCGGTTGGCGGTGGTTGCGGGCGGTGCTGGACCGGGCGCTTGGGCGGATCGGACAGGCCCAGGGCGTGATTGCGGCGGAGACCTCGGCGCTGCGCCAGCAAATCGCCAAGCTGGAAGCCGGCCTGGCAGCGCGGATCAAGCCCCAGCAGGACGAGATTCTTCGCCTCGGTGGACTGATCAAGACCTATGCTGGTGCCCACCGCGGAGACCTGTTCGGCAAGGCCAAGTCGGCGGCCGGGCCGCCGGTCTCGGCCGGGGCATCGAGCACGGCACCGCAGCCGCCGGGATCGTCGGGATAGGGCGAGGCGCCCAGCCCCGACGTGCCGTCTTGGCCCGAGCCGCCGCCGCCGTCGCGGGCCAACGCCGCATAAATTGCTTCCGCACTCAGGTCGGCAAAGCGGGGCTCGATCAGGGCACCGTCGGGCAGGACCAGCCCGGTCGAGGCGATCACCGGGTTGATCGCGAGATCCGCCGCCCGGTTCCACAAGCCCGGATCGCGGTTGCCACGGCGGGTACCGGCCGGTCGACCCGGCGGCGTTACGGCCGGACTCTGGTGTGGCGTTGATCAGAGCCAGCTCGGCGCAGATGAACTTTTTGAAAGACAAGTATCTGGCAAAAGGGATCAACCACGTCTCCGGCATCGCCAATTTTCTGGTACTCGTCGCCGGCGCGCTCGCCGGCGGCTTCATCTATGCCCGGGAAAAATATGGCGGTAGTGGCGGCATTTATCTGTTGTCCGATTTCGCGATCGTCGCGACGGAAAGATTTCCAAGCTGGTCGCTATGCAGGCGACCGGCGAGGTGCCGATCCGCGAGCTGGAGCTGAAGTTGGTCCAGCGCATCACCCGCGTGTTCACCACCGCCTTCACCAATAAACCAGTATCGATGAAGTACCGGGGCCTCTTCGATCTGGTCTCCCGCAAGCAGGGCATGCTCAACTATGCCAGTGCCGTCCGTCCCGCCGACCCCCAAACCCTCTACGCCGAGTGGTTCCGGCGCTTTCATCGCGACCGGGGTGGCGCGGGCAGGACGAAGGCGCTGGCCCGGCGTTCTCCGCCGTGATGGGTTACATGTAACTATGAGGAGGTCATGACCGCCGGGTCTTCGGCCATTTCGTCGCGTGTCAAGGTGGGGGCACATCGCGCCCGGCTGCGTGCGCAGGGGCTGCGGCCGATTCAGCTCTGGGTGCCGGACCTGCGGGCGCCAGGGTTTCGTGCCGAGGCCCACCGTCAGTCGGCGCTGGTGGCCGCGAGTGCTCAGGCCGCGGACGATCAGGCCTTCAGCGATGCCGCATCCGAACTGAGTTTCGGTGATCAGACCTCATGAGGCGCGGTGACGTGTGGGCCGCTGCCGGCGGGCAGGACTATGCCGGCAAGCCTCGTCCGGTGGTGATCGTCCAGGACGACAGCTTCGATGGCACGGCGTCGATCACCGTCTGCGCCTTCACCACCGATCCGACCGAGGCGCCGCTGTTCCGCCTGGATGTCGAACCGACCGATGAGAACGGGCTCGCGGCCTCCAGTCGGCTGATGGTGGACAAGATCACGACGGTGCCAAAAGCCAGGCTCGGCCGAAGGATCGGCCGGCTCGGCGACGAGGACCTGGTGCGGCTCAACCGGGCGATCCTGGTGATTCTGGGCCTGGCGGCGTCACCGCGCACGACCGGCAAGAGGTAACCATGCCGACACCTTCCGAACCCACGGCCGCCATCGCAACCCGGGTGGAGCGGGTCCGGCTCAAAGAGCTCAAGCTCCTGGACAAAAACGCGCGTTTCATGGCGCCGGGACCGTTTCAGCGCCTGGTCGATAACTTGCCGTGACGGCTGCCTGACCAGCCTGCCCACGGTCTACCGCCGTGAATCCGACGGGCCGTTGCTGGTGTTGTCGGGCAACCACCGGGTCCTGGCGGCGATCGCAGCCGGGATTGAGGAATCGGAGGTGCTGGAGATCACCACGGCGCTGTCGGAGCCGCAGCTGGTGGCGATCCAGCTCTCGCACAACGCCATCATCGGCAAGGACGATCCCAGCATCCTGAAGGAACTGTGGGGCCTGCTCGACTTCGATCTCAAGGAATACAGCGGCCTGACCGATGATCTGTTCAAGGTCGACGACCTCGACGTTTCTGTGCTCAAGGTCGAGCAGCCGCTTTACCATAAGTTGGTGATCTCGTTCCTGCCGGCCGACCAGGCCGCGTTCGACGGCTATCTTACCGCACTGGCCAAGGCTGCCGAATCGAAGAAAATCCAAGCCGTGCGCCACGTCGCCGATGGCGCCGACTTCGATCTCTTTTTTGATACCCTGATCGCGACCAAGGAAAAATACGCCGTCCACAACAGCGCCGTTGCACTCCGCCTGATCGCCGGCCTCGCCGCCGAGCAGCTGGCGGAGACCGCAGCGGCGCCGAGGTGAGCGGAGAGGACCGCACGATGCTCATTGCGCCGCCGACCAGGTCACGAGCAACGCAGAAGGCCCTGCCTTCCCTTGACGCTTGATGGCAGTTTCTCATATTGCTATCAACGCCATCGTCCTAGGGATTATACCACCATGCCCGCCGTCACCATTCGCAACCTCTCCGAGGAGACGCGTCGCGCCCTGAAGGTTCGGGCTGCACAGCACAATCGCAGCATGGAAGCGGAAATGCGCGCCATCCTGGAAGCCGTCGCGCGACCGGAGGGCCGGCTGCGTCTCGGCTCCGCGTTGGCGGAGATGAGCCGGAAGAACAGCCTCACCAATACCGATGTCGAAACCGTCGAACAGATCCGCGACGCCAGGCCAGCCGAGCCGGTGCGTTTCAAATGATCCTGCTCGACACCAATGTCGTCTCCGAGGCGATGAAGCCCGAGCCCGCGCCGGGGGTGCACGCCTGGCTCGACGCGCAGGCGGCGGAGACGCTCTACCTGTCCAGTGTCACCATCGCAGAGCTGATGTTCGGCATCGGTGTGCTGCCCCGAGGCCGCCGTAAGGACAAGCTGACCGCGGCGCTCGATGGCGTGCTCGAGCTGTTCGGGGCACGAATCCTGCCGTTCGATACCGGCGCGGCCCGTCACTACGCCGACCTCGCGGTCAGGGCGCGCGCCGCCGGAAAAGGGTTCCCGACGCCCGATGGTTACATCGCTGCGATCGCCGCCGCGCATGAATTTGCGGTTGCATCCCGCGACACCAGCGCATTTGCCGCTGCCGGCCTCACCGTGATTGACCCCTGGACGGCCGCCGTCTGAGCCACGACCCCGGCTTGGGTCTGCCCGTCCTGACCGATGCCATTTTAGGGCCTGTCGTCAATTGAGCCAGATGGTGCTTGCGGCGAGATGTATGGCTGCCAGGAAGTTTCGGGCGGTTTGTCGTAGCGGGCGGCGATGGCCCGGAACTGCTTGCGTTTGGCGAAGAAATTCTCGATCCGGTGGCGTAGTGCATAGAGATCGCGATCGAAGGTGCGGGGTGTTCTGCGGTTTGCTTTGGGCGGGATAACGGCGTCTTTGCCGGCAGCCTTGAGCGGCGCGACAACCCGTTCGTCGGCGTCGAAAGCTTTGTCGGCAATGAGTAAGTCGGACCTCATGTCCGGCACGAGGTGATCGGCGCCCACCAGGTCGTGGACTTCGCCGCCGGTCAGATGGAATGACACCGGATTGCCCAGGGCATCGACCAGAGTATGGATTTTGGTGCTCAATCCACCGCGCGAGCGCCCGATCGCGTGGTCCTCGCCGGCTTTTTTGGGGCGCCGGCACTGTGCTGATGGACGCGCACGATGGTGCTGTCGATCATCGCCTACTCGTTGTCGGCATCCACCGAGAGGTGCTGGAACAGCCGTTGCCAGACCCCGGACTTGGCCCAGCGGCTGAAGCGCCGATGGAGAGCCTTGCATAACCCGAAGCGCTATGATTCCATGGGGAAAATTCAGCGGATCGGGTGCTTTAATGCGTCGTCACTTGCGTCAGATGAGCCTTGCGGACGGACTTGTCAATCAAAGAGCCGGGCGGAATGAGTGGCTTGATGACATCGGCAAGATCATCGATTGGTCGGCACTTGAGACTGTTCTGCGTCCAATCTACGGCAGC
>WGNK01000014.1 GCA_016124535.1 Azospirillum sp.
AGTCGAGCGGCACCCGCTCTCGCGTCCGTTCGGTCAGCGCCGCGCGATAGGCCGCGACCGCCGCCTCCAGACCCGCCGTCCCGCTCTCGCGCTCACCCATTCGAGAAAGCGCGTTGCCGAGGTTGTTCTGGGTCGTGGCCCAGTCGAGCGGCACCCGCTCTCGCGTCATTTCCGTCAATGCCGCGCGATAGGCCGCGACCGCCGCCTCCAGACGTTCTGTCCCGCTTTCGCGCTCCCCCAGCCTCCAAAGAGCATTGCCGAGGTTGTTCTGGGTCGTGGCCCAGTCGAGCGGCACCCGCTCTCGCGTCCGTTCGGTCAGCGCCGCGCGATAGGCCGCGACCGCCGCCTCCAGACCCGCCGTCCCGCTCTCGCGCTCACCCAGTGACTTAAGCGCGTTGCCGAGATTGTTCTGGGTCGTGGCCCAATCCAGCGGCACCCGCTCTCGCGTCGTTTCGGCCAGCGCCGCGCGATAGGCCGCGATGGCCGCTTCGAGTGCCGCAGTGTCGCCGGCCTGCTCGCCGATCACTGTAAGCGCCAGGCCGACCGCGTGGTGCAGGCTGCCGCGCTCGGCGGGTGGCACCAGCCTGGGTTCGGCGAGCAGGGCCTGGAGCCGTGCCGCCACCGGGCGCAGCTGGGTGACCAGATAATTCCCAGCCTGTTCGGTCGCCGGTGCCACTTGCGCCAGTGCCACCGCGGCCAGCACCGCGCCCAGCGCGCCATCCGGGCGGTCTTTGGCCAGGCCCTTGTCAAACAACAGAGTCTGGGTTTCCTGCCGGCCGGCGCCGCGCAGGAAAAAGCGCAGGCTGTCGCCCTGCTTGGGCACCTCGCCCCACAGCACCGCGTCGGCGGTGTGGTCGCGCAACATCCGGTCGGCGGTCGATGCCCCCGCGGTCAGGTCCTGCCGCGCATGCCAGGGGCCAAGCGAAATGCAGCGCGCCGACAGGGTCAGCCGCAGCATCGGGTAATCCTGCGGGTTCAAGGCCCGCTGCAACAGGCGCAAGGTGCTCTCCTTGGCGTCGTCGCCGTCCAGCCCGCACAGCACCAGATGGTAGCGTCCGTCATCGACCGCCGGGGGCACGCCGCCGCGCCGGGCACGGGCCACGGCATGGCGGATCGCCCGCACCACCCGCGGCGGCGGCGGCAGGAAGCCGCCGAGATAGCCGCCGATCCAGGCGCCCAGCGCCCCGGTGACGCCGAGTGCGCCCAACAGCTTCCAGGAATCCGGCCAATCCATTCGATGCCGCCGTGCAACGAAACCCCTGGCCACTCTGTCATCACCGAGCATCTCGGGCAAGCGGCGCAATTGCCGGCAGCCGCCGGGCATCCCATGTGATGCCAAGGCTTTTTGGCGAGCGGGGCGGCGATGGCTGATAAAATCGGGAGTCTGTGTATGGCGCTGCTGCTGGCGGTCGCCTGTGCATCCCCTGACCCAGCATCGGCGCAAGATGCCGTGTCCTTTGCCTCCAACGATGCCGACCTTACCGGCGGCACCCCGACCCAGCTGAAAGGAATCCTGTTCCGCCCAGCAGGGCCGGGGCCGTTTGCCGCGGTGGTGATGATGCATGGCTGCGGCGGCGCCTATGGCAAGGATGGCGCGCTGCGCCCCAACCACCGCTGGTGGGCCGAGACCTTTGTCGCGGCCGGCTATGTGGCTTTGGCGGTCGACAGCTTTTCGCCGCGCGGCCTGGGTGCCGTGTGCGGCCTGACCACCCGGCCGATCCAGACCGACCGCGAGCGCGCCCGCGACGCCTATGGGGCGCTGGCCTATCTGCAGTCCCGGTCCGAGATCCGCGCCGACCGCATCGCCCTCGCCGGCTGGTCCCATGGCGGCGGCTCGACCCTGGCGGCGGTCGGCAGCACCACCCCGGCCCGGCCGGCTCGGTTGCCCTACGGCGATTTTCGCGCGGCGGTCGCGTTCTATCCCGGCTGCGGCAAGGCCAGCCGCGACCGCGACTGGGTCCCGGTGCTACCCTTGCTGGTGCTGACCGGGGCACTCGACGACTGGACCCGCGCCGAACCCTGCCGCCAGGTCGAGCGCCGGCTGGCCCGCACCGGCAACGCCGCCGGCTTTACCCTGGTGGTCTATCCCGGTGCCTATCACGGCTTTGATGCCGAGGCGATGCCGGTTCATACCCGCACCGGGGTGTCCAGTACCCGAAGCGGCACCGCCACCCTGGGCACCAATCCGGCGGCGCGCGCCGACGCCATCCCCCGGGTCCTGGCGCTGTTCGCCGAGCGGCTCAGATGAGCGCGACCGCCGCGTGATCGTCCTCGCCCAGTTCCCGGCCGAGCGCGACAAATTCCTCGAAATCGGCGACGAAGACATCGACCAGCTCGGGATCGAACTGCTTGGCGCGCTGCCCCCGGATATAGTCGAGCACGCGCTCGGGCGGCCAGCCGACCTTGTAGGGACGGTCGTGGGCGATGGCGTCGAACACGTCGGCCAGGCCGACGATCCGGCCCATGATGTCGATCTCCTCGCCGACCAGGCCGCGGGGATAGCCGGTGCCGGCCCAGTGTTCGTGATGCTGAAGACAGACCAGGGCGGCGGCGCGCAGAATCCGCCGCTTGGAGCCCTTCAGAATGTCGTAGCCGAGCTGGGCGTGGGTCTTGACCAGTTCGTATTCCTCAGGCGTCAGGCGGCCCGGCTTGTTCAGGATGGCATCGGGGATGCCGACCTTGCCCAGGTCGTGCATCGGCGCCACGACCCGCAGCAAGTCGGCCTCGCTGTCGTCAAGCCCCAGCTTCTGGGCCAGCCTCTGCGCCACCCGGCCGACCCGCGCGGTATGCTGTCCGGTCTCGGCGGAGCGGGTTTCGACCACGTCGCTCAGGCGCTGAACCAGTTCGGCCTGGGTATCGGCGATCTCGCGATTGAGATAGACGTTGTCGAAGGCGATGCCCAGCATCGCCCCGAAGACCGCGAACAGGCTGCTGTCGACGGCGTCGAACGGCGCCCCGGAGCGCAGATAGAGCACGTTCTCGGTCCCGGTCGAGGTGCTGAACCAGCCGACGAAATCCCGAAGGCCGATCACGCAACGCCGCTCGCCGACCGCGGCGCGCAATCGCTCCGCGACCTCCGGCGGGATCGACGGCTCCGGCTCAGCGGCATAGTCGCCGATCGCCGCCAGCACTTTGAAGCCCGACCCGAAGCGCCGCGCCGCCAGTCCCGAGACCGGCACCGGCGCGCCAGCTTGCCGGGACTCAATCAGACCAGCCAGCTGATTCAGCGCACCGGCCGAAAAGCGCCGGGGCGATTGCGGCTGGAACAGGGTAGACGAGGAGGCAATGATCCGCTCCAGGCCCTTGCGGCTGGTTTCCAGCGTCTGAATATCGCGATAGGCACGCAGCGCCGCCATCACCGTGGTGATCAGCTTCTGCGCCGTCAGCTCGGTCTTCTCCTTGTAGTCATTGATATCGTACTCCTCGACCACCTGCCGTTCGGGCGCCTGGCCCGGCTGACCGGTGCGCAGGATGATCCGCACGAACGGGTTCTTGAGTTCGTTGCGGATATGATGGACCACCGCCAGCCCGGCATGGGTCGACTCCATCACGACGTCGAGCAGCAGCACCGCGGTATCGGGATGCTGGGACAGCAGCGTCCGGGTCTCCTCGGCGGTCCGGGCACTGAGGAAGCTCAACCGCCGGCCTTCGAACGAAAAATCCTTGAGCAACAGGCGGGAGACCACGTGAACGTCGTCGTCGTCGTCGGAGATCATCAGCTTCCAGGTCGACCCGGCGCTGAGTTCCTCCGCAGGCGGGGCCGCCGCGGCACGGCTGGGAAATGCCAGGGGCCGGCGCCGGGTGCTGGCGACTTCCGGATCAGGCGTGTCGCTCATGCCCAGCGCGCTCCAGCTCCAGAGGAATCCTGATGGTTACCGAGATGCCGAGGTCAGGCAGCGAGGTACAGGTGATGCGACCGCCCAAGGTCTGGGTCACCAGGTTGTAGACGATGTGCATTCCGAGGCCGCTGCCCCCTTGTCCCATTCGGGTGGTAAAAAAAGGTTCAAAGATTCGCAGGCATTCCGCTTCCGCCATCCCCTTGCCGTCATCGGCATAAAGCAGAATCATCCGCCTTGCCGTTTTCAGTACCGAAATCGAGATATGGCCGAATTGCCGCCCCTCGAAACCGTGGATCAGGGAATTTTCGATTAAATTGGTTAGGATTTGGGAAAGAGCGCCTGGGAAGCTCTCGATGGTCAGGCCGCCCGGACAATCGACCGAAATGCTGTGGCTGGTGTTTTTCAGTTTCGGCTTCAAGCTGCGCAGCAACTCCTCGATATAGTCACGGACTTCAAATCGCCGCTTCAGCTCACTCGACTGGTCGACTGCAACTTGCTTGAAGCTGCGCACCAGATCCGCCGCACGCCGGAGGTTCGACAGCAGCGCGGCCGCAGACTCCAGGCTGGTCTGAAGGTAGTCCTCGAAATCCTCCATGGTGATCTCGCCGGCATCGTAGAGGCGTTTGATCGCCCGGGTGCGGTCCTCATGGTGGGACGCGACGCCGACCCCGAGGCCGACCGGCGTGTTGATCTCGTGGGCGATGCCGGCGACCAGACGGCCGAGGGCAGCCATGCCTTCGGAGCGCACCAGTTCCATCCGCGTCGCCCGCCGCTCGGTGATGTCTACGATGATGCCGATAAAGCGGCCGGCACCGCCCTCGGCGTCGAACACCACCCGCCCGATATCCTCGAACCACAGCCACCATCCGCCCTTGTGGCGCATCCGATACTCGGCGCGGAATTCGGACGTCTCGCCATGCAGATGGGCGATCGCCAGGCGTTGGACCTCGGCGCGGTCGTCCGGGTGGATCAGGAACGCGAACGGATCGGCGTGGCAGCGGAAATCCTCGTCCTCATAGCCGACCAGTTCGGGAAGTTGCGGCGACCACGAGCGGCGCCGACTGCCCAGATCGAGGTCCCAGACCCCCGACCGGGTCACCGCCAGGGCCAGTTTCAACCGCTCCTCGCTCTGGCGCATAGCATCTTCGGCCCGCTTGCGCGGGGTGATGTCGAGCCCGAGGGTCAGGACGTTGGCAACCGCCTCTTCAGAATCCCGGATCGGCAGCTTGGTGATCAGCCAGTCGCGGCGCCCACCCAGGGGAAATTCCAGCGACACCTCATGGAAATGCTCGACCTCGCCGGTGACCAGGACCTTGCGGTCTTCCTCCAGACGCTGCGTCCAGGGCTCGTCGCCCAGCAGTTCGACCGTGGTGCGGCCCACCGCCGCCTCCGGTTCGATTCCGGCCAGCGCCGCCTCGTAGCGGTTCATCAGGACATGGCGAAGTGCCCGGTCCTTGACGTTGACCAGGGCCGGGATCGAATCGATCACGGCATGGAGAAATTGTCGGCTCTGGCGTAGTTCCTCTTCCATCAGCCGCCGGTCGGTGATGTCGTAATGCCAGACGATGTAGGCGGGCCCGCCCTCGTAGTCGATCGCGACCGCATCGAACAGGCACCACCACAGCGAACCGTCCTTGCGCCGCCGTGCCACGATCCGGCCGCTGACCTTGCCCGTTGTGTTGAGCTCGGCGAAAATATCCTGCAGATCGGCCGGGTCGACGTAGCTGTCCAAAATCGGCTCGTTCAGCAAATCGCCCTGGGCCCCGCCGCCGTAGAGTTCGGCCAAGCGTTTGTTGTGATAGAGCCGACGCAGCGGCTGTTGCCCCGCAATCGAAATGCCGACCGGGCTGTAGTCGAGGATTTGCTGAAGCCGCCGCTCGCTGTCGCGCAACGCGGCGTCGGCGCGGTCGCGTTCGGTCACGTCGAGATAGGTCAGGACATAGCCGATGGTCGATCGGCCATACCCCTGAACCTCCAGCAGCCGGCCGTCGGCCCGGCGGATCCGGTAGGTGACCGCGCGTTCCTGGACGATTTGGCCGAGCCGCCGCGCCACCTGGCGTTCCACGTCGCCGTCACCGTAATCACCGCGCTCGGCGAGAAACCGGATCAGCGCCGGCAGACGGTGATAAGTCTGCAGGTCAGCTTCCGAAAGATTCCACAAGGCCAGGAAATTCTGGTTGTAGACTTTGACCTCTAGGTCGTGGTCGAACATGACCACCGCATTGGGCATCACTTCGATCGCGACTTCCAGCTGAGCCGCCTTTTCGACCGTGGCGGCTTCGGCCAGACGGTATTCGGTGACCTCGGTGCCGATGCCGCGATAGCCGCGCAAGATGCCGTTGCGACAGAAGATCGGGCGCCCGCTCAGGCTGAATTGACGGAGCCGGCCTTCGCAGTCCGGGATCGAAAACTGGAGGTCGCGGAACGGTGCGCAAACGTCCTGGCACCTGGCGACCGACGGCTCGAGCAGGGCCCGGCCGAGCACCGCCGCCGGGGCCAACCCGGTCAAGGTGAAGAAACGATCGGACACATGGGTGAAGCGCCACGCGACATCGGCTTCCCAGAACCAGTCTGAAGCCGCCTCGACCATTTCGCGGTAACGCTGCAGCCGCCGTTCCAGGGCCTGTATCCCGAGCCACAGGCCGAGCGCCGCGGTAAAGCCGACCACCACCACCAGTTTCGCCCGCTCGTTCGGCGCGGCAGCAGCCTCCCAATGCCAGAGCACCAGGGTCGCCGCCAGGGCTCCGACCGCCACCAGCGTGGACGCAGTCGGCAGCGCTCGGCCGAGCCGGGAGATCCCTCGGGACATTTGCGGTTTGGAAGGGTGCAGCAGTGGAGAGGCGTCGGGGCGGCGGGGCAATCGTACGGTCACGTTCAGCGGCAGGATATTCAGCGGGATTTTCGGATGTTGAGCAATCTTGGCAAAAATTCGTCAAGAACTTCTTGCAGTTTCACGGTCGCCGCGGTTTTTTGACGCGCCGACCTTGATAAACTCAGTGAACCCAACGACCTTTTTGATGCAGCTATCCCTGGCCGAGGGCGATGGATTTTACAAATTACGATTGGTATCTGGTAGCAAGACTTCCACCATTGCCAGTAACCGCGACCCGCCATCGCCGCACCTGCAACCGGTTCCCTTGACCGCGGCCCGCGGTCGATCTAGATTTCCGTCCAACAAGATGCGTTGGCAATCGTCTCGCGCAGATCGGACTCCATGGTCAAGATGAGTAGGCAAGCTCAAGAAGCGGCGACGACGGCGACGCTGCCGAAAGCCGTGGGTAAATTCGGCGACACCGAAACCGATGGTTGCGGCACGATCCTGGTCGTCGACGACAATGCGCTGATGCGCAAGCTGTTCGTTCGCTGCCTCGAAGACGGCGGCAACATCCTGATGGAGACCGGCGAGAGCGAGGCGGTTATCGACTTGATGCGCGAATTCCGGCCGGACGTGGTCCTGCTCGACATCTTGATGCCGCGACGGTCCGGGCTCGACCTCATCCAGACGATACGGCAGGATCCTTCGCTCTCGGCGACCATCGTGGTGGCGGTAACCAACCTGGTGACTCCAGAAGACAAGCGGAAGCTGAGCGCCGCCGGCTTCGACGGCCATATCGCCAAGCCGATCCAGCCCAAGGAATTCCCGCTCAAGGTCGGCGCCTATCTGAAGCAGGCGCGCCGTCAGACCGTGACCGCCTGACCGGGTGATGCGGCCGCTTGGGTGGCTCTGGTCCGCGGTGGTGGCGCTGCTGGTGATCGCGGCCGACGCCGGTGCAGCGTCGGGCGCGCCCGAGCCACCGATCCCCTGGATGGTCTATTATGCCGACAAGGAGCCGGCAGCCAGCTTCCTGCGCTATGACCTGGTGGTGTTTGACAGCGACCATCACCCCGCCCTGCGCCCATTGCTGGAACGGGGCAAGCGCTTGCTCGGCTATCTGAGCGTCGGCGAGGTGGAGAACCACCGTGACTGGTTCGAGGCGGTCAAATCCCAGGGTCTGCTCCTGGAGGAAAACCCGAATTGGCCGGGCAGCTTCGCGATCGATCTGCGCGACCGGCGCTGGACCGCCCTGGTCATCGAGGAATTGGTCCCTCGCCTGCTTCAGGCCGGCTTCGAGGGCGTGTTCCTCGATACCCTCGACATCCCGCCCGACCTCGAACGCCGGGACCCCGCCGCCTATGCCGGAATGACGCAGGCGGCGGTGCATCTGGTCAAGGCGATCCGGCTGAACTACCCGACGCTGCCGATCATGATGAACCGGGCCTACGAGCTGTTGCCGGAGGTCGGCGGCGACATCGACTATGCCTTGGGCGAGTCGGTCTATGCGACCTGGGATTTTGCCGCCAGCGCGGCGCGGCTGGCCGACCCCGTCGACTATCGTCGGCAGGTCGCCTGGCTGAGCGAGGCCCGCCAGCGCTTTCCAGGGCTGAAGGTGATGACGCTCGACTATTGGGACCCCGCCGACGCCGCCGGCCTGAGCCAGATCTACGCGGTCGAGCGCGCCAACGGCTTTTCGCCGTGCGTCTCGGTGATCGCGCTCGACCGGGTGATCCCGGAACCGCCGCGATGACCCGGGGCCGGTTGTGCGGCCGGCGGGGCATCGCAGCGCTGGCGCTGCTGGCCTGGAGCTGTTGCGCGCCGGCCGGCGCCCAGTCCGCCGACGCTCCGGCGGCCGGACCACTCGGTGCGCCGGCGACCCGGTCGCCGGATGCCGAGGCACCACCGCTTGCCCGCACCATCCTGGCGCTCTACAGCAGCCGGGAGGAACCGGCCTTGCGCTTCGCCCGCGTCCACGCGCTGGCCTCCATGCCGCTCAACCATCTGGGGCTCAAGATCATCTATTGGGACATCGCCCAGGGCCTGCCCGACCTGGCGCAGCTGCCGGCCTTGCGCGGCGTCCTGAGCTGGTTCAAGGGCACCCCGATGGCCGCCCCCCTCGCCTATTTCGCCTGGGCCGGCGCGGCGGTCGATTCCGGTCTGCCCTTCGTGGTCCTGGGTGATACCGGCGGCCAGCGTGACCTCGTCGGCACGCCGACGCCGGGCGGCGTGATCAACGGTTTCCTGGCCCGCCTGGGCCTGCGCGACGACGGCGACTTTTCGGGCCTGACCTACCGCGCCCGCGCCGTGGTCAAGGACAGCGGGATGGTCGAATTCGAGCGGCGGTTAACCGGCATCCTGCCCGCCTACGGCATTCTGACCCGGATCGATCCCCGCGTCCGGCCGTTACTCGTGCTGCGTCGCGGCGACGATCCGGCGACCGACAGCACGCTGATTTCGTTGGGTCCCCATGGCGGCTACGCGGCGTCGGACTATGCGCAGTTTTTCGACCCCGAGATGGTCCGCAGCCGCTGGCGGATCAATCCTTTCCAATTCTTTCGCGCCGCCTTTCGCACCGACGACCTGCCCAAGCCCGACGCGACCACGGCATCGGGGCGACGGCTGTTCTTCAGCCATATCGATGGTGACGGCTGGCGTAATACTACCGAGATTGAAGCCTACGCCAAGCGGCCGAATACCACCGCGGCAGAGGTGATTCTGGAGGAGGTCGCGAAGGGCTTTCCGGATCTGCCGGTGACGGTGGCGCCGATCGCCGCCGACCTCGCCGAGGATTGGTACGGCACCGCCAAAGGCCGCGATGTCGCCCGTCGGCTGCTGGCTCTGCCCAATGTCGAGGCGGGCAGCCATACCTGGACCCATCCGTTCCGCTGGTCGTTCTTCCAGGACTACCACCCGGCCGACGAGCCGGCCCTGGCCGCCAACAATGCCGCCCATGCCACCGATCGCTGGTGGCGGCGGCTGATGCGCGGCGCCGACCAGGACGAGGGTATGGTCGGCGAGCACGAGGACGCCGGGCGATACCGGCTGCCACGCGCCTATGCCAAGCAACCGTTCAGCCTCGCTCAGGAGATCGACGGCGCGGTCGCGCTGATCGGCGCCCTGCTGCCGCCGGGAAAGCAGGTCAAAGTCCTGCAATGGTCGGGAGATACCAGACCGTTCGAAGCGGCGGTGGCGATGAGCCGCGCCGCCGGCCTGCGCAATATCAACGGCGGCGATACCCGGTTCGACGCCGAATATCCGTCCTATACCACGGTGGCACCGATCGGCATTCCGGTTGGCGGCCAATACCAGGTCTATTCCGCGTTCAGCAACGAAAACACCTATACCGGACTCTGGACCGAGCGCTTTTTCGGCTTCAAGCTGCTGCAGCAGACGGTCCGTGCCACCGGATCGCCGCTCCGCTTGAAGCCGTTCAATATCTATTACCACATCTATTCCGGCCAGAAGCTGGCCAGCCTGAACGCGGTACGCGCCAATCTGGCGCTGGCCCGGCGCTCGGAGATCGCTCCGGTCGCGACCTCGACCTACTGCGCCATGGCCGACGGGTTCCACAGCGTCCGCTTCATTCCGCTCGGGCCGCGGCGCTGGCGGATCGAGGATCGCGACGGGTTGCAGACCCTGCGCTTCGATCATGGCGCCTTTCTCGGGGTCGATTTCACCCGGTCCCACGGGGTGATCGGCCAACGCCATGCCCAGGGCAGCCTCTACGTCGCCTTGGACAGCAGCGTCGCCGCGCCGGTGGTCGGACTGCTCGACCTCGCCCGCGCCGACCGCGAGCCGACGGGACCGCAGCCCTACCTGGTCAGCGGGCGCTGGCTGGTGTCCCATCTGGCGACCGACACACCGGTCGGTTTTGTCTTCCGGGCCCAGGGCTTCGGCGACGGCGAGCAGCTGTGGCAGCTGCCGGGTCCGGGCCGCTTCGCGGTGGTCGCCACGGATGAGCATGGCGAACGCTGGCGTGGCACCGCCGAGGCCGATGCCGACGGTCGCCTGGCGTTCCGAATCGAAAGTTCGGCGATCACCGGATTGACCGTAAGGGTGAGCCCGGCCGGGATCGGCCCCTCATAGCGGCACGCCGGCACGCCGGCCGCCGGATCCTGCGGCCAGCCACCGCAGGGGGTTCGGATCGGGCGAAGGGACCCTAAATTTGCGGCGAATTGTATAGAGTAGCCGGTGGGTCGGCAAAGGCCGCCGGCAATCGAACTTCCAGTGTCTGTGACGGATGCGCAATGTCCTGATCGCCTTGCTGATCCTTGCCGGGGGCATCGGGTTCAGTCTGCTGCTGATTCCGCGCCAGCAGGAGCTTGCCCTGATGAAGCTGCGCGACAAGGAATTCGACGCCGCGCGGGACGCCTTCGAGCAACGGATCGCCGCCGGCGACCGCTCCGGCGCAACGATCATGCCGTTGACCCGGCTCTACCTGCAGACCGGCGAGATCGACCGCGCCATCGCTCTGCTCGAGGATTTCGTGGCGCGCGAGCCAAACAATCTGGAGGGCCGCGAATTCCTCGGCACGCTCTACCAGTATGGTCAGCGCACCGCCGATTATGAGACCAATCTAGAAGCGATCGCCCGACAGCGACCCACCGCCGAGACGCTGGAAAAATTATCCGGGCTCTACAACTCCAACGGCGAATACGACCGGCAGATCGCCGTCCTCGACCAGCTCGCCACCCGGCATCCGGAACAGGGCCAATATGTCATCGATCTGGCGCTCCTGCTGGCGAGCCGCGACCGGCTGGACGAAGCCGCCGAGCGCCTGATCGCGGCCGACCGAGTGGGCAAGGGGCTCGGCGCCGACGGCCGGGAGCTGCTGGTCACCATGCTGCTCGACCTCGGCCGCGCCGACGCGGCAATCGCCGATGCCAGGCGCTGGCTCGACGCCGACCCGACTACCCCGACCGCGACGGTAATCGGGCTGGTCGGACAATTCTCGGGAACCGGCCACGCCGAGGCGGCTTACCAGCTGCTCCAACCGCTGGCGACGCGCGGGGCCCAAACACCGGAGCTGCGCCTGCTGCTGATCGATCTGGAAATCACCACCGGCCGGATCGATCAGGCCCGCAACCGCCTGACCGCCTGGGCGGCGTTGGGCGACGTGCCAGCGGCCGCGCGGGCCCGCTTCCTCGGGCAATTGCTTTCGGCCGGTCTGGCCGACCTGGCCTTTGCCGAGGCAGGCCGGCAGGATCCGGCCAACCTGCCGGGCTGGGTGCTGTTGACCCTGTCCGGCCAGGCGCTGGCGCGCAACGACAGCGCCTTCCTCGATCGTCTGCTGACCATGGCGGACAGCGGCTTTCTCGCCAGCCAGCCACTGCTCGCCGCCCGGATCGAACTGCGCCGCGACCATCGGCAGGCGGCAAGCGACTGGCTCGATCGCGCCCTCGCCCTCCCCGAACCGGCGCTGGAGGACTCAACAGCAGCGGCCTGGCTGCTGCTTCAACTCGATCGCAAACCGGAGGCGATCGCCCTGTTCGACCGGCTGGCGCTGCCGGCCGCGCTGCCCGCCGAACGTCTGGGTGATCTGGCGGAGCTGTTCATTCGTCTGGACCGGATCGACGCGGGGTTTGCCTGGTTCGACGCGCTACGAAAGACCCAGCCGTCGATCCCGGCCGATACCGCCTGGCTCCGGCTGGCAATCGGCGCCGGCCACGAGGCTGAGGTGCTGGCCTGGCTGAATCGACCTCAGGACCCGGACCCGCGCCAGCTCGAAGAGCTTTTCTTCCTGGCCTCCGACCGTCGCAGCGCCCCTTTGGCCTTGGCTTTGGCCCAGCGGCTCGACGCTGCGGCACCATCGCCGGAGAACCGGCGCCGGCTCGCCGGCGCGCTGATCGACGCCGACCGCGCCGCCGAAGCGGTGCCGCTGGTGCGGGCGCTGTTGCCGGGCACGCCGGCGCTGCGTGCGCTCTATGTCGCGGCGCTCGAACGCGCCGGCCTGACCGGGGAACTTACCCGCTACTGGAGCGAACAGCTGGCGGCCGGCGGGCTGTCCGACCAGGACCAGCAGACGCTCCTCTATGGCTTGCTCGCCCATCAGGCCTATCGCGCCGCGTTGCCGTTCCTGCGCGCGCGCGCCGAACAGTACGGCCGGGAGTGGCTGTTCGCCTATGCCGACGCCGCCCGCCAGGCCGGCGCCACGGCGGCGCTTGCCGAATTCCTGGCCACCCAGCTGGCGCGCCCGGATCTGTCCGCTGCCGACAGCGAACCGATGCTATCGCTGCTGATCGAGGCCGATCCTGCCGCGGCCGCGGCACCGCTCGAGCGCTTTGCCCGCCGCGATCCCCGACACTGGGGTGCGGTGTTGGTGGATCTGCTCGACCGACTGGGCCAAAAACCGGCATCGGTGGCGTACCTCGCCAGCGTGGTCAATCTGCCGGACTTGCCCGACACCTTGCGTGCGGGATTTCTCTACCGTCTGGCCGAGCAGGGCGAGATCGCGGCAGCACTGCCTGCTCTGCGTCTGATGGTGGCGGGCGGCCCCGGCCGCTTCGACGGGTTTTACCGCGACGCCCTGGTCAAACTCGGGGAGACCACGGAACTGCGCGGTTTCCTGCGCCAGCGCGCGGCCGATCCCCGGCTGACGCCCGAGGATCGCCGCGGCATCGCCTATGCCTTGCTCGAACTGGGGGAAAAGGCCACCGCCCTGGCCGGCTTCCAGACCCTGGCCGCCGATGCCCCGCCCGACTCCCCGGCGATCAAGGAACTGCTCTATCTGTGGGGGCCGCGGCTGCCCGACCCGGGGCTGGCCTGGTTGGCGGCGCGCGCCGATCGCGCCTCCGGCCAAACCGAACAGGCCGCCTGGCTCGGGCTGATGGTCGCCGGCGGTGGCGCCCGTCTTGTGCTCTCCCGGTTCGATGCCGCCAGCGCGCCGCCGCCGGGCGCCTTGGCGCTGCCCTTCGCCGAGGCCTTGGCAGCGCTGGGCGAGCGGGATCGGCTGGGTGTCGCCCTGGCGGCAGCTTTGGCGACGCCCGGTGCGGTCCCGGCCGAGCGGCTGCGTCGTTTTGCCCGGCTGGCCGATCAGGCTCGTCTGGCCGCCCTCGCCGCCACCGCCTGGCGGCGGGTACTGGAACGCCGCGCCGATGATCCCGAGGCGCTGCACCGGCAAGGCTTGCTCGCCTTCGATGCCGGCCGGCTGGAAGACTGCGTTGCCGCACTTCGACGGCTGCTCGCGCTTGCGGACGGCGATGCCGAAACCCACTTCATACTGGGTGAGGCCCTGACCGCTCTCGACCGAGCCGCCGAGGCCGCGCCACGTTTTCGTAGTGCCCTGGCCCTGTTGCGCGGCAGCGGTCGGCAAGACGAGGCGGCGGTGCGACTGGAAGCCGCGATCCTCAGCCGTCAGGGTCGATTTCTGCCGGCACTGCGTCTCTACCAGGAGCAGCACCGACGAAGACCGGACGATGCCGGGCTGAAGGCCGACTATGCCGGCTTCCTGATCGGGCATGGCCGTGTCCAGGAGAGCCGCGAGTTGCTCGGGATTCGGTGAACCTCGGGAGTCCCGCCGGCGGTTCGGGGCATCGGCGCTACAGACAACCGAGCCCGGCACATGCGCGGGCTTGCGTTCTTCCTATATATCGTGATATTGCAGCGCAACATAGACACCAGGGATCGAAAGGCCGGATACATGGACTTGCGCAACGTTGCGATCATCGCGCATGTCGACCACGGCAAAACAACCCTGGTCGATCAGCTCCTGCGCCAGAGCGGCTCCTTCCGCGAGAACCAGCAGGTCGCGGAACGGGCCATGGACAGCAATGACCTGGAGCGTGAGCGCGGCATCACCATCCTGGCCAAATGCACCTCGGTGCTGTGGCACGAATTGAGGCTGAACATCGTCGACACCCCCGGCCACGCCGATTTCGGCGGCGAGGTCGAGCGGATCCTCAGCATGGTCGATGGCGTCGTGGTTCTGGTCGATGCCGCCGAAGGTCCCCTGCCCCAAACCAAATTCGTGGTCGGCAAGGCGCTCAAGCTGGGCTTGCGGCCGATCGTGGTGATCAACAAGGTCGATCGCCCGGACGCCCGTGCTCATCAGGTCCACGACGAGGTGTTCGACCTGTTCGCGGCCCTCGACGCCCGTGACGACCAGCTCGACTTCCCGACCTTGTTCGCCTCTGGCCGCCAGGGCTGGGCCGACGAGACCATGGATGGCCCGCGCAAGGACTTGGCACCGCTGTTCGAGCTGATCCGCCACCATGTGCCGCCGCCGAAGGTCGACCGTGATGGTCCCTTCACCATGCTGGCGACCACGCTGGAGGCCAACCCCTATCTCGGCCGGCTGCTGACCGGGCGCATCCAGTCGGGCGTGGTCCGCCCCAACATGGCGATCAAGTCGCTGTCGCGTGACGGCCGCCTGATCGAACAGGGCCGTATCACCAAGGTGCTGTCGTTCCGCGGCCTGGAGCGGGTTCCGGTCGAGGAGGCCTCGGCCGGCGACATCGTGGCGCTGGCCGGGCTGTCCCAGTCCTCGGTCGCCGACACGGTGTGCGAACCGTCGGTCCCCGCGCCGCTGCCCTCCCAGCCGATCGACCCGCCGACGCTGGCGATGACCTTCTCGGTCAATGACAGCCCGCTGGCCGGCCGCGAAGGCGACAAGGTGACCAGCCGGGTGATCCGTGATCGCCTGCTCCGCGAGGCCGAAGGCAATGTCGCGCTGCGCGTCACCACGACCGACGGGACCGACAGTTTCGAGGTCGCCGGCCGCGGCGAACTCCAGCTCGGCATCCTGATCGAGACCATGCGCCGCGAGGGCTTCGAGCTGGCGATCAGCCGGCCGCGGGTACTCTACCGGCCAGACCCGGTCACCGGTCAGCGCCTGGAGCCGATCGAAGAAGTGGTGATCGACGTCGACGAGGAGTATTCCGGGGTCGTCGTCAACAAGATGGCCGAGCGCAAGGCCGAACTGGCCGAAATGCGCCCGTCGGGCGGCGGCAAGCAGCGGCTGGTGTTCCACGCGCCGTCGCGCGGCCTGATCGGCTATCATAACGAGTTCCTGACCGACACCCGCGGCACCGGCGTGATCAATCGGCTGTTCCACGGTTATGCTCCGTATAAGGGTCCGATTGCCGCCCGGCGCACCGGCGTGCTGATTTCAAACGGCGAGGGCACCGCGGTCGCCTATGCGATGTGGAACCTCGAGGACCGCGGACCGATGCTGATCGAGCCCGGCGTTTCGGTCTATCAGGGCATGATCATCGGCGAGCACACCCGCGGCAACGACCTTGAGGTCAACGTGCTCAAGGGCAAGCAGCTGACCAATATCCGCACCACCTCGAAGGACGAGGCGGTGCGCCTGACCCCGCCGATCCAGATGACGCTGGAAAAGGCGCTGACCTATATCGCCGACGACGAATTGGTCGAAGTCACGCCCAAGAGCATCCGCCTGCGCAAGCGCCTGCTCGATCCCAATGCCCGGAAGCGCTACGCCAAGACCGCCGAGGCCGGCTGACCACGATCCGCCGCCGATCAGCGCCCCCCTTGGGTGGCGAACCTCAGAGCGGCGAATGGAAGAGCGGCAAGCTCAAGAGCGGTCAAGGTTGCGCCCGAATACCGCTATCCTGGCTGCCACCGCGGCCCGGATAGCGGAATGGTGCGGTGGAGTCTTGCCCTCGACGGCGGGTTGAGCGAACCGGCGCCGCGGGTTCGACCCTGTCGTCCGGGCCGATGCGGAACGCTGCGGCGTTGTGGGATTGCCGGTTGACGGGCTGGGCACGACGGAACAACAATCCCCCGGACTCCCGCCATAGTCCTGCCTGGCCGCCCCGCGGACCAGCGACGATTGCGGAACGAGGACGGTTGCCCGATGCTGATCGAATGGAATGCCTCGCTGGAAGCCGGGATCGCGCATCTCGATCGCGATTACAAATACGTCGTCGCCTTGGCCAACCGGCTCTACGACGTGACCTAGGCCGACGCCGCGAAGGCAGTGATCGACTCGGCGATTGACGATTTTGCAGCTATATCGCCCATCACTTCGAAACCGAAGAACAGCTGATGCGCGGCCTGAACTATCCGGCAATCATCCAGCATCTGTCCGAGCACGAAAAAATCCGCGCCGATGGCGAAGAGTTTCGCGAAAGACCATGGGCAAACGGGACTATTCCGAGGCCATCGCAGCCCTGATCTTGATATGCCTGGTCAGCCAGATCGGCGGCGCTGAACGCCGCCTGAACAGGTTCATCCGCGAACAGGCAAATTCGGGCGACTGCATTTGATCCGGGCCGGATCGAACCGGGCGGCGTTCACGCCTCCAGTTCGCTATCCCAATAGAGATAATCGATCCAGGAATGATGAACGGAATCGAAGGCCTGGGGACCAGCGGTAAACGCCAGTTCCCGGCGGGTCGGGCGGCGCGGCTTGCGGTGGAGTACCATGCCGACCTCCCGCAGCGTCCGGTTGCCCTTGTACAGGTTGCACGGGCCACAGGCCGCAACCACGTTTTCCCAGGTGGTCCGGCCGCCCCGCGAGCGCGGGATGACGTGATCGAAGGTCAGATCGTGGGCGGCGAACCGCTGCAGACAGTACTGGCAGATCCAGCCATCGCGACAATAAATGTTGTAGCGGGTAAAAGCCGGGTAGCCGTCGAGCGACTTGTAGCGTTTGAGGGCGACGACGCTGGGCACCGGCATCGACAGGCTGGGCGAGCGAACCATGACGTCGTAATTGACCACCAGATTGACCCGGTCGAGGATCAGGGCGGTCACCGCATCCTTCCAGTGCCAGGCCGAAAGCGGGAACAGCGACAGCGGCCGGTAGTCGGCGTTGAGGACCAGCGTCTGTAGGTTCATGGCCGCCGCCCCAAAAAAACAAAGCCAAACTCGGGCGACCCGGGTTTGGCTGGAGCGAAGACATCCGCTTGATCTTGCGTGGCGGCAACGCCACGGCGCCTACTCCTGGTCAGGAGGCTGCGAACGTAGCAGCGGGCGACGGCATCGCCGCTTGGCAACCGGTCGGCGGCCCGGACTGGAACCGGCGCCGGGCAGGTCTCGGGTGGTGGAACCAATCGCCACTCCCTAGGCTGGAACCCGACCCGGACAAGAAACGTCGCCGGGCCGGGGCTGATAGATAATCAATTTTCGCTTTGACCGCAACCGCGGTGGTGGCATCCCGGCCAGGTTTCACAAAGTCGTCATGTCAATCGGCAGTGGTGCCCAGGGCCTGGGCCAGAAAGGCCTCGCCCAGCGCCATTCCTTCCGGATCGATGCCGTGGCCCAGGCCCGGCCGTCCCACCGTCTGGACCGGAATGCCGGCTTCCCGCAGGCCAAGTTCGGCGGCAGCCATCGCCTCGAACGGCACCACTTCGTCGGAGTCGCCATGGATCAGCAGCACCGGCGGCCGTACCCGCGCCTCCTGGACCAATTGGTCGGCCCGAAGCAGTGCACCGGAATAGCCCAACACCGCGGCACAGGCGCGTGCGCGTCGCGGTGCCGCATGCAGCGCCATCATCGTCCCTTGGGAAAAGCCGACCAAAGCCAGCTGATGGTCACCCAGGCCACGCTCGGCCAGCGCCTGGTCGAGAAAATCATCGAGCAGCGGCGCCACCGCCCGGATCTCGTCGAACATCCGAAACGGATTGTAGTCTTTCAGGCTGAACCACTGGCGGCCGAACGGTGCCATGTCGCAGGGAAACGGCGCGTGGGGCGACAGGAACTCGGCCTCGGGCAAGCTGCGCGCCCAGCCCGGCGCCAAGCCGATCAGGTCGTTGCCATCGGCGCCCAGCCCGTGCAGCAGCACGACCAGATGCCGCGGCGGCCGGCCCGACCGCGGCAAGTGCCGCGGCCCCTGCAATGTCTTCTGGGGTGAGCGCCCGATCATCGGTCCTTTGTCGGCGCGGCGGACGGGTCCTGTCAAGACGCCATCAACCGCCGCCATTGGACTGAAGACTTTAGCCTGTGACGATCGACCGCTGCGAAAATGCTTCAGATCCCGGCCGAAGCGTGTAGAAACCGCGCGGCGCCAGCGTAATTGAGCTGGCACCCGCTGCCTAGTGCCCCTCTGAACCGGCTGCGGGAGACCTAAACTGATCGAGCACGAGGCGATTGTGGCCCGTTATGCTGAAGACCCGCACCCAAACCACCCCGAATGGCCCGGAGTGCCGGGCCGCGCCCATTTACCGGCCGCTCGTATCGTTCGAACCGGGGCAGCACAAGGGCAGCGACGCCCGCTGTCCCGGATCCGGGTTACCCCTCCCATGATCGAGTTGCCCTACCGGCCCGAACACGAGACGCCTGCCCATCTCAAGGGCGACCGAGGCAATCTGGTCCGCGTCCCGGTATCGCGGCTGTCCAGCGTCCAGTTCAACGACGCGCCCGAGCCGCTGCACATCGCCGGGACCCTCAGCCATTTCACCGAGCTGTTCCGGGAACTGGACGGCACCGACAACCCCGAGGCCGCCGCCGAGCGGCTCCAGGCGACCATGAGCGCCACTTTCGGCCTCAACCCCGATTTCAGCGGCCGCCAGGGTGCCGACGGCAAGCGCCGGTTCAACCCCAGCTATCTGCGTTTGCTCAAGGGCTGGATGTTCGACGCCAACGGTGCCGAGGGCGCCGTGCTCAAGGGCTGGGCGGAAAGTCGCTTCGGCCTGTTCCCGACCTTCCACAAGGCGCCGATCCGCGGCTTCGGCGGTGAGGCCTGGACCGCCTATGCCGAACAGAAGGTGTCGAGCCGCTTCCACAGCCCGATGATCAATCTCCAACTCGACCTGCTCTACGAATTTTGCCAGTGGTGGCTGGGGCATCGCTGGGCCGACCGCGCGAAACTCGGCGACGGCCGCCATGTCACCCTCTACCGCGGCGTCAACGACTTCACCGAACACCCGATCCTGGAGCGCCCGGACAAGAAGTGTGCGGTGATCCGGCTCAACAGCCTGGTGTCATTCACCAACGAGCGCGACATCGCCGGCCAGTTCGGCGACTATATCCTGGAAGCGCGGGTGCCTCTGGTCAAGTTGCTGTTCTTCCGCGAGTTGCTCCCGCGTTACCCGTTCGCCGGCGAGGGCGAGTTCCTGGTGATCGGCGGCGACTACCGGGTCACCGTCGCCACCGTCTGACCGCGTGTGCCCCAACCGCCCGAGGCTGTGAGCGGCCGGGCAGCGGCTTACTCTTTGACCACCACCCGGTGCACCGTCTGGTAATCGCCCTTGGCATGACCGGCGGTCAGGTGAATGTCCCAGACGCCGGGCAGCGGCAGTGCCGCTTCGCCGCGGTAGTGACCGGCACCACGCTCGACCAGGGCGACCCCGACATCGGCACCCTGACTGGCTGGCCGGACGAACACCGCCGCCACCGCAGCCCCGCTCAGGGGTTTGCCGTCGTGATCGCGCAAAGTCAGGTCGATCCGGCCGTGGTGCTGGCCGAAATCGGTGAAGCCGAGTTCGACCTGCCAGGCGCGCTGCGCCTGCGCTTCCGCCCCGGCCAGCGCCCGGTTATAGGCGACGCCCTCGTCGTAGGCATGCTCGGTGGTCAAGCCGGAAAAGGTGCTCAGCGCGAACCAGGTCAGAAGGCCGTTGACCGACACCACCACCAGGAAGGCGCCGACGAACAGCCAGGGAATGTACCAGCCGGCCTGACGGCGCCGGCGCGGTGCGGAAACGGGGGTCAGGGTGGTCATCGGCGCGGTCTCCCCAGCGGTCATCGCTCGGGCCTCGCCGGGCCCAGAAATACCGAGTCGTAGAGGGCCGTCTCGCGATCGCCGAGCGAGGTCAGCACGAAATCGAGCGGAGTCGACGCGCCGGTCAAGGAGGTCCGCGGCGCCCGTACCAGGATGCGGTAGCTCACCACCGAATCCGGCTTGGCGGTCAGCGGGACCTCGACCAGCCCCTCATCATCGCGGCCGGCCACCGCCATGGTCGCGCCCGGCAGCCCGGCCAAGCGCAGAACATAGTCGTGGTGGTAGCGGGTCATGTTGGAAATCTTGAAGGTATAGCCGTTGCGGATGTCCCCGCCCGACAGCGCGACGAACAGCGGCGCCCGGTCGCGCAGCACGCTGATGTCGAGATGCGGCCGCAGCACCAGCCCGGCGATCATCGCCCCGGCAAGCGTGACCAGGATCAGGGCATAGATCACGGTACGCGGCCGGATCAGGCGGAACCGCTCCGTCTTGCCCACCGCCTTGGCAAACTGATTGTTCTGGGTATCGAAGGTGATCAGCTGTCGCGGCCGGCCGAGCCTGCTCATCACGGTATTGCAGGCGTCGATGCACAATCCGCAGCCGATACACGCGAGCTGGTTGCCGTCGCGGATATCGATGCCGGTCGGACAGGCATGGTGACAGACGCCGCAGTCGACACAGTCGCCGCCGCCCTGCGCCAGCCGCTCCTCCCAGGTGACCCCCTTGCGCACCGACCCGCGGCCCTCGCCGCGCCAGGCCTGGTAGGTCACGATCATGCTGTCTTCGTCCTGCATCGCCGCCTGGAAGCGCGGCCACGGACACATATAGATGCACACCTGTTCGCGCGCCCAACCGGCAAGCAAATAGGTCGTGGCGCTGAACAAGGCGATGAACCACATCGTCGTCGACGGCGCGTCGAGCGCCAGCATCTGACCGGTCAGAGTCGGGGCATCGGTAAAATAGAAGATCCAGGCGCCGCCGGTGGCGACGCTGATCACCAGCCAGATCGCATGCTTCAGCGTCTTCCTGGCGATTTTCGCCGCCGTCCACGGCCCCTTGTCGAGCCGGATACGCGGTCCCCGCTCCCCCTCGACCTGCCGCTCGACCCACAGGAACAGGTCGGTCCACACCGTCTGGGGACAGGCATAGCCGCACCAGAGCCGGCCGAACAACGTGGTCACCAGGAACAGGCCGACCGCGCAGAAGATCAGCACGCCGGTCAGATAATAGATCTGCTGCGGCCACAGCTCGATGAAGAAGAAGTAAAGCCGCCGTCCGGTCATATCGACCAGCACGGCCTGATCCGGCGCCTCCGGCCCCCGATCCCAGCGAATCCAGGGCGTCAGGTAATAGACACCGAGCAACAGCACCAGCAGCGCCCATTTCAGCCGTCGGAAGGTGCCCTGGACCGACCGGGGATAGACCTTGACGTGCTCGGCGAACAGCGAGCGTGCCTTGGGTGGGGGCTCATGGTCGTCGGGATGGCTGACGCGAAGCTCTGCGATCGTGCTCATCGATGCTGCCCGCCGCGCCGGAATCGACCCCGATCCCGACAGGCGCGGGCTGCCGGGATCGGGCGCTACCATGGTCGGCCCAGGCGATGACCACATTGCGCTATATCAAGTTGCCCATGCGACCGGCACATGGCTCATGCCGGCGATCGCGGCGGCTCGCCCTGGCTATCCCGGCGGCACCGGGTGCCGCCTGTGGGTTAAAGTTGGCGGGGTTTGAAGCGGTTCAAGAGGTGCCGACACAATGGCGGACCGGTATTCGCACATGCGAGATCCGCCCCGACGCCAATTGACCAACGGAGATTTTGAAAGACGACTCCGGTGACAAGGCTGGATCAGTTAAAAAAAGCCGGGATTCTGTCAAACTTCTCATTGCGGCATTGAAAAATCGAGGTTAATTTCGGATCAGTCCTGTTGAGGTAAAGTCCCTGCACATGCTGAAACTGGTCCTTGCGTCGCAGAAGGGCGGCGTTGGCAAGACGACGCTGGCGCTCCACCTCGCGGTTGCTGCCCACGAGGCCGGCGCCGGACCGGTGGTGATGGTTGACACCGACCCCCAGGGATCGCTCGCCTCCGCCTGGAACCTGCGCGCCGCCGAGCAGCCGGCGATGGCCCGGACCTCGATCGCTGAGATCGAAACCACTTTGCAGGAGCTGGAAGCCGACGGGTTCCGCCTGGTCGTGATCGACACCCCGCCGGCAATCACCGCGACGATTTCCTCGGTGCTGGCCCTGGCCGATCTGGTGGTGGTTCCGACCCGACCCTCGCCGGTCGACCTCGCATCTGTGGGTGTGACACTCGACCTCATCGAAAAATCGGGCAATCGGCCGTTCTATTTTGTTATCAATGCAGCCAAGCCCAAGGCCCGGCTGGTCATCCAGTCGCTGACCGCCCTGGCCCAGCACGGCCGCGTCGCGACCACCATCCACGACCGGGTCGATTTTCCGACCGCGATGATCGATGGGCGCACCGCCGGCGAACTCGACCCGAAATGCAAGGCCGCGACTGAGATCACAAATCTGTGGAAAATTATCGAGAAGCACTTGAATAAGCGGGAGGCATCCGGATGAGCAAACGCCCGACCATCGGACTCGAAGCGGTGATTCGCCCGTCGCGCCTCGCAGCCAAGGGAGAGGCGGTACCGGCCCATGTCAGCCACCACGTCCAGGCCACCGCCGCTGCGGCAGCGCTGGCCGGACCGGGTCGTGCCGGCGACCTCGGCGGCGACGCCCGGACGGTCAGCACCCTGCTCGCCCGGCTGGCCGAAAAAGACCACCAGATCGACGAACTCCGCGCCGCGCAAAATGCGCTTGCCCAGGAGCTGCAGCGCCAGGCCGATCAGGCGCGCGCCGAGCGGGAGACGCTGGAGGCGACCGTCGCCGCGGCCGACGCCACTACCGATGAATTGCGCAACGTCATCGCAGATCTGCGCGCCGATCGCGAGCGCCTGCAGGCGGAAATCATCCACCTGATCGACCAGCACGGCTGCGAACGCCAACGCCTGGCCGAGCAGCATAAGGCCGAGCGGGACCGTCTGCTGATGCTGAGCGAACGGTCGCGCGACGGCGGCGGGAGCGGTGGCGGCAGCGGCGGCAATGCCCCGACCAGAGGCGGCACGATCCCGGCGCGCAGCGAAACTGCGCCGGCCAAGGCCGGCTGGCGCTGGCCGTTCGGCGGCAGCGATGGCGATAAGCCGGAAGCCGCCGGCCGCAGCACCGTCGCCCCGCGCATGCTCAACAATCGCCCGATCCTGTAGCGGCGACGGCGGCCGCGCCGAGCCAAGGCTCGATCCGGGCGGGCGGTCGTGCCGGGTCGCCGCGCTATGCCCGGTATTCCCCCCTGCCCGAGGACCCGTCCGGCCAAACCGGCCGGGCGCTGCGTTGGCCGTGCCGGCTTGACAGCGCCGAAGCGCTGGGCATTTACTGTTTGATGACAGGCTGGGGTGCCGGCGGCAGTCGGCTGAGATAATACCCACCGAACCTGCTCTGGGTCATGCCAGCGAAGGGAGCCTCTGCAGTGCCTGCGTCCTATTCGAAGAAACCGGCGGTCGCAGTGGTCGGCGGCGGCGTCTGCGGGCTGGGCATCGCCTGGCGCCTGGCGGCTGCCGGCTGTGAGGTCGACGTGTTCGACCGTGCCGAAGTCGGCACCCCGGCCAGCCCGGCGGCAAGCTGGGCCGCTGCCGGGATGCTCGCCGCCCAGGCCGAATACGAGCCCGGCGAGGATGGCTTGCTCGGCCTGTGCCGCGAGAGCCAGCGGCGGTGGCCGGCCTTCGTGCGCGACCTCGAGGCGGCCGGGGGTGCAATCGGCTATCGCGACGAGGGCACTCTGGTGGTGGCTCTGACCCGCGACGACACCACCCGCCTGCACCACGAGGCCGAACGCCAGCGCGCCCATGGGCTCGAGATCCAGTCGCTGAGTGGCGCCGAGGCGCGTCACCTCGAACCCTGGCTGGCGCCGGCAGTCCAGGCGGCACTACGCTATCCGGGCGATCACCAGGTCGACAACCGCATGGTCGTGCCTGCCCTGGTCCGGGCCTTGGCCGCGGCCGGCGGGCGCCTTCACCAAAACGCCGCAATAACCCGGATCGACACCGTCGGCGGCACCGCCCGCTCGGTTCAGACCAGCCACGGACGCCACCCCGCCGATGTCGTGGTGCTGGCGGCCGGTGCCTGGTCGAACCAGATCGACGGCGTACCGGAGCGCGACCGTCCGCCGGTGCGGCCGGTCAAGGGCCAGATGCTGGCGATCCGGATGAACCCGGCGGCGCCGCTGCTGAACCATGTGGTTTGGGCGCCCGGCGTCTATCTGGTGCCGCGCCGCGACGGCCGGCTGGTGATCGGCGCCACCGTCGAGGAGCGCGGCTTCGAGCCCGGCACCACCGCCGGCGGCATGCTCGGGCTGCTCCATGCCGCGTGGCGCGCCCTGCCCGGCATCCAGGAGCTGGCGATCCTCGACAGCTGGTGGGGCTTCCGCCCCGGCAGCCCGGACGACGCCCCTCTGCTCGGCCCGAGTTCGGTGGCAAACCTGCTCGTCGCCACCGGCCATCACCGCAACGGCATTCTGTTGCTTCCGGTCACCGTCGATGCGATCTGCAGCCTGATCCTCGACGGCACCCTGCCCGGTTTCGCCGTCCCCTTCCACCCTGCCCGTTTCGGAGACGCCCCATGTCGGACATCCACGTCAATGGCGAGCGCCGGCCATTGACCGCTCAGACCCTGGCCGGCCTGCTGGAAGAACTCGAGATTCCGCCGGGCGCCCGCTTCGTCGCGGTCGCGCGTAACGACGCCGTGGTGCCGGCGCGCCGCTGGGGCGAAACCCCGCTGGCCGCCGGCGACCGGATCGAAATCGTCCGCCCGGCGCAAGGAGGCTGAGACCATGGTAGCTGACCGTCCGGATGCCGACCGGCTGCAGATCGCCGGGGTCTCGCTGGGCTCGCGCCTGTTCCTCGGCACGGCGGGCTATCCCAACCAGCGCCTGATGCTGGATGCGGTGGCGGCGAGCGGTGCGGAGGTGGTGACGGTGGCGATCCGCCGGATCAACCTCAAAGGCGGCGCGCTGGAGACCGCGGCACAGCTGGCGACCAAGTACCGCCTGCTGCCCAACACCGCCGGCTGCTACACCGCGCGCGACGCCGTGCTGACCGCGAAGCTGGCGCGCGAAGCGCTGGAGACCAACTGGATCAAGCTGGAGGTGATCGGCGACGGCGATACGCTCTATCCCGACGTACCCGAGTTGCTGGCCGCCGCCGCCGAACTGGTGCGCGACGGCTTTACCGTGTTGCCCTATTGCTCCGATGATCCGGTGACCTGCCGCAAGCTGGCCGACCTCGGCTGCGTCGCGGTGATGCCCCTGGCCGCCCCGATCGGCTCCGGCCAGGGCATCGCCAACCCGCTGGCGCTGGAAATCATCCGCGGCCAATGCAGCATCCCGATGATCGTCGATGCCGGCATCGGCACGGCGTCCGACGCCGCCCTGGCGATGGAGCTGGGTGCGGACGGCGTGCTGTTGAACACCGCGGTCGCCAAGGCCGATCACCCGGTGCGCATGGCCCGCGCCATGGCCCTGGCGATCGAAGCCGGCCGCCTCGCCCACCGCGCCGGCCGCATCCCCCGCCGCACCCTGGCCGAGCCGTCAAGCCCGCTATTGGGCCTGATCGGCAGCTGAGACCCAGCCCAGCGGAGAAAAAACCAGTGTAAGCGATGCCGCGCGCTCACCTTTGCGGGCGGGTGGGGATCGGCGAGGATGGTCGCGTGCGTGCGGAGTTTGAGCGGGGGTGGTCAGGCAGCTTGGCGGGCGGCGACGGGTTCGGCGTTCGGGCGCCAGGTCCAGGGCA
>WGNK01000025.1 GCA_016124535.1 Azospirillum sp.
ACCACTCGGCGCCAAGGCACCGACCGGGCGCGCCCTTGACCCGGCCGCCGAACCGCGAGCCGATCACCAAAATCGCTTCAAGGTTGCAGCCAGATCCCCGCTCCCGGGAGGCTCGTTTCCATTCGCCGCGTCGAGGAGGCTCTTTTTGCCGCGGTAATTGACTTCGGCGGCAGCGGGCAAACCCAGGATCGGCGCCATGGCCAGCGACGAGCCCTTGATCGCCATCACTTTCGGCCCGGCCGTCCGCGCCCAAGTCTTGACGACCTCCATGGTGACGCCGTCGCCCGCGTCAATCGCCAGCATCGAAATCGACAGGTCAACGCCATGGTGGTGCCGGAACGTCTCGCCAAGCATGGCAGCCAGTGCCCGCCAAGGCGCTTCGGTGAACGGGTCACCGGGGATCACCCGATGATCGATCAACCAGGACTCCTTCCCGCGACCGAAAGCCCAGACCGAAACCTCAATGCGGTCGCGCTGGACATCGGCACCCGCGGTCAGGAACAGCCCACCGGCCGGGACCGTTCCGGCGTCCCAGTCTTCGCGCCGGTCATAGAGCCGCTGCCAATCCGGGGCCTCACCTCGGTCCACCCAGCATTCGCCACGGACGGTGTTGGTCCACACCTGCAACTTCTCCCGGTCCTGCTTGGCGTCCAGAAATTCCTTCACCAGGATCGGCCAGGCCGCACCCCTGAGCGGGCAGTAGGCAGACCACAGGTGAAAGCTGCGGTGCCCGACAACGTCCGGTGCTTCGGCGATCCAGCGCCCGGCGGCGAGCATGTCAAGCTTGGCCGATTCCGGGATCACGCACCCGTTGACGCACACATAGTGGGTCGTGCTGGGATCGTTGTCACGCCACCTCATGCCGGCGCCGGTGCCGTCGCCCCATATCAAGGGCTGATACTCGCCGCACTGGGGGCAAGGGAGGGAAAACCGTTCCATGGTGCCGGCGGCAAAGCTGTCAGCGATCTTGGACGCTGCCTCGATCGTCGGCGTGCTGCCCAGGACCGCCATCGGCCGCACTGACTGCACCAGCCGCTTTACGCCCAGGGCGATCTGATCACCCTCGACACCAGCCGTCGCAGGATAGCCGTCGATCTCGTCAAACAAGATCACGTCCAGATCGATCCGGCGGAAAGCCCTCGGGCTGTTGGCGCCGGCAACGCGAAGGCTGCCACCCGGAAAGGTCTTGCGCTTGATCGTGTCGGCTTTATTCTTGGCGCCAGCATCGGCAAGCTTTGCCGACAGCACCGGCCATTCCCGCATCGGGTCGATGGTGTCTTTGCTGTAGTCTTCGGCGTCCTCGGTAGTTGGTTGCACCACCATGATCTTCGACGGCTGTTGCGCCGCAAAGAAGCCGATCGCCGCACTCAGCATTTGGGTATAGCCCACCCGAGCCGATTTCATCACGGTGATGCGCTCGACCTCTGGGTCAACCATCGCGTCGAGGATGGCGCGCTGATATGGGTGCGGATGAAACCGGCTGCCGTCGGGCAAGCGGGCGTGTTGCTCTGCCCACTCAGACAGGCTCAGCCGCGGCGGCGGGCGTAGTGCGGGCCACCAAGCCGCGGTCAGATCAGGCGGCGGCGTCATGGTCGATCCGGGCCATAGTCGCGGACAGGCTCAGTTCCAGCAATGCTTCGTCAATGGCGCCGGTCAAGACGCGGCGGACATCCGAGCCAGTCCGGTTCGCCAGTGTCGCCACCAGGCGGCCGGGCAGTCCGAGCAAGCGGTCCCGCACGCGGCCGAAGGCGTCGACCACGGCCTCGTTGACTGCGGTTCTGGGCAACAGCTCTCGGCGGTCTCTCGCATTTTTCATTGCCGCAGCGTCGGCTTGTTCCTTGGTGAGGCGCGCTTTTTCGGCAGCGAGGTCGAGGTCGTCGTCACCACTCGCTGATCCGCGAGCCCGGCCCGCCGCGATCATGCGCAGGTGGTCGAGGTAGCGGCGGCGGCAATCGTCCATGTCCAATTGTCCGCGACGAGCAGCCGGCAGCACACCGCGCGAGATCAGATCGCGGATTGAGCGGTCCGTCAGGAACAAATGCTCGGCGACTTCCGCTTGCGTTGCCATGTATCACCTTGACTTGCAAGCTAGATATAGCACGTCGAGGGCGGAACCGGAACCCCTATATGGGATCATATACCTAGTGAAATGCCGGGCCTCTGCCACCCCCGATGCTTTCGGCCGGGAAGGACCCATTGGACGTAGTGCGCCGCGTTCTCGATTAGGCGAGACTCGGTTGTTGGGCGTAATGGAAAAATGGAGTCTTCTTGTTGATGTGCAGATATTTGGCAGGTCAATTATGCAGGCCAACCAACCTGTCTGTTGATATCAGCGTGCTCTAAGAACTCTCTTGTCAATTGACTGCCGGGCAATGAAATCACAACTAATTGAAGCCCTGATTTGCGTCCATGTTTCATAGCTGGAATAAAGTCGGTATCAGCCGTGATTAGAATTATTCTTTCTACCGCACGGTTTGATGATAGGGTGGCAATATCGAGCCCAATCCTCATATCCACTCCCTTCTGTTCAAAATCTGGTTGGAAATTAGCATCAGTCAATGGCGCCCCGCTGATTGGAATTTCCTTGGGCTTCCATCCCCGAAACTTAAGAACTCCTAGCCTTACCGCGAAAAGATCTCGACGAGCCAGGTCGTGAAGCCAAGCATCAGAGCCCTGGAACGTGTGACTTCCTCCAGAAACTGGTAACTTTGTTGTTCCAATATGAGGTGGGCAATCATAATAAAGTATTCTCAGTATTTCTTCATTCTCTCCCGCACAAGCGTGGGCAACCTTTTCAATCAAGTCCGGGCCATACTTGTGACCTGCTTTTCTTGAAAGAGCGCGCAGATATCCGCCATCAATCAGTAGAGCCACCTTCCGCATGATGCCCCCTGAAATGCGAAGGCCCCCGCACAAAGAGCGCAGGGGCCTCCATACACATGCCCGCCTACGGGCGTAGCGGATTACAAAGCTAAGTTGGATTATCCGGGGGCGGGTGTCAAGGCCAAATGGCATTCCATGGCAATTCATGGGACTCCGTGGTAAAGTGTGGCCTTTTGATGGAGTCGGCGCATCCGTACATCGGCCGATCAAATCGGCTCATTCCCGATCGCCGAAAACGTATGTTGACCGTCGCCGCGGGGCGATCCCTGGCGACCGCACCCGCTTCACTTCGCCGAGCGCCGCGTAAGCGGCCCGCCGAGCCTCAGCGGCCAACTCGGCGACGACGGCGTCGACCGCGGCGATGGCGGTTTGCGTCCTTGCCAGGTCGCGCACCATCTCGGGCCAATGCTCGGCGTCGGCGCCGGTCTCTGCAAGATCGCAAACCAGCCGGGTGCGCTCGGAGGTCAGGGAGGCGCGCAGGCTGCGGACGGAATCGAGGTCGGTTGGCATGATGATCCCCTATTGCAAATTGGTGGGCGCCGGGTGCGTCGGCGCCGGTGCCGACGTGTCGCGGGGCCGGACGAAGGATGCCTGCCCGAGCGGCGCGGCGCGGCAGTAGAGTTCGAGCGCGTCCACCGGCCCGCCGGTGACAAGGAACAGCCAGGTTTCCGGGCCGGCCACCACGGTGAGCCAACCGCGCCCGGTTCCGGTGACCAGTTCCGAGAGCTTCGCCAAAATCCCGCGCTGGGTCGGATGGAAGGCTGCAGCCCAAAGCGCGCCGATGGTTGCGGCGAGTGCGCTCTCGCGGGTTTGCACGCCATCAAGCAACCGTGCCGTCGCGCGCCGGCCTTTGGCCTGCAGCACGGCGTCGGTGGGATCGGCGATCGGGCCGAACTGGGTGGCGAGCGCCTCGGTCGCCTCGGTCACCAAATCGGGAATGTCTGCGAGTGCCCAGACGGCGGTATGGCCGCGACCATCGGGCCGGATGATGCTCACCCCGATGGAGACCAGCGGAATCGATGCAGGATCGATTTCGGCCGGGGTGGCAACCGTCCCCAGCGGGGCAGGCTTGCCGCGGCAGCCGGCGGCTCGGCGGTGATGGCGGTTGCTCATCGGTTTTTCCTTTCTGCTTCGTGCCCGCCCCCACCCAAAGGGGGCGGAGCACATAGGGGGTATGGGGGACTGTGTGAGAAAACTGCGAATTGAACAAAATCAATGAGTTCCAGATCAGTGCGACAAACCGAAATTTGACTGTGTGTGACAAATCAACAGTTGCATTTCTCGACAATTTTTCTGCAACTTCTGTATGCAGGTCCTGATACTTCTATTGTGATAACCCCCTTGTTCAAGAGGCTATTCATTGCATTATCAAGCTCGTTCATGCGATATCCTTTCGCTCTATCAAGAGTTTTCATCACCTTCGGTGCATATCTCTCCGATTTCCGTGTATCGCACACGTCTCTATTCTGTGATTTCAGAGTGCTCAAAACCTCAAGGAATGCCTCCTCGCATTGGCGGTCACGTGTCTGCCGCTCGATGCTGGCCACCAGCCCGCCGGCGAAGCCCGCCGGAACGAGCATCCCATCCGTCCACTGCAGCTCAATCTCTTGCCCGTTTTCCGCGTGGTTCGCCTTGACGACTTTCAACCTCGGAGGGTTCTCGCCATCCCCTGGCTTCAGCTCCAGGACACTCCGGCTGGCATTCACGAAAGCGGTCGAGCCGCTGGCCACCCTGAGCGCGGAGCCGTCCGACGATTTCGAGCTGTGCGTGATCAGCACAAGCGCAATCTTCAGCCGCCTGGCCAAGCCGTTAAGTGCCGAAAGGAATTGGGAAACCTCTATCCTGCTGTTTTCATCTCCCGCGAATACCAGCGCGACATTGTCGATAACCAAAATTCGTAGAGCTTTGACTTCGCCAAGCTGCCGCTCAAGCATCGCCAATGCTGGCGTTGCCCGTCCGCCGCGCCAAAGCACCAACCCCGAGTCGGCCGCTGGCAGAACAAACAGGCGCCCGGCCAAGTCCTCATAGTCAATCCCGAGCAAGCGATTGATTTTCGATTGGCGCAGATGCAATACCTCGTCCGGGTCCTCAAGCAACAGACCCACAGCCGAGCCAGAAAGCGTCTCGCGCCCAAGGAACGGGCGAGAAGCGGCGATGCACGTCAATGCGGTCTGCCCGAGCAAGGTCTTGCCGCTGCCGCCCTGGGCAACCAGCAAACTCACCATGCCGACCGGGCAGAGCCCCGCGACTGCAAACTCTATTTCGGCTGGCTCGTGGTCCGCCCACCTGACGACATCAAATCCAGCCAGCGGCGGCAGGGGCGGCACCGTCTCAGCGCCATCGCCCGGCGGCGGCGGCTCCGGGCCATCCCGCCAACGCGGGGCGGCATCGGCCGACGACATGAAATTTGCGTCGTCAAAGCCGAATTCGGGCGGGTGATCACGCGGCATGAGTGGCCACCTCAATCCTGATCCGCGGCCGACACAGCTCCGCCAGCCGGTCAGCCAGGCGGCGAGCGAGGGCCGAACTGTCGCAGGTGACCCGGTCATGCAAGTGCCGCCGCATGTCGGCGCCCCAAGCGAGGACGCAGGCGGCCTCACCATCGGCCCGGAGCCACTGCAAAGGCGTGCTCACCAAGCGCACCGGAGATCGCCCGCTCACGTCCTCGACGTGGTCCTGCCCGAGCAAGACGCCGTCACCGCGTCGCAGCCACCAGCGCCCCGGCTGGTCCGGGAAGAAAGCCACCAGGTCATCGATCGCGGGCCACGAAGGATCGCCGTAATGCTCTCCGATCGGGCAGATCAGGGCAGCCGGGCCATCTTCCGCCGGCTCATACAGCCCGATCCCGAGCCCCATGATCGGAGCCTGCCCGAACAGCGCCGGACTGCCGAACAGCGCCCGCGGCGACAGCCTGAGCCGCCGCAGCGCCGGCAGCGCCCCCGGATAGCCGCGGCCAAGGGAGGCGGCGAATTCGGCCCTGATAGCGTCTAGGCCGCTCATGGCCGCACCGGCCGATTGAGAGCCGAGTAGGTAGCGAGCACCGATCGCATGATCCGGCTCGGGAGCCTGTCGATCGCGTCCACCGCGGCGCCGATTGCGGTCGGGTCGGACTCAGCGGCGGCAAGCGCGGCATCAGCAGCGGAACCGGCCGGGCCGGCGAGCAGGCGGACAGCCATCCTCAACGCCCGCAAGCGGCACGCGCGCTCGGCGGGCGGCGTGTCGTCCGACCAAAGCCCGAACCGACTGCCGGGGCAGGTGCAGGAGCGGCGGCGGTCGATTTCCGCGATCAGGTCCTCGACCACGTCACCGAGCCGGCGGGGGCCGATCACGACGCGACCGCCTTCGCCATCTTGGCCGCGATCGAAGCCTTGATCGCCGACCGCGTGCTGCACAGCAGCGCCCCTAATTTAAAATGGGGCAATTCGCCGTTGTTGCACAAATGGTACACCTGCCGGCGCCGCTTCGGGTCGCCGAACATAAAGGCCGCGATTTCGTCAGCCCCGGTCAGCAGGTCTACCGACAGGGTACAATCCGTTACGATCGGTTCCTTTTTCGCTTGCACCGCCGCATCCTCCGCGATATGGTGTTTCATCGTGACGAGACAAGTCGTACTGCAACAGCGCAAGCCTCGTCAACATAAAACGGCGCAGCGCATACCACATCTAGCGGGGAGACACCATGCGAGCCAGAGAATTTGGCCGGATCGGCGTTCATAACCTGGGGCCGCACCTCATCCGCGTCTGGCACCCGGCCGACGTTGAGCGGGCGACGCACGGCGTCTGCGGCCCGGCAACCCAGCGTAATTGGGTCAACCGGCGTCTAGTTCCTTGTCCGTTCCTGGAAGAGCCGCGGGCTGGCAAGCCTCGTGAATTTCCAGGGCTAGCCGTGGTCGAACTGTGCATTTTGACGGAAGCCGCAGCGTTCGGCTTGCCACTGCAGCTTGTTTCTGACTGTTTGAAGGTTCTCTACGTGCAGCTTTCAACCGGACAAGATCACAGTCGAGAAAATTGCGATAAGCTCGCACGTCGCTATTTGGAAGATGCGAAAAGGCAACGCGACAGCAAGTTTGCTGAGTTGCTTGCCTTCAGGTGCGGCGAAGTAGGGGAAGGGGATATTGAAGGCTTTGACTTTGAACCGTTAGTTGATCAGCTCGGTGATTATTTCAACCAGGCTTTTTCTGGTGGCAATTGCGACCTTGGTCTTTATAAAGCCGTCAATAGAGAAACCAGATCGGAAGATGGATTTGTCTTTGCCGGATTTACGTCGGAGAAGAATCTATTCTCCTGCTACGATCCCGATTATTCCGGAAAATATATCGCTGGTTCTGTTTCTACAACGATAGACCTTAAGATGATTTTCAATGATATCGAGAACGCAATTGATCTGTTTTTCATCCACCATGGATAGGGGAGGGTCACAATGTCATCCGTAAGAAAGCGCACTCTGCCGGGCGGCGGCATCTCCTGGCAAGTCGATTATCGGGACCAGGGTGGCAAGCGGAGGTCGCGGCAGTTCAGGACCAAGAAAGAGGCAGAATCCCACGAAACCACCGTCCGTTCGGAAATTGCCGCCGGTGTCCACACGGCCGATTCGGACTCCGTCACGGTCAAGCGGGCCGGGGAACTCTGGATAGAGACTTGCGAAACCGAGGGTTTGCAGCCATCAACCCTGAAGCAATATCGCGAACACCTCAATCTTCACATCACGCCCGAACTCGGCACCGTAAAGCTGTCTCGCTTAACCCGTCCGTCCGTCGAGACATTCAAGGACAAGCTGCTGCAGTCTCGATCTCGCCCTATGGCGCGGAAAGTCATTTCATCGCTCAAGGCCATCCTATCGGAAGCGATGCGCCGCGGGCTTGTCGCTCAGAATGTGGCCCTCGGGGCCAGCATCGATTTCCGCCGTTCGGAGGACGATGAAACTGAGGACAGCGGGGAAGGCCTCCCGTCAAAGGACGAAATCCGCGCCATGCTCGCCAAGGCCGCGGAGATTTGGCCCCTCACCCGACAGATCCTGCAGAAGGACGATAAACGGCGCACGGAGCCGGTGCCATGGCGCCCGCTCATCATGTTGGCGGTCTTTTCCGGGATGCGCGCCAGCGAGCTTGCCGGGCTTGCCTGGCCCCATGTCGATTTTAGGGCGGGTACCGTGAAGGTCCGGCAACGAGTCGACTTTCAGAAGCGGTTGGGGCCACCGAAGTCCAAGGCCGGACGCCGCACTATCCCGCTTCCGCCGGCCGTGGTGGGCATCCTCCGGGAATGGAAGGTCGCTTGCCCGCCGGGGGACCAGGACTTGGTGTTTCCGGCTCGGGGCGGCGGGCCAATGCACTACAACGTCATCCGGAAGCAATGCCTGCATATCCTGCTTGAAGCCTGCGAGATGATGCAGGACGGCAAGCCACCCTTTGGCCTTCATGCGCTCCGGCACTTTGCAGCAAGCCTGTTCATCGAACTCGGGTGGACACCGAAAAAAATTCAGGTGGTCATGGGTCATTCGACCATTCAGCAGACGTTCGATGTCTATGGCCACCTTCTCGACGGCCGCGAGGACCATTCCGAGGCCATGGCCAGATTGGAAAGCAGCCTGTTCGGCCGGTGACGCCGCGTGCAACACACAGGCAACACGACGCAAAAATCCATAGTGCTTTCAATGTGGTTGATCGGATTTTGATTCCGCCATTCCCAGGTTCGAATCCTGGCGCCCCAGCCACGCTTTTCCCGTGCTTCATGAAGATCGATCCGGCGACGTCCGTTCGGTCGCGCGCCCGTCGGGCGGCGCCAGGGCCGGGTACCCGGGGCGGTGGCGATCGTGGATCCGCGCGGCCGGGGCTGGCTGCGCGGGAAGGATCGGCCAGGCCGACCGCAGCGGTACGGACCGCGATCCCTGCACCGCAGCTGAAAACGCGATTTCCCGATTTGACAATGACCCGAAAAAATCGCACCCGGCCTTTGCCGGGTCGTCTTCGGTTGGATCGTAGGGGCGCCAAAGCCCCTACGGTGCCAAAGTCGTGTCGTCGCTGCCGGCTACTCCGCCGGGATCGCCTGGGGCAGCATGGTCGGGATTTCCAGCCGGTGAACCATTTCCTTCGGCACGACCTGCCAGAAGCGGTCGCGCACCCGGTCCCAATCATTGAGGATTTGCTCGGCAAACCGGCTCTGGGTGGCAGCGACGTGCTCCTCGATCAGGCCACGCACCAGCTTCTCGTAATGGGGCACCTCGATCCGCTGGTAGATCACGCTGTCCTCATTGACATAGTCCGGGAAGGTGCCCTCCTCGTCATAGACATAGGCCAGTCCACCGGTCATGCCGGCGGCAAAATTATCCCTGACCGGACCCAGGATCACGGCGACGCCGCCGGTCATATATTCGCAGCCGTTGGAGCCGCAACCCTCGACCACCACCTGCGCGCCGGAGTTGCGCACGGCGAAGCGTTCGCCGGCCTGACCCGCGGCGAATAATTTGCCGGCGGTGGCACCGTAGAGCACCGTGTTGCCGATGATGGTGTTTTCCTGGCTCTTCAGCGGGCTTGAGGTCATGGGGCGAACCACGATGGTGCCGCCCGACAGGCCCTTGCCGACATAGTCGTTGGCGTCGCCGAACACCTCCAGCTTGACGCCCTGGACCGCGAAGGCGCCGAGCGACTGGCCGGCCGAACCGCGCAGGCGGATCGTGCAGTGGCCGGGCTGCAGCCCGGACATGCCGAACTTGCGGGTAATCATCGCCGACAGCCTGGTGCCGATCGCCCGATGGGTGTTGCGGACATTGTAGGTCAGCTGCATCTTTTCGCCCTCGTCGAACAACGGGCGGGCGTCCTCCAGGATGCGGGCGTCGAGGCTGTCGGGCACCTCGTTGCGTGCGGCCATGGTGCAGAAGCGGGCACCATCGCCGGGATCGACCTGGGCCAGGAGCGGGTTGAGGTCGAGATCGTCGAGATGGACCGAGCCGCGGCTGACCTGGTGCAGCATGTCGGTGCGGCCAATCACCTCGGTCAGCGACTTGCAGCCGAGCGAGGCCAGGATTTCGCGGACCTCTTCGCCGAGGAAGCTGAACAGATTGACCACCTTCTCCGGCGTCCCGGTGAACTTCTCGCGCAGCTTGTCGTTCTGGGTGCACACGCCCACCGGGCAGGTGTTGGAATGGCACTGGCGGACCATGATGCAGCCCATCGCCACCAGCGACGCCGTGCCGATGCCGTATTCTTCGGCACCGAGCATGGCGGCGATGACGATGTCGCGCCCGGTCTTGAGGCCGCCGTCGGTGCGCAGCCGGACCCGGTGGCGCAGTCGGTTGAGCGTCAAGACCTGATGGACCTCAGACAGGCCCATTTCCCACGGCACCCCGGCATATTTGATCGAGGTCTGCGGCGACGCGCCGGTGCCCCCGGAATGGCCGGAGATCAGGATCACGTCGGCATTGGCCTTGGCCACCCCCGCCGCAATGGTGCCGATCCCGGAACGCGCCACCAGCTTGACGCAGACCCTGGCATCCGGGTTGATCTGTTTCAGGTCGTAAATCAGCTGGGCCAGATCCTCGATCGAATAGATGTCGTGGTGCGGCGGCGGGCTGATCAGCATCACGCCGGGCGTGGCGTGGCGCAGCTTGGCGATCATCTCGGTGACTTTGAAGCCGGGCAGCTGGCCACCCTCGCCCGGCTTGGCGCCCTGGGCCACCTTGATTTCCAATTCCCGGCACTGGTTGAGGTATTCGGCGGTGACGCCGAACCGGCCCGACGCCACCTGCTTGATCGCCGAGTTCCAGTTGTCGCCGTTGCGGTCGGGCTTGAACCGCGCAGGATCCTCGCCGCCTTCACCGCTGTCGGACTTGGCGCCGATCCGGTTCATCGCGACATTCAGCGTGCCATGGGCCTCCTTGGACAAGGCGCCCAACGACATGCCTGGCGTGACGAAGCGCTTGCGGATCGCGGTGATCGATTCGACCTCGTCCAGCGAGACCGGCGGCTTGATCCGCCGCAGCGACAGCAGGTCGCGCAGCTGGGTCGGCGGCCGCTTGTGCATCGCCTCGGCGTATTTGCGGTAGGTCGAATAGCTGTCGGTGGCGACCGCGGTCTGCAGGGTGTGGATCAGGCCACCCTCCCAGCCATGCTGCTCGCCGCCGCGCCGGAAGCGGTAGAAGCCGCCGATCGGCAGGGTCATCACCTCGTCGGAATAGGCCAGGCTGTGCTGCTCCAGCACCTTTTTCTGGATGCCGTTGAGCCCGATCCCCGAGATGCGGCTGGTCATCGCCGGAAAATGTTCGGCGACCAGCGCGCGGCTCAAACCGACCGCCTCGAAATTGCAGCCGCCGCGATAGGAGCTGATGATCGAGATGCCCATCTTGGACATGATCTTCAGCAGGCCCTCATCGATCGCCTTCTTGAAACGGGCGAGGCTGGCCTCCAGGGTCAGCTCGCCGAACAGACCGCGGCGGTGGCGGTCGGCAATCGCTTCCTGGGCCAGATAGGCGTTGACCGTGGTGGCACCGACGCCGATCAGCACCGCGAAGTAATGGGTATCGAGGCACTCGCCGGACCGGACGTTGAGCGAAGTGAAGGTGCGCAGGTTATTGCGCACCAGATGGGTATGGACCGCACCGGTGGCGAGAATCATCGGGATCACCGCGCGCGCCGCGGAGGTCGCCTGGTCGGACAGGATGATGTGGTTGGCACCGCCGCGGACCGCGTCCTCGGCCTCCTGGCGGATCCGCCGCAGGGCATCGCGAAGCGCGTCAGGGCCGGATTTCGGCCCGGCTTCGAAGGTGCAGTCGATCACCGCCGCGCTGTCGCCCATGTAATTGCGCATGGCGCGGAATTCGGCGCTGGTCAGCACCGGCGATTCCAGCTGGAGCAACCGGCACTGGGTTTCTTCCTCGTCAAGGATATTGCCGAGATTGCCCAGCCTGGTCTTCAGCGTCATCACCCGCCGCTCGCGCAGACTGTCGATCGGCGGATTGGTCACCTGACTGAAGTTCTGGCGGAAGAAGTGGTGCAGGCCGCGATAGCGGTCGGACAGCACCGCGATCGGCGCGTCGTCGCCCATCGAGCCGATCGCCTCCTTGGCCTCCTCGACCATCGGATGGAGGATCAGCTCTAGGTCTTCCATGGTGATGCCGACCGCCATCTGGCGCCGGCGCAACTCATCGCGGGAGAATTCCTGCGGCTCGGGCTTGGCCGCCGCCTTGCGCACCAGGGCGTCAAGTTCGGTGGTGTTCCTGACCCATTGCCCGAAGGGCCGGCGTCCGGCCAGCCACTCCTTGACCTCGGTGTCACGGTAGAGCCGGCCATCGACCAGGTCGACCGCGATCATCTGCCCCGGCCCCAGACGCCCCTTCTCCTTGGCCGCCGCCTCGTCGACCCGGCACATGCCGGTCTCCGAGCCGCAGACCAGCAGGCCGTCGCCGGTGATGGTGTAGCGCAACGGGCGCAAGCCGTTGCGGTCCATGCCGCCGATCACCCAGCGGCCGTCGGTGGCGGCGATCGCCGCCGGGCCGTCCCAGGGTTCCATCACCGAATTGCAGTAGGAATAGAGGTGGCGCAGGCGATCGGGCAGCGTGCGCTGGCGGCTGATCGCCTCGGGGATCAGCATGGTCTTGACCATCGGTGCCGGCCGTCCGGCGCGCACCAGCAACTCGAACACCGAATCCAGCGCCCCGGAGTCCGAAGTGCCGATCGGCACCACCGGCTTGATGTCGCGGGTGTACTGCCCGAAGGTCGAATGCTCCATCCGGGTTTCGTGGGCCTTCATCCAGTTGCAGTTGCCCTTCAGCGTGTTGATCTCGCCGTTATGGGCGAGCATGCGGAACGGCTGGGCAAGCGGCCAGGTCGGGAAGGTGTTGGTCGAATAGCGCTGATGATAGATCGCGAAATTCGACTCAAACCGGCTGTCGAGCAGATCGGGATAGAACACCGTCAATTGCTCGGCCAGGAACATGCCCTTGTAGATCAAGGAGCGCGCCGACAACGAACAGATGTAGAAGTCGTTGATCCGCTCGGCCGCCACCAGATTTTCAATGCGCCGACGAATTATGTACAATTCCAGCTCGAACTGGTCGTTGGAGACACCTTTGGCATTGCCGATGATGATCTGCTCGATCTCCGGCCGGGTCGCATTGGCCTTCTCGCCGATGCACTCGACGTTGATCGGCACCTGGCGCCACCCATAGATGTAATAGCCGAAAGCCAGAATCTCGGCTTCGACGATGCAGCGGCAGCTCTCCTGCGCCTCCAGGCTGAGCCGGGGCAGGAAGACCTGGCCGACCGCCAGCGTGCGCTCGGGCGGGATGTGGCCGATCTCCTTGACGTATTCCCGGAAGAATCGCTGCGGCACCTGGATATGGATCCCCGCACCATCACCGGTCTTGCCGTCGGCATCGACGGCACCACGGTGCCAGACCGATTTCAGGGCCTCGATGCCAAGCCGGACCACGTCGCGCCGCGGCTTGCCGTCGATTGCCACGATCAACCCGACGCCGCAGGCATCATGCTCCTCGGCCGGATCATAGGCATGCGCCGCGGTCAACTGTTCGGCATTGGCGCGATACTCGGCAACGAAGCGTTCGCCCTGGGTCGTGATCTCGGTCATGGTCGGCGCCTTTCAGGCTCGAATTGTCTTGTACACCCGAGGGGGCGAAAGCCCCCTCACCCCGGCCAAAGCTCAAAGCCTTTGGCCTCCCGCGCATCCGGTCGCGGCCGGCACCGCCAAGGCCCGATCGACCGCCCAGAGCGCGAATTCGGCCCGCTGATCAGCCGGTGCCGGCCTCGGTCACTCCGCCGCCTCGGCAAAACCATCGGTTGCGGCCTTTTGCTGCAGGTAGCCGTGGATGCCGTCCGCCGCGTCGCGGCCGTCGCGGATCGCCCACACCACCAGGCTGGCACCGCGCACAATGTCACCGGCGGCGAATACGCCGTCGAGATTGGACATCTTGGTGGTCTGGCTGACCGTGATGGTGCCCCAGCGGGTGACCTTGAGGTCGGGCGCTCCGAACAGGCCGGGCAGGTCCTCGGGATCGAAGCCCAATGCCTTGATCACCAGATCGGCCTCGACCAGGAACGACGAGCCTTCAATCACCTGGGGCGCCTGACGGCCGGTGGCGTCGGCCATGCCCAGATGAATCTTCACCGCGCGGACCGCGCGGACCGTGTGATCGCCGATGAAGGCCTCGGGGGCCGCCTGCCAGACGAACTCGACGCCCTCCTCCTCGGCATTATGGACCTCGCGCTGGGAGCCCGGCATATTGGCCCGGTTGCGCCGGTAGAGGCATTTGACCGATTTCGCGCCCTGGCGGACCGCGGTGCGCACGCAGTCCATCGCGGTGTCGCCACCGCCGATCACCACAATCTGCTTACCCTTGGCATTGAGCGTGCCGTCCTCGAAGCGCGGCACCGAGTCGCCGAGGCCGGTGCGATTGCTGGTGGTGAGATATTCCATCGCCGGTACGATGTTATCGAGGCCACTGCCGGGCGCTTGAATGTCGCGGGCGCGATAGACCCCGGTTGCGATCAGGATTGCGTCATGCCGAATGCGCAATTCGTCGAGGCTGGCGTCGCGGCCGACCTCGAAGTTGCGCAGGATGCGCACACCGGATGCCTCCAGCAGATCGACCCTGCGCTGCACCGTCTCCTTCTCCAGCTTGAAGCTGGGGATGCCGTAAATCAGCAGCCCGCCGACCCGGTCGTAGCGGTCATAGATATGGACCTGGTAGCCCTTGCGGCGGAGTTGCTCCGCCGCGGCCATGCCGGCCGGACCGCCGCCAATGATGCCGACCGACTGCCGGCGCTCGCGCGCCGGACGGACTGGTTTGACCCAGCCTTTTTCCCAGGCGGTATCGGTGATGTATTTCTCGATCGAACCGATGGTAACCGTGCCGTGGGTCGACTGTTCGATGACGCAGTTGCCCTCGCACAGCCGGTCCTGGGGGCAGATACGGCCGCAGATCTCCGGCATATTATTGGTTGCCGACGAAACCTCATAGGCTTCCTCAAGCCGGCCTTCAGCAGTCAACTTGAGCCAGTCCGGGATATTGTTGTAGACTGGGCAGTGGACCTGACAGAACGGAATGCCGCACTGGGAACACCGGCCGGCTTGACTTTCGGCCCCCTGGACGTCGAACCGCGCATAGATTTCCCGGAAATCCTGCTTGCGTTCGCCTACGTCCCGTTTGTCGGGCATCTGTTGTGCCGTATGCACGAAGCCCAACATTTTCTGCGCCATGACCAATTCCCCTGGGTTCGCTCCGCACTCGGGTCGGCCGCATGGCACAGGCCCGACGGCGACACAATCTCGGCTTCTGAATGACGGTGCCTGGGCGTAAACGAGCGTTGTGAATGAGAGCAGTTTATCGCGGGCAAGCTCTTAGGTCAATGATGTTGACGAATTGCCGAAGGCCGCACCAGCAATTGTCATTTTGCTGTGGATGGTGCAGCGCCGCAAGCCGAAATATAGTACATATTACGCAACCAAATTAGCGCCCGTCGCCTTTTTCTCGGCCGTCGCCAAGCTCCGCCGGCGCTGTTATAGAAATCTGCCGGCGGATCCCGCCGGTTCCATCCGAAAGCCAGCCATGTCGATCGAATTGTTTCTGGAAGCCGCCGTTCTCGGCCTGGTCGAGGGGATCACCGAGTTTCTGCCGGTGTCTTCAACCGGTCATCTGATTCTATTCGACGAATTGCTCGGTTTCGTCGGACCGCCGGGCAAGGTGTTCGAGGTGGTAATCCAACTCGGCGCCATTCTCGCGGTCTGCGTCGTCTATTTCGATCGCCTGCTCCGGGTGACGTTGGGGCTCGGCCGCGACCCCGGCGCCCGCCGGTTCGCGCTGTCGGTGATCCTGGCCTTCCTGCCCGCCGCATTTGCCGGGGTGCTGCTCCACGGCATCATCAAGTCGGTTTTGTTCAATCCCACCGTGGTCTGCCTGGCCCTGGTGGTCGGCGGCATCGCCATCCTGGCGGTTGAACGGCTGGTACCCGAACCCCGTCACCACGAGATCGAAGATTTCTCGGCGATCCTGGCGCTCAAGATCGGGGTCTGCCAGTGCCTGGCCCTGGTGCCCGGGGTCTCACGGTCGGGGGCCACCATCATCGGCGCGCTGCTGATGGGGGTGGATCGGCGGGCCGCGGCAGAATTCTCCTTCTTCCTGGCGATTCCAACCATGTTGGGCGCCACCGTATACGACATGTATAAAAATTGGAGCACGATGACCGGCATCGGCACCCTTCTTATTGCGGTTGGCTTCGTTGTCGCATTTCTCTCCGCTATAGTTGTGGTCCGTGGCTTTATCGATTTTGTCGGGCGCTATGGCTTCGCCCCTTTCGCGTGGTACCGAATCGTTCTCGGGCTCGGCATGCTTGTGTTGCTTTATCTTTGAGCCAAAGACGCCTAAACTCGGCGGCTCGTCGCCCTCGCCTCCCGGAGAGGCATCATGAGCCGTTTGAGACTGTTCGGCCTACGCCTGATCGTCGTCCTGGTCGCGGCGGGGCTGCCGTTGGCCGGTTTGGTCGCGGTCAAGGGTGGCCCGCCCGCCACCTTGGACGTGGCGTCCCTGGACGCGTGGTCGCCCTTGCGCAGCGCCGGGCCGAGCACGCGGCTGCTGGCGCGCGGACTGACCAATCTGGCCGGCGTCGGTGCCGATGTCGAGCCGCAATGGTTCACCGCCGACGACCGCCGTTTTCTCGACGATGCCGAAACCGCGATCCGTAACAACAAACTAAAGGAAGCGCTCGGCCAGTTGATGGTGCTGAGCAGTCGGCTCGAGGACCGCGGCAAGACGCTCGACGATTTCCTGCCTCTGGTCATGCCGGACCTGGCGACCTGGATGATCGCCAATTATTTCGCACCGGTTCTGCTTGGCAGTCTGCTGGTGATGCTGGCGCTCCTGATTTTCGGACCCTGGTTGATCCGTCGCTTTTACGATTTCCTCAAGCTGCTGATGACCCTGGTGCTGGGGATCGGTGCGGTTGCGGTGGCCGCGACCCTGTGCTTTGCGCTGGCCGGCCAAAAGGCCCTGGTCTTCGTGCTGATCGAGTACCTGGCGGCGGTGGCGGTGTTATTGACGCTGGGCAATCTGATGCTCTATGCCGCCCAGCGGCGACGCGCGCGCAGCGAGGCCAGAGCGGCCGGAAGCGGATCGGCGGAACTGCCCGGTCGTCCAGCCTCGGCGGTCGGCACCGCTGCGGCCCTGCCGCCGCTGAGCGGTCCCCGCCCGGCGGCACTGGAGGATGGTCGCAGGGGGATCAGGGGGCCGCCGGTTCTGGCGTCGGCTGCCAGCGAAACGCCAAAGCGGTGATGTCATCGGCCTGGGGCGCGGTATCGCTGAAGCGACGAACCCGCGACAGGATGCGGCCGGGCAGTTCGACCAAGGGCACCGATGCCAGGTCGTCCAGGTCCGCCTGCAAGCGGATTTCGGTATAGGGCTCGCCCGCCGGATCGAAGGCTTCGGTGATGCCGTCGGTGAACAGGAACATGCCGTCGCCAGCCGCCAAGCGGAATTCCTCGCAAGCCTGGGGTTGCCAGGCGCCAATCCCCAGCACCGGATTGCCATCGTCGCGGCCGATCGGCACCACCGGTTCACCGCGGCGCAGCAGGAACGGCGGATTGTGGCCGGCATTGCAGAACTGGATCAGCCCACTGGTGAGGTCGAGGAAACCGGCGAGGAAGCTGACGAACATCATGCCGGGATTGTGTTCGGATAATTCCTCGTCGAGCACCGTCATGATCGTGCCCGGATCCGGCATCAAGCCGTCGCGGCGGAACAGCACCCTCGCCGTGCTGCGCGAGACGCTGCGCGCGCGCGCCATGAACAGGGCCGCCGGGGTGCCCTTGCCCGAAACATCCCCGATCGCGAAACCGAGGATGTCGGGTCCCAGTTCGAAGAAATCGTAGAGGTCGCCGCCGACCTCGAGTGCTGGCGCCAGCACCGCGGCAAGTTCGAGCCGTTGGCCGATGCCGGGCTTGGGAAAGGTTCGGGGCACCATGGAAAGCTGGAGCTGACGGGTTGCCTCGAGCTCGTTATCGACCCGCTCTAAATGCAGATCGATCTGGTCGCGCAGCCGCTTTTTTTCCAGCACCGCGCCGGCGCGGGCGCGCAGCAGGGTCGGATCGAAGCTCTTGGGCAGAAAATCCTCTGCCCCCAGCTCCAGACAGCGGATGACGCCGTCATTCTCGGTGGTCGCCGAGATCATGATCACCGGCAAGCGGTGGAGCAGCGCCGAACTGCGCAGTTGCTCCAGCACCTCGTAACCATTGAGTTTGGGCATCTCGATGTCGAGCAGCACCAGATCGAACGATCGTTCGGCGATCTGGGCCATCGCCTCGTGGCCATCGGACGCCATCACAATGTCGCGGCAACCGAGGACCTTGAGGCGGTGGGCGAGAATCTGGCGGTAGGCGCCGCTGTCGTCCACCACCAGCACCGCAGCATCGGCAAATACACTCATCTCCGCCTCGACCGCCCAAGCCGCGGCAGAAGCCCGCCGCGCTTGGGCTCCGATGTCGCGGCGCAGGCAGAGAGACGGATACTTGTCAAGCGAACTGGCTGGTGCTGTAACCGCCGCCGGGCCGGAAGCGGCTGAGATAGGTCGGCAGAATCAACTCCGCGGTGGTCGGGCTGACCCCGAGGTCCTTGAGCCCCAGCGCATCGCGGCCGACCACATTATCAGTCTTCAGCAGTTCCACCTGATCGCGGGTCAACAGCGGGTGGGGCAGCTTCTCCAGCACCATCGCCTTCAGCATCGCCACCGACCACGGTACCGGGACCAGCAGCCGCTTGCGCCCGATCTCGGCCAGCAACAGCTCCATCAACTCCTTAAATGTGTAGACCCGCGGCCCGCCGAGCTCGTAGGTGCGACTTGCGGCAGCCGGCTCGCGCAGGGCCGCCATGATCGCGTCGGCCACGTCACCGACATAGACCGGCTGGAAGCGGGTGTGGCCACCGCCGATCAGCGGCAGGGCAGGTGCCATCTTCGCCATCCAGGCGAACTGGTTGAAGAAATTGTCGTCCGGCCCGAACACGATACTGGGGCGCAGGATCGTCGCATTGGGAAACTCGGTGCGCACCGCCAGCTCACCGGCCGCCTTGGTCCGGGCATAGACCGCCGACGAGCCGGGATCCGCCCCAATCGCCGAGATATGGACCAGGCGCTCCGCGCCCACCGCCTTGGCCGCCCGCGCGATCCGTCCCGGCGCCTCGGCCTGGACCGTCTGGAAGGTCGAACGACCGCTTTCATAGAGAATCCCGACCAGATTGATTACCTGGCTGGCACCATCGACTGCGCGCGCGACCGAGCCGTCATCGGTGAGATCGACCACCACCGGGACGATCTGGCCGACCGAACCGGCGGTCTTCAAGAACCCGGCGCGGCTGGGATGACGCGACGCGACGCGGATCAGAGCGCCGGTACGGGCCAGCCGCCCCATCAGGTGACGACCGATCAGTCCGGACCCGCCGAACACGGTCACGATCTTGTTCTGAAATCCCATTACGCTCTCCTCACCGACGAACGACGCCGAACCGGCCCCCATTCATCGGACGATCATATAGGGAAGCTTCCGACCCGCCAATGACCGCCACTCCCGCCAAGCCCGGCGATACCGCCCGATCACTCCGCGGCCAGCCAGCTGTCGTCGGGATCGTAGGCAGACATCTGATGCGCCAGGCTGGCGGTCTCGGCGCCCAGGTCCTTTTCCAGCACTCGCCCCAGTTGGTTGACCACGAAGGTCATAATGCCGGAATTGCCGTAATCGGCGGGATAGGCGACCAAAGCGAACCCGGCGACCATATTGCCGTTGATCACGTAGTCGTAGGCCCCCCCCGGCGCATGGGCGCCCTGGCGCTCCAGGATCCGGAAGATGTAGCCGCGATAGGGTGCCGGCTGGGCCCCGGCCGAGGCTTTGCCATAACCCTCGTCCGCGGCCTCGGCGACCAGGGGTCCGAACGGGCTCGGCGCCTCGCCTTCCGCCACCGGCCAGTAGAGCCCGTTGCGGCGGCCGTCGTCGCTGAGGATCTGGCGGGCATATTTGACCACGCCATCGCCTTCGCGATCCACCGTGGCATAGGCGCGCTGGGCGGCGACATAGCCGTGACACACCGCGATCGCATTCAGCTCGTTGCGGCCGATCCGGCGCGCCAGAATCTCGTCCTTGCCCTGCTCGACGTCAAAGACCCAGGCGTCACCGCGCTTGACGATCGGGATCGGTAACGGCCAGTCGTTGGCGCCGACATGGAGAATCGCCCGGTCGGCGCCGGCTTCCTCGACCTGCGCCTTCTCGCCGACCGCCTGGAGCAGCTGCTTGCGGGCGGCGGCATCGGCGACCGGATCGCCCGACGAGAGGATATCGGCGGCACCCGATCCGAGAATTTCCAGCAGCGCCGCCCCGTCGTCCTTTGCCAGGGCCGCAATCAAGGCCGCTCCGGCGCCCCCCGCCGAGGCAAACGACTTGGGCGGCACCGGGTCGGCGGCGGCCGATTCGCCCGGCGCGCCGACCAGCGCCATGCAGGCGACAAGGACGGCCGCTCCGCCGCGGAGCGCGCCAACCCATAGGACTAAGAACCGAAGCGACGCCATGTCACGCTCCCTCAATCAATCCCGATCGCACCACCCCGGCGTCGCCGCGGCGGCGGTGGCAAATCATCATTCGCGCCGGGCTCTGCCGCCGGACTGGCCGCCGCTTCGGCTGGCCCGCCCCCGGCCGCCGGCGGCCTGGTCGGCACTGCCTGCCCCGACTCCCTCGAAGGCCGAGGGCGTCTTGCCCTCGCCGCCGCGCAATCCCTGGAAGCGTCCGCTGCCGGTCGAACCGGAACGCTGCGACCGCTGACCGGCCTGACCCTGACCCTGACCCGCCTGGCCCTGACCCGCCTGGCCCTGACCCGCCTGGCCCTGACCGGATTGCCCCTGTCCGGCCTGACTGCGTTCGGTCTGAGCCTGCCCGGCCTGGCCCCGTCCGGTCTGCGATTGTCCGGCCTGGCGCCGGGAGCCGCCGTCGGCCGGCTTCGCCGCGCCCGCGCCGTCGCCGCTCCGCCGAGCGCTATTGCCCGAGTTGCTGCGGTTGCTGCGCTGCTGGCTGTCACGGCCGCGTGCGGCATCACCGGTGGCCTGTCGGCCCCGCGCGCTGCCCCCCAGGGCCGAGGCATTGGCCCCGCCGGCAAGACTGTTCTGCAGCGACGAAGCGCTCGGCCGGGCGCCGGCGGTTCCGGAATATCCCCGTGCCTCAGGCCCGCCGTCGGCCGGCCGGGAGCCGCCTTGCTGGTAGCGCTGGCTGACCGCGGGATCGGAATAGGCGACGCCCTGGCGATGGGCGGGATCGTGTTGCCAGGCCTGGCGATCGACATTGGCCTGATTGACGGTATTGGTCTGGTTGACGGTCACGCTGTTGCCCGACACCGTATTGCCCGACACATTGGCCCCGGTGCGCGGCGGATAACCATAGGCGCCGCCATAGCCGGGATAGCCATAGGCCGCGCCGTAGGCGGGCGGTGGCCCGCGATAGGCATAGATATCGCCCTCGTCCCAATCGAAGCCGTCGTCTTCGGCGATCAGGTAGCCGGTCAGCATGCCGACTCCGAAACCGAGCACGCCAGCGGCGGCGGCATCGCTCGAGTCGCTGGTGCTATAGGTCGGGGTCGGCGGCAGGGTGGAATAGGTGGCCGGCGGCGGCGCCGCGACGACCGTGGTGGTCGTGGCCGGGACATAGACCGTCTGGGTATTATATTGCGGCACATAGACCACTTGGGGGTCGGCCGGCTTGATGATGATCGTCTCTTCCTTGACCACCACCGTCTGCTCTTTGGTCGAGGTCAGATGGCCAGCCGCCTGGGCCTGGGCGCGCAACCGCTGGATCGAGGCCATGACGTCGGCCTGGCGCGCCAGCACGGTGTCGCCGAGCAGCGTCGTCCACTCCAGCTTGTCGTTCATGATGGCGAGGACCGAGGGAAAGCCGGTCAGCGCCTTGACGCTGGGGTCCCAGGTCTTTTCAGCCAGCGCCGGCTGCAGGTCGGCGGGCTTGACGCTCTTATTGTCCGCCAGCCAGCGTGCGGCCTGCACGACCTCGAGCGGATAGGTCGAGGCGACCAGCACCTGGGCCAGCAAGGCATCGGGATAGAGCGCCACCGGCGCGCAGAGCTGGTCCAGTTCCTGGTCGGTCAGCTTGCGCTGCTCGGGGGCGGCGACGCCCGGGCCTGCCACCGGCGCGACCGGCGGCGGCGCCGTTTGGGCCTGGCACGACGACCCTACGACCGCTCCGCCAAGGAGGATTGCCAGGCAAACCAGTCCGACTTTGGTATCGGGTTTCTTCACGAGCCCGCCTCCGACGCTGCCGAGCCATCATTCTAAAAGATGATCGCAAAAGCGCCAAGGGCGAAAGGGTCTTCGCTGAAGAATGACGCGAACACAGCGGTGAGGTGGTCCGGAGCGGTCGCCCCCCCCGCGGCCCGGACCGGCCATGCCGGGGTTGGTCCCCGACACAACCAGTTGGGCCGCAGCGATGGTCAATCGACCACGTTGGGGGGATCGAGGTCGTCGATGTGGTGGTTCTTGCTTTCGGGGAAGCGTTCCAGCCAGCGTTCGATCAGGCGGACGTGCTCGGCTTCCTCGGCGGCGAAGGCGGCGGCAAGGCGGACGACCTCGCCGTCGGTGGCCCGGACTGATTCGGCGGCGTAATAGTCGTAGCCCCGCTTCTCTCCGGCCAGCGCCAGGGTCAACACGTCACGCGGCGTCATCAGATAGTCGGCACCATCGAAGCCGGCGGTCTCCGGCGGCTCCGGCGAATACCAGGAGAAGTCCCAGGGGGCCAGCTTGGGCACGCCTTCGACGTCCTTGGCCAATTCGCCGACCTCGTTGGCGTGCAACCGGGAATATTCGCCGAGCTTGCGGAACAGAGCCGATATCTCGGGGTTGTTGTGCAATGCCAGGTTTTCGGCGAGTTCGGCGTAACGGGCGGCGCTGTCGTTCTCCAGGGCCAGGGCGTGGGCGAGGAACAGCGCAATGGGCGAGGCGTCGGCGGCGGAGCCGGTCATATCGCGAATTCCTTCTCGATCTCGGACAGGGCAGTCGTCGCGGCGGCGAGCGGCTGATAGGCGCGGCGGCGATCGGCCAGGAAGATGCCGGTGGTGAAGCCGTCGTCGTCGAGCATGACGCGGCTGGCCTCGCGGGCATTGGTCTGGGTCTCGCCGGTATATTTGTGAACCACCTGCTTCCACGCCTTCTGCTCGGCGCGATAGGTCACGCACGGGCTCAGCACATGGATCACGGCAAAACCAGGATGCTGGATGCCCTCGGCAATCAGGCGGGCGACGCCGTTGGGGTCGCCGGAGAAGCCGCGCGCGACGAAGGTGGCACCGCAGGCCAGCGCCAGATTGACCGGCTGGATCGGCGACACCTGCGGCCCCAGCGGGGTCAGCTTGCTCTTGGTCCAATCCTCTTCGGTGGTCGGCGAGGCCTGCCCCTTGGTCATGCCATAGACCTGATTGTCCATGATGATGTAGGTCAGATCGACATTGCGCCGGCAGGCGTGGAGGAAATGATTGCCGCCGATCGACAAGCCGTCGCCGTCACCGCCGGCGACCAGCACGGTCAGATCCGGCCGGGCGATCTTGAGCCCGGTGGCGATGGCCAGCGCCCGACCGTGGATGCTGTGGAACCCATAGACACTGGTATAGGCCGGCATGCGCGACGAGCAGCCGATGCCCGAGACCAGGCCTACGTCCTGGCGAGGAATCGCCAGGGACGCCAGAGCCTTGGTCAGGGCCGATAGAACAAAGAAGTCGCCGCAGCCGGGGCACCAGATTGGCGTGACACCGGATCTGTAATCGCCGGGAGCGGCGGTAGCGGAGGGCAGCGTGTCCATAATCAAAGTTCCTCGCGCGAAATTACAAGAGCCGTTCGAGCCGACCTAACACTTCGCTGGGTCGAATCGGTAGCGGTCCCGGTCGGCTGAATACATGAACGGTTCCGGGCAGGTCGTAATGAGCGCGCAGATACTTGTGGAATTGCGATTGATGGCTCTGTTCAACCACCAGCACCCGAACCACCCCGTCAAGCGCCACGGCGAGCGCCGCCGGCCGCACCGGCGACAGCAGACGAATAGCGATCAGCCGGACCTTGTTGCCGCGCGCCGCCAGGCGGGCGACCGCCTCGCGCGCCGGGCCGGTGCTGGAGCCCCAGGTGATCACCGCCACCGGACCATCGCCCTCGACATCGGCCCAGGCGTCGCCGTAGTCGAATTGGGTCAGCTTGGCCGCACGCTTATCCAGCTGGATCCGGTGCGGGCCGGCCTGGGCCGAGGGCACACCGCTCTCGACATGTTCCAGTCCGTCGGCAACGTATTCGCCGCCCGCCTGGCCGGGGATCGCCATCGGCGACACCCCGCTCGCGGTTACCGCGTAACGCTTGTACGGCGCAGCCTCGGTGCCCGCGGCTGCCGGAACGAAGGTCGAGCGGGCGGCGCGCAAGCCAGGATCCTCCGGCCGGTCGACCAGCCCACGGGTCTGACCGAGGTTCTGGTCGGACAGCACGATGGCCGGGCACTGCATCGCCTCGGCCAGATGCACCGCCCATTGGGTGGCGAACAGACAGTCGGCGATCGAAGTCGGCGCCACCACCAGATGGGGGGCGTCGCCATGCAGACCGTAGAGCGCGATGTTGAGGTCGCTCTGCTCCGACTTGGTCGGAATGCCGGTCGAGGGGCCGCCGCGCATCACGTCGATGATCACCACCGGGGTCTCCGACGAAACCCCAAGGCCGATCGCTTCGGTCATCAGCGACAATCCCGGACCAGAGGTCGCGGTCACCGACGGCACGCCGCCGAACGACCCGCCCAGACACATGTTGATCGAGGCCAGTTCGTCCTCGGCCTGAACCAGCACACCGCCGGTCTTGGCCAGATTGGGCGCCAGCCACTCCAGCACTTCGGTCGCCGGGGTGATCGGGTAGGCGGCACAGAACCGAACGCCGCCGCGCAGCGCGCCCAAACCTGCGGCTTCATTGCCGGAAATGTTCCAGCGCGGAACGTCGCCGCGCTTGGCCGCCGGCAGGGTGAGCCCGAGTTCCCAGGTCGCGGCTGCCGTCGCTCCCGATTCGATGCAAGCGGCGGCGGCGGCCATCGCCCCTTCACCCTTGTGGCCGATCGCGCCCGCGATCACCGCCTTCAAGAAGTCGCGGGGCAGGCCGGTGGTGGTGGCAACCGCCCCCAGCGCGACCATGTTGACCCGCCCGCCGGCGAACTCCTCGGCCATCGCCTTGATCGGCAGGGCGATGGTGCGGGCGCCGCTGGCCGCGATCTGGGCCGGCACCTCGTCCTGGTCGGGGTCGGTGATGATGGTGCTGGTCGGCGACAGCGGCAATTCGTCGACAAACCGCACGACATTGCCCCAATCGAGAGCAACCAGCAGGTCGAAGCGATCACAGGCCGCTTCGACCGGCCTGGTCGACAACCGCACGAAGGCGGCAGCCTCGCCGCCTCGAATCTGCGGTCCTGAAGAGCGGGTCATCTGGCCGAACCAGCCAGCCCGGCCAGCCGCCTCAAGCAGCATTTCGCCGGCGGTCATAACGCCGGCACCGCCGCTGCCGACCAGGGCGATGGCAACCGAATCAATGGTCAAGGGGCAGCCTCCGGGAGCGATGCCGGTTTTGCCGGCAAGTGTTCGAAGATCATCTCATTACCTTCTGATCGAGTTGCCGGGACGGGCGGGGAACGACAGGCTATGCCGGCGAATTAGGCACAGGGGCGGGGAGGAGAAAACCGGCCGCAGCCGGAATATCGGACAAAACACCGGCTGATTGGCTGCGAATAGCCCGATTCGGCAAGGACCCCGATGCGGCCGATCGGCGCGGACCCGCTATGCGCGTGGCTGGCAGGTCGGTTTGCCAATCCACCGTGCACCAGATGGCCCGCAATTTGTGCAATTTCCTGCCGCACGGTATTCCCCCTGACTGCTCCGCCCGGTTTTCGCCCGCCACGGTGCGCAAGAGTACTTAGAGGCGCAAGCTTCATGCCAGCCCGATCGAGGGCACGGAGCACCGACGCCGCACGGCCACACCCGGCGGCATTCTGGCGGTGCCTGTTTGCGCCAATCCCCGGCAATACCAGTCGCCCCAGCCTGGCACCGACCGCATCGAAAACCGGCTAACCGGAAATCAGCCGAAGGCGCGGATCGCTTCGGCGCCGTGGAGATCGACCGAGACCAGCTGCGAGATGCCCTGTTCGCCCATCGTGACCCCGAACAGACGGTCGGCGCGCGCCATGGTCAGGCGGTGGTGGGTAATGACCAGAAAGCGGCTGGCGCCGGCCTGGGCCATGTCCTGGACCATGGCGCAGAAGCGCTCGACATTGGCCTCGTCGAGCGGCGCATCGACTTCGTCGAGCACGCAGATCGGCGAGGGATTGGTCAGGAACACCGCAAACAGCAGCGACAATGCGGTCAGCGCCTGCTCACCGCCCGACAGCAGCGACAACGCCTGGAGCCGCTTGCCCGGCGGACTGGCATAGATTTCCAGGCCGGCATTGAGCGGGTCTTCCGCCTGGGTCAGCTCCAGATGGGCGCGGCCACCGCCGAACAGCCGGGTGAACAGCGTCTGGAAATGCTGGTTGACCGTCTCGAACGACCCCAGCAGGCGCTCCCTGGCCTCGCGGTTGAGGCTGGCGATGCCCTGGCGCAACCGGCCGATCGCCCCGATCAGATCGGCACGCTCGGTCTGCAGCACCGTGATCTGCTGCTCCAGTTCGCCGGCTTCAAGCTCTGCGCGCAGATTGACCGGGCCCATATTGTCGCGCTCGCGGGTCAGGCGCTCCAGCCGCGACTCGACCGCGCTCGCCTCGGGCAGTTCGTCGCCCGGCTGCAGCCCCGACAGCGCCAACACCGCGGCGGGTTCGCAGTCCAGCCGTTCGGCGATGCGTTCGCGCAGCACCGCCTCGGCCTGGATCGCCGCGGCAACCGCCGCTTCGGCACGGGCGCGGGCTTCGCGGGCATCGGCCAGACCGGATTCGGCCTGTTTCAGCTGCTTCTCGGTGCCGCCGAGCTGAGCTTCGGCGGCGGCCAGCGCATCGGCCGTCCGCTTGCGCGCACGCTCGGCCTCGGAGATCGCGCTCAGCAAGCCCTGACGATCGCGGTCGATCTCGGCCGGCCGGTCGGCCAAACGCTCCAGCTCGGCGCGGGCGGTGGCGGCACGCTCGGTCAGTTCGCCCAGACGGCCATCGGCGCCGTCCAGACGCGAGCGCCACGAGCGCTGTTCGGTATCGATCGCGGCCAGCCGCTGGCGCCGGCCGGCGGCCTCGCGGGTCAGACGGTCGAGTTGACTCTGGCGTTCGGCCAGCTGGGTGCGGCGCTCCGCCAACTCCGCCCGCCGTTCGGCGAGTTGCTCGCGCACCGGACCGGCCGCCGGCAAGGCGGCAAGTGCCGCCTTGGCTTCGCCGAGGGCGGCGGCGGCCTCGCGCTGGTCGGCCTCGGCGCGGTCCTGGCTTTCGATCAGCGCCGCCAGCTTGGATGCGGCGGCGGCGGCTTCGCGGGCCAGCCGGGCGTGGCGGTCGCGTTCCTGGCCGATCCGGGAAAACGCCTCGCGCACCGCGTCGCGGGCCTGGCGTTCCCGCGCGGTGGCATCGTTGGTCGCCAGCGTGGCGGCGGTCAGCCGGTCGCGGGCGTCGGCCAGCGCCTCCTCGGCACCGCCCAGTTCCACACCCAATTCAGCCAGCCGGTTGCGTTGGCGCAGGCGTACAGCCGCGGCGGTCGGCGCGTCGGCCTTGACGGTGAATCCATCCCAGCGCCAGGCGGCACCGGCACGGGTGACCAGGGTCTGACCGGGGGCCAGGCTTCTGGCCAGACGGTTGCCGGTCTCAAGGTCGGCGACCACGCCGAGATGGGCCAGGCGCCGGGCCAGAGCCGGCGGTCCATCGACCTTCGCCGCCAGCGGCTCGGCGCCCGGCGGCAAGGGAATTGCCGGGTCGTAGCCGGTCAGGGTCCGCCAATGCACCGCCGCCGCCTCGTCGAGCGGTGCGGTGAGATCGTCGCCCAGCGCCGCCGCGAACGCCCCTTCATAGCCGGCGGCGACGGTGACGGCATCGATCAGTGGCGGGAACAGGTCGCCGGCGCCGGCCTTCAGCAGGTCGACCAGGGCGTTCTGTTCGGCCTTGAGCCGGGCGCGCGCCGATTCCGCCTGGAGCTGCGATTCGCGCGCCTGGTTGCGCGCGGTTTCCGCGGCGGACTTGGCTCGTTCCGCCTGGTCGGCCTGATCGCGCAGGCTGTCAAGCCGCTCCTCCGCGGCTTCCACCGCGGCCTCGGCCTCGATCAGGTCCGGGCGTGCGGCAATTTCCGCCTCCAGCGCCGCACTTTGGCGCCTCTGCTCGTCGAGCCGCCGGTTCAGGCCGGCCAGCCGCTGATCGGTTTCCTGGACCCGCCGGGTCAGCGCGCCGCGCTGCGCCTCGTCGGCAGCCGCCTGCTCGGTCAGCCGGGTCAGCGCCCGATCCAGATCATCCACCGTCTCGCGGGTCTCCGCGACCGCGTCGCTGGCCGCTTCGTGCAGCGCCGCCTCGTCCTCGCGATCGTTTGTCAGCCGCGTCGCCTCGGCCGAGAGCCGGGCCAAGGCGCCGCCGGCGTCGGCCGCCAGCCCCTGCTCGCGACCGAGATCGCCTTCGACCTGGGCCAGGCGGCGGCGGTTGCTCTCGCGCGCCTCGACCACCCGGCGCTCTTCGGCATCGAGCGCCTCGCGCGCCAGCACCAGCCGCTGCAACGCCGCGGCGGCGGCGGCTTCGGCCTGGCGGAGCGACGGCAGGCCCTCGGCCTCAGCCAGGCGGCGCGAGGTCAGCTGGGTGACCGCCAGCATCAGCGTGCGAACCTGCACCTCGGCGGTGCCGAACCCCTGGCGCGCATCGATCAGGTCCCGTTCTGCGCTCGACCAGCGGAGGTGCCAGACCACCGCCTCGGCGCGCCGGATAAGATCCGACAGGTTGCGGTAGCGGGTAGCCTGCCGCGCCTGCTTCTTCAGGCCCTGGAACTGCGTGTCCATCGCCCCGATCACGTCATCGAGTCGGGTCAGGTTGGTCTCGGCCGCGCGCAGGCGCAGTTCGGCCTCATGGCGGCGGCCATGCAGGCCGGTGATCCCGGCGGCCTCCTCGAGCAATTGGCGACGATCCTGGGGTTTGGCGCTGATCAGGGCGCCGACCTTGCCCTGGCTGACCAGCCCCGGCGAACCGGCACCGCTGGCGTTGTCCGCGAACAACAGCTGGACGTCGCGAGCCCGCACCGGCTTGCCGTTGATCCGGTAGTCGGACCCGGCGCCGCGCTCGATCCGCCGCACCACCTCCAGGTCGGTGGCATCATTGAACCCGGCCGGCGCGGTGCGGCTGGTATTGTCGAGGCAGAGTGAGACTTCGGCGAGGTTGCGGGCGGGCCGGCGGGCAGTACCGCCGAAAATCACGTCGTCCATCTCGTCGCCGCGCATCCGCCGGGCCGAGCTTTCGCCCATCACCCAGCGCAGCGCCTCGACCAGGTTGGATTTGCCGCAGCCATTGGGGCCGACGATGCCGGTCATGCCCGGCTCGATCACGAGTTCGGTGGCATCGACGAAGGATTTGAACCCGGCCAGGCGAAGCTTGACGAAATCCAAGGCGGATGCCCCCGCTGGCGATGGCCGTGACGGCGTTGCGACGAAATCAGTTCATTTCAAGTCAATTAGCCCTGGCCGGAAGCAGGACAAGCAGCCACAGCGGGCTGCTTGCCCTGAGCCCCGGCATAGCGGCGCGGCGCGCCGCCTGCGGTCATTTCGGCAGCAAGGCCTCGATCGTCTCGACAAATTTGGCGACCGGCAAGGCGCCATCCAACCGTTGGTCGCCACCATTGAAGACGAAGGTCGGGGTCGACTTGATCGCGTATTTCTGCTCCGCTTCCATCCGCAGCTTGACCACCCCCTCGATCAACGCCTTGTCTTCGACGCAGGCATCAAACGTCGCCTTCGGCACGCCACCGAGTTGGCCGATCTGGGCCAGCGACTTCATCGGGTCCGACGAGCGCGCCCACCGGCTCTGGGTTTTGAACAGCACGTCGATGAAGCCGAAATAACGCTCCGGCGGCGCGCAGCGCGCCAGCAATGCGGCAAACAGCGCGGCGCGATCGAGCGGAAAGTCCCACTGGATCAGGCGCAACTTGCCGGTGTCGATATAGCGGGTCTTCAGCTCAGGCAGCGTCTCGGCATGGAAGGCGGCACAGTGCGGGCAGGTCAGCGAGGAGAATTCGACCATCACCACCGGCGCCTTGGGATCGCCGAGCGACCGCTCGGCCAGCGCCTGAGCCAAATCGAAGGGAGCCGGGGCGGCCTCAGCCGGGGGCGGCGGCGTGGGAGCCGCGACCACCGCCGGCGCCGCACCGGTCGCCGCCGGTTCGTCGGCGAACCCCGGCGCGGTCCCGCCGGCCACAATCAACGCGGACACGAGTCCTAATACATAGAGGCGCAATTCCCCCTCCCACCTACCAGATGTTGACGACTATGAAGCATCAATGCCGTCGGCACAAGCCCTTTGGCACGAATCCCGGAGCGGCTTCACCCGACCCGGCCGGCCCGCGCCTTCAGCGCCAGCCCGAACCGGGTCAAGGCATCACGCAATTCCGGCGTTTCCACGGCGCCCACCGCAGCGGCGACCGCGCGTTGGTCGGCGGCGCTGGGCGGCGGTACCACCAGCCGTTTGGTCGTCACCTTGGGCGGCGCGTTGACCAGCTTCAGCCGAGCAACCGCGCGGTAGCCGAAGAACTGGTTGATCCGTTCCAGTATCTGCGGCGCCGCATGCTGGACTTCGAGCGCCAACGCACCGGAGACCCGGAGATGGAGCACCGCGTCTTCCCGCTTGCCGCGCGGAAACGCCAGCTTCTCCGGCAGCGTGCGGTCGGCCAGGCGTTGGCCGACGATCGCGGTCCAATCGGTGACCAGGTTGCCGAACGCCAGCGAGCGCTTGCCCAGCGCGGCGCCGGCCACCCCCGGAATCACCGTGCCGAGCGGACGGGGGCCGGCCATCGCGGCGCGCCCGCGCTCAGCCGGTTCCTTTCATGCACGCGGCGGCGGCGGCGGCCAGTTCCTCCGGAGGGACCACGCGGACTTCGGTCGACAGCGACCAGGAATGGCCGAACGGATCCCGCAGGGTGCCGTAGCGGGCGCCCCAGAACTGGTCAGCCAGCGGCATGGTGACCTCGGCGCCGGCCGCCACCGCTCGGGCGAACGCCGCATCGACATCCGCCACGTTGAGATGGAGCGTCACCGGCGAGCCGCCCAGCGCCGTTGCCGCCCGCGAGGTACCACCGCAATATTCCGGAAAATCGTCGCACAGCATCAGCGTGCCGCCATTGATCAGCAGACAGGCATGCATCACCTTGGTGCCACCCGGTACCGCCATCCGAAACGCCTCGACGGCGCCGAACGCGGCCTTGTAGAACGCAATCGCCGCGTCACCGTCGGCGACGACAATGTGCGGGAGCACGCCCGGAGGCGGGGGGTTGGATGGCGTTTCGGCGGTCATGATGGCTTCTCCGGGGCTTGAGGGTGTGGGTGGCGATGCCTTCGCAGTCTAGCCATAACTCAGAATCTGATAAGAACGATACGGGAACAATCGTCCATGGCGATCACGTCTGTGTGAACGCCGGGTCATTGGCCCCGCGCCTGCTCGCCTGGTACGACCGCCAGCGTCGCCAGCTGCCCTGGCGCGCTGAGCCCGGCCACCGGGCCGACCCCTATCGGGTGTGGCTGTCGGAGATCATGCTGCAGCAGACTACGGTGGCGGCGGTGATCCCCTATTACCAGGGCTTCCTGGCGCGCTGGCCGACCGTCGAGGCCCTGGCCGCCGCCCCGCTCGATGCTGTGTTGGTCGAATGGGCCGGGCTCGGCTACTACGCCCGCGCCCGCAACCTGCACCGCTGTGCCGGGCTGGTTGCCCGGGATCTGGCCGGACGCTTCCCGGACGACGAGGCGGCACTGCGCCAATTGCCCGGAGTCGGCAGCTATACCGCGGCGGCGATCGCGGCGATCGCCTTCGACCGCCCGGCGACCGTGGTCGATGGCAATGTCGAGCGGGTGGTGGCCCGGCTTTTTGCCTCCGAGGCCGCCCTGCCCGGCGGCAAGCCGGTGCTGAAGGCACTGGCCGAAACCCTGACGCCCGGTCGGCGACCCGGCGACTACGCCCAGGCGACCATGGACCTCGGGGCCACGGTGTGTACCCCACGCAAGCCCGATTGCCTGCTCTGCCCGTGGTCCGAACCGTGCCGGGCGCGGGCCTTGGGTATCGCCGAAGACCTGCCGCGGCGGGCGAAAAAGCCCGAGCGGCCGACCCGGCGCGGAGTCGCGTTCTGGCTGACCGATCCGGCCGGCGCGGTCCTGCTGCGGCGGCGCGCCGAGCGCGGCCTGCTCGGCGGCATGATCGAGCTGCCGTCGACGCCCTGGGCCGAAGCGGCCCTGCCCGAGGCCGCCGCGATCGCCAGCGCCGCCCCCATGCCCGCGACGTGGCGGCCGCTGCCCGGCCTGGTCCGCCACACTTTCACCCATTTCCACCTGGAAATCGCCATGGTCGCCGGGCATATCGGGGCTGGCCGGGCGGCGGCCGACGGCTTCTGGGTGCCGCTCGATCGCCTGGGCGAGCAGGCCCTGCCCTCGGTGATGCGCAAGCTGGTGCGCCACGCATTGGCCCATAGCTGAGCCGCCACCGCCTTTGGGAAGGGCCAAGCTGCGATGTCGTTACGCTGGCCGCCGCTCTTTTTGGCCGCCCTGGTTCTCTGCGCCGGACCGGCCGCCGCGGGCGATCCGGGTGCTGCGCGCCCACTGGACCTCGCCTTGGTCCTGGCGGTCGATGGCTCGGCCAGCATCTCCGACGCGGTGCTCGCGTTCCAACTGCGCGGCCAGGCGGCGGCGCTGCGCGATGCCAGCATCATCGAAGCGATTCGCCACGGCCCCCGCGGTGTCGCCGCGGTGACCCTGGCGGTGTTTTCCGGCCCCGGCAGCCTGTCCCAGCTGGTGCCCTGGACCATAGTTTCCGACCAAAGCTCGGCCGAGGCCGCCGCCGCCGCGATCGCCGCCGCGACCGGCCGCCCGCAGCCCGGCGCCACGGCACTCGGCAGTGCCATCCTGGGTATTCTGCCCCTGTTTGAGACCTGCCCCGGCACGCCGGCGCGCCGGGTCATCGATCTGGTCTCCAACGGCTTCAGCAATGCCGGCATCGAGCCCGTCATCGCCCGCGACCGTGCCGCCGCCACCGGGGTCACCATCAATGCGCTGGCAATCCTCGACGAATACCCCTGGCTCGACCGCTATTTCGAGGAAAACCTGATCGGTGGCCCCGCCGCCTTCGTCGAAACCGCCGAAGCCGCCAGCAGTTTTGTCCGCGCCATCCGCCACAAGCTGATCAGTGAAATTGCCGACCTGCCGCGGCTGATCGAATAAGCGCCATTCGGGGGACTTTGTCCCCCGGACCCCCAAGCAAAGGCCGCAGGCCTTTGGAAACCATCGAAGGGACTTGACGGACGGGGAACTGCCGGGAGCGAAAACCGAATTCCTGGGCCATAACGCCGATTGAGCCGCGCCCGACAGGGCACTATCCTGCCGTCGGGAAACAGGGGAAATCGGCATGGCCAACCGGCTGTATTACGGCGACAATCTGACGGTGCTGCGCGAGAGCATCGCCGACGAAACCGTCGATCTGATCTACCTCGACCCACCGTTCAACAGTCAGGCCAACTACAACGTCCTTTTCAAGGGCCAGGCGGGCAAGAGCGCCGATGCCCAGATCGAAGCCTTCGAAGATACCTGGCATTGGGGCGAGGAATCCGAGCGGGCGTTTTCCGAAGTTCTCGCCTCAACCCATACCCAAGCCGCTGAAATGCTGCGCGCGATGCGCTTGTTTCTCGGCGAGAACGACATGATGGCCTATTTGTCCATGATGTCGATCCGGCTGATAGAGCTGCATCGTGTTTTGAAACCAACTGGAAGTCTGTATTTGCATTGCGACCCAACGGCGAGCCACTATCTTAAAGTTATATTAGATGGCATCTTTGGTGTAGATAACTTTAGAAATGAATTAATATGGAGGAGAACTGGGTCGCACGGCAGCTCAAAGCGTTGGGGACCGGTTCACGACACAATTTTTTTCTATGCTAAGACAGAAATCTACGGCTGGAATAAGATTTTTCAAGAATATGAACCTGGATACATTCAGCAAAAATACACAAGAATTGATGAAAGAGGTCTCTTTCAGGACGTCAGTTTAACCGGCGCTGGTATTCGCAAAGGAGATTCAGGGTTACCTTGGCGTGGTTTTGATCCAACAGCCAAGGGGTGTCATTGGGCTATTCCCGCCACTTCCGATGGAGATATACTTGGGTTCAATGGAATGACAAGCCAGGAAAAACTTAATGCACTTGATTCTGAGAAATTAATATATTGGCCAAAGACAAGAGAAGGTGATGATGGCTTTCCACGGATTAAAAAATTTCCCGGAGACGGAACAGTTGCACAAGATTGTATCACTGATATTGCGGCAATCAACTCCCAGGCACAAGAACGGCTGGGCTATCCAACACAGAAACCCGTCGCTTTATTGGAAAGGATCGTCGCAGCATCCAGCAACATTGGTGATGTTGTACTAGATCCATTCTGCGGCTGCGGCACCACGGTTCATGCCGCGCAGAAACTCGGCCGGCAATGGATCGGCATCGATATAACGCATCTGGCGATCTCTCTGATCGAGCGCCGCCTGAAAGACGCCTTTCCCGGACTTGCGTTCGAGGTCCATGGCACACCGAAGGATTTGGAAAGTGCGATTGATCTTGCCCGACGGGACAAGTACCAGTTCCAGTGGTGGGCGGTGTCGCTGGTGAACGCCCGCCCCTACGGCGGCAAGGAGAAAGGCGCCGACGGCGGCATTGATGGCATTTTATTTTTTCGCGGCATGGACACGACGGAAAAGGTGCTCGTATCGGTAAAGGGCGGCGGCACTGTCGGGGTCGGCATGGTCCGCGACCTGATTGCCGTGATCGAGCGGGAGAAGGCAGCCATCGGCGTACTGATCTGCTTGGCGCTGCCGACCAAGCCGATGGAGAAGGAAGCGGCTGCCGCAGGTTTCTACCAATCTCCGGTCGGCGAGGTACCGAGACTTCAGATCATCACCCTGGCCGAATTGTTCCAGGGAAAGCGCCCGCGTATCCCATTGATCGACTCCGCCGCAACCTTCAAGACTGCCGCGCGCGAAGATGCCAGCAAACAGGGGCGCCTGATCTGACGCAAGGCGCTCAAAACCGGTGGAATTCCGATTTTGCCCCTCAGCTCCGGGCTTCGGTCGCCATCCGGACGGCAAGACCGGCCAGCACGGTTCCCATCAACCACCGCTGCACGGTCGTCCAGATCGGACGGGTTGAAAGGAACCGGGCAATCGATCCGGCAGCACAGGCAATCAGGGAATTGATGCAGACGCTGATCAGGATTTGAATGGCGCCGAGGATCAGGGACTGTTTGAGGACGCTGCCCGCCGCCGGATCGATGAAATGGGGCAGCAGCGACAGATAGAGCACGGCGATCTTGGGATTGAGCAGATTGGTCAGAAACCCCATCAGGAACAGCTTGCGCGGACCATCGACCGGCAGCCTGGCGATCTGAAACGGCGATCTGCCATTGGGTCTCACGGCCTCCCAGGCCAGCCACAGCAGATAGCCGGCGCCGAGGCATCGCAAGGCGTCATAGGCGTAGGGCACGGCGATCACCAGAGCGGTAATGCCGAACGCGGCGCACAGAATGTAGAAGACGAAGGCGAGCGCCACCCCGGCGACCGAGATCAGTCCCGCGACCCGGCCCTGGGTGATCGAACGCGAGATCACATAGACCATGTTCGGCCCCGGCGTCAGGACAAAGCCGAGGGCGAGCAGGGCGAAACCGATCAGCGCGGCGAGTTCGGGCACGGGCCGCACCTCCGGCGGGGCTCAGTATTCGCGGTCGATGACAAAATCGATCACATCCAGCAGGGCGCGTTTTTCCGGGCCGTCGGCGAACAGGCCCAGCGCATCGCGGGCGATCGCGCCATAGTGGCGGGCGCGGTCGACGGTGTCGCGCAGGGCGTTGTGGCGCTTCAACAGGCCGATCGCATGGTCGAGATCGCCTTCGGTCTGTTCGCAGTCTTCCATGGTGCGGCGCCAGAAGCCGCGTTCCTCTTCGCTGCCGCGGCGGAAGGCCAGCACCACCGGGAGCGTGATCTTGCCCTCGCGGAAGTCATCGCCGACCGTCTTGCCCAGGCGGGCCTGCAGCGCCGAAAAATCGAGCACGTCATCGACCAGCTGGAAGGCGATACCCAGATTGAGCCCGAATTCGTCGAGGGCGGTCTCCTCGGCGGCCGGACGGCCGGCGACCACGGCACCGATCCGGCAGGCGGCGGCGAACAGCGCTGCGGTCTTGGCGCGGATTACCTCGAGATAGGCCTGCTCGCTGGTGCTGGTGTCGTTGGCGGTCTGCAACTGCATGACCTCGCCCTCGGCGATCACTGCCGAGGCCTGGGACAGGATGCGCAAGACCTCCAGCGAGCCGCTGTCGACCATCAGCAAAAAGGCGCGGCTGAACAGGAAGTCGCCGACCAGCACGCTGGCCTTGTTGCCGAACACCGCATTGGCCGACGCCAGGCCGCGGCGCAGGTTGCTGTCGTCGACCACGTCGTCGTGGAGCAGGGTGGCGGTGTGAATGAATTCGACCGCGGCGGCCAAGCCGCGCTGGCGCTCGCCGCGATAGCCGCACATCTGCGCCGAGGCCAGGGTCAGGATCGGACGCAGACGCTTGCCGCCGGCTGCCACAATATAGCTGGCCAGCTGCGGAATCATCTCGACCGACGACTGCATGCGCTGGGTGATCAGCTCGTTGACCGCCCCGAGATCCTTGGCGACCAATTGGGTGAGCACGTCGAGCGCGCTCTCGGCAGGTTTGCGGCGCTTCTGGTCGAGCGAGGTGACGACCGCCAAGGCGAACTCCCAACACGGATATGACGACGATTGACGCGGGACGATCCCACGCGCGAGCATATCTGCCCGTTGTCGCCGGTCAAGTCCACATCAACGAATCGGGGCCATCGCAATGAAGGAACTGATCCGGACCAACGATCCGGTGCTGCTGTCCTGGCTGGAGGCTCTGCTCGCCGGGTCGGGGCTGCGGACGATCGTGCTCGACCGCTATACCTCGGTGCTGGAGGGCAGCATCGGCGCGATCCCGCGCCGGCTGATGGTCGCCGACGACGATTTTTCCGCGGCGCGGCGGCGCCTGATCGCCGAAGCCGGGCATGACTGCCCGCCGTGACCGCCCGAGCCGAGCGGCCAAGCGAAGCCAGGACAGCCACCGGAGACACCCCGGACCGCTTGCTCGGCGGCCGGATTGCCCTGTGGCAGCCGCGCCATGGCTACCGCGCGGCGATCGACCCGGTGCTGCTGGCGGCGGCAGTTCCCGCGGCGGCGGGCGAGCGCATCCTCGACCTCGGCGCCGGAGTCGGCGCCGCCGCGCTGTGCCTGGCAGCGCGGGTCGCGGGCGCCGCCGTGGTCGGGCTGGAGGTGCAGCCTGCACTGGCGGCGCTGGCGGCGCGCAACATCCGGCTCAACGGCGTCGGCGATCACGCGGCGATACTGGTCGGCGACGTGAGGGCGCCTCCTTTGGCGCCGGGCAGCTTCGACCGTGTGCTGTGCAATCCGCCCTATCTGGCGGCCGGCCGCCACACCGCGCCCCCTGATCCCGGCAAGGCCGCGGCAAACCTGGAAATCGCCGGTGACTTCGGCGATTTCGTCGCCGCGGCGGCGGCCCTGGTGCGGCGGCGCGGCAGTTTGACCCTGATCCACCGCGCCGACCGCCTGGCCGAGATTCTGGCCAGTCTGGACGGCCGATTCGGCGGCCTGGTGGTGTTTCCGCTGTGGCCGCGCCGCGGCAGCGCGGCACGGCGGATCCTGGTTCACGGCCGCCGCGGCATCGGCGGCCCGTTGCGGCTGGCCGCCGGTCTGGTGCTGCACGGCGAAGACGGCCGCTTCACCGCCGCGGCCGAAACCGTGCTGCGCGACGGCGGCAGCCTGGAGCTTTGACGATTTAACTTCGACCGATTGATGATAGAACCCTCGACCGATCCGTCCTCATCAATTGGAAACCATTGCCGAGCACAGGATTGCACGCTGCGCGACGAGGCCGTAATGCCGATTCCGGGACTGTTCGCCAACCTGCCGGCGCCATTCGGCCGGCGCCCGCCACTGGTTTCGGTGGTGCGCCTGGCCGGCGTGATCGGCGCCTTCGGCACCTTCCGCACCGGCTTGAACCTGGCGGGGCTGGCGCCGCTGCTCGATCGCGCCTTCGCGCCGCGCCGGCTCGCTGCGGTCGCGCTGGCGATCAATTCGCCGGGCGGTTCGCCGGTGCAGTCGGCCCTGATCGCCGGGCGCATCCGCGCGCTGGCCGAAGAAAAGAAGGTGCCGGTGCTGGGTTTCGTCGAGGATGTCGGCGCTTCGGGCGGCTATTGGCTGGCTTGCGCCGCCGATCATATCTACGCCGCCGAGAGTTCGATCGTCGGCTCGATCGGCGTGGTTTCGGCCAGCTTCGGCTTCCACGGGTTGATTGAGCGCTACGGGGTCGAGCGGCGTCTGTTCACCGCCGGCGCGCGCAAGGTCCTGCTCGATCCGTTCAAGCCGCTGGTCGAGGACGAGACCGCGCGGCTGAGGACGCTCCAGGCGGAGATTCACGACGACTTCAAGGCGATGGTGCGCCAGCGCCGGGCCGGCCGGCTGAAGGCCGACGATGACCAGCTGTTTTCCGGCGAGTTCTGGACCGGCCGCCGCGCGCTCGATCTCGGGCTGATCGACGGCTTGGGCGACCTGCGATCGGTGTTGCGCAGCCGGTTCGGCGCCAAGGTCAGGCTGCGCGTGGTCCAGCCGGAACGGTCGTGGCTGCGCCGGCGTTCCGGAGTCGGCGCAGCCGGCGGTCCGGGCAGCCTCAGCCCGGAGGCTCTGGTCGGCGCCGCCCTGGCTGGCGTCGAAGAACGGGCATTATGGGCGCACTATGGACTTTGAGGACGCGCGACGGAGGGTGGTGCGATGATCGAGGAGGCCAATAGCCAGCCCTGGGCGACCCGGGTGGTCGAACTGATGTGCTCGCGCCTGTGCCACGACCTCGCGGGTCCGGTCGGCGCCATCCGCAACGGCGTCGAACTGATCGAGGAGATGGGCGGCGAAATCGGCGACGATGCCCTCGGACTGATCGGCCACAGCGCGGAACAGGCCAGCCGCCGGCTGGCGCTCTACCGACTGGCCTATGGCCTGGCCGGAACCACCAGTCCCCGTGCGATCGAAGAAGCGCGTGCGGCGGCGGCCAACTGGGCGAACGGCAGTCGGGTTACCCTCGATTGGCCGCCCGGCCGGCCGCCGAGCCTGCTCGGCGAGCGTCCGGGACTGGCCAAGATGCTGCTCAATCTGGTGATGCTGGCCGATGAGATGCTGCCCCAGGGTGGCACTATCGCGGTCGATGGCGAGGGCAACGACACCGTCGGGCGCCTGAACGTAACCGCTGACGGGCATGCCTGCCGGCTGACGCCGGACTCGCGCGCCGCACTGGACGGTGCCGTCGCGACCAGCGGGCTGACGCCGCGCACCGTCCATGCCTTTGCCACCGGTCGATTCGCGGCTCATTTCACCATGGGACTGACGATTTCGCCGGAAAATCGCCGACCGGTGATCCTGTCCATTCACTGGCCCGTATAAGGCCGCTGAGAAGAGATGCGCGAGAAGAAACCCGCCCAGGGAGTTGTCAATGTCGGATGTCGGACAATGTTGAGCGAATGAACCCGGCCGCGGCCAAATCGATGACGGTTCGGTGACGCGCGCGTTCAAGGAGGTCCCGCAGCATCGCTGCAAGCGACACCGTTGCCGCGGTACCAGTAAAGCGCCGCCGAGGGCGCCGTTTTCCTCGGTCATTTCGAACGCCTCGCCGGGAGGCGCTCCCGATTTTTCTGAACCGGGACGGGCTTCGCTGCGGCGGTGTTATTAATCAGTATTTGCCACGATCCGGTGATTCTGAAATGATCGCCGGCACACTGTCCCCTCGGTCCGTCCGGGGTGGCGGGCGTCGGCAACGGATTGGATCGGTTGCAACCGTTTGGGAACCATAGCCATGGATGATCTGCTCAGCGAATTCTTGACGGAAACCGCCGAAAACATTTCGGTCCTCGATGTCGAGCTGGTCCGACTGGAGCAGAATCCGAACAATCCGGAACTGCTCGGCAATATTTTTCGGCTGGTTCACACCATCAAGGGCACTTGCGGCTTTCTCGGACTGCCGCGGCTGGAGCGGGTCGCCCATGCCTCGGAAAACGTGCTGGGCAAATTCCGCGACGGCAGCTTGACGATCACGCCGGTCGCGGTGTCGCTGATCTTGAAATCGCTGGATACCATCAAGGGCATCCTCGCCGTATTGGAGGCGACCGAGGCCGAACCGCCGGGCGACGACGGCATTCTGATCGAACGCCTCAATGCCCTCGCTGAGGGCCGCGAGGTGGCCGATGGCTCGACGCCCGCGGCAGCGGCCCCCACGCCGGCCCAACCGGAGCCGATCGAGTTCGACGCCGTACCGGAGCCCGAGCCACCACCGCCGCCGCCGAAACCCCAGGCCGCGACCCCGCCGGTCCCGGTGGCCAAGCCGGCCAAAGCCGAGGGGGCGACCAAGAAGGACGGCCCCGGGCAGGATCTGGCGGTGATCCCGGACCTAGCCGAAGAGGCGCCGGCCAAGGAATCGGCGGTTGCCGCCCAGACCATCAGGGTCAATGTCGATCTGCTGGAAAACCTGATGACCATGGTCAGCGAGCTGGTGCTGACCCGCAACCAGTTGCTGCAAATCCTGCGCAGCCAGAAGGACAGCGAATTCGCCGCCCCGCTGCAGCGGCTGAACCACGTGACCTCCGAGCTGCAGGAAGGCGTGATGAAGACGCGCATGCAGCCGATCGGCAATGCCTGGGCGAAACTGCCGCGGCTGGTGCGCGACCTCTCCCATGAGTTGGGCAAGAAGATCGACCTCCAGATGCTGGGCGCCGATACCGAACTCGACCGCCAGGTACTGGAGCTGATCAAGGATCCGCTCACCCATATGGTCCGCAATTCCGGCGATCACGGCCTGGAGACGCCGTCCGAGCGGGTCGCCGCCGGCAAGCCGGAGATCGGCCGCATCACCCTCAACGCCTATCACGAGGGTGGCCACATCATCATCGAGATTTCCGATGACGGCCGCGGCCTGGCGATCGACCGCATCAAGGCCAAGGCGATCCAGAACGGGCTGGCCAGCGAGGGCGAACTGGCGGCGATGTCCGACCAGCAGATCATCCAGTTCATCATGAAGCCCGGCTTCTCCACCGCGAGCAAGGTCACATCGGTGTCCGGCCGCGGCGTCGGCATGGACGTGGTGAAAACCAATATCGAGAAGATCGGCGGCACCATCGAAATCAAGTCGGCCGCGGGCAAGGGCTCGACGTTCGTCATCAAGATTCCGCTCACTCTGGCAATCGTTTCGGCACTGATCGTGGAATGCGCCGGCGAACGCTTCGCGATCCCGCAGATCAGCGTGGTCGAACTGGTGCGGGCCGCATCCGACAGCGAGCACACCATCGAACGGCTCAAGGGCACGCCGGTCCTGCGCCTGCGCAATCGGCTGCTGCCGCTGGTGTCGCTGCAACATCTGCTGCGTCTGGAGCGGCCGGAAGGCGTCGAGCACGACGACAGCGAAACCTTCATCGTGGTCACCCAGGTCGGCACCTATATCTTCGGCATCATGGTCGACCGGGTGTTCGATACCGAGGAAATCGTGGTCAAGCCGGTGGCGCCGATCCTGCGCCACATCGGAATGTTTTCGGGCAACACCATTCTCGGCGACGGCAGCGTGATCATGATCCTCGATCCCAACGGCATCGCCTCGGGCAGCGGCGATGTCAGCCTGGCCGAGACCAGCCGGGCCGAGCATGCCTCGGTCCAGGCGGCCAAGGCCGACGACCGGATGGCGCTGCTGCTGTTCCGGGCCGGCGGCGGTTCCCCCAAGGCGGTGCCGCTGTCCCTGGTTGCGCGGCTGGAAGATATCGACCTGGCCAGCATCGAATATTCCAACGGCATGCCCGTGGTGCAGTACCGCGGCAAGCTGATGCCCCTGGTGCCGATCGATCCCGGCTTCGCGGTGCACGGCGAGGGCCGCCAGCCGGTGCTGGTGTTCGCCGACGGCGACCGCTCGATGGGCTTGGTGGTCGACGAGATCGTCGATATCGTCGAAGAGCGCCTGGTGGTGCAGCTTTCGGCGGACCGGCCGGGCCTGATGGGCAGTGCCATCATCGCCGGCCGGGCGACCGATGTGCTTGATGCCGGGTTCTACCTGACCCAGGCCTACAAGGACTGGTTCGGCTCCGCCGGCACCGAAGCCTTCGAGGAGGACCGCACCCATCGCGTACTGCTGGTCGATGACAGCCCGTTCTTCCGCAATCTGCTGACCCCGCTCCTGAGCGTCGCCGGCTACAGCGTCACCGCGGTCGAAAGCGCCAGCGACGCCCTGGGTCTGTGCGAGGCCGGCGAAGACTTCGATGTCATCGTCAGCGATATCGAAATGCCGGGCATGAACGGGCTGGAATTTGCCCAGGCGGTGCGGGGCGGCAGCCGCTGGCAGGACACGCCCCTGGTGGCGCTGTCGAGCCATGCCAGCCCGCGCGACCTTGATCGCGGCCGCCAGGCCGGCTTCAGCGACTACGTCGCCAAATTCGATCGCGACGCGCTGCTGTACACGTTGTCCCAGACGCTCAGCGAACACAAAGGTGCAGCATGAACGGGAAGGTACCGGCCAAACGGGCCAAATCCGAGGAAAGCAACTCCGGCGGCAACCTGGATTTCGTCACCATGACGATTGCCGACCAGCTTTTCGGTATCCCGGTGCTGCAGGTCCAGGACGTGCTTGGGCACCAGCGGATCACCCGCATCCCGTTGGCGCCGCCCGAGGTCGCGGGCTCGCTCAACCTGCGCGGTCGCATCGTCACCGCGATCGACGTGCGCCTGCGCATGGGCCTGGCGGCGCGGCCGAAGAACAAGCCGGAAATGAGCATCGTTGTTGACTTGCGCGGCGAGCTGTACAGCCTTATCGTCGACAGCGTTGGTGAGGTGCTCAGCCTTTCGAATGACGACTTCGAGCGCAATCCGGCGACTCTCGACCAACGCTGGCGAGAGGTATCGACCGGTATCTACCGTTTGAACAATCAGTTGATGGTCGTTCTCGACGTCTCGCGCCTGCTCAACTTCGCCAATATGGAGGCGGCATAACGTGCAGGTAGGCTTGCACCGGTGCCAGAGTCGCTGACGAGGCCTGTCCGATGAAATCTTGCCTGGTGGTTGATGACAGCCGCGTCGTCCGCAAGGTCGCGCGGCGTATTTTGGAAGAGTTGCAGTTCAGCTGCGCCGAGGCCGAAGACGGCAGGCAGGCCATGGAATATTGTGCCCGGACCATGCCGGACGCGATCTTGCTCGACTGGAATATGCCGGTGATGACCGGCATCGAATTCCTCAGGCGTCTGCGCAAGATGACCGGCGGCGGCGAACCCAAGGTGGTGTTCTGCACCACCGAGAATGATCTGGCCCATATCCAGGAAGCACTCAGCGCCGGGGCCAATGAATACATCATGAAGCCGTTCGACAGCGATATTATCCAAACCAAGTTCGCTCAGGTCGGGCTGCTGTAACAGCCCCAGGAAGGCCGGGCCGCTGCAACAGCCCCAGGAAGGCGATGTCCGATTATTCAGCCAAGCGGTCGGTGACAGGCCAAACCAGCGGTACCGATCCGGTACGGGTGATGGTCTGCGACGATTCGGCGGTGATCCGTGGGCTTTTGACCCGCGCTCTGGAAGGGGATGCGGAAATCAGGGTGATCGCTTCGGTCGGCGACGGACAGATGGCGGTCAACTCGCTGCAACGCAACAGCGTCGATGTCATCGTGCTCGACGTCGAAATGCCGGTGATGGACGGCCTGACGGCGATCCCCAAGCTGTTGGCGGTGGCGCCTTCGGTCAAGATCATCATGGCCTCGACCCTGACCATGCGCAACGCCGACATCAGTATGCGGGCGCTCCAGGCCGGCGCCGCGGACTACATCCCCAAACCAACCTCGACTCGGGAATTGACCGGGGCGGAGGATTTCAAGCGCGATCTGGTGGCCAAGGTCAAAGTTCTGGGCGCAGCGGCACGGCGGAGCGGCTCGCGCAGCCGGGGCGAAATGCGTCCGAGCTTCGCGCCGCCGCCCGCGGCCGCCCGGCTCCGCCCCGAGCCGGTGGCACCGGTGGTGCGTCAGTCGGTCGTCTTATCGCAACCCGACGTGATCGCGGTCGGCAGTTCGACCGGCGGACCGCAGGCCTTGTTCGAGGTGCTGTCTCACCTCAAAGGCCCGGTGCACCAGCCGATCCTGATCACCCAGCACATGCCGGCGACCTTCACGACGATTCTGGCCGAGCACATCAGCCGCCAATGCGGCATTCTTTGCCAGGAAGCCAAGGACGGCGAAGCCGTTGTCAGCGGTCGCGCCTATGTCGCACCCGGCGATTTCCACATGCTGATCTCCGGCCGCCCCGGCGCCGCCGTGATCAATATGACCAAAGACCCGCCGGAAAATTTCTGTCGTCCGGCGGTTGATCCCATGATGCGCAGCATCGTCCGCGTCTATGGCCGTAAGGTCCTGGCGGTGATTCTGACCGGCATGGGCCAGGACGGCCTGAAGGGCTGCCAGGACGTGGTCGCCGCCGGTGGCGCGGTGATCGGCCAGGACGAGGCGAGCAGCGTCGTCTGGGGCATGCCGGGCGCGGTCGCGACCGCCGGGTTGTGCAGTGCTGTCTTGCCGCTCAAGGAGATCGGGCCCTACATTCGTAAGATTGCGTTGAGGACGGCGGCATGAGAGTCGAAGACTTCGACCTGTTCTCCACCCTGGTCAAACAACGTTCGGGCCTGGTGCTGACCAAGGACAAGGCGTATCTCCTCGAGTCACGCCTGATGCCGGTTGCGCGCAAATGGCAAATGAAGGGGCTGGACGAATTGGCACAGGCGATGCGCGGCCGACGCGACGAGGCGATGGCGCGCGACATTACCGAGGCCATGACCACCAACGAGTCGTCATTCTTCCGCGACCAGAAGCCGTTCGACCTGTTCCGCCAACTGGTGCTGCCGAGTTTGACCGAGGCGCGGGCGGCCAAACGCAGCTTGCGCGTCTGGTCCGCAGCCTGCTCCAGCGGTCAGGAGGCCTATTCGCTGGCCATGCTGCTGGCCGAGGAAGGGCCGAAGCTGGCGGGCTGGAAATTTGATATCGTCGGCACCGACATCTCTGCCGAAATGGTCGAACGGGCGCGGGCCGGTCTCTACACCCAGTTCGAAGTTCAGCGCGGCCTGCCGATCACTCTGCTGGTCAAGCATTTCAAGCAGAGCGGCGACAAGTGGCAGTTGTCACCGCAATTGCGCCAGATGGCCAGTTTCCGTGAGTTCAACTTGCTGGGCGACCTCAGCGGGCTCGGTCAATTCGACGTGGTATTCTGCCGGAACGTTCTGATCTATTTCGACCAACCGACCAAGGCGCGCGTGCTCGACCAGATCGCGCGGCTGATGCCGGCCGACGGCGTGCTGTTCCTGGGCGGTGCCGAAACCGTGCTCGGCATCACCGACCGCTTCAAGCCGATGGATGGTCAACGGGGGCTTTACGTCATCAATAAGCCGGCCTCGGCAGCGGCGGGGCTGAAGAAGGCGGCCGGCTGAAAAAAAACGCCGTGCCCGACCCAGGATCGCGGCGGCTGGTGCGACTCGATCGGCCGATTTCCGCGGACGAGTCGCTTGGCCGCCCCAAAATTGGCGGCTGGGCTGATGTCGCGGCCGCCGGTTGCGACAATGCCGCCCGCGTTGGCGTCGGAAAAATCACACCGCGGCGCGAAATTTTCGGCTATGGTCGGCGGAAGCCGTTGCGGCTGCACCATGATTGGCGACGCATTGCGACTCTTCGTCTATATTGGGTAGGACGTGGGGTCGTAGCAGGCGGCGCGTTCAAGAGAGCGCCCAAGTGAGGAAATGATGATGGATTTTACCGGCTTCGGGTTGTTCGCACTCGCTTTGCTGGCGTTTGCGCTGATCCTGGTCTGGCTCGGCGTGGTTACCGTGCCCCAGGGTAAGGAATATACGGTCGAGCGATTCGGCCGCTACACCCGGACGCTCTCGCCCGGCCTGCATTTGATCATGCCGATGATCGACCGGGTCGGCCGGCGGATCAGCATGATGGAAACGGTGCTGGAGATCCCGTCGCAGGAGGTGATCACCAAGGACAACGCCATGGTTACGGTCGATGGCGTGGTGTTTTATTCGGTCCTGGATGCGGCCAAGGCGTCATATGAAGTCGTCAATCTGCACATGGCGATCCAGAACTTGACCATGACCAATATCCGCACGGTTATGGGCTCGATGGATTTGGACGAGCTGTTGTCCCAGCGCGATAAGATCAACGCGCAGTTGCTGCATGTCGTCGATGACGCGACCTCGCCCTGGGGCGTCAAGGTTACCCGTATCGAGATCCGCGACATCCAGCCGCCACGCGACCTGGTCGATAGCATGGCCCGGCAGATGAAGGCGGAACGCGACCGGCGCGCCTCGATCCTGGAAGCCGAGGGCCAGCGCCAGGCGTCGATCCTGCGCGCCGAGGGCGAGAAACAGGCGGCGATCCTGATCGCCGAAGGCCGGCGCGAGGCCGCATTCCGCGATGCCGAGGCGCGCGAGCGCGCTGCCGGCGCCGAAGCCAAGGCGACCTCGCTGGTCTCGGCGGCAATTGCCACCGGCGACGTGAAGGCGCTCAATTATTTCGTCGCCCAGCAATATGTCGGGGCTTTGAAGGCGGTGGCATCGGCACCCAACCAGAAAATCCTGTTCATGCCGCTGGAAGCCTCGAGCGTGATCGGTGCGATCGGCGGCATCGCCGAAATTGCCCGCGAAGCCTTCCCGACCAACGGTTCCGGTTCGGCACCGGCCCGGCGTCCGCAAATGACCGCCGGCCCCACGTCGGCGGTTGGCAGTGCCGGTGAGGCCAGCGTTCCCCATCTCGGTGGGCCAGCGCCGAGCCAAGGGTAGAATCCCGAGGTGAGCCCCAGAGGTGAGCCTTACATGATGCTGATCGAGTTCTGGCACTGGTGGGTGGTTGCCGCCGTGCTGGGTGCATTGGATATGCTGGCGCAGAGCGGATTCTTTCTCTGGCTCGGCGGCGCGGCGCTGGTGGTTGGATTCGTCCTGTTCGGGTGGCCCGACCTGTCGTGGCAGTTCCAATTCTTCCTGTTCGCGGTGATGGCGATCCTTGCGGTGATCGCCACCCGCTTTATCACGCGCCGGGAACCGCCGCCGTCGGACCGGCCGCTGCTCAACCGGCGGGGCCTTCAGTATGTCGGCCAGTTGATCGTGCTGGAAACCGCGATCGTCAACGGTCGCGGCCGCGCCTTCGTCGGCGACACTCTGTGGACGGTCGAAGGACCCGATGCCCCAAACGGCGAGACCGTTCGGGTGATCGGCACCGACGGCACCCTGCTCCAGGTCGAGAAACCCTGAGCGGACGTCATCAAGGGCACGGCGCGGAGGACCGGCTGGGGCCGTGTGATTCCAGCTCGGGGGTTTCCCAGCTCGGGGTTTCCAAGGACTCTCGGTATTTGATCGGCCAGCGTTGATCGGCCAACCGTTGATCGGGTTGCAGGGGCAAAGCCCCTGGCCCTGGCCGGTCAATCGACCAGGCTGCTCATGGTATCACGCACGATCGCGACCAGTTCGGGACCGTGATCGCCGGTATCCCAGCCCTTGAGCGCCGCCAGCGTCGCCAACTCCCGCTCCGTGGTCGGCGCGACCCGGGCGATCTCCCGGATCGCCTCGTCGGCCAGCACCTGATCCCGCGACATCCCGTTGAGCCCGCCGATTCGGCCGCGCCAGCCGTTGAGAGCATCGACGATGGCACTGGCGATCTGCGCCGTTTCTTCGCGGCGGCGCAGGTCCTGGTAATGCACCAGGATCTGCCAGGCGCCGTCGGCATAGGCGGTATCGACGCGCAGGACCTCGACCGCCCGCAAGAACGCGGCAATCCGCGTCTGGTCTTCCTCGCGACTGGCCTCGGTGATGCGGAAGCTGCGGACTTCGCTGATCATGCAAATTCTCCAGACCCCGGCCCTCGTCCCGCGACGAGACCGATCACGATGCCGAGTGATCTAAATAGAGCGAGACAGGGCCGGAGGGAAGTGCCCCCCGATTTCGGGGGCAACGGCGGCAGGCTCAGAGCGTGTCTTCGGCCGGCGGGTCTTTTTCCCCGGTTGGCGCGCAGTCGAGGGTGGCGACCAGCGGACAGCCACAATAGGGGCATTTGAGCTGGGCCAACACCGACGCCGACTGCTGGTCGCTTAGCTGGACACCGAGCGCACGCGACGCCTCGTCGAGCAGCCGCCGGTGTTCGGCCGTGGCGCCGCAACTGCTCTCGATCACCCTGGCATAGTCGTCGCCCGGCAAGACACGGAAGGCCTGGGCCGGACGTGCCGCCAGCGCCACCCCCGAGCCGGCCGCGGCCAAGCCCAATGCGGTCAGCAGCCGGCGACGCGACGCCCCTGAGTCACTCATGGAGATCCGCTCCCTTGGCAATCGGCGCCCCCTGGGGCGACCGGCGATTGCCGGTACCCTGGTCGTCCCGACCGCCCCCCCAAAATGGGACGATGCCGGTTCGCGGTCAAGCGGTGGCCGGCGCCCGGACGCGACGATTGGGCGCATGCAGGGAATTTTTCTAGAACGCGCGCGCCGGCCAAGCATACATTATTGCTGGTATCCATCGCCTTCGGACAAAAACTTCGGCTCAGTGTTGGATTTATCGGGGAATGAGTCAGTTCGATCCACAGCGGATCATTCGGCCGATGACTTGGACGTTCCGGGCATGGTAGACTTAGAACAATGAAAAAATTCTGCAGCATTCGAACATCTGCCGAGCGAGCATCATGGACTATAATATTTGGAACTCACCGGACCGCACCGAAATCACCCTCAGTGGTCGCATGACTTTTGCCGACCATGAGAAATTTCGCGATATCATTGCGCTGTTTGACGGACCGCAGGGCCACCAGATGGTGTTTGATTTGTCGGCACTGGATTTCGTCGATTCGTCGGGCCTCGGAATGTTCATCATTGCCCGCGACACCGCGCTGAAGCGAAATCTCGACTTCAGCCTCAAGGGCGCCCAGGGCGACGTGAAGCGGCTGATCACCGTCGCAAAATTCCATAAAATGTTCACAATCGTCGAGTAAGCGCCGCCGACCGGCGAGACGCTTCCGCCTGACCGCGCTGCTTCCGTGGCGGCGCCCGGCGCCGGCCCGAGTTCTGTAGCCGGCCCGACTTGGGTGAATGCCCTCAGCGGGCATCCATCAGGGCGGTGAAGTGCTCGAACAGATAGAAGCTGTCCTGGGGTCCGGGCGAAGCCTCGGGATGGTATTGGACCGAAAACACCGGACGGTCCTTGAGCCGGATGCCCTCATTGCTGCCGTCGAACAAAGACCGGTGGCTGACCTCGACCGTCTCGGGCAGGCTCTCGGGCACCACCACAAAGCCATGATTCTGGCTGGTGATCTCGACCCGCCCGGTCGCCAGATCCTTGACCGGGTGATTGGCGCCGCGGTGGCCGCGCGCCATCTTTTCGGTGCGGCCGCCGAGCGCCAGGGCCAGCATCTGGTGGCCGAGGCAGATGCCAAACACCGGCAGGCCCGACTCGACCAATGCCCGGATCGTCGGCACCGCGTAGCTCCCGGTCGCGGCCGGGTCACCCGGGCCGTTGGACAGGAACACGCCATCGGGCTGATGGCGCATGACATCGTCGAAGCTGGCGGTCGCCGGCACCACGGTGACCCGGCAGCCGGTAGCCGCCAGGCAGCGCAGGATATTGCGCTTGGCGCCATAGTCGATCGCGACGACATGGTGACGCGGCGCCTCTTGCCGGCCGAAGCCGAGCCCAAGCCCCCAGCGGCTCTCGTCCCAGCCATAGCTCTGGCGGCAGGTGACCTCCAACGCCAGATCCATACCGTCCAATCCCGGCCAGGCCGCCGCCTGTGACCGCAACGCAGCAAGATCGAAACGGCCGTCGGGGGCGTGGGCGACCACGCCATTGGGCGCCCCCAGGTCGCGAATCCGGCGGATCAGGCGGCGGGTATCGATGCCGGCAAGGCCGACCAGACCGTGGCTCTCCAGCCAGGCATTGAGCGGCCGGGTCGCCCGCCAGTTGGACGGCGCGGTAATCGGCGCGCGCAAGATTACCCCCCGCGCAGCCGGTGCCGCGGACTCCAGATCTTCAAGATTGGCACCGACATTGCCGATATGCGGAAACGTGAACGTGATGATCTGGCCGGCATAGCTGGGGTCGGTGATGATCTCCTGATAGCCGGTCATCGACGTGTTGAAACAGACCTCGCCAACCGCGGTTCCGGCCGCGCCGATGCCCTGGCCACGGAAAACCGTACCATCCGCCAGGACCAGCACCGCGGTGACCGGCAGCGTCGGCTCAATCGGCGCAACCTCGCCGCCGCTCTCGCAGGCGGCCTCGGAAATGGTCGCGGAAACGGTCGCGGAAACGGTCTCGGCCATGGGCGGCGGTCTTTCCAAGCTAACGGACTCGTCATATATGGAATTCCATAGCAGATCCGGAACCCCGTGCAATCGCACGGGAGCCGGACAGCGCGAACCTCCGGCGGTGCCCCTGCGCGCGGCCGGAGAAGGGTGGTGGTTGACCGTGATTTCCAGTAGAACGAGGCACACCCCCTGTCGAAGCCTGGCCCGTCGAAGGCCGGGTCCTTCGTCGGGCGCCGCCTTCGGCTGGCCAGAGGACATTGCTCATGTTGCGAACGCGGCTCAATGAGGCCTTGAAGGAGGCGATGCGAGCCAAGAAACAGCGTACGGTCAGCACCGTGCGGCTGATTTTGGCTGCGCTCAAGGATCGCGATATTGCCGCCCGCTCCCGCGGCGTCACCGACGGCATCCCCGACAGCGAGATTCTCGGCCTGCTGAAAACCATGATCAAGCAGCGCGCGGAAGCGATCCAGCTCTACGAGCAAGGCGGGCGTTGCGAGTTGGCCGAGCAGGAATGCGAAGAAATCCTGATCATCAAGAGTTTCCTGCCCCGCCAGCTCGACGAATCCGAAACCAGGGCCGCGGTCGATGCCGTGATTTCCGAAATCGGGGCCAACTGCATCAAGGACATGGGCCGAACCATGGCCGAACTGCGCGGCCGCTATGGCGAATGTATGGATTTTTCTGTCGCCAGCTGTCTGGTCAAGCAGAGCCTGGCGTGAACCCTGGGCGGTAAACTCCGGGGCCGTGAACGCGGGGCCGTGCGACTGCCCCGCGGCGAAGCGCCGGTCAGCGGCCGCGATCGCCTGATCCCCGCCCCATCGGTTCTCCGACCGAGCGAGCCCTGCCACCATGGCCTTTCCCCCCCAATTCCTCGACGAGTTGCGCCTGCGGCTGGGCCTGTCGGAGATCGTCAGCAAGCGCCTGCGGCTGACCCGCGCCGGACGCGAATTCAAAGCCCCCTGCCCCTTTCACAACGAAAAGACGCCAAGCTTCACCGTTAACGATCAGAAGGGCTTTTTCCACTGCTTCGGCTGCGGCGCCCATGGTGACGTGATCGGTTTCGTGATGCGCCACGACAACCTGTCCTTTCTCGAAGCGGTCGAGCATCTGGCCGCGGAGGCCGGGCTGGCGGTGCCGCGGCCGGAGCCGGAGGACCGCGAACGGCACGACCGGATCAAGCGCCTCCATGATCTGGTCGAGGCCGCCGCCGGCTGGTTTGAACTTCAGCTGCGCCAGGCGGCCGGCCGGGCCGCCTTGGCCTATCTGCAAAGCCGCGGGCTCGGCGACGGGGCGATCGCCCGTTTCCGGCTGGGCTATGCCCCGGGCGATGGCGCCCAGTTGCGCCTCCATCTCGCGTCGTTGGGATTTCCGGTTGCCGAGATGATCGAGGCCGGCTTGGTCCGACAACCGGATGACGGCCGCCCGGCCTATGCCTTTTTCCGCAACCGGGCGATCTTTCCGGTCGCCGATCGTCAGGGCCGGGTGGTGGCGTTCGGCGGTCGCATCCTCGACGGTGAGGGCCCCAAATACATCAACTCGGCGGAAACCCCGCTGTTCCACAAGGGCCAATTGCTCTACGGCCTGTCGCGCGCCCGCCAGGCCGCCGCCGACGGCGCCCCGGTGGTGGTCGCCGAGGGCTATATGGATGTCATCGCCCTGGTCGAAGCCGGCTTTGGCGGCGCCGTCGCCCCGCTCGGCACCGCCCTGACCGAAACCCAAATCCAAGCGCTGTGGCGACTGCTGCCCGGCCGGGAAAAGGCGCCCATCTTGTGTTTCGATGGCGACAATGCCGGACGGCGGGCCGCGGCGCGGGCGGTCGAACGGGTGCTGCCGCTTCTGGCGCCGGACCAGACCATCCGGGTGGCGTTCCTGCCCGACGGCCAGGACCCCGACAGCCTGATCCGCCAGGGCGGCGTCCGCGCCATGCAGACTGTGCTCGACCGCGCACAGCCGCTGGCCGAGGTGCTGTGGGACCTGGAGACCGCGGGCCGCCGATTTGATACGCCGGAGTCGCGCGCCGGCCTGCGCGCCGCCCTCGACGCGCGGGTCGATCAGGTTGCTGAACGAACAGTCCAGGAGTTCTATCGCCGTGACATGCATCGCCGGGTCAGCGAGGCCTTCGCCTGGCGGCGCCCGGAACGGCCGGAATGGCGGAAGGATCGCCTGGACCGGCCGGCGGCATCGACCCGGCATGCTGTGCCCCGCCGGCGACGCCCGAACCCGGCCGATCAGCGCCGCGAGCGATTGCTGCTGGCAACTTTGATCAATCACCCTATGTTGTTCGATGAAGTCGAGGAGGCGCTCGCGCAGTTCGGATTTTCGTCGCCGCCGCTGGACGACCTGCGGCAAGCCGTGGTCCAGTTGCTTGGCCGCAGCGCCGCAACGCAGTCCGGGCTTGACGGTGCCTCTCTGAAAGGCCACTTGTGTGCTCAGGGTTTTGACACAGTGCTGAACGAGTTGCTGAGCCAGGCGACTTACGTCGATGGTGGATTTTCTCGCCCTGGCGCGTCGCTGGAACAGGCGCGGGCCGGCTGGTGGGAAGCTTGGCAGCATTTCCGTGGCAAAGTCGTCAAAAAGGAACTGCACGAGGCCGACCGAGCCCTGGGCCGTGATACCAGCGAGATCAATTTCGTCCGGATGGATGCGTTGCGCCGGGAAGTGGTGAGGGTGACCTCCAGCGTCGGCGACCAGTCGGACGGCGATGATGACGGCGGGGAAGCGGGACAAGGGCGATGATCGACGGGACGGGTTGAGTTCGGACGGATCACAGAAGCGGACGCCGCGGTGGCTCGCGGCGTCGGCTTCTTTTTGCGTCTTCGGTATTTATTAGGTTGATGCGGGAGCAGCATTCGCATGGCCACGAAAGCGACCAATACCGCGCAGGTACAGGAAGGCCGGGAGGAAACGGGCGACGGTCCGCTGATGGACGGTATGGTCCAGGCGGTCAAGAAGATGGTCGCCCGAGGCAAAGAGCGTGGCTACGTCACCTATGACGAACTGAACGCGGCACTGCCGCCCGACCAGTCATCCTCGGAACAGATCGAGGATACCATGGCGATGCTGTCCGAGATGGGCATCAACGTCATCGAGGTCGAGGAGCAGGACGAAACCGCCACGGTCGAAGCCCATCAGGAGGGCGAGGGCCGATCGTCGGGCAACCTGGACGACGACGATATCGGCCGCACCGACGATCCGGTGCGGATGTATCTGCGCGAGATGGGGTCGGTCGAGCTGTTGTCGCGCGAAGGCGAAATCGCCATCGCCAAACGGATCGAAGCCGGCCGCGAGATGATGATCGGCGCGATCTGTGAATCGCCGCTGACCATCCGCGCCATCCTCGGCTGGCACGATGCCCTGATCGAGGGCAAGATGCTGCTGCGCGACATCATCGACCTCGACGCCACTTATGTCGGCGCGCCGTTCGGCCAGGCGGCGGCGGGCGAGGAAGGATCACCGGAGGGCGGCGACGCCCCGGCCGGCGACGGTGTCGCAGCCACTACCGGCGAGGACGGTGCCGCAGCCTCCCCGCCCGAGCCGGAAGTCGAGCTGGAAATTGACCTCGACCCCGACAGCGAAGACGCCAACCTGTCACTCTCGGCAATGGAAGCGGCGCTGAAGCCCCAGGTGCTGGAAACCTTTGCCGCGATCTCGGTGACCTACGAACGGCTGCACAAGCTGCAGGAGGCGCGGCTCGCCGTGGTCCAGCGCGGCGAGGATCTGTCCAAGCAGTCGGACAAGAAATACGAGCGGCTCAAGCTCGAAATGATCGAGCTGATGACCCTGGTCCGGCTTAACAACCTGCGCATCGAGCAGCTGGTCGAGCAGCTTTACGGCATGAACCGCCGGCTGACCGGGCTCGAAGGCAAGCTGTTGCGCATGGCCACCGAGTGCCGGATCAAGCGCGAGGACTTCCTTGCCCATTATTTCGGCCATGAACTCGATCCCAATTGGCTGGAGCGGGTCCGCACGCTGCCGACCAAGGCCTGGGGGCGGTTCGTCGAGAAATACGGTACCGAGGTGTTCAAGACCCGGGAGTCGATCGCCGACATCGCCGCCGACGCCCAGTTGCCGGTCGGCGAATTCCGTCGCATCGTGTCGACCGTGCAGAAAGGCGAGAAGGAAGCCAGCCGCGCCAAGAAGGAAATGGTCGAGGCCAACCTGCGCCTGGTCATCTCGATCGCCAAGAAATACACCAACCGTGGCCTGCAATTCCTCGACCTGATCCAGGAAGGCAATATCGGTCTGATGAAGGCGGTCGATAAATTCGAATACCGGCGCGGCTACAAGTTCTCGACCTATGCCACCTGGTGGATCCGCCAGGCGATCACCCGCTCGATCGCCGATCAGGCGCGGACCATCCGCATCCCGGTCCATATGATCGAGACCATCAACAAGCTGGTGCGCACCAGCCGCCAGATGCTCCACGAGATCGGCCGCGAGCCGACCCCGGAAGAGCTTGCCGAACGCTTGCTGATGCCGCTGGAAAAGGTCCGGAAAGTCCTCAAGATCGCCAAGGAGCCGATCAGCCTGGAGACCCCGATCGGCGACGAGGAAGACAGCCATCTCGGCGATTTCATCGAGGACAAGAACGCGGTCCTGCCGCTCGACGCTGCGATCCAGGCAAACTTGCGCGAAACCACCACCCGCGTGCTCGCCAGCCTGACGCCGCGCGAGGAACGGGTGTTGCGCATGCGTTTCGGCATCGGCATGAACACCGATCATACCCTGGAGGAGGTCGGCCAGCAGTTCTCGGTCACCCGCGAGCGCATCCGCCAGATCGAGGCCAAGGCACTCCGCAAGCTTAAGCATCCCAGCCGCTCGCGCAAGCTGCGCAGTTTTCTCGATACCTGATGTCCGGGGGCTCTCCCCCCCGACACCTCCAGCCCAAGACCACCGTCCTTGGAACCGGCTAACGCAGGCGTTTGGCCAGCCATAGGCCGACCAGCAGGGTTGCTAGAAACACCAGGGTGCCGGTCCAGCCGCCCGACAGCGAGGCCAGCGCCGGTCCGGGACAATAGCCGGCCAAGCCCCAGCCGATCCCGAACAATGCAGCACCGCCGACCAGAGGCAGGTCGATGGTCCGGGCCGTCGGCAGTTGGAAGGCCGGCGCCCACAGCGGCGCCGCGCGGCGGAACACCAGCCGATAGCCGACCGCTGTCACCGCCAGCGCTCCCGCCATCACAAAGGCCAGAGCCGGGTTCCAGGCGCCGGCGACATCAAGGAAGCCGGTAACCACCGACGGGTCGGTCATGCCCGACACCGCCAGGCCGATCCCGAACAGGACACCCGAAAGCAGGCCCGCGAGCATCGGCCGGAGTCTGTGCCTATCCATGACGCACCACGAACACCACCGCCGCCGCACCGGCCATGAACACCGCGGTGGCAACCGCCGATCGCGGCGACAGCCGCGCCAGGCCACAAACCCCGTGGCCGCTGGTACAGCCGCTGCCCAGCCCGGTGCCGATGCCGACCAGCAGCCCCGCCAGGGCCATCACCGGCAGCGAGGCGGCCGGCGGGGCGATCACGCCGTGCCCCAGCATCAAGCCGGCCGGGAGCGGGCCGAGCACCAAGCCGGCAAGAAAGGCGAAGCGCCAATCGGACCATGGGATTTTCGCCGGCGGCAAGGTGCCGGCAAGAATGCCGCTGATCCCGGCGATCCGGCCGCTCAAGGCCATCAGAGCGACCGCCCCGAGACCAATCACCACGCCGCCGGCCAATGGCAGGTACCAGAACGGCATCACGCCCTCCGTGCCGCGGCTAGGCGCGGCCTATCGCAAATACTCGTATTTGCGCATATAGGCATATAACGGAGGGCGTCAAGCCTGGTCGGCCGGTATCACCTGCTCAAAAGCGCCGCTTGAGGGGGCGGGAATTCCAGCCGCCGAGCTATCGCCGCATCCGCCACACCGTCAGGAATGCCATCAGCTTCTTCTGATGAAACGGCTGGGGCGCGCCGAAATGGCCGTGCAGGCCCTCCTGGTCGACCTTCATGACCATGCCTTGGATCGGAATTTCGGTCGTCTTCCCTTCAAATTCCAGCAATAGCCGAAAATCAAATCGCTGCTTTGCGATCAAATCACCGCTGTACGGGGATATTTTGAAATTACGCATACCAAGTTCCGCTACATCATAGGTTTTACTCCCTATCATGATACGCGGCATTCTCGGACCGCCAGCACTGGCTACCCCAGGAGCCTCATTTTCATTGGAGTGGCTGCTTCGTCCACTGAGTTTCGTTAGCCATGACATCGTGACGTGCGCCCCCTCCGCGATCTACGGCGAACCCGTTCGGACCAGGTATTATCCCGCTTCCTACAATAACAACATTGATTGTAGGATATTGGCCGCATCTTTCCTTTGAGCAAACAACAAATCGGTTAAGATATAGTTAATGCGACTTGACTCTTTCTATCGGTTGCCGAAGTCATCGCCGGCGTTTTGTCGCCGCCCAAGATAATGCCGCCGTCCATCGCCAACCTGGTCGGGAATGCCGCCAAGGGTGGCGATTTCTGCCGGATGTCGCCGTCGGGCGAACTTGCCGGTGGCCGGCGCGGACTTCGGTGATCGTCGTTTTTACCATCGGAATCCCCATCGCCATTTCCGCCGCCAAGCCCGCTCGTTTCGATTTTTGCGGTGGATCGGCGCGGCGTTTGCCTGTAGGAAGGCGGCTCTTTTGCCCCGATGTCCTCTCCGCCATGGGATCACGTCTCTTGCCGCTGCGTCTGCCACCCGTCATCGGCCACCGCGGCGCCAGAGCAAGCGCCCCGGAAAATACCCTGGCCGGTATTGCGGCGGCGGCGGCCCAGGGCGTCGGGTGGGTCGAGGTCGATGTCCGGCTGACCCGCGACGGCACCGCGGTCTTGATGCACGATCCCCGCATCGACCGCACCACCGACCGGCTGGGGGCCCTGTCCGAGCTGGATTGGAGCGATCTGGCCGGGTGCGACGCCGGATCGGGTTTTGCTGCCAGCTTCGCCGGCGAGCCGATCCCGACCCTGGTCGCCGCACTGGCCCTGGCGCGCGACCTGGGGCTTGGCGTCAATCTGGAACTGAAGGCGAGCAGCGATGACAAGGCCGCGGTGATCACGGCCGTGCGGGGCGCCATCGCCGCCCGCGAGCAGGCCCCAGACCGCTCCCCAGACCGCTCCCCTCTGCCGCCGATCCTGGTTTCGAGCTTCGATCCCGATTTGCTGGCGGCCGCCCGCGATCAGGCACCGGACCTGCCGCGCGGCCTGCTCCGTGCCGATCTGGCGGCGGACTGGCAGGCGGTCGCCGCCGCGGTCGAGCCGAGCGCCATCATCGTCGATCATCTCCGGCTCGGGCCGGAAGCGGTTGCCGCCATCCGCGCCACCGGACGGCTCGCCCTGGCCTATACCGTCAACGACGCCGACCGTGCCCGCTTGCTCTATGGCTGGGGCGTCACCGCAGTGATCAGCGACGTTCCGGCCCTGCTGCTTCCGGTCCTGGCCAGCCATGCCGAAAAATAAATCGCCCAGAGCGGGCGATCGTTCGTCCCATGCAAAACTTCTTCATATATGGAGTCCTAGGACAGACGACGCAGGGTGCTGGACTCCATCGGAGGTACCGGCACCGTGCGTTGTCGACACGAGGACAATCGATCGGGTTGGGAGGGTTCTTTGAAGCCGCTGAGGCCGCTTGTCATTTCCGGACGCGAGGTGTTGCCGCTGGTCGAAGGCGGCAAGGGCATCTCGGTATCCAACGGCGAAAGCTCGGGCGCCTGGGCGGGAGCCGGCGGCGTCGGGACCTTCTCCGGCGTCAATGCCGACAGCTATGACGAAAACGGCAACCTGCTGGAGCAGGCCTATTACGGCAAGACCCGCCGCGAACGCCACGAGGAACTGGTTGCCCACTCGATCCGCGGCGGCATCACCCAGGCCCGGATCGCCTATGAGCGGTCCAATGGCGAGGGCCGAATCCATATGAATGTGCTGTGGGAGATGGCCGCCGCCGAGCGCATCCTCCACGGCATCCTGGAGGGCGCACGCGGGCTGATCCACGGCGTTACCTGCGGCGCCGGCATGCCCTACAAGGTCGCCGAGATCGCCGTCCGCTATGGCGTCCACTACTACCCGATCGTGTCTTCGGCGCGGGCGTTCCGCGCCCTGTGGCTGCGCGCCTACAACAAATTCCGCGATAACCTGGGCGGCGTGGTCTATGAGGACCCCTGGCTCGCCGGCGGCCACAACGGCCTGTCGAACAGCGAGGACCCCGAGCAGCCGGAAGACCCGTTCCCGCGGGTGCTGGCGCTGCGCCAGATGATGAACAGCTTCGGGCTCAACGAGATCCCGGTGATCATGGCCGGCGGCGTCTGGTACTTGCGCGAATGGGCCGAATGGATCGACAACCCCGACCTCGGCCCGGTCGCCTTCCAATACGGCACCCGGCCGCTGCTGACCGAGGAGAGCCCGATCTCCACCGCGTGGAAGCAGAAGCTGCTGACCCTGAAAGAGGGCGACGTCTTCCTCAACCGGTTCTCGCCGACCGGGTTTTATTCCTCGGCAGTCAACAACCCGTTCATCCGGGAACTGCGCGCCCGCTCCGACCGTCAGGTCGCCTATTCGGTCAAGCCGGTCGGCGAGCATTCGGTCGAGTTTCCGATCGGGCCGCGCGGCCGACCGATTTACTTGACCGAGGCCGACAAGCTCCATGCCGAGCGCTGGGTGATCGAGGGCTACACCACCGGCCTCAAGACCCCCGACAACACGGTGATCTTCGTGACGCCGGAGAAGGCCAACCATATTCTGACCGACCAGATCGACTGCATGGGCTGCCTCAGCGCCTGCATGTTCTCCAACTGGTCGCAGAACGAGGACGGCACCACCGGCAAGCGGGCCGATCCGCGGTCGTACTGCATCCAGAAGACCCTGCAGGCGGTCAGCCATTCCGAGGACTGCGAAACCCAGCTGATGTTCGCCGGGCACAACGCCTACCGATTCGCCGACGACCCCTATTATGCCGGCGGGTTCATCCCGACCGTCCGGCAATTGGTCGAGCGCATCGCGACCGGCGACTGACGCAGGTCAGGTAACCGAATCGTCATCAGAGCCGGATAACTTCGAATCGAAGGGATGGCGACGCAGCGCGCGCGTGCTATAAGCCATCCGTCTTAATTCGAGGCGGGAATTCGGAAGCCTTGGCCCGACCCACCAGCCGATTCGTCTGCCAGGCCTGCGGCGCCAGCGTCCCCAAATGGGGCGGTAAGTGCGATGCCTGTGGCGAGTGGAATACCCTGGTCGAGGAGGCCGTGGTCGAGACCGCACCGCGCGGCCTCGGGCGCGGCGGCGGCGGTCGCCGCCTCGATTTCTGCGGACTCCAGGGCAGCAGCGCGCCGCCGCCCCGCCGGGTCACCGGCATCGCCGAATTCGACCGGGCCTGCGGCGGCGGGTTGGTCCCGGGTTCGGCGGTCCTGGTCGGCGGCGACCCCGGCATCGGCAAATCGACGCTGCTGCTTCAGGCGGCCGGGCGTTTGGCCCAGGACCATCGGTGCGCTTATGTCTCGGGCGAAGAGGCGGTCGATCAGGTGCGCCTCCGGGCCGCCCGGCTCGGCATCGCCACCGCCCCGGTCCAGCTTGCCGCCGCAACCAGCGTGCGCGACATCGCGGCGGCACTCGACGCCGCCGATGGCCCCGAGGTGGTGGTCATCGATTCGATTCAAACCATGTATCTGGATACGCTCGACAGCGCGCCCGGCACCGTGGCGCAGGTGCGGGCCTCGGCGCAGGAGTTGATCCGCCTGGCGAAGCGCCGCGGCGTCACCCTGTTGCTGGTCGGCCACGTCACCAAGGAGGGCGCGATCGCCGGTCCACGGGTGCTCGAACACATGGTCGATACCGTGCTCTATTTCGAGGGTGAACGTGGCCATCAGTTCCGCATCCTGCGCGCGGTCAAGAACCGCTTTGGGCCAACCGATGAGATCGGCGTATTCGAGATGACCGATCGCGGGCTGGACGAAGTGCCCAACCCCTCGGCCCTGTTCCTGGCCGGGCGGCGGGGCGATGTCTCGGGTGCGGCGGTATTTGCCGGCCTGGAGGGCACCCGGCCGGTGCTGGTGGAGATTCAGGCGCTGGTGGCCCCCTCGCCGCTCGGCACGCCGCGGCGTGCCGTGGTCGGCTGGGATGGCGGCCGGCTGGCCATGGTGCTGGCGGTGTTGGAAGCCCGCTGCGGCGTCACCATCGGCCCCAACGATGTCTATCTCAACGTCGCCGGCGGCTTGCGCATCGCCGAACCGGCGGCGGATCTGGCGGTGGCGGCGGCATTGCTGTCGTCCCTGACCGGCGAGCCGGTGCCGGCGGACGCGGTGGTATTCGGCGAGATCGGCCTGTCGGGCGAAATCCGTGCGGTCAGCCAGACCGAGCTGAGGCTCAAGGAAGCCGCCAAGCTCGGCTTCGAACGCGCCCTGATGCCCCCGCGCAGTGGCCGGCGGCGAAGCGGTGCCGGCAGCGAGCCGCCGCTCAAGGTGACCGAACTCGGCCAACTGGACGAACTGGTGCCGCTGTTCGACTCGAGCGGCGCCCGCCCGCCGCGCGGCCGGCCCGCCGACCCAACCCGGACCCTGGAGACGGTTTCGTGAATACCATGGATGTCATCGTCATCGGCGTGATCCTGCTGTCGGCGATCCTCGCGTTTCTGCGCGGGCTGGTCGCCGAGGCCCTGTCGGTCGGCGGCTGGGTCGGCGCCGCCGCGGCGACCCTGGTCGGGTTCCCCCATCTTCAGCCGGTCGTCCGCCAGCACATTTCGTCACAGCTGGCGGCGGATGTGGTGTCGGTGGTTGCCATCTTCGTCGCCACCCTGGTGGTACTGACCCTGGTCAGCCACCAGGCCGGCCGGCTGATCCGCGGCTCGGGCCTCAGCGCGGTCGACCGCTCGCTGGGCTTCGTATTCGGCCTGGTGCGCGGCGCCGCTCTGGTCTGTATCGGCTATCTGCTGCTGGCCTGGCTGGTGCCGCCGGGCGAGCAGCCCGACTGGATCAAAGAGGCGCGCACCCGGCCGATGGTCGAGGCCGGCGCCGGGCTGCTCAAGGGGCTGGTGCCGCAGAGCCTGCGCGATAACGCCTCATCCCAGGCCGATGCCGCAGTCGAGCGGGCCCGCCAGGCGGTCGAGGAACAGGCGCTTCAAGGCCTGACCACCACCCGCCCGGAAGCGCCCAAGCCGGCCAAGCCGGCGACCGAATTCGGCTACAAGCCGCGGGATCAGGCCGAAATCGAGCGTACCATCAATAACCTCCAGAACGCCCGATGACCGTACCGGCAAACGGGCGCCTCGCGCCGATCGATAAGGAGTGGACCGCGATGGTCACCACCGACCCCTGGGCTGCCGTGGACGACGACGACAAGCCCCACGAGGAATGCGGCGTGTTCGGCATTCTGGGACACCCCGAGGCAGCGGCCTTCACCGCGCTCGGTCTTCACGCCCTTCAGCATCGTGGCCAGGAATCGGCGGGAATCGTCGCCTGGGACGGCCGCGAGTTCCAGACCGAGCGCGCGCTCGGCTTGGTCGGCGATCATTTCAACAAGGCCTCGGTGATCGACAAGCTGCCGGGACACGCGGCGATCGGCCATGTCCGCTATGCCACCACCGGCCAGACCATTCTGCGCAACGCCCAGCCGCTGTTCGCCGAACTGGAATCGGGCGGCTTCGCGCTCGCCCACAATGGCAACCTGACCAATGCCGTGATGCTGCGGCGCCAGCTGGTTCATCGCGGCTGCCTGTTCCAATCGACCACCGATACCGAGGTGATCGTCCATCTGATGGCGACCGCGCGGGCCGGCTCGGTGGTCGACCGTATGGTCGAAGCGCTACGCCAGGTCGAGGGCGCCTTTTCGCTGATTGCGCTGGCCCCGGACATGGTGATCGGGGTGCGCGATCCCTTGGGCGTACGCCCGTTGGTGCTCGGGCGCTGCGGCGATGCTCTGGTGCTGGCCAGCGAGACTTGCGCCCTCGATATCATCGGCGCCAGTTTCGAACGCGACATCGAACCCGGCGAGCTGGTGGTGCTGACCGGTTCGGGGCTGCAGACCATGCGCCCTTTCCAACCCCAACCACGGCGTTTCTGCATCTTCGAGTATATTTATTTCGCCCGCCCCGACAGCACGGTCGAAGGCCATTCGGTCTACGAGAAGCGCCAGCGGATCGGCATGGAGCTGGCACGCGAGGCCGGGGTCGCCGCCGACCTGGTGGTTCCGGTGCCCGACAGCGGCGTTCCGGCGGCGATCGGCTATGCCACCCAGAGCGGCATTCCGTTCGAACTCGGCATCATCCGCAACCACTATGTCGGGCGCACCTTCATCGAGCCGACCGACAATATCCGCCATCTCGGGGTCAAGCTGAAGCACAACGCCAATCGCAGCCTGATCGAAGGCAAGCGGGTGATTCTGGTCGATGATTCGATCGTGCGCGGCACCACCTCGCGCAAGATCGTCGAGATGGTCCGGGCCGCTGGCGCCGCCGAGGTGCATATGCGCATCTCCAGTCCGCCGACCAGCCATTCCTGCTTTTACGGCATCGACACGCCCGAGCAGGAAAAGCTGCTCGCCCACAACCTGACGGTGGCCGAGATGGCCGAGCACATCCACGCCGATTCGCTCGCCTTCATTTCGCTCGATGGACTCTACCGCGCCATGGGCGAGCCCGGCCGCGATCCCGCCCGGCTGCAATACTGCGACGCCTGCTTTACCGGCGATTACCCGATCCGCCTGACCGACCGCGGCATCGACGGCGCCAGTGCCCGGATCGGCCCGGCAGAGCTCAGCTACCGCGCCGCCGCGGCCTGGGCGTAATCGGGGACGGTCCTAAAGCCGGCCGTCCTTCATCCACAGCCGGCGCCATTCGGGACCATTCCACAGCCGGGTATGGGCGTCACGGTCGGCCAGCCACAGGGAGCGGTAGCGCGATGCCCGGTGGAGCAGGTCGCGGGGTGCCCCGTCTTCGACGATTCGCCCGTTCTCAACCACCACCACCCGGTCGAACGTCGCGGTGTCCTCGACATCGTGGGTGATGAACAGAAGGGTTGCCCAATCCCAGCGCCGCTGCGCGCGGGCCAGCAGCTTGCGCCGGCTGCCGCGTTCCAGGCCGCGGAACGGCTCGTCGAGGATGACCAGACGGGTGTCCGGCCGCAACATCGCCCGCCCGAATCGGACCTTCTGCGCTTCGCCGCCGGAGACCAGGCGCCCCGCTTCGCCGAGCGGCGTCGCGTCGAGCCCGAGCCGAGCCTCGATGGCTTCGAGATCGGCCTCAGCGATCACGGCGTCCAGGCGTGGCGCCCCGATCAGGCCGTTGCCAAAAATCAGGTTGGCCGCCAAGGACCGGTTCCACAGCTGGACCTGCGGGTCGACCCAGGCGGTGGCCTGGCGCAGATCGGCCAGGGTCGCGCCCGCGAGCCGACGGCCGTCGACCCGGACCGTTCCGGTGCTCGGCCGGTGCCAACCCAGCAGCAGGCCGACCAGGCTGGTCTTGCCCGCCCCCGACGGTCCGACGATCGCGACATGTTCGCCCGCGGCGATCTCCAGGCTGACGCGGTCGAGCAGGGTGAGCCCGCCCAACCCCACCGTGACCTCCGCGATCGCGATCTCGACCCCGAGCGACGCCGAACCGGCGGCCGCCGCCGTCGGCGCCGGGCTCTCCGGGCTGCCCGGCTCATCGCCCTCGCCCGGAACGTCCTCATCGGGGGCGGTCAGCGGCTCGATCAGACGCAGCACGGCCCCCCGCATCAGCGGGTATTGCCGGGCCAGGACGAACAGGGCGTCGATCGTCATCGGCAATAGCGGCGCCAGGCAGAGCAGGACGATCGCTCCGCTCACCGGCAGCCCGGCCGCCAGATAGTCGCGCACCAGCAGTACCGCCATGACCATGCCGAAGCCGAAGGCACCGCCGGACAGCCAGACCCGAGCCGTGACCGCGCGCAGCCCGGAGCGCGCCCACTCCACCACCAGTTCCTCCTGTTCGGCGCGCAGGGCCGGTTCGGCGGCGTGATTGCGCAGCGGCACCAGGCCGATCAAGGCATCGTAATAGAAGCGGTCGAGTGCGCCGGCATAGATGCGCTGGCGCAACTCGTGCTGCTGGAGCCAGGGTTGCCCCATAACCGCAACACCAAGGCTGATCGCCAGGGTGGCGGCAACCAGCGGCAGCCCGTCGGGGTAGACCGCGACGATCCCGACCCCGGCGAACAGCAGCGACGCCAGCGTCCGCAGCCCGCCGGCGGCCAGCTTCGGCAGGTCGCGCAAATGGTGGAGCTCGAAGGCGCGCTGGCTGAGATCGGAAACCAGGCGGCTACGGAACCAGCCGTCGCCCAGGCGGCGCAGCTTTTCGTAAAGGGCCAGGCGCAGCCGGGTCTCCAGCCTGCGGCCGAGGAACCGTCCCGCCGCCGCCGCCGCGCCTTCCAGCGCCAGCAGCACCGCCACCAGCGCGGCCCAGGACGCCAGCGTGAGCGCCGCACCCGCGGTGCCGGCGGTGTCGAGCAAATGGCGCAGCACGAAAATCTCGGCAATGCCGGCGGCGGCGGCCAACCCCACCGCCGCACCGATCATCGGCACCAGCGGCCAATCGCGGCCGAGCGTGGTCCAGACCAGCCGCTCGGGCCGCGGATGCTGCGACTCCAGCATCGCCCTCACCGCCGCAGCGGCCGGGGCGGCCGCGGTCTCGCGCCGGCCGGCAACGCTGACGATCACCGCGGCCTCGAAGATCAGCGAACCCGCCTCGCCGGCATCCGGGCGGACGCTCCAGAACCCCGGCGGGATCACCCGGTCTCCGGGAGGTCCGCCGGCCAGTTCCCGGCCGACCACCGCCGCAATCATCCGGCCGGCCTCTCTGCCCGCGCCAACCGCCCCGCCCCCGACCAGGCTGGCGACCAGACGGGTTGCGGCGTCCAGGGCGGCGAAGCCCCGCCAGCTCGGGTCGGCGGCGGCGGCGGCCAGCAGGTGCTGGCGTTCCGTCGCCGGAACCAGCAGTTGCGCCAGCCGCTGACCCAACGGCTCGACAAAGCTGTCGCTGCCGGCCCAGTCGCGCCAGGCCGCCGCCGCGATCGGCAGGCGATGGCGATAAAGCTCTGCCAGTAAGCGCCGGCGGGGCAGCCAGACCCGGCCGCGTGCCGGATCCATGATCTGCACCAAGGGGCCGTGGCAGCGCCAGATCACGATGAAATGGGTAAAACCATTGGCCAGCGCCACCACGGCCAGGGCCGGCAGGGTCGAAAACTCGGGCAGGTACAGGTGGTCGGGTGGCAGCATGACCTGCTCGGCCTCAAGGCCAAGCTGCTGGGCGAGTTCCTCCAGGGCCGAAATCGAAGTGCCGTCGACATCGGTCCGGCAGGCGTCGCGCAGCCGCGCGTAATCCGCCTCGATGCCGAAGCCGTCGAGCAGCGCCTTCAGCGCCGCCGGCCCGCAGTCCATCGCCGAGGTCTGGACGACCTCGGGAACCAGCCAGCGGCGCCGGATACCGTCGCGTCCGATCATGGTGTACCGACCGTCGCCCCGGCGCCGCTCGCCGGTTGGCCGAGCACGCGGGCCAGCGGCGACTGCAGGGCGGTCTGAACCCGCACCGCGACCGGCCGTCCGCTCCATTGGCCGAGGTCGCGGTCGCTCGCCACCTCGATCCGCACCCCCTGCGCGTCGTCATAGTCGGGACCCGCCACGGTTCCGGTCAGCGCCAGCGGCCGGTTATCGTCGTCGGCGATCTGCAGCCGGGCCAGCTGTCCGGTGCGGATACGGGCGATCTGGGCCGGGGTAAACCGCGCCCTGATCTCCCACAGCCGCGCCGTGTCGAAGCGGGTCGCGCCGCCGGACGGCTCGAGCACCGCGCCCAGGTGCGAGGTGCCGGACAGCCGTGCCGCGATCGCCAGGTCATAGCCGGGCAGAGAGGGCGTGGTGAACCAGGCCAGCCAGACCAGACCCAGCAGCACCGCAAGGCCCGACACGATTCGCGGCCGCACCGCCAGGTCTTCCGACAGCGCGCGGGTGGTCCTGGAAAACGCCTTCGCCATCGCCTCGCCGCCGTCAAGAGCCGGGAGGGTGCGGCGGCAGGCCGCGCCCGCCACCGAACCAATCATACCCGGCGGACCACGGCAAATCCTTTCCTCGACCGGTATGACCGCCGGCGGCCCGGTGTCAGGCAGGCCCGGTCTGTCAAGCCGGCCGTCAGGGCGGGGGCAGGGTCCGCCGGGGCTCGGCCGGTCCCAGCCACAGCGGCATCGCCAGGCTGAGGAAGCAGATGCGCAGCAGATGGTGGGCGGCGACGAAAGCCGGGTCGAACCCGAGCGCAAGCGCGATCGCGGCCATTGCCTCGACGCCGCCCGGCGCCAGCACGATCAGCGCCTGGGCATAGGCCATGCCGGTGAACAGGCTGAGACCGAGCGCAAACAGCGCGGCAATCGCGATGGCAAGTGCCACGGCGGCCGCCGCGACCGGCAGCAGCCGGCGCAGGTCGCCAAGCGAACTGCCGGCGAAGCGCAGACCGATCACCACGCCGGTCACGACATAGACCGGCGTGGTGATCGCGTGGGGAACCAGGCCGTGGGCCAGGCCGGAGCCATGGGCGATCGCGCTGGTCACCATGCCGGCCATGAGACAGCTGGCCGGTACCTTGAACCAGCTGCCCACGACACCGATCGGGAAGGCAACCGCGAACAACGCCACGGTCTGCGCCAGAGTCAGCGTCACCGGCACCCCATCCGCCGGCAGCCCGCCCAGGTGAAGCAGCGGCGGCAGCATCGCCGTAATCACCAGCAGGCGCGAACTCTGCAGGATCATGATCTTGCCGATATCGCCACGGCCGTCGAGGGCCAGTGACAGGGTATAGTTGAAGGCACCCGGCGAACTCGCGAGCTTGGCGGTGGCGCGGTCCAGCGCGCCATAGCGGACGAGCAGCCGGCTGGACGACCACATGATCGCCGAACAGCTGACGATCACCGCAAGCAGGCTCGGCGTCCAGCCGAGCAGCCGGTCGAGGATGCCGCCATCGACGCCCGAACCGATCGACAGCCCGATCACGGCAAACCCGGCGTCGCGCAGCCGGGGCGCCAGCGTGGCCCTGAAACCGAGCACGCCGGCGATCGTGACCAGGATGGTCGCCCCAACCAGCCAGGGCGCCGGCAGCCCGACAACCGCGGCGGCCAGACCGCCGACCGCCCCGATCGCCAAGGCGCCGACCGCCGGGAAAATCCCCTTGAGCTGCATTTTGTCCCCATCCCCTCGCCGGGCGCCTGGCCGGGGTTACGCCGCTACCCGCCTCTTCTCCTCCGGCTCCGACGCTGATGTAGAGGTCGAACCCTCCGACCACCAGCGACCGCCGACGGGCCGGCGCCGAAAATGGCCGACTCCTGCGTTTGCGCGCCGAGCATGGCACCCACCCGGACTCCCGGACGCTTCACGGTTGCCGTCGCCCGCGGGGCTACCGTAGAGCTGCGGATGACGCGAAGCTTCGTCAGCGAAACACTCCCCCTGCTCCCCCGGCTCGGTCCCCCGCCCATGTCCCTCCGCCTGTCCCCGCCACGCCTGCTGGCGATCGCAGCCCTGATCACGTCGCTGATTATTCTGGCCTTTCCGCCCCTCGCGGCCGGAGAATCGCACGCCCTGGCGCTGACGGTCGCCGCGATCGGTCTGTGGGCGACCGGCGCCGTTCCCGAATACCTCACGGCGCTGGCGTTTTTTACCGCCGCCATGCTGTTCAAGGTGGCACCCGCCGGGGTGATCTTCAGCGGCTTCGAGTCGGCGGCGCTGTGGCTGATCTTCGGCGGGCTGGTGATGGGGGTGGCGGTCAAATCGACCGGTCTGGGCGAGCGCATCGCGGCGCGCCTCGCCCGCCTGTTCGGAACCAGCTATTGCGGGGTGATCGCCGGCGTCACCCTGGTCGGGGTGGCGCTCGGCTTCGTGATGCCGTCCTCGATGGGCCGTACCATCCTGCTGATGCCGATCGCGCTCAGCCTGGCCGACCGCTTCGGCTTTGCCCCGGGCAGCCGCGGCCGGACCGGGGTGGTCCTGGCGGCAGCATTCGGCTGCCACATTCCGACCTTTGCCGTGCTGCCGGCCAATGTCCCCAATGTCATCCTGATCGGCGCGTCGGAGACGCTGTACGGCTGGGCCCCCAGCTATGGCAGCTATCTGCTGCTGCATTTCCCGGTGCTGGGACTGCTGAAGACGGCGGTGATGGTGCCGTTGATCGTCTGGCTGTGGCCGGATCGGCCGAGACCGGCCGCAGCGGTCGCGCCGGGACCGATGCGCGGCGAGGAGCGCTGGCTGGCCTGGCTGCTGGCCGCGGCGCTGGCGCTGTGGGCCAGCGACTTCCTGCACCATATCAGCCCGGCCTGGATCGGCATGGCGGCGGCTTTGGTCCTGCTGTGGCCGGGGATCGGCCTGGTCGGACGTAAAGCATTCAGCGAACAGATCAATTACGGCTCCCTGTTCTACGTCGCCGGGATCATGGGGCTGGGCGCACTGGTCGACCACTCGGGCCTGGGGGCCCGCCTGGCCGCGGCGATCCTGGAGGTGCTGCCGCTTGCCCCCGGCCACCCGGCGACCAATTTCGCCAGCCTGGCGACGCTCAGCACCTCGGTCGGCCTGATCACCACCCTGCCCGGCGTGCCGGCGGTGCTGACGCCGCTGGCCGGCGAGATGGCACGCGCCGCCGACCTGCCGGTCCAATCCGTGCTGATGACCCAGGTGCTCGGCTTCTCCAACCCCTTGCTGCCCTACCTGTCGGCGCCCCTGGTGGTGGCGATGCAGCTCGGCGCCGAACGCCTGGGCCCGGCACAGACGCTGTGTGCGATCCTGGCGATTTTGACGATCGTCTTGCTGTTGCCGCTGGATTTTTTGTGGTGGCAACTGCTCGGCTGGCTGTGAGGTTGTTGTCCTGGCGGCAGCATCGCGGCCTGCGGCAAATTTCCGCGGTCTCTTAACCAACTTTAAAGCAAGACTCCCCCGACGCCCGGCCCGGGATCAATCTCGTCGTGGTATTCACTGATATTTATACTTCTAAGTCTTGCGCAGGACCACATGATCCGTTTCCACTACCCAAACGTATTAATCGGAAAGGTGCTGGGATTTGTCGACACGTCGAGGGATGGTTAAGAACCCGAGACGACCGCCCACCAGCAGGATTTCCCAAACGTCATTGGAGGAAACACGGTCATGCTTGGGAATGTGAAAATCTCCGGCCGTCTGATGATGATCGTCGCGACCGCGGTCATCGGCATGACGGCGACCGCCGTTTTCGGTTTGATCAACCAGCGGGATAGCCTGCTCGTTGATCGAGCGACCATGGTCCGCAGCATTGTCCAGACCGCCGACAGTGTCGCCAATGACTTCCACAAACGCGCCAGTGCCGGCGAAATGAGCGACGAAGAGGCCCGGCGCCGGGCCTTGGCGACGATCGGGGCGATGCGCTACGGCAACGGCGATTACGTTTTCGTGTTCGACGAGAAGGGTATGACCCTGGCCCATGCCGCGGCCAGTCTGGTCGGCACCAGTCTGTTCGACCGGCGCACGCCGGACGGCCGCTACTTCATCCGCGAGATGATCGATGCGGCAAAGGCGGGCGGCGGCTTCGTGTCCTACCTGTTTCCCCGGAGCGGCGGCTCGGTCGCCGAACCGAAGGTGAGTTACCAGCTGCTGTTCAAACCCTGGGGCTGGATGATCGGCTCCGGCATCTACGTCGATGACGTCGACGCGCTGTTCTGGCACGAAGCGCAATCAACCGGCGCAATAGCGCTGGTCCTGATCCTGCTGGTCGCCGCAATGGCGTTCGTCATCGGCCGGTCAATCAGTCGGCCCCTGGCCTCGATCACCGGCGCCATGACCCGGCTGGCCGGCGGCGACCGCTCGGTTGCGATCGAATACGCCGATCGGCGGGACGAAATCGGTAGCCTGGCAAAGGCACTGACCACGTTCAAGGCCAATGCGGATGAGATGGAGCGCTTGCGCCAGCAGCAGGAAGAGATGAAGCGGCAAGCCGAAGTGGAACGCCGCCGCGCCATGCTGCAGCTGGCCGATCACTTCGATTCCGAAGTCGGCGCGATCGTTCATGGCGTCGGCAACGCTGCGACCAAGCTGAAAGGAGCCTCCGCCGAGATGACCGGGATCGCCGAGCGAACCGGGCACAGTTCGACGGTGGTCGCAGCCGGTTCCGAGGAAGCCAGCGCCAATGTCTCGACGGTTGCTGCGGCAACCGAACAGCTGACCAGTTCGATCAGCGAAATCAGTCGTCAGGTCAGTCAGGCCAGCCAAGTCGCACAGAAGGCCAGCAGCGATGCCGCCAGCGCCCGCGCCACCGTCAACGGTCTGGCCGAGGCTGCCCAAAAGATCGGTGACGTGGTCAAGCTGATTTCCAGCATCGCCTCACAGACCAATCTGCTGGCACTCAACGCCACCATCGAGGCGGCCCGCGCCGGCGATGCCGGCAAGGGCTTCGCGGTGGTCGCGGGCGAGGTCAAGTCGCTGGCAACCCAGACTGCCAAAGCGACCGACGATATCACCCAGCAGATCGCCAGTATCCAGGAGGCCTCGGCCAACGCGGTGACCGCAATTGCCGGCATCGGCACGATCATCGAGCAGATTAACCAGACATCGGCGATGATCGCCGCGGCGGTCGAAGAACAGGGCGCGGCGACCCGCGAAATCGCCCGCAACGTCGAGCAGGCGGCAGCCGGCACCCAGCAGGTTTCGTCGAACATCACCGATGTCCGCGATGGCGCGATCTCGACGGGCGAGGCGGCCAAGGAGGTGCTCGGGGCATCGGGCGACCTCTCGGCGCAGGTCGATCGGCTGCGCGGCCAAGTCGGCGAATTCCTGTCGAGGATCCGAGCCGCGTGAAAATCCGCACCCGTCGCCGGGCTCGGGCGGCGCGACCTCAGGCCACCGGTGGCGCGGTGCGGCCTCAAGCCGCGGCCCGTGAGGCGGAGTGCGGGGCACGGCACGGTGCGGCACCATAGCGCAGCACGGCGAAATCGAGTATTTACCGGTGCTCGCTACCTTGTGTTGGAACTCTGGGTCCGGTACCGCGCTCGCCACGACCGGCGGCGAGCCGCACTTCAGAGCTAACGGCCGGGGAGCGATGCGTTTTCCGGCTGCATCCGGCCGCCAAAGCGATTAGGCTGAGGGTACGGCCGACCGTCCACGGGTGGCACAACCACCCGGCGCCAGTAGAAGTCAACGGGAGCGAGACACCATGACGACGTCCGAATCGGGCACCGACAGCGAATTGACGCCAATCGAACAGGTCGCCTTTCCCTTTCTCGAGGCAGCGGTCTGCATAGATGCCGCCAAGCAGCACCCGGAAAATCGGGATGCCTTGATTGCGATGCTCGATCGCAACGTTTCGCTGTGGATGTTTCTGCGAAGCTACGTGGAAATGAACCACGATGTCTTGTCCGAAGACATCCGCAAATTCCTGGTCCAGATCAGCGATTTCATGATGAAGTCGGCGATCGTGCTGCAGGATCAGCCCGACGACGATCTGGTTCAGAAGATTATCGAGATGAACCTGAACATGTCGGAAATCATCCTGAAAAGCGGTATCCCGATCCCCACGCCGTAATCCGAACCGCTTGATCATCCGCCCCGTGCGCGTGCTTGCGCTCGGCCACGTGCCAGGGCACAGTGGCGCCAGCCGTTCGGTTGGACGGGCCTGTAGTTCAGGGGTCAGAACGCGCCGCTCATAACGGTGTTGTCGCAGGTTCGAATCCTGCCGGGCCCACCACCGACCGCGTCCACCCCGCCGACCGCGTCCGCCCCGCCGACCGCGTCCGCCCCGCCGACCGCGTCCGCCCCGCCGGCGCACCACCCTGGACCCCACCACACCGCGCGACCGGGCGGCGGCTTCGGAAATCCCCGGGCGTCGTTCGAAAATACTGCACGCGGCGGGCATGCCCGGAAGGCCGGACCGCGCGGAACGTTGCGCGTTCGCCCCATGACATTTGCTAGCCCTGGGCTAAGATGCCGGGGCCGGGGAACGCCGACGGCGCCTCCGGTCGTTCCTGCTGCAAAGGAGTCCTCGCCATGCCCCAACCGGACCACGTCATGGCCCTGCCGGTGCCGGAACCGGCCACGCTCGAGCCCGACCTCCAGAAATATTTCGCCAAGTGCACGGAGAAACTGGGCCTGATCCCCAATGTCCTTCGCGCCTACAGCCTGCGCCCCAACAAGCTGCGCAATTTTATGGCGCTTTACAACGAGCTGATGCTGGGCGACAGCGGCCTCAGCAAGCTGGAGCGCGAAATGATCGCCGTGGTGGTATCTTCGGTCAATCATTGCTACTACTGTTTGGTTGCCCATGGTCAGGCGGTGCGTCAATTGTCGGGCGACCCGGAATTGGGCGAGATGCTGGCGATGAACTACCGGGTGGCGGAGTTGACCCCGCGCCAGCGGACGATGCTCGATTTTGCCGCCAAATTGACCGAGAGTCCGCAGCTGTCCTCTGCGGACGATCGCGCCCGGCTGAAAGACGCCGGCTTTTCCGACCAGGACATCTTCGACATCGCCGACGTGGTCGGCTTTTTCAACATGTCGAACCGGGTCGCCTCGGCGGTGGACATGATGCCCAACCGCGACTATCACGCGATGAATCGCTGAGCCCGCCTCCACCTTGAAAGTTTCGCCGATGTTCCGGTTGCTGGTTCGCATCTTCGCCGTGATCGGATTGGCCGCGGTCGCCGGTCTGGCCTTCGTGGCGACCCTGCTCTACGGTGTGGTTTTCGGTGAGACGTCCCTGCCCAAGACGATCGTCCTCGACCTCGACCTGACCCGGCCGCTGGTCGAGCAGGTCGCCGAGAGTTCGGTCAGCGCCGCCCTGTTCGGCGGCGATCTCAGTCTGCGCGATGTGGTCGACGCACTCGACCGCGGCGCCGGCGACCCGCGGGTCAAGGGGGTGGTCGCCCGGCTGGGCGGCGATGCGCCGGGCCTGGCCCTGGCCGAGGAATTGCGCGCGGCCCTCGGCCGGTTCCGCGCCGCCGGGCGTTTTGCCTTCGCCTTCGCCGACAGCCTGGGCGAGTTCGGCCCCGGCAATGCCGCGGTCTATCTGGCCAGCGCCTTCGACAAGGTGTGGCTGCAACCGGGCGGGCTGGTCGGGCTGACCGGGCTGGCCGCCGAAGTGCCGTTCGCCCGCGACGCGCTCGACCGGCTCAAGGTCGAACCGGAACTGGAGCACCGCCGCGAATTCAAGAGTGCGGTCGAAAGCCTGACCGAGCGCGGCTTCACCGCCGCCCACCGCGAGATGATGGAAAGCCTGCTCGACGACCTCAGCCAGCAGTTGGTCGACGGCACCGCCGAGGGCCGCAAGCTGACCCCGGAGGCGGTACGGGCGCTGATCGACCGCGGGCCGCTGCTCGCCGACGAGGCAATCAAGGCCGGGCTGGTCGATGCGCTGGGCTATTGGGACGAAGTCGAGGATGCCGCGACCACACGGGCCGGCGGCGACGCCGAGACGGTCGAGGTGGCCGATTATCTCGATGCCGCCGGCTCGCCCCACGACAGCGGTCCGACCATCGCGGTGGTGTTCGGGGTCGGGGCGATCCAGAGCGGCAAGAGCCAACCCAACCCGGTGACCGGCAGCGGAGCTCTGGGTGCCGACGATGTGGTCGAGGCGTTCAATCAGGCGATCGATGACGATGACGTCCGCGCGATCCTGTTCCGCATCGACAGTCCGGGCGGCTCGGTGACCGGATCGGAAACGATTCGGCGCGCGGTGGTTCGCGCCAAGGCCGCCGGCAAGCCGGTGGTGGTGTCGATGGGCTCGGCGGCGGCGTCCGGCGGCTATTGGGTGGCAATGAATGCCGACCGCATCGTCGCCTTGCCGGCGACCCAGACCGGATCGATCGGCGTCTTCGCCGGCAAGATCGCCACCGCCGGCCTGTGGCACGAATTGGGCATCAATTTCGAAGGCATCACGCGCGGCCGTAACGCCGCGATGTGGTCGCTGGTCGAGCCTTATCAGCCGGCGGCCAAGCTCCGGCTCAACGCCATCCTCGACGACCTCTACGGCACCTTCACCCGCAACGTCGCCGAAGCGCGCAAGCTGACGCCGGAGCGGGTCGAGGAGATCGCCCGCGGCCGGGTCTGGACCGGCCGCCAGGCCAAGGACCTCGGCCTGGTCGATGACCTCGGCGATTTCGAGGAAGCCCTCAATCAGGCGCGGATCGTGGCCAAGCTGGCGCCCGATGCCCCGGTGACCCTGACCGTGTTCCCAAGGCCGCGGCCGACCCTGGAACGGCTGGCCGATCTGCTGTCGGGCCTCGGCCAGGCGCGCGACGATGGTTCGGCCCGCGCGGCCCTGGCGGCGCTGCAGCCGTTGCTGTCGCGCCTGGTCCCGCTTGCCGTCGGCTCCGACCAGGCGCTCCGCATGCCCGACACCGGCCTCCAGGGCGTGCGCTGACCGGCTGAGACCAACCAGCCGAGGCGGCCGGCCCACCAGCACCCGCGAAATTCATCGGCAGCGGATGCGATTGGCGCCCGACACGGCAAAACCCGGATGTGAAAAAGGCCGGAGCGCTTGCCGCTCCGGCCTCAATCCCCATCGGTCCGGTGGCTTCTGGTTCGGCGCCCGGGCGCCGCCGTGCCCCCCGATCAGAACGGCCAGTAACGCTCTTCGTAGTACCAGTTGCCGATCAAGCCGCCGGCAACCGCGCCGGCCAAGGAAAACAGGCCGCCCTGGAAGACGCTCTCGACCACGACCGCACCGGCGACCGCGCCGATGCCGATCGCCGCCCACTGCTCCAGCGGCATGTTGCGGATATTGGCGACGTTGTAGACTTGCCCGCCCTGGAGCTGGGTCTGGGCGCTGGCCGGGGCCGAGCCCAGCGGCAAAACGAAAAGGGCGGCCAAAATCAAGGCCATGATGAGTTTACGCATATTCCGCTCCCTTGCGTTTAATATGGAGGCTTTGGCGAGCCGAGAACCGGGCGCCCTGGTTGGGTCGGCTGTCGGAAAACGAAGACGACATTCATACCATGGAACACCAGTGGGAGAAAGGCTGAGACCGCCACCGGCTCGCCATTTTCGCGAAGCCGTTGCAGGAACACCCGCATTTCATTGTGCAGCGCAACAAGAGGTAGCAAGGCCGACGCCATAGCCGGGAAGGGTCCATCCGCGCCCCGCGACCGGGTCAATTGTCCCCAGCCCGGCCACCGCTGACCAGGCGCCGGCCCCCGACGACGGCGGCGGCGGCGCCGGCAGAGGCACCGGGGCCGGCGACAGATTGAACACCGCGAGCACCGCCCGGCCCTGGTGGCGTCGCTCGAAGATCAGCACCGGCTCGGGCGCGGCGTGGAACACAATCTCGCCCAGGCGAAGGGCATCGTGACCGCGCCGCCAGGCCAGGAAGCGCCGGGTGAAGCCGAGCACGCTGTCCGGCTGGCGATCCTGTCCGGCAACCGCACAGCCAAGATGGGCGGCCGGCAGGGGCAGCCACGGTTCGCCGCGGCTAAAGCCACCCTGGGGCAGATCCGCATCCCACGGTATCGGGGTCCGGCAGCCGTCGCGGCCCTTGAATTCCGGCCAGAAGGCGCGCCCGAACGGGTCCTGGAGCCGCTCGAACGGGACCTCGGCCTCGGGCAGGCCGAGTTCGTCGCCCTGGTAGAGGAAGCCGGTGCCGCGCAGGCAGCCGAGCAGTGCGATCAGCAGCTTGGCCAGGGCCGGCGCCGGGACCGGCCCGCCCCAGCGGCTGACCGCACGCACCACATCATGATTGCCGAAGGCCCAGGCCGGCCAGCCGTTACCGGGTTGGCGTGCGAAGGCTTCGAGGCTGCCGCGGATCACCCCGGCACTGAACCGTTCGGTGAGCAGGGCAAAGCTGTAGGCGGTATGAAGGCGTTCCTCACCGGCGACATATTCGGCACTGCGCGCGATGCTGTCGTCGTCATGGACCTCGGCAACCGTCATGGTTCCGGGGAATTCGTCCATCACCGCGCGTAGCCGCCGCAGAAAGCCCAAGGTCTCGGGCCGGGATTTGTCGTAACGGTGCCATTGCAGGGCGTAGGGGTTGGCCAGCGGCACGCCGTCGGCGACACCGGCATCACGCGGGCGCGCCGGATTGTCGCGCAACAACGGGTCGTGCATGTAATAATTCGCGACATCGAGACGGAAGCCATCGACGCCGCGCTCCAGCCAGAACCGCGCCACCCCCAGCACCGCCTCCTGCACCGCAGGCTGGTGGAGATTGAGGTCGGGCTGGCTGTCGAGAAAATTGTGCAGATAATACTGGCCGCGCCGGGCGTTCCAGGTCCAGGCGCTGCCGCCGAATACCGACAGCCAGTTGTTGGGCGGCGTACCGTCTGTCCTGGGCTCGGCCCAGACATACCAATCGGCATGTTGCCCGGCGCGGCACGCACGGCTGTCCTGGAACCAGGGATGGCGATCGGAGGTATGGCTCAGCACCAGGTCGATGATCACCTTCAGGCTGCGGCAATGTGCCGCGGCGATCAGGCGGTCGCAGTCCGCGAGGCTGCCGAAGATCGGATCGACCGCACAATAGTCTTCGACATCGTAGCCAAAATCTTTCATTGGCGATTTGAAAAAGGGTGACAGCCAGATGCCATCGACCCCAAGCCCCGCAACATAGTCAAGCCGGCTTTCGATGCCGCGGAGATCGCCGATACCGTCGCCGTTGCTGTCCATGAAGCTGCGCGGATAGATCTGATAAATCACCGCGCCGCGCCACCATTCCGCCATCTCATCCCCCTTGCCGGCGCACGCCGGATCGACGGTGACTGCCAACGGTTCGCAACGCTATTGACAATGATTCTCATTCAGGATATCTCGAATGCCAGGCCGCAACGAGGATCCATGCGATGTATGTCTGTAATTGTCATGGCTTCAACGAGAAGGAAGTCAAGCGGGCGTTGCGGGCCGGCCTCCGGACGGTATCGGGAATCTGTCGCCACATGGATCACCGGCCGCAATGCGGCAAATGCATTCCGGACATCGTGCGGCTGCTGAAAGAGGAGCAGGCAAACGACGCCCAGCAATATCCGTTGGCGGAAGCGGCCGACTGAGTCCTCGCAGATCGGAAGCGCCACCCCCGATCATCTGCGCCCCCTGCGGCAAATCGAGCCAGGTCCACCGGCTCTGGACGCTTGACCCGGCGGCGCGCTCTGTCACATAGTTCGCTTGCAAGAAGACCCGGAAAGACGTGGGAACATTGAATTCCCGCCGGACACCGGGCGAGGAACAGCGTCACCAATCGTCGGACAAGCGCCCCGGAGTCTGACTCCGGGGTTGAGGATTGTTTGGGCAAGCCGGCCATAAAAAAGGCCGATTGCCCGGCTTTCGTCTTGGCCACGGCTGGGGCCGCCGCGATCGACGAAGATCGATCCGACGGGGCGGTGGGGCGGAAATGGAGGAGACAGGTGATGTATTGCCGAGACCGGCACAGTTGCGAGGTGCTCTACAGCACCAGAATTAACGAATCGGTGCAGCGGCTCGACCGGCTGTTGCGCACGGCACCGCAGGTGGCGTCTGAAATCCGTATCGAATTCGAGCGCGCTTTGGACGAATTGCGCGGCCGACTCAACCGCGCCATGGCCAAGGTCGAGGCCTCCCGCCGGGCCAGCGACGGTGCCTGGGACTTCGCCAGGCGCCACGCCGATGCCGCGTTCCAAGCATTGTCCGAGGCCTTCGACCAATTTGAAACCCGATTCTCGCTGGCGCTGGCGGCCTGAGCCGGCGTCGCCAGCCCATCCGCCGGCATGAGCTCTCCGCTTCGCATCGGGACACGCGGCAGCCCCTTGGCTCTGGCCCAGGCTGAGGAGACTAGCGCCCGGCTGATCGCAGCACACCCGGCGCTCGCCGCGCCGGGGGCGATCGAACGGGTGGTGATCAAGACCACCGGCGACCGCATCCTCGACCGCACCCTGGCCGAGGCCGGCGGTAAAGGCCTGTTCACCAAGGAACTCGACGACGCGCTGATTGCCGGCACCATCGATCTTGCCGTGCATTCGATGAAGGACGTGCCGACCTGGCTGCCCGACGCGATCGAGATTCCCTGCCTGTTGCCGCGGGAAGACCCGCGCGACGCCTGGTTTGCCGCTCGCGGACATTCCCTCGATGATCTGCCGGCCGGGTCCGTGGTCGGCACCGCCAGCCTGCGCCGCCAGGCCCAGGTGCTGGCGCGTCGGCCAGACCTCGCCGTCGTGCCATTGCGCGGCAATGTCGGCACCCGATTGGCCAAGTTGGCCGCCGGTGCGGTCGACGCCACCCTGCTCGCCTGCGCCGGCCTGCGCCGGTTGGGCGAAGCCGGGCGCGCCACCGCCCTGCTCGAACCCGATGTCATGCTGCCGGCGGTCGCCCAGGGCGCGATCGGCATCGCCGCCCGACGCGACGATGCCGCGGTTCATGCCTTGCTGGCGCCGCTCCATTGCCCGGCCACCGCGGTTCGGGTGGTCGCCGAGCGGGCGTTGCTCGCCGCACTCGACGGCTCCTGTCGCACGCCGATCGCAGCCCTGGCCATGCTCGGCGCGGGGGATCAAATGGTCCTCGAGGCCCTGGTGTTGCGGCCCGATGGCCAGCAGTCCTTCCGCACCAGCCGCTCCGGCGGCACCGGCGAGGCCGCACTTATGGGCGATGATGCCGGCCGCGCGTTGAAGGCACGTCTTCCGGCCGATTTCTTCGCCTCGTGAGCCGACTCCTGGTCACCCGCCCGCGCGACGATGCCGCACCGGTCGCCCGGCACCTCCACCGCCTGGGCCATCGGGTCCTGACCGAGCCGATGCTGGACATCGTCTGGCGTGACGGCCCCCTGCCCGACCTTGTCGGCACCCAGGCCCTGCTGTTCACCAGCGCCAACGGCGTGCGCGCCTTGGCTCGCCTGTCCGACCGCCGCGACCTGCCGGCGTTTGCCGTCGGCAGCGCCACTGCTGCCGCTGCCGCCGCCGCCGGTTTCGGCCCCGTCGCGCGCGCGGACGGTGACATCGCGGCGCTGGCCGCCCTGGTCGCCGCCCGATGCGACCCGGCCGCCGGCCGACTCTGCCACGTCGCCGGCAGCGTCGTCGCCGGCGACCTCGCCGGCAGGCTCGGCGCAGACGGGTTCGCGGTCGAGCGCGCCGTCCTTTACGATGCCCGCCCGGCGACCTCGCTGTCCGACACCACCGTCGCGGCGCTTCGCGAGGGCGCTCTCGACGGCGTTCTCTTCTATTCGCCGCGCAGCGCCGCCAGCTTCGTCCGCCTGCTCGGTGACGCCGGCCTGCTGCGGGCCGTGGCCGCCGTCACCGCGCTGTGCCTCAGCCCGGCGGTCGCCCAAGCCGTGCTGCCGGCGCCCTGGCGCGCAGCGCTGACCGCCGCCCGGCCGGACCAGGAGGCGCTCTTCGCGCTGCTCGACTCGATTTGACCGGGTTGCCGGCCGCATTCCCGAGCATCCGTCGCCAAGAAATGCAATTGTCCGATCGCCCCGCCACATCACCGCCAACGGCCATGCCCAGCGACTCCACGGCTCTGTCCTATTGCGGCGATCAGCTGCGTCGTTTCGACAACGACCGCTATCTGGTCGCGCTGTTCGCGCCCGCCGACCGGCGGGAGGCGGTGTTTGCGCTGGGCGCCTTCAACCTCGAGATCGCCAAGACCCGCGAGGTGGTCAGCGAGCCGGTGCTCGGCCAGATCCGCCTGCAGTGGTGGCGCGATGCCATCGAGCAGATTTACCAGGCGGAGTCACCGGCCGCGATCCGCCGCCACGAGGTGATTCAGCCGCTGGCCGCCGCGGTCGCCGCCCACGGCCTCAGCCGGAACCATTTCGAGCGGTTGATCGACGCCCGCCAGGCCGATCTCGGCGACCAGCCGCCCGCGACCCTCGCCTGCCTGGTTAACTACGCCGAGGTTACCGCGGCCCCGTTGATCCGGCTGGGGCTGGAAAGCCTGGGGGTCGGCGACGGCGCTGCCCACGCCGCGGCCGATCATCTCGGCATCGCCTGGGCGCTGACCGGGCTGTTGCGGGCGGTGCCGACCCATGCCCGTCAACATCGGCTCTGCCTGCCGGCCGATCGCATCGCGCATCACGGAGTCGCGCCGCAACGTCTGTTCGATCTCAAGCCGGGCGACCAGTTGCGGTCGGTGGTGGCGGAAGTGGCGACGGCGGCGCGGGATCATCTTGCCACGGCGCGTCGCCTGGTCCGCCAGGTGCCGCGCCGGGCGATTCCCGCTCTGCTGGTGGGAGCGCTCGCGGACCTCTATCTCGGCGCCATCGCCCGGGCCGGCCATGATGTCTTCGCCGCCAGGGTGCAAAAGCCCCACCCGTTCCGCCCGCTTCGAGTGGCCTGGCGGGCGTGGCTCGGGCGCTATTAAGCGCGCCCCAGCCGGCCCATGCGCCCGTGTCCGCCCGGCGACGGCACCGGACAAAGCACGATTTCACCAAGCAAGTTCTCCCGCTTCCTCAGAAAGTTACTTATCTTCTGAAGATCGAAAACGGGGACTCGGGGGCGCGGGCATGGTCCAGATCAAGCGGAAGGCGGCGTTGATCACCGGCGCCGGCAAGCGGATCGGGCGCGAGATCGCGCTGGATCTGGCCAGCCAGGGCTGGGCGATCGGGGTGCACTATTTCCGGTCGAAGGACCAGGCCGACGAGGTCGTCGGGCTGATCACCAAGCGGGGCGGCCGCGCGGTCGCGATCCAGGCCTGCCTGGCGCGGGAGGAAAACGTCCGTGAACTGGTCCCGGCGGCGGTCCAGAAGCTGGGCACGATCACCTGCCTGATCAACAACGCCAGCGTCTTCGTCGACGACGACATCCTCAAGGGCACCCGTGAATCCTGGGACCTTCACATCGAGACCAATCTGCGCGCACCCTTTGTCCTGATTCAGGATTTCGCCCGGCAATTGCCCAAGGACGAGCGCGGCTGCGTCATCAACATGCTGGACCAGCGGGTATGGAACCTGACGCCGCGCTTTACCTCCTACACCGTCAGCAAGGCGGCGTTGTGGACCTTGACCCAGACCATGGCGATGGCGCTGGCGCCGCGCATCCGGGTCAACGGCATCGGTCCCGGACCGACGCTGCGCAGTGAACGGCAATCCGAAGAGCATTTTTTCGCGCAATGGGAGCGGGTTCTGCTCAACCGCGGCACGACGCCGGAGGAGATTTGCCAAGCCGTGCGCTTCATTTTGTCGGCGCCCGCCCTCACCGGACAGATGCTGGCGCTCGACGGCGGCGAGCACCTGGGCTGGGCACAGCCAAGTTGGGGATTTGTCCCCACCGAATAGTCTTAAGGTAATTTCACGCGAAAGTCGGGCTGGTTAACCAACCATGATCATAATTCTGCGCTGCAAACCGTGGCTTTTTACACAAGCTGCGTTCGTATTTCGGGCAGCCGCCGCCATCGCAACAGTGCAGCAGCAATGACCGGTAAACTTCTCAATGACTATTAATTTTATCCAATAAAAACAAGTTGTTAATAAAATGCCTAAAAATTGGGCCGACGAGAAAAACACGCAGGAACCCAGGTCCCGCACCGCGTCATCCGCGACTTTTCCCAAGAGATATCCACAGGATCCGTGGATTATCGTCTCATACCCGGTAGCGTGCGGGTGTTAAACCTTTTTTACCTCGACTGCCGCGCATCGGCGTTGACCGATGCGGTCCGAGGTCGGAAATCACGGCCATGAACGAAACACCGTCCCCTGCCGATGATCTCCTGAGCGATCCGCCGGCATCATCCCTGGCCGCAGAACCGCCGCCGCGCCCGGAGGCGCCGACGCTGGCCGACGGTATAGAGATCATTCGCGGCCATCTCAAGACTCTTCCGAACGCTCCGGGGGTCTATCGCATGGTCGGCCGCTCCGGCGACGTGCTCTATGTCGGCAAGGCCAAGAGCCTGAAAAAGCGGGTCATCGCCTATACTCAGCCGCTGCGGCTGCCGGTCCGGCTCCAGCGCATGGTCGCCGAGACCACCGCGATGGAATTCGTCACCACCGCCAGCGAGGTCGAGGCGCTGCTGCTTGAGGCCAACCTGATCAAGCGGTTGATGCCGCGCTATAACGTGCTGTTGCGCGACGACAAATCCTTTCCCTATATCCTGATCGGCCACGACCACGATTTCGCGCCGCTGCTCAAGCATCGCGGTGCCCGCTCCCGGCCTGGCGATTATTTCGGGCCGTTTGCCTCGGCCGGTGCGGTCAACCGCACCATCACCGCGCTGCAGCGGGCATTTCTGTTGCGTAACTGCGCCGATACCGTGTTCGCCAGCCGCTCCCGGCCGTGCCTGCAGTACCAGATCAAGCGCTGTACCGCGCCTTGCGTCGGCCGGGTTACCCCGCAGGATTACGCCGCCCAGGTCGCCCAGGCGCGCGACTTCCTGGCCGGCAAGAGCCGCGACGTCCAGGCCGAATTCGTCCGATCGATGCTGGCGGCCAGCGAGGCGCTCGACTATGAGGCGGCGGCGCGCTGGCGCGACCGCATCCGGGCGCTGGCGGCGACCCAGGCCCACCAGGACATCAACCTGGAGGGCATCGAGGACGCCGATGTCGTGGGCGCCTGGCAGGAAGGCGGCCAGACCTGCATCCAGGTCTTCTTCTTCCGTGGCGGCAGCAATTACGGCAACCGCGCCTATTTTCCCAGCCATGACCGCAATCTCGACATCGAGGAGGTGCTGGCCTCGTTTCTCGCCCAATTCTACGAGAACAAACCCGCGCCGGTCCTGGTCCTGGTCAGCCACGACCTGCCCGAGCGCGACCTGCTCGCGGAAGCCTTGGCGATCCGCAGCGGCCACAAGGTCGAGCTGGCGTCGCCCAAGCGCGGCGACAAGCGCCGGCCGGTCGACCATGCAGTGGCCAATGCCAGGGAAGCTTTGGCCCGGCGTCAGGCCGAAAGCGCCTCCCAGCGCCGGCTGCTCGACGGCGTCGCCCTGGCCTTCGGGCTCGATGGCGCACCGGAGCGGATCGAGGTCTATGACAACAGCCACATCCAGGGTACCCACGCGATCGGCGCTTTGATCTGTGCCGGGCCGGAGGGCATGCTCAAGTCCCACTACCGCAAGTTCAACATCAAGGCGACCGAGGTCGCCGGCGATGATTACGGCATGATGCGCGAGGTGCTGACCCGGCGTTTTGCCCGCGCCCAGAAGGAAGACCCCGAGCGTGACCGCGGCGTCTGGCCCGACCTGGTGCTGATCGACGGCGGCCAGGGCCAGCTCAACGTCGCGCTGCAGGTGCTGGAGGAGCTGGGGATCGCCGATCTGGCGGTGGTCGGGATCGCCAAGGGCCCCGACCGCAACGCCGGCCGCGAACGCTTCTTCATGCCCGGCCGCGAGCCGTTCTCGCTGGAGCCGCGGGATCCGGTGCTCTACTACCTGCAGCGGCTGCGCGACGAGGCCCACCGCTTCGCGATCGGCACCCACCGTGCCCGGCGGACCAAGGCGATCGGCCAGTCCGAGCTTGACCAGATCGCCGGCATCGGGCCCGGGCGCAAGAAGGCGCTGCTCCATCATTTTGGCAGCGCGCGCGGGGTGGCACGCGCTGGCCTCGCCGATCTCCAGGCGGTCGAGGGGATCAGCGAGACGGTGGCGCGCAAGATCTACGGCCACTTTCACCCCGAAGGTTAAGGGTCAAGGGGCTCAGCCCCTTGACGATCCCCGGCGGGCCCCTGCACCGCGCTTTGCATTTTGCAACGCGATCTGCGGCGGGCGGCCCGGCCGCGGCGAGCGGTGCCGGGCGATAACCTATTGAAAAAAATTCACCCTTGGGGAGAGGCGCGGGATGTATGTCGCGGGGCAGCGGCGTCGTTCCCCCGGCCCGGCCCTTGCTTTTGTGGGGTTGAAACATAACCCCGCGAGCAGAACGCCATGTCCTCCCGCCTCTCGCCGACCGATCAGCTCAAGCCCGTGGTCGAGGCGATCCTGCGCCATCAGAACTATCTGATGGGCAAACCGGGCGGCCAGCGGCTGCAGATGCCGGGCGGTGATTTGTCGAGGATGGATTTTTCCGGGCTGGCGCTGACCAGTGCGGTGCTGCCCGGCGCCAATTTCGCCGGCGCCAAGCTGTGCGGCACCAATCTGGAACTGGCCGACCTGTTCGGCGCCAGCTTCGCCGGTGCCGACCTGACCGGCGGCAGTTTGGCCGGCGCCGATCTGCGCGGCGGCAATTTTGCCAAGGCGCGGCTGCACGGTACGGTGCTCGAGCGTGCCGACCTGCGGCCGGGGCAATTGGTGTTCTGGAAGGACCGCCGCCGCGCCCAGCGCGAGCAGACCGCCCAGCTGACCCCGGCCAATTTCCACGGCGCCGACCTGTCCGGCGCCCGGCTCGACAACGCCCAGCTGTCCGGCGCCGATTTCGGCGACGCCACCCTGTTCGGCACCAATCTTTCCGGCGCCGAACTGGCCGGCGCCAATTTTGCCACCGCCAAGCTGAAGGGCGCCCTGCTCAACAATGCGGTGGTCACCGGCGCCCGGTTCGACGGTGCCGATTTGCGCGATGCCGAGTTGCGCAATGTCGATATGGCGAGCGCCAGCTGGCAGGGCGCCATGCTCCAGGGCGCGGTCTATCAGAAGGACCTGGCCCGGCTGCCGGCGGCGCTGCGGGCGGCACTCGACCAGCACGTCTTGTGGGTGCGATCCAACGGTTCTGAGGGCAAACGCCTGACCTTGCACCGCGAGAGCCTGCCCGGCCTCAACCTGGAGGGCTCCGACCTCTCGGGTGCGATCCTGATCGAGTGCGACCTGAGCGGTGCCCAGTTCACCGCGGCCAAGCTGCAGCTGGCGCGCTTCGATCACTGCCGGCTGGCGCGCAGCGGCTTCGAGAACGCCGATCTGTCCGGCGCCGATCTCACCGGTTCCGACCTGGGCGGCGCCAGTCTGCGCAATGCGGTGCTGAAGCCGGTGGCGCTCTACGCCGCCGACGGCCGCAATACCGGCCGTTCGTGGCCGGCCAGCCTGTCCGGGGTCAACCTGGCCAGCGCCGATTTGCGCGGTGCGGATCTGCGCGGCGTCCGCCTGGAACGCGCCCAGCTCGACCACAGCAACCTCTCCGCCGCCGACCTGCGCGGCGCCGATGTTTCTGCAACCGACACCAGCCGAACCAATCTGGGACTGGCGCGGCGGTGACCGGCCGGTCCGGCACCGTTTCTCCGGCACCGTTTCACCCTCGCGGCGCGGAAGCGTTACGGCGTGAGTCGCTTCCGCGCCGCGAGGGTGAAAAATCGATCCTTCGAGCTTAAGATTTTATGAATCGTCACGAGGAAGTGATACGTTGATCGCCTCCCTGAGGTTCGCGCCTAAGAGGATCGCGTGTGAGAGGTCCGCGCCTGAGAGGTTCGCGCGGAAGAGGTCCGCGCCTGAGAGGTCCGCGCCTGAGAGATTCGCGCCTGAGAGGTCCGCGCCTGAGAGGTCCGCGCCTGAGAGGTTCGCGCGGAAGAGGTTCGCGCCTGAGAGGTCCGCGCCTGAGAGGTTCGCGCCTGAGAGGTCCTGTCCGGCCAGAAACTGCGTGGAGAGGTCGAGATCGGCCAGGCAGTCGAGCGCGACGCCCGGTTCCCAGCCGAGCCGCTGGCGGCGCAGGCGGTGGACCAGGTTGCCGGCGGCGGCCTGATCGCCGTCCCAGTCGAGTTTGACCGATCCTACCGCTTCCCGCGACACCGTGCGGGCGCAGGCGTTCAGCGCGGCGAGCAGGGCCTCCTCGGCATTGCGCGCATGGTCGGTGGCGATGCGGAAACTGCTGCCGCCGGCCGGCATGCCGTCACGCAGATTGAGATCGAACAGCCCGGTCAGAGTCGGCAGCCAGGCTTGGGCGTCCCAGGCTTGGGCGTCGCCGGGCCTGGCGGCGATTTCGGCGCGCAGGAAGCCCAGCAGTTCCAGATCCATCGCCGAAGGGCCGGTCAACTCGAACCATTCCTTCAGCGCTTGGTCCGGCTTCAGGATCTTGCGCCCTTCATGGAACCGTTCGACCGCCCGCACCAGCCGGCGCGCGGTCAGATATTCGCGAAAGCTCTTGTGGGTGAACTCGCAACTGCCCAGCGTCGAGCCGCCCTGGGGCTGGACGAAGAAGGAATTGAGCAGGGCGGTGACGCCGCCGCGCACCGTCTGGTATTCGCGCTCCAGCAATGCGGTATGGCCGGCGGTGTGGAAATGTGCCTCCAGCGCCTGGTGGCTGACCGCGCGGTCGCCGGTGTGCCAGGCGGCCAGGGCGATCTCCTCCAGCAGGATGCCGTAATCTTCGAACGACAGCCGGTCGCCCGACCGACAGCCGCGCTTGTGGATGCGGCGGTAGATATAGTGGAACATTTCCCGATAGAGCGCATGGGGGCTGTCCAGCACTGCCGCCGCGCTGCCCTCCCGCGCCAGATGGTCGCGCAGCAGCGCCAGCAGATAGTTGAGCAGCGGCTGCCCGGTGATCCCGTCGAGTTGTTTGTTTCTTTCATTTTTTTTATACTCTTCGGGCAGGCCATCAATGGTTCTGTCGGTAGCGCGGCCGAATTGCTGCCACCAGCGGTCGCGCTGATCTTCTTTCAATCCATCGTCGGCGAATTCCCAGGTGATATCCCGCTCTTTTTCCAGATCAATCAGGTAGCGCAGGACATGGGCGCGCTGGCCCGGTTCGCGCAGGCCGGTACCTTCAGCGGTCGCTACCGGTCGTCCGGCCAGCAGCACCTGCAACCTGGGCCGAACCGCATTGATCTGGTTCAGGTTGCGCTCGAGATTGTCGACCAGGCGGCGTGCCGCCTCGCCGGCGCTCTCGCCCGCCTTGGACAATTCGTCGAGGCCGTCGAGGATCACCAACAGCGGCGGACCGGCGTCGAGATCGCCCAGCGGGTCGTGACCCAACGCGTCCGGTGACTTGGCGAATTCGGCCAGCGCCCGTTTGACATCGTCCTGGAAATCGAAGCGGTGCAGCGGCACGTAGAGCACCCGCTGGGACTGCCTCGCCAGTTCCGCCGCCAGCATGCGTGCGAACGACGATTTGCCGCAGCCGGGCTCGCCGCTGATGATCCGGATCGCATCCTGCGTCGTCGGTTTGGCCAGCCAATCGCCGACGAAATCGGTCAGCCACACCACCACCCGGACCGGCTTTTCGTCCTGCCCCTTCCTGGCCGGCCGTTCCCACCAGCCGCGCAACGGCACATAGACCTGCTCCAGGCACACCGCCCCCGGTTCGTCCGGCTCCAGGTTGAACATCAGCCGACGGGTATCCGCGACCAGCCGCGCCCAGTAGCGCCGCCAATTGCGCTCGCGCCGCGCCGCCTCGTCGGTCAGGGTCGGCTGGAAGAAGCGCGTCAGTAAGTGGTAGTCGTCGCGGTTGGATCGCTCCTCGGCATCGAGCGCCAACGGCAGTTCCCGCGCCAGCAGCCGGCAGGCATCGTGCTGCGGCCCGGAGGCGACCTCGGCCACCGTCATCAGCGCGCTAAATCTCGCCACCACCGCAGCAAACAAGCTTGACTGCGCCGGGCGTTCGAAAAATTCCTGGGTCAGCTCGAACGCGTCGCTGCCGATCATATTCCTGAGATGCGGTGCCGCCTGCGGGTGTGTCGCCAGGGCGGCGAGGTCCTGCCGGTGCGCCCGGATCGTCCAGGCCAGCGCCTGCACCAACGCCCGGTGGATCAGGAGCCAGGCTTGCTCGCCGGCACTCAGCTCCTTCGCCGCGCTCTTGCCGAACAGCGTCTGCACATCCAGCGCGGTCTTGACCGCGCCGAACGCGCCACCCAAGGTGGCATCCTTGGCGATCGCCGCGCAGACGGTGAACAGCCGGGTCCAATCGACCGTGATCCGCCCGCTCTCGCCGCCGCCGCCCGCTGCAACCAGCATCGGCTCGCCCGATTCGCTCATAACAGGCACCTCCCGATCACTTTTTCAATTTTCTTGTACGAACCCGGCTCACCGCCCCGCCCAACATAACGCCGGCCGGCGGGCCTGATCCTCCGGTCCTTGAATCCCGGTGATTTCGGCTGCGAATACGAGTTGGCTGGGAACAGGGTATCAGAGAACTGCGCAAAACGGTCGCGGCGTCACCGGCACTGAAACACGCGCCGCTTTATGCCAAGCTGATGAAAATTGCCTCGGTTTCGCAGTCCGATCTGTCCTTTGACGAGATCCGCCAGCGCATCGGACCGGAAACCGGCGCCCGGTTTGAGGTCAGCCTGATGTAGCCGTTGAAGTGTTGGCGATCGGGCGGTCTTGCAGAACTTCGGAGCAAGCCGAGACCGGAGAATTTTCCCGTCACCCCGTCTTGGCCGGCTTGGCCTCGGTCTGCAGCACGATCAGCAGGTCCTTGGCATCGACCTGGGCACCGGCGGCGATGACCACTTCCTTGATCCGGCCGGCACGGTCGGCACGCAACGCGGTCTCCATCTTCATCGCCTCGATGGTCATCAGCACGTCGCCCTGTCTGATATCCCGGCCGGGCTCGACCGCGATCGCCGAGACCAGCCCGGCCATCGGCGCCGCGATATGGCTGGGGTTGCCGTCTTCGGCCTTGCGCCGGGCGGTCGCCTTGGGAGCATGGCGGTGGTCCTGGACCTTGACCATGCGCGGCTGGCCGTTCATCTCGAAATAGACGTCGCACAATCCGTCGAAATCGGGCTCGCCGACCGCCAGGCAGCGGATCACCAGAGTCTTGCCCCGTTCGAGATCAATCGCGCATTCCTGGCCCGGCTGCATGCCGTAGAAATAGACCGGCGTCGGCAGCACGCTGACCTTGCCATGGGCGTGCAGATGGCGGGCGTAATCCTCGAACACTTTGGGATACATCAGCGACGAGGCCAGGTCCTGGTCGCTGAGCTTGCGTGCGACTTTGGCCTCCACCTTGGCCCGTTCGGCCGCGAGATCGACCGCGGGCAGAGTGGCCCCCGGCCGGTCGGTATTGGCCGGCAGGCCCTTCAGCACCTTGCGCGACAAATCCTTGGGCCAGCCGCCAACCGGCTGACCGAGGTCGCCGCGGAAGAGTTGCACCACCGAGTCCGGAAACGCCACCTCGCGCCTGGCATCCAGCACCTCCGCGGGCGTCAGCCCGCTGGTCACCATCATCAGCGCCAGGTCGCCGACCACCTTGGAGGTCGGCGTCACCTTGACGATGTCGCCGAACAGCTGGTTCACATCGGCATAGGCCCGCAGCACTTCCGGCCATTTGTCGGCGAGCTTGAGCCCGCGTGCCTGTTCGCGCAGGTTGGTGTATTGGCCGCCCGGAACCTCGTTGCGGTAAACCGCCGAATCGCCCGCCCGCATTTCGCTTTCGAACGCCCGGTACTGGTCGCGCACCGCCTCCCAGTAGGATGACAGCAGGCCCAAGGCATCGGCGTCCAGGCCAGAATCGCGCGGTCCACCGCGCAGTGCGGCCGCGATTGCACCGAGATTGGGCTGGGAGGTCAGGCCGCTCAAGGAATCGAGCGCACCGTCCACCGCATCGACCCCGGCCTCCACCGCCGCGAGCACACTGGCGGCCGAGATGCCGCTGGTGTCATGGGTGTGGAAATGGATCGGCAGCCCGACCTCCTGCTTCAACGTCTCGACCAGCAGGCGCGCGGCGGCCGGCTTGACCAGCCCGGCCATATCCTTGATGCCGAGGATGTGGGCGCCCGCCTTCTCCAGCGCCTTGGCCAGGCCGACATAATATTTCAGCGAGTATTTGCTGCGGTGGATGTCGGTGATGTCGCCGGTGTAGCAGATCGCGGCCTCGCACAGCTTGCCGGTCTCGATCACCGCGTCCATCGCGACGCGCATGTTGTCGGCCCAGTTCAGCGAGTCGAAGACGCGGAACAGATCGATCCCGCCGGCCGCCGCCTGCTGGACGAAATAGCGCACGACATTGTCGGGATAGTTGGTGTAGCCGACCGCATTGGCCGAGCGCAGCAGCATCTGGAGCAGGATGTTGGGCACCGCCTGGCGCAGGTCGCGCAGCCGCTCCCAAGGGTCCTCCTTGAGAAACCGCATGGCGACGTCGAAAGTGGCGCCGCCCCAGCATTCCAGCGAGAACAGCTGGGGCGCCAGCCGGGCATAGGCGGGGGCAATCCGCACCATGTCGATGGTGCGCATCCGCGTCGCCAGCAGCGACTGGTGAGCGTCGCGCATGCTGGTGTCGGTGATCAGCACCCGCTCTTGCGCCAGCATCCAGCGCGCGAAGCCGCCGGCGCCCAGCATGTCCAGGCGGTCGCGGGTGCCGGGCTCGGGCGAGGGCGGCAGCGCGGCCGGCGCCGCAGGTGGGATCGCGGTGGCCGGCGGCCTGGGCCGGCCGACGACCTCGGGATTGCCGTTGACCGTGACCTCGGCGATGAATTTCAGCAGGCGGGTGGCCCGGTCGCGGCGGGTGGCCGCGCCGAACAGCTCGGGCGTCTCGTCGATGAAGCGGGTGGTGTAGTCGGCGTTCTTGAAGCGCGGATGGTTAATCAGAGTCTCGACGAAGCCGAGATTGGTCGCGACGCCGCGGATGCGGAACTCGCGCAAGGCACGGTCCATGCGCGCGATCGCCTCGGTCGGGGTCGGAGCCCAGGCGGTGACCTTCTCCAGCAGCGAATCATAAAAGCGGGTGATCACCGCCCCGGTATAGGTCGTGCCGCCGTCGAGCCGGATGCCGAAGCCGGTGGCGGTGCGATAGGCGTGGATCTTGCCGTAGTCGGGGACGAAGTTGGAGTCCGGGTCCTCGGTGGTGATCCGGCACTGCAGCGCGTGACCGTGGAGATGGATGCCGTCCTGGAACGGCACCCCGCAGGCGGCGGTGCCGATCCGGGCCCCGCCAGCGATCTGGATCTGCGCCTTGACGATATCGATGCCGGTGACCTCCTCGGTCACCGTATGCTCGACCTGGACCCTGGGATTGACCTCGATGAAGAAGAACTGGCCGCCGTCGACGTCCATCAGGAATTCGACGGTGCCGGCATTGGTGTAGCCGGCCGCCCGCACCAGGGTCAGCGCGTGGTTGCACAAAGTATCGCGCTGGGCCGGCGCCAGATAGGGTGCGGGCGCCCGCTCCACCACTTTTTGGTGGCGACGCTGCACGGTGCAGTCGCGCTCGAAAAGATGGACGCTGGTGCCGTGGTGGTCGGCCAGCACCTGGACTTCGACATGGCGGGCCCGGCGCACCAGTTTTTCCAGATAGACCTCACCATTGCCGAAGGCCGAGAGCGCCTCTCGCCGGCCGGCCGCGACCTCGGAAATCAGCCGGTCCGGCCCTTCGATCACGCGCATGCCGCGACCGCCGCCGCCCCAGCTCGCCTTGAGCATCACCGGATAGCCGACCGTGGCGGCCAGGCGGGCGACCTCGCCGTCGTCCTCCTCGGGCAGCGGCCCGGTCGCCGGCATCACCGGCACCCCGGCCTCGACCGCCAGGTTGCGCGCAGCCACTTTGTTGCCGAGCAGGCGCATCGCTGCCGGCGACGGGCCGATGAAGGTGATCCCGGCGGCGAGGCAGGCCTCGGCGAAATCAGGATTTTCGGAGAGAAAGCCGTAGCCGGGATGCACGGCATCGACCTGGGCCTCTCGGCCGATGCGCAGATATTCCGGGATCGCCAGATAGGCTTTGACCGGCCCCAGCCCGTCGCCGATCAGATAGCTCTCGTCGGCCTTGAAGCGGTGGAGCGCCAGCTTGTCTTCGTGGGAATAGACCGCGACGGTGGCAATCCCCAGCTCGTTGGCGGCGCGCATGATGCGAATGGCAATTTCGCCGCGATTGGCGACCAGCAGCCGCTTGATCGGCTTCACCGGTTCAGGCATCGGGTTTTCTCCCTGTCGTCGACATCAAACGGCCCCGGCAGCCTGATTGCCGCGCGTCATTTTGTCCCGCGCGCGGCTGGAAACCATCGAACGACAAGTTTCTTCGCAATGCAAGAACCGAAGCGGGATCAGGCCGAAGGAGGGGCGAGGGGCCAGTGCCGGGCCGCCAGCGTCCCCTGCTGCGCGCGTTGAAATAGGTTGCGGCCAGCCCATTGGTGCCGATGGGCTGGCCGCAGCACGGGGCGGTGAGGTCGTGAGGGAGATCGCCCCCGTTCCGGACCCGTGCTAGTCCGCCCCGACTGCCACCGGGGTCGAACCCAGAAGCGCCCGATCGGCGCCCTTAACCATACTTCAGAGCCCCGGCGGCCCCGCCCCCGGCCCGTGCCGCGGTCTGGACCTCGGCGTCGATGGCGCCGAGGCGGGAGAACAGTTCCGTCAGGCGCTGGCTCGCCCGCCATGATCCGCCGGCGATCCCGTGGGACCATCGCCGCCGCGGCGGTCCGGATCGCCAAGCCCTCGCCGCCAAGCCCTCGCCATTGCAATCGTTCGCCCCTTATACCGGCAGCTTGGTCATGAGGTCAATTGGTCAGGCCAATATTGGCGAAAATGTCGCAAGCGCCACGGGTCCGAGGCGCGTATCAAGTAATAATAATTTATTTCAATAACTTATTGATTATTCGGAATGCCCCCTCTCGCGTCTTTCCCCGAAATCTGGTCTGGTTTCTGAACCGAGCGGCGCTGGCAAGGGCGGCAAGGCCCGTTCAATTCAAGTGGTCGGACGAAAATTTCGCCACGATCGGAGCGTCATACGCTGCGGCTGGGCGAATCGGTCAATCATTGTTCCACCACGGGAACAATGGTAATACCATTGGTCCAGAGACGACGGATGGCTTCGATCCCGATGTCCAGGGGTACCCCCGATGACCTACCGAAAAGTCACCCAGGAACGCCTGTCCGACGCCATCTCCAAACAGCTTGAGGGCTTGATTCTGGAGGGGGTGTTGCGGCCGGGCGAGCGGTTGCCGCCGGAGCGCGAATTGGCGCGCGAACTCGACGTCTCGCGGCCGTCACTGCGCGAGGCGCTGCAGAAACTGGAGGCCTCGGGGCTGCTGGAAACCCGCCACGGCGGCGGCACCTATATCAAGAACGCCTTCGCCACCGCGTTGACCGAGCCCCTGATCGACCTGTTCCAGCGCCACCCGGAAACCGCTTACGATTTCATCGAGTTCCGCTACACCCTGGAAGGGATCGGCGCCTATTACGCCGCGCTCAGGGCGACCGAGGACGATCGCACCCTGCTGCGCCAGCGCTTCGACGCCATGGAGGCCGCCCACGCCCTCGATGACGCCACAGAGGAAGCGGAACGCGACGCCGATTTCCATCTCGCGATCGCCGAAGCCTCGCACAATCTGGTGCTGATGCATGTCATGCGCGGGCTGTTCGCCCTGTTGCGCAAGGGTGTGGTGTTCAACCGCATGAAGCTCTACGGCCGTCCGGATGCCCGCAATCTTCTGCTCGAGCAGCACCGTGCCATGATCACCCACATCCTGGCCGGCGATGCCGACGCCGCCCGCGCCGCCGCCCATGCCCACATGAACCATGTCCTGCAGGTCCTGCGCGAGATGCAGCTCGACGAGGCCCGGATCAACGTCGCCCGGCGCCGCCTTGCCCGCCAGCGCGATACCGACGGCGACGCCGCGCCGCGCACCCCGGGCGGCGCCGTGACGCCAATGCCGCGTTAGCCGGTCGGGTCGCGCAGCGGTTCGCCCTCGCCGGCCAGCGCCATCACGGTCAGCAACAGACCGAAATCAAGATATTTGAAGCTGGTATGAACCGCCAGGCCGGCCGCGAGACAGGGCAGCAAGGCCAGCGCCAGCGGCAGACGGCAGTGCGCCAGGGCGCGCGCCGATGGCGCCAGGGCGCCAAGATAGGCGAGCAGAGCCAGCCCACCGAACAGCCCGCCCTTGAGCACGATATAGCTGGCCAGGGTATGGGTATAGGACACCCGCAATCCGCCCACCGCCGGGTTGGCGATCAGCCCGCCCCAACCGGTCCCGAACAGGATCGACGCCATCGACTGGCCGACCTGGTCGAAGACCTCGGCCGCTTCGGCCAGGCGCTGGTTCAAGCCGACCGCTTCGCTCTTCTGGACGAATTGGTCGAGCGTGCCGGGCAGCGGTGTCCCCGGCAGGACCAGGGCGATACCGGCGAACGTGAGCGCAGCCAGCACCAGCGCCGGCGAGCGCCGCCCCCGGATCAGGGCGTATACTGCGAAGGACAGCCCCGCCGAGGTCAGCGCCATCCGGTGAACCGCGCCGGCGAACGCAACCAGGCACAGGCCGCCGGCCAAAGCCATCGCCAAAGCGCCGAGTTTACCGGCGATCCCGGTGGCGCGCTCCAGCAGGCGGTCGACCGCGGTCAGGGGCAGCCAGATCGCGGCGAACAAGGTCGCCGGACTGTTCAGCACATATCCGGCGCCGGCGCCCATCGCCCGCCGGCCCACCGCGCCGAAACCCCAATCATGCTGGAGCCACCAGCGCACCGCAAAGGCGACCCCGGCCAGCGCCAGGGCAGCAACGATCAGTCGGATCACGCCGTGGCGCTGCGCCGGCCCGCCGGCCGACAGCACCCGCACCAGCAGCACTGGCAAGAACAGGTAGACCAGCGGCACCACGTCGCGGATGACATCGTTACCGCTGCACCCGCCAGCGATCCCAACCAACAGCGGCACCCACAGCAGGTAGACGAAGGCGACGGCGCCGACGAGTTCGAGCGGTCGCAGATCCGGCGCCAGCAGCAGATGGCCGGTGCCGAGCCAGACCATCTGGCGCAGTCCGACCGCGCCGATCAGGCAGACCGCGATCGCCAGTTCGACCTCGCCCAGGCCCGGCGGTGCCGGGGTGCTGAACAGCCCGTAGAGCCCGATCGCGACAGCCAGTGCCAGACCCCGCTCCGCCGTCGTCATGGTTTCCGACCATCCTTGGCCTCCGGTGCGGCCCCCGCCGCCGCCTCGAAGGCATCATGCCCGGAACCGCGGTCGCGGCCTATTCGTCTATGGTACCGTCGGCGCCCAATTTGACTGTCGCCCCGGCACCACCCCCGCAGGAGCCCGCTCATGGCCTATGCCATCGACGAAATCCGCCTGACCAACAGCCAGCCGGGCACCCGACGGGTGCTCGCGGCCCATCGGTTCGGACAGCCGGGCGCCCGGCCCAAGGCCTATATTCAGGCCGGGCTGCACGCCGACGAGATTCCCGGCATGCTGGTGGCGCACCACCTGATCCGCCGGCTCGCTGCGATCGCGGCGGCCGGCGACCTGATGGGCGAAGTCGTGGTGGTGCCGTTGGCCAATCCGATCGGCCTCGACCAGCGGCTCAACGGCGTGCTGCTTGGACGCCACGCCTTCGGCGGCGCCGGCAATTTCAACCGTGGCTTCCCGGATCTTGCCGGCGACGCCGCCGCGCGGCTTGGGCCCCATCTCGGGCCAGACGCCAAACGCAACGTCGCGACGATCCGCGCGGCATTGGCCGAAAGCCTGGGCCGACAGGCGCCCGCCGACGAGGTCGGCGCGCTGCGCCTGGCACTGCTCGGCCTGGCACTGGATGCCGATATCGTGCTCGATCTCCACTGCGATCAGGAAGCGGTGGTTCATCTCTACACCGCCGAGCAGCTCTGGCCCGACGCGGCCGACCTTGCGGCCGAACTGGGCTGCCGGGCGGTGTTCCTGGCCGACCAGTCGGGCGGCGACCCGTTCGACGAGGCCTGCTCGTCACCCTGGTGGCGGCTGGCCAGTCAGTTCGGCGCCAAAATCCCGATCCCGCTGGCCTGCCTGGCCGCGACCGTCGAATTGCGGGGTCAGAGCGATGTTGACGACGCCACCGCCGAGGCCGACGCCGCCGCGCTGCTGCGCGTCCTGTGTCGCCGAGGCCTGATCGCCGGCGCCGCCCCGCCGCCGCCGGCCCTGGGCTGCGCTGCCACGCCACTGGCCGGGGTCGATCGCATCGCGGCACCGGCGGCCGGGATCGTGGTTCACCACCGGCGGCTCGGCGAAGTGATCGCTGCGGGTGAAGTGGTCGCCACCCTGGTCGACCCCGCCGCGCCGGACGCCGCAACCGCCCGCCTGCCCCTGGTCGCCCGAAGCTCCGGCGTGCTGTGGTCACGCTGCCGTGCCCGGTTGGCCGCCGCCGGCGACGTGGTCGCCAGCATCGCGGGTGCGGCGCCGCTGCGCGAACGCACCGGCGCGCTGCTGACCGATTGACCGGCGCGGGCGTCAGGCCGCGTGCTGGCTGATGCCGTGTCCCGACTCGTCGATCCAGCCCCAGCCTTGGGACGGTCGGGGCTGCCGGCATTGATCGATCGCAACATAGGTAAACACGCCATCGGTGACCAGATGGGCCTCGTCGGTCAGGTAGCGACGAACCCAGATCGAAATTCCGACCCGGACCGATGTCCGCCCGACCGCCAGGATGCGGGTATAGCAGTTGACCTCGTCGCCGACACAAACCGGCTTGTGGAAGGTCATCGCCTCGATCCCGACCGTCACCACCCGGCCCTGGGACCGGCGGGCCGCGGTCAGCGCCCCCGCAGCATCCATCTGAGCCAGCAGCCAACCGCCGAAAACGTCGCCGGAGGGGTTGGTATCGCAGGGCATCGCCCTGACCCGCAGCGCCGGCGCCATATCGAACTCCGGCATGGGTTGGACCTCTGCCGTTCCCAGTCGCGCCATCTTGACACCCCTCCCGCCGACGACCCCGACGAGGCGCAATGCCCGAGAAATTCGTGCTGCACCTGCGAAGTCCAGCCCCTGATAAGGGCCACGGACGGCGGCAATTCAAGCTGTCAGCAGCGGCTCATCGGCCACCGGGGCCAGCGGCAAATCGCCGCTGGCCGGCCGACCACCCGCGATCACGGCCACTGCCAGGTCAATCCGCCGGCTTCAGGGCGTAGAAGCGAAAGCAGCGCAGACCGCTTTGCAGCGCCACCACCCGCGCTGCCCACAGCTCGACCTCGTCGAGGACATGGCTCTTGGTCTGCTCGTCGAGGCAGTGTTTTTCCAGATGATCGGTCAGCGCCTTGACCGAACTCAGGATCAGACTGCGGTGGGCATCGGTCACGTCCTCGCAGATGCGCAGGTCGAGGTTGCGCTGGCGCAGCGCTTCACTGGCCAGTTGGAGACTCCACAGCTTGGGCTCCTGCGGTTCCCGGCTCGCCCAGGCCTTCATCGCCGGCTCGTCGAGGACATAGGGCTCGGCGACATAGTCGGTGTAGAGCAACTGGCCGCGCGGTTTCAGCGCCGCCAGCATGCTGTCGAACAGCCCTTCCTTATTGCCGATGGTAAAGAACGCCTCCTTGGCGAAGATCGCGTCGACCCGCTTGGGATAGCGAAAGGTTTCCGGATCGTAGCGATCGATTGGCGCCTGCTTGGCGAGGCCGGCCTTGACCGAACGCTGCATGCCGATTTCACAGAGCAGCGGCGAGGCCTCGAAGCCGGTGACCCAGGCGCCGAAATTACCCGCCATCACCCGGGTCGCGCCGCCGAGCCCCGCCCCGAGATCCAGTACGCTCATCGCCGGGTTGAGCCCGAGCGGCTTCACCATGGTGACCAGCTGCTCGCCGCCGCCCGGACTGACGAAGCCCTCGCCCCAGATTTTTTCGGCAACCTCGATCCGGGTCGCGGTCCACAGTGGTTTGCCGTGGCGATTGCTGCCGGCCTCGGGTGGTCCCTCCCGCTTCGCCGCACCGCCAGCGTCATGCGGGTCGGGTTTCTGCCGCCGCTTGATTGCGGAAAGATCATAACCTTCCCACCAAGCGACCAGCCGGGTCTTAAGCGACAGCGATGCGCTGTCTTCGGGCGCGGAGTCGTCGTTGTTGCGATTGGTTGGTTGCATCGTCGCCGCGCCGGGATTGCTAAATAAAAAGCATATCTTAGTAATAATCTGGGGGAACGCTCCGACGACAGCCGGCTCACGGACCACTATACCGATCGAGGTCGATGGTCACCAGCATGATCTAATCCGGGGAACGCTTCAAAATAGCTCCAATTCGGTTCAAATATTGCCGACCCTGCGGCCTGGGTCCGGCTACCGCGCCGACAGATCCGAACCGCCGGCGAGCAGAGCCAGGCAGGCGGTGGGCAGCGGCGGCTTCACCACCGGCTTCGCCGGCTTGGCTGGCGGTGGTGCCGCCATCGCTCGGCGCATGTCGGCAAGCCAGCCCGGCACCTCGTCACAGCCATCGCCCGGCGGCGCCGGTGTCTGGGCCAGACACAGCGGACTGTCGGCCGGGCAGCGCAGCCGAACATGGAAATGGGCGGCATGGCCCCACCATGGCCGCAACCGACCAAGCCAGTTGCGGTCCGGCCCGGAGGCGGCGCACAGCGCCTGCTTGATCGCCGGGTTGACGAAGATGCGCTCGACAGTCTGATCGCTCGCAGCCAGCCGCAGCAGCTTGACCTGAGACGGCGTCCAGGCCTCGGGGCGCATCTCCAGGGTTTCCAGGTCGACCATGTAGCGTTCCTCCAGGGTTTCGCGGGCCGGCTGCGGCAGCAGCGGCAGATCGAGCCGGAACCACAGGTCGGCATCGAGGCCGATCTGGTGGCTGGCATGGCCATTGGGCATCGGCCCGCCCTGGGGCTGGCCGATGTCGCCGACCAGCATGGTGCCGAGCCCGGCCGCCGCGACTGCCCGTCCCAGCCGCTCGATGTAGCCGATCATTGCCGGGTGGCCGTAGTAACGGCGGCGGCTGGTCCGGATCACCTGCCAGCCTGGACCCTCGGCGGCCAGGGCCTGGGCCCCGATGATACAGCCATTGGCGTAGCTGCCGATCGAACGCGCCGGCCCCGGCGCCGGGCGCAGGACGGCATCCCAACTGCCGGACTGGCCGGCTCCGGCCGTCGCCGCGACGAAAATTGTCCCGGCCGCCAGTGCCGCTGCGATCAGCCACGCGCTTGTCCGAACCCCGACCATGGCCTGCTCCCTGGAATCTGCCCTGGCCCCGACTGTGCCTCGGTTGACCGGGCTCTGCCAACCCGCGCCGTGACGAAAGACCAGCCTGGCTGCTTATCGCTGCGTTGCGGCAAAGCAGCACGCCCGGTGGTGACCGGCGCAGCAGTTCGTGTTACGCTCACGGTCATGGAGCAAGTGCGACGTCCTGAAGCCTGCGGCCACGTCAAGTGCCGCCTCCGAAAGCGATTGGGCGCTCCCTGGACCGGTTGGATCGGCGCTGAATCATGGAAGTAGAACTGGCGATTATTTTCGTCGATATCTGCGACAGCACCCGCCTTTACGAGAGGCTGGGCAATGTCGAGGCGACTGCGCTCACCCAAGGCAAGCTTCAGGAACTCCGTGCCATCGTCGGTTGCCATGCCGGCAGGGTCGTCAAGAGCCTGGGCGACGGCTTGATGTGCGTGTTTCCCACCGCCGATGATTGCTGCAATGCCGCCGCCGCGATGCTCGAAGGCGAGGCATCGTCGCCGGTCCGCCTGCGCATCGGCTGTCACTTCGGCTGCGTCGTCGAAAAGGGTAACGATGTCTTCGGCGATGCCATCAACGTCACCGCCCGGGTCGAAAGCCTGGCCCGGCCCAACGAAATCCTGGCCACCGAAGACGCCGTCAACCGGCTGTCACCCGGCCTCAAGGGGCGCACCAAGCTGCTCGATACCACCGTGGTCAAAGGCAAGACGGTACCGATCGGTATCTACCGGTTCCGCGCCCGGGAGACCGTCGATGACAGCATGGAAAGCACGGTGGTCGGCCTCAACATCCTGGACAAGATCCGGGAGAGCGGTCTGGTCCTGCATCTTCACTATCTCGGCCGCGAATTTACCGTCAGCCGCACCCAGGCCAAACTCACGATCGGCCGCGATTCCGGCTGCGATATCCATATCCTGTCCAAGCGGGCGTCGCGCAACCACGGCGCCATCGAGTTCGAACGGGAAAGCTTCATCCTGCGCGACCACAGCTCCAACGGCACCTTCATCGCGACCGGTGAATCGCCGGCGATCCCGCTGATCCGTGATGCCACCAAGCTGGTCGGCAAGGGCCTGATCGGCGTCGGCGCCGCCCCTGCCGAGGCCGACGGAACCGAGGACTACGTCATTCGCTTCTGGTGCGACGTCGGCTGAGCGGTTTCGGACCGGCCGCCCCACCACCCCGCCCCTGGCTCGTGCCGGCCAACCATCCCTCCGGATCCGGCGGCACGGCGGCAAGTCCCGCCGATTTGAGATAAATTGCCCGTACACACAATTCATAATTGTGGCAATGTGTATTAATCAACGAATTCTGTTTGTTTTTGACCGAACACCGCGAATCATGCAGTATGGCGACGATGGTCGTTGGGTCTTATTTTGATCCTCCGGCTCGCAAGGCACCATCGATGGCATATTTCGGAGCATGGCGATGCCGCAACACGCCGAGCCCGCCGCTGAAAAGACGGTCTACCTTGGATTGGCCATGTCGGGCGCGATCTCAGCCGGCGCGTATTCCGCCGGCGTACTCGATTTTTTAATTGAAGCGCTCGAAGAGTGGGAAAAAGAGAAGCGACGAAAGCCCGGTGATCCCACCATTCCGCGTCATCAGGTGGTGATCGCCGGGATGTCGGGCGCTTCGGCGGGGGCAATCACCTGTGCCATGGGCGCATTGTCGGCGGCTTTCGGCGCGCGGCCTGCGGGCGCCCCGCGCAACGCCAAGGCCAGCGATCCCGATCAGGCGGCGTTCCATGTTCTGCCCGAACTCTATGGCGCCTGGGTGCGATATCCCACCTTCTTCGAGGAGTCCGAGGTTGGGACCTTGCTCGGTACCGATGACGTCGACGCGCTGATTGCCGAGACCGCAACCGAGAAAATGCCGCCGGTCACCTCGGTTCTCAATAGCAAACCGCTGAGCGAAATCGGGCAGCGGGTTATGGAGCAGATCAGAACGGCTGCCAGCGCGTTTGAACCGCGACCATATTTCCCGCAGCGCCTGCATCTATTTCTTACCCAAACCAATTCACGCGGCATCCCCTACGCGATCGAAGTCAAGAGCGACCAGGGCACCTCGGAATACGGGATGATGTGCCATCTCGACCGCGCGCATTTCACCCTCGCCGGTCTCGGCACTGCCCAGTTCGACAGCCGGTGGGCCGGCGCGGAGCAGTCTTACCGTTTCGATGTCGTCAACCGCGGCTCTGCGCCGCCCCAGGGGTTCGAGTCGCTGTGGACCGAGCAGAACACCAAGACCTACATCGAGAACACGCTGGCGTCAGGGGCCTATCCGATCGGCCTGGAGGCGCGCGACCTCATGCACCCGCTCGACCACTACCGGGACCGGGTCTGGCCGGTTCCGGCGGCACTCGAAATCTTCAAAGGAATCAAGCCCTACTGGCCGTGGCGAAGCGGCATGACGCCCGAAGTCTACCGGTTTACCGCGCTGGACGGCGGCGCCATCGACAATGACCCGTTCCAGTTCGTCCGCTACACCTTGATGGCCGAGCCGCCCAAGGATTCGCCCGGCGCGACCGATCAGGCCGATCGGATGGTGATTATGATCAGCCCGTTTCCGGAACCGCCGGAGATCGGCGCCCTGCCGGCGAGCAAGAGCGATAAGCGGTTGTCCAAGGTGGCGGCCGGCCTCAGCAAAATCTTCATCCAGCAGAGCCGGTTCAAACTCGACGAGATGATCCGCACGCTGTCGTCCGGGGATGCCGGGTTGTGGCGAATATCGCCGCGGCGGTCCAGCGGCGGCGTCAATCAGAAATTCGCGATTGCCTGCGGTCTTTACGGCGGCTTCGGTGGATTCCTGGCGCGGCGCTTCCGCGACCACGATTACGAACTGGGCCGGCGGAATTGCCAGGGGCTGCTGAATTCCTGGTTCGGACTGCCGAAGACCAACCCCCATATCGATGCCGTCATGCCGATGCCGCAGCTGCGCAGTCCCGGCAGCGTTCCCGCCCCCGCTGAGGACACGACCGCACTCTATCCGATCATTCCGCTTTATGGTTCGGCGTCGATCGAGGTCCAGGTTCGGGATTGGCCGACTATCGATGCCAAGCATTATCGAGGATTTCTTGATCAGATTTTCGCCAGGGGCGAAAAATTCTTCGAGCTTATCAAAAAAATTTCCGGGATCGATAACTGGATCAAACGGAGCTATCTCTCGATCGGCCTTTGGGGGACAGATGCGGGCAGTGGCATTCGTCGGGTATTGACCAATCTGATCCTGGGAGATCTGGTCCGCCGCGACCAGATATTGACCGAGCAGCAGCGCCAAATCCTTGAGGTTTGTATGGCGACCAAGCTGACGCCCTGGCTGGTTGCGCATCGGATCGTCGAGCAACGGCCAGCCGATGCCACGCCGGTGATGACGGTCAAGGAAATCTACGGTGAAATTAAGAATATTCAGCAAGTTGCCCCTCGGGAATTCCTTGATGATCTGATTGCCAAGGTGGTTGGTCTGACGCCAGAGCAGGTCGAGACCATTCTCGAAGCCGACACGCCGCACTACCGGACGGTCGACAGCATCACCGACGAATTGAGCGCCAATGCTCCGGTCGCGCGGAGCGAGGTCGCGGTGAGGGTCAAGGAATTGGTCGATCTCGGCATCTTGTTGGTGGCCTCCGGCTGGGACCCGGTTGGCCGCCGTTGGCCAAGTCTGCGACTGTTCGGACCTGCGACCGTCGATGCCTATCGCTTCGTCGGCCGCGAGGACGGATCCACCTGCCTCTGACCCTGACCGCGCCGGGCCTTTTGCGATTTGCCGCTCCGACCCGCGCAACGCCGTGGGCGGGGCAGGTCCGACCGGACCCGGGCCTGCGAGATCGACGCCCCGGATGCAAATTGACTTTAAAACAATTTAATTTTGCCGGGCCTCTGCCGAAGGCGGTGCCGAAGTGCTGCCTGGGGCACGAATTCCGCGCCATAATCATAAGTATCTAAGAATTTTTGACTGCGACAATCCTATACATTTTTTTTTTATTTCACTTTAACCCAACCGCACTATCTTGAACAGTGAAGAAGACGCCGATGGTCGAGATCGACCTTCCTAAAATGTTTCTAATATTTTGCCAAATCGCTGGCATTTGATTTTTCGTCGCCTTTACAACCCATTACCGCAGGATAGGACAGGCTGTGATGACCAAAGAGGCAAAGATTTCGACGGCAAAAGTCGCTGCGGCGGTTCGCGCGGCTGTGCCGCGTCACACCAGCACCACCGGATCGGACGCCACCGGGTCAGATGGTGATCGCGAGCCCGGCCGGAGCGACGGGCGGCGGATTGCGGTGACGGGCCGGCTGACGATCAACGAGGTCGAGGCCCGGCGGGGCGAGTTTCTGGAATTACTCCGCGGGGTCGACCGCCTGGCGATCGACCTTGGCGGGGTCGAGGCGATCGACGCCGCCGGACTTCAGCTCCTGCTCGCCATGAAGGCCAGCGCGGAACGGCAGGTGCGCGGCCTGCAGCTGATCGCACCGTGGGGCGGCCCCGCGGAACCCGGCCCGGTGATGCTGGCCCTGACCGCGGCCGGGTTGTGCGAAATCGATCCGGAACGGGCCGGAGACCGGCCGGTGTGTCGGGACGAGACGTGGCAGCTGGAGGCCTGAGCGGCGATGGCAAAGAAACGCATTTTGAGCGTCGATGACTCGGCCAGCATTCGTCAGATGGTGGCCTTCACTCTGGAAAGCGCCGGCTACGATGTGGTGACCGCGGTCGATGGCGAAGACGGCTTGAACCGGCTGAAAACGACCACGGTCGACATGGTCATCACCGATCTCAACATGCCCAAATTGTCCGGCGTCGACATGATCAGGCAGATCCGGACGATTCCGGCGCTCAAATTCGTGCCGATCGTGATGCTGACCACCGAATCCGAGGAGCGCAAAAAGATGGAAGGCCGGGCCGCCGGGGCGACTGGATGGATCGTCAAGCCGTTCAACCCCGACCAATTGCTGGCCGTGGTCCGAAAGCTGGTCTCGTGAGCGGCCGGACGGGCTCGCCCACCGTGGCAAACCCCCTCGATCCCGCGGAAATCTTCCGGCAGGAAGCGGTCGATCTGCTCGCCCGGCTCGAAGCGTCGCTGCTCGATATGGAAGCGACCCCCGGCGACCGCGCCCTGGTCGACACCGCGTTCCGAGCGCTGCATACCCTGAAGGGTTCGGGCTCGATGTTCGGCTGGGATGCCCTGGCGGCGTTCACCCATCACATCGAAACGACCTTCGATCTGGTCCGCCGCGGCGAACTGCCGGTGACGCGGGAACTGGTGACACTGACCCTGGCCGCCGCCGATCATATCCGGGTGCTGCTGGAAGCACCCGAACAGGCCGACAAACTGCGCGAAAACGCGCTGCTTGCCTCGTTTCGCGACTTGGCGCCGGGATCGGCGACCACCAAACCAACGAAAGCGGCGCCCCCTGCCGGTCCGGCGAAAGCCGCGGCCGCCGGGGAGAAGCGAACCTATCGCATCCGCTTCCGGCCCGGTCCGGACACCATGCGGCTGGGCACCAATCCGCTGCTGCTGCTCGACGAGTTGCGGGGGCTCGGCACCTGTACGGTGGTTCCGATCACCGACGCCGTGCCGCCGCTGGAGGAGATCGACCCGACCGGCTGCTATCTGGCCTGGGATGTCGTGCTGACCACCGCCGCCGCGACGGCAGCGATCGCCGATGTCTTTATCTTCGTCGCCGACCAGTCCGATCTGACGATCGAGGAGCTTCCGATCGACCCCGACGCCGGCCGCGAGCGGCGGCTGGGTGAAATTCTGGTCGAGCGCGGCGACGCGGTCGCGGCCGATGTCGCGGCGGGGCTGAATCGGCAGGAACGGCTGGGCACATTGCTGGTCCGTTCGGGCAAAGTCTCGGAAGATCGGGTGGCCTCGGCGCTGGTCGAACAACGCCATGTCCGGGCGGCCGCCAAGGCCAAGGAAAGCTCGACGACGACCGGAACCATCCGGGTCCCGGCCGAGCGGCTCGACAGCCTGATGGACCAGGTCGGCGAATTGGTGATCGCCCAGGCGCGGCTGATGCAGCAGGCGGTGGCGGGCGGCGACCCGGTCCTGAAAGCGATCTCCGAGGACATCGAGCGGCTGGCCTCTGAGCTGCGCGACACCACCATGAGCATCCGCATGCTGCCGATCGGCACCCTGTTCGGCCGGTTCCGGCGGGTCGTCCATGATCTGTCCCACGAACTCGGCAAGACCGTCGAGCTGGCCACCGAGGGCGAAGAGACCGAACTCGACAAGACCGTGATCGAATCGCTCAACGATCCCCTGGTCCATCTGATCCGCAATGCCATCGACCATGGCCTGGAGGAGGCCGGCCAGCGCGCCGCTTTCGGCAAGCCGCCGGTCGGCCGCGTGCTGCTGTCGGCGGTGCATTCGGGCGCCCAGGTGCTGATCACCATCACCGACGACGGGCGCGGCCTCAATCGTGAAAAAATTCGGGCCAAAGCCGAGGAGAAGGGGCTGCTCGCGGCCGGGCAGGACGCCACCGACGCCGATCTGTTCGGCTTCATCTTCCACCCTGGTTTTTCCACCGCCGCGGCGGTCACCAGCGTTTCCGGCCGCGGCGTCGGGATGGATGTGGTCAAGCGGACCATCGACGGCCTGCGCGGCACCATCGAGGTCGCCAGCACCGTGGGCCAGGGCACCAGGATCACGCTGAAGCTGCCGCTGACGCTCGCGATCATCGACGGGCTGCTGGTGCGGGTCGGCACCGAGCGTTACGTCGTGCCGCTCTCGGCGGTCGAGGAATGCGTCGAACTGACCCGCGAGGAAGACCGCCGCTCCGAGGGGCGCAGCTTCCTCAATATCCGCGGCGACATCGTCGCCTTCATCCGTTTGCGCCAGTTGTTCGAAATCCCGGAATCGGCCGGTGCCATCCAGAAGGTGGTGATCGTCGCCTTCGGTGAGGCCCGCATCGGACTGGTGGTGGACCAGGTGATCGGTCAGCACCAGACCGTGATCAAATCATTGAGCCGCTTACACCGCGATCTGGAGGGCTTCTCCGGCGCGACCATTCTGGGTGACGGCAGCGTCGCCCTGATCCTCGACATCCCGCATCTGATCGGCTTCGCCCGCGAACGCGAAGCCATGCTCAGGGCGTCATGACTTCACCCGCCGCGGCCTTACCGGAAGGACTTTCGTCATGCGTTTCACCATCAAAGCCAGGCTGATCGCGGCATTTGCCGTGGTGCTGCTGCTCACCGCCGCCAGCGCCTATCTCGGGGTCGTCAATCTCGGCGCGGCCAATAGCCATTTGGACGCCGTCGTCGCCGGTCCGGCGGAGCGTCAGAAGCTGGCGCTGGAAATCAGCGGCGAACTCTCGATGCTGGCGCGACTGGAAAAAAATGCGATTCTCGACACGGACTCGCAGAGGATCCAGGCCTATACCGACACTCTGCAGAGAACGCGCGGTAAAATCCATGACCTGATCGGCCAGTACCGGCAATTGACCACACCGGAAGGGCGGAAGCTGGTCGACCAGATCGACGCACCGCTGGCGGAACTGCTGAAATCCCAGGACGAAGTGGTCCGTCTTGCCGCCCAGAAATCCAACCTCCAGGGGCTTAAGCTCGCCAACGGTCCCGCCGGTACCGCCTTCCAGGCCGCAGCGCAGGCCTTCAAGGCGATCGATCCGGCCAGCAGTCCGGAATTGGCCGGGACCCTGATCGAACTCGGGATCGCGATGCAGCGGGTTCAGTACCGGGAAAGCGAGATGCTCCTGGTCACCGATGAAGGCCAGATCCGCGAGCAGGGTAATCGCCTTGACGCCCGCTTGCGCGAAATCCAGGAGCTGTTCGCAACCCTGCTCGACCGCCTGCCCCCGACCGAGCGCGCCAGGATGCAAAGCCTGAAGGTGGCGTGGGAGGCCTATCTGCCGCTCCACCAGCAGGTGCGTCAATACGCCGAGCAGAACACCAACACCCGCGCCGCCGTGCTGTCGATGGGGCGAAACCGTGAGCTGACGATCACTCTGGATGCCGCGCTCGATCGCCTGATCGCACTCAACAAGCAGCAGATGACCCAAGCAACCGACGACGCCGACCAGGTCTACGAGAGCTCGCGCAGCCGGTTGCTGGCGCTCGCCCTGGCGGCAATCGCGATCGGCATCGCGGTGGCAACGTGGATTTCCCTGACCGTCGGCCGCGGCCTGGCGCGCGCCCGTGGCCTCGCCGAGGCGGTGGCGGTGGGCGACAGTTCCCTGACCGTCGACTATCGCGGCCGCGAGGAAATCGGCGACCTGATCGCCGCGATGAACACGATGTGCGCCAATCTTCGCGCCAGCGCCGACGTTGCCAACGAGGTCGCCAAAGGCAACCTGGCGGTAGCGGCCAAGCCCCTGTCGGACAGGGATACCCTCGGCATCGCGCTGGAAACCATGATCGGCACACTGCAGGCGCTGATCGCCGAGATGAATCGGATGTCATCCGAACACGACAAAGGCGAGATCGACGCCGCCATCCCGGCGGACAAATTCGCCGGCGACTACGCCCGGATGGCCAAGGGCATCAACGACATGGTCGCCGGCCATATCGGGGTGAAGAAGAAGGCGATGGCCTGCGTCGCCGAAATCGGCAAGGGCAATTTCGACGCGCCCTTGGAACGTTTCCCCGGCAAGAAGGCCTTCATCAACGAGACCATCGAGGCGTTGCGCGGCAACCTGAAGGCGATCATCGCCGACATGAACCGGATGTCCGGCGAGCACGACCGCGGTGACATCGACGTCACCATCCCGGTGGAGAAATACCAGCACGACTTCGCCAAAGTCGCCAAGGGGATCAACGACATGGTCGCCGGCCACATCTCGGTGAAGAAGAAGGCGATGGCCTGTATCGCCGAATTCGGCAAAGGCAATTTCGACGCGCCCTTGGAACGCTTCCCCGGCAAGAAGGCCTTCATCAACGAAACCATCGAACAGGTGCGCAGCAATCTGAAAACCACCGCCCAGATCGCGGTCGAGATCGCCAAGGGCAACCTGACCGTCGAGGCCCGACGGATGTCCGAGCACGACACCCTTGGCATTGCCCTGGAGACCATGGTCGAACGCCTGCGCGAGGTGGTGACCGATGTCTCCGCGGCGGCCGAGAACGTTGCGGCCGGCAGCGAGCAACTCAGCAGCAGCACCGAAACCCTGTCCCAGGGCGTTTCGGAACAGGCGGCGTCGAGCGAAGAGGCTTCGGCCTCGATGGAAGAGATGGCGGCCAATATCCGCCAGAGCGCCGACAACGCCGGGGAGACCGAGAAGATCGCGCGCCAATCGGCCAACGACACCGCCCGCAGCGGCGAGGCGGTGTCCAAGGCGGTGGGGGCGATGAAGGCAATCGCCGAGAAGATCACTATCGTTCAGGAAATCGCCCGCCAAACCGACCTGCTGGCCCTCAACGCCGCGATCGAGGCGGCACGCGCCGGCGAACACGGCAAAGGCTTCGCGGTGGTCGCCAGCGAGGTCCGCAAGCTCGCCGAACGCAGCCAGGCGGCCTCGGCCGAGATCGTCACGCTCTCGAAGGAAACCTTGTCGGTCTCCGAAGAAGCCGGGCAAATGCTGGCAAAGCTGGTGCCGGACATCCAGCGAACCGCCAATCTGGTCGCCGAGATCAGCGCCGCCACCCGCGAGCAGAACAGCGGCGCCGACCAGATCAACACCGCGATCCAGCAACTCGATCAGGTGACTCAGCGCAATGCCGCGGCCTCCGAACAGATGTCGGCGACTTCGCAGCAGCTTTCCGCCCAGGCCGAGCAAATGCAATCGACCATGGCATTCTTCAGCGTCGGCGTCGGTGACGCCGGCCGCGGCGGCCGGTCCGCCCCCCAGCGTCAGCCGGCGGCCGAACTCCGCCGTACCGCGGCACCGGCGCCGCGCCAGCGGTCGGCCGGCAGCCGTGCGACCGACGGGAACGGTGCCGGCGAACGGAACCGCCGCGAACACGGCGGCAACGGTCAGAATGGCGGATCCCGGGGCAATGGCGATCACCCCAGCCATGCCGCGACCACGGGCAAACACGGTCACGGCGACAGCGGCCACCACCCGTCGCCCCAGGGCACGGCCAAGGGATTCGCGCTGAAGCTCGACGATCAATCCTCGCGCCGGGATGCCGATGATGACGCCTTCGAACGTTACTGAGCCCCGCGAGGCGCCGGGCACCGGCAAGACCGGGCCCGGCGTACGCGACGCCATCCAGGTCCTGACGCTCGGCTTGCAGGGCGAGGTTTTCGCGATCGAAACCGAACGGGTCCATGAGGTGCTGGACCTGGTCGAGATCACCCGCATCCCCAACAGCCGGCCGTTCATCCGGGGCCTGATCAATGTCCGCGGCAAGGTGATCACCGTCACCGACTTGCGCACCAAATTCGGGATGGCGGCGGCGGCCCGCACCGTCGACACCCGGATCGTGGTGATGGAGGTCCGGATCGACGGCGAGCCGACCGTAGTCGGCGCGCTCGCCGACCGGGTCTACGAGGTGACCGAGGTCGCGGCCGCCTCGCTGGAGGAAGCCCCGCGGATCGGCATGCGCTGGCGACCGGAATTCATCCGGGCGATCGGCAAGCGGGGCGACGATTTCATCATCATCGCCGATATCGATCAGGTTTTCGCCTCGGAGGAACCGGCCCCGCGCGGCAATCGCCTGGAAGCGGTGCCGGGTCTGGGCGCGGCGGCCTGACAGTCGGGCGTAGGGTTCGCAGAGGAGGACATATGGCGCAGGCCAATGCAGCACGGCAACGTCATCGCGAGGTCAAGCTGCTCGAGGACGCCGAGCAATATCTGACCTGCGGCGTCGGCGAGGAGACCTTCGCGCTCAGCGTCGCCCAGGTGCGCGAGGTGCTCGACCTCTGCCCCTGCAGCAAGGTGCCCAACCTGCCGCCCTTCGTGCGCGGCATGATCAGCGTCCGCGGCAAGGCGGTGCCGGTGGTCGACCTCCGGGTCAAGTTCGGCATGACCGAGACGCCGGCCAGCGATTCCACCCGGATCGTGGTGCTTGAGGTCGTGGTCGAGGGCCGATCGCTGGTGATCGGGGCGTTGTGTGACCGGGTCTACGAGGTCACCGCGCTCGATGCCGGCGACATCGAACCGCCACCCGAGATCGGCACCCGCTGGCGCTCTGAAATCATTCGCGGCATCGGACGGCGCCACGACAAATTCGTGATCGTGCTCAATCTCAATCAGGTCTTCGCGATCGCCGACTTGCGCCAGGCCGGGCCTTGACCATGACGATGCCGATCGACGCTTCGCCGACCGACGCCGCGCCCTCGCAACTGAAACAACGGGATTTTGCGGTCCTGGCGGCGCTGATCGAGAAACATGCCGGCATTCGCATGCCCGGCAACAAGAGCACCATGCTGGAAGGGCGGCTGCGCCGCCGCCTGCGCGAGCGTGGCCTGACCGATTTTTCCCAGTACTGCGACTTCCTGTTCAAGCAAGGCGGCCTGGCCGAAGAACTGACCGACCTGATTGACGTGGTAACCACCAATAAGACCGAGTTCTTTCGCGAATCCAAGCATTTCGATCACCTGTCCGGACCGATCCTCAGCGCCTGTCTGGACTCCGGAATCGGCCTCGACCGGCCGCTGCGGCTGTGGAGTGCCGGCTGCTCGACCGGGCAGGAGCCCTACACCATCGCCATGGTGCTGGCCGAAGCCGCGGCACAGCGACCGGGATTTTCCTTTCAGATTCTGGCGACCGACATTTCCACCAGCGTCCTGCGCACGGCGCGCAAGGCGATCTACCCGGAGAGCATGGTGGCGCCGGTGCCGCCGGACCTTCGCAAGCGCTACCTGATGCGCAGCCGCGACCGCAGGGCCGAGCTGGTTCGGGTGGTCCCGGAGTTGCGCGCGACCGTGAGTTTCCGGCAGCTCAATTTTATTGACACTGATTACGGGATAACACCCCGCCTGGACATCGTATTTTGCCGAAACGTCATCATCTATTTCGATCAGGCCGTGCGCAAGGCGGTGCTGGGGCGGATCTGCCAGTGTCTCGCCCCGGGCGGCTATCTCTTGATGGGGCATTCGGAAACCCTGGGCGAACTCGGCCTGCCGCTCCGCCAGGTCGCCCCCACCGTCTACCGCCGCTGTTGAACAGATAGCGGCGCAAACACTGTGCGGTCTGGAGGTCTCGAATGACGGGCAGGACCAGAGTCCTGGTGATCGATGACTCGGCCTCGGTGCGCGAGACGCTGCGGGAGGTGATTGCCGGCGACCCCGATCTGGAGGTGATGGGGACGGCGAGTGATCCTTACGTGGCGGCCAGGCTGATCGCCGAGGAAGTGCCGGACGTCATCATCCTCGACGTCGAGATGCCACGGATGGACGGCATCACCTTCCTGCGCAAGGTGATGCAGCAGCGGCCGATGCCGGTGGTGATGTGCTCGTCGCTGACCGAGGCCGGCTCCGCCACCTTGCTGGAAGCGCTGGAGGCCGGCGCAGTCGATATCATCCAGAAGCCGCACCTGGGCTCACGGCAGTTTCTGCTGGAATCCCGGATAGCGATCTGTGACGTGATCAAGGCGGCCTCGACTGCCCGGCTGCGACCGTCCGGTGGCGCCGGCCGTGCCGCTGCTGCCGACAAGACCCGCCTGGTTACCGAGAAACTGACCGCCGACGTGATTTTGCCGGCGCCGGTCCCGCCCAAGGGACAGGCGATGGCCCGAACCACCGAAACCGTGGTCTGTATCGGTGCTTCGACCGGCGGGACCGAATCGCTGCGGGTGGTGCTCGAGGCCCTGCCCGCCGACGCCCCCGCCACCGCGATCGTCCAGCACATGCCGGAGAAGTTCACCGCGGCCTTCGCCCGCCGCCTCGACGGGCTGTGCGCGGTCGCGGTCAAGGAAGCCGAGGACGGCGACACGCTGCGGCGCGGCCAGGTGCTGATCGCACCCGGAAACCGCCATATGTTGGTCAAGCGCAGCGGTGCGCGCTACTACGTCGAGATCCGCGACGGGCCCCTGGTGTCGCGCCATCGGCCGTCAGTCGATGTCCTGTTCCGCTCCGCCGCCCGCTATGCCGGGGCCAACGGAGTCGGCGTGCTGATGACCGGAATGGGCGACGACGGCGCCAAGGGCATGCTCGAGATGTTCCAGGCCGGGGCCTATACCGTCGCCGAAGACGAATCGACCTGCGTGGTGTTCGGCATGCCCCGCGAAGCGATCAAGCTCGGTGCCACCCGCAAGGTCGTGCCACTGGGCTTGATTGGAAGTGAAATCCTGCGCGCTTGTTCTGCACCCGCGAGACCCTGATGGCCTGTTTCGAAACCAGCCACTTCGCCTTGCGCCCGACGGTCTGCCTCTCCGCCGGCGATATCCAGTGCGAACGCATACCCCAGTTGCTCAGAACTGTCCTCGGCTCCTGCGTCGCGGTCTGCCTGTGGGACCGGCGCCAGCACTTCGGCGGCATGAGCCATTTCATTCTGCCGACCACCCCGGACAACTCCGAGCGATCGCCACGTTTCGGCGACGTTGCTGTCCCGGCCCTGATCGAACAGATGCTCAAACTGGGCAGCAGAGTCACCGATCTCGAGGCGAAGCTGTTCGGTGGCGCCAATGTCCTGCCGATCCAATGCGACGACCTGGCGGTGGGCGGCCGCAACATCGAGGTGGCGTTCGCGGCGCTGGAGCGACGCGGCATCCCCGTGGTCGCGAGCCGCCTGTCCGGCCAGCAGGGTGTGGTCCTGGTCCAGTGCACCGAATGCGGCGACGTCTGGCTGCGTCGGATTCACGGTCAGGCGGCACCGAACGGCTTGACCGCTCCCCGCAGCAGCCGAACCGGACGCGCCGGGTCGGCGCTTGCCCGCCGTGATGCCGCAGCCCGGCCGGCGCCCTGCCACACCTGCGGGATGCCGGCGCAGGCGACCGAAATGGAGCTGCGCTGATGGACGCGCGCAACTATGCTGGCGGCCTCGGACCGGCCGCGAATGAGGCCGGCCGTGCCCGAGCCTGGGCAATGCGGCTGAAGCAGGCCGGGCATTTCATCGCCCCGTTCGTTGCCCTGGAGCGGCTTTTCCTGGATTTCGGCGAACGGCTGCGCACGCTCCACCGCAAGGTCGCGCGGGTGTCGGACGATGCCGAATCCGCGGGCGCACTTCTCGCCTCGCCCGATTTTCGCGAGATGCTGGCGGCGGTCAACGATCTGGCCCGCGGTATCGATGCGCTACGCGGCCGCCCGGACGACTCCGCCGCAACCCTGGCCCGGCTGGTCGCGGTTTCCGAGGCGATCCTCGGCACCCTGGCAGCCCTCAGCCGCATCATGTTTCAGGTCCAGGTTCTGGCGGTCAACGCCAAGATCGAATCGTCCCAGCTGGCTCGAACCGGAGTGGATTTCACGGTTTTCACCAACGAGATCACCCGGCTTGCCGGCTGCGGCGAGGCGGCGATCGGCGGTGTCAGGCTGGAACTGACCGCCCTGCGAGCCGCCGCAAGCGCGGCGATCACCGAGCAATCGGCGTTCGAGCAGGCGGGCATGCGCGAATTGCATGACCTGTTCAGCCGCCTCACCGCCCTGATCGCCGCGCTCGAACAGCGCCAGGCCCTGGCCGAAAACGGCGTCAGCGAATTGGTGCCGCTGCTGCGCTCGCTGTCCGGCCATATCGGCCAGGTGGTGTCCGATCTGCAGATTTTCGACATCACCCGCCAGCGCCTGGAGCATGTCGAGCAGGCGCTCGACCTCGCCGCCGGCATGATCGAGGCCGAGGGCGCTTCGGACATGGATGCGCTGCAACAACAGGTCTTCGTCAACGGCATCGCCGAATTGCAGGCGGCTCAGCTGACCCAGGCGGTCGATGGCTATGACCGGGCCGTGCTCGACATCGGCGGCGGCATGCAGGCGATGACCAAGGGTGTGCCGGTGATCGCCGCACTGTCCGAGAATGCGTTCGGCGGCGGCGGCGGCGAGTCGGTCGAGGCGGTCAATCGCGACCTGGAAAAGGCCGGCGCCCTGTTCGCCACCTTCACCGCCGGCCGCGATCACGCCGAAAAGGGGCTGGGCGTGGTGGCGGCTGCGGCGGCGCGGGCCCGCGGCCTGATCCGTTCGCTGAATTCGGTCAATGCCGACATGCGGCTGATGGCGCTCAACGCTTCGATCAAATGCGGCAATATGGGCGACCGTGGCCGCACGCTGCAGGTCGTCGCCAACGAACTCCAGGCCCTGGCCCGCCTCACCGGCGAGCACGTCGACCTGGTGGCGGCCAACCTGGCGCAGGCGGTATCCGTCGCCGACGAAATCGGTGGTGGCCGGGGCTCGGCCCGGGCCGCGGATATCCTGGCCCTGCAATCGGCGCTCGACCTCGCCTCGGCCCGACTGGCCAACGCTGGTGCCCGGCTGCCGCCGTTGCTCGATGGGATCACCGCCAATGCCGCGGCCGTGGTCGAACTCGGCCGGGTCGCCGCGGAAGGCTTCACCGAGCGGGTCGCCTGCAGCGGTCTGGTTGCGCGCAGCGTCAGTGGTCTGGAAGCGCTGGCCGGCGACACCGCGCCGGGCCTGACCGGCGAGGCGCTGGAAGCAGCGCGGTCGGCCGTCCTGGCCTTTGCCGAAGCGCACTATACCATGGCCAGCGAGCGTGCCATCCACGGCAGTGCGGTCAGCACCGCCAAGCTCACCGACCTGCTCAAAGGCAGCCCGCCGGCAGCCGTCGGGGCGGGCGCAACCGCGCCGCCAGCCGGCGAGCCGGACATCTCCGACCTGCTGTTCTGAGCCGCCGCGACGCGGGGCGCCGTGGCCCCCGGCCGCCCGGACCCCAAGCGCGCTAACGACGGCGGTAGGGGCAGTCGTCACGCGCGCAGGCAGCGGCGCCGCGGGCCGCCACGAACACGCCGCAAGCCGGGCACCTGACCATGTCCTCCGCCGCGCCGCCGGCCGGACCGCGCGAGGCTGCGGCCTGCTCGCGTCGCGCCGCCATCTCGGCGTGGCGGCGACGGGCAGCCTTGAAACGATCGATCCGGCGGAACACCCACCAGGTCGCCACGATCAGGAAGATCAGAGTCAGCGTTTTCGAGAGCATCGCGCATTCCGGCTGGCCAGCGGACGTCCGACCGTAAGGTCAAGCGCGCCGAACGACAACCACCAATGCCGCGGCCAACGCCACCAGCTTCCGGTCAGGGCGCCGTCTGCCGTGGGGCCGCGACGACCATCGCATCATATTGGATCAACGGATCGTCGAGCCGGCCGGGCGGGCCGGTGACCGGCCGCTGCAACCCCTTGGTCTTGCCGGTCACCATCGCCTGGACGAAGCGTTCCAGTTCGCCTTTGCTGAGGATGCCGTCGTTGCCGGTGTCGGCGGCGCCTTCGACCGCGCGGGCGAAGGCCCAGCTGAGCGCCCCCCGTGACACCCCATCGACTTTGATCAGCGGCGGCGTCTCGCCATCAGCCACCGCGCCGAAATAGAACAGGTTGCCGCCTGGAGCGATGGCATCGGCCATGGTTCCGGAATGTCCGGCATCGACCACGAACACCACATTGACCGCGGCGGCACTCTTGAACAGCCGCGCCAGCTCGTCATCAAGGATCAGCTCGTTGGCCCCCTCGCCGCGGCTGCCATAGCCGGCAAGCACGAGGAATTCATCCATGCCGGTCGGCTCCGAGCCGGCGACGTATTCCGGCCGCTGATCGGCCTGCCCCGAGAATGCGAACACCACAGTGTCGCCCGGCTGGGCTTCTGCGACCAGTTCCCGGAACGCCGTAAGCACCGCATTGCGGGTCGCCTTGGCGTCGAGCAGCAAGCGGAGGTCGCGCGCGCCGGCACGGGTCACCGCCTCGGCGATATCACGGGCATCGCTGACCGAGCCACTGAGCGGCGGCAAAGACTGGTAGGCGTCTATGCCGACCACCAGGGCATAGAGCCCCTGCCCGCTGCGCACCGGTGCCGGCCCGGTCTCCGCCGCGACCGCCCGGCGCTCGGCCGCCGCCGCCGGCGAGGCAGACGGAACCGGCTCGGCGCGCACCCGGGCCAGCGCGGCGAAACGCCCTTCGGGATAGGTTTCCAGATAGGCGCGGTAATCGGCCGGACGGCTGCTGTGCTTGATCGCGTCCCAGAAGGTCAGCTCGACGGCCTCGTCGGCCGCTGTGGCCGCAGTGACGGCGGCGGCAGTTTCCCCGGTGGCCGAGCGCGATGCCGGGCCGGCCGGCCGGGCCGGCGCCATCAGATAAATCGGGTCGCCGCCCAGCGAGCCGTAGGTGAAGGGCTGCTGGCGCCCCTCGGTCGCGGTCATCACGGTATCGCGGACCCGGCCGAACAGCCGTTCGATCGGCAGTCCCGGCGTTTCCAGGTGCTGGAGCAGCGCCGCGGTATAGGGGCTGTGGTCGCCGCTGCCATCGGCGGCGATCATGTCCTCCTTGGTCGCATAGGCGATCAAGGTATTGCCGTCGGCGGTTTCGATCCGGGCGAAGCCGCGCCCGACCAGGGTGGAACGGCTGCCCATCGAGCGCGCCATGCGGGCGCCGAACGGATTGTCGCGGCAGGCGTCGAGGATGACCACGCGCAGCCGCCGCGCGGTCTCGGCCTCGGCCATCACCCGTTCGACCGAAACCGCCTCGTCCTCGAGATCCTTCTCGTCGGCCAGCCGGACATCGACCGGCAGCAAATAGTTGTGCCCGGCGATCTGAATGCCGTGGCCGGCATAGAAAATCAGCGCGATATCGGCGCCGGCAACCCGCTGACGGAAGGTCTTGAGCGCCTGGATCATGCCCTCGCGGTCCAGATCATAGCCGGCGACCACGGCAAAGCCGAGCCGCTCCAGACTAGCCGCCATCGCCCTGGCATCGGCCGGCGGATTGGCGAGGTGGGGTGCCAAGCGGTAGGCGCCGTTGCCGATCACCAGGGCGACGCGCTCCGCCGCCACGGCACTCCAGCCGCCGAGCGCGACGCCCAGAGCCACGACAAAACCGACCACCCGAACAACGCTGCCTGCCATCGTCGCCTCACCCATCCGCCCCTGCCGCGGGGCCGGCCCATTTCATCCATACCCAGTCGGGCGATATCTGGGGCGGCATTGGGGCGCCGTTAAGGCAGCCGCGCAGACTTCACGCGCCGGCGTGGCCGCCAGGTCACGGGCATCGGTCACGGGCATCGGTCACGGCATGAACTGTTCCTTGAGGATGCGTTCCTCGAGATTGAACTCCGGGTCGAACAGCAGGGTCTGGCTGACCGAGCGGTCCTCCGCGACCTCGACCGTGGCGACTTCGCGAACTTCGAAAGAATCGGCGACCGCGCTGACCGGCCGTTTCGGCGACTCCAGAATCTCGAAGCGGATGCGCGCGGTGTGCGACAGCAGGGCGCCGCGCCAGCGCCGCGGCCGGAATACGCTGATCGGGGTCAGCGCCAGGACATTGGCCTCAAGCGGAATGATCGGACCGTGGGCGGAGAAGTTGTAGGCGGTACTGCCCGCCGGGGTCGACACCAGGGCACCGTCGCAGTTCAGCTCGGGCAGGCGTTCGACGCCGTCGACCAGGATCCGCAGCTTGGCCGCCTGGCGGGATTGGCGCAGCAGGGAGACCTCGTTGATCGCCAGCGCTTCGACCCGCTCGCCATTGGTCCGGGTGGCGACCATGCGCAAGGGATGGAGATGGACCTTCTGGGCGCGGGCCACCCGCGACGGCAGGTCGCCATCGCTATAGTCGTTGAGCAGAAAGCCGACCGAGCCGCGGTTCACGCCATAGACCGGCAGCGGCAGCAGCGGTGCCGGTCCCAGCCCCCGGTGCAGGGTTTCCAGCATAAAACCGTCGCCGCCGAGGGCCACCACCGCATCGGCTTCGGCCAACGGCGTATTGCCGTAGCGGCTGCCGAATTCGGCCAGCGCCGCCTGCGCCTCCTCGGTATCGGCGGCGAGGAAGCACAGCCGGGGCGCAGCGACCTCCCGATCGGCAGCCGGGTCGGGGGCGATGTGATCTGCCATGGGCGCCTTCCCCTCCGGACCTGGTCTCAAACGCCACAGAAGGCGCTGGCGTCTTGGAGCCGGGCCAGCCACGGGGTCAGCTCTCGTCGTCGGCGATCCAGCGGGCCACCGGCGGCGGCTGATAGCGGCGGATCGCCCGCAGCATCGAGTCCGCATCGCTTGCCACCATCAGAATGTCGCGATGAACCTGTTTCAGGAAGCCTTGAGCAACCACCTCTTCGAGGAAGGTCAGCAGGCTGTCGTAGAAACCATCGACATTGAGCAGGCCGCACGGTTTGGCGTGCTGGCCGAGCTGCGCCCAACTCCACACCTCGAAGATTTCCTCAAGCGTGCCGACGCCGCCGGGCAGCGCGATGAAGGCGTCGGACAGGCTGGCCATCACCGCCTTGCGTTCATGCATCGAGCCGACCACCCGCAGGTCGTCGAGCTTATCATGGGCGACTTCGCGGCGCAGCAGCGCCCGCGGAATCACCCCGATCACCTCGCCGCCGCCGGCCTTGGCGGCGTCGGCGACCACGCCCATCAGCCCGACCGAAGCCCCGCCATAGACCACGCCGATGCCCTCGCGCGCCAGCAGCGCGCCAAGCGCGGTCGCGGCATCGCGATAGGCCGGATCATGGCCGGGGTTGGAGCCGCAGAAGACACAGATCCGCATGGGGCGCTCTTAACGGAGGGGGCAGCGAGGGTGAGCAATGCCTGAAGGCTGCGCAAAAAGCTACCCCCCGCGAACCGGCCGCCGGGCGCCTCGATGCAAGATCATCCGCCCGCGACCCGGCAGAAACCTGCCATCTCGGAAGAGACACTGGTCAAGGGCGCCGAGTTCGCCCATCCTTGCGGATACAAGGTCATAACGACCGTTGAGGGGAGATAAGGACATGGAATTCATTCAGGATTTCTGGGGCGGTTTCAAACAGACGACCAGCCTCGCACCACTCTATCTGGCGTTGGTCACCGCGGGGCTGTGGGCCGACCGCCAATTCGGCAAGTCGGAAGAAGTGCGTCTGGCCGGCGGCCTGATTCTGGGACTGATCGGCGGTGTCGTGCTGACCTACCTGAAGATCGCGGTCAATTTCCCGCCCTGGCTGTTCCCGCTGCCGCTGGTTCTGCTCGGACTGATCTGTGCGCTGAAGTCGCCGGCGGAGAATTCCGGCGTCGCCTTTTTCGTGTTGCTTGGGATCGGCGTTTATTTTGGCTTCGGCCAAAGCTGGCAGGGTGGTCAACTCGCGACCCTGATCGGCATCGCCGGGGGTGCGGTGATGGCGCTGGCGGCCGGAATCGGGCTGGGCACGATCGTCTCGGCAGCGATCGGCAGCTTCTCGATCCGCTTCTTCGGATTCGGGGTCGCTGCGATCGGCGTGCTCATGCTGCTCGACCGCGGCATGCTTCGTTAGGGCATTTTTTCGATCGACGCGGGCGGCGGTTCCGGGGCGGAGGTCAGTCGCCCTCCTCCCGGAACGGTCGCGCCAGCAGGGCATCAATGGTGCCGTCGATCCCGGCGCCGCGGTTGAGGATGGCGTCGACTGCGGCGGAGATCGGCATTTCGATGCGGTGTCGCGCCGCCAATTCGACCACCGCGGCGGCCGAGGTGACGCCCTCGGCGACCGAGCGGCGCTCGTTCAGCACCTCCCGGAGGTCGCGCCCCTCGCCCAGAGCGACGCCCAGGGACATGTTACGCGACTGAAGGCCGCTGCAGGTCAGGGTCAGGTCGCCCAGCCCGGACAGCCCCATCAGGGTCTCCGGTTTCGCGCCCATGGCGCGACCGAGTCGGCCGATCTCGGCGAGGCCGCGGGTGATCAGGGCGGCGCGGGCATTGTCGCCGAACCGGCGGCCGTGGACGACGCCGCACGCGATCGCCAGGACGTTCTTGACCGCGCCGCCGATCTCGGCACCGATCAGATCATCGGACAAATAGGGCCGGAAGGCGCGGCTGCCCAGCGCCTCGGCCAAACCGGCCCCCAGCGCCGGGTCGGGACAGGCGAGCGTCACCGCGGTCGGCAAGCCGCGCGCGACCTCGGCGGCAAAGGTCGGCCCCGACAGCACCGCCAGCGGCCGGCCGGGCAAAGCCGCGGCCGCAACCTCGCTCATCAGGCGGCAGCTGCCGAGTTCGACCCCTTTGGCGCAGATCACCACCGGAGTGGTCGCCGCCAGCGTTCCGGCCAGATTGCTCGCGACCCGCCCCAGGTGCTGGGCCGGAACCACCAGCAGGATCAGGTCGCTTCGCGCCGCCTCGGCGAGCTGCGCGGTTGACCGGATCGCGGGGTCCAGCGGCACGCCGGGCAGAAACAGCCGATTTTCGTGGTGCCGGTTGATCGAGTCGACCACCTCCGCCTCGCGCGCCCACAGCACGACCTCGGCCCCCGCCCGCACCGCCGTCACCGCCATCGCGGTCCCCCAGGCACCGCCGCCGATTACCCCGATTCTCTGGAATGCCATCCTGTTTCGACCCTTCGCGCAGCACTTGAGCCCGAATAAAGCACCCCGCCCCATCGTTCGGCAACGGCGGAAGCCTGCGGCATCAGACGAATTGCCACGTCGCATAAACGGCGTGAAGTTTGTGCGGCGCACCGGAGTTCGCTACACTCATCGGGTCTGTCGCTTCCGAATGAAATCCGATGCTCCTGAGACTGATCATGTTCGCGGCCGCGGTTCTGGCGCTGCCGCCGTCGGTGGTTGCCGGCCCGCACCCGTCCAGGGCGGTGGTCCAGGACCGGATCACACTGGCGGGCAAGCAGATTCCGTTGCCCGAAGGCCAATGGCGCGTGGCCGGTCATGGCTACGGCGCCCGCCATAATCCCGACAGCGAGGCTTATGGCGCGATCGAGAACCTGGTGCTGCTGAAGCAGGCCGGCAGCGTGGTGGAAGCGCTGGCGGTGATCAGCACCAATGTCCTGGAGACCAGCCGCGGCTGGGATTTTGCCAAGGAATGCCGGCGCGACGACTTTCACCTGGCCGAAGCCGAGCCCAACGGCACCGGCGGCTCGTGTTTGTTCGTCACCCATGTGGTGTCGTCGTCGGGCGCCGGATCGTCGAAGGCCTGGCTGGGCGCGCTGGATCTGATCGAAACCGAGTATCTGGCGATCCCGACCACCTGGGTGGTCGGCGGTTTCACCATTGCCAACCGCGCCGACTTCGTCGATGTCCGTTACTATTTCAACCCCGACGTCCGGGGATTGCGGCCACCGCGCTATTACGAGTGGAGCCGCAACGACTGGCACAAGGATAACGTTGAGGCCTTTGCCGAAAAGCGCCGCTTCGTCGACACGGTGATCCGCTGGGCCAGGGCGTTCCGGCACTACGTCGATATCGGCCTGCGCGGCAAGCTCGACGGCGTCGCCGGTCTGCCGCTGCCCTGGACGCTCGACGACGACGCCCACTTCTCCGACGCCAGCGAGCGGCTGCTCGCGCTGCGGCACCTCCACGAAATCGGCGCGATCACCGACCAGGCCTATGCCGAGCAAAGCGAGCTGGTCCTGGCGACCCATGCCGTCGAACCCGATCCCGGCGCTTCCTGGAAGACCGCCCTGGCCAAGACGCTGTCGTGGCGCGCCCTGGCGACCACCGACACCATGCTGATCAGCTATATCATGAGCGGTGATCTTCGGGTCGCCGGGTCGATCGCGCTGGCCGAGGTGGTGTCCAAGATGGCGGCCTATTTCGGCCACGAACTGGCCTGGGACTATTTTCGCGCCCATGGTAAGGACGCGGTCAACGCGATCGAGCTCGATACGGCGGGCACCAATCGCGGCAGCACCAATGAAAAACCCCGCGGCGGCGTCACCGGTCTGCTTTCCGGTCTGCTGCCGCCGTCCTGGTCGCGTTCGGTCGGCAGCTGGCTGCCAGAGCCGCCGGATCCGACGCCGGCAGCCAAGCCGACCGCGCAGCCGCGCAGCCGCGACTGGCTGCCCGATAGCTGGCTGCCCAGCAACTGGTTCAGCAGCGACGCCGGGGCGATCAAGAAGTAGAAGCCCGGCGGAGCCTTGACGGTCAGGCCTTGACCCCGGCGCCAGGGGCGGCGCGGGCGGTGGGGTCGAGCGGCCAGCGCGGGCGGGGGGCGAAGGAAAAATCATCGATCAGGCCGAGGCCCAGGCGCTCGATCCCGGCCCAGGCGATCATCGCCGCGTTGTCGCCGCACAGGGCCAGGGGCGGTGCCACGAAGGCGAAACCTTCCGCGGCCGCCAGCGCCGCGAGGCGGGCGCGCAAGGCCCGGTTGGCGGCAACCCCGCCCGCCACCACCAGAGTGGTGCCCTTCGGGTGGGCGGCCCGGAACGCGGCAATGGCATGGCGGCAACGGTCGGCCAGGACATCGGCGACCGCCTCCTGAAACGCCGCGGCCAGATCGGCCACCTCGCCGGCGGCCAGCCCTGCCTCGGGCAGCGCCGCCACCCTCTGGCGCAGCGCGGTCTTCAGGCCGGAGAAGGAAAAATCGCAGCCCGGGCGACCCAACATCGGGCGCGGCAGCGGAAAACGTCCGGGATCGCTCGCGGCCAGCGCCGCCCGTTCGACCAGGGGGCCTCCGGGATAGCCCAGACCCAGCAGCTTGGCCGCCTTGTCGAACGCCTCGCCGACCGCGTCGTCGATCGTGGTGCCGAGCCGGCGGTAGCGCCCGACCCCTTCGACCGCGAGCAATTGGCAATGACCGCCGGAAACCAGCAGCAACAGATAGGGAAACGCCGCGTCGTCGGTCAGCCGGGCGGTCAGCGCGTGGCCTTCCAGATGGTTGACCGCCAGGAACGGCAGGCCACGGGCATATGCGATCGCCTTGGCCATCATCACGCCGACGATAACGCCGCCGATCAGGCCGGGACCGCCGGTCGCCGCGATGCCGTCCAGCCCGCCGAAAGTCAATCCGGCCTCGGCCAGCGCCTGCGCGATCAGGCGGTCGAGATGCTCCAGATGGGCACGCGCCGCGATCTCCGGCACCACGCCGCCATAAGGCCGATGCTCCGCCACCTGCGACAGCACGACATTGGCGAGGATCTCCCGAGAATCGGTCACGACCGCTGCCGCGGTTTCGTCACAACTGGTCTCTATACCCAGAACGATCATGTCTCTCGCCTCGAAACCCTTTGGACTCAAAATGTACGCCCAGCCATGCAAGCATTCCTTCCCTTTCTTGGCGCCCGGTCGCTTATGGGTTAACTGGGGTGGGCCGTGTGTTGGCGAGACCAAACTGGCCTCATCAAAATCTTGTGGGTAAATCGAGGCGTTGTGGCAATATGGCTGACAGCGGCAACATGTTGTGGTAGGCAAATCTCGGGTAATCGTTATCGTCAGCCGTATCATTCGTTTCGAATCCGATCGCATTCAAGCGACGGCCGCTTTTGCACCGGAGGTGCAATAGATGACTGTCAAAGCCAAGAGAATCAATATCCCGACCAGGGGCGACCGCGCCGCGGTACGGGCCAAGTCTGCATCGCCGACGTTCAAGACCGCGTTTTCCGAAGGCGACCTGGACGGCGTATTCGATCGCCGCGCGGTCGAGCGTGGTCGCCATCTGGCACAGCAGGGCGTGGTTGCACTCGACGACGTGACCAGCGAGAACCGTTTCAGTGCCGCGGTTGCCGACGGCCGCTTTCGCCAGCGGGTCGCGGTCCAGGTGCTCAGCCGTAAAGACGGCATCCTGTTCGTCACCCAGTGCTCGTGCCGGGTGGCAAATTGCGCCCATGCCGCCGCCGCCGCCTTCACTTTGCTGAACAAGTTTCCGGAACTGCGGCGGCCGCATCAGGACAGCTTTCTCGATCGCCTGGCGCCGCCCGCCGCCGCGGAGCAGCGTGCGATCGTCTACGGCCTGGACGTCGAGGAAGACGACGGGGCGCTCTATGTCACCGTGTTCAACGAAATCCGCACCGGGGCCGCGGTCCGTCTGGTCGCGAGTTCACCCAAGCGCGCGGCACAGGCCGACGGCGCCGGCGAACTCGACCGCGACATCTGCGGCCTGCTCGGCAATTCCAGCCTGCCGCTGGTGGCAATTTCGCTCGACCAGGACGAACAGGTCGATCAATTGGTCGACCGACTGGCGGAAAGCCGGCGCTGCCGCTGGCAGCCGACCGGCGTCACCCTGAGCAAGGGCCACGAGAAGCGCTTTCTGGTCGAGCGCAACGCCCGCACCGGCGCCTGGCACGTGCTCAATCCGCCGCCGCGCATCCGGCTGATCCGCAGCGAGGTGCCCTGGTACGTCAACGAGGCCTCGGGCAAAGTCGGCCCGGCCGAAGTCGAGGTGGTGTCGACCGAAGGCTTCACGCCGTCGGCCGAAACCCCCAAACCGTCCCAGGCGACTTACGAATCCCCGGTGATCGTCCCCGGCACCGCGGTGCCGGTGCTGGTCGCGGCGTCGAGCCAGCCGGGCGGCGGCGCCGACAGCGAAGGGCTGGATGCCCTGCTGCTCCAATTCGACTATGGCGACCGCCGGGTCCGCGAGGACGAGCCCGGCCAGTTCGCCCGCGTCGACGGAGACGGCGGCACGGTGTTCATCCGCCGGGACCGCCGCGCCGAAGAGCAGGCGGCCAATACCCTGCGCACGCTCGGCCTCTCGGCGGTCCGGATCGCCACCGATGGCGGCACCGGCGACACCGCTTGCCGCGGCTACGCCTTCCGCACCCGCAGTGCGATGGAGGCCTGGGCCGAATTCATCATGAAGGAGGTCGAGGGCCTGCGGCGCAAGGGCTGGCGGATCGATCTCGGCCAGCAATTCCAGTACCGCGTGATCGATATCGCCGATGACTGGGATATCGAGGTCTTCGAAGTCGGCCACGAGTGGTTCTCACTCGATGTCGGGATCGAGGTCGAAGGCCGGCGTTATCCGCTGCTGCCGATCCTGATCGGCATGATCGAGCGCGGCGGCATGTCGGCCCTGCGGACCGAGGACGGCAAAGTGCGCGCCATGCTCGACGACGGCCGCATCCTGGCCTTGCCCGCCGAGCGCGTCGCCAAGTTCCTCGGCACCCTGCAGGAGATCCTGGGCGGCGGCCGCCTGGGCCGCGATGGCCGGCTCAACCTGTCCACCGCCGAAGCGCCGGCGCTGGTCGATCTGGAAGACATCGTCGGCACCCGCTGGCACGGCGCCACCCGGCTGCTCGACCTCGGCCGGCGGCTGCGCGCCTTCGACCATCTGGAACGGGTCGACCCGCCCGCCGGCTTCAAGGCCCAGCTCCGCCCCTATCAGTGCGACGGTCTCGATTGGCTGCAGTTTCTGCGCGCCAATGACATGGCCGGCATCCTGGCCGACGACATGGGGCTCGGCAAGACCGCACAGACCCTGGCCCATATCGCGGTCGAGCGTCACACCGGCCGGATGGATCGGCCCTGCCTGATCGTGGTGCCGACCAGCCTGGTGCCCAACTGGACCGCCGAGGCAGCACGTTTCGTGCCGGATCTGTCGGTGCTGGTGTTCCACGGCCTCGACCGCCATCAGCGCCGCAGCGAGGTCGCCAGTTCAGACCTGGTGGTCACGACCTACGCGATCGTCGCCCGCGACGTGGAATTCCTCGCCAAGATCGAATTTCATCTGATCGTGCTCGACGAGGCCCAGTCGATCAAGAACCCCGCCGCCAAGGCGACCAAGGCGGTGTGCAAGCTGAAGGCGCGCCACCGGCTGTGCCTGACCGGTACCCCGATCGAAAACCATCTGGGCGAGGTGTGGTCGCAATTCGCCTTCCTGATGCCGGGCATCCTGGGCGACCAGCGCAGCTTCACCACCCGCTTCCGCACGCCCATCGAGAAGCACGGCGACACCGAGCGCCGGACCCAGCTCGCCCATCGCCTGCGTCCGTTCATGTTGCGCCGGACCAAGGCCGAGGTCGCCACCGACCTGCCGCCCAAGACCGAGATCATGCGCCGGGTCGAGCTGGCCACCGACCAGCGCGACCTTTACGAGACCATCCGGCTGTCGATGCACCAGAAGGTGCGCGAGGAAGTCGCTCGGCTCGGTATCGGCCGCTCGCGGATCGTCATCCTCGACGCGCTGCTCAAGCTGCGTCAGGTCTGCTGCGACCCGCGCCTGGTCAAGCTGAAATCGGCGCAGAAGGTCACCGGCAGCGGCAAGCTGGAAACCCTGATGGAGATGCTGCCCGAGATGATCGAGGAGGGCCGGCGCATCCTGCTGTTCTCCCAGTTCACCTCGATGCTGGATCTGATCAAGGAAGCGCTGGTGCCGACCGGCATTCCCTATGTGGAATTACGCGGCGACACCGCCGACCGCGCCACTCCGGTGCTGCGCTTCCAGGCCTGCGAGGTGCCGCTGTTCCTGATCAGCCTCAAGGCCGGCGGCAAGGGCCTCAACCTGACCGCGGCCGACACCGTGATCCACTATGACCCATGGTGGAACCCGGCGATCGAAAACCAGGCGACCGACCGCGCCCACCGCATCGGCCAGGACAAGCCGGTCTTCGTCTACAAGATGATCGCCGCCGGCACGGTCGAGGAAAAGATCGTCGAGCTCCAGGAAAAGAAGGGTGCGCTGGCCAACGCCATGCTCGACGAAGGCACCTGGGTCGGCCAGATCGACACCAACGACCTCGACTATCTGTTCCAGGGCGGGGATGCTTGAGTCTTCCCCCGCGCCGCGGCTTGCGGGTCGGGCGTGGGGGTCGTGACGGGCAGCGTTGCCGCTTGACGTTTGCCGCATCGCGTTATATCCTTTCCGTATGATCCGTGGGTTCCGCGACAAGGACACCAGAGCCGTGTTCGCGGGCGAAGCCGTTCGGCGCTTTGCCGCGATCACCAAGGTCGCGGTGCGAAAGCTCGATATGGTCGATGCGGCGCAGTGCTTGAACGATCTTCTGGTGCCTCCGGGAAACCGGCTGGAGAGTCTGAAAGGCGATCGCGCCGGACAGCACAGTATTCGCATCAACGATCAATGGCGGCTCTGCTTTGTCTGGACCGAAGATGGCCCCGATCAGGTCGAGATCGTCGATTACCATTGAAGGACGTGGACAGATGCGCGTCACAACCCATCCCGGCGAAGTGCTGCGCGAGGAATTTATGGTCCCGCTGGGCTTGAGCGCCAATGCGCTGGCGATGGAATTGCGGGTGCCGGCGACCCGGATCGGTGACATCGTCAAAGAGCGGCGCGGCATCACCGCCGACACCGCACTCCGGCTCGCCCGCTATTTCGGCTCCAGCCCCGAGTTCTGGCTCAACTTGCAGCAGGCCTGGGAACTGTCCTCGACCATCGCCCAGTCCGGCGCCCGCATCGCCCGCGACGTCCACCCCAGGGCGGCGTGACCGATCCCCGTCTATGATCCTCGATCCGCCCGCTCCCGCACCAGCCGGATGCCCTCGAACGGCTTGAACCGGCCGTGAAGGCGTTCGCGCAGGATATAGAGGGCGCCGACGGTGTCGACACGCGCCGCGTCGTCGTCGGTCTTGCTGTGACGTGGACCGAGACAATTAAGAATCATGGGGAGAGGCTTAGCAGTTTTAATCAGGATTCGGCGCCATGAACTTAAATAAAAACCAGAATAATTATTTCCTTTTGAGAGAGATTTTGTCAATAACATCTCAAGTACGATTGACCATCGGCACCCAAGATCGATGCATATCTGTGCAACAGCTTCGTTTTTTTCAGAGGCGTTGACCGCGTCATTGAGGTGGATCATTGACCGGGTCTGAATCGCCCGGTAGACAGCAAATAGGGCGCGGTCGATGTCGAAGTCGAGGGCGCGGACGCGGGCGCGGGCGCGGGCGAGGTCGAGTGCGCGGGCGAGGTCGAGGGCGAGGTCGCGGGCGAGGGCACGGGCGAGGTCGAGGTCGAGGTCGAGGTCGCGGTCGGGATCAAGCCCCCGGAACAAAATCGCCTCGGCGTCGCGATGACGGAGCATTGCCTGCAGCCGGTGGACCAAGTGCTGCCAGGTTGCCGCCTCGTCCAAGGGCAAGGACGCGCCGGGTTCGGACGTCTCGGGCGTGACGACGGCATCGAACCAGGCCTTGGGCGGCAGCGGTGCCGAGGGCAGCCCCAGGCGCCGCTTATCCTCGGCGCTGAAATCGGCGGGCAGCGCCGGGGTGTCGCCATCCCACAGGCAGCACCGGACCGGCTGGTCCAGACCGTCCAACCCCAAGGGAAATTCGGTAGCTTCGGCGGCAGTTGGCGGCCGCCAGCGCCAGATACCGCCGCTGCGCGCGGTCAGCCAGGCGCAGAATTCGACGGCGTCGCTACTGCGAACGCCGAGGATCGGCTGCCGTGCGCTGCCTGGCGAAAAATGCATCGTCGTCCAATGGTCAGGCTGGCGGAACTCCAGCTTGGCCGCCTGCTCGTCGATGAACAGTTGGTATTCGGCCTGGCTGACCAAGCTGGGATCGATCGCGCGCTCGTCGTCGATCCGGGCGAAGCGGGTCAGGCGCCGCGCCAGCATGGTTTCCGCGGCCAGCTTGAAGCGGACCGGGTCGGTGCTTTCCAAACCCTCGTCAACAACGGCGGCGACCCGCTCGGCGAGTCCAGGGGCCAGAACCAGCTTTTCTTCCGCGATCTCCTGGGCGAGGACAAGATGCTTGGGATCAGGCGGCTCGGCGGCGAGGCAGGCCTCGACCACCGCCGAACCATCGGCCTGGGCGCAATAGAGCCGCAGACACTCGTGCCACCAGCTGTCGCCGATCCGCGCCGGCAGCGTTTCGGCCAAGTCCCGGTTGGCGGCGAGGTGGGCGGCGGCCAGATATTCCTGGAACGCCAGATGGGCGAACGACCAAATATCGGTTTCGCGCTCCAACAGCAGCCCGCTCAGCTCCTGGATCTGCTCAAGGAATTTCACGCCGCTGCGGTCCCAGGAAATCTGGCCCAGCACCGGCTTGATCACCGCGACCGCCTCGGCGGTGGCGATCTCGCGGCTGCCGCGCAGCATCATTTGGTGGGCCAGCTTTTCCAACGGCAACCGGCGCTGCTTGGGCGTGAAGCGGTCCTCGACCCCGCTCGCCTGGCGGCGCTTGCCCAAAAAAACCTCGCAGATCTCCTCGTAAAGCTCGACCCGCCGCCCCGGCAGCGAGCTGCGGAAGCGGTGGACGGTGGCGACCATGGTCAGCAACAGCGGGTTGACCACCAGATCGGCGATCGCCGCGGTCGGCCCCTGGGTCAGCCGGGTCATCAGGTCCCGCGCACCGTCCCGCGCCGCCAGCCGCACCCCCTCGTCCTCGGTTCCGGCGTGCATCATGATCTCGTTGGCGAGATACCAGTTGGCGACGAAGCGCTGGACCTGTGCCGCGGTGAACGGCTGCACCTCCATCACCGTGACCGCACCCAGCGGCGCGCTGCGGTAGCCCTGCGGGCGCGAGGTCACGATGAAACGGTTGTCGCCGTGGCCTTTCATCTGGTCATCGATCCACTGCGCCACCCGCTGCCGGACGCCGGGATCGGCGACTTCGTCGAAGCCGTCGAGCAGCACCAGGCATTCGCCGCGATGGAGGCAGGCCTGAAACCAGGACAGCGGCGGGCATCTTTCGTCGAGCAATCGGGCGCTCGCCCGCGCCGCTTCGGCCAGGCTCGGCTTGCCGTCGCCGGTCACGGTCCTGGCCAATTCCCGGATGAAGATCAAAACCGGCAGCGCGTGGGTCGGGCGGCGGCGCTTGGGCATCCGCCCGCGGGTGGCGAGAATCAGCGCGACATGCTTCATCAGCGTGGTCTTGCCGCTGCCCGGCGGTCCCAGGATCGCCAGATTGCCGAACCCGGCGGCGCGGACGCCCAGGAAATCCCAGATGTCGTGGGCGCCGCTCGCCAGGGCCGGGCAGCGGCGCAGCGGGTCGCTCGCCGCCTGGTTGAAATCGGTCGGCTCAACCCGCAGTTCGACGAACACCCGCTTCAAGTCGAGCGCGAATTGGCCCTGGGTGGTCAGCCCCTTGACGTCGAAATCGCGGTGGCGGTGGACGATGTGGTTCAGGTAGCGGCGCCGGTGCCGGGATACCAGAGTGTCCAGACCAAAATGGGCGCTGTCGGCGATCCGGCCGATCCAGTATTCTTCGAGACGCTTGATGATCTTGCCGGCGACGATAACCACTGTGCCCAGGACCAGGGCGCCACCGGCGGCAGCGATCGCCGCAATCGGGTGCAGTTTCGCCCAGGCCGTGAGGGCATTGGGCCAATCGGGGGCTACGACCGTGACCACGCCGGTGATCGAGCCAAGCCCGACCACCCCGAGCAGCCAGGACAACAGGGGATGGTTTGCGAATTTGGTCTCGCTTTGCGGCGGAGAGACTTCGGGCATCGCTGGCGACATAGTCAGGGACCGGATGGTCCCGACTATGACAAATCACTGCTCAGCCGTCACCGTCGTTTCCGGGTCTTGCCTCACGCGATCTGGTTCAGGGCGCGGCAGCGGGATTCGAACTCTTCGGAGATGAAGGGCGGGCGTTTGTAGAAGCCTTTGATCCAGCTGGCGATCATGCACAGCTCTTCGAGCTTGACCACCTCGTCGAGCATGCCGTCGGGGAAGCGGAGTGAGAAGCTTTCGGCAATAATGCCGACAATCTCCTCGATCTGTTCGATGGTCAGCCGACAATCGGTCTCCAGGACCGCGGTCCGGACCAGGATCGTCTCGTCGACACCGTAATCGTCCCGGATGAACTTGACGATCCAGCGGAACATGTTCATCCAGTTCTTGACGTCATCAATGCTTCTGGACATCCCCGGACCTTGGCCAGACGGTGATTTGACCAAGGAGTATGGGTGTCCGGGCGGCGGCGGCAAGAGACCGGCGCCACATCGCCAAAAGCGCTGCGGCCCGGGACAGGCCGCGGCGGGGGCTTTACCCGGCGGGGCGGTCCGCCGCCGGCTGACGCTCGACGCTCCAGGTGATCCTGGTGGTCTGGTGCAACTCGATCGAGCTGCCGTCGGTCAGGGTCACGGTGGCGACGGTGCCGGGATCGAGCAGAATGCAATCCGCCTGCTCGGTCATCGCCCCCGATTTCACCTCGATGGTGAAACTGGCCCGCGCCATGCCCTTGCCATAGAGATGCAGGGCGTTGGTGCCGCTTTCGCCGAAAAAGACGTCATGGCCGCTGTCCCAGGTGAACAGCACGGTGTCGTCGCCGCGGCCGGCATAAATGCGGTCGTTGCCGCGGCCGCCTTCCAGCCGGTCGTCATGGCTGGTGCCCCAGACGTGACGATCGGTCGACACCCGCTTCTGTTCGGTGCTGATCAGTTTGTGCAGCCCGTCCACCGGATCGCGCTTGTCCGTCATGCCGCCCTCCACGGTAGATTTGCTGCCGAATCTATCCGGAATTGGGCATGGTAGCCAGCACAATACCGAAGCACGGACCCAGCCCCGGCGGCGCCATGCCCATGATTTCGTCTCTCCCCCTCGCCTTGCGTCTGGCCGGCCGCGAGTTGCGCGGCGGCGTTCGCGGTTTTCGCATCTTTCTCGCCTGCCTGGCTCTGGGCGTCGCCGCGATCGCCGCGGTACAATCGGTGTCGCAGGCGGTGTCCGCCGGGCTGGCGGCCGACGGCGCCAGCATCCTGGGCGGCGATGTCGAGATTCGCCAGCTCTATCGCCCTGCCACCCCCGAACAGCGCAGCTGGCTGGACGCCTCGGGCCGGCTGTCGGTTACCGCCGAAATGCGGGCGATGGCGCGGACCGCGGCGCAGGAGCGTTCCGTCCTGGTCGAGTTCAAGGCGGTGGATGCGGTCTATCCGCTGTTCGGCAGCGTGGTGCTGGAGGGCGGCGGCACCCTGGCGGCGGCCCTGGCAGCGCAGGACGGGGTCGCCGGCGCGGTGGCCGAAGCGCCGGTGCTGGACCGGCTGGGCATCGGCCTCGGCGACATCCTGCGGGTCGGTGACCAGAACTTCGAGCTCCGGGGGGTGATCGCCCGTGAGCCCGATCGGGTCGGATCCGGCGGTTTCAGCCTGGGGCCGCGGCTGATGGTCGGTCTGGATGCCCTGGCGGCGACCGGCTTGGAACGTCCGGGCAGCCTGATCTATTGGAGCTACCGCCTGGCCCTGCCCGCACCAGACGACACCCGGTCGTGGAAAGCGGCATTGCAGGCGCGCTTTCCCGAGGCCGGCTGGCGGCTGCGCGATGCTTCCGAGGCCGCACCCCAGCTGACCCAATTGCTCCGTCGCCTGACCCTGTTCCTGACCCTGGTCGGATTGACCGCGCTGCTGGTCGGTGGCGTCGGGGTCGGCAATGCGGTGAGCGCCTGGCTCGACCGCCGGACCGCGACGATCGCGATCCTCAAATGCCTGGGCGCCTCGGGCGGTCTGGTCGTCGCCGCCTCGATGGCACAACTCCTGGCCCTTGCCGGACTGGCCATCGCCCTCGGACTGGCCGCCGGCGCCGCGACCCCGCCGCTGCTGGCCGGTCTGCTCGGCGACCTGCTGCCGCTGCCGGTCCGGTTCGGCATCTTTCCCCAGGCGCTGGCGCTGGCGGCGGCGTTCGGGCTGCTCACCCTGTCGACCTTTGCGTTGTGGCCGTTGGGCCGGGCGCGCGAAGTGCCACCGGGCGCGCTGTTCCGCGATGCGCTGTCCCCGGTTCAGGCATGGCCGCGGCGGCGCTACTGGCTCGGGACCGGGCTGTCGGCCTGCGGCCTCGCCGGGCTGGCGATCGCCAGCGCCGACGACCCGCTCTTCGCTGCGGTCTTCGTCGGCGCCGCGGTCGCCACCCTGCTGCTGTTCCGCGGTGCTGCCTGGGCCGCCGCCCGGTCCATCAGGCTGTTCGGCCGGCCACGCCGGCCCCGGTTGCGCCTGGCCCTGGCCAACTTGCTGCGGCCGGGCAATGCCGCTGCGATTGTGGTGACCTCGCTCGGGCTGGGCTTGACGGTGCTGGTCGCGGTGGCGGAGGTCGAGGGTAATTTTGCCCTGCGGATCGGCGAGACCATCCCGCGGGATGCCCCGGCCTTTTTCTTCGTCGACATCCAACCGGATCAGCTGGGACCGCTCGGCGCGACGGTACGCGCTTTGCCGGGCGCCGGAGCCTTCGAGCATGTTGCGATGCTGCGCGGCCGGATCGTCACGATCAACGGCGTCGACGCGGCCAAGGCGGTGGTCGATCCCGCCCATGCCTGGGTATTGCGCGGCGACCGCGGCGTCACCTATGCCGCGACGCCGCCCGAGGGCGCCAAACTGCTGTCGGGGGCCTGGTGGCCGCCGGACTATGCCGGACCGCCGCTGGTCTCGATCTACCAGGAGATCGCCGAGGCCTTCGGCATCGGCGTCGGCGACCAGATCGGTATCAATATCCTGGGGCGAACCATCACCGCCGAAGTCGCCAGCGTGCGCGCGATCAATTTCCTGGCGATGACGATCAATTTCACCCTGATCGTCTCGCCCGGCGTACTGGAGCGGGCGCCCCAGACCTTCCTGGCAACCCTGCGGGTCGCGCCCGGTGGCGAGGCGGCAGTCCAGCGCGCGGTCACCGCCGGCTTCGGCAACGTCACCGTGATCCGGGTCAAGGAGGCGCTCGACACCGTCAACGCGCTCGCCGGCCGGATCGCCAATGCGGTTCGGGCAACCGCTGCCCTGGCGCTGCTCGCCGGAACCCTGGTTTTGGCCGGCGCGGTCGCCGCCGGACATCGTCGCCGGGTCTACGATGCGGTGGTGCTGAAGGTTCTGGGGGCGACCCGCACCGATCTGGCCGCCACCTACGCCATCGAGTACGGGGCGATCGGTCTTATCACCGCCGTGCTCGCGATCGCCCTGGGCACCCTGGCGAGCTGGGCGGTGCTGACCCAGGTGATGGCCTGGCCCTGGGTATTTCTGCCCTGGTCGGCGCTGGCCAGCGCGGTTCCATGCACCTTGGTCACCCTGGTCGCCGGCCTCGCCGGGACCTGGCGGGCGCTTGGCGAACCGGCCGCGGCCTGGCTGCGAAATGAATGAAAACCCCGGGCCCGCCGGAGCCAGGACGCCGCCCGGTTGCGACATGGCATAGAAATAATCTTACATTCTGTATGGTTGGCCGCTATCCTGTAACTTCGTGCAGGTCAAAACCCGTTGACCGGAGGATTGACCCAACCAATATGTGAGTGCGACCGAAACCACCTGCTCTTCGAGGCGAGACAATGTCACACTACGATTTCAACCGGGTCGCGACAGCTGACCGGGTCGTTGACCGGGCCTACTTCGACGAGGGCCTGCGCCAGCATATGCTGCGCGTTTTCAACTATATGACCGTCGGGCTGGTGCTGACCGGTCTGGTCGCCTATTTCACCTCGACCAGTGTCGGGATGATGCAGGCGATCTTTGGTTCGCCGCTCAAATGGGTGGTCATGCTGGCGCCGTTTGCCTTCGTCATGGTGCTGTCGTTCGGCATCCAGAAGCTCTCTGCCGGGACCGCTCAGCTCTTATTCTGGGCCTTTGCCGGCGTCATGGGCCTGTCGCTGGCGTCGATCTTCATCGTCTACACCGGGTCCAGCATCGCGCGGGTGTTCTTCATCTCGGCCGCGATGTTCGCCGGGACCGCGCTGTGGGGCTACACCACCAAGCGCGACCTGTCGGGCATGGGCTCGTTCCTGATGATGGGCCTGATCGGCATCGTGATCGCCAGTCTGGTCAACATGTTCATCGGTTCGAGCGCGTTGCAGTTCGCGGTATCGGTGATCGGCGTTCTGGTATTCACCGGACTGACCGCCTATGACACCCAGAACATCAAGGAGATGTACGCGGAGTCGCACGGCGTCGAGACCAACCAGAAGCTGGCGGTGATGGGCGCGCTGTCGCTCTATCTCAACTTCATCAACCTGTTCCTGATGCTGCTGCAGCTGTTCGGGCAATCACGCGACTAACGCACCGCCCTGCAGGACTGATCTCGGCCCAACCCCTCCGCCCAACCGCGGAGGGGTTGTTTCGTTTCCGCAAGGTCGGATTTCAGGGCGCCAGATCGACGATCACCGGCACGTGGTCCGATGGTTTGGGCTCCCAGCCGCGAGCCTCGCGGGCGACCAGACAGCCGGACAGCGCCGGCGCCAAAGGCGGCGTCACCCAGACATGGTCGAGCCGGCGGCCACGATCGGCCGCCGCCCAGTCGCGCGCCCGATAGCTCCACCAGGTATAGAGTTTGAGATCATCGGGCACGAAACGGCGCATGGCATCGACCCAGCCCAGCGTGGAACCGAGGGCGGTCAGCTTTTCCACCTCGACCGGGGTATGCGAGACCACGCCCAGCATCTGCTTGTGCGACCACACGTCATGTTCCAGCGGCGCGATGTTGAGATCGCCGACCAGGACCATCGGACGGTCGGCCGAACGGTTTGCCGGCCACCAGGCGATCATCTCGTCGAGGAAGCGCAGCTTGTGGGCAAATTTTTCGTTCTGTTCGGGATCGGGGATGTCGCCGCCGGACGGCAGGTAGATGTTGTGCACCTCGATACCGCCGGGCAGGGCCGCGCTGATGTGGCGGCAGTCCTGGCGGTCGCACCAGTGGTGGACGGCGGGGGCCGCGAGCGGCAGGCGCGACAGGATGGCGACGCCGTTATAGCCCTTCATGCCATGAATATGGGCATGGACGTAGCCGCGCTCGGCGAGCGGTCCGCGGGGAAAGCAGTCGTCGATGGTCTTGGTCTCTTGCAGGCAGATGACATCGGGCCGGGCCTCGTCGATCAGCCGCAACAGCAGATCCAGTCGCAGCCGGACCGAGTTGATGTTCCAGGTCGCGATGCGCAAAGCAGGAATTCCTTGGGGCTCCGGGGGGCCCGAGCCCCCGGTGGAGAGAGAAGGGGCGAAAGCCCGCTTGGGCACGGCGGGAGCTGCACCGGGTCCGCTGCCGGGTTCAGTCGCTGTTCTTGGCGCGCAAGCCGACGACGGCCGCCCTGCCCTGTTCGACCAGCGTCTTGAACGACCGGCGCGCGGCCTCGAGATCGAGATCGAGCAAGGTGCCGCCGCCTTCGAAATGGCTGACGAAGGTCCGGCCGACGGCATAGGTCAGAGCCCCCGACAGCACCGAAACGCTGGCACCGCCGGCGAGGCTGCCGAAGCCGGGGATCACCTTGAGCAGGCTGGACAGCCCGGCGGTTGCCAGCACCGGCAGCACGCCGCCGATCAGCGACACCGAGATCGAGCGCGCCAGAACCTCGTTGAAGTCGACGCCGTAGTGCCGGGCCAATTCCCGGACCATGTGCAAAATGGCCCCAACCACCGCGACCATGTCGAACACCGGGATCGGCACCAGACCAAGACCCATCGCGGCAATCACGCCGGTCTTGACGATGGCGTCGGCACGGTCGGCGGAGACCGGATATTCCGGTGAGAGGGCCTGGTCGTCGGGAGCGTCGGGGGGCGCTGATTCGGGGCGGTCGTCGTCGGTCATCGAGGTCTCCTTGGCAGTGGCGCGACCAGGGCCTAGACCCTGGTTGCCGGCGGCATGGCAGCCGCCGGCGACAGGTGAACGTCGGCAACGCGGCCATCGCGCAAACGGTAAAGGCGGTCGGCCACGCGGAGACGGCTGTCGTCGTGGGTGATCGCAATCACCGTGCGACCGCGGCGTTTGAGTTCCGGCAGCAACTCTTCGTAGAAGAACCGGCGAAATTCCGGGTCCTGGTCGGCGGTCCACTCGTCGAACACCACGATCGGCCGCCGCTCCAGATAGGCGGCGATCAGGGCGAGCCGCCGTCGCTGGCCGGTCGACAGCTCCAGCGTGCTGAATACCCCGTCCTTGATGCTGAGCTTATGCGCCAGATCGAGCACCTCGAGCAGGCGATCGGTCGCGGCGGCATCGATCTCGCCCAGCCCGTAAAGCCGGCTGAACAGGTGAAAATCGGTAAACACCGCCGAGAACAGGCCCCGCAGCTCGTCGGGCAGCGGCGGCCGTTCATCGACCAGCAGCGTGCCCGACAAGGGCGGATAAAGCCCGGTCAGAATTTTCAGCAGGGTCGACTTGCCGCTGCCGTTGCCGCCGACGATCAGCACGATCTCGCCGGCTTCGACATCAAAATCGATCGGCCCGAGATTGAACACCGGATTGCCCTCGGCATCGGTGTAGCGATGGGTGATGCCGCGCAGGCGCAACGACTCGAAACCCGGCTCCGGAGACTGCCAGCGCGGCCGGCGCTGGGCCACCGCGGCCAGTTGCCGCTCGATCTGGTGGAGGCGTTCGATCGCGACGCGTGCGTTGACGATCGCCGGCAGATAGGAGGCGAAATCGACCATCGGCGTGCGCAGGAACGCCAGCATCACCGCGGAAGTTGCGATGCCGCTGGCGACATCGAGCGACGGCGCCACGAAGCAGGCGGCGATCACGAACAGGAACCAGGTGCCCAGCGTCAATTGCAATTGCACGACGAAGCTGGAGCCGGCGAAGACCCGGCTCTCGGCGGCATCGTCGGTCGCCGGCAGCACCTCGGTGAAATAATAGTCGCGCGACTTGGTCTGGTTGAGCTTCAGCTCTTTGAGCCCGGCCAGGGCGCCGTCCAGCAGGGTGCAGAAGCGATCCTCGGCACGGTGGGCGGCGCGGGCGCTGTCGCGCAGGCGGCGTTGATAGGCCCGGTGGAGCGGCAGCATGCCCAGCAGGACCAGCGCCCCCAGACCGGCCACCGTCGGCGATTTCCACAGGATCAGCAGGTAGCAGGTGCCGACCAGACCACCGGTCTGCAGTGCACTGAGCGCCAGGGGCGCCATCCCGCCGATCGTGATGATGTCGCGGGTGATCGCGCCGTGGATCGCCTCGGTACCGATTCGTTCCAGGTCGGGCAACTCGGCGCGGCGGACATAGCCGGCCAAGCGGGCGCCGACCGCGAAGATGGTCAGATCGATGACGCGGACGTTTTGCCGGATCGAGACCACCAGCAGCGCACCGAAGCAGGTCACCGCGATCAGAAATATCAAAAGATTGCCCGAGTCCAGTTCGTGATGGGCCAGCCGCTCGGCATCGCTGGCGATCAGGAAGATGACCAAAGCCTGCAGGATCCCGGCGGCGACCGAAAGAATAAAGGCCAGAGCGGCACCGCCCCCGGTCTCGCCGACCATCAAGGCATAAATGCCGTCACGATCGGGTGCGGGGGCCTCGGCCCCGGCCCCGGCCCCAGTCTGTGCCGCCTCAGCCAACGTTACGCCCCTTGTCCATCTGGAGCAGCTGATCGGCCACAGGGAAATAGCGGTCGTCATGGGTGACCGCGATCACCGTCTTGCCCCGCGCCTTCAGCATCGGTAGCAGTTCGAGGTAGAACCATTCCCGGTATTCCGGGTCCTGGTCGGCCGCCCATTCGTCGAAGGCGAAGATCGGTCGGTCCTCGACCAGGCTGGCGACCAGGGCCAGACGCTTGCGCTGGCCGGTCGACAGCCGCAGGTCGGTAAACCGGCCATCGACATAGTCGACCCGCCCGGCGAGGTGGAGCGCCTCCAGCCAGCCCTTGACCTGCTCGGGCGGCGCCGAGCGGTAGCCGTAGAGCCGGTCGAACAGCTGGAAATCGCCGAAGATCGTGGTGAACAGCGGTCGCTGGGCGCCCATGGCAATCGGCACGCCGTTGAGCGTGACGGTGCCGCGCAGCGGCGGATAGAGCCCGGTCAGCAGCTTGAGCACAGTGGATTTGCCGCTGCCATTGCCGCCAACGATAAAGCTGACCGTTCCGGCGGGGAATTCGAAGGACAGCGGCCCGACCGGGAAGGTGACCTCGCCATCGCGACCGGTGTAGCGAAATTCCACGTCGTGCAGCGCGATCGAGCGGAAGCCCTCGGCGGGCGGCCGGGCGGTGTTCGGCGCCGCCTTGACCAGGGCGGCATCAAGCTGGACTTCCAGCGTCTGCAGGCCATCGACCGCACTGGCGGCGCGGCTCAACAGCGGCAGATCTCGCAGCACCGAAAGCGGGATCAGCCCGGCGATGATCGCGGCATGTACGGCCACATTGCTGAGTTCGGGAAACATCAGCGGCAGCAGGTGCAGGCAGACGCCGGCCGAAATCAGGATCAGCACGGTATAGAGCAGATAGTTGAGAAACAGCCGGACTCCGGCGCGACTGCGGGCGGATTCCGCCGCCACTCCGGCCGACGCGATCTCGGCCTGAAAGAACGCTTCCTCCTTGCGCTGGTGCAGGCGCAGCTCCTTGAAGCCATTGACCAGCCCGCTCATGCCGTGGAAATAGCGCTGCTCGCTCTGGCGCGCCAGTTCGTGGGTGCGGGCGATCTCGACCTGGTTCAGCGCAAACACCACGCCGACGATGACGATGGCCAAGGCGACCACCGCCAGCGCCTCGCCGGAGATACACGCCAGCATGACCAGGCAGGCCGTGGTGCCGAAGATACTCAGTACGGCGCGGCCAAACAGCACGGTGGCATCGGAGATGCGCCGGGTGTGGCTCGACACCATGAAATAAATATTGGCGCGCCCGATCGCGTCGAACTCGAGCAGATCGATCGCCCGCACCCGGTCGAGTATGCGCCGACGCAGGCGGTCGCTGATTTGCTCGACCAGCGCGATCATCCGCGTCACCACGGTACCGTTCATCCAGAAGCCGATCAGCGCGACCACACTAAAGGCGAGGAACAGGTGGAAGCTGGCGGCATGACCGGGCAGGCCGCTGATCGCATCGCCGATGATGTAGCCGATCAGGCTGAATGGCGCTCCCAGAAAAAACAGCAGAATCAGGAGGGTAATGCTACTCGACCTGGCCTCGTCGAAGATGAACCGCAAGAGCTTCATGGTCGGCCAGGTTTTTTCCGGGATTTTGCGGTGGCGGCGGCCCTGTCCGCCGGGCATCGGCGGACCGAAGCCGGCGGGCCCTTCGGAGGGAACGGTTCACCGGGCGTCGACGACGGACTATAGTGGCGCGAAGTGTCCCCGAAACGGACGCCGCTGTAAAGGTTCCGCCGAATCCAGGCGGTACCGCCAAAGACGGGAGGAAGGGCCACAGCCATGGCAGATGCAAAAATGCGCACGGAAAGAGCCGGCGCCGCAGTGAGAAACCTGCGCAGCTTCCTGGTGATTCCGGCGATCCGGCACCGCGAGTTCCTCTCCCATATGCTGGAGACGGTACCGAAGGGTGCTTGGCCCGATGCGATCATCCTCGACCTTGAGGATAGTATCCCGGAGGCTCGCAAGCACGAGGCGCGCGCCATCCTGGCCGACACCTTGCCCGGCCTGATCGCCCGGCTGGACGGCGCCGTGGCGCTCCTGGTCAAGATCAACGGCAGCGACACCATCCAGTACCGGGACGACCTGCGGCTGGTCGGTGAATTCGTCAGCCACGGCGTCGGCATCGCGCTGGCCAAGACCGAGACCATCCAGGACCTCGACGACGCGTTTTCCCTGACCGGAACCCCACCGGCGGTGCCGGTGTTCCCGGCGATCGAAACCGTCAAGGGCTATGACGATCGCGAGGCGCTGCTCGGCCATGCCGCCGCCAACGGCGTCACCCATGTCGCGTTCGGTGCCGGCGACATGGCGACTGATCTTGGAGTCGAGCGCGACTACAGCCTGGATGTCCTGCGCGCGGTGTTGGTCGGGCTGATCCTGTCGTGCCGCCGCCACGGATTGCGCCTGACCGACTCGCCATCGCGCGCCATCCCCAAGACGATCTCGGAGCGGGCGTGGCAGGACGTTCTGCGCGAGGAATGCCGCTGGGACGCCCGCAACGGTATCACCGCCAAGATCGCCATCCACCCCGAGCAGGTGCCGATCCTTCACGAGGAACTCGACTCCGAACGCAAGCGTGCCTGGGCCCGCCAGGTGGTCGCCGATTTTGCCAAACAGCCCGACCGCCGCTCGGTGGTCTCCTCCGCCGACGGCCGCTATATGGGCACGCCGACCCTGAAACTGGCCAAACGGATCCTCGGCATTTCGTGAGCGCGGGGGCCGGTCCAAGGCCAGGGCCCGGTTGGGCCTGCGTCACCGTCCCGGTCGTTTGGGCAGTGCGGTGACGTGCCATTCATCGACCAGCCAGCCCTTGTCGAACTGGAACAGGTGCTGGGCGAGGTCGAAATAGCGGTCGTCGTGGGTGGCACAGATCACCGTCTTGCCGCGCTCGGTCAGCTCGGGCAGCAATTGACGGTAGAAGTGCTCGCGAAACTCGGGGTCCTGGTCGGCGGCCCATTCGTCGAAGACATAGATCGGCTTGTCCTCGATCAGGGCGGCGACCATGGCGACCCGTTTCTTCTGACCGGTCGACAGATCGAGATTGGTGAAGCGGCCGTTTTCGTAGCGGGTCTTGCCGGCAATCCCGAGTTTGTCGAGCAGATCGTTGACCCGGCCGGGATCGGCATCGCGCCAGCCGTACAGCCGGTCGAACAGGTGGCTGTCGGCGAACACCGCCGCCGCCAGGCGCCGCCGCGCCGTCTCGTCAACCGCTTCGCCATCGACCAGAATGCGACCGGCGACCGGCGGGTAGAGCCCCATCGCCAGCTTGAGCACAGTCGATTTGCCGCTGCCGTTGCCGCCGACCAGGAAATGCAGCTGGCCGGGCACAATGTCGAACGACAGCGGGCCGACCCCGAAACCGGGCCGACCATCCTCGTCGACGTAGCGAAAAAACACCTTCTCGAAATTCAGTCCGACACCGAGGCTCGGGGCCTCGGCCGGTGCGGCTGCCGCGACGCCGGCCACCGGCCCTGAGGCCGCCGGTCCGGGGGCCTCACGGGCGGCCAGGTCCCGGTCGAGCGCATGGATGCGGCCCAGCGCCGCCCAGGCGCGAAATACCACGGGCAGTTCCAGGACATAGGCCGCCGGCAGCGACAGCGCCAGAATGCCGGCATTGATAGTCAGGTGATGAGCGTTCTCCGCCAGCATCGGCAGGCCCAGAATCACCGCCACCGCCAGCAGCAGCACCGCGGCCTCGATCGCGATGTAATTGCCCGACATCCACAGCCCGGCCGAGGCCCGTGCCGACTGCAAGCCGCGCATCGCCGGAATCAGCGACTGGGCGAAGAACGCGGCGCGCCGGCCCTGATTGAGCTTCAATTCCTTGAAGCCGTCGATCAGGTCGGCTGCGGCGGCGTAGCCGGCCCGCCCCTGCTCTTCGGCGACCCGCTCAGCGCGGTTGAGCCGGGCATGGGTGGCGGTCAGGATGACCAGAGCGCACAGACAGACCAGAACGCTCAGCCAGAATACGATCTGCGACAGCCAAATGAAGAAGATCAGGGTGAAGCCGGCGACGCTGAGCACGATCAGGAACGCGGTCAGCGCCACCACCGAATCGGCGAGCAGCCGGGAGTCGGTCGCCAGGCAATGCATCACCTGAGCCGTGTCCAGGGTCTCGATCTCGCGCAGTTCCAGCCGCGCCAGCCGGTCGGCGAGCCGGATCCGCAGCCGACACAGCACGTCGAACACCAGCGAGGACGCCGCCAGCCGTTGCCGGCGGTAGCAAAACAGGGCGAAACCGAACACCAGCAGATAGGCGACCAGCAACCCGGTGGCATCTTCGCCGATCCACGCCCTGCCGAAGCCAAGCCCGACCAGGCCGATCACGGTGCCGTTCAGGACACCGACCGTGACCGAAAGCAGCGCCAGGCCGTTTAGCCGACGCCGTTCGCCCGGATCGAGCAGATCGAGTGGGTTCATCCGTGGCTCTCGGTCGCCCGTTCGGCGGTGATCAGCCCGCCATCCATCCGGATCAGGCGATCACCGTAGTGGAAATAGCGGTCGTCGTGGGTTACCGCGATCACGGTACGCCCCAGTGCTTTCAGTTCCGGCAACAGGCGGGCGAAGAAGACCTGGCGAAATTCGGGATCCTGGTCGGCGGTCCATTCGTCGAACACCATGATCGGCCGCCCCTCCAGCCAGGCGGCGACCAGGGCCAGGCGCTTGCGCTGTCCGGTCGACAGGGCGAGCGTCGAGAAGCGGCCGTTCTCGACCCGCACCGACCCGCTCAGCCCCAGCAGCTCCAACAGGCGGGTGACCGTCTCGGGGTCTTCGGCAAGGCCGTGAAGGGTCGGAAACAGGTGAAAATCGGTGAAGACCACGGAGAACAGGCTGCGATAGGCCTCGATCGGGACCCTGCGACCATCGACTTCGATCGTCCCGTCCTCGGGCTGGTAGAGGCCGCACAGCAGCTTGAGCAGGGTCGATTTGCCCGAGCCATTGCCGCCCGCGATCAGGCAAATCTCCGGCGCGTTCAAGCGCAAGTCGATCGGCCCCAGGCCGAACCAGCCGTCGCCGGCGCTGCCGCGGTAGCGGAAGGTGACATGATTCAGGGCAATTTCGCGAAACTCCGTGAGTTCCGGCGCGGTATCCGTCGCGACGGCGGCGGGCAAGCGGTTCTGCAGCGCCAGAATCCGGCCGAGCGCGGCATCGCCCTGCAGGATCAGCGGCAAATCGAGATCCAGGAAGTCAATCCGGTCGACCAGATAGGCCAGGGTGCCGATCAGGATGACCAGACCGCTATGGGCCGCGACCTGGGGCAGCACGAAGGCGACGATCCCGAGGGAACCGTAGAGCAGCACATCCAGCACCAGGGTCTGCCGGGCCAGCTGGTAGCCCGAGATCCGGCGCAGCCGCCTGGCGTGGCGGGCGGCCGGGTGCAACGCCGTTGCGGTGAAATCGGCACCCTTTTCCGCTGCTGTCTTCAGCTCCTTGAACCCGTGGAAAAGGTCGTCGACCCGGTCGAAGAAGCGATCTTCGGCGCTGACGGCAGCGTCGACGACGACGCCGAAGCGCCGGGCGATCCGCCGGACAATGGTGGTGCCGGCAATGATGAAGGCGATCAGCAGCAGGGTCGCTTCCGGGGCGGCGAACAGCATGAAGGCGGTGCAGACCGCGATCAGCATCAGCGACAGCAACACCGGAATCAGCACCCAGACCGCTCCCGACAGGGACCGCAGATCCGCCGACAGCCGGGTCAGCAAGTCGCCGCGCCCGATCTGCTCGAGATCGGCCAGTTCGCTGCCGCTGATCCGCTGGGCGAGGTCGATCGCCACATCGGCGCAGGCGCGTTCGCCGGTACGCACCGCCAGGATCAGCGCCGCCGCTTTGGCAATCGCCGATAGCTTGATGAAGATCACGACATCGATCAGCCGCCACAGGCTGGAGCTGTCCGCCCAGTCCTGTCCAGCGGCGGCGACGATGGTTTGCAGGGCGGCGGTCTGAAAAATCACTCCGACCACGGAGCCGGCGACCACGAGGACCGTTTCCCGGCGATAGCGGTTCCAGAAGAACCAGACGAGGTCGCTGTGATCGAACATGTCCGCTGACCGCCGCGGTGGAAAAATGGCCGGAAATTGTCCATTCCGCCGGTCGGTTCACCGGACGGCGACCCGTGGCGACGTCGCCGGTTGGAAGCGCAACGCCAGTTCGAAACGCAACCCGATACCGCCAATTCTATACCGGCATGGCCTTCGATCGGCAAGCGCGCCCTGAGAGCCACCGGACTACCGATCGGCCGGTCCGGGCAGCAGCCGGCGAGAAATTGGCGGTCGCCAAGCCGTCCCGGCTCCTCCTATAGTGCAGCCGGCATCCGCCCCGGCCCGCTTCGGCGGGGCATCGTCCTGTGTTCCTACCACGGGTGGTTTTCGATCCATGTCTGAACCGCGGCTTCCGGTCGGCTCCCACACGGAATGGGACCCCCTTGAAGAGGTCATCGTCGGCCGGGTCGATGGTGCCGCCTGGCCGGATTGGAACCTGGTCGACCGGGTGACGGTTTCCGAAGCGACCCGACGCGATGTCCTGGGGCTGCGCGGTCATTGGCGGCGCTATCCGGAGGAGGTGATCGCCGCCGCCCGCGGCTGCCTCGACGAATTCATCACGATCCTCGATGGCGAGGGCGTGCGGGTGCGCCGGCCCGAACCCTATCCGTTCGATCGCCCCTACGAGACCCCCCATTGGCGGGTTGCCAACGGCTTCTGTTCGGCCAATCCGCGCGACGTCATTCTGCCGATCGGCACCACCTTCCTGGAATGCCCGATGGCCCATCGCGGTCGCCAGTTCGAGCAATTCGCCTATCGGCCGCTGATGAAGGAGATGATGGCGCGCGGCGCCCTGTGGCTGGCCGCGCCCCGCCCGGAACTGCGCGAGGCCCTTTACGACCCCGATTACCGCTATCCCGAAGGCGTCGCCGAGGACCTGGACGACGATTGGAGCACGGTGGATCCCGACCAGCTCCCGTTCGTCACCACCGAATTTGAACCGGTGTTCGACGCCGCCGACTTTACCCGCTGCGGTCGCGACATCTTCGGCCAGCGCAGCCAGATCACCAACCACGCCGGCATCGAATGGCTGCGCCGGTTTCTCGGGCCGGACTACCGCCTGCACCTGATCCCGACCCGCTGCGCCGGGGCCTACCATATCGACACCACCTTCGTACCGCTGGCACCGGGCAAGGTGCTGGTCAATCCCAATTGGGTCGATGTCGATCGATTGCCGCCGGCGCTGAAACGCTGGGAAATTCTCCAGGCGCCGCCGCCCCGCACCACCCCGGTCGACCTGGCCGGCTGGATGAGCGACTGGATCAGCATCAACGTACTGTCGCTCGACGAAAAGCGCATCGTCGTCGAACGCGACCAGGTAGACCTGATTCGCAGCCTGAAAGAGTGGGGGTTCGAGCCGATCCCCTGCACCTTCAAATACCACTACCCGTTCCTGGGCTCCTTCCATTGCGCCACGCTGGACATCTACCGGCGCGGCGAACTGGCCGACTACCGCTGATCCGCGCGCCCGGTCACCCGGCGCATTGCGGCGCCGGCGGATAGAGCCAATCCTGAAACACCCAGGTCATCGCCGGCATAACCAGGTATCCCATCGCCGGCACCACGATGCCGGTGACCAGGGCGGTGCGGGCAAAGGTCGAGAATCCGACGGTCAGCGGATTGACCGCCGCGCCAACCCCAAGCACCAGGGGAAAGATCGCGAGCCAGGTCACCGCCGTGGTCTTGTAGCGCTCCGGCAACCGCCCGTCGCTCCGCCCGGATGGGGTGACCCAGGCCTCCAGACCGGTGACGTGCTGATATTCCGGCTTGCCTTCGGTGACCCGGTCTAGCCGCGCCAGCCAGGCCGCCCGTTCCGCAGAGTCCAGCCACGCCTGGTAGTGACTGGCATGGTCGAAGCGGTAGATCATGTGATAGCCACCGCCCGCTCGCCCGGCCGGGCGGATGAAGTCGCTGGACAGGTGGCCGGGATAACCGCCGCGGACCGGCGCCAGCTGCTGCCATAGCTCCTCCAGCACCATCTCGCAGCCGCGCTTGGGGTAGCGCGTGACGACGATCGAGAGCGGAGGGTCCTCGGAACTCTGCGACGGGGCGGCCTGCGACGGGGCAGCCTGGGAAGGGGCAGCCTGGGAAGGGGCGGTCACCGTCGCGGCCGGCGCGACCGGCTGGGCCGCCAAGGGGCCGGCAACGACCATCGGCACCCCGATCATCGCGACCACGAGCAGTGCGGCAATACGCTGATTCATCGACCTGTCTCCCCTTCCTTGATCGAAAGTACGATAAGGCGGCGTCCCGTATCGGCAACAATCCCCGGCAAGCGCAAAGGATTGTTCCGTTTTCCGAGATAATCATAATTTCTCATTCTTTTCAAACTATTAGCCCAAGATAATAGGCAGTCGACCGGCCTATGCAGAGAAGGCGTTGGTTTCATTAGAAACCTGATGATAGCAGTGGTCTGTGCTGTTCAGTGTCGGAACCGCCCTGGCCACCGAGGGTTCGATGTCGCTATTTTCGGTCATCCGAAGCCGCACCATCGCCATTCTGGCGTTGCTGCTGGTGGTTGCTGCGTGCAACGAGGAAAAATCCGAGCGCGCGCCGCCGCCGCCACCGCCGGTGACCGTCGCCAAACCGGTGGTCAAGGACGTGGTCGAGATCGACGAATACACCGGCCGCTTCGACGCCATGGCCTCGGTGGACGTCCGGGCCAGGGTCAACGGCTACCTGCAGTCGGTCAATTTCAGGGATGGCGCCATCGTCAGACCCGGCGATCTTTTGTTCGTCATCGACCCCCGGCCCTACCAGGCGGTCTACAATCAGGCGCAGGCATTGCTGCAGTCCTCGGAGACCCGGTTGGATTTCACCCGAGTCGAGTTCGAGCGTGCCGACCGGTTGAGCCGTACCGGCGCCGGTTCGGTTGCCACGCTGGACCAGCGGCGCCAGGACTACCAAACCGAGCAGGCAACCCTCGCGGCCAACCGGGCGGCGCTGGAGCTGGCCCGGCTCAACCTGGAATTCACCGAGATTCGCGCTCCCATCGCGGGCCGGATCAGCCGCCCGCTGGTCACCAGCGGCAATCTGGTCGAGGCCAACACCACCATCCTGACCACGCTGGTGTCGATCGACCCGATTTATTTCTATTTCGACATCGACGAGGGCACCTATCTCGGCTATGCCCGCTCGGCTCGGGCTGGCGACCGCCAGTCCGGGCGGGAGGTCACATTTCCGGTCGCGGTCGCGCTGGCCGACGAGAAGACCGCCGACCACCCTGGCCATTTCGATTTCGTCGACAACCGGATCGACCAGGGGACCGGCACCCTGCGCGGTCGCGCCGTGATCGGCAACCCCGACCGTCTGCTGTTGCCCGGCCTGTTCGGGCGGATCGAGATTCCCGGCTCCGGCCATTACCACGGCGTGCTGATCCCGGACGAGGCGATTGCCTCCGACCAGGACCGACGTTTCGTCTGGGTTGTCGGCGACGACGGCGCGGTGGCGGCGCGGGTGGTGCGGCCGGGACCGCGCATCGACGGCTACCGGGTGATCCGCACCGGTCTGACCGGCGACGAGACCATCGTGATCAAGGGCGTCCAGCGAGCGCGGCCAGGGGCCAAGGTGACGCCGCAACTCGTGACTCTGCCGCCGGTCGCGACGGCGCCGTGATCGCCCTTTGCCGATGCCGCAGCCGAAAGGGTCGTGCCATGCCATTTGCGCTTTTCCTCCCCGACCGGCCGATCGCTACCCAGGATCGACGCCCCGCGCCGCGCCGGCCCCCCGGTGTCCGACGGCACCGCCTGATCGCGGCCATCGGCGGACTCGCCGTCATGATCGCCGCTGCGGCCGAGGCCCAGACCCAGCCCTCGCCGCTCGGCCACGCCCACGCCCCCGGTGCGGCTGAAGTGGGACCTTCAGCGTCGCGGGTGGCACCCGTCGCCGCCAGTATGATGGCGCGAGCCGGCGATACCGGCCTGTCGTTTGAGTTGCACGACCGCTTCTATCAAATCAGCGGTCCGATCAACATCTACTCCAGCGATCGTCGATTCGACAGCGCCCGTCTGCGGCTCTACCAGATGTTCAAGCAGGAATGGTCGGGCTACCAGGGCGTGCTGCGCACCGCCGCCTACGGCTCCAACGACGCGCTCGCCCATCTGGTCGCCGGCAAGAAGGTCGAACTCCTCTCCGACGAGCAGGTCGCCATGCTGCTGGTCAAGCATGTTCCGGAGGAGGCGGCCGGACATCTGCCCGCTTCCGTGCTTGCCGGCCTGCCCTCCGAGATACCGGGAATTTCCGCCGCCGAAGCGGTGGCGCTGGCGGCGCGCCAACCGCCGGCGGTGTCGCCACAAAGCCCGGCCACCGGGGCATGGCCGGCGGTGGAGGCGATCGGTTTGTCCGAGGTCGCCTGGTATGGCGGGATCGGCCTCGCCGCCGCGGCGGTGGCGGGTGGCCTTTACCTGCTCTATGTCTCGGTTTTCTGAACCGACCCTCCGGCGTCAAGCGGCGGCTTCGGCCGCAAGCCTGAGCCTGCGGAGCCCTTTCGTCCGAACCGAGGTGGCACCATGGATCTCCACCAGACCAAGACCAGGCTCGACGTCAAGAAGGCCGACTTGTCGGGATCGCGCTTCGATGACGTCTGCATGGCCGGCAGCACGTTTCACAACGTCAACCTGTCGGGCGCCCGTTTCGATGATCTCAACATGTCGGGCTGGCGGGTCCACAACGTCAATCTCGCCGGCTTGCACCTGACCAAGGCCAATCTGGCCGGGGTCTCGATCAGCGAGTGCCGCTGCGACGACATGACCATCGATGGCATCCCGGTCACCGAAATGCTCGCCGCCTATCGGGCCGCCCAGGCCCGCGATGACCAGGATAGCGGCACCTGACCACCGTGCCGACGCCGCTGCCGAAAGGGCCGCTCCATGAAGTTCGCGCATTTCTTCGTCGACCGGCCGATCTTCGCCTCGGTTTTGTCGATCGTGGTCGTGCTGTTGGGCGCGATCGCGGTGACCAACCTGCCGATCGCCCAGTACCCGGAGGTGGTGCCGCCGACCATCGTGGTCCGCGCCGCCTATCCCGGCGCCAATGCCGAGACGGTGGCCGCAACTGTGGCGACGCCCCTGGAGCAAGAGATCAACGGCGTCGAGAACATGCTCTACATGTCGTCCTACTCTTCGGGCGACGGCTCGATGGGCCTGACCATCACCTTCAAGCTCGGCACCGATCTCGATACCGCCCAGGTGCTGGTGCAGAACCGGGTGGCAATCGCCGAGGCCAAACTGCCCGAAGAGGTGCGCCGGCTGGGCGTGACCACCCGCAAGAGTTCGCCCGATCTGATGATGGTGGTGCATATGCTGTCGCCCGACGACAGCTATGACCAGCTCTATATCTCCAACTACGCGCTGTTGCGGGTGCGCGACGTCCTGATGCGGCTCGACGGCGTCGGCGACATCAACGTGTTCGGCGCCCGCGAATATTCGATCCGTATCTGGCTCGACCCCAACAAACTGGCCAATTACGGCCTGACCTCGGGCGACGTGGTCCAGGCCTTGCGCGAGCAAAACGTCCAAGTCGCGGGCGGCAGCCTGGGCCAGCAACCGGCGCCGTCCGACACCGCGTTCCAGCTGACCGTGCAGACCCAGGGCCGGTTCGATGATCCCAAGCAGTTCCGCGAAGTGATCGTCAAGTCGGGTGGCGACGGTCGGCTGATTCGGGTCAGGGACGTAGCCCGGGTCGAGCTGGGAGCCAAGGAATACGTCACCAACAGCTACCTCAATGGCAAGGCGGCGGTGGCGCTGGTGATCTTCCAACGGCCGGGAACCAACGCCCTGGCTGCTGCCGAAGACATTCTCAAGACCATGGAGCACCTGCAGAAGGACTTCCCCAGGGGGCTGGAATACAAGGTCGTCTACAATCCGACCGAATTCGTCGCCGAGTCGGTCAAGGCAGTCGAGCACACCATCTTCGAGGCAATCGCCTTGGTTGTGCTGGTGATCATCGTGTTCCTGCAGTCGTGGCGCGCCGCGGTGATCCCGATCGTGGCGATCCCGGTCTCGCTGATCGGCACCTTCGCGGTGATGGCCGCGTTCGGCTTTTCGCTCAACACGCTGACCCTGTTCGGCCTGGTGCTGGCCATCGGCATCGTGGTCGACGACGCGATCGTGGTGGTCGAGAATGTCGAGCGCAACATCGCCGCCGGGCTGACGCCGCGCAACGCCGCCCACGAGACGATGGACGAGGTCGGCACCGCGCTGATCGCGATTTCCCTGGTGCTGGCGGCGGTGTTCATCCCGACCGCGTTCATTCCCGGCATCTCCGGCCAGTTCTATCGCCAGTTCGCCTTGACCATCGCGGCATCGACGCTGATTTCGGCGTTCAATTCGCTGACCCTGTCGCCGGCCTTGGCCGCCCTGCTGCTCCAGCCCCACAGCGATCACCGGCCGAAATTCTTTTTCGCCCGCGCCGGCAGCTGGTTCGCCGACCACTTCAACACCGGCTTCGACCGCATGAGCGGCGGCTATGGCGGCGCCGTCGGCGTCGTGGCCAAACGCCGGGGGCTGATGCTGGTGGTCTATGCCGGCCTGGTCGCCGCAACCGTGGTCATCGTCGGCAAAGTGCCCCAGGGCTTCATCCCGACGCTCGACCAGGGCTACGCGATCTGCGTGATCCAGTTGCCCGACGGCGCCTCGCTCAACCGCACCGACGCGGTGACCCGGCGGGCCTCGGAGATCATCATGGAGACGCCCGGCGTCGCCAACGCGGTCGCCTTCGCCGGATTTGCCGGCGCGACCTTCACCAATGCCTCGAACGCCGCCGCCATCTTCGCCAGCTTCAAACCCTTCGGCGAACGTCTGAAGGAGGGACTGCCGGCGGACAAGATCATCGGCAGCCTGTTCGGTCGGCTGCAGAGCATCCAGGAGGCCTTCATCATCGCGGTGCCGCCGCCGCCGGTGCGCGGCATCGGCAATTCCGGCGGCTTCAAGATGCAGGTCGAGGATCACGCCGGCACCAGCTATGCCACGCTGGTCGCCGACACCAACCAGCTGATCGCCCGGGCGCGTCAAGCCGCCGGCCTGACCGGGGTCTACACCACGTTCAACGCCAATACACCGCAGATCTGGCTGGAGATCGACCGCGTCAAGGCGCAGATGCTGAATGTGCCGATCGCCAATGTCTTCGAGGCATTGCAGAACAATCTCGGCTCGGCCTATGTCAATGACTTCAATGCGTTCGGCCGCATCTACCAGGTCCGCGCCCAAGCCGAGGAGCAATTCCGGCTCGATCGCGACGACATCCAGCGGCTCAAGGTGCGCAGTGCCAGCGGCGCCCTGGTACCGCTCGGCACCGTGGTCAAAATCCGCGACACCGCCGGGCCGGATCTGGTCCAGCGCTACAACCTCTATCCCTCGGTGCCGATTCAAGGCAACCCGGCGCCCGGCGTGTCGTCCGGCCAGGCGTTGACCGAGATGGAACAGCTGGCCGCCACCGCGCTGCCGCTCGGCACCTCCTACGAATGGACCGAACTGGCCTATCAGGAGCGCCAGACCGGCAATACCGCGATGCTGATCTTCGGTCTGTCGGTGCTGTTCGTGTTCCTGGTGCTGGCGGCGCAATACGAAAGCTGGGCCTTGCCGCTGTCGATCATCCTGATCGTGCCGATGAGCGTGCTCGCCGCCTTCGTCGGGGTCATGGCGGCGGGCCTCGCCAACGACATCCTGGTCCAGATCGGTCTGGTCGTGCTGGTCGGGCTGGCGGCCAAGAACGCCATCCTGATCGTCGAATTCGCCCGCCAGCTGGAGGCGGTCGAGGGCAAGGCACCGATCGCCGCCGTGGTCGAGGCCTGCCGGCTGCGCCTGCGCCCGATCCTGATGACCGCCTTTGCCTTCATCCTGGGCGTGGTGCCGCTGGTGATCGCAACCGGCCCCGGCGCTGAGATGCGCCGGTCACTGGGCGTTGCGGTATTCTCCGGCATGCTCGGCGTTACCCTCTTCGGCCTGTTCCTGACCCCGGTGTTCTACGTCGCGATCCGCCGGCTGGCGGTGCGGCGTCACAGCGTCGGCGTGCCCTCGGAAGCCGAAACGCCGCCGGCCTGACCCCGACCAGCTTTCCATCTGAGCGCTCGATCGCGGCCCTCGCCGCCTTCGCCCTGCCCAGCGGCCACGCTGGCGGAGCGGCGGGGTCGGGTTTGGCGGCTTGACCGCCCGGCTGCGAGGCGTCAGTCTTTCTTTTCAGTCGGAACCCTTTAATTTGCTGTTCACCAAGCCTTCGAAC
>WGNK01000071.1 GCA_016124535.1 Azospirillum sp.
GGCGGCTCTCCAGGACCGCCAGATGGCCCGGCAGGCGGGCACGGTCGCCAACGACCGTGATCTTGATCAGATCAGCACTGCAGCGTAACGTCCCATCAAGGCGCGCCCACCCATTTGCAACACCGCTCGGGACATTCCCGCTGCCGTCCGGCGGGCTGGATAGAGCTCGGGCACAGCCGCTGGTGGAATGGTCATCGGCCTGAGACATGGCAGTGCGAGAAGAAAACCGGCGGGACGCTGAGCGTCCCGCCGGTTTCGTTTTGTGCCACGGTTCCGGTGCCGGCCCGCCAGCACCCCGGCGGCCAGGGCCGCCCGCGGACCCGGCCCCCGGCGGTCACCGGCTGGTCACTGGATCGGAATCGGGAATATCTCGACCCGGCGGTTGAGTTGGCGGTTGGCCTGGCTATCGTTGGGCGCCGCCGGCTGGTCGGCACCCAGCCCCTTGACCACCAGGCGGTCCTGGTTAATGCCGTTGGCCATGAAGAACTGGGCGGTCGACAGCGCCCGCCGGGTGGCGTACCAGACATTGGCGCCGGGATCGCCGCCGCTGTCCGAATGGCCTCGGATTTCCAGGCGAAGTGCCGGATTTTTCCTCATCACGTCGAGCACCTGCTGCAGCACTGCGGCGTGCTTCAGCAGGATTTCGCCTTCGGTCGGGCCGAACAACAGCTTTTCGATCGTCCAACAGCCTTTTTCGTCGACCTTGACGCCCTTGGGCGAGCCCGGACATTCGTCTTTGTCGTCATTCACGCCATCGCCGTCGCTGTCCACCGGACAGCCCAGATTGTCGGTCCTGGTGCCGGCGGGAGTGCCGGGGCATTTGTCCCGGCTGTCCGGGGTGCCGTCCTTGTCTTCATCGGGTTCGAAGACCGAAATCTCACAGCCTTTGAGGTCAACCGGCGTGCCCTTGGGCGTATTCGGGCACTGGTCGCGGTCATCGGCGACGCCATCGCCGTCCTCGTCCTTGAGACAGCCGGTTTCGTCGACCGGCCCCCATTGGGGGACGTTGCACTTATCGAGATAGTCGGGGACGCCGTCGTGGTCCTGGTCGAGCGGGCAGCCATGTTTGTCGACCTCGACCCCCTCGGGAGTATTCGGGCAGTCGTCGACCGAGTCGGCGACGTGGTCGCCGTCGGCATCCTTGGGGCAGCCCTGCTCGTCGACCGCGATCCCCGCCGGGGTATCGGCGCATTTGTCGATGTGGTCGGGCACGCCGTCGCGGTCGGCATCGAGCGGGCAGCCATGACTATCGACCTCGAACCCGTCGGGCGTATCCGGACAGTCGTCGATCGAATCGGGGATGCGGTCGCGGTCGGCGTCCTTGGGGCAGCCCTGCTCGTCTGCCGCGATTCCCGCCGGGGTATCGGCGCATTTGTCCAGATAGTCGGGCACGCCGTCGCGGTCGGCGTCGAGCGGACAGCCGAGCCGGTCGACCTTAGCCTCCTTGACCGTATTCGGACAGGGATCGACATCGTCGGTGACGCCGTCACCGTCGCTGTCGACCGGGCAGCCCGCTTTGTCGACCTTGATCCCCTTGGCGGTCTTCGGGCATTGGTCGAGATAGTCGGGAACCCCGTCCTTGTCGGCATCTTCGTTGGCGTAGCGCTCCACCCTGCCTTCGGCCGAACGGGCAAACAGGCCGCCCTTAAACAGGTCGAGGTAGATTTTGAGCACGGTCGGGTCTTTGGAACCCTTTATCGAGTCCCACAGCGAGGCCTCGAGTTCGCGCAGCCGGGCCGCTGGCGCCTGTTGTGCGCTGCCGGCATCGCCCGGCTCCGCTTGGACTTCGGGGGCAACCAGGGTCGAAACCAGCGCACGCACCTGGCGCCGTTCCTCTTCGGTGAGCGGAACCAGACCGACATCGGTGAGATAGCCGGATTCCCCCGTCGCACGCGGGCCGATGAATTCGCTGACGAAATCACGCAAGCCCGGAATGATCTCGAAATTGCTCTGCTTGACGAACAGGTAAACCGGTTGCGACGGCTTGTATCGGCTGTCGTTGACCGTCTCCACCGACGGCACGACGCCGTCGATCGGCAGCAGGTGCAGCCGGTCGCCGTGTTTGCGGGCGATGGTCAACCGCATCACCGCGAGGGTTCCTGGCTGCTCGTTCAGGGCGGCGGCGATCTTCTCGAAGTCGTCGGGCGCCTCGGCCACCGCGTCGTCGCTGCGCAGAGTCTGACAGGCCTTCTGAAAACCCGCCGGATCGGGTTTCTCCATGGCCGCGATCGGCTTGATCTGGCGACAGCCGACCTCAAGCAATCCCGCCGAGAAGATGCTCCAGTAGAGCGACGATCGGGGAGGCGCCATGAAGCGAATCGGCAAGTCCGGAAGCTCGGGATTGACCTCATTCCAGCGGTGGTAGGGATTGGCCACCAGGGCCACCGGCAGCGCGCTATCGCCGGCTCCTGCAGCACTTTGAGCGGTGGGATCCGGAATCTTCTCGGCAACCGCAAGGAACAAGTCGGCCGCGCGAAGCTCCGTCGGCCCCTGGTTCTTGCCGCCGATCATGGCGATCGCATCGAAGCCGATCTTCATATCGACCAGCTCGGTCACGCCGTTGCGCTGGCATCGCTGGGCTTCGCCGTCGGTCATCTTCCGGTTGGCCAAGGCGATATCCGGCAGATCGACGCCGGCTCCGGCGCACAGCAGCTTGATCGCGACATCGACATCGGTGGTGCCGATCCGCGGGAATTTGAACCGCGAGCGGTTGCCATATTCCCCGATCACCGTCGACACATAGGGGTAGACGCTACGCGGCGCGACGATGCTGACATAGTCGCGGGTCTCCTCGCCGAAACCGGCGGAAGCGGCCAGCAACAGTCCGAGCCCGATAACAATGGCCCTACCCCAAGATCCCACGGGGGCTCCCCTTATTCGCGTTGATGCACCACCGGATCGATCGGGTTCCGGCCGCTCAGTCGGCGCCGCGGCGCGGATCGGAGGCCAGCAACAACAGCAGCCCCAGCACCGGCGTCAGCATCAGCGAGGCAAAGAAATAGCCCCAGCCGCCCAACTTGCGGTGGCGGCCGGCCAGGCCAAGCACCAATGCGCTCCCGACATAGGCAATGATGGCAATAGCATAAAGGATCATGTGCGATCACCCTTCCGCTCAAAAAGCCAGGTCATCGGCACCCTGCCGGAACGACCCTTGAGACCAACAGCGTGGTCATTGGCTATCATCCTTATATTCGACGACCGCCCCCTCCGAGGCGTGGTACTCGATCTTGCCCTTCTTCAAGGTCGCGAACTCGATCACCCGGGTATAGACGCTGCCGCGGCGATCGAAGGAATAGCGCCCGGTAACCCCGCGCCAGGACAGGGTGTAGCGCAGGATCGTCGCGACCGAGAGCGGCACCGTCGAATTGGCCCGCTCCATGGCATAGGCCAGCATCTGGATGGCGTCATAGCCCTGGGCGGCCCAGCCATCAGGCTCGGAGCCGAACTTCTCCTTGAAGCGGACGTCGAAGTCGTGCACCGCGGCGCGATTGGAAAACGGATTGAACAGGATCGGCACCGAGATCAGCGGGGTCTCGCTGCCGACCTCCTTCTTGAATTTATGGATGTCGATCAGGTCGGCCAGCAGGAATGGGGCCTCGAGATTCATCTCCAGGCTCTGCTTCACCACCGCCGCCGCGACCCGCTCGTCGGCGGCCAGGAAGATCGCGTCGAACTGCGAGGCGCCGAGATCGGCCAGGATGTCGCGAAAATTCTCGCGCTGATGGTTGAAGGATTTTCGGGTGACCACCGTCAGGCCCAGCGTGACCGCATGCTTGATGAAGGCCTTGGCCGCGGTATCCGCCCAATCCTCCCGGGTGTTGAGCACCGCGATGCGGTGAAAGCCAAGGCCGGAGGCAAAGGTTGCGTCTTCCCTGGAAAACTGGTCGTCGTCGGGAATGGTCGAAAATACCAGCTGAAAATTGTGCTGGTTCACCGATTGCGAGATCACCGCCGGATTGATGTAGAGGATGCCGGCACCCTCATAGGTAATCGACGCCGGGATCGCGGTCTCCGGTGCGGAATGGCCGACCGCCGCGACCACCTCGGGGTCTCGGGCAAGCTTTCGCGCGATCGCAAGGCCGACGCTGCGGGGATCATCACCGGCGGCATCGGCCCGCACGAAGCGGATCGGCCGGCCGAGCACGCCACCCTTGTCGTTGATCTCAGCCTGGGCGAGTTCGGCGCCCTGGTAGAACATTCCGTCAAACAGATCGCCCCAAATCAAGCCGATCGCCACGTCACCCTTGCCTTCGGCAGCCTTGCGGGCACGCTCGTTGGTGTCGCTGGCATGGCAACCGGCCAAGACCAGAACCATGATCACCAGGCCGGACAGGATTCGGAGCGAGGAGACCATGGGCAGAGTACCGGCGCGGCTCACTGGCCCCCCAGGATGATCGGCAGGCCCTTGTCACCGTTGCCGACCACCACGACCTTGGCGTTGTTGGAGTTCGCGATCTCCTCGGTAGCGTGGATACCCTGCCATTTCAGGATTTTGTCGGTCAGCGTCTCGGCGATGGTCGCCTGATAGTCGCGGATGCCCTGGGCCTCGATGCGCTTGCGCTCGGCCTCCTGCCGTTCCGCGGCGAGGCGGAATTCGTAAGCCTGGAAGCGCTGCTGGTGGACCAGTTTCTCTTCGATCGCGTGCTTCACGTCATCGGGCAGGTCGACGGTGCGGATGATGATATCGTCGATAAAGACAAATTTCTGACCGGCCTCTTCGATCGCCTTGACGATGATGTCGGTGAGGATGCCTTCCTTATTGGTGTAAATGTCCTCGGGATCATGCTTGCCGATGTTACGGCGCAGAACCGATTCGATCTGGGGCACGACGATGGTATTCACGTAATCCGGCCCGACGCGCTTGTGCAGGATCGCCACCATTTCGTATTCAGGATGATAGCGAATCGCCAGCTTGAGCCTGATCGGCAGCCCCTTATTGGTCAGCACGGAGAACTCGTGCATGACCGTCTGAACCCGGACATTGTAAATATACATCCGATTCCAGGGCCACACGATGTGGATTCCCTCGGGATAGACGTAGTCGGTGACGGTGCCGCCCAGGAACAATCGGTAGAGCGCACCGGCCTCGCCGGAATGGATGACCACCACGATCCCGCTCCAAAAATAGAGCACGACCAGCAGCATCACCAGGAGCGCGAAGGTCAGATAGGGGGCCGCGGTGCCGAACGAACCCGACGACCGGCGCTTGCGCGGCACAGGGGCTTTGACGCCGCGGCCACTGTGTTCGAGCGTCTCGCCCTCGGCCACGGCCGCACCGCCACCGGATCCGCCGGTCGAAAACAGTGTCCGCATCCCTACCTCACCGCCGCTTAAGACCGGGCACACCGAATTGGGCCATTCCGACTGCGGACCGTCCCAACCGAGGCGCCACCCCATCGCCTGATCTCCGGCGCACACCGGCCAGGATCTGGTAGCGCCGGCCAGTCCTGCCGCGACATCGAACCGGTTCGAAGGCGTCGCCGGGGCTCATGCGCACACGGCCGACAGGATGACCGCTCCCTCGAAAAGCCGCAAGGCGGGAAACGAGGACGCTGCGAGAAATACCCCCAGGTGATGACGGCAGCGGCCAACCATCGCGACCGAGCAAGACCGCCAGGAGCAATCGTATCGTCAACAAAGACACCAATGCCTTGCCAGCGCCCCCAACCCGACACGCCAACGTTCCGACAACCCGGGCCGCATGGTTAATTTTTGGCAAAACCGCCGCCGAAATCATCCTGGTCAGCGAGTAGCTGGCACCCAAAAAACGATTGCGTATTTGAGTTCACGGACTAGATTAAATTATCGGCAAACGACCGAACGACTCCGTTGGCGCGATACCACAACTCGCTAAGCCGTGTGCGGAGCGAGAAAGCGGCTGCTTAACGAATCATTAACTACAATATTTGGTGGCGTCCGATGGCACTCCTGTCAAAGCTGCTGATGTCGCGGCGCACCGCACCCTGGAAGCCAGCGGCCCCACCCCTGGCCCTGGCATTGGAACCCCGCTACCTGTTCGATGGCGCTGCGGTGGCAAGCGCCGCCGATGCCGCCTCGTCCCCCGACCACCCGGCCGATCAGGCCGGGAATGCCGCAGATCCGGTGGCCCAGGCGCTGGCTGACCACACGCCGCCCGCCAGCGACCCGGCGCCGCCGGAAACCAGCACCGCCCCCGCCCCGGCGGCGGCCTCCGGCCCCCAAGTCTCCGCAGCCCAGGGGCTGCGCGCCTGCGACCCCAGCCAGGATGGCGGCCGGCGCGAGGTCGTATTCATCGAGTCGAACGTCGCCGATTACCAAACGCTGGTCGATGGCATGAAGCCGGGCATCGAGGTCGAACTGCTCGACGCCACCCAGGACGGCCTCAGCCAAATCGCGAAATGGGCGCAATCGCATTCCGGCTATGATGCCATCCACATCATCAGCCACGGCAACCAGGGGACGATCGAACTCGGGATTTTTTCCCTTGATTCGACAGGTACGCAAACGCGCGCCGCCGATCTGGCCACACTGGGAGCGGCTTTGACCGCGGATGGCGATCTGCTGCTCTATGGCTGCGAAGTGGCCGGCGGCACCGGCCAGACTCTGATCACGGCTTTGGCCGCCGCAACCGGGGCCGATGTCGCCGCTTCGTCCGACGAGACCGGCGCGTTGTCGGCCGACGGCAATTGGGTTCTCGAACGATCGTTTGGCACCATCGAAACGGCACTGCCACTCGAAGCCGCGGTGAGCGATCGATACGACCACTTGCTGAGTGCACCGAAGCTCGACAGCACAATTACTTTCGGGACGATGAGTGGAGTTATCGCCGCAGCTGCCACCAACAACTCAGCATCAGACCTCTACGCCGATGGTGCCGGCGCAACGACGCGCGCAGGGTTAAATATATCGACAAGTACCACCGGTTCAGTTATTCTGCAATACAATGCGTTGGCTGTCACGACAGCTTCAGGAATATCAGATACCGGCGACGCGGCCCTGACTGTTTTTAATTCTGGAAGCACTGACCAAATCAGCAGCGTAACGATTTCCAGCAATGATGCTAGCGGATTTAAATTAAAATCGTTTGTATTTGCAATTGATCTTAACTCGACCACCACAGCTACCGATAACGTTACGATATCTGGCGTAACTGCGTCGGGAAACACTGTCAGTGTCAGCGCGGCCTCTTACACCGAACAGACTTCAATCAGTATCAATCTATCATCGAATACAGATTTTCAAAATATAAAGTCATTTACGCTGTCATTCGCAAATAAAATTAACAGATTTCAAATTGATGATGTCCTTTTGACTGCAGCCGTGGCCTCCGACACCACGCCGCCGAGCTTCGACGGCGGCCCGACCGCCGGCAGCGTCACCACCAGCGGCTTCACCCCTTCGGCCAGCCTCGACGAGGCCGGGACGATCTATTATGTCGTGGTCGCAGACGGCGCCACCGCCCCCAGCGTCGCCGAGGTCAAGGCGGCTCATGCCTCGGGCGGCGGGTCGCCGCTGGCATCGGGCAATGCGGCCGCCAGCAGCGGCAATTTCGACGGCAGCTTTTCCGCCGTCACCGGTTTGAGCGCCGGCACCGCCTACGACGTCTATTTCGTCGCCACCGATACCGCCGGCAACGACCAGGGCGCGGTCACCAAGGTCGATGTCACCGTCACCCCCGCCACCCCCGCCGCTCCGGTTCTGGCGACCGCCTCTGATACCGGATCGAACACCTCCGACGGCAAGACCTCAGATACCACCCCCACCTACACCGTGTCGGGCGTGACCAGCGGCGCCACGGTCACCCTGTTCAACGACGCCAATACCAACGGGGTGGTCGATTCCGGGGAGTCTCTGGCCAGCGGCACCGCCAGCGGCACCAGCATCGACCTCACCGCCAGCACGCTGTCGGACGGCAGTTATACCCATATTCGGGCGATCCAGAACGCCGGCGGCACGGATTCTGCCGCCTCGACCGCCGCCTCGACGCTGCAGGTCGATACCACCGCGCCCGCCTGGACGACCAGCACCAGCCAGAGCCAGGGGGAGAACAGCACCGGCATCGTGACCCTGACCGCCACCGATAGCGGCGGCAGCGGCGGCGTCACCTATTCGATCATCGGCGGCTCGGACCAGGCAAAATTCACCATCTCCGGCGGCAACCTCGACTTCGTCACCGCTCCCGATTTTGAAAGCCCGACCGACAGCGACACCAACAATACCTACGTGGTCGACATCCGCGCCACCGACCTTGCCGGCAATACCGCCGACCGCACCATCACCGTCACGGTGACCGATGTCAACGAAGCCCCGACCGACATCGCACTTGCCAACAGCTCGATTCTGGCCACGGCGGCGACTTCGGGAGCGACCATCGGTGCCCTGACCAGCACCGATCCGGATAGCGGCGGTTCCCACAGCTATTCGCTGGTCAGCGGCAGTGGCGACGGGGACAATGGCAGCTTCGCCATTTCCGGTGCCAATCTGGTGGTCGGCGGCGCGGCGCTGGCGGACGGCACCTATTCGGTGCGGGTTCGCAGCACGGACAACGGATCCAACTCCTTCGAGAAGGTGTTCTCGATCGTGATCAGTGCGGCCGATGCCACCTCGACGGTCACCGCCAGCGCCACGCTGGCCGAGCCGTCGAGCATCGCCACCACCGCGGCAGGCAACGGCACCGCGGTGCAATTACTTGACTTCACCATCACCGACACCGGCGCCGGGGATGGGCTGGCGACCACGGTGACCGCATTGACGGTCGACGTTTCCGGCACAACCACCAACACCGAGCGCGGGCTGATCAAGTATCTGCTGAACGGCAACGATGCAACCAATGTCGAAGGGACCTACAACGCCGGCAGCCAAAAGATCACCTTCTCCGGCCTTGGCATTTCGGTCGCGGACGGCGCGGCCAATGCCGAGACCTACACGATCAGCGCCTATTACAACGACAACACCGGCAGCAATGACATCACCGAGGGTCACACCCTGATCCTCAGCGTCGATGGCGACAGCAATTTCACCACCGGCTCCGGCAGTTCGGCGATGGCCGCCAGCCAGAGCGCGGTCACCAACGGCAGCGGCGCCGCGGTGGACGTGACCGCAACCAAGCTGGTCTATGCCCAGGTCCCCAGCGGCACCATCACCAGCGGCGTCGCCTTCACCAGCCAGCCGATCGTGCAGGCGGTGGACGACCGCGGCAATATCGATACCGGCTTCACCGGCACGGTAACCCTGACCGAGGACGGCAGCGGCTCGCTGGGCGGCACGGCGTCGCTGGCCGCCAGCACCGGCGTCGCGAGCTTCAGCGGGATCAAATACACCTCGGCCAGCGATGCCGACGCCAACTTCACCCTGACCGCGGCGGCGAGCGGCCTGACCTCGGCAGCCTCGGGCTCAATCGATCCCGACGTGGTCGCGACCAGACTGGTGTTCACCACCGAGCCGGCCGCGACCAGCATCCGCAGCGGGTCGAGCTATGCTTTCACCACCGTGCCGGTGGTCAGCGCCGTCGATGCCGACGGCACGGTCGATACCGGCTACACCACCAACATCGTGATGCAGACCGGCCTTGCCGCCGGCAATCCGCCCGGCAGCACGGTCAACGGTCTGTCGGTTACCTCGGGTGACCAGGATGCGGACTCGAAGACCGTGACCCTGACACCCTCCGGCGGCGTCGCCACCTTCACCGGGCTGGCCCTGCAATTCACCAATGCGTCCGGGGTCGCAACGATGACGCCGCTGCTCGGGGTCGCCTCGGGCAGCCTGACCGGGGCGAACAGCACGACCCTGACCTCCAGCGCGGCCCCCGCGGTCACCGCGATCACCCGGACCACGCCCTCCGGCGCCACCACCAACGCCGCTTCGGTCGTCTACACCGTCACCTTCAGCGAGGCGGTGAGCGGGGTGGATTCCACCGACTTCCTGCTGACGACGACCGTGACCGGGGCCTCGGTCACCAATGTTTCCGGCAGCGGCACCAGCTGGGCAGTGACGGTCGACACCGGCAGCGGCGACGGCACGCTACGCCTCGACCTCAGCGACGACGACACCATCATCGCCACATCGGACAGCGCCGCGCTCGGCGGCACCGGGACCAGCAATGGCGACTTCATCGCTGGCCAGAGTTACACCCTCGACAAGACCGCACCCGCCGCCCCAGGCAGTGGCGCGGTCGATCTGAGCGCCGGCAGCGACACCGGCTCGTCCAATTCAGACAACATCACCAGCGCACAGGCGCCGGCATTCCGGGTCTCCCTTACCGGGACCGGTGCAGCGGCGGGGGACACGCTGGACTTGCTGCTGGACGGCAACCCGTTTTCCACCCCGGTGACGGTGACGCTCTCCGGCACCGACATCTCAAACGCCTATCACGACTTCACGCTGACCTCCGGCGCACTCGGCAGCGACGGCGTCAAGACCTTGACCGCGCGGGTGACCGACGCCCTCGGGAATGTCGGCACCGGCGGCGGCACGCTCAGCCTGACCCTCGATCGCGCCGCGCCGACCGCGACCGCGACCCGGAGCGATCTGGTCGGCCCCACCGGCACTTCTTTCACCTTCACGGTCGACTACAGCGACACCGTGGCGGTCGACAGCACCAGCCTGGCCGTCGCCAATGTCGCGGTCACCGACCCCGGCAGCAATTCTCTCACTGTGACCGCGGCCTCGCCGTCGGGAGGTGCCGGCGCCTACACGGTGACCTATACCGTGAGCGCGCCCGGCGGCAGTTGGGACACCGGCGACAGCGGCACCTACACCATCAGCCTGGGCGGCACTCCGGCCAAGGACGCCGCCGGCAATGCCGTGGCCAGTCTGTCGAAAACCTTCAATGTCAGTTTCGACACCCCCCCGACCATCGACCTCAACGGATCGGATCCGGGAACCGGGAACACGGTGGCTCTGGGCGCGGAGGCGGTGACGCTGGCAACCGCGACGGCGGCGGTGACGGACACGGAGAACGACAGCGGCAACTGGAATAATGGGTCGCTGACGGTGAGCCGGGTGACCAGCGGCGGGGCCGCCGACGCGACGGCCAATGACCTGTTCAGCTTCGTCGCCTCGGGCGCCTCGTTTACCGACGACAACAACGGCAATCTGGTCGATGGCGGCAGCACGACCTTTGCGACTTATGCCAACACCGGCGGCGTCCTGACCATCTCCTTCAACGGCGATGCCACCACGGCGCTGGTCACCGATGTGATCCGCCATATCGGTTATGCCAACGCCACCCCCTATGGCGACACCACGATCCGCTTTGCGCTCAACGACCGCAATTCCACTACCAATGCCGACGTCACGGTCACCAGCGGGACAATCTACGTCGATACGACCGGCAGCGACACCGATGGCGACGCCGGGGACGGGTTCTCGCTGCAGGAGGCGTTTGGCCGGGGCGTGGCGCAGGCGGGCGCGGATACCATCAAGGTCAAGCTCGCCGACGGCTCGACCATCACGCTTGGCGGGGATGCATCGGTCGGAGCGGGGGATACGCTCGACACCGGCGAGGCCAAGGGGCTGACGATCGGTCCGACCACGGGAACCGCGGTGACCCTGAAGCTTCAGGGCGGCCTGACGATTGTCAACCCGTCGGACGATACGCTGACGCTGGGGTCTTCGGTGAAGCTGGCAAACGACAGCTCTGCGACCGGATTCTTGACCAAGTCCGGCGCGGGGACGCTGGTTCTGGGGGCAACCGACGGCAGCTATTACAGCTACACCGGCGAGCTTGCGGTGTCGGCGGGGACGCTGAAGACAGACGAGATCGGTAACGCCGTGGGCTCGGTGACGCTGTCGGGCGGTGCGACCCTGGCGGCCAATAGCTCGGGCGGCCTGACCATCAATCAGAACGTGACCCTGGGGACCGATGGCGGTGTGCTCAATGCGGAAAATGGCAATGTGACGCTCACGGGAACGCTCAATGGCACGGGAGCGCTGGGGCTGACGGCTGGGAGCAGCAACGGCAGGGTCGTGGCCCTGAGGGGTGACGGCTCGGGCTACGCGGGCGCGGTGTCGGCGGCGGCGCTGGTGGTCGAGATCGGGCACAACGATGCGCTGGGCACGGGCACCCTGACCACGGCGTTCGAGACCGGCAAGGGCAAGTTCAGGACCACCAGCAGCGGCAGCTTCTCGCTCGGCAATACGACGGTCAACATCACCGGAACCGGCGGCAACGGCTATCTGGTGCTGGATGCGGGGTCGCTGACCCTCAGCGGCACGGTGACGATCGGCGGCAGCGACACGCTGAACATCAAAGCCGGAAGCGGGGCGACGCTGACCTTGTCGGGCCGGATCACCGGCAGCGACAGCATGCACGGGACCATCCTCGGCGGCGGCACCGGGACGGTGGTGTTCTCCAACACCGGGAACGACTATGCCGGAACGACGGCGATCAGGGAGGGGACACTGATAATCGCCGGCGCCAGCAATCTCGGCACCGGAGCGCTGTCGCTGGGCCAGGGTGGCGGGACGGTCGATAACGCGATTCTGGCGGTGACTGACGATACGACCCTCACCAGGAACCTGGCGCTGGTCGGGATCGGCGGCACCCTGGAGGTGGCGTCGGGCAAGACGCTGACGCTGTCGGGGACGATCTCGGGGACGCTGTCGGGGACCGCCGGCCTGAAGAAGAGCGGGTCCGGCACGCTGGTGCTGTCCGGGAGCAACAGCTTTGCCGCCGCGACCGGCGGCGGCAATTCGGCGACGGTGACCGTCGATGCCGGCATGCTGGAGGTGCAAAACGGGTCGGCGATCGCCGACACGGTGGCGGTGGCGCTGAGCGGGTCCTCGGTCTTCAAGCTGGCCGATGACGAGACGGTGGGCGGGATCACCGGGGCCGGAATGGTCGACCTGAACGGCAAGACCCTGACGGTGGATCAGGCGACCGACACGACCTACGCCGGCGACATTGCCGGCACCGGCAACAGCGCCTTGATCAAGAAGGGCCTGGGGACGTTGACGCTGAGCGGCACCAATCTTTACTCCGGATCGACGACGGTGTCCGCGGGCGGTTTGACCTTGGCCGGCGCGGCGTCGCTCCGGGATTCGACCGCTGTGACGGTGGACGGCACGCTGACGCTCCTGTCGGCGAAGACGCTCGGCTCCCTGAGCGGCAGCGGCACGGTGGCCCTGGGCGCCGCCGGGCTGACCGTGGGCGGCGATGGCAGCTCCACCGACTTCTCCGGCAGCTTCACCGGCAGCGGCGCCCTGACCAAGACCGGCACCGGCACACTGATGCTTTCGGGCGCCAGTACCGGCTATTCCGGTGCGATCACGGTCGCTGCGGGTACGCTGATTGCGTCCGGCGCCGGGGCGCTGGGCAACGCAACCGGCGGGACCACGGTCAGCGACGGGGCGACGCTGCAGGTTGCCACCGGCCTGACTTTGGCGGAAATGCTGAGCCTGTCCGGGGTCGGGGTCGGCGGCACCGCGGGTGCTTTGGCGGTGGCCGACAGCGCCTCGGTGACGCTGACCGGCACCATCGCCCTGACCGGCACGGCCCGGATCGAGACCGGCTCGGCCTCGACCCTGACCCTGAGCGGCGCGATCAGTGGCACCGGCTTCGGACTGGGCAAGACCGGGGCGGGGACCTTGATATTGTCGGGATCCAACACCTTCACCGGTGCCTCCTCGGTGTCGGGGGGAACGCTCAGCATTGGCGCCGATGCCGCACTCGGCGACACCGCGTCGGCGCTGTCGCTGGCGGCGGGTACGACGCTCCAGCTCACCGGAGCAGCCACGATCGACAACGGGGTGACGCTGACCGGCGACGCCACGCTGCAAACCGACGCCGACGTCCTCCTGAGCGGCGTGATCGGCGGGTCGGGCACCCTGGCCAAGACCGGCGCCGCGAAACTGACCCTGAGCGGGGCCAACAGCTATAGCGGTGGCACCACGGTCGCCGCCGGCACGCTGGCGGTGGACAGCGAGACCCGACTCGGCAGCGGTCCGGGCAGCATCACGCTGAACGGCGGGACGCTGGAACTGAACGCGGCGGCCTTCACCTTCGCCAATGCGGTTTCGGTCCTGGCGGCAAGCCAGATCACGCTGACCGCGACAGTCGAGACCGTGGCGTTCAACGGCGCCTTCACCGGCAGCGCGGCACTGGCGGTGGTGGGCGACGCCGGCGGCGGCACCAAGAACCTCACGCTCGGCAGCACCGGCAATTCCGCCGGCTGGAGCGGCACCCTGGCGGTGACCAACGCCTCTGTGCAAGTTGCATCCGACAGCCGGCTGACCACCGGCGCGATCACGCTGAACGCGGGCAGCGCGCTCGTCGTGACCGGCGCCACCGTCGTGGACAATGCGATCGCGGTCGCCGGGGCAGCCTCGATCGACAGCCTGGCCTCGGCGGTGACCCTGTCGGGAGTAATCTCGGGACCGGGGGCGCTGACGCTGACGACCCGGCAGGCCGGCTCCAGCCTGACGCTCTCGGGCGGCAATACCCATGTCGGCACGGTCAGCATCGCCACCTCGTCGGGCGGCAACATCATCCTGGCCGGCGGTTCGGCGCTGGGCGACGGCTCGGTGGCAACCGTGAATGCCGGCGCCACCCTGGAGCTGTCGGCCGATGAGACGATCGGCGGGCTGGCAGGTAGCAGCGACACGGCGAAGGTGGTGCTGGGGGCCGATAGTCTGACGGTGAACCAGGCCGCAGACAGCAGTTTTGCCGGGGTGATCAGCGGCACCGGCGGCGTGACCAAGACCGGCGCCGGCACGCTGACCCTGACCGGCGACAACAGTTTTACCGGGGCGACCACGGTTTCAGAGGGCGGGCTGACCCTCGACCGCGCGGGCGGCACACTGGCCGACACCACTGCGGTGACGGTGGCCGCGGGCGCGATGGTGACGTTCTCCCAGACCGACACCATCGGCGCGCTGAACGGGGCGGGCGCGGCGGTCATCGCCAGCGGCAAGACCTTGACCGCCTATGGTGATAACAGCTCGACCACCCTCTCGGGCGCGCTGAGCGGCGGCGGCGCGCTGGTCAAGGACGGCAGCGGCAAACTGACCCTGGGCGGCGGCCTGACCGCCGACCTCAGCGGCGTCGAGATCAAGGGCGGAACGGTGAGCATGGCGGCGACAGGGTCGTTGGCGTCCACGGCCCTGATCACCATCAGCAGCTCAGACAACAATATTCTGGAGATCACCGGCGACGGCAGCTTTGCCAACGACGTCAAACTGGCCACTACCGGAACCATCCTGGTGGCCGGCACGGTCACCGCGTCGGGCCTCATCAGTCAGGATCAAACCACCCGGGCCCTGGTGAAGGACGGGGCCGGAACACTCGCTCTGACCGGCAGCAGCAGCTACCGGGGTGCGACCACGGTACAGGCCGGCACGCTCAGCATTGCCGGAGCCGGCAATATCGGTCTCGGCGCCGTCACGCTCGGCAGCGCCAGCACCGTCGCTACGCTGGTGGTGAGCGGGACCGGGGTGGTGGAACTGGCCAACAACTTTACCGTCGCGGGCCTGGGCGGCGTCATCAGCTATGCCAATACCGGGACCGGCGACGGGCTGGTCCTGTCGGGTGCGGTCGGCGGCAGCGGCGGCCTGACCAAGGCGGGTGCCGGCACGCTGGCGTTGACCGGCAGCGGCAGTTTCACGGGCCAGTCCACGGTCGCGGCGGGCACCCTGGCGGTCAGCGGCGGACAGGCGCTCACCGACACCGGGTCGGTAACGGTGGCGGCCGGGGCGACGCTCGCCGTCCAGACCAGCGAGACCGTCGGCGCGCTGAGCGGTGCCGGCACGGTGACGATGGCGTCGGGCGCCACCCTGACGGTGACGGTTGCGGCCGGCTCGGCAACCTTCAGCGGCACCCTCTCCGGCACCGGCGGACTGGCCAAGGACGGTGCCGGAACGCTGACGCTGTCGGGCGCCAACGGTTATACCGGCGGCACCACGGTTTCCGGCGGCACGCTGCAGGCGAGCGGCGGCGCGGCGCTGGCGGATGCCGGAGCGCTGTCGGTGGCCTCGGGTGCGGCGCTCGAGCTCGCCGGATCGGAGACTATCGGCTCCTTGTCGGGCGCCGGGGCGGTGACGCTCAACGCCAACACCCTGACGGTAGACCAGAGCGCCGACGGCACGGCATCGGGGGTGATCTCGGGCACCGGCGCGCTGGTCAAACAAGGCGCCGCGGTGCTGACCTTGACCGGGGCCAACAACTACAGCGGTGGCACCACGGTTTCGGCCGGCACGCTGAACGGCGACACGAGCAGCCTGCAGGGCATTATCGTCAACAGCGCGGCGGTCGTGTTCGACCAGACCAGTGCCGGCAGCTTTGCCGGGGCGATCAGCGGCAGCGGCGCGCTGACCAAGACCGGCGGCGCCACGCTGACCCTGACCGGCGCCAACAGTTACGCCGGGACCACCACGATCACCGCCGGCACGCTGGCGGTGGCGTCGGACGGCAATCTCGGCGCCGACACCGTGGTGCTGAACGGCGGCACGCTGCGGCTGACCGAGAGCGGCAGCTTCGACAACGCGATCCTGATCGCGGCGGACCCCGGCACGATCGAGGTCGATACCGGCAAGTCGATTACCCTGACCGGCGCGCTCGACGATGTCGCCAACAGCGGCGCCGATCTGCACAAGACCGGCGGCGGCACCCTGATCCTGGACAATACCGCCAACGAAGCCGGACTGACCGGCGACATCTATATCGACGACGGCGATCTCCAGGTCGCCAACGACGACGCTCTGCCCGCGGGCGTGATCTACCTGGCCGACGGCAAGGAACTCGACATCACCGGCGACACCCAGATCAACAACCCCTTCACCCTGTCGGGTGATGCCACCCTCAACACCGGCAGCCACACGGTGACGATCAGCGGCGCGGTCACCGGCAGCGCCGGCCAGGACCTGACCAAGACCGGCAGCGGCACCCTGATCCTGTCGGGGGCCAACAGCTATCAGGGCGCCACCGTGGTCACCGCCGGCAAGGTCCTGGTCAACGGCAGTCTGACCGGCAGCGCCAGCGTCGCGGTCGGCAGCGGTGCCACGCTCGGCGGATCGGGGACGATCGCCGGCGCGACCACGATCCAGGCCGGGGCGACGCTCGCCGCCGGCAACAGCCCCGGCCGGCTGAGTTTCGGCAACGGCCTGACCCTGGCCGCCGGCGCCATTTTGGCGGTCGAGGTCAACGGTACCACCGCCGGGACGCTCTACGACCAGATCGTGGTCACCGCGGGTAATGTCATGACCAACGGCGCGATCCTGTCGCTGACCCTGGGCGGCGGCTTCACGCCGGCCTTCGCCGGCCCCGACCGCTTCACCCTGATCGACACCCAGGGCGCCGGCACCACCACCGGCTCCCTGACGCTGGCCGGCACCAGCACCGTCCTCGGCGAAGGCACGACGATCTACTTCAATGGCGTCGGATTCAGAGTCTCCTATGCCGACGGCACCGGCAACGATCTGGTGATGACCACGATCAATGCCGCGCCGACCACGCCGACCGGCACCCTGGCCGTGCCGCTCGGCGTCGCCACCGCCGGCACGATCACCGCCACCGATCCGCTGGGCCAGGGCATCAGCTATAGCCTGGTCGATAATCCGGGCGGGGTATTCGCGATCGATGCCACCACCGGCGTGGTGACCGTGCTCGGCTCCGGCGTGGTCACCCTGGCCCCTTCGACCACGATCACGATCAGAGCGACCAACCGGATCGGACTGAGCGCGACCACCCGCTTCACCGTGGCCGTGCAGCCCGAGCCGACGGTGGTGCCGGCGCCGCCGCCCCCGGTGATCGCGCCCGCCACCACCGATCCCACCAGCCACTCGACGACCTCGACCAGCACCGCCTCGACCGGCAACAGTTCGACCAACCAGAACGTCGGCAACGGCTTGCCGACCGGTGCCGCCGGCGATGTCTCGGGAGCGCTCTCCGACGGCAACCGCTCGATCACCACCAGCGCGATCACCTCGGGCGGCAACGACACCACCAGCGGCTCCAACAACGCCAACCGGGTGGTCACCACCTCCAACATGAACAATTCCGGCACCGGCACCTCGGTGACCAATTCGCTGGCCTCGGTCGGCGGCAGCGACGGCACCGGCGGCACTGGCGGCGGCAGCTTCGGCACCGCCCCCCTGGGCAGCGGTTTCGGCGGCAACGACAGCTTCAGCAATAGCGGTGGCGGTGGCACCAATACGGGCAGTGGCACCAATACCGGCGGCGGCACCGGGAGTACCGGCGCCGGGGCCACCGCCGGCGGGCAACCGGACGGCACTCCGGAGGGCCAGGCGCCGGCCGAGGGTTCCCCGCCCGCGGCGAACGGCCCGGCACCCGCGGCCAAAGCCCCGGATAGCCCCGACACCGCGCCTGGCCCCCAGACCCGGATGTTCGGCCCCAACCGGTTTGATCCCGACATCATCGGCGCCGAACGCTTCGGTGCGGCGCGGTCCGGGCCGGGCGCACCGGCCTTCACCGACCAGCTCGCCGCCGCCGCCGGCCGGTTCGACGCCCAAAGTCTGGAACTGGAGCGAGTCCTCGCCGCCTTCGCCCTGCCCAGCGGCCACGCTGGCGGAGCGGCGGGGTCGGGTTTGGCGGCTTGACCGCCCGGCTGCGAGGCGTCAGTCTTTCTTTTCAGTCGGAACCCTTTAATTTGCTGTTCACCAAGCCTTCGAAC
>WGNK01000019.1 GCA_016124535.1 Azospirillum sp.
CACTCGGCGCCAAGGCACCGACCGGGCGCGCCCTTGACCCGGCCGCCGAACCGCGAGCCGATCACCAAAATCGCTTCAAGGTTGCAGCCAGATCCCCGCTCCCGGGAGGCTCGTTTCCATTCGCCGCGTCGAGGAGGCATATTGCGGGACGTGCTCAGGACGAGCGTGGGTTGGGTCTGGGTCATAGGGGTTCTCCTCGAACGGGCCGGCCGAAAGCCTCTCTCTCGGCCTGTCGAGCCCGTCGCAAAGTTCCCCTCAGCCCTTTTCCTCTCGGTCCTGCAGGTTCAGGCCGCCGCGCGGTTTCCCGGTTCGGTTCCCGCTGCCGTCCCGGCCGCCGACCGGAAGGCGAGCAGGAAATCCGCTGCTTTCGAGGCAGCGCTGGCGGCACGGAAGATTGCGCGATTGTCCTCGCGCAGAACCGCGAGCCAGGATGCGATATAATCGGCATGGCGCACGGTCGGCACGATGCCGAGGCTGGCACAGGCAAAGGCCGCCGTCATCTCGGCGACCAGCTCCTCCTGCGCGTAGGGCTTCGAGCCGAATCCGCCCGACTGGTCGCGGTCGAGGCGCGAAGGGTGCCCGCTCCAGTGACCGAGCTCATGCAGCGCCGTGCGGTAGAAGTTGATGGGCTCGAAGAAAGCCTCCGGTCGCGGCACCTGGACAAAATCCGCCGCCGGAACATAGAAAGCGCGTTCGCCGCCGATGCGGAAATCGGCACCGCTGGCCTCGATCAGCGCCTTGACCTCCGGGAGGGCGACGGCGTCGGCGACGGGAACCGGCGTCGGCGCGATGTCGTCCGGCAGCCCGTCGCACTGCGCGACATTGAACACGGTGAAGCGCTTCAGGAAATGCACCGCCTCGGGTTCGTCGCCGTCGCGTTCGGCGCGGCGGCGTTCGTCGGGCGGCACGAAGCGGTCGGCGAAGACGACCGTCGTGCCGGTCTCGCCCTTGCGGACATGGCCGCCGAGCCCGAGCGCCTGGCGGAAGGTGAGCCAGCTCTGCGTCGTAAAGCCGCGCCGCACCACGGCATCCCAAAGGATCAGAATGTTGATGCCGGAATAGTGGCGGCCCGTCGCCGCGTTGCGCGGCAGCGCGAGCGACGCTTTCGCCGTCGTACCCCAGGGCTGGACCCAAGGGACGCAGCCACCCTCAAGCTCGGCGATGATCTTGTCGGTGATTTCCTGGTAGAGGCTGGACCGGCCGCTGCCGGACGCCGTTCTGCTCGCTGTATGGGCCATCGCGTGTCTCCGCGACGGGCCGGCAAGAGCCTCTCTCTTGCTGCCTCAACCCGTCACGGCCGATGCCTCGGTCCTCTTCCTCTTCCGCCACCGCTGGGCCGGATGCTTCGACCTCCGGGTCATTCCAGAAGGTCGCGGTAGCCGCCATTGACCATGCGCCGGCCCTCCCGGACCAGGCGTTGTACCCACGACCGGGCGCAGTCAGATTTCGGCAGGTCTTCCTCGCCGGATTTCGTGGCGGGCTTCTTGCCGTCTTTTCCGCCCCAGTTCCGGTCGGTATGATCCTTGCCCCAGAAAGCGATTGCGATCTGGCGCTGGTTTGCCCCGGCCTGGTCGGCGTCGAACACGCGGAGAGCTCGGACGCTTCGCGGGACCAGTGCGGTCGAGGGACAAAGCCGCTTCGGCCAAGGTTTCCTTCGCAGCATGTGCCAAAATCGGGATAGCGCGAGAGATTGCCCGTCCTGATCCCGATTCATCTCGATGTGCAGCCGAAGTATCACCGGTCCTCCCAAAAGGCTGCCGCTGGCGAGTTCGAGCTGCAGCCGATGGCGGCCATCGTCGAGGGACAGTAATTCGCGACCATCGCCCATCGTCACGACCGTAGCCATAGATCCGAAGGACGCGAGGTCGATTGCCTTCGGATCACCCCGCATGGCAGGCTGCGCGTCGGTCACCAGGACCGACGAATTCCAATCCGAGCGCCAGAAGCAGAGGGCTTCAAATGGCGAGCGCGCGGGTGCTACGGCAAAAGCAGAGCCCCCACAGGGCGGCGTCGGAACCGTCCGGCGCCGCGAATATCCGTACCCCCGACAACTGTCCAATCGGCTGGAGTTCAGACTGCGCCTGTGCCGCAGCGGCGTAGCCGCGATTGCGCCGCAGGAACTCCCAGGCGAGATCGCGCCCGTCGACCCCCAAGAGTCTATCGTAGTAACCTGTGTTCTCCCAATCCGGTGCTACGTATTGACTGGCCCACGCTCTCATGACGCAAACTCCATCTCTTGCACCAATCCGCACCAAAGGGCCGACCAGCCTGAGCGAGCTCTTGGCGTTCGAATGAACAAGAAACAAAATTGATGAGCAGAACGCACAAATAGCATAATTATTGGCTATATTCAATGAACAGTAAGTAATAACTTGTTATGAAATATTATTTTTACACATACTACTGTCACCAATCTGTAAGGTCATTTCATTCTATACCGCAACTCGCTCAGTTTCAGGCGGATCGGCGCCCAACTTCGCATCAATCTGCCGAAGCAACGGTGCGTAAATCAAACAGTTGTATCGATACACTTGCTGGAATCGGACGAATGTAGACGCCACTCCGGCTGAATATTTTCAGCTTCGGATAAATTCATTGGATTTTCGCCGCACTCACAACCTTCAAGGGCAAATCGTGCGCTATTCGGGAGTCAATCAAAGGAACGCGGCCGGTTTGCGGTTCGCCGCGAATTCATTGCAAGCAAGTGACAAACGCAGGGATGCTGGTAAACTGACCCTGATTTTCGGGTCGGTTCACGAACCGAGGACGATATTGCGGTGGATTGGCAAACTGCACCCTCTGTCAGGGGCACTTTGGAGGCCCGTCGGGGAATGGCCCAGGAACCCAAGTTCGTTGACCTGTCGGGTAAGTTCATTGAATCCCTCAGCGCGATGCGCGCGCTTATCCGCTTTCTGCTTGAGACCAAAAGTCAGACTGTATCGCTGGCAAAGATGAAGACGGCACTGACGGCCGAATATCCAGAGGATATCAAAAGAAAAATGCACGAAGCCGCCGGCGGCATCGTCGGCACATATGGAATTGAAGATTTTTTGAACAGCATAAAAGCGCACGAAAGTGCGAACAAAGCTTTTTATAAGCTGTTCCGACCTGTATTAGCGAAGCTGATCCGCCAAAATATTAAGCCTGAATCTTTTCCTGATTACATTCGTTGTTGCATCGCCACGGTGTATGAAGACAGTGATTTGGTTGAATACGCACTTCCGCGATCGGATGCGAATGACATTCTGGATTATACACGCCTGTCGCAGGCAGCGTTCGATGTTGTCTCGCGTCGCTACAAGGGCTTGTGGTGGGTTTACCGGCTTTCAACCCAGAATACGCGCCTTCACAGGGGGCTGATTGAGACCCCCGTGCCCGAGAAAACCCTGCCCGATCGGCTTCTGGATGAGGCGGATCGAACGCTCGTCAATAAGATGCTGCTGCGAATCCAGCCGAAGGTTGACGGGCTCAGCCCGCGATTCACGCTTTACAGCCATTCATCCGCCACACCGACGCGGACGCCGACGAAATCGGTGGGTCTTGCCCTCTACATGTCGGATCGCATTTATTTTATCGGCCACAACGACCTCGGCGAGGTCCATCCGATGACGCACCTGGTCCTGATGACCTGGCAGCATGTCACGGAAGAAGCGGATACGCAGTCAAAGGCGGAGCACAAAGGCCTGTTCCGCGCCGGCACCGTGAGCCTGCTCAATTCGACCAACCAGCACGTAATCGGCTATCTGCATGCGAGCCGCATCCCGGCGACGGCAGGTCTCGACGAGGACAAGACGGAAACCCAAAAGAACGGCCTCAAAGAAGAAGTCAGGCTTCACACGCTCGGCGATCTGCTCAGAAACGCACCCCCCGACGAACACGACGCACTCTGCGCCATGGTCAGGAACAGCGCGACGGACTTGGTGTATTATGTCGGGGGAAACAGGTGATCGGCCACCGCGTTCAACAGAGAACAGTGCGACAATCAGTGGCCGACGCAAACGCGGGGTTTAGGAAATTAGCCTATCGAAAAATGCTGATACTGGACACGGCCAGTAGCCGACCACCTATTGACGGGGGTCCAACCTGCACGGCTAACCGTGTCTGTCATAAATGGTTTATGAGCAGAATACTCAACCAGCCCCTCCCGCCTGCGCGGTAACCTTGGCAGATGGCACCCTGGGCTCAACCACAAATTCCGGACGAACGAGAACCCCAGTATTTCTTCCAGTATATGGAATTACAGTAACGCTGTCAGTTTTCTTGGTGTTTCTAGGAGGTTCTTCGGTTCCATCACGTGTGCTATAACCCAGCGAAAATCTGGCAAAAGCATTTTGCAGTTCCTCGATGAAAATGAAAACTGAATTGATGCTTCTATCAACGCGTTCGCCTTGTAATTTGGCAAGTTCTTTAAGCTCGTCCCATGCCTCATCCCCGTCAAATAATTCACCGCGTGGCTCGTCACGGAAGGAAAACTGCAAGAACTGGGCTTCATTAAATCCACGCTGGTGAATTTCCCTCACAGCAGAGCACGCCAATCTCCGAACATTCTGTGTCGTGTGGGCATTTTCTATCGCCTGCGTGAGCAAGGCACCCGCGCTAGTTGCCGACGCCAATTCTTGCATTGGCATCTGCTCGTCGCAGGTGCAAAAGTGATACAACTCGTCCAAGGTTGAGATCGCTCGCGCAACCTGACGCATTACATCGGTAACGGGAAGAAACTCGGCTCTATTGTTGTTGACGCCATCTTCGACTATCCATGTAACGGCATCACCATTAGAACGCGGCTGCGCATTTGACCCCATGCCGTTACAGGCCATCCTCTCTGGTTTCACAGGAGATTCATCACGCATGCCCTGGTCTTTTTGCTGGGACGATCATTGCGTTCGCCCATGCAACATCGAACAGTCGCCTGTAGGCATCGGCAAAGCCAGCCGACTTGATCATGATAATGAGTGGCGTTGGTTCATGGGCAAAAGAGATGAGCGCCAATGTGTCGCCATAAACATAAAATGTTGCATCCGAATAATTTTTGGCTGGCTGCCATCTATATTCCGTATAAGCCGGTCCCGTGAAATTGAAGACACCTTCCTTGACCAAAATTTTGACATGCACGTCATTGCGCCGTTTGACCAACTCCCCCATGCGCTTGCGGTGCATGATGGCATCGGGTTCGCCATTCAATCGATATTTGGCAAAAAGGGTTTCATCCATACCGCTGGCATAAGCAGTGCCGCCATTTTCGTTCAAATGGTCATAAAGGAAATCATAGAAAGCGTTGAACCCAGCACCGCCTTCGAGAACTTCGACATGATACGATTTTAAGCGAACACCGACGGTGCCGATAAATTCAATGCCGTTTTCACTGAGGGCTCTGAAAATTTTGCCCAGCGAATTTTCATGCGGCTGCACAGAACTGTTTTCGATTTTACTGATCGTTACTCGGGTTAAGCCGGTCTTTTCGGCAAGAACCTCGGCGCTCCAATCCAGGAGCGAACGTGCAGCGCGGATTTGTCGTCCTGTAATCATGGGGTACATGATAGCATCGTCATAAATTTTTGTAAACAGAAATTATAATTATTGTATATTTTTGTATCAGGAAATTTTACTGAAAGTAAACTAATCAGTTGTTTCTTGGCTTAAACGCTATTACATTGCTCGCAGCAGAATTCATCATCAAAAGCCGGTTCATGGAATTTAAAAATGTGCAGCTCAGTTAACTCTTAACCTGCCAGGAGGCAACCATGACCCAGTGTTTTAAGGAGGAAACGAGATCGGGATCAGATGAAAAAAAATCAGCTGAGCGTCAGAAATATGAACTCCTTATTGTGGAGTTAATAGACACCATAGATCTATGCCTTGAATCCGAGGCTTTAACTTGGGAGTCTGAACAACAGGCCGATGTGGTTTGCAGGAAAGCAAAGGTTATTATAAGTAATATAGGATAACATTATTATAAATATAATTTTTTAATTAGATTGTTCGGGGATATTAATGCCTGATTTCGATATGTTTTTGCAGCGCCACGGTGAGATTGGGGTTCAGGCGATAATCGAGCGGATTGAGCGTGTTGAGGGTATTCGCTACGCGGCGGTTCTCACCCTGGAAGACCGCTGGAACGTTCTGATGCAATGCACAGGACAGCAACAGCAACTCGCAGCCTGATAAAGGAGACCCGTTATGGACGGATTGATGACTTATGCCGATCTGGCTGCACGCTATGGCGAGCCGCAAGCCTTCGACCTGCTGCTGACCATCGAACGGCTGGCGCATGTGCGGGACACTATCGGAAATAATATCCTGCCCCTCGACGAAGAAGCCCGTCTACGCCGTGCGCTCGCAGCGCTGAACCAGACCGACATGGCGGCCTGAGGTGGAGGTCGGCATGTCTTCGCTTCATCCCGTTCAGGTCAAGGCGGCGCGCGCGATGCTCGATTGGACGCGGGAGGAATTGGCGGCGGTGACCGGGCTCGCGGTCAACACCATCCGCAATCTGGAAGCGGGCATCGTTCCGCGCAGCTCGACCAGCGCCATCATCCGCCAGGCGATCGAGAATGCCGGGCTGGAGTTCACCGACGGCGAGGGCGTACGCCGGCGCAACGACGATGTGAGAATCCATCGCGGCATGGACGGGCGCGACGCCTTCTTCGACGATGTGGTACAAACCGTGCGGCAGAAAGGCGGCGGCATCGCCGTGGTCGCCCGATCATGGGATTTGCTGGTGCAGGCTTGCGGCCTTTTGCCCGACGACGATATCGGAACCTTGGCCGCGCTGAGCGGTATTGCCGCGGTCAAATGCCTGGTCGCCGAAACACCGAAATTGTTTCGCGGCGCACCGGACGGGTTTGAACTCCGCACCACGCTGGGACGGAATGTCGGGCCGCTGCCTTGCTTCGTCTATGGCGGCAAATCGGCGCTGGCCCTGGCCGGGCCGGGAACGTCGCCGCACTATGTCGTCTTCAGCCAGCCGGACTGCGGCCGCGCCCATCACGAACATTTCCGGGCGCTGTGGGACGATGCTCTGCCGCTGACGGTGCTGGTTGCCGCGGCTCAATCGCGCAAACGCGCTGCGGGATAGGCCGATGAGGCGTCGAGGTGCCGACAGCGGTAATGGCAGAAAAAACGCGCGGCGCGCCGGGCTGGCGGACAATCCCAGGGCACTTGGCGAAAACCGGCAAAAGCCGAACGCGTATTTGCGCTGCGTCCGTGAGCAAGTGACGACGATGATTTCACGATAATGAGGCCGTCATGACCCGCGAAGACTTACGCATTTTTTGCACCGCGCTGAGCTTCACCGCCGTTCTTTTCAAGGGGCCGCCGACCGGGCGCAACGAGCAGAAAATCAGGGCGATTGCCGGATTGATGGAAAGCTTCTGTCTCGAACATGTGCCCGAGGCGCTGACGGTGACCAGCCGCAAACCCCGGCGGCAAGCAGCCACGAATCTCAAACGGGAGAAACGCCATGGCTCGAAACGCTAAGAAACAAAGCGCCACCCAGGCGAATCCCGTTCAAGCCACCTTGCCCTGGACCTGCACGCATTTGGATGGCCAGTCCGAAATCGAGGCGCGCAACGCGGCGACCGGCGTCTGGGAAACCATCGCGAGCGTCAAGGGCGACGAAGGATTCGACCGCCGCGCCGCCGCCGATCTCATCGTCAAGGCCGTGAATGCCCATGAGAGCCACCGCGAACTGATCGCCGAAATGGCTGCCGCGCTGGAACTCTGTCTCGCCTGCAACGGGCTGAGTTGGGAAGCGGAACAGGAAGCGGCACCGCTGGTCGAACGGGCAAAGCGCCTGGCGTGATGGGAACCCCGTAGCGCGATCCTGCCCGTCTGCGCAGCGTCAGCCGATGTCATCGCCGCGAGGCGGCAAAGACATCTCGGTCGCGGGGCGGCAAAGACATCTCGGTCGCGGGGCGGCAAAGACATCTCGAATCCGACCGACAGCAAATCTTCAAACCGACTTTGCTGGCACCAGCCGCCGCGGAGCAATTATCCGTTCCGAATTGGTTGCGTGTCGACCAACTACCCCGACAATGCCCTCATGGTGGTTGCTAATTGGTTGCTAATTTTTTTCGGGGAGGCAGCGATGTCAGCTAAGTCATTGAAAAAATGGCGCGCCCGAGAAGATTCGAACTCCTAGCCTTCTGATCCGTAGTCAGATGCTCTATCCAGTTGAGCTACGGGCGCCTGCCGGTTGGCCTTGGTCAGGACCAACCTCCCCGAAGGGAAGCGCACCCTAGCCAAACCCGGCGGGAAAGACAACCCCCCTGCTGCATTTTTGTGGCCGGGCGCTGCAAAGGCCGGAGTCCCGGCCGGTGAAAAGGCCGGAGTCCCGGCCGTGGCCCCGGTATCTGCCGCCGTCGAGGCGCGCGTGCTCCGGTGGTTGCCGCGTCACGCCTCGGCGGCAAGATCGAGCAGATAGCGGCCATAACTATTCTGTTGCAGCGGCGTGCCCAGACGGTGCAGCTGCTCGGCGTCGATCCAGCCGGAGCGAAAGGCGATCTCCTCGGGGCAGGCAATCTGGATGCCCTGCCGATTCTGCACCGTACGCACGAATTCTCCCGCCTCCAGCAGCGATTCGAAGGTGCCGGCGTCGAACCAGCAATATCCCCGGCCGAGCGGACTGACCTTGAGGGTGCCACGCTGGAGATAAGCCTGATTGACAGAGGTGATCTCCAGCTCGCCGCGGGCGGAGGGCTGCACCGCGGCGGCGATATCGAGCACGTCGTTGTCATAGAAATACAGCCCGGTCACCGCCCAGCGCGAGCGCGGCTCCGAGGGCTTTTCAATCAACGAAACCGGCCGGCCGTCGCAGTCGAATTCGATGACGCCGTAGCGCTGCGGGTTGTGGACGCCATAGGCGAAGAGTTGGGCGCCCTGCACCAGCGTACTGGCGTCGAGCAGATGCCGGACCAGACCGCCGCCATAAAAGATGTTGTCGCCGAGCACCAGGGCACAACAGTCCCGGCCGACGAATGGCCGTCCGATCACGAACGCCTGGGCCAGGCCATCGGGCGACGGTTGCGCCGCGTAGCTGAACGCCAGCCCCCACTGCGCGCCATCCCCCAGGACCTGCCGGAACAGCGGCTGTTCGCGGGGGGTGGTGATCACCAGGATCTCCCGAATCCCCGCCATCATCAGGATACTGAGCGGGTAGTAGATCAGCGGCTTGTCGAATACCGGCAACAGCTGTTTGCTGACCGCCGTGGTAACCGGATGGAGGCGGGTGCCGGCGCCGCCCGCCAGGATGATGCCCTTCATCGCGGCATTCCCGACCCGGCGCGATCAGCCACCTTCCCCTCAAGACGACCGATCATCGCCCCCTCCCCGCTGCCCTCGGCCCGGAGGCCGGCCATCCGGTCGCCGCCCCCGCGGTCACGACGGGTCGCCGCCCCGCCCCCGGAGGTCGGCCGGTGCGATGACGGTCCCCTGGCGCTGCCCATGATAACCGCCGGCCAGGGCGGCCTGCCACCAATCCCGGTTGTCCAGGTACCACTCAACCGTCTTGCGCAGGCCGGACTCAAAGGATTCGGTCGGCGACCACCCCAGTTCGCGCTCGATCCTGGCGGTATCCATGGCGTATCGCTGGTCGTGACCCGGACGGTCGGCGACCGGGGTGATCAGGCGTCGGTGCGGGGCGCCGGCGGGTTGAAATTCGTCGAGCAAGCCGCAGACCGCCGCCACGACCTCCCGATTGGTCCGCTCGCATCCTCCACCGATGGTGTAGGTCTCGCCCACCCGGCCCCGCTCCAGGACCAGCAGCAGGGCCTGGGCATGGTCGTCGACGAACAGCCAGTCGCGAATCTGGTCGCCGCGGCCATAAACCGGCATCGCTTCGCCGGCCAGCCCCTTGAGGATCATCAACGGAATCAGTTTTTCCGGAAACTGGCGGGGGCCGTAATTGTTCGAGCAATTGGAGATCAGCACCGGCAGGCCATAGGTCGTATGCCAGGCCCGGACCAGATGGTCCGCGGCGGCCTTGCTGGCCGAATAGGGCGAATTGGGTTTGTAGGCCGACGTCTCGCTGAACCGGCCGTCGGCCCCGAGCGAGCCGAATACCTCGTCGGTCGAAATATGATGGAAACGCACCGAGGCGCGCCGCTCGGCCGGCTCGATCGCGGACCAATGGCGGCGCGCGGCTTCCAGCAGGCAATAGGTTCCGACGATATTGGTCTGAATGAACGGACTCGGCCGGTCGATCGAGCGGTCGACGTGGGATTCGGCGGCGAGATGCATCACCGCGGTCGGGCGGCAGCGAGCGAACACGCCGTGGAGCGCGGCGGCATCGGTGATGTCGATCTTCTCGAAAGTGTAGCGCGGATGCCCCACCAGGTCGGCCAGAGAGGCCGGATTGGCCGCATAGGTCAGTGCGTCGAGGTTGATCACGTCATGGTCGGTCGCCGTCAGCAGGCGGCGGACCACCGCCGAGCCAATGAAGCCGGAGCCGCCGGTGATCAGGATTCGCGCCATAGGGAGTCCCCTCCTGGTCCCCGCCCGTCGGCACCGGACACGCTCGACCAGCGCGGGGGCAACATGCGGCCGTTGGCGGCGCGCCACCCTTGCAAGCCGCCGCCTCGGCCGCCCCCCAAGGCTCCGAAATCTGCGGGCCCAGCATAAGGCGCGCCGGTGGAGGGAGCAATTTGAAATCCGGCTGCCGCGGCGCCGAGCCCGCCGGCCGTCGGCGTTTGACGGCAACCCTTTGTTCGGATAGGGATGGCTCGGACGAAGGCGGCAGGAGACAGGAGTTGGACCGAACCGGGGCGGTTGAGGTGCAGGCGCTGGAAATTCCCGACGTGAAGCTGATCGCCACGCGCCGGCTGACCGATCGGCGCGGCAGCTTTTCCGAGGTCTATAGTCGGGCCGCCTTCCACGCGGCCGGCATCTCCGTGGACTTCGTCCAGGAAAACCACTCGCGTTCGGCCGAGACCGGAACGGTTCGCGGGCTGCACTTCCAGGCGCCGCCGTTTGCCCAGGACAAGCTGGTCCGGGTGGTCGCCGGCGCGATTCTCGACGTAGCCGTCGATCTGCGCCGGCAGTCACCGTCCTTCGGCCGGCATGTCGCGGTACGGCTGAGCGCCGGGAATTGGACCCAGTTGTTCGTGCCGATCGGGTTCGGTCACGGGTTCTGTACCCTCGAACCCGACACCGAAGTCCTCTACAAGGTCAGCAATTATTACTCGGCACCCCATGACCGGGGCATCCGGTGGAACGATCCGGATCTCGGGATCGCCTGGCCGGTGGCGCCGGACCGGGCGGTGCTATCCGACCGGGACAGCACTTTGCCGCAGCTCGCCCAGGCCGGGGGGTTGTTCTGACCGGCCAGCCGGCCAGTAGATCAGGCCGGGGGAGATCATGAAGGTCCTTATCCTTGGTTCGAACGGTCAGGTCGGCTGGGAACTGATGCGGGCGTCCTGGCCGGCGCAGACGATCGTCGCCGGCTTCACCAGGCCGGTGTTCGACCTGACCCGCGCCGACAGCCTGGAGCCGGTGCTGGACCGGGTGGTCCCCGACGTCGTCATCAATGCCGCTGCCTACACCGCCGTGGACAAGGCCGAGAGCCAGCACGCGCTCGCCTTTGCGGCGAACTGCGACGGCCCCGCCCGCCTGGCCGGGCTGTGTGCCGCGCGCGGCCTGCCGCTGCTCCATCTTTCGACCGATTACGTGTTCGACGGACGCAAGACCCGGCCCTATACCGAGGACGACCCGGTCTGCCCGCTCGGCGTCTATGGTGCCAGCAAGGCGGCCGGCGAGCAGGCGGTCCGAACCGCCGCGCCACGGCATATCATCCTGCGCACCGCCTGGGTCTATGGCGTCCATGGGAGCAACTTCGTCAAGACCATGGTGGGTCTGGCCGGCGAGCGCCCTGAGGTCTCGGTGGTGTGCGACCAGCAGGGCACGCCGACCGCGGCCGCCGACCTCGCCGCCGCCCTGGTCATGCTCAGCGGCCGAGCCGCCGGCGCGCCGGCCGCAGTCCCCTGGGGGACCTATCATTTCGCCGGCAGCGGTGCGGCAACCTGGTACGACCTGGCCGAGCACGTGTTTGAACACCGGCGCCGGGTGACCGGCGAACGGCCGCGCCTGCGCGCCATCGCCACCGCCGACTATCCGACCGCCGCCCTGCGGCCGGCCGACTCGCGGCTCGACTGTGGGCGCAGCGTCGCCACCTTTGGCCTGACAGCTCCGCCCTGGCGCGACAGCCTCGACCGCGTGCTGACCGAACTCGACCGCCGGACCGATCCCGGCCAGCAAGGCGGCCAGGACGGCGGCCAGCGCGGGCGGGGCGACCGGTGACGCGAAAAAGCCCGACCAGCGAGACGATTACGCCAGAGGCTCCTGGATAATCACCCCGTACCAGCCGAGGCCCCGGTAGGTTTCGTAACCCGGGGTGAGCGCATAGCCGACGATCGCCCCGTTGTCGTCGATGTAGTTGCCCATGCTGCCGCTGGTTTCCAGGCGGACGGTTTCGCGCAGCACGCCCCGGCGATCCGACGCCGCGATCACCCGGCCCTGCCGGTCGATCAGCAGCGCGCGGGTGCGCTTGCGCTCGTCTTCGGTCAGACGAACCCCGTCAACCACTGCCTGGGACTGCGACTCCCAGTCGAAAAATATCCCCAGCGCGCCGAGCGCCCGGCCCGCGACGTCGCCGCCTTCGCGCACCGCGGTGGCATAGGTCGCGACCTGAGCCCCGTCGAGCGAGTCGTTGAGCGAGACGTCGGTGACCACGAAGGCGCTGCCGTCCTGGGTCGCCATGGCCTCCCGGAACCACTGGCTGCCGCTGACATCGGTACCGATGGCGCCGGGATACCGCTCCGGCCGGCCATTGGCAACGACGATGCCGTCCGCACCCGCCACCCACAGGTCGAGGTAGACGGTATAGGAGTCGAGGATCACCCCCAGGCGCTTGCAGGCGAAGCGCGCGGCGTCGGCGTCTTGCTTGGCCAGACAATCGACCACCGCGGAGTCGGTGGCCCACCAGCGGACATCGCACGACCGCTCGTAGAGATTGCGGTCGATGATCTCGATCATGTTGAGCGACAGATCGGCCAGGCGGGCGCCCCGGACGTGGACCACCATTTCCTCGCCCAAGCGCGACAGCTCGTTGATGTTGGCCGAAAGCTCAGTTTCCAACTCCTGGGTGATCTTCGAAATCCGCCCCGAGATGCTCTTGACCTCGTTGGCGACCACCGCGAAGCCGCGCCCCGCCTCGCCGGCCCGATTGGATTCGACCAGGGCATTGAGCGCCAGAATCCGGGTGGCGGCGGTCACCTGCTTGATGGTGCGGATCTTGTCGGCGGCGATCCCGGAGGCGACGCGAAGAAGATCGACAATTCGTTCCGGCTCAGCCATGGCGACGTGCTTTCGCTCCGGGGATTTGCAGATACCGGCCGCTCACTTGCGCGCCGCGCGGTTGCCGAAGGCTTCGAGACCGGAGCCGATCGGCAGCTCGGCGAACCAGTCGAGGAACCGGCGGACGTCGGGGCCGCGGAAGGCCAGGCCGTGTTGGGGCACGATTACGTCGATCGCCAGGGCCGAAACCATTTCGATCCAGGCGTCGCGCGCCTCGCGAGAGCCCATGAACCGACGGTGAAAGCCGCTCATGTACTGGACGTGCTCGGCGAAGTTGCTCACCCAAATGTCGCGGAGCTTCTCCCCCGGCAGCTGAGCTGCACCGATATCGCCCGAAAACAGCACCCGGGCAACCGGATCGTAGACGCAAAAATTGGCCGGAGAATGCAGATAATGGGCCGGCAGCAACCGCAGGCGGACCGACCCCGACAACTGGACCTCGCCACCTTGATCGGGAATCGGTGCGAATTTGGCCTCGGCATCGAAGTGCGAGACATAGCCGGTCCACAACTGGGCCAGGTGGATCACGGTGCCCGGCGCCGCGACCTGCCGCCACAGCGCCAAGCCGGAACCGACATCGGGGTCCTGGTGCGACAGGAAAATGTGGCGCACCGTCTCCATGTCGATTTCATGGACCAGGGCGCCCATCATCGACGGGAAGATTTCGATCCCGCCGGGGTCGAGCAGCATCGTGTTGTTGCCGGCCGTGACCACCACCTGAACGGTATCGGTGATCGAATCCGGACGGCTGCGATCCTGGCCGAAGGCGAGCCAGCGGTGGTCGCCCTGACTGAAAAGCTTGAAACATTTCATCGCGCCGGCCCCTCACCGGTCGAGCCGGACGACCGGCCCGGCGTGCTTGCGACTTAAGGCGGCGGCGATTTCGAGCAGGGCCCGACAGCCCTCGAAAGCTCCACGCAGCCCTCGGGCTGCTTCATCATTCATGGTGCGCAATTCCTCAACATAACGGGTCATGGTTTCGGCGACGGCGCGAAACTCGGCTTCATGGACACCGGCGGACACCGCCTCGGCGGCAATATTGGTCGCGATGCTGGCGGCTTGGGACACGATGTCATCAACCACCCGGACCATCACGCCCAGTCTGGTCGTGCCGTCGTTGATGCCTTGAATGTGCCCGACGATCTCCTGGACCTCGACCGCCCGGCACTTCTCCAGGATGCTTAGGGCGTCGAGCGCGCTCCCGGGTGCGCCCACGGTATCGACCAGGACGGTCGCCTCTTCCAGCTGGCGCAGGTGACGCAGCGTGCGCAAGGTGGCGGCGCTGGTGCGATAGAGCGTCGGCAGCCCGGAGGCGCTCTCGTTGATCTCGATCAGGCGGCGGACCAGGCCGCGGGTGTACTGGGTCAGCGCCCGCACCGCCGCGCCGCGGCTGCCCGCCCGGCCGGCCGCCAGTTCGGCGTTGAGCGAGAGAATGCGCATATCCTCGGAGAGATCGGCCAGGCGGAACATCGCCCGGTTGGCCCGGTTGATTTCCGGAGACATCGCCCGGACCCGGTTTTCGATCTGCTTGAGAATGCCGCGATAGCGCCGAAAGACGCCGGGCCGGTCCTGAGAATCAGTCGATACTGCACTCGATAGAGCCATGCTACTCTCTTGGCCATGGGCCGCCTTGGCCGATCCTGAACCGCGTCCGAAACCGGATCGCCGAAATCGCCGGCCTCCGGAAATGTCAGCTCACCCGCCGTGGAAGCAATTTCTGTGCCGCATTTTCCGGCAGCCGGCCGGGGGTCTGACCGCCGAAAGATGAAGAAACCGAAGGCGGACTCCGCTGCAATTGCCGTCATTGTGAGCAATAATTAGGCACGGCCGTGAGTGAGAGCCAATCTGGCGCACTCTCGCGTCGGTTTTTATGTAACATTTTAGAATTTTCTTGGTAAATTCATCGATCGAACCGGTTCGATCGGCTGCCGATCAGACTCTGTTTTTGACTGAGCAATAGGGTTATTTACCCAACCGCGCCGGTACACAATTCTAGCATCGACACAACCAGATACTTAAATGTTACTACAAATAATTGTAGAGATCACCCGGCCGACGGGACTTCCGCAAAGAACCCCGGCGCCGCCCGAGCCGCGATGACAGCGACTGGGCGCCGCTGGCGGCTGGACGACAATCGCGCCTGGAAAACCAGCCGGTTCGGTATTATCGATGAGCCCCGCGGGCCGGCACCGACGGTGTCCGGCCGATTTCTTCCAGCTGGCAGGCAGAGCGCGACCCATGGCAGGTTTTCTCGTTACCGGCGGATGCGGATTCATTGGGTCCCATCTGGTGGAGTTGTTGTTGGCAACCGGGCATGGCGTCACCGTGCTCGACGATCTGTCTTCGGGCAAGGCCGAGAACCTGCCGGCCGGCGCCGATCTGATCGTCGGCAGCGTCGCCGAGCCCGGAACCGTCGCGACCGCGATGGAGGGAATGGACGGCTGCTTCCATCTGGCGGCGATCGCCTCGGTGGAGCGCTCGCGCGAGGACTGGCTGGCGACCAATCGGGTTAATCTCGGCGGCGCAATCAATGTTTTCAACGCGGCACGGGGGGCCGAGCCGGTGCCGGTGGTGTTCGCCTCCTCTGCTGCGGTCTACGGCGACAATCCGGTGATGCCGCTGGCGGAAAGCGCGCCGCTGCGACCGCTCTCGGGCTATGGCGCCGACAAGGTCGCCTGTGAACTCCACGCCCGCGTCGCCGACGGTGTCCACGGCGTGCCGGTGACCGGCTTCCGCTTCTTCAACGTCTATGGCCCGCGTCAGGATCCCCATTCGCCCTATTCCGGCGTGATTTCGATTTTCGCCAATCGGATCTCGCGCGGCAATCCGATCACGGTTTTCGGCGACGGCGAGCAAGTCCGCGATTTCGTCTATGTCGGCGATGTCGTGCGCTACCTGGTCGCGGCGATGTACCGCCCCCGGCGCGGCGCCCCGGTCTTCAACATCTGTACCGGCCGCCCGACCTCGGTCAACCAGCTTGCCCAATTGCTGGGCGACCTGTGCGGACGCTCGGTGGAAGCCGTGCCGGCGCCGGCCCGCGGCGGCGACATCCGGCTTTCGATCGGCAATCCCGGCCAGCTGACCACCGAATTCGGCTTCAGCTGCAACACCGAATTGCGCAGCGGACTCCAGGAAACCCTGCGCTGGCTGGGATGACCGGCGGGAGTCCCACTCCCTGACCGGCCTGCCCCAGGCATGCAAGCCGGTGCCGCCCGGTTTTTTGGCAGGTTCCGGACAAGCGTCAGCTTTTTGTTGCGTCGCAAACAATCGACATTCTCCACGCCCGTGACAACCCTTTGATTTGATAGAGTCGGGCATCCTGGCCCCGTTCTTGCTCTTGTTCGTCCGTCAGAAGACTGAAAACCCCAACCATCGTAGGGGCTTCACGACGGGGACGGAGCGAAGGGATGCAGGAATACGTGCTGATGTTGGTGGGTACGGCCCTGGTCAACAACGTGGTGTTGGTCAAGTTCCTCGGCCTGTGCCCGACCATGGGCACCTCCGGCAAGGTCGAAACCGCCCTCGGCATGGGCATGGCCACCACCTTCGTCATGACCCTGTCGTCGGTGCTGGCCTGGGCGATCGAATCGGCGTTGCTGGCGCCGTTCGAATTGGGTTTCCTGCGCACTCTTACCTTCATCCTGGTGATCGCCGCGGTGGTCCAATTCACCGAGATGGTGGTGCGCCGGGTCTCCCAGCCGCTCTATCAGGCGCTCGGCATCTTCCTGCCCCTGATCACGACCAACTGCGCGGTTCTGGGCGTTGCCCTGCTCAACGTGCAGGAAGGCCATGGCTTCATCCAGAGCCTGCTCTACGGCTTCGGCTCCGCCTTCGGTTTCAGCCTGATCCTGATCGTCCTCGCCGGGCTTCGCGAGCGGGTGGCTTTGGCCGACGTGCCCGCCCCCTTCGCCGGAGCCCCCATCAGTTTCGTCATCGCCGGTTTGCTGTCGCTCGCCTTCATGGGCTTCGCCGGCATCAGCACGCGCTAGGAGAGTATCGCCATGTTGACCGCTGTCGGCAGCCTCACCGTTCTTGGAATCACCCTCGGCACCCTGCTCGGGATCGCCGCAAAATACCTCGCCGTTCAGGGCGATGCCCTGGAAGCGGAGTTGGAAGGGCTGCTGCCCGGCTCCAATTGCGGCCAGTGCGGGTTCGCCGGCTGCAAGGCGGCGGCGGCGGCGCTCGCCGCCGGCAACGCCCAGGTGACCTTGTGCCCGCCCGGCGGCCGCGCAGTCGCAGCGACCCTGGCGGCCAAGATGGGCCATGCCTTCGACGCCGGTGGCACCGCCGAAGCCGAGCCGCTGGTCGCTTTCGTCCATGAGGGGCGCTGCATCGGCTGCTCGCGCTGCATCCAGAAATGCAGCTCCGACGGCATCGTCGGTGCGCCCAAGCAGATCCACACCGTGCTCTCCGATGCCTGCCATGGCTGCGGCAAATGCGTCTCCGAATGCCCGACCGAAGGCATCGAGATGATGCCGATCCCGGTGACCCTGGCGACCTGGCACTGGCACAAGCCGGCACCGCAGGCGATCGACACCCGCGCGAAGGCGGAGGCCTGAGCCCGTGAAGCTGTTTCGCATCCGCGGCGGCGTCCATGTCGAGCACCGCAAGGAGCTCTCGTCGGAGCAGGCAATCGTCACCCTGCCGCTGCCCGCCTGGCTCTATATCCCGCTGCAACAACATATCGGCGCGCCGGCCGAACCGGTGGTTGTCGAGGGCGACGTCGTCCTGAAGGGCCAGTTGCTGGCGAAGGCCGGGAGTGCGGTGTCCGCGCCGCTCCACGCCCCGACCTCCGGGCGGATTGCCCAGATCGGCGACTGGATGGCACCCCACCCGTCGGGCCTGACCCAACGCACGATCATCCTTGAGTCGGACGGCCGCGATCAGTGGTGCGAGCCGCTGCTGCCGATCGACGACCCGTTCGCCGCCGACGCGAAGACAATCGCGGCGCGCGCCGCCGAGTGCGGCCTGGTCGGCATGGGCGGGGCCGCCTTCCCGACCGCGGTCAAACTCGACCTCGGAACGAGAATCAAGCTCGACACTTTGGTGATCAATGGCGCTGAATGCGAGCCCTATCTCACCTGTGATGACCGCCTGATGCGCGAACGCACCGACGAGGTGCTCGACGGCGTGCGGATCATGGCCCATGCGCTCGGGGTCGAACGGATCGTCGTCGCGATCGAAACCAACAAGCCGCAGGCGCTGGCGATCATGACCCAGGCGGTCGCGGCGGGCGGCTGGAGCAAGATCACGGTAACCGGCATCCCGGCGCGTTACCCGATGGGCTCCGAGCGCCACCTCGTCCACGTCCTGACCGGGCGCGAGACGCCGGCGCGCAAGCTCACCGCCGATATCGGCGTGGTCGTCCACAATGTCGCGACCGCGCGCGCCGTCCATCACGCCGTGCGCCATGGCAGGCCGCTGGTCGCGCGGGTGATGACGGTGAGCGGACAGGCGGTGCGCCGTCCGCAGAATATCGAGGTGCCGCTCGGCACGCTGGTCGCCGAACTGATCGACCATTGCGGCGGCCTCACCGAACCCCCGGCGCGCCTGCTGTCGGGCGGGCCGATGATGGGTCAGCCGCTTCCGGGCCGGAAGGTACCGGTGATCAAAGGCACCAGCGGCATCCTGGCGCTCAGCGCCGTCGAACTCCATGGCGGTCCGGTTCAACCCTGCATCAAATGCGGCACCTGCGTCTCGGTCTGCCCGTGCGGACTGGTTCCGCTCGAGATGGCGAGCTACATCCGCAAGGATCGGCTGGACGCCGCGGCGAAGATCGGTGTCCAGGACTGCGTCGGCTGCGGCTCCTGCGCCTATGCCTGCCCGGCCCACATCCCGCTGGTCCATTATTTCAACTACGCCAAGGGCCGGCTCTCGGCCCAGGAGCGAGAACAGCGCAAGCGCGACCGCATCAAACGCCTGGCGGTCGCTCGCGCCGACCGCATGGAGAAGATCGCCAAGGCCAAGCGCGAAGCTATGGCGGCGCGCAAAGCCGCGGCCAAGAAACCCGAAGCCGTCGCCGGATCGGCCCAGGCATGAAGGCAGTCGTCGATCTCGGTGGTCCCTTCGCGCACGCACCAACCAGCGTGCGCTGGATCATGATCCAGGTTCTGGGGGCGCTGGCGCCCGCGGTCCTGTTCGATTTGTGGCTGTTCGGTTTTCCCGCAATCAATCTCTTCCTGGTCACCATCGCTTCGGCGCTGATCAGCGAGGCGCTGTGTCTGACCATCGCCGGCAAGCCGTTGCAGCCGGCGATTACGGACGGCTCGGCGGTGCTGACCGGCTGCCTGCTGGCCATGAGCATTCCGCCCTGGGCGCCGTGGTGGATCGGCGCGATCGGCGCCCTGATCGGCATCGGCATCGGCAAGCATGTCTTCGGCGGGCTGGGCCAAAACCTGTTCAACCCGGCGATGGTGGCGCGGGTCGCACTGCTGATCTCGTTCCCGGTGCCGATGACCCTGTTCGTCGCGCCCAAACCGCTGGGATCGGTAGACGCCCCCGGCTTCCTCGACAGCCTGGCGATCACCTTCGGCTGGCATTTCAACCTCGACGCCCTGAGTGCGGCCACGCCGCTCGGCTACGTCAAGACCGAACTCAGCCGCGGCGTGCCGGTGGTCGATGCGGTCAACCATGGCGCCAGTGCGCTCGACCTGGCGATCGGCACCGTCGCCGGCAGCATGGGCGAGACCTCGGCGGTGCTGCTGCTGGCTGGTGGGCTGTTCCTGATCTGGCGGCGAATCATTCCCTGGCATATCCCAGTGGCGATGCTTGGCATGCTGCTCGGTCTGGCGACCCTGTTCCATATCGTCGATCCCGGCCGCTTCGCCGATGGCAGCTTCCACCTCCTGGCCGGAGCCACCATGCTGGGCGCCTTCTTCATCGCCACCGATCTGGTGACCTCGCCGGTGACCCGGCCGGGCCAACTGGTCTACGGCGCCGGCTGTGGCGCGCTGGTCTGGATCATCCGCAGCTTCGCCGGATATCCGGAGGGTGTCGCCTTCGCGGTGCTGCTGATGAACGCGCTCACGCCGCTGATCGACCGCTGGATCCGTCCGCGGATCTATGGTCGCACCCGCCGTGGCGATCCCCTGACGCCCAAACCGAAAACGTGAGCCGCCAATGGCCAAGACGCTGATCCATGCCGTGGTCCTGGGCGGTTTCTCGATGGCAACCGCAGCCCTGCTCGCCGGCGGCAACCTGGTGACCGCACCGGAGATCGAGCTGCGCCAGTCGGAGGACCTGCAGACCTCGCTCAGCCAGGTACTGCCCGCGCGGCTCTACGACAACAAACTGCTGGCCGACGCCCTGTCGATTGCCGGCGGCGATGGAACCCCGGTCAAGGTCTATCGCGGTCTGAAGGCAGGGGCCGTCACCGGCGTCGCCTATGAGATCGCCGGCAACGGCTACGGCGGCGAGGTCCGGCTGATTTTGGGCCTCGACGCCGAAGGCAAGATTCTGGGCGTTCGTCCGCTGAAGCACAGCGAGACCCCCGGCCTCGGCGACAAGGTCGATCCGGCCAAGACCGACTGGATCACCCGTTTCACCGGGCGGTCGCTGGGCGACCCGGACGTGGAGAAGTGGAAGGTCAAGAAAGACGGCGGCGACTTCGACCAATTCTCCGGCGCCACCATAACACCGCGCGCGGTGGTCGGCGCGATCCGCGGCGGTCTGCAGTTCTTTGCCGCGCACAAGGCCGAAATCCTCGGCCCTGCCCCCACCACTGCCTCACGGGAGAACCCCTGACCATGGCCGTTTCCTATCGCGACATCGTCAAGGCCGGGGTCTGGGAACAGAACGCGGTGCTGGGTCAGATGCTGTCGCTGTGCCCGACCATGGCGGTGACCAGCGGCGCCACCAATGGCCTGGGCATGGGGCTGGCGACCATGACCGTGCTCGCGCTGACCAATCTGCTGGTCGCGGGCCTGCGCAGCTTCATCACGCCCGAGGTCCGCATCCCGGCCTTTGTGCTGATCATCGCGACCGTGGTCACCCTGGTCGAGATGTCGCTCAATGCCTGGCTGCACGAGCTTTACAAGGTGCTGGGGCTGTTCGTACCGCTGATCGTGGTCAATTGCCTGATCCTCGGCCGCGCCGAGAGCTTTGCCTCCAAACAGCCGGTGCTGCCCTCGATCGTCGACGGTCTCGCCATGGGTGCCGGGTTCTCGCTGGCCTTGACCCTGATCGGGGCGATCCGCGAAATTCTGGGCTCGGGAACGCTGTTCGCCAATGCCTCGGTGATGCTGGGGCCGGCGTTTTCGTTCCTTGAAATGAAGGTGATCCCCGACTACCAGGGTATGCTGGTGATGATCCTGCCGCCCGGTGGCTTCCTCACCGTCGGCTTCCTGTTGGCCGGCAAACGAGCGCTGGAGGCCCGCGCCGGCAAGCGACGCGCCGCCGCCGCGCTCGATGGCCCGGCCTGTCACGCAGTAGATTGAGCGGAGGCGGGCGATGCCCAAGGTCGATGTCGTTTACGCTACCCAAGCCCAGCAGCTCTGGCTGGAAACCACGGTGCCCGATGGCACGTCCGTACGAGAGGCGATCGAACGGTCGGGCATCCTGACCCGCTGTCCCGAGATCGACCTCGAGCAGCAAAAGGTCGGCATCCACGCCAAATTCGTCAAGCTCGACGCGGTGGTCGAGGACGGGGCGCGGATCGAGATCTATCGCCCGATCATCGCCGATCCGGAAACCGTTCTGCGCCGCGACACCAAGGTTAAGTCCGACTAGGTCCGAAGCCGAGCCCCCCTGACCGGCACCCTGACCGGCCGCCAAAGTCCGACTCTTCTGGTGGGCTATAGCGCGGTTATCGGGGGACCCCCGGCGGCCCCGCGAGCGGTTGACCGCATCAGCCGGCGACCGCCGCCACCGGCGGTTCCAGCACGCGATCAAGATAGCTGTCCAGGCAGTCGTTCAGCGCCTCGACACGGTCGTGGAAGAAATGGTTGGCGCCATCGACCACCCGGTAGTCGATCCGAATGTCGCGCTGGCTCGACAATTTGGTCACCAGCTTGGTCACCGCGGTCTCGGGCACCACCTCGTCACGGCCGCCATGGACGATCAGCCCCGATGACGGGCATGGCGCCAGGAAGCTGAAATCATAGAGATTGGCCGGTGGCGAGACCGAGATGAAACCGTCGATCTCGGGTCGGCGCATCAGCAACTGCATGCCGATCCAGGCGCCGAACGAGAAGCCGGCAATCCAGCACAGCGAGGCATTGGGGTTGATCGTCTGCATCCAGTCGAGTGCCGCCGCGGCGTCGCTGAGTTCGCCCTCGCCGCGGTCATAGGCGCCCTGACTGCGCCCGACCCCGCGAAAATTGAAGCGAAGTGCCGAGTAGCCGCGCCGAACAAAGGAATTGAACAGGGTGAACACGATCTTGTTGTTCATCGTGCCGCCATGCTGCGGATGCGGGTGCAACAGCAAGGCAATCGGCGCATCGGAACGCTTGCCGCGGGTGTAGCGGCCCTCGATCCGGCCGGCCGGGCCGTTGATAATCACTTCAGGCATGTGTGCGGGGATCCTGATCCGAACGGCTCGACCGGAATGCGGGGTAAAGCGTGACTTGCTGACTCGGATTTCCGCAGTTCAAGGGCGGATATCCGGCCGGATAATTCTTGACCGGTTTTCTCGGGTATCATATATGCCATCTGACCACTCCGGGAGGACAACAACCGTCACGGCGATTGCCGCTCCCGGCTCGGCGGCAGGTGGACTATATCACAGCGGGTGCTTCGGTGTTCAAGCATCTTAACGAAGAAATCGATGCCATTATGGCCCGCGATCCGGCGGCTCGCTCCCGGCTGGAGGTGGTGCTGTGCTACCCTGGTCTGCATGCGATCCTGCTTCACCGGCTGGCGCATTGTGCCTGGCAGAGCGGCTGGCTGCTGATCGGACGCGGGCTGTCACAATGCGGCCGCCTGCTCACCGGCATTGAGATTCACCCCGGTGCCAAGATCGGCCGGCGCTTCTTCATCGACCATGGCATGGGCGTCGTCATCGGCGAAACCGCCGAGATCGGCGACGGCGTTCAGCTCTACCACGGCGTGACTCTGGGCGGCACCTCGCTGGCGCGGGGCAAGCGCCACCCGACGGTCCAGGATGGCGTGGTGATCGGTGCCGGCGCCAAGGTGCTGGGCGCGATCACGATCGGCAAGGATGCCCGCATCGGTTCCAACGCCGTCGTTGTCGCGGATGTGCCGCCGGCCGCGACAATGGTCGGCATCCCGGCGCGCGAGGTAACGCCACGCGACCAGCGCAGCGCCCGGGACTTCCTGCCCTATGGCACGCCCTGCTGCGATCTGCCCGACCCGGCCGCGCGCGCGGTGCGTGAGTTGAAAGCCCAGATTGCCGCGCTGCGCGAGCGCATCGAGATGCTGGAGCAGGAGCGGTCAGGACCGTCGGCTGCCGCAATCGGCGGCGCCGACGCGATCAGAAATCGGCCGCCCGAGGGCGGCATGGACCCCACCCCAACCTGTTAGACGGTTCGCAAAAGCGAGGGAGCGCTGCGATGAGATTGAGCACAAAGGGACGCTATGCGGTGATGGCGATGGTCGACCTCGCCAATACCAGTCAGGGCAGTCCGGTGGCGTTGGCCGATATCGCGGAGCGCCAGGAAATCTCGTTGTCCTACCTGGAACAGCTGTTCGCCAAGCTGCGCAAGGGCGGCCTGGTCAAGAGCGTGCGCGGTCCGGGCGGCGGCTATCTGTTGGCGTTCCCGTCGGATGTCACGCGGATTTCCGACATCATTCTCGCGGTCGACGAGCCGATCCACACCACCCGCTGCGCCGCCGGATCCCCGGCCGGCTGCCGGACCAACCGCAGCCGCTGTCTCACCCACGACCTGTGGGAGGAACTGGGTAACCAGATCCACCTCTATCTCAGCTCGGTGACCATTGCCGATGTCGTCCACCGGCGGGTGCTGGGAACCAGCGGGCTGGTCTTGCGCTCACCGGCCAAGGCCAGCGCGGTTGCCGCTGAGTAAGAGCAAGATAATGGCGTAACGTCATGGCACTCCGCTGCCGCCGATGATTTCGGTTTATCTCGATTACAATGCCTCCGCACCGCTGCGCACAGCGGTGCGCGATGCCATGGTCGAAGCCCTGGGGTCGACCGGCAATCCGTCATCGGTGCATCGCTTTGGTCGGAACTGCCGGGCGATGGTCGAACGGGCGCGCCGGCAGGTCGCCAGCCTGGCCGGCGTGCAGCCGGCCGAGGTGGTGTTTACCGGCGGCGGCACCGAAGCCAATAATCTGGCTCTGGCCGGCTGGTCCGGAGCCCGCGTACTCGTCTCGGCGGCCGAGCACGATTCGGTCCTGGCGGCGGCGCCCGAGGCCGAACGGATCGCCGTCGACGGCGACGGCGTGATCGATCTTGCGGCACTCGACGCCGGTTTGGCGGCGCCCGCTGGTGGTCGGCCGACCCTGGTTTCGGTGATGCTGGCGAACAATGAGACCGGCGTAATCCAGCCAATCGCCGAGGTCGCCCGGATCGCGCATCGCCGGGGCGCGCTGGTCCATTGCGACGCCGTGCAGGCGGCCGGGCGGCTGGCGATCGCGCGCGACGCCCTGGGAGTGGACCTCCTCTCGCTGTCGGCCCACAAGCTGGGCGGACCGCAAGGCGTCGGGGCGCTGATCGTCGCCGACGGGATCGCACCGGCCGCGCTCCTCAAGGGTGGCGGCCAGGAGCGGCGGCGACGCGCCGGAACCGAGAATGTCGCCGGCATCGTCGGCTTTGGCGCCGCCGCCGACCTGGCCGCGCGTGAGCTTTGCGATATGGCGCGGCTGGCAGCACTGCGCGATGACCTGGAACAAAGCCTGACCCGCCTGGCCCCGGATTTGGCGGTGCTTGGTGCCAAGGCGCCGCGGCTGGCCAATACCTCGTGCCTGGCCTTGGCCGGGCTGGCCGGAGAAACCCAGGTGATGGCACTCGACCTGGCCGGAGTCGCGATCGGCGCCGGCGCTGCGTGCTCAAGCGGCAAAGTCCAGCCGTCCCATGTCCTGGCGGCGATGGGAATCGACCCCAGGACCGCGGCTGGCGCCATCCGGATCAGCCTGGGCTGGGCCAGCAGTCAGGACGATATCGATCGCTGTATCGAGGCTTGGCAGACGCTATATCGGCGTTTTCGCGTCCGCGCCGCGGCGGCGTGATCGCGGTGGCGCCTGGGATCGGACGAGCCGGCAGCCTTGAGACAAAATGCCCATTGACGCCGGCGCCGTGGTCGGACCTCTGGCGTTGTGGCATTGCCTTGACGACGCCTTGCCTGTATGACGCGCCCTTGAGCCGGAGGGCCGCGCCCCACTCCAAACCGCGGCTCGCGAATTGGGACCGGAATCGATGACTGAGCCGCCTTCCGGCGCCGGCCTGCGGCGCGCCACCGCAATTGACGGCGACATGCTGTCGTGCTGGCTGTGCCGGGGTCCGGTCGTGGTGCAAGCGCTGTTCTGCCATCATTGCGGGGCGGTGCAGGCGAATCGCGACCTCGACCACTTCACCCGGCTGGGCCAGGACCGCCGCTTCGACATCGATCTGGACCTGCTGCATCGCCACTACGACCGACTGCAGCGGGCACTTGATCCGTTGCGCTTCGTCGCCAAGGGCATCGGGGAACAAACCAAGGCGCGGCAGCAATTGGAAATCTCCCAGGAGGCTTACGACATCCTGCGGGACCCGATCCGCCGTGCCCGCTATCTGCTGGGCCTGCTCGGCATCGACCTGCCCGAGGTGGTTGCCGCGCAGGCCGGCAGCGCCCCGATCGAATTGCCAGCCTTGCGCCTGGCGCTGGGCCGGGCACAGGATCCGGCGGCGATCGACCGCGTGGCCAACCAGGCGGCGCACGAAGTCGAGTCCTGCATCTGCGAGATGGCTGCGGCTTTCCGCGCCGAGCGCTACCAGGCCGCCGCCACCTGCCTGGGCCGGCTCGAAAGCCTTGAAGAAATCGCGTTCGAGGCGCGGACCCGCCGGAGCGCCTCCACAGCTCCAGGCCCTTCCTGGACCGGCGGACCAAACAACGTCAAGCTCGACGGAGTCGTTGATTAATGCCCAAAATGACCTTTATCGAAACCGACGGTACGCGCCGCGAGGTCGAGGCCCCGCTGGGTCTTTCCGTGCTGGAACTCGCCCATCGCAACGGCATCGAGCTGGAAGGGGCGTGCGAGGGCTCGCTGGCCTGCTCGACCTGCCACGTGATCGTCGCCCCGGAATGGTACGATCTGTTGCCCGACGCAACCGAGGACGAGGAGGACATGCTGGACCTCGCCTTCGCCCTGACCAAGACGTCGCGCCTGGGCTGTCAACTGATTATCACCGAAGAACTCGACGGGCTGACCGTCAAACTCCCGGCTGGAACCCGCAACATGCTGAAGGGTTGAGCGGACGGCCGCGGTCCCCCGGGATCCCCGGTCAAGGAATTGCCGACAATGATCAGAATACGGGCACTGGTCGCCGCCTTGGCGGCGCTGCTGACGGCGGGACCGGCGTGGGCCGGCGGCGAGGACCCGTGGGAGCCGTTCAACCGCCAGATGTTCGCGCTCAATTCCCTGGCGGTCCAGTACGTCATCGACCCGGCCGCGACCTTTCTGGAAACCTGGGTGCCACATCCGGTGCGCCAGGCCGGCAGCAACATTTACGGCAACTTGACCGAGCCGGAATTCATCGTCACCAACCTGTTCGTCGGCGACTATCACGGCGCCTCTGAATCGGGCCGGCGCTTCGTGATCAACAGCACCTTTGGCCTGGCCGGGTTGTGGGATGCCGCGTCGGCCTGGGGGGTCGAGCGCCGCCAGGTCGAGTTCGGCGAGGCGCTGTGCACCGCCGGGGTACCGACCGGCCCCTATCTGGTGCTGCCGCTGATCGGCCCGACCAACGCCACCAGCGCGGGCCTGATCACCGGCTTCTTCACGGTGGAGTGGTATGCCCTGGCGATGATCTCGACCCTGCTCGCCACCGCCGATCTGGTGGTCGATCTCAGCGCCTCGGCGGCCAGCCTGCGTTTCGCCGGCGATCTGCCCGAGCGGACCAGCCACGATCCCTATCATATTCAGCGCGAGCTGTATGGGCGCTACCTGCACGAGGGCTGCCCGGCGATGGCGGCCGAGCATGCCGCGGTGGCGACGCGTTAGGGGCCCGCGAGGATGCAGGCTTACCTGTGGATCGCGCTGGGAGGAGCGCTGGGCAGCATGGGACGGTACTGGGCGTCGGGTGTGGTCGCCCACCAGGTCGGCGAAACCTTTCCCTGGGGCACCATCGCGGTCAACATCCTCGGCTCGTTCATCATCGGGTTTTTTGCCACTCTGACCGCGCCCGATGGCCGGCTGTTCGTCGGCAGCGCCGCCCGGCAGTTCGTCATGCTGGGGTTTTGCGGCGGCTTCACGACCTTTTCGTCGTTCAGCCTGCAAACGCTCAACCTGGTACGTGACGGCGACATGCTGCGTGCGGGCGGCAACATCGTGCTGTCGGTGGTCCTGTGCCTGATCGCCGTAACCCTTGGCCACCTCGCCGCTGCCAGCCTCAACCAGCTGAAGGGCATGTGAGCCGCCGGCCCTCTGCTGGCAGGGAAGCGGTTGGACTTTGGCGGTAGCTGGCGGCGGCGGTAGCTGGCGGAACGATTATCCCCTTCGATCGGATTCCATCGCTTCCGGAGGGGCCGCTTGGGGTCCACCCGATGGCTCAGAAGGCTCGCCATCGGCAGCCGGGTCCGGATGCGACGAAGTCTCCGGAGGCGAACTCACGGCCGCGTTCGAGGGCTTTGTCACCAGTGCGATGGTATATTTCCACCAGGTTTCGGTGCGCCAGAGCCGTAAGCGATGCCGCGCCCCCACCTTTGCGGGCGGGTGGGGATCGGCGAGGATGGTCGCGCGCGTGCGGAGTTTGAGCGGGGGTGGTCAGGCAGCTTGGCGGGCGGCGACGGGTTCGGCGTTCGGGCGCCAGGTCCAGGGCAGCAGGGTGTCGAGCTGGTTGGCCTTGGTGCGG